>NZ_JBHFHG010000010.1:0-5603 GCF_041927495.1 Herbiconiux liukaitaii | reverse complement strand
AAGTAAGTCCGGCGGTGTCCTACTCTCCCACAAGGTCCCCCTTGCAGTACCATCGGCGCAGAGAGTCTTAGCTTCCGGGTTCGGAATGTGACCGGGCGTTTCCCTCTCGCTATGGCCGCCGAAACACTAGAGATGTATCTAGAAGTTTCAAACAGACACGACGATCCACACACGGATGTGTGGTGTTGTGTTGTTTGGTTCTCGACCGTACATCGAGAACCACATAGTGGACGCAAGCAATCTTGGCCACCCATACCAGCCTTACAACATGTATGGGTGTAGTGATTATCAAGTTATCGGCTTATTAGTACAGGTCAGCTCCACGAGTCTTTAGTCCTCGCTTCCACATCCTGCCTATCAACCCAGTAGTCTAGCTGGGAGCCTCTCACCCCGAAGGGTATGGAAATCTCATCTCAAGGCCGGCTTCCCGCTTAGATGCTTTCAGCGGTTATCCATCCCGAACGTAGCTAATCAGCGGTGCTCCTGGCGGAACAACTGACACACCAGAGGTTCGTCCAACCCGGTCCTCTCGTACTAGGGTCAGATCCTTTCAAATTTCCTACGCGCGCAGCGGATAGGGACCGAACTGTCTCACGACGTTCTAAACCCAGCTCGCGTACCGCTTTAATGGGCGAACAGCCCAACCCTTGGGACCTACTCCAGCCCCAGGATGCGACGAGCCGACATCGAGGTGCCAAACCATGCCGTCGATATGGACTCTTGGGCAAGATCAGCCTGTTATCCCCGAGGTACCTTTTATCCGTTGAGCGACAGCGCTTCCACAAGCCACTGCCGGATCACTAGTCCCGACTTTCGTCCCTGCTCGACTTGTCAGTCTTACAGTCAAGCTCCCTTGTGCACTTACACTCGCCATCTGATTGCCAACCAGATTGAGGGAACCTTTGGGCGCCTCCGTTACTTTTTAGGAGGCAACCGCCCCAGTTAAACTACCCATCAGGCACTGTCCCAGGACCCGATCAGGGTCCGTAGTTAGATATCCAGAGTGACCAAAGTGGTATTTCAACAATGACTCCACCTGAACTAGCGTCCAAGCTTCACAGTCTCCCACCTATCCTACATAAGCCACACCGAACACCAATACCAAACTGTAGTAAAGGTCACGGGGTCTTTCCGTCCTGCTGCGCGTAACGAGCATCTTTACTCGTAGTGCAATTTCGCCGAGTTCGCGGTTGAGACAGCTGGGAAGTCGTTACGCCATTCGTGCAGGTCGGAACTTACCCGACAAGGAATTTCGCTACCTTAGGATGGTTATAGTTACCACCGCCGTTTACTGGGGCTTAAATTCTCAGCTTCGCCTTGCGGCTAACCGTTCCTCTTAACCTTCCAGCACCGGGCAGGCGTCAGTCCGTATACATCGTCTTGCGACTTGGCACGGACCTGTGTTTTTAGTAAACAGTCGCTTCCCACTGGTCTCTGCGGCCTTCAAACGCTCCAGGAGTAAATCCCTTCACGCCTCAGGCCCCCCTTCTCCCGAAGTTACGGGGGCATTTTGCCGAGTTCCTTAACCACGATTCTCTCGATCTCCTTGGTATTCTCTACCTGACCACCTGAGTCGGTTTGGGGTACGGGTGACTGGAACCTCGCGTCGATGCTTTTCTTGGCAGCATAGGATCACTGATTTCGTCCGTGAGGACTACCCATCGGGTCTCAGCCTTATATGAGAGACGGATTTGCCTATCTCTCGGCCTACATCCTTAGACCGGGACAACCATCGCCCGGCTCAGCTACCTTCCTGCGTCACACCTGTTAATACGCTAACCGCACCAGACGGGGTCGAGCGTTAGACCGGAAGCGTCACCCCCGAAGGGGATCAGTCAGCCGGGTTAGGACTCTTAGCACTACTGGATTGGCTTGGGCGGTTCTTCGTCAGTACGGGAATATCAACCCGTTGTCCATCGACTACGCCTGTCGGCCTCGCCTTAGGTCCCGACTTACCCAGGGCGGATTAGCCTGGCCCTGGAACCCTTGGTCTTTCGGAGGACGGGTTTCTCACCCGTCTTTCGCTACTCATGCCTGCATTCTCACTCGTGTGGCGTCCACGGCTGGTTTACACCGCCGCTTCACTCGCCACACGACGCTCTCCTACCCATCCACACGGCTGGACCACGAAGGCCTGCCACTAATATGAATGCCACAACTTCGGTGGCGTGCTTGAGCCCCGTTACATTGTCGGCGCGGAATCACTTGACCAGTGAGCTATTACGCACTCTTTCAAGGGTGGCTGCTTCTAAGCCAACCTCCTGGTTGTCTGTGCAACTCCACATCCTTTCCCACTTAGCACGCGCTTGGGGACCTTAGTTGGTGGTCTGGGTTGTTTCCCTCTCGACGATGAAGCTTATCCCCCACCGTCTCACTGCTGCGCTCTCACTTACCGGCATTCGGAGTTTGGCTAACGTCAGTAACCTTTTAGGGCCCATCGGCTATCCAGTAGCTCTACCTCCGGCAAGAAACACGCAACGCTGCACCTAAATGCATTTCGGAGAGAACCAGCTATCACGAAGTTTGATTGGCCTTTCACCCCTATCCACAGCTCATCCCCTCCATTTTCAACTGAAGTGGGTTCGGTCCTCCACGACGTCTTACCGTCGCTTCAACCTGGCCATGGATAGATCACTTCGCTTCGGGTCTAGAACATGCGACTCGATCGCCCTATTAAGACTCGCTTTCGCTACGGCTGCCCCTCACGGGTTAACCTCGCCACATATCACTAACTCGCAGGCTCATTCTTCAAAAGGCACGCTGTCACACCAACAAGGGTGCTCCAACGGTTTGTAAGCAAACGGTTTCAGGTACTATTTCACTCCCCTCCCGGGGTACTTTTCACCTTTCCCTCACGGTACTTGTCCGCTATCGGTCATCTGGGAGTATTTAGGCTTATCAGGTGGTCCTGACAGATTCACACGGGATTTCTCGGGCCCCGTGCTACTTGGGATACTCTTCGCGCCATTGCAACATTTCGGCTACGGGGTTGGCACCCTCTTTGACTGGCCTTTCAAGACCATTCGCCTATATTGCGTTGTAACGCTCGCTGTACGGCAGTAACAGCAGAAAAGTCCCACAACCCCGACCATGCAACGCCTGCCGGCTATCACACATGATCGGTTTAGCCTCTTCCGGTTTCGCTCGCCACTACTCACGGAATCACTGTTGTTTTCTCTTCCTGTGGGTACTGAGATGTTTCACTTCCCCACGTTCCCTCTACCCGCCCTATATATTCAGGCGGGAGTCACCGGGTCACCCAAAGGGCCCGGCGGGGTTTCCCCATTCGGAAATCCTCGGCTCAAAGCTCTATTATCAGCTCCCCGAGGCTTATCGCAGATTTATACGTCCTTCTTCGGCTCCAGATGCCAAGGCATCCACCGTTTGCTCTTAGAAACTTGAAATCACATGAGTTTGAATCGATCTTTCGTTAGAAAAATTGACCAATGATCTACAGAACCCCGAAGGGTTCTTGTTTAGATCTTTGTGATTCAGGACAAAGTCCTGAATCTAAGATGCTCGCGTCCACTGTGTAGTTCTCAAAGTACGGGCGGTACCCTCCCCCACATCCACCAAGGTGAAATAAGGAAAGGGTCCAGAGGTTCAGTCCACAACCACCCGAAGGCGATCATGTTCCGGTCCCTCAGGACCCAACAGCGTGCATATGCAACCATCCCCGTGCCGGCGACGTTCCAAACCCTCCGAAGAGAGTCGTACTAGCGCTTGCGCGGTTCCTGCTGCATCAATGTCAATGTTCCACCCATGAGCGCCACCGAAGAACATGTGTCTTCGTAATGGCTACGAGGTGTTCTAGCCCTGTATCACAGAGGCATCCTCGAGTGCTCCTTAGAAAGGAGGTGATCCAGCCGCACCTTCCGGTACGGCTACCTTGTTACGACTTAGTCCTAATCACCGATCCCACCTTAGACAGCTCCCTCCCGAAGGTTAGGCCACTGGCGTTGGGTGTTACCGACTTTCATGACTTGACGGGCGGTGTGT
The DNA here is from genome assembly GCF_041927495.1 of Herbiconiux liukaitaii. Classification (NCBI taxonomy): domain Bacteria; kingdom Bacillati; phylum Actinomycetota; class Actinomycetes; order Micrococcales; family Microbacteriaceae; genus Herbiconiux; species Herbiconiux liukaitaii. The sequence continues at coordinate 1,604 of NZ_JBHFHG010000010.1, read as the reverse complement.
ACAAGGCCCGGGAACGTATTCACCGTGGCGTTGCTGATCCACGATTACTAGCGACTCCGACTTCATGAGGTCGAGTTGCAGACCTCAATCCGAACTGAGACCGGCTTTTTGGGATTCGCTCCACCTTACGGTATTGCAGCCCTTTGTACCGGCCATTGTAGCATGCGTGAAGCCCAAGACATAAGGGGCATGATGATTTGACGTCATCCCCACCTTCCTCCGAGTTGACCCCGGCAGTCTCCTATGAGTTCCCACCATAACGTGCTGGCAACATAGAACGAGGGTTGCGCTCGTTGCGGGACTTAACCCAACATCTCACGACACGAGCTGACGACAACCATGCACCACCTGTTTACGAGTGTCCAAAGAGTTGACCATTTCTGGCCCGTTCTCGTATATGTCAAGCCTTGGTAAGGTTCTTCGCGTTGCATCGAATTAATCCGCATGCTCCGCCGCTTGTGCGGGCCCCCGTCAATTCCTTTGAGTTTTAGCCTTGCGGCCGTACTCCCCAGGCGGGGAACTTAATGCGTTAGCTGCGACACGGAGACCGTGGAATGGTCCCCACATCTAGTTCCCAACGTTTACGGCGTGGACTACCAGGGTATCTAATCCTGTTCGCTCCCCACGCTTTCGCTCCTCAGCGTCAGTTACGGCCCAGAGATCTGCCTTCGCCATCGGTGTTCCTCCTGATATCTGCGCATTCCACCGCTACACCAGGAATTCCAATCTCCCCTACCGCACTCTAGTCTGCCCGTACCCACTGCAGGCTGGAGGTTGAGCCTCCAGTTTTCACAGCAGACGCGACAAACCGCCTACGAGCTCTTTACGCCCAATAATTCCGGACAACGCTTGCACCCTACGTATTACCGCGGCTGCTGGCACGTAGTTAGCCGGTGCTTTTTCTGCAGGTACCGTCACTTTCGCTTCTTCCCTACTAAAAGAGGTTTACAACCCGAAGGCCGTCATCCCTCACGCGGCGTTGCTGCATCAGGCTTGCGCCCATTGTGCAATATTCCCCACTGCTGCCTCCCGTAGGAGTCTGGGCCGTGTCTCAGTCCCAGTGTGGCCGGTCACCCTCTCAGGCCGGCTACCCGTCGTCGCCTTGGTGAGCCATTACCTCACCAACAAGCTGATAGGCCGCGAGTCCATCCTTGACCAAAATTCTTTCCAACTCCTAGCCATGCGACTGAAGCTCGTATCCGGTATTAGACGTCGTTTCCAACGCTTATCCCAGAGTCAAGGGCAGGTTACTCACGTGTTACTCACCCGTTCGCCACTGATCCACAGAGCAAGCTCTGCTTCACCGTTCGACTTGCATGTGTTAAGCACGCCGCCAGCGTTCGTCCTGAGCCAGGATCAAACTCTCCGTAAATGTTTACGCACAGAAACGACCACCGGAATAGGCGGACCGTCCTGCAAGTTTGAAACTGACAGAACAAATCATTACTGACTTGCTTTGTTGTTCTAAATGTTTTCCCAAAAGGAATCCATACGATCCGAAGACCGCACGGGTTTTTGGCATATGACATTGTGCACGCTGTTGAGTTCTCAAGGATCGGACGCACCGGCCCCACCAGCAAAACTGGCAGCCCTCCGGGCAACTT
>NZ_JBHFHG010000009.1:0-136955 GCF_041927495.1 Herbiconiux liukaitaii | reverse complement strand
ACCGCTTCTGTGTTTCCACCGTCCAAGGCGTCCTCGAGGATGCGATCCAGACAGGCTTCACCGAACTGCTCGAGCGGCATTGCGACGGTGCTGAACCCCGGGAGGAGGTCTGCCAACAAGGGGACGTTGTCGAAGCCTGAAACGGTCATGTCATCGGGGACTCGGAGCCCAATTTCGTTGAGAGCTGCGATCGCACCGACCGCCATGGCATCGCTCATCGCCGCAATGAGGTCAACGTCGGCCAGCCTGGCCTGCAGGTCATGGACAGCTGCGTAGCCGCCGTCTCGAGAGAACTCTCCATGCACGACCACTATCGAGCTGAGGCCGGCCGCGGCGAGACCGGCTTTGAAGCCGGTGACCCGCTCCAGCGACGTCACTTCACCCTCTGGACCGGCCAGGATCGCGATGCGGTGGTGCGTGAGGGCGAGCTTAGTGGCGAGCTCGGCGGCCGCAGACTCAGTGTCGACGGTCACTCGGGCAAACGGGAGAGTGCTGTCTCCAATCACCACGACTCGGGCGCCGCTGTCTTCGAGGCTGCTCAATTCTTGGCTGAGTCTGGACTCGCGGTGCTCGTCGGTCGTGCGGCTCGTGGCGATGATGACTCCGCGGTGGCGTTCTCCACGGAGGGTCCGGACGATTTCCAGTTCGCGGACGGGATCGTCGTGGGTGGTGCGCACGGCGACCGACATGCCCCGGCTCTCTGCCGCGGCCATCACGCCGGCCATGATCGTTGCCGACCCGAAGTCACGGATGTCCGTGACGATCAGTGCGATGGTGCGGGCTGCACCGACCGCGATCGTCTGAGCCGCCGGGTTGACCGTGTAGCCCAGCGCCTTTGCGGCGTCCTGCACCTTACGGCGGCGCTCGTGTGACCCGCTGCCGGCGCCGCGCACCCCGGGGTTCAGGATGCGCGACGCAGTGATTAGGGACACTCCGGCTGCCTCGGCTACATCGGCCAGGGTGGGCGGGCGAGATCCTCGGCCAGCGGCCGTAGAGGGGCTGTCAGTCACGGTGCCCCCTTCCTGCTCGCGGCAGCTCCCAGGCTAGCCCACGCGAAAACGCAGGATCCGCGCCGCGATGCCCGCTGGCACGTCCACCACCGGTTCGCCCTCGGTTGAGGTCACGGCCCATTCCGGGTGCGAGGCCACTGGCGGGAATACCTGCTCGGCAACTGCCGCGTGCGCACTCAGCGACAGAGGGAGGTCGAGATGTTGACTCGCACCAGAATCACCGCGGGACCAGATCGCGACAAGGGCGCTGCCATCGCTCAATTGCAAGCCAAGCGACAGGATGTCATCGTCCCAGCCGGGAAGACCAGTCGGGTAGAACGGCAACGCCGCGGCGATGTCGTCACGCAGGCTTCGATGCACGTTGACGGCAGTTTTGACGAGACCAAATTGGGTGGCGTCGAGTTCGTTGAGGAACCCGGACAGGTAGAGCCGTCCCATGATTCCGGCGACGAGTGAGAACCCGGTCTCTTCCTGGCTCCATCCCGCAACGGGGTAGGCCCAGTTCCCGCATTGCTCCGGCGGCATTGAGACCGGTGCAGATGCGGCGATTGGCGGGTAGAGACGGTAGTCCTGCTGGTCGCTGGTCGATTGGAGATGACTGACCGAGACCAGCGAGGAATCCATGCGCATCGCGCCAGAGCTGCAGTTCTCAAACAGGACCTCCGGGTGACGGTCCTGGACCGCGATCAACCAGTCTCGGAACGCCCGGGTGTGCCCAAGCAGGCCGTCCCCTGGATCCAATGCTGAGAGGTCGGTTCCGACGCCGGGGTTGATGTTGTAGTCGAGCTTGAAGTAACTCACCCCGTACGTCTCGACGAGGTGATCGACCGTCCGGTCGAGGTGCTCTCGGGCGGCGGGGTGGCGCAAGTCAAGGTGGAATCGGTCGTGCTCCCGCACGCGCACTCCGTGGCGCTGGAAGAACGCCTCCTCCGGCAGTTCGGTGGCGGCGGGGCTCAAGGCGCCGACTATCTCGGGTTCGAGCCAGAGCCCGCTGTTCATTCCAGCAGTGTGGATCGCGTCAAGGACTTGGTCGAGGCCGTTACTGAATCGGGAGGTCGCTTCCCGCCACTCCCCGATCGTTGACCACCAGTCTCCGATCGTCGGGTCGGCGAACCAGCCGGCGTCGATGCAGAAGTACTCCGCGCCTGCACGCGCTGCGCCGTCAATGAGCGGCAGCAGCTTTTCCGTGGTGGGTTCACCCATCAGCGTGTTCATAAAGTCGTTATAGATGACTGGCAACGCGGCGTCTGCGGGACGGCCGAGCCGGATCGCTCGCCGATACTGCGTCAGGGCACCGATGGCCGCATCCCGCCCGCCCGCGACAACTGCGACCGTCGCGGGGACACTCTCGAAGGAGGCCCCGGGCGCGAGCTTGTGCGCGAAGCAGTGCTCCGCATCGGTCGGCCCGAAGAGGCCGAGAACCGCCCCTCGCGCCCCCTGACTGACTTCCTGATGCCAGGCCCCGCTCGTCTCGATCTGCCACGCCATTGCGGTCCGATCGTCGTGTCGGGTCAGTACCCCTGCAGGCACATGCTCCCCGGTGGACCAGGCGCCGTGGCTGGTCCGCGCAAACCGGCCCCGCCCGTCCTGACCATGGAAACCGAGATTGAGGTACGGTACGAGGTCCCGAAGCGGCCGCTCCCTCCAGCGGCCCTCGGCCAGCCATTCGCTTTCCCCGAGAGCGATCGCCGTCTCAGCGAGATCGCTCTCGCTTGATCCGATCCCCACCAGGAGCGAGCTGATAAGCGTGAGTGTCACCGGCACGAGAGATTCGTTCGTGACCGTGTTCTTGACCGTGATCGCCGGAACGGACCCAAAGCGCGTCAAATGCGTCCGCACGACTAACCCACTATCGTCGTCGCGTTGAGTCACTGTCAGAGTCTTGGACTCCCCCGCGACCGTCAGATCGTACCCCTTGAACCGCAGCCGCTCCCCCACCGCGCTCCGCACGTAGGCTTGGCTCGTGCGGGCTCGCTGCTCCTGCAGCGTGAACACCTCCACCATGCCGACACCCTGACGGCCGAACCCGGTGCAGCCAAAGAAACCAGCAAGAGACGCAGGCTGATCCTCAGCAATATGCAAGCTCAAGCCGAACCGCTCCGCAGCTTCAATGGCCTCGTTGGCCTGGATCGAATTCACGGCGTCGACTCCCTTGTCTAGATTGGATAGCGTTGTCCAAGCATAGAGGGGCAACACCTGGGCCATCGTGCAGACACAAGGGCGGTAACGGTATGTCGAGCACCCTCGACGAGCAGACGACGATCCAGAACCCAGTCCTCCGCGGATTCAACCCCGACCCGTCAATCACGACGTTCCGGGGGGACTACGTGATCGCGACGAGCACATTCGAGTGGTTCCCTGGCATTCGTCTGCATCGATCTCCAGACCTGGCCGAGTGGAGCACGATTGGCCACGCTCTCGACGAACGAATCGCTTTCGATTTGGCAGGCATCCCCGACTCGGGCGGCGTCTGGGCTCCCAGCATCACCGTGGTAGACGACAGCATCTGGTTGGCCTACTCCGTCGTGCACACGATGGACGGTGATGACCTTGACGCGAAGAACTACCTCACCACCAGTGACTCACTGGACGGACCATGGACGGAGCCGGTGTTCCTCGGTTCCCGCGGCTTCGACTTCTCCTTCTTCCACGACGAAGGGAGACATTGGCTCGTCGGAGTCCAATGGGACCACCGACCCGGCCGGCCGAGCTTTTCTGGCATCGTGCTCGAGGAGTACTTGGCCGAGGAGAAGAGGATGTCCGGGGAGCCCCGTGTCATTTTCCGCTCCGCCGGACTCGTGGAGGGCCCGAACCTCTACAAGATCAACGACACCTACCTCCTGACCCTCGCGGAGGGAGGCACGGGGTGGAATCATGGCATCACGGCAGCACAGGCTCCCACTGTCCTCGGGCCATATAGGCGCGACCCCGTCTCGGCCGTCTTGACCTCCCGAGATGCCCCCGGCCTACCGTTGCAGAAAGCCGGCCACGGCGAACTCATCCGACGCCCCGACGGAACCCTTTTCCTCGCGCACCTTGCCTCACGCCCGGTCCTTCACGAAGGATCGAGGTATTCCACACTCGGCCGAGAAACGTGCATCCAGAAAGTGGAAATCGACGGCGACGGCTGGGTCCGCCTGGTTGCGAGCACCCACCATGCCCAAACCCTGGTCCCAGTTCATGAGGGTAACGGCGGCGTCATTGCACCGATCGAAGCCCGACCTGATCAGGTGGTCGACGATTTCGACGGTCAACTCGACCTGGCACGCTGGAGCTCGCTTCGACGGTCGCCGTCATCATTCGCCCGCATCAACCCCGGCGCCGGATTAGAGATGATGGGAGGACAGTCGTCCAGCTCCCTGTTTGGCCAAAGTCTTCTCGCCCAACGCGTCACCGAACACCGAATGAGCGCTGAAGCGGTCGTTGACGCCGAACCAACGACATTTCGGCAGTCGGCGGGTCTCGTCCTGTGGTACGACACACTGGGTTGGATGTCGCTCCAGGTTACCCAAGCGGACGGCGCCGGACGGATCGTTCAACTGGTGACACAAACTGGTGAAGCGACAACGCTGGTCGCCGAAATAGAGGCGCCGCCCGGACCGGTGCGTCTTCGCATCGATCTCGACGGACCCGATGCCGTGTTCTCGGTCGCGAGCGTTGGAGGTGAACCGGAGGCGCTTGGTGCCCCTCAGGCGGCGTGGAAACTGTCCGACGATTTCGGGGATCGACTTCGCTTCACAGGAATGTTCGCGGGCATCCGTGCGGACGACTTGGACGGCACGGGCTGGTCTGCCACTTTCCGCCAGTTCTCAATCCACCACCGCTAGACCGGCCCTTCAATGTGCACGCGGCAGATAGCTCGTGCGACCCAGCGCCTCATCGATCGCTTGATCAGCGGGCCGACTCTTCTCCGGCAGCCCGTGAAGCACGGGTATACCCTCCCTGTGTTTGACACCGGCGAGGATGACTCAGGTGAAGAAGACACGTCGGCGCTGTCCGTCGGGACCGGTCAAGAAAGTCGCCGATCGGGAGACGCAGAGAAGGACTGGCGTGAGGCCACTGGCTCGAACGAGTACAGCCTCATCACCGAGAGCCTTCGCGCACGTTCCGCGCCTGGGCGCCGACCACGCCGCCGATCCTGATCGGGCGTCAGGGGCGCCGGGGTTCGCTAGCTTGGAAGGCTACGCCCTCAGCAAATCGAGCGAGTTCGGAGGCGACGTGTTTGCCGATCCGTTGCAGCTCGGTTCCCATTGATCCCGCAACGTGTGGGGTAAGGATCACGTTTGGTAGATCCCACAGGATCGAATCAGCCGAGAGGGGCTCATCTGGGTCGGTGACGTCCAAAATGGCGTCAATGCGCGCGGTCTGTAGCGCCGCCTCCAGTGCAGGCATGTCGATTAGGACACCTCGAGCGGTGTTGATGAGCGTAGCGCCGTCTTTCATGGCGGCGAGTTGCGGGACACCGATCATGCCGACTGTCGACGGAGTAACGGGCGCATGCAGCGACACAACGTCACTCTCGGCCAGGAGCTGCTCCAGCGATGTTGCTGTCACCCCAAGGGCTGCGGCGTCTTCCCGCGCCAGGTAGGGGTCTGAGACCAGAACGGTGACTTCGAACGGCTGAAGAAGGCTGATAAGCCTACGGCCGATACGAGATGCCCCGATTATGCCGACCGTCTGCCCGAAGTTGCCGGCATGTGGGTAGGTCTCTTCCCGGTCGATGAAACCTCGACGGCGTCTGTAGAGACGCTCGGATTCGAAGACCTTCTTATTCGCCAGCAGGATCATGGCGAGCGTATATTCAGCGACCGGTATCCCGTTGATATCAGCGGCGACGGATAGTGCCAGCTGCCGGGTGGTTTTGGGGGGCAGCAGCACGGACGCGACTCCACCGGCATGAATGATTGCCTTTAGCGACGGCAGCGCGGCAAGGTCACCCTCGGTGAATGACGGGGTTCCCCATCCAGTCAGCAGCACCTCGATGTCATCGATTGGTCCCGCAGATCGAAGCTCGTCCACCGTCGTGGCGACCCCGTATCGCCGCTCTCCAGGAATTCCCTCAAGGCCCTCCAGGTCGGTGCCGAAGAGCCGTTCGGCGAGCATGTGGGAACCGAGGATGACTTCGTAGCGGGTCATGCGCGCGCCATCGATCCGGTCGAGACGAGAGACTTAGCAAACGCAGCGACCGACGAGGCGAAACGGCTTGGGTCTTCCAGATGGAGGTAATGACCGTATCCAGGCCACTGCTCAACCCGGGACCCTTCAGGGGCGGGCAGCGTCGCTTCGCTCTCGGCTCCGTGCGGGGTCGAGTGGATCGCCAACACAGGGCGACTCCGAAGCGCGGCCGCCAACCCAGTCTGGGAACGTAACCCTATCGAGTCATCTGCGCTGTACTCAGACCGAAGATATGTGGCGATGACATCGCTCGCGGTGTGGTCCACATCGTGAAGGATGTTCGCACGGTCGTCGGCGCTCATGCGCTCCCCCAGCGCCGATTCGAAGAAATCGCGCACAGCAACATGCCCGTCTCGGTCGATGCGATCCGCCCAGATCGCCGCTTTTTCTTGGGTGGAATCAGAACCATACGCGGGATCGATTACCACCTCCCCAGCGATCTTTTCCCCGAGGATCTGGTGGGCGAGAAGAGTTACCTGCGCCCCCATGGAGTGACCGACCAGGAGCGGCCGTTCGGGGAGTAGCGCGGCAGTTTGAACCAGTTTCGCCGCAGCGTCGCGAACTGTCGGAGCCCCATGTGGGTCTGCTCCGGGCGATCCAGGCAAGCGCACGGCTGTCACCAGCGCAAACCCTTCGGCACGCAAAGCTGGCAAGACCGAACTCCATGACTCCGCCGAACCGGCCCAACCATGAACGAGCAGCAAAGGGATAGTCGCGATTGTGCGTGTCACTGGAGTCCTCATCAATTCAAGTGTTGCCATCACCCTGCCTTACCCAGGCCGTGTTGCGCAAGCGTTTGCAACGCTTCGCTAGGCACGATTGGTGCTTGACTTGTCTGGAGAGGGGAACTTATGGTGATAGCGCTTGCCCTACGCAGCAGTAGGGCGCCTTCATCAAAGGAGAGAAGATGGCCATACGCACCAAGTGGATCGCCGCCGCGGTAGCAGTCGGGATGGCACTGACATTCACGGCTTGCAGCCCAACCCCCACAGCCGATACCGGCGACAAGAACGTCCCTCTGACGTTCTGGGGCAGCACCATGGGCCAGCAGGCTCAGGTGGATCTCTGGAACAAGGAGAACCCGAACTCCCCCGTCACCTACGTCGAGCAGGGTGGTGACGCAGACATCACCCAGGCCATCCAGAACGCAGTCGCAGCCGGGAACGCCCCCGACCTATTCCAGATGCCCCGTGGGCAGTCCGTGTCCTTCCTCGTCGAGGGTGTGACCCAGGACATCTCGAAGTGGTTCAACAATGACGACTCGGCCTTCGCTGAAGGTGCATTCGACTTCGTCCACGTCGGCGACATCGCAACCGGGGTCCCCTACGGCACCAACCCGACGTTCAACGCGGTCAACGCGACGACGTTCGCCCAGTTCGGCCTGTCGGCACCGACGAACTGGGACGAGGCCGTCGAACAGGCCAAGACCATGAACGCCCAGGGCGTGAAGAGCTTCAACTTCCCCGGCGAAGACCCCTCCTACCTGCGCGACTGGGCCACCCAGGCCGGTGCCGAGTGGTGGGAGTCTGAAGGCGACTCTTGGAAGGTGGGATTCACGTCTCCCGAGTCGCTCGAAGCCGGGCAGCTGGTGCAAACCGTGATCGACAACGACCTCGCCGCGAACTACACCTACATCGAGTTCGACGCGTTGATGCAGTTCTTCAGCTCCGGGAAATTGTCGCAGTTCACGACGTCCACCTGGCAACTCCCGGTCTACGAGCAGAACTTCGCCACCTCCATCGGTGAATGGGAGCTCGCTTCCTACCCAACGTGGTCCGAGTCCTCTGACCTGGTGTCGCCGAGCTACTACAACGCGTACGGCGTCACGTCCACGACCGAGCACCCCGAAGAGGCAACGAAGTTCGCCCGCTGGCTCTCCACCGACCCTGACGCCGTGAAGCTCCTCGCCGACACCGTCGATGGCTCCGCGACTTTCCCGGTCGTTGCCGACCCGTCCGGCTACATTGAGGCGCTTCTGCCGGAGAACCTTCTTGGCGACACCAAGTCCGCCGCACCCGAGGTAATCGAGAACGCAGTCGAGACCAGCCGTTCCATGAAGGACGGTCCCAACCAGGGACCGGCCCTCGAGGAACTGGCAAGCTGGTGGGCCAAGGCTCTGACCAAGGAGGTCACGGTGCAGCAGGTGCTCGCGCACATGCAGGAGTGGACCGTCGCCGACCTCAAGTCAAAGAACATCAGCGTCAGCGAGTAATAACCATCATGTCTGTGAACAGCGCCATCCATCAGCCGGCGACCCGGGGCGGGGCCAGCACGGCACCGCCCCGGCGGTCCTGGCGCCCCACCCACAACCGGGCCGGTGCCATGCTCGCCGTCCCGTTCTTCGTGGGCTTCGTCTTCGTCTTCGTGCTCCCCATTGCGTACGCCGTCTTCCAAAGCGTGTACACCGTCCGCTCCGACGGAGGCCTCGGCCTGTCGGAATCGACCACCGTGTTCGCCGGGTTCGACAACTACGCCAGGGCATTCGGCGATGAGGCGTTCTGGGCGTCGATGGTTCGGGTGGCGCTGTTCGCAGTCGTCCAGATCCCCATCTCCCTCGGACTGAGCCTCACCGCCGCGCTCCTCCTCGACGCGGTCACCGGAGAACGCCGCGGCGGCGTGTTCCGGGCTCTGCTGCTCGTTCCCTACATGGTGCCCGCGATCGTCGCGACCCTCATCTGGGTCTACCTCTACAGCCCCCGCACCGGACCCTTCACGGCAGCCGGCAACCTCGTCGGCGCTGACGTCAACTTCTTCAGCCCCGACATCCTCTGGGGCTCGATCGGAAACCTGATCGTGTGGATGGTGCTCGGCTTCAACATGCTGATCATGTACAGCGCCCTCCGCGGAGTCGACCGCTCCATCCTCGAGGCTGCACGCGTCGACGGCGCCGGCGCCCTTCGCACCGCCTGGTCGGTCAAGATCCCCAACATCCGCGGAAGCCTCGTGCTCACCGGCCTGATCTCCATCATCGGAATGCTGCAGATCTTCAACGAGCCGCTTGTGTTCCGCGGCGCATCCCCCCAGACGGTCACCAAAGACTTCACCCCGATCATGTCGATCTACTTCCAGGCGTTCACCAGCAACAACTACAACTACGCCGCAGCTCTCTCTGTGCTGCTCGCCGTGGTCATCGGGCTGTTCTCGTTCGCTTTCTACAAGCTGACCACCCGGAAGGCCAACTCATGACTGCTGTGATCCCCGAAAAGCCCACCCGCCACTCTCGCGCGCTGGAGGCAAAAACGGTGCCGGTTGCGAAACGGCGCAAGCCGCACAATCGCGAACAGTTCGTCGTGATGATCGGGCTTATCCTCTTCGCTCTTTACTCCGTAGCTCCGGTCTGGTGGCTGATCGTCAACTCCACCAAGAACCGCCGCGACCTCTACAACACCAATGGGCTCTGGTTCGGCGAGTTCAACCTCTGGAACAACTTGTCCTCGTTGTTCACATACAACGACGGCGTCTTCCTGCGCTGGATGGGCAACACCATCCTCTACGCCGGCGGCGGCGCACTCGTCTGCACCATCATCTCCGTCGCAGCCGGATACTCTATGTCGAAGTTCAACTACCGCGGCCGCGGCGTCGGACTGGCCGTCGTCATAGGATCGTTCCTCGTGCCCAGCACCCTGATCACGGTGCCGTTGTTCCTGCTGTTCTCTCAGATCGGTCTCGTCGACACCGTCTGGGCTGTCCTGATCCCCCTGTTCATCTCCCCATTCGGCGTCTACCTGGCTAAAACCTACGTGGACGGCACCATCCCCGACGAGCTGCTCGAAGCGGCACGGCTGGACGGGTCGGGCGAGTTCCGCACGTTCATCCAAATCGTCATTCCGATGATGCGCACAGGAGCCGCAACCGTATTCATCCTGCTATTCGTCAGCAACTGGAACAACTTTTTCCTCCCCCTCACCATGTTGCGAGGCTCTGATAAATGGACCGTCGGCGTCGGCCTCTACAGCTGGTTCGTCGACAAGAACCAGTCCTACGTCGACCTCACCGCTCTCACCATCACCGGCGCTCTCATCTCGGTCATCCCATTGGCGATCGTGCTTATCTCCATGCAACGCTTCTGGCGCACCGGGGTCACACTCGGCGCTCTAAAGTGAGACCCGGGCACCACACCGACACGACAACGAACAGCAAGGGGGTTTTCGTGGCCGCACGACGAATGGTCACCCTCGACGACGTCGCCCGCGAAGCCGGTGTCTCCGTGTCGACCGCCTCCCGCACGCTCAACGGCACGCCCTCCAAGGTCAGCGCCGCCACGCAAGCACGCGTCCGCGACGTCGCTATGCGGCTCGGCTACGCCACAAACCTTGCCGCCCAAGCCGTCGCCCTCGGACGGTCCCAGTCAGTCGGCCTCATCGTGGGCAGCATCCCCGAGGACTACCAGAACCCCGTCACCGCCGGCGTCTTCCGAGCCGCCGCAGACCGCGACCTCCTCGTTTCCACCGCCATCACCTCTATCTCAAACGTCGAGCGCACCACCCGAGCCGTCCGGCAACTGCGCGGACAACGCGCCTCCGTCATCGTCGTCGTCGGCACCGAAGCACCCGACAGCGACGGCGTCGCCGAACTGATCGATGAGCTGGAACGCGCCGAGCACGAAGGAGCGCGCGTTGTCATGATCGGTATCAGCGGTACCCCCTTCGACAGCGTCGTCGTCGACGACCACAAGGCCGGCGCCGACATGGCCACCGCTCTCCACACCATCGGCTACCGCGAATTCGCCGTCATCGCGGGCAGTGGCCCGGGCCTTCTCTCGCAGCAACGCGTCGACGGTTTCCGAGACGGCCTCCACCAGCAGGGCGTGGAACTCCCCTCCGACCGGATCATCTGGCAGGACTTCAATCACGACGGCGGCTATCGCGGTGCCGGCGAGCTCCTCCGTCGCCACAGCGTCGATGCGGTCTTCTGCGTTAACGACGCGATGGCCATCGGGGCTTGCGTCCGCCTCCGGGAGGCAGGAGTAAATATCGGCACTGGTCTGGCGATCGCGGGGTGCGACGATATCCCTGCACTGCGGGATATCGACCCTCCACTTTCCACGATGCATCTGCCCTGGATCGAAGCTGCCGAAGCCGCTTTCTCTCTAGCTGAGCACGACCGATCCGATGCACGTTACGTCGTTCTCGAAGGCTATCCGTTGCTTCGTTCGTCCACTCCAGGGACCACCGCTGGCACCGCACGAACGTCCTCGCGTGAACAATCCCATGGCTGAACGAATTGTTCTGCTGTTATCCGGCTCTGGCCGCTACGCCGATCCTTGGCACCCCTTCTCTCGCACCAGCGCCCGTCTTGCCGAATTGATCCGGGAGGAAGGGTTCGTCGTGGCTCAGCCAGAGAACATCGACCAGACCCTGGCCGATCATGCGGCCGGTCCGCTCCCGGATCTCGTGGTCGCCGACCTCGGACGTCCTCAGGATGGAACCCCCACACCCTCGACTGCGCTCGGACAAACGGGGCTCAAGCGGCTTCTAAGGAACCGCCCGCTGCTCGCCGTGCACGCCGCGGTTTCTACCTTCGCCGACTCGCCGGCATGGACGACGTCGGTCGGAGCCCGTTGGATACCGGGAGCCTCGTGGCATCCCGACCGCGGACAATTCACTGCACACGTGGCCCACAGCGGCACATCTCCAATCGGGCCACTCGCACCGTTCGCCCTCGACGATGAGCGGTATCTCGACCTGCAGCTGCCCGCCACAGGCAGAACCGTTCTCTACCGACACCAGGGAGAGAACTCGCACTCGCAGCCCTCCATCTGGATCCAAGACATCGACGGAGTGCGATCCGCGTACGATGCCTACGGTCACGACGAGTCGGCCTACGAATCCGAGGAGCACCGAGACATCATTCGCCGGATCATCCACTGGTTGACCACCCGTCGATAGCAGACGTACAGTCGGCTGGGGCGCCCGGTTTCAGCGCTGGATGATCATCACAACGACCGCGATGAGCGCGACGCCCGCTCTTCTATTCGGATTGCAGCATGGTGCCGTTCACTGCTCTCCTGGCTTCTGAACGAGATAAATGGGCGATGCCGCAGGTGCTGCTTCAGAGTCGGCAGCCGACCCGTGATCTGATTCACAACTGGCCCCGGCCTCAGCGTGGTGCTCCGCAGCCGGTTCCTTGACCTCGGCTCTCAAGATGCGGGCCGATTGACCGAGGCTCTTCGCGAGGCCGGCCAGCTTCGCTGCGCCGAAGAGAGGAGCACGACGGCGAGGAGGATGAGGGCGTGCCATCCAGTGAGGTTCTGAAGGAAGCCCATGATGATTCCTGCTTCCTGACGATTGGGTGGAAATGTGCTGCAACGGATCACCCGTTCATTAGGCCGGGGGTGTTCCACCCGAGCCGCCCGCCGGAGGCGTGCCACCCCCTTCGGGTGGAGTTCCTCCGCCGTGCGCGAGAGGAGTGCCCCCTGCCCGCCGCCGCCGTTGGAGCAGCGCCGGCAGCGGGTGACGTGCCGGTATCGACGCGCGCTGTCAGTGAAACCGCGTAGCAGGATTCGACGTCACCACTCATCGTTGCGAGCTGCAGTGCGCCGCCTTCGTCACCGAATACGATGTCGGAGTCGAGGCTCACGTGCGTGACGTTCTCGGTCGAGCCCGCGTAGTCGGACAGGGCGTAGACGGTCTCATTAACCTCTTCCGGCAACGCGACCCGGGGGATGGCGATCGCAATGGCCGAATCGCCGATGTCGTCGACGCTCGGGTGCACCTCGAAGTGGATGTGGGGCCATCGAACGGTGTGGCACGCCGGGAAGGTCGAGGTGTACGAGATGGTGCCGTCGGCGTCGGCCACTTGGGCGCCCCGGACGTAGGTTTCGTTCTCGATCCCGTCGGAGTACATCGAGTAGCCGCCGACTGCGTCGCAGTGCCAGACGTAGACCGCTGCGTTCTGAAACGGGACGTCACCGTTCGCCATGTCGGGGATGGTCAACGAGAGCGCCATCGGCACACCCACCGCGGTAGTGCCGCCGCCGATGCTCGAACGGATGTCGCTCCTGACCACGCCCGACTCCTCGAGGACGTCCGTTCTATTCGATCCGTCGCCGGGATACGGTCCGTCTCATCCGGTATTGCACCTGACGGGAGACCACCCGCATCGCCAGTCGTGCTTGCGGCAGTGCTGTTTGGAGTTCGGGCAGTGAACGCCACGAGAGCTACCGCACCCACGCCGAAGCCAACGACGCTCAACACGGCCCTGGTTGACGACTTCTTCGTCTGCCCGATCAGAAGACGCCCTAACAAGACGGACCTTCGGGCGTAACTTCGGGTACAGGGATCCTCCTCGTAACTACCTTTCGCAACTGCAGTCGTTTGTAATTTCCTCCACTATTGATTGCCGTCCGATGGACTTGCTATGACTTTCCTGTGGGCTACCCCAGAGATTGGGTGCCTGCTCTGCAGTGAAGATCCATTAGCAGATTCACCATGCATAAACCGATACAGCGCATAGCCGCCGGCGCGTAAGTCGCAGCTACAAGAGGGCAGAACTAGGCCTAGCCCCTATCGTCTGGCCCCGGGTTCGATTCGCTCTCGCCTGCGAAATTCGAGCACAATCTGCTCGGATGACTCGATCCGGAGCTGCTCCGCTAGGAATCGCACCGTGTCGAAGAATGCGTGAGCCGGGTCTTTGAGGCGAATCCGATCGTCGAATGAGTCCTTTTTTGCAGGAACACATACCTATTTTATGGAGACTGACTGATAGCCTGCCTCGCATACGACAACACGAAGGAGTGTTATTTGTGAGCACGAACAATGGTGGCGAGCACGAGGCAAAAGGCGGTTCGTCCAGCAGGCGATCGTTCTTGAAGATCGCTGGCTTATCAGCTGCGGCAGCAGGCGTCATGGCTCTGCCGGCCGGGGCGGTTGCCTTATCCCAGTCAACTCCGCCTCCACGACGAGCGTCCACCACCTCAGGAACCCGAATCGTCATGCTCGGCACAGCTGGAGGGCCGGTCAACATGGGCGGGCCCGCCGGAGTCTCCACTGCGATCACCGTGGGCGAACGAGTCTTCGTCGTCGATTTGGGGTTCGGGTCGTACCGCCGCCTTGCGGAGAGCGGGATCGGCGGCACGACGCCACTCACCAACGTTGCCGGCATTCTTTTCACCCACCTGCATTCTGACCATACCGCAGATCTGCCCGCCGTCTGGGCCACGGCCGACGTCAACAACCGCAACCGGACGCAAGCCCCCATCCGAATGATCGGACCAGGTGATAGAGCAACGCTTGGAAGCGTCTTCCCGCCGAACCGCCCGGAACCGGCGCTGACTTCACCGGAGGATCCGACTCCGGGCATCGTGAAGATGACCGAGCATCTGACTCGGGCATTCGCCCAGGACTTCAATGACCGGTCGCGGGACAGCAATACAACACCACCCGCTCAGCTTTTCGAGGTCGGGGACATCGACCTCACTGGCGTCTGGGATGTAGACCCCGCGGGCCGGCCGCCACGATTACTTGCACCGATACCGATCTGGGAGGACTCGGACGTGCGGATCACCGCCACGCTGGTCGATCATCATCCGACCGCACCCGCTTTCGCATACCGATTTGACACACCCGATGGCTCCGTCGTCATTTCCGGAGACACTACGGTGAGCGCGAACCTCATCGACCTCGCACAAGACGTGGACTACCTCGTGCACGAGGTGATCGACGTCCAGTGGGTGGAGGCTCTTGCGGCAACACTTGCCCCAGAAGTGAGAGACGCGGTGCGTCAACACCTGATCGAGTCGCACACAACGATCGAGCAGGTAGGACGCGACGTGGCGGAACCCGCGAATGCAAAGAACCTCGTGCTCACGCATTATGCCCCGGACAACCCCAAGGAGCGTTGGCAAGGCGCGAAGAAGGGGTACAGTGGAAACCTCGTTGTCGGGGAAGACCTTATGAAGATTAGCGTCTCGCCCCACTGACGCGCCCTCGATGTCCACCGAATCCGCACAACCCGATCGACGGTTTCCTGCGTTGGCTGGCAGAAGCTCAAGTGACGGTCTCAATCACCCCACAGCCGCGTGAGGCACGGTGACAGGTCGGGAGTCAGAGCTCCTTGGCTATCTGGCGGCGGCCGAGGGCGAACTCCTTCGAGGCGTTGACCGCCTCGACGCACACGAGCCGACCCGCGACCCGGTGCTCGAGCGCGAAGGCCCCTGCAGACACCTCGCCCACGACGGTGACCTCGCTCTCGGGCGGGAGAAGGCCCGCGACCTGGAGCTTGCGGTCGTATTGATCCGACCAGAACCACGGCACCGCGGGCGCCGGCGCGGGCACCCCGGCGAGCCCAGCCGCCACGATCCGGGCGTGCTCATTGGCATTGTGCACGCTCTCGAGCCGCGCAAGCTCGGCGAATGGCGGTAGCGGCCGGCGGGCCACATCGCCCACCGCGAAGACGTGCAGCGCGGAGGTGCGCCCGGCGTCATCGACCAGGATCCCGCCCGCGCACTCTATACCGGCGCCTCGCGCGAGCGCGTCGTTCGGCACCGCACCGATCGCCACGAGCACGTTGTCCGCGAGCACGTCACCGGCCGACACAGACTCGCGCCCCGAGACCGCGATCCGGGCACCCGATTCGGTCGCATGGATTGCCAACACGTCGGTGGCGAGAAGGATGTCGACCCCGTGCCCCCGATGCAGAGAGGTCAGGTAGTCGGAGAGCTCCTGGCTCGCGAGACGAGCGAGCACGCGCGGCTCCCGCTCGATGACCGTCACCGAGGCGCCCAGTCGCCGGGCGGTCGCGGCCACCTCGAGGCCGATGAAGCCGGCTCCGATGACTGCGAGATGGGACCCGGGTTTCAGGAGGTCGCGGAGTCGGCGCGCGTCGGCCCCGTCCCGCAGCGACAGGAAAGGCACCTCGGGAGTGACGGGGAGCGGGATCTCCCGCGCGAGCGCACCCGTGGCGATGATGGCGTCACCGAAGTCGATGGCGCTCCCGTCGGCGAACTCTGCGCGTCGACCTTCGACCTCAAGACCCACCACGGCCACCGGGACGATGTCAATGCTGTTCGAGGTGAAGTAACCGGGCGGCTGGAGCCACCCCGACTCTTCGGCGGCGTCACTGCTCAACCACGCCTTCGAGAGCGGCGGCCGGTGGTACGGCTCGATAGTCTCGGCGTTGGCCAGCGCGACGGTTCCGGGGAACCCGGCGCGACGCAGCTCCGTCGCCACAGCTACACCGGAATGCCCGGCTCCGATGATGAGAACGTCCACGATCGACATATCGGTACGATAACGTACTGTTTTGGATAAAGCGACAGGAGTTGCATATTGCGCGAATATGTACGGTCACGTACTCTTGGCTTCTAAGACAGCCTGATCGCAAAGGAGCGATTTATGTCAAAGCCGTTCGCCGCCTACAAGGAAGACTCGATAGGCCTCATCACAGCGACCCAGGTGGCCCCCGGCCCCACGAGCGACGCCAGCATCTCCCCCTCTTGATGCTCGCCAATACGGGCCTGCTCATGGCCATGCTGAGCCCCCTGATCGTCAGCATGGCGTTCAGACTCCAGCACGTTACCTACTCACCAGAAGAAGCCACCGGAGCACTCGGCCTGGTGCCAAGGATTTCGGTGTCATGAGCATCGCCAATGCCCTGACGCACTCCCTGGCTCCCGTTGTCGCTCCGCCCATCATCTCGGTCGGGGCACTCACAGCGCTCGGCGGCTTCGCAGTCTTCTATCTCTTCGCCGGGGTGGTCGCAATCCTCAGCGGCGCTGCGGTGTACTGAGTCAAAGGCGTCCGTTGCAGCAGTCCGAAATGGCTCTCCTAACTCTCAGCTCAATATCTGTACGGTGTCGTACACTAATTGCGTGTCGGCCTCAGCCGTTCGCAGAATCGTTCACTAGAAGGAGAAGACGATGGCCATCACAGAACCCACAGTCGCCGAGGTCGAAGCAGAGATCGCGGAACTGCTCCGCATCGAGGAAGTCGGCGCCATGGCCGTCACCCTCGAAGACGGGTCACCGCACGTCGCCACCATGCACTTCGCCGGCGCCGGCCTGTCGGTGTACTGCCACACCTTCAGCTACAGCCGCAAGTACGCCGCGCTCCAGCACGATCCTCGAGTGAGCTACACCCTCGCCTACCAGCCGCCCGGGGGTTTCTACGACCGCATGAAGCTCCGGGCCATCCAGGTGAACGGCATCGCCACCTTCCTGACCGAACAGGCCGAGATCGAGCTTGCGATCCAGACCTGCGCCGAGCAATTTGACTGGCTCAAGGACTCCACCATGTTCGACAACTTCCGCCGTGAGGGCATCGAGCTCCGTCAGGCCTTCTTCCGGATCGACCCGGTGTCGGCCATGTGGAACGACAACCGCGTGCGCATGATGTGGCGCCAGGATGTCACCTTCAGCGACGACCACTCGAGCATCGATTCGATCACGCCCTACTCCACTACCGGAGTGCGATGAGCGCCCCCACCATCGGCGTCACGTTCACCGAGGCCGACGGCGCGGTCTTCCGCGGGCAGGCGACCGTGGGCGAATCGCTCATGCGGGCCGCCCAGCGCCTCAACGTGCCCGGCATCATCGCCGAGTGCGGGGGAATGGCGGCGTGTTCGACCTGCCACTGTTACATCAATCGGGAGTGGCTCGACCGCCTCCAGCCGATGGACGACATGGAGGAGGGAATGCTCGAGATCGCGATCGATCCAGACGACCGAAGCCGGCTCTCCTGCCAGGTCACGTTGACTGCCGAGCTCGACGGCATATCGGTGACCGTCCCTCGCGATCAGGCATGACGGCCGACTGATTCCCCGCTTCACCCCACACCACCCATCAATGCAAAGGAGCATCCACATGATTCAGATGAAAGACCTCGACGAGACGGCCCCGTTCATGAAACAGCTGCAGAGCCAGGAGCCAGGGGCGGTGACGATCGTCAACACCTTCGTGTTCCCCGAAGGGCAGCGCGACGCAGTGCTGGAGGTCTGGAAGAAGGACTCCGACGTCATGAAGGCCGCGAAGGGCTTCATCTCGGCCCAGCTCTACAGCGCGGAGGGTGGAGCGCAGGTTCTCACCAATGTGGCGGTCTGGGAATCGGCCCAAGACTTGCTCAAAGCCTTCCTGAGCCCGGATTTCCAGGCGCTACTGCCTACCTACCCCGACGGGACGATCGCATATCCGACTCTCATGCGGAAGGTGGCGGTCGAGAACATCTGCGTCGCGTGACCCGCTGGAGGCGGGAGTGGCAGCCGCCACTCCCGCCTCGCCGCGACCACCGCGCTCCCGGGCTGACGATAAGGTCTCGAGAGGACCGTGCGCCACTCGTCGCGCGGTGTCGGTCAGCGGAAGGCGACGAGCATGGCGCAGCCACGTGGTCGCGAGCGGGAGCTCGCGATTCTCCAGATCGTGCGAGAGCTCCTGCACGAGGTCGGCTACGAACGGTTGACGGTCGACGCGGTCGTCGTCAGGGCTCGAGCGAGCAAAAGCACAATCTACGGCCGCTGGCGGGATAAGGCCACGCTCGTCGGCGCAGCCCTCACTGCCCGATCCCTGGATCAACCGCATCTGCAGGCAAGTTCAGGGCGGCTGCGCGACGATCTCGCCGTGCTGCTCCGGCTGTGGGTCGAGTTAGCCGAGACCGAGAGCATGACGACCTTCGTGAGCGTGCTCATCGCGGCCGGTGACGAGCCCACGCTGGCCGAGATCGTCCGCGGCACCGCGCTCGCCCCTCGACGAGCGGAGTGCGCCTTAGTCGTGCAGTGGGCGGCGGAGCGCGGCGACATCGCCGACGGCTCCGGCGCGGAGGAGCTCTTCGACCTCCTGATGGGCAAGGTTCTCGTGCGCTACGTCCTCGACGTCCAACCGCTCACTGAGGCGCAACAGGCCGCCTTCGTCGACGAGGTGCTCATGCCGGTACTCAGCCCCGGCCGGTGAGGTCTCCCAAAAAGAGACCGTGACCGTGGGAGAAGAGCGGATCGGCCGTGTCGAACGGCACGTCCTCTCGGCTGGCCTCGACCGCCGCCATACTGCGAGGGAGGTCGAACGGTAATCGCCCTTCGGGGGCGGCCTCCCCGAAGACCACATCAAGCAGCGCCGCGGAGCTCGCACCGTAGTTGGCGAGCACAGCAGCGGCGCCGTCTACGACGGGAGTGAGCACGCCCGGCCGGTCGAGGAGCACGTCGAGCACCGTGGGCACGTCATCCGAGATCGCCCGGATGCGCGCGATCTCGTCGTCGGAGAACTCGAGCGACCCCGCGTGGAAGAAGCGCTCGAAGGTGCCAGGACGCTGTTCGTACGGCGCCGCGATCCGCAGGATGGCCAGGTCGGCGTCTTCAGGTCGATCGACGACCTCCCCGAAACGGGCGGCGACCTCACCCGAGATCCCCTCGACGTAGAGGCGGATTCCGCGCGCACTCGGCAGGGTGGAGCGCCCCTCGACGACCCGATTGCTCAGCACGGTGATTGAGGCCCGCTGCGCCGCTTCACCGGCCCGCCGGAACGGCTCGGAGCCCACGATCCCGTCGGCTGCCCCCTCCTCGACGAAGGGATCGTCGAAGAGACCCAGTTCGAACTTGGCGCGCAGCAGCCGGCGTACGGAGACATCCAGACGGGATTCGTCGAGCTGCCCTGAGGTGACGAGCTCCACGATGACGTCCGGGATCTCCTCCCCGCCGAATTGGTCGACTCCGGCGTCGAGTGCGAGCTTCACGCGCTCAAAAACGGAGAGGTGCTCGACGCCCCACGCCCGCGCAGGAAACACCTCGCCCGCCATGTGCCCGTCAGTGATGAGCCCCCAATCGGTGCAGACGATGCCGTCGAATCCGTAGCGCTCGCGCAGGAGGGTCGTGATGACGCTCTTGTTGAAGCCGAAGCCGACCTCGTCGTATTCGGTGCCCACAGGCATCCCGTAATAGGGCATGACCTGCGCCACACCGGCGTCGAGGGCCGCTTCGAACGGCCGGAGGTGCAGATCGAATTGTCCACCGGGGTAGGCCTGTTCCCGGCCGTAGGCAAAGTGCGCGTCTTCTCCTCCCAGCTGCGGCCCCGCACCGGGAAAGTGCTTCACCATGCTCGCCACAGAGGACGCGCCGAGCACCGACCCCTGAAGCCCCGTGATGTAGGCCGGGGCGAGAAGGCAGGTGAGCTCGACATCCTCGCCGAACGTCGCCACCTGGCGGGCCCACCGGGGCTCGGTCGCCAGGTCGATCTGGGGGTGGAGCGCGACCCGGATGCCGACGGCCAGGTACTCCCGACGCACGGTGTCGGCGAACTGTTTCACGAGCTCCGGGTCGCCGATGGCGGCGAGGCCGACGGGTTCCGGCCACTGGGAGAACGCACCCGCCATGGCGGCGGTACCGGGGTTGTCGGTGAAGGAGTGCCGCGGATCGGAGGACAACGTGATCGGGATGCCCAGGCGGGTCTTCTGAGCGAGTCGCTGCAGTCGGTTGTGCCACGCCGCCATCTGAAGCGGGGAGCCGGCCGCGCCAAGCATGTTGAAGTGAGTCATCTGCCGCTCACCGATGAGCTCGGCGGCCCCGGAAATACCGTATCCGGGGTTGCCCTCGGCGACGGATCCATCCGGGCCCGGCATGACCATCGTGTGGAAGAGCTGACCGGCCTTCTCCTCCAGGGTCATCTGGGCGAGGAGGAGCTCGACCCGCTCGTCGACGGGCCGGCCCGGCTCGAGGTAGGCGGCGTCGACCTGCAGGTCGGGGGTGGTCTCGGGGATGGACACGTCTCGTTCTCCTCGTCGTCGAGTGGGCCGCCGCTGCCGATGCGGGCAGCGTGACGGGCACCAGTCGAGACTAGTGGCGATTCGACCGATTGGAAACTATTGAGGACCGACTGGTTACTCGGCACCGACGAGGGCGATCCGGATCGAGTCGAGCGCCTCTCTCGCGGAGAGGCTGCAGTCGTAGAGCCATTGCACTCGGAGGCCGTCGCGGATCGCGATCAGCCACAGCGCCGAGCGCGCAGCGCCGATTTGGGCAGGGTCTTCATTGGGAGCGTCGCTCTGGCGTCCCCCGTCGTCCTGGCGGAGCGCTTCGATGTCGCGTCCGAGCGACGCACGTATCTCGGCTATGCGGTCGACGAACCACCCGTGGCCCGGATGCTCGGGCGCGGTCGCTTCGCTCAACAGCACCACGTAGGCCTCCGCGGGCTCGACGAGAACGGAGCCTTCCGACTCACGCCATTCAGCTGGAACGACCGACTCGCTGAAGCGCCGGATCCTCACTGCCGGAGTCAATGACGCCGGCTCCACTCCACCGGCGAGTAGCTCGTCGAGTTCGGTCAGAACGGCGATGAGGAGATCGTTCTTCGAGCCGTAATGGTGCAGCAGGGTCGACTTCGAAACCCCGGCCGACCGGGCGATGCTCGCCACGCTCGTAGCATAGAAGCCGCGAGCCGCAAAGGCCTCGGCAGCGCTACGCAGGAGAGTCGAGGAGGTGTCGGAGGTCGGGGGGAACCGGATCGGGTGACCGGGGTCGACAGCAGGGCGCGCGAGGGCTCGTGATTCCAGCGACCGCCACCACGCGATGAAGTGCTCGATCTCGGCGACGACATCGACGGCCGGATCGAAGAGGAAGGCCAGCTGCAATCCGTCCTGGAGGGCCGCCAGGACCGCGCCGTCCCCGTCATCGCCGCCCATCCGCGACCGGCCGGCGGCCCGCACACCCCGGTACCGCGCGACCATGCGCTCATGGGCGGGGTGGCCCACCGACACGGCCACCCCGGCGAGGGCTGTGAAGAGCGGGATGTAGCCGGGCTCGGCCGCATTGTGACGCGCCAGTTCCACGGTCGTGTCGAGCGAATCCAGATCGAGACCCATCGCCACGATCCAGTCCCTGTTGCGCTGCTCGTAGTCCCGCACGATCCAGTCGAGGATCTCGCCCGTCGACGCGAAGTACCGCCGGATGGCCGGATGAGACAGGCCTGCGGCCGCAGCTATGTCTCTCAGAGAGACCGCATCGAAACCTCGACGGAGAAACAGCTCACGGGAAGCGTTGACGAGGAGCTTCGACGTGACCTCCCGCTTCGCATAGTGTCGCGGGGCCGTCATCGTCGTAGCCTACCGAACCCGCCCTCCGACGATTACCTGCCCCGTCAGCGCACGCCGCGGATCGGAAGGACGGCGAAGGCGGAGCCGAGCGCGATCACGAAGGCCACGACCCAGATTGGCCCGTACTGACCGCCGGCGACCGCCACGACGACTCCCGCCAGGATCGGGCCGAGCGCCTGCCCAATGTTCTGCGCCATGGTGGCAAGCCCGAGGTCGCGGCCGGCCGACAGGCGATCCGGCAGCACCGAGATGAACAGCGCCTGGTCGATCACGATGAAGAGGCCGAGACCAAACCCCGCCACGATGGCCTGCACGAACATGCCCGTCAGGGTCGGCAAGATCAATGGTGCGAGGAACGACCCGGCGATGAGCACCGAAGCCGCGAACACAAAGGGCTTCCGACGTTGAATCTTGTCCGACCACCGTCCCGAGATGGCCATCGCCACGATGGTGCCGGGAATGGCCGCGAGCTGCAGCAGCGGAGCAGTGGCCGCGGCATCGCTCGTGGAGAGGGCCGGCGCGATGTAGCTCTGCAGCATGTAGATCGCATAGATGCTCCCGGCGCCGTAGCCGATGAACAGGGTCACTTTGGCTATCCAGGCCCAGCGATAGTCGCGATTCCGCAGGGCGATGACGTAGGAGGCTGCGATCGTACCCGCCTTGAGTTTCGCCACGGGCATGCCTGCGCTCGACTTATCACGGGCCATGAGCAGCAGGGGCACGACGCTGACCGCCAGCGCGGCGGCGAGTACGTAGTACGAGCCCAGACCAATGACTCCGAAGAGAGCGCCCACAGCGGCCACACCGAGTCCGGCCGCGAGGAAGCCGACGACACCCGTGATGGCCGACACCGTGCCCACGCGCTCCTGGGGTACCCGGTCGGCCACCGTGGCGGAGAGGGGTCCCTGCGCGGTGTTCACCACGAGCTGCACCAACGACCAGACCACCAGCAGCATCGCGATGCTGCCGACGATCGGGAGCACAGCCAGGAGGACCGCGCCGATGAAGGCGCCGCTCGCGATCCACGGGGCCCGTCGCCCCCAGGGCGAGCGGGTACGGTCGGAGAGCATGCCCACGAGCGGCTGGATCAGCATCGTAAGGATGATCCCGACGGAGGAGAGGATCGAGAGGCTGCCCGCCCGAGCGGCGTTGTACTCGGCGAGCAGTCCGAGCACGCGCGTCTGCTCCGCCGTTGCGACGGCCTCCCCGGCATCGACTTGTGTGCGCAGGGCCTCGAGCGCGGGCAGATCGACTCCAGCATCGGCGCCCGTGAAGATCTGCCCGAACTCGATCCCCTGCACATGCAGCGGGAGCAGGATCGCGAGGACCGCGGTCCAGAGCAGTGCGATCCCTGTGCTCGCGATCGCGTAGCCGGTGACGTAGCGCCGCAACTGCGGCGTCTTCGCCTCGTAGCGCACGGCTACATGGGAGAGTGACTCGCCGCTCGGCACCTGGGACTCAACGGTCATCGTGTGCCGCCGCTCGTCATTGAACTCATCTGGAACTCCATCGTCCGGATCTGTCTGCCGCGTCGTATGGCCCGGCAGGGGGCATCCTGACAGAAAAGATTCCACTTGGTCAATCAACGGAACGGCAGTTCCGTCCTTTTTGTTGCTTTAAACAGGACAACACACTTGAATGGCAGGACTTCGAGCATTCGATTCAAAGGAGAATCATGTCCGCCCTCACCGCTGTCCCTGCCGAATCCGACATCGATCTGTTCTCCGCCGAGACCGTGGCCGACCCGTTCTCAGCACTCGACGTGCTGCGGGAGGCTGCACCCGTCGTGCACATGACCGGTCCCGACTTCTGGCTGCTCACCCGATATGCGGATGTGCGCGCCGCAGCGGCCGACTGGGAGACCTTCTCCTCTGCCCAAGGCGTCGCCCTTACACCTCAGTTCAATGCCAATATCGCAGGGTCGGTGCTTGCCACCGACCCGCCCGAGCACGATCAACTTCGCGCAGTGCTGGCTTCCAAGCTCGCTCCCCGCGGGCTGGCCGTCGTCCGCGAACAGATCAGCACCTATGCCCGTCAGCTGGTGGGGCAGCTCGTCGAACGGGGATCATTCGACGGGGTGGTGGATGTAGCGCGTGTGTTTCCGATCAACGTTGTCGGCGATCTCGTCGGACTCCCCTACGAGGGTCGGGAACGGCTGCACCCTGGCGCTGATGCGACTTTCGCGGGCTTCGGACCGTTCACCCCCTACGTGCTTGAACGGCTCCCGTTGCTCGAGGAGTACCACAAGTGGATGGGTACGATGGCCGACCGCAGCAAACTCCGCCCTGGCGGCTGGGGCGAGGCAGTCATGGACGCCGTCGACGACGGGCGTCTCTCGATGCTCGGTGCCGTCCGCACCATGAGCGCCTATCTCACCGCCGGGATGGACACCACAGTCAATGCGATCGCCGCGATGATGCGTCTTTTCGCCGATCGGCCTGATGTCTGGGAAGCGTTCCGAGCCAACCGTAAGTTGGCCGGTCCGATCTTCGAGGAGATACTCCGTTTGGAGTCACCGGTGACGGGCTTTTTCCGAGTGACGACCCGGGATGTCGACTATGACGGAGTCGTCGTCCCAGCGGGCGCACGAATCATGCTGCACTGGGCTGCGGCCAACCGCGACCCTCGGCACTACGCCAATCCTTCGGCCTTCGAGATCGATCGCAATCCGCTCGACCACTTGGCTTTTGGTTACGGCACCCACGCCTGTGCCGGCCAGGGGCTGGCCCGCTTGGAGGTGGTGACACTGCTTGAAGCCTTCGCGGAGCGGGTTGAGCGATTCACTCTCACGGGGCCGGTCGAGCGCCGGCTGAACCCGATCGTTCGCAGCCTCGAATCGGTTCCGCTCGCGGTTACGGTGGCGTGAGGTGCAGATGAACATCGCCATCGATCTCGCCGTCTGCGAAGGCCACGGTTTGTGCGAACAGGTAGCACCCTCCGTCTACCGCCTCGACGATGAAGGCTACGTGAGCCTCGCAATCGAGCCCATTCCCGAGCGCCTGGAAGGGGAGGCCGCCGCGGGAGCGCGCGTGTGCCCCGTCGCAGCGCTCACGGTGAGACCATGACCAATCGCGGAATGGTCGTTGTCGGCGGTTCGATCGCCGCAGCAACCGCCGCGAGCACCTTCCGAAGTGCAGGCTGGCAGGGACCGGTCACCGTCATCGCC
The DNA here is from genome assembly GCF_041927495.1 of Herbiconiux liukaitaii. NCBI lineage: Bacteria > Bacillati > Actinomycetota > Actinomycetes > Micrococcales > Microbacteriaceae > Herbiconiux > Herbiconiux liukaitaii. The sequence goes on along the minus strand of NZ_JBHFHG010000009.1, from coordinate 111,597 downwards.
GCCGAGTCGGTGCCGCCCTACTCGAGGGTTCCCTTGTCCAAGGGAATCCTGGCAGGTACTCAGGACCCCTCTTCGTCGGCATTGGCAAGCCTGCCCACGGATGTCGAGCTCCGGCTCTCGACGACCGCGGTCGCGCTACACCCCGGGCTCCATTCTGTGGAGTTGTCCGACGGCGAATTCGTAGGCTACGCCGGCTTGGTGATCGCCACCGGGTCACGACCCAGAAGACTCGCCCGCCCGGGCCAGCTGGGCGAATATGTAGTCCGGACTCTGTATGACGCCGCGGCCATCGCCGCGCGCATGCCCGGAGTGCAGAGCGCGATCGTCGTTGGCGCAGGCTTTCTCGGGATGGAAATAGCGACGACCTTGGTCCAGCGGGGGATCACGGTCACTGTCGTCGACCGTGATCCCCCGCTGGAACGCGTGCTGGGTGAATGGCTCGCGCGACGGTTGGTGCAGCACGCCGTTGAGGCGGGTGTGCGGTTCGTCAATTCTCCCGACGGGGTGGAGCTGATCGGCAGGCCTGTCCACGGCATCCGTCACTCGCCGGACTCCGAGATCCATGCCGACCTGGTAATCACGGCCGCGGGCGACATCCCGAACGTGGAATGGCTGGAATCCAGCGGCTTGCGCATTGCCGGAGGCGTGGTGGTCGATCGGCACTGCCGAGTGACGAACGACATCACAGCGGCCGGCGACGTCACGGTTGTCGAATCCGCGCCAGGAAGCTTCCACCGCACTCCGCATTGGAGCAACGCAGTCGCGCAGGGGCGGGCAGCCGCCCTGAGCCTGCTCGATCCCCGAGCCGCGCCCACCTGTTCCGACCACTACTTCTGGACTGAGCAGTTCGGCATCGATCTCAAGATAGCGGGACGCCTGCCCGTGGCCAGCCACCCAATCGTCCTAGACGGCGATCTGGACAAGAACACGGCCCTGCTGCAGTGGCGTGACTCTGAGGGCGAGACGATCGCTTCGGCCGCCTGGAACTATCGCATACCCGTCGCGCGACTGCGAAGCCTCTAGAAGGAGCCCGCTCATCGCGGCGAGTTGTCGCTCGATCGGTTTCACATCCGCAGCACGACCTTGCCGACCTGCGCACCGCTCTCGAGGTAGCGATGCGCCTCGGCCACGTCGGCGAGGGGAAAGACGCGGTCGATCACGGGTGCGATCTGGCCGCGGCCGAGCATCTCCATGCACACTTCCTGATCGCGCCGCGTCGCCGCGCGCACGCCCACCACATCCAGCTCTCCGAAGAGGAAGGAGAGAGTGCTCATCTCCAGCGCGAAGCCGCCGTCCATGGGGGCTCCGAAGACGGCGATAGCTCCCCCCACCCGCACGCACGACGCGGCGATCCGGAACGACGGGGTGCCGCCCACCGTGTCCCAGACCACGTCGGCGCCGAGCCCTCCCGTGAGTTTCCTCACCTCGGCCACGGCGGTCTCCTCGGTCACGTCGACCACGTCGTCGAAGCCGAGCGCGAGCAGGGCAGGGATCTTCGCCGCTCGCGTGGTGGTTCCGATGACGACCGCACCGCTCAACTTCGCGATCTGCAGGGCGGCGGTGGCGAGGCCACCGCTCGCACCGGTGATCACGAGGGTCTCGCCGAGGGCCACCGGAGCGCGCCGCCTCGCGCAGTTCAACGGGGTCGTGTAGGCCCACAGGGTGGAGCCGGCCTCCTCGTAGCCGACCCCATCGGGTATCGCGATCAGTGCATTCTCGCGACGCGCGACGTACTCGGCGTAGCTCCCGAAGGCTTGGTGCCCCGGGTAGGACGTGTTCACGCAGAGGTTGTCCTGGCCTCGAATGCACAGCGCGCAGTGCCCGCAGGCCGGGTGCGGCATCTGCACCACCCGATCGCCCACCGACCAGCGGGTCACGCGGTTACCGACCCGCACGACTTCACCTGCTCCATCCCGACCGAGTTGGAACGGCAACGGCCAACCAGGGCGGCCAGGAAGCGGCAGCGGGGGCAGTTGCCCCGCCCGGTACTTCAGATCCCAGGCATTGATGGCCGCCGCGTGCATGCGCACGAGGACTTCATCCGGTCCGATCTCGGGGACCTCGACATCCACGTACTGGAGCACGGAGGGATCCCCGTGCTCCATGATGCGAACCGCCTTCATAGATTTATTCATGATTCGTCCTTTCCGCTTCGTTGTGAGACCCCGTGTTTCGCACGGAACATCCGCCCCTTCTGACTCGCAAACGGCGCCGTCAGCGGCAGGCGAGCAGGGGTTGAGATCGCGACGGATGGCGGAGCTTGATCATGGCGATGCGCTCCAATCCGCGGCATCGTGCGATGTCGATCCCTAGCCGGTGGGCCGCATCTTCGATGCCGAGCCCGTCTCCCCCGTCGAGGCCGAAGCGCAATCGAAGGATGTCGGCTTCGACCCTCGGTAAAGCAGAGATCGCCGCGCGCACGGCCGTGCTGCGTTCATGTTCCAGAAGTTCCTGGTCGACCGGGGCGCCGGACTCGTCCGGGATGAGGTCGCCTACCTCGACGCAGCCATCCCCCTCGATGAGACGGTTCAGCGAGCTCGGCTCCGCAGCTTGGTTCTTGTAGAGCGCGATCTTCATCGGCGACAGTCCCATGAGCTCCGCTACTTCGGCGATGCTCGCGGGCCGGCCAGTGTCGATCTGGATGTCGGCCTCGGCCTTCGCGATCTGGCTCATCACCAGCGCGAGACGCTGCCCGATTCTGATTCCACGCTGGTTGATGAGCTCATCGCTGATGGCCTTCCGGATCCACCACGTGGCGTAGGTCGAGAACTTGAACCCCTTGGCAACGTCGAACCGCTGCACCGCGGTAATGAGCGCGAGATTGCCGGCCTGCACGATATCGCCGAATCGCGCATCGTCGACCCGGCCTGCATGGGTTCGCGAGATCGAGATCACCAGGCGGAGATTCGCCTCAACGAAGCGTTCAAAGGCCGATTCTCCCCGACGTGCCACCTCGCGCAGATCCTCAACCCTGGCTCGTACCGTGTAGCGGCCCGTGGCCAGCTGTTCTTCGGCGAGTTGCCCGGCTTCGATCTCCCGCGCCAAGGTGATCTCCTCGGAAGGTTCGAGAAGTGCGGACGATCGCCTGATATTGGTCAGGTAATCCTGTACGACCCCGCTCGACATGTGAGAATCCGCTAGTCGAAACGGCGCGAGTCCCCCGCCTCGAGGGGCACGATCTGCGTTCCCTCCGGCGCGAACTTCGTGAGTAACCCGCGGTGCAGTCCTCGGTGCGCGGGAGCGAGGCCTGCATCGTGGACGGGAATGGCGACCTTCGGCTTCACCGCGATGAGGAAGTCGATGGCTTCTGCCAGCTTCATCCACGGCCCGCCGATCGGCAGGAGCAGGATGTCGACCTCAAAGTCCGGCGCGTCGAACGAGTCGCCGGGAGCGAAGACACGCCCTCCCACCAGATAGCCGAGGTTGCCGGGAAGGGGAATGCCCGGGTAGATGACCTCGTGCGCCGTCTCCACCGCTGTGATCTCCACCTCGCCGAGGTGATGGGCGCCCGCGCTCCACTCGGTCACCGCGATCTCATCTCCGGCCGCGGCATCGGCTCCGGCGACTCCGTAGATAGAGAGTCCCTCCGTGCAGGAACGGAGTCGTTGGAGCTGAACCGGGTCCAGGTGATCGGGATGCGGGTGGGTGACGAGAACGGCGTCGAGCGCGCTCACCTCGGTGAGCGGAGGGGTCAGGTTGCCCGGGTCGAGGAGGATTCGCGTCGGTTTCCCGGAATCCTCGGACAGCTCGACCAGAACACAGCTGTGTCCGTAGTACGTGACGGTGACCGGAGTGCTCTTCATTGATGCCATCCTTTTTCTCGTTCTTTCATTTGTCAGGACACTGTTATCCTAAGATAGGACTAGCGTCGACGACGACCAAGGGAGAATTGTGGATTCCATGCATCCGGCCGAGAGTGACCCCCTCCGATTCAAAGGCGATTGGGGCGGCGTCAATCTCACCCGGGCCGCAGGCTGGCTGGCCATGTATGTCTATGAGCACACGGCCGAGAGTCGTCTGAGCGTGATCCACACGGGCCGGGGCATGGGCGACAACATCCAGGCTCTCGCCGACGGCATCGTCGACATCGCGATCGCGACCCCAGCCCCCTTCGCCGATCTCGCCCTGCGGGGCGTCGGCCCGTTCGAGGGCCGGGCCATACCCGAGCTGCGTGCCATCGCGACCCTCCCGCACCATGACGCGATGGTTCCGGTGGCGCGCAAGTCGCTCGGCCTGACCTCGCTGAGCGATCTCAGGAACATCGACCGCCCGCTCACCTTCGCGATGGGCGTGAATGACCCGAACGGCCTCATGGGCTTCGCCGCCGATGCCGTTCTTGAAGCCGCGGGGCTCAGCGAAGAGGCCATCGTCGCGGCGGGCGGCACGGTCCTGCGCCACGAGCAGCCCTTCGCGGCGATCGCAGACTACCGCGAGGGCCGCGCCGACATCATGATCTCCGAGGCGATCATGACGCCGGACTGGATCGCGATCGGCGAGGAGGACGACTCCGATTTCCTCTCGCTGACCGAGGTGGAGGAGTCGTACCTGGAGAAGACCTGGGGTCTCAAGTCACGCGAGATCGAGGCCGACTACTTCCCGAATGTCGGCTACCCCGTCACCGCGCTCGACTACGGCGGGTGGATCATCCTCACCACCACGGCCCTCCCCGACGACGTGGCCGCCCTCCTGGCCACGGCTATCGCCGAGGACAGCGAGACCTTCGTGCGCGGATACTCCCACCTGCCGGTGCGGAACTCGCCTTTGCACTACCCCATCGACTTCCGTATCGCCCGGAAGACGCCGATCCCGCTCCACCCCGGGGCCGAGGCCGTGTACGACGCGGCCGCCAGGGCCTGAGTCAACGCTGATTCGCAACCAATCCACCAGAAGGGACACCTCATGGGTACCGTCACAGAGATATTCGATGCCTTTCCGTTTGACCGTAAGTCGCGCGTGCTTCAGCGCGATGAGCAGGCGCTATTGTCGCCTGCAGTCTCACCTATGCCTGCGATCTCTTGGGATCCGATCCCCCCGCTCGCCGTGGCTCGCTTCGACCAGGCGTACCAGGACAAGGTCTTCCTCCCTCCGCGGATCCTGTTCGAGGGCGAGACGGGTCGCATCGAGTGGCAGCAGATGAACTTCCGTCAGCCGATGTACCACCGCAACCTCGACGTCGACGAGCTCGCCTACCAGATCCGAGGTGACCGAACGCTCATGACCGAGCTCGGCACCGCAGAGCTCAGCGACGGCGACTTCGTGCGCATCCCCGTGGGGGTCGGCCACGACAATTACGGTCGCCAGGAGAGCCACATCCTCTGGTACTTCCCGGCCACGCTAGACGATGTCGCACCGACCGTGCGCGAGAGCGCGTTCGTGATGCCGCCCTTCGAGGGGTGGACCTCCGCCGTGGTGAACGAGGTGCACACGGATTGCCTTGGCGGGCGGCACTGCGACCGCGCGGTGCAGCTCTCGGACGAGACGCGGATCCTCGAGCAGTTCCACGCCGAGGAGGAGCGGCTCCAGGTGATGAACCCCGAGCCCGAGGTGAACTCGACGGTGTGGATCTGGAAGGGTGAGACCAACTGGGTCGGCCTCACCAATGTGACCGACGACGACGGGCGCACCTACCGCCGCCACCGCAACCTCGACGAGGTGCAGTACCAGATCTCCGGCACGCGCCTACTCATCTCGGCCAACGGCGTCGTGGAGATGACGCCAGGGACCTTCGTGCATCTCCCGGTCGGCGTCGCCTTCGCGAGCATCACCTCGGGATCGTCGAACCACATCACCACCGTGACCACGGGCAAGCTCGACTCGGTGTGGGACGGCGCGACAGAGAGCACCCAGTGGTCGCAAGCGGAGATCGAGGACTACCGGGCGCGGACGTTCGCGGGTGCGCCCGCGGGCTCGGCCGCTCCCTCCGTCTCAGCCGTTCCGGCGTGACCGCAGCCGATTCGGAGATCATCGAGCGCACGATCCGGGCGGGTCGTGCGCTCGCTGCTGCCGGTCAACAGGACATGGTCTGGGGGCACGTTGCCCTTCGAGACCCCGATGGCCGGGGCGTCTGGATGAAAGCCTCCGGCTGGGGCTACGACGAGATCACCCCCGAGAGGGTCGTGCTCGTGGGTTGGGATGGGAGCCGCCTTCACGGAGATGGCAAGGTCCACATCGAGAGCCACATCCACCTCGAGATCATGGCCGCGCGCGGCGACGTGACGGCGAGCGTGCACGCCCACCCGGAAGCGGTGAACGCGTTTTCCGCGTTGGAGGTGCCGCTGCGGGCGATTTCCCACGATGGCGTGCCCTTCGCCGACCCGCAGATTCCGAGAACGGGTCTTTCCGGCGATCTCGTCTTCGACGCCAAGCGGGGACGGACTCTGGCCGCCGATCTGGGGTCGGCGCCGGCGTGCCTCATGCCGCGGCACGGCCTGGTGGCGGTAGGCCCGTCGGAGGCCCACGCGGTGATGCATGCCGTGCTCCTCGACCATGCCTGCTCCGCGCAGCTCCGGGCCCAGTCCGCCGGCGAGATCACGTCGTACTCCGACTCGACCGAGGTCGCCGAGAAGCTCCGGCACGCCTGGCCCGACTCGCAGATCGAAGCGGGCTACGCGTTCCTGCTCCGTCAAGCGGGGTTCTGATACACCGAAGGACGGTCGACCAGCATGCCTGGTCGACCGCCCTTCGGTGTTGTCGTCGTCATTCGCGGGGTTCTGCCACCACGACGCTGTCGATGCGGCCGACACCGTCGATCTCGACCGAGACCTTCGATCCCGGCACCAGGAACAGCTGGGGGTCGCGACGGAAGCCGACGCCGCCTGGTGTGCCGGAGAGGATGACGTCGCCTGGTTGCAGTTCGGTGAACTCCGAGATCGTCGAGACGAGGGTCGGGATGTCGAAGATGAGTTTGGTGAGATCGGAATCCTGCACCGTCTCGCCGTCGACGATCGTGCGGATGCCTGTGGCCGTGAGATCGACCTCGTCGCGCGGCACGATGGTCGGCCCGATCGGGGTCGAGCCATCCCAGGCCTTGCCCTGCATCCACTGATGCGTCTTGTACTGGTAGTCGCGCATCGTGACGTCGTTGGAGACGGCGTAGCCGAGCACGTGCGCCATTGCGTCCTCGCGCGCGATGCGGCGACCGGCACTGCCGATGATCACGGCGAGTTCGCCCTCATAGTCGATCTGATGCGACTCCGAAGGCGCCAGAATGGGCTTGTCAGCGGCGATGAGGCTGCTCGCGTACTTCGGGAAGAGCACCGGGTAGGTAGGCAGTTCCCGTTTGGTCTCGACGACGTGGTCGTTGTAGTTCAGCCCGACGCAGAACACCTTGCCCGCTGCTGGAGAAACCGGCAGCAGCTCCACCTCGCTCGCGAGCACTCGCCCCTCCTCGTCGCGACTCGCGGCGAGGAGCTCCTGCTCCCCCGCCCCTGGGCCGATGTGCGTGATCCCCACGAGTGGGGTGTAGTGCTCTCCGTCGACGATGCCCACGTGGTCCATTCCGCCGTGGCGGTAGCTGACCCATGCCATCAGATGTGCTCCTCGCTCGTCTTGCGCCAGGTGGGCGTCTGCCCACCCCACAGATTCACGGTCTCCGGCACCGGCGTCCACCGCCGCGGCACGTAGACCACTCGGTCATCGTGGAACTTCTCCATCTCGGCCGAGAGCTCGATGTGATTGCCTGCCGGGTCGTCGAAGAACACGAACAGGTTGTTGCCGGGTCCGTGACGCCCCGGCCCCCAGGCCACGGGCACGTCGAGCTCGGTCAAGCGGTCGCACCACGACTTGAAGTCCTCCCACTCGGCGAGGTCGTAGGAGTAGTGGTCAATGTCGCCGCCGCCGCCCACGTTCACGATCGCAAGCGTGTGGTGGTCGCGGTCGCTCCTCAGCCAGCAGAACCGGCCGTCGGAGAGCTGATCCGAGATACGGAAACCGATCGTGTTCACGAAGAACTCGATCATGGGCGGGATATCTGAGGTGCCCAGTGTGGTGTGCTGGAACTTGATCGGGCGCCGGCCGGTGTCGGCGGCGTTCTCCCCGTGGCGGCGCACGGCGGAGTGGAAGTGCACGGGCGTACCGTCGGGGTCGATAACCACGATGCCGTCCGGCTCGCCGACAGCGTCGTCGACGACGGCGGGATCGAGGTCATCGAACGCGACGCCCCTGGCGGTGAGTCGTTCGCGGATGCCGTCCAGGCCGTTGGTGTCCCGCACCTCGAATCCGTAGTGTGTGAGCCCCTGGGGGCCCTCGGAGAGGTCGATCACGTGATGGCCGGCGCCCCAGCCGAGCCGCACGGTGCCGTCGGCGAGCACGGCGTGCCGCGACATGCCGAGCACGCGCGAGTAGAAGTCCTCCGCTGCGGCCAGGTCCGGCACGGAGAAGCCGATGTGCGAGACGGCCGTGCGCCGGAGGGTTCCTGCGTTCTCCGTCTCCACGAGAGTGACGCGTTCTGGTCGTTGCATGGGTGTTCCTTTCGTAGGAGGGTTCAGCTCGCGAGCGCCGAGACGACGACGCGGGGCCGGATTCGGGAGAGCAGATCGGCGATGGAGGCTGCGAATCCGCGCGGATGCGCCACGAGGGCGACGACTCGGTCGGGGCGCACGAGCACGAAACAGCCCCTGGCCGGGGCCAGCTCGCGCACGAGGGTGGTGTCGAGATCGATCGCGACGGCGATCCCCTCTCCGGGGCGGGACTGGGTGTCGTCGAGCGGAACATCGATGAGCGAAGGGTTCAGCTCGGCTGCGGACCTACGGGCGTCGGTCCAGGCTTCGGCATCGAGACCGACGCCGATCAGGCTCCATCCCGTTCCCAGGAGCTGGTCGAGCGGCACCTGCTGCCGCCGGCCGAGTGAGAAGACCGTAGGTTGCGCCAGGGGCAGGCCGACCAGGGGCGATGCGGCCGGATCCGAGACGAGTCCGGTCTGGATCCGGGCCGAGGGGCGGTAGCGCATCTGCTCGAAGAAAGCGCGGCCCTCTGCCGTCGCGAGCGCACGCTTGACCACGTCGTCGCGGAACCGGGCGATCCGCGGGTTGGTGGTCATCACCACGCGCCCGAGTCGCTCCGAGCTGCGGATCACGGCCTCGGCGTGGGGCCGACGCTCGGCTTCGTAGCTCTCGAGCACCGCGGCATCCGATTCTCCCTGCACCACGGCGGCGATCTTCCAGGTGAGGTTCACGGCGTCGCGGATGCCGGAGTTCAACCCCTGGCCGGCGAACGGCGGCATCATGTGTGCGGCGTCGCCGAGGAGGAATGCCCGGCCGGACTGCCAGGCATCTGCCGCCAGTCCGTGGAAACGGTAGGCAACGGCGCGCTCCACTTCCTGGGTCGTGATGGTGCGGTACGGGCGGAGCAGATCCTGGATGAGCTCGAGTGAGGGCGCTTCGGCCGGATCGCACTCTCCGGGGTAGGTGTAGAACTCATAGCGGCACCGCCCGTCGAGCCCGGGCACGATCACGTGCGGTCGCTTCGGGTCGCCATGGTGCATGCCGTAGCGCTCGACGTGCCCATCGTGCAGAGTGTCGATGACGAGCCACACCTCAGGGTGGCTGCGCCCGGTCATGCCGATGTCGAGGATCGCGCGGACCCGCGATCGGCCGCCGTCCGCGCCGAGGAGGAAATGGGCTCCGACACGGCGCTTCCCCTGCGCGTCGGAGATCGTCGCGCTCACCCGGTCGGCGTCCTGCTCGAAGTCGAGGAGCTCGGTGGAGTACGCCACCGTGACCTTCGGATGCTCCGCGAGGGCCGCCGCGAGGACCTTCTCGAGGTCAGGCTGCGCGAAAGGGTTCTTGAACGGAAATCCGTACCGGAACGGCTGCGGCGCTCCGGCGTGGAAGAGGCGCTCCCCGTCCGCGTCGTAGTAGCTGGTGCCCGTTCCGGGCACCACGACCCCGAGGATCTTCTCCGCAATGCCCGCTTGCGCATACGCACGAAGGGATTCGTCATCGAGGCTGATGGCCTTGGGGTCGTTCGCCGTGCCGGCGTTCTTCTCGACGACCAGGACCGTGAGGCCCCGCGCGGCGAGGAGGATCGCCGAGGTCATCCCGACCGGGCCCGCTCCGACCACGATCACGTCGTGTGTCGTTCCGTTCAGCGACATCGCTGGTCTCCCTCGACTGATTCCTACTTTACAGATCACTGTACCTGAAAAATAGAAACTGAGTCGAGGCGTGCAGTGCGAGGTCCGGTTCGGAGCCCTCGGAGGTGCGTCATTCCTCCAAGAGCGAGATCTGCTCAGACAGCAAAGCCCCCGCCGCGGTGACGCCGTCGACGATCCTCTGCCGGTCCGCATCCGAGACCCTCGACTGGATGAGCACGATGCTGATGGCAGCGACGACCCGGCCATCGGACCCGAACACCGGAGCCGCGACACCCATCGCCGCCTCGTCGACCTCGCCGTAGGAGATGCCCACGCCGGCCTCCCGGATCTCGGCCAATCTCTTCAGGATGTCCTCGGGCTCCGTGAGCGTCGCATCCGTGTAGCGCTGCAGCTCCACCGACGCGAGCAGGCGGCGCACCTCACCCTCCGGCAGCCAGGCGAGCAGAACGAGAGCCGAGGCCCCCGCATTAAGGGTGAGCAGAGTCCCTCTCTCGTAGGAGAGCCGGATGTACTGCGAGGGCGATTCCTCGCGCTCGAGGCAGATGATCATGTTGCCGGACTGCTTGGTGAGCAGCGTGGTCTGGTGGAACTCCGCAGCCAGCGAGCGCATGGCCGGCACGGCGACATCGGCCAGACCGTAGCTCTTGCGAGCGAGCCGAGCGAGCTGCAGGACCTTCATGCCCAGGCGGAATCCACCGCGCCCGTCTTCCGAGAGGAATTGCGCCTGCACGAGTGTCTGCAGATACCGGTAGGCCGTGGATCGCGCCACCCCCATGTCTTCGGCCACCTCATTCGCCGAGATCACGAGGCGACCGTCGTCGAACATCTGCAGCAGCGTGAGCGCGCGATCCGCTGTGCTGTTGCGTTCCCGATAACCCGTTCCTGTGCCTGTGCGCGTGCCTGTGCTCATCGCCTCATTGAATCAGAGACCCACCGCGCGGCAGCGCACTTACCCGAAATGCTCGGACATGTCGTCAGAGATCGGGTCGCTTGTCAATGGGACGTCAACCCCGTTGTTGCTTTATTCAGGACTACAGGCTTGAATAACAGGACACAGCTTCGGATTCAAAGGAGAATCATGGTCACCCGACGCACCACACTCACCAGTAGCTCTGCACTGGCTTTCATCCTCTCCGTCGGCCTGCTCGCCGCCGGTTGCGCCGGTCAGGCCCCGAGCGGCGCCGAAGCTCCGAGCGGAGCCGCCGAGACCGAGGGTGCTGCCACCATCGGGCTCTTCGTCACCAACGCCTTCGGCGACCACAGCTACTTCGACGCTGCGGCCGGCGCGATCGAACCCCTCGAGGAGGGCGGGGCCACCGTCACCACCTACGAGGCGAAGCTGGACCAGCAGAGTTTCGCCCCGCTCCTCCAGGACGCCGCCGACGCCAACGAGCTCGTCTTCGTCGTGGGCCAGGAAGCGATCGACGCGACGTCCCAGGTGGCGTCGGAGAACCCGGACACCATCTTCGTCTTCGTCAACGGGGTCGTTCCGAGCGATGACGTTGTCTCCGTCGCCTTCCGCAACGCCGAGGGCTGCTACATGGGCGGAGCGGTCGCCGCCACTGTCAATGCCCAGGCCCAGCGCGACACCATCGGATTCATCGGCGGATTCAACGCACCCATCGTGCTCGATTGCGAAGCCGGATTCAAGCAGGGCGCCACAGATCTCACACCTTCGCTCTCGCTGGTGAGCCAGTTCGTCGGCTCGTTCAACGACCCGAATAAGGGCTTCGAGGTCGCGAGCGCCGTAGCTCAGCAGGGGGCCTACGCGGTCTACAGCTTCGCGGGGCTCTCCGGCCAGGGCGCCGTAAAGGCGGCGGAGAGCGGGGTCGACATCCTCCCGATCCTCGCCGATTACCCCTCGCTCGGTGCGAAGGTGCCCGCCACCATCAACAACCACACCGAGGTGCTCCTGCTCGACACGGCCGAGCAGTTCTCCACCGGGGAGCTCGAGAAGGGCACCTCGCACTTCTACGGCTTCGCCGAGGGCGCCTACGACGTCACCTACAACGACGACCTGCTGACGGCCGACGAGCAGGCATCGCTCGAGGCCATCCGCGCGCAGATCGAAGACGGAACGATCACGCCGAAAGGCGCCGGATCCTGATGAGCTCGAACCCCGAACCCATCCTCCGAGTCGCCGGGATCACCAAGGCCTTCGGACCGGTCGTGGCCAACGCCGACGTGAGTTTCGAGCTTCGGGCCGGAGAGGTGCACGCCCTCGTCGGGGAGAACGGCGCAGGCAAGTCGACCCTCATGAACATCCTCTACGGACTCCATCTCCCGGATTCTGGCACGATCGAAGTCGAGGGGCTGCCGGTGTCGTTCTCGCATCCCCGAGACGCCATCCGGGCCGGGATCGGCATGGTGCATCAGCATTTCACGCTCGTGCCCGAGTTCTCGGTGCTCGAGAACGTTGCGCTCGGCGACGAGGTCTCCCGGTTCGGGATGGTGCAGGAGTCGGCCATCGTGGAACGGCTACAGCTGCCGCTTCGCATGCTAGGCATGCCGATCGACCTCGGTGCGAAGACCGGGAGCCTGAGCGTGGCGACCCAGCAGCGGATCGAGATCCTCAAGGTGCTCTACCGAGGGGCGAGGATCATGATCCTCGACGAGCCCACGGCCGTGCTGACCCCGCAGGAGTGCGTGGGCCTCTTCGACACCCTGCGCACGCTCGCCGACGAGGGATTCGCCGTCGTCTTCATCTCGCACAAGCTTCGCGAGGTCATGGAGATCGCCGATCGGGTGACGGTACTGCGGGGAGGCCGGACGGTCGTGACCCTCGACCGCCGTGCCACAACCATCCCCGAGCTCGTGGCCGCCATGACCGGGCGGGAGACCGTCAACCTCGGCAGGGTTCCACGGGCAGCCCCCACCCCACGGCCGTTGCTCGAGGTGAAGGGGCTGAGCGGGGGCGTCGCGGGTGACGCCTCCCTCGTGGCTGCGGACCTCGTGGTGCACCAGGGTGAGATCGTGGGCGTGGCAGGAATCGACGGCAACGGTCAGAACTCCCTGTTCTCGCTGCTCACCGGCACGTCCCGTGCGGCGGGGAGCATCGAGCTCGACGGCAACGTCGTGACCCACTCATCGATAGCCGGGCGGCGCTCCGCCGGGCTCGCTTCCGTTCCGGAGGATCGCCATCGGGAGGGGCTGCCGGTGGCGGGATCGGTCTTCGAGGCACTGCTCGGCGGCCGGCTGGCCCGCACTTCGGTGGCCGACGGCCTCAAGCGCTCGCGCAATTCTTCCAATCGAGGGTGGGCCGACGAGTTGGTGCGCCGCTTCTCGATCAAGACGTCGAGCTCCTCGGCCGCGTGTTCGAGTCTCTCCGGCGGGAACCAGCAGAAGGTCGTGATCGCCCGCGAGCTCGCGGGCAGCCCGCGTTGCGTCGTGCTCGCACAGCCCACGCGGGGCGTCGATCTGGGCGCTGCGGACTTCGTCTACGCCACGCTCGCCGAGCACGTAGCTGCGGGCAACTGCGCCGTCGTGATCTCGGCCGATCTCGACGAGTTAATCCGACTCTCCGACCGCATCCTCGTGCTCTTCCGCGGTGTGATCGTGGCCGAGCGCCGAGCAGAGTCGACCACTCGCGAAGAACTCGGTCACTACATGACCGGCGGAGCGTCGGCGGACGCCGCATGAGCGCCGAAGTCGCCGTGGCGAAAGGCGTCGGAGAGTCGCCACCGACGAAGACCGGAAGGGGCAGGATGATCCGGGCCCTCAGGGTTCTGCTGGCCCCCGCAGTGGGTCTCGTCTTCGCCGTCGTGATCATCCAGTTCTATGGCTACCAAGCCCTCCCGACCATTGGCGTGGGCCTTCAATACGCCCTCGGGGATCCCGCAAGCATCGCCAGGACCCTCGCCTGGGGGCTGCCGCTGGCGCTCGCCACCGTCGGGGTCACCGTGGCGTTCAAGACCGGGATGTTCACGATCGGCGCCGAGGGCCAGGTCTACATCGGCGCGCTCAGCGGAGCCGTCGTGGGCGCCTATCTGCCTGCGGTCTTCCCCGCGGCCGATCAGATCGTTCCCCTGCTCGCCGCCGCAGCGGTCGGAGCACTCGTCTCCGCAGGGCTCGGCTGGCTGAAAGCCTACTGGGGAGTCGACGAGGTGCTCTCGTCGCTCCTCTCCAACTACATCCTGCTCCTGCTCTGCGGGTTCCTCGCGAACGGCATCTTCAAGGATCCCGCGGCGCAGTCCCCCGGTGCCACCGTTCCTGTAAAGGAGTCGGCGCTCTTCGCCGACATCCTTCCCCGCACTCAGCTCACGTGGGTGATCGTGATCGCCGCACTCGTGATCGCCGTGACGTGGTGGATCGTCGAGCGATCGACGATCGGCTACCGCTGGAAGATGGTGGGCACCGCTCCCGGCTTCGCACGAGCCGTCGGTATCGACGTGGCGAGAGCGCGCGTGCGTTCGATGGCACTGAGCGGAGCGCTGTGCGGCCTGGCCGGCGGCGTTCTCGTCGTCGCCGGCCACGGCCGCTACTCCACCGAAATCGCTATCGGGCTGGGGTGGGTCGCCCTCATGCTGGCACTCATCTCCCGATCGAAGCCCGGTCTCGCGCTGATCTGGGTGATCGTCTACTCGATCATGCAGAGCGCGGGTCGCAAGATCGAACAGATCGCGGGGGTTCCCACCGAGATGTCCCTCATCATCATCTGCGTGATCCTCATCACCGCCTCCAGCACCGCTGGCCTCATCGGGGCCGCAACCATCGTGGCCGCCCGCCTGCGCAGAAAGGTCGTGACGCGCTGATGGAATGGATAGACGCCTTCTTCGCCTCCGGCGTGCGGGTCACCACACCCATCCTGCTCGCCGCATTGGCATGCCTGCCGACGCTGTGGACACGAGACATCAACATCGGCCTCGAGGGCATCATGATCTTCGGCGCCTTCTTCGGCGTGGCGGCCGGATTGTGGTTCGACTCGGCACTGCTGGCCGTGGCCTTCACCCTCCTGCTGTCGATCGGCGCGGGGTTGGTGTTCGGCCTCCTGGTCACCAAGTTCAAGCTCAACGTGTTCATCGGGGGGATCGTGCTCTTCATCTTCGCCGGTGCCGCGACGGTCCTTCTCCTCGATGCGCTGTTCGGAGTGAAGGGGAACCTCTCCGATCCGGGCATCCCCGCTCTGCTGGTCGTCACCATCCCCGGGATCGACGCCGTGCCGATCCTCGGTGCGGTTCTCTCGGGCCAGACCATCCTCACGTGGGTCGGCTGGCTCCTCGTCGTTGTGATGATCGCCCTCGAACGCCGCTCGGTGATCGTGCGCCACCTCCGGGCCGCGGGATCCCTGCCTGCCGCTCTTGCTACCTCGGGTGTGTCAGTCGATCGGGTGCGGATCTCCGCCCAGGTGTGGTGCTTCGCCGTTTGCGGTCTCGCCGGCGTGCAGATCAGCCTCGGTCAACTCTCGGTCTACACCGATGGAATGACGGGCGGCCTCGGCTTCGTGGCCCTCGCGGCCGCCATCTTCTCCGGCGGCCGCGTCTACTTGGCCGCCCTCGTGAGCGTGGGCTTCGGCTTCGCCACCTCGCTGAGCTTCCAGATCGACAAGAACGTCATGCCCACCGAGCTCACCCAGATGATCCCCTACGCGGCCGCGTTCATCGGCCTCGTCGTTCTGGCACGACGCACGACAGGAAAGAAGGTCCTCACATGACAGATCGATCCCGGACAGCCCTCGCGGCGGTGGCCGAAGTTGGCGGGGGCATGACGCTCTCCTCCGTGGAACTCGACGAGCTGCGCGACGACGAGGTGCTCGTGCAGGTGGTCGCCGCGGGGCTCTGCCACACCGACAGCAGCGCCGCGGCGGGAGTCATCCCGTTCCCCCTGCCCGGGGTGCTCGGCCACGAGGGCGCGGGCCGGGTGCTGGCCGTCGGCACCGGCGTTCGCCGCACAAAGCCGGGCGACGCAGTGCTGCTCAGCTTCACGTCCTGCGGGCGCTGCACCTCGTGCCGCGCAGGTCACCCCGCATACTGCGACCATCACCTGCCCTGGAACCTCCTCGGCGGTCGACGACCGGACGGCTCGGCGACCCTCCGGCGCGACGGAGCGGAGCTCAACGCCCACTTCTTCGGCCAGTCGACCTTCGCCGAGGTCGCCATCGCAGATGAGCGTTCCGTGGTCGTGCTGCCGCCCGACACCACCGACGACGAACTCATCGACTTCGCTCCCCTCGGCTGCGGCCTGCAAACGGGCGCGGGCGCGGTGCTCCGGATCCTCCGGCCGTCGCCGGACTCCGTTCTCGTCGTCACCGGCGCCGGTGCCGTCGGCCTGGCCGCGGTCATGGCCGCCGCGGCCGTCTCGGTCTCGACCATCGTGGTGGTGGACCGTGTCGAGAGCCGGCTAGAACTCGCCGCCGAGCTGGGCGCCACCCACATCATCGACGCCTCGACCAGCGACACAGCCGAGGCCATCGCGGCCATCACCGGGGGCCTCGGAGCCTCCCACGCCGTCGAGACCACCGGCAGCACAGCCGTGCTGGAGATGCTGATCGGCGCCTTGAGCGTGCGCGGGACCGTCGCGGTGATCGGGGCTCCCCGCGCGGGGAGCCGCGCCTCCTTCGACGTCAACTCCCACCTCCCCGGCCGGTCGATCGTCGGCGTCACCCTCGGTGACAGCGAGCCGGAGCAGTTCATCCCCGAACTGATCGCGCTCTATCGCGCCGGACGGTTCCCGTTCCCACGGCTCGAGAGACGCTATCCGTTCACCGAGATCGAGAAGGCCCTCGCCGACGCCTCGAGCGGCGCCACCATCAAACCCGTGCTCGTCATGAGCCACGCTGAAGCGAAATGAGCGATCCTATGACAACCCGCATCCTCTCCTCAGAACGGCCGAGCTTCGATGACGTCAGTCCGATCGACGGCTCCGTCGTGGGCACCTTCCCCGCGCGATCGCCCGAGGAGGCCGTCGAAGTCGTGGCGGCCGCCCGAACTGCGGCGTCGGAATGGGCCGCGGCTCCGTTCACCGACCGTCGCGCCGTACTGCTCCGTGCCGCCGATGTGCTCGAGGAGGGCCTCGAGGAGACCGCAGCGCTGTTCGCCTCGGAGACCGGATCGGTGCGTCCCTGGGCCGAGATGAATGTGCGCGAATCCTCGGCCACACTCCGCGAGGCCGCAGGGCTCACGAGCTCGCCGCTCGGTCAGCTCCTTCCCTCGGAGGACCCCGACACCCTCAACCTCTCGATCCGGCAGCCGGCCGGTGTCTCGCTATCAATCGTGCCGTGGAACGCTCCGCTCATCCTCGCCACCCGCGCGAGTGCGATCTCGCTCGCGGTCGGCAACGCGGTGGTCATCCGGCCGAGCGAGGAGGCCCCCCTCACAGCTGGCCATTTGCTTGCGGGTGCGCTACGGAAAGCGGGTGCCCCCGAGGGGGTTGTCTCCGTGGTCACAACGGCACCCGGCGGGGGGCGGCGTGCGATCGAGGCGATGATCGAGGACACCGCGGTGCGTCGAGTCGTCTTCATCGGATCAACCCCCGTGGGCCGGTCGATCGCGTCGATGGCGGGGCGCGCCCTCACCCCGGCGGTTCTCGAACTCGGCGGCAAGAACGCCACCATCGTGCGGCAGGATGCCGACCTCGACATCTGGGCGGCACCGCTCGCATTCGCCTCGTTCGCGAACTCCGGCCAGGTGTGCATGTGCACCGATCGACTGCTCGTGCACCGTTCCCGCTACGACGAGCTCGTCGAGCGCCTCTCGGCGATCGCAGCCGACATGCCGGTAGGCGACCCGCGGGATCCCACCAAGGCCCTGGGGCCGGTCATCAACGACGCGGCGGCCGACCGCTTCGACGAGCTCGTCGCCGATGTGCGCTCCTCGGGCGGCAGCATCGCTCAGGGCGGCGGGCGCTCGGGCCGGTACCTCTCCCCCACGGTGGTCACGGGCCTGGCTCCGCAGGCGCGGCTGGCGAGCGAGGAGGCGTTCCTGCCCCTGGTCGAGGTCATCCCCTTCGAGACCGACGCGCAGGCGGTGTCCCTCGCCAACCAGGGTGACTTCGGCCTCATCGCGAGCGTCATCTCGAAGGAGTCCGGCGCCGCGATCTCGCTAGCCCGCCAAGTGCGTGCCGGCGCGGTGCACGTGAACGGGCCGTCGGTGGGCGACGAGCCCCACGTGCCGTTCGGGGGTCTCGGCGCGTCGGGGCTCGGCCGGCTGGGCGGCGAGGAATCGGTGCGGTTCTTCACCGACCAGCGCACCATCTACTGGCACGGCGGCCTCTGAGCCCAAGCGAGAATCAAGAGGGGGCGGCCGATCCACATGGATCGACCGCCCCCTCTTGGTCGTGCCCGACTAGCGCAGCTCGGGGCGCACCACGGCCATCCACATGGACTCGGCGCGAGTGGCGAAGTTGTCGCGAGCCCGCCCGGCCTCGTCGAGCGCGAGGCGATGAGTGATCAAGCGGCCGTAGCGTTCCGGGTCGGCCTGGAGCAGTCGGATCGCGTCATGAGCATCCTTGCGTGTGCCATTGCGGGTGCCCACGAAGGTGATGCAGTTGATGGAGAAGGCGGCGGGTGGGATCACAAGCGGCACGGGATTAACACCCATGTGCACGATCCGCGCTCCGGTGCGGAGCCCGCCGAAAACGTAAGAGGCACCGAGGCCGGAGGGGATGTAGTCGATGGCCGCATGAGCACCCTCGGGTTCGGTGGCCCGGATGCGGCCCGCGATCGACTTGGGGTCGGCCTCCTCGCCGACCGCGACGGTCGTGATGCGCTCCGGATCGAGTGCCTTGACCTCGGCGAGTCGATCTTCGTCGCGGCCTACCGCGATGATTCGATGCACGCCGTACTCGGCGGCGAGGGCGATCGTCGCCACACCCATGGCCCCGGTGGCGGCCGTCACGATGAGGGTAGAACCCTTCTCGAGTTCCGCGAGCTTTAGGGCGCGAACGGCGTTCGCGAAGTCGTGCACCTTGGCTCCGAGTTCCATCGACAGCGAATCGGGGAGCACATCGAGGTTGGCCGTGGGCGCGAGCACCTTCTCGGCGAGGCCGCCGTTGTGATATCGGGCGTAGCGGGGCATCGCGGCAGGACCGAAGATGGCGTGGCCGATCATGGCGTTCTGCGCGCACATCATCTCGCGATCGGTGCTGCAGTAGTCACAGGTGCCGCAGGAGAGCAATGGGTGCACGCGCACGCGCTTTCCCACGAGGTGCGCCGACGATTCGTCCCCTACCGACTCCACAACACCGGCGATCTCGTGGCCGAAGATCGTGGGGACGATGGGCACCGCGCCCATGCGCAGGAGGCTGAACGCGCCGGGGGCCAACCCGGCCACCTCCACGCGCACCACCGCTTCCCCCGCCCCGGCGATGGGGTCGGGCACGTCACCGATCTCGAGGGTGCCGTCGTTGTCGATTACCTGGGATGCGAGCATATGGGTCTCCTTTGACGTGTCCTACTATACACGTAGGCCATCCTGAATTACGAGACTCTGCTGCCGTTTGAGGCCATTGCAGTCGTCTCCGCGGCGGTCCTTCTAAGGTTCGTGCGCCGGTTCACCAGTGCGGACAGCCCACCGAGCAGGCCTCCCGGAAGCAGCTTGATGAGCACCACGAGGAGGACTCCCTCGATCAGGATGCTGAGTGTGGGCAGGCCCCGCAGTTGCACCGTGATGACGTAGTAGACGATGACCGCACCAAGGGCGGGGCCCCAGACCCGGCCGAGGCCTCCCACGATCGTCATGACGATGAACGTCATCGACCAGTTCAGGCTGAAGGCCGAGAACGGCTCGATCGTGATCTGCTGCAGCGCCACGATCCCGCCCGCGATCGCGGTGATGGTGCCGGAGAGCATGATGGCGCCCAGCTTGAGACGGAACGGCGAGAGGCCGAGGCTGTCGGCGACGTCCTGATCGTCGCGGACGGCCATCAACCGCAGGCCGAAGGCTCTGTGGGAGGTGCGGATGCTCACCGCGATGGCGATCGCCGCGATGCCGAGGCCGAGGAGGTAGAGCGTCGTGCGGTCCGGAGCGCTCGCCATCGGCACGCTGATGCCCGTCGCCGCCCCTGTGAAGTCCCAGTTCGACATCCAGATGAGCGCCGCGAGCCCCACGGCCATTGAGCCGATGGTGAAGTAGGCGTCGCGGAGGCGGAAGAGCAGGAGCCCCATCAGGAGCGACAGCAGGAGGCCGCACGCTCCGGCCGCGACCAGGGCCGGCAGGAGACCCCAGCCGAGGTCGCGCAGCACGAGTACGGTCGCGTAGGCACCCGTGCCGATGAAGGCCGAGTTCGCGAGCGAGAACTGGCCCGCGAAGCCTCCGATGAGGTTCCAGGCGCTGGCCGCCGCAATATAGAGGAAGAGCGTCGTGAGCAGATCCACCTGGTAGCGGCCGAGCACGTTCACCAGAATCAATCCCACAACGACGACCACCACGAGGCCCGACCACGAGAGACGCTCTCCTCTGAACGTCTTCACCAACCGTGCAGCCATCACGAACCACCTTTCAGAACGACGCCCCGGGCCCTCGAGGCCCGCACCGAGTCGGCGATCCGCCCAGCGAAAGGCTTCACCAGCAGGATCACGATGAACGCCACATAGATCACGAGATCCCGGTACTGACCTCCGAGCACCGAGCTGCCCGCGCTCTGGATGAGACCGAGTGCGAGTCCACCCCAGAGTGTGCCGAGGATGCTCCCGGTGCCGCCGAGCACAACGACCGTGAATCCGATCAGGATGTACGAGGCGCCCGTCGTGGGGGTGAAGGAGTAGCCCACACCGATCAGCACCCCCGCCACGGCGGCGAAACCGGCCGCCGCGGCGAAGGTGAGGGCGTAGATCCGCTTCACATCGATGGCCATCAGGCCCGCCGTCGCCGGATCGGTCGCCGCCGCCCTGAGTGAGGTGCCGAAGCGCGTGCGGGTCATCACGAGGTGGCAGGCGACCACGAGCACGACCCCGATCGCGAAGGCGATGACATCCGAGAGCCGCACCGTGATGCCCGCGATCTCGATACCCTGCAGAGCATAGGCCGCGGGCAGCGAGCGAGCGTTTCCGCTGAACGCGATGACGAGCGCAGAGCTCACGAGGAGCGATACACCGAAGGTCGCCACGAGCGGCGGTTCGAGCCCTCTGCGCAGGAGGCCCGTGAGCACGTAGCGCTGAAGAGGGTAGGCCAGGAGCGCCACCACCGGGGCGACGATGAGGATCGACAGCAGGGGATCCCAGCCCAGGATGGTGACCGCGAGCGAGGCACCGTACGCGCCCAGCACGATGATCTCGCCGTGCGCGAGATTGACGAGCTTCATCACCCCGAACACGAGCGAGAGCCCGAGCGCCACCACCGCGTAGAGGCCTCCCGTGAGGAGCCCCGAGAGGATCACGCCGCCGTCGATCATGGACCGCCCTCCCCTACCGCTGAAGCCCGGCCACGGGCGCCTGAAGCGCGCCCGAGGTATCGGTCTCCGGGTTGACTTCGACCATGCTCGTGCCCTGCCACTGAGCGGAGACCGGCGTGATGTCGGCGACGTTTTCGTCGTTGAACGAGATCGCTCCGCCAGAGAACTCGCCGTCGGTGGCTCCGATGGCCTCGTTGATGGCCTCCGGATCGGTCGATCCGGCGTCGGCGATCGCGGCGAGCATCACCGCGGCCGCCGTCTGGGCCATGATCAGGTTCGACAGGTCGATGTTGTCGCCGAGCTCTCCCACGAACGCATCGACCACTCGAGTGGTCTCGTCGTTGTCGGCGCGCAGGTAGTCGGTGGTCGTCGTGCCCTCGGCCGTCTCGCCGAGCTCGGTCTGGAAGGCGCCGGTGGCCCCGCACTTCTCGCAGAACACCACCTCGGGCACGAAGCCGAGGGCCTTCATCTGCTTCCACAGCGCGAAAGCATCCGGAGGTGTCATCTGGGCAATGACCACGTCGGCGTCCGCCGACTTCGCGTCGTTGATGAACGAGGTGTAGTCGGAGGTGCCCACCGGGAACTCGGCGCGGCTGGCGATCTCGTAGCCGAACTTGGGAGCCTTCTGCTCCCACAGTCCGCCCATGGTGATCCCGTCCTCCTCGTTGTCGGTGAAGAGGGCGACCTTCTTGTTGGTCTCCACGAGATCCGAGGTGGTGAACTGCAGCTCGGTCATCTGTTCCTCGTCGAAGAAGATATCCCAGGCGTACGACCAGCCGTCCGCGTTGGCCCCCCGCCACGCGCGAGTCGGCGTGAGCGAGGTGATGAACGGCACCTTCTCAAGTTCTGCGACGTTCGACATTGGGATGTTGAGGGGAGGGCTCACCGAACCGAGCAGCGCGACCGCATCGTTCTCGAGGATCAGGCTCCGCGCCTGCTCGCCCGCGGTCGTCGAATCGGACTTGTTGTCGAGCACGACGAGCTCGACCTGGCGCTGGGTGCCGTCGATCTCGATCCCGCCCGCGTCGTTGACCTGGGCGACGGCGTCTTCGTAGCCGCTCTGGATGAGCGGGGCGAAGCCCGCTAGAGCGCCCGTCAGCGGGATGCTCGCTCCGATCACGACGGAGTCCGAGGAGCCCTCGCCGCCGCCGCCAGCAGCGCAGCCGGTGAGGATCAGCGCGGACGCCACTGTCGCGGCGATGATGGTTCGTCTCATCTTCATTGATGGTTCCTTCCGGATGCGCGACCGAGGTCGCGAGGTGGGTGAGGCGGAGTCACCGGCCGAGGTAGGCCTGGTGCAGCACCTCTTTGGTGAGCTCTCGCGGGGACCCTGCGTAGACGACGGCACCGCGGGAGAGTACGTAGGCGTGGTTCGAGATGGAGAGACTGCGCTCGACGTCCTGCTCCACGAGCAACATGCTGGTGTTCGAGGCCGCGATGCGTTCGAGCGCCTCGTAGATCTCATCCGCGACGAGCGGGGAGAGCCCGAGGGTGACCTCGTCGCAGAGCAGCAGAGCGGGCCTCGACATCAGGGCCCGTCCGATCGCGACCATCTGCTGCTGACCGCCTGACATCGTCACCGCGATCTGCTTACGCCGCTCTTTCAGGATGGGGAAGATCTCGTAGATCTCGGCTTTGCGCTCCTCCCGCTCCGCCGCTCGGATGCGTAGCCCGCCGAGATCAAGATTCTCCGAGACCGTCAGCCCGGCGAAGAGCTTGCGCCCTTCCTGAGTGTGCGCGATTCCCTTGAGCGCTCGGCGGTGCGCGGGCAGGTGCTCGATCGCCTCGCCCTTCCAGTGAATCGCACCTGAGGAGACCTGCAGCAGTCCGCTGATGCACTGGGTGAGCGAGGTCTTGCCCGCCCCGTTCGCTCCGAGCACCGTGACGACCTCGCCGCCGTGGATGGCGATCGACACCTCGGCCAGGGCCACGATGCCGCCGCGATGGGCCGAGATGGCTTCCACTCGCAGGCCGTCATTGTGTGCGGCGGCTTCTCCGGCCGGCGTTGCGGCCGGGCCACGATCGGCAACCGCGACCGCGTCGGCTTTGGCCGCCCGGCCCCCGCCGAGGTAGATGCGGCTGACCTCCTCGTTCTGCGTGACCTCGGCCGGGGTGCCCTCCGCGATGAGCGAACCCCAGTTGAGCACGAGCACCCGATCCGCGAGTTCATGGATGACCTTCTGCACGTGCTCCACGATCAACAGGGAGGTGCCTGTGGCATGGATGGCCCTGATCATGTCGATCGCGTCATCGAGCTCGCCCTCGTTGAGGCCCGCGCTCACTTCGTCGAGCAGCATGAGGCGGGGTTCGGTCGAGAGGGCGCGCGCCACTTCGAGGCGCTTGAGGTCGAGCAGCGGGAGCTGCCGCGCCAGGCGCCGCCGCTTCGAGTCGAGCCGGGTGAGCTCGAGGATCTCGTCGAGCCGGTCGGCCGCTGACGAGTCGCGTCGGTGCCGCCCGGCCGCCATCCCCACTCGCAGGTTCTCCTCGACAGTGAGGCTCGGCAGCGGGCGCGGCACCTGTCGAGCGAGCGCGATCCCGGATCGGGCCGACCGGTGACTGATGCCGTGTGAGACGACACCGACCCCTTCGAGCACGACCTCCCCCGCGGTGGGCTTGTCGGCCCCGGCGAGAAGCTTGAGTAGAGTGCTCTTGCCGGCACCGTTCGGCCCGATGACGGCGAGTTTCTCACCTCCCGACAGGGCGAACGAGACTCCGGCGAGTGCTGTCACACCGCCGAATCGGCGCGACAGATTCGTGACCGTCAACAATGACACGTGTTCTTCGGGCTCCATTGCCATCCTGTCTGCAGATCGTCAGGTCATCGAGTTAGCGGGGTCAGACCGGAACGGTCGTTCCTCCGACCGACTCGAGGAACCCGAGTTCCAGGTCTCGGAGCTGCTCCACCGTGCGAGCGGTGCCGAACACGTAGAAGTCCTGGCGCACGAGCACCGCACCCGTGTCGAGCAGGCTCAGCCAGGAGCGGTAGGTGCCGTTGACATCATCGAACATCTGCACGCCGGCGGGGACATCGTCGGTGGCGGTGAACGCGGTCACGGCGATACCCGCGGCGGCCAGCGCCTCGATCGTCGCCGCGTCGACGGATCGCGCGAGCTCCGGGTCGCCGATGATGAGGGCACCGTGGCCGAAGACATCGTCGAAGCGAGTGGCCGTCGTCGTCGTGGCAGTGGTCACCTGCCCCTGCCAGGAGAGGTGACCTCCGTGTTCACCTCGGTGCAGGCCCGGGCCGAGGCGCGGCTCCGGCGGCGGTTCCGGGGTGGTGCCCTGCGCGCGTGCCTTCATCATCTGCTCGTCGCGCGCGCGGGCCTCGTCGACGTCGGTGATGCAGATGATGCGACCGAGCGACATCGAGAACTCGATGAACTCCTTGACGTGATCGAGTCGCTCCGACTCGTAGCTGTCGAGCAGGCTCTGAGGAGCGCTGCCGGCGAGCACCCGGTCGAGCTTCCACATGAGGTTGAGACAGTCTCGGAATCCTGCGGCGAGTCCCTGACCGGCGAACGGCGGCATGAGGTGCGCCGCGTCGCCCAACAGCAGCACGCGGCCCTTCCGCCACTGCTCCGCCCAGCCGGAGTTGAAGGTGTAGACGACACCGCGCTCGAGCGAGGCATTGGCCTCCGTGACGCCGAAGCGCTCGAGGAGCTGCCAGATGCGCTCGGGGCGAGTGAGCTCCTCCTTCGTCTCGTTCTCGAGCCGCATGAACTCCCAGCGGCGCCGACCGGGGCCGCCTGGCACGACCGTGGTGGGGCGCGCCGGATCGCAGACCTGGATGGCGGAGCTCGCCACGGGCAGCTGCTCCTTGGGGAGCACGTCGACCACGAGCCAGTCGAAGAAGTAGCCGAGGTCGTGCCACTCGATGCCGAGCGACGATCGCACTCCGCTGTTGGCTCCGTCGGCACCGAGGGCGTAGCGAGCACGGAGCTCCGTGGTCGTTCCGTCGCCCAGGTCGGTCAGCACTCCCGTGACGGAGTGCTCGTCCTGGTCGAGGACCGCGGCAGCGACGCCTCGAACGGTCCGCACTCCCGCGGCGGCGGCGAGCTGCTCCTCGAGGTACCCCTCGAGGGCGGGCTGGTTGTAGAAGTAGGTGTTGTTCCAGCCCGAGGGGTCGATGCCGGTCCAGTCCACCTGGTGCAGGACCTCGCCTTCGCCGTTCACCCAGGTGTACATGTCGTCGTAGGGTTCGACCGCATCCGGCATCGCGTTCGGAGAGAGGCCCGCCGACTGGAGGATGCGAGCGATCTCGGCGTCGTGGGCCACCGCACGCGGCAACCGGTAGGTGTCGGCCTTGCGGTCGGTGATGATCACGGAGTGGCCGGCGCGGGCCAGCAGTAGGGCGGCGAGCTTGCCGACCGGCCCCATCCCGATGATCAGGACGTCGACGTCGGTCGTGGTGGATGCAGTCATTGGATCCTCTTCAGCGTCGTGCTCGGCTCAGCGAGCCACAGGTGGGATGCCGTGGTCGAGGATGCCGGCCGGAACCTGGCCATCCCATTGGTTGATCCAGTACAGGTCATCTTCATCCCAGTGCCGGATCTGTCGTTCAGGATCGAAGATCCGTTCCAGATCGGTGTAGAGCTCGATCACCGCTCCCGTGGGTTCGACGTAGTAGACGGCGATGTTGTCGCCCGCGCCGTGCCGGACCGGCCCCCAGGCCAGTCGCGAACCGCGGCGGGCGAGTCGGTCACCCAGATTGCCGAGGTCGACGATGCTCTGCGTCTGCCAGGCGTGGTGGTGGAGCGCCGGCCGAGTGCTCTTGAAGACCGCGATGCCGTGGTGGTCGTTGTTGCAGCGCATGAAGAACGCCGCGTCGTGACCGATGCGGTCCGAGACCCGGAAGCCGAAGACGGTGCTGAGGAAGTCGCGCATGGCGAGCGTGTCGACGGCCTGGATGTTGACGTGCCCGAACCGGTCGGGGCCGAACCCGCCGTTCCTCACCATGCTGTAGGAGAAGTTCTCGGTGTAGACGTGCCAGGTGAATCCCTCGGGCCCCACGAATGCGAAGCCCTGTTCGATGAAGTCCTCGAAGGGGTGCTCGGAGATGACGTGATACCCGCCGCTCCTGACCTTGTCGCGGATGCTCGCGAGCTCGTCCGCGCTCGACGCCACGAGCCCGACATGGTCGAGTCCGTCTTCCTCGCCCTGCCTGTAGACGATCTCGCGTCGGCCGGCCTGAGCGGCGAAGACCGCCTTGCCGCCGCCGCTGTCGACCTCGTCGAGGCCGAGGATGTCCGTCGCGTTGCGAGCGACGGCGGAGAGGTCACGGGCGCGGAGTGCCACGTAACCCAGTTCACTGATCGAACCGGTGCCGGTCATGACGTGCCTTTCAGTCTGTTCGAGTGCGCCGTGGTCACTTCGCCGTGGCCACGGAAGGGGCAGCGACGAATCGCTGGTGGAGCTCGCCGATGCCCTCGGCCCAGGTGCGCAGCTGCTCCCCCGGCTGAAGGAAGCGCTGCGGGGAACGACCCACGCCCACACCCTCGGGCGTTCCGGTGAAGACGATGTCACCGGGCTGCAGGGTGATGATCTCACTGATCTTGGCCAGCAGAGCGGAGATCGGGAAGATCAGGTCGCGGGTGCTGCCGTTCTGCACGGTCTCGCCGTCGATGGCGCAGCCGAGGGAGATGGCATCAGGGTCGGCGAACTCTTCGGGGGTGACGAGCCAGGGGCCGATGGGTGCGAAACCGGGGAAGGACTTGCCGAGGGAGAACTGGGGAGCGGGGCCCTGCATCTGGGTGACGCGCTCGGAGAGGTCTTGACCGATCGCGAGTCCGGCCACGTGGCTCCAGGCCTCGCTCTCGGCGATCCTGCGCCCACCGCGGCCGATGATCACCACGAGCTCGGCCTCCCAATCGGTGTTGCCGCTGGCCGGCAGTTCCACCTCGGTGTCCGGACCGGTGATGCTCGAGACGAACTTCGTGAAGGTCGGCGGGAGGGTGTCGGGAACGGCGAAGCCGGATTCGGCCGCGTGCGCACGGTAGTTGAGACCGACGGCGACGGCTTGACGCGGGCTCGGGGAGGGGCTGCCGAGCCGCTCGCGGTTCAGTGGACTCGACGGCGCGGTGGCCGGATCGATCGCGCGGACGTTCTCGACGAAGTCGTCCCACTGCTCGAAGATCTGCACGAACGACGCGAAGCGGTCGCCCAGCACCTCGGCGAGATCGATCACCGCCGCCTCGTCGGGCGTCACCAGGTGGGGGCGGTTGTCGTAATTGGCGATCTTCACGGTTCTCCTTCGAACAGACGACGGGATGACGTGGCACCGGCCTCATCAACGCTTCGACACTGCCACAAAATTATCGAACATTACAAGGACATTCGGTATTTCGGTCGAAACTCATACCTGACATGATGGTGCGATGGCCAAGGCGACCCGAGCGGATGAACTCGCCGTTCAATTGCGCGCCGACATCCTCGGCGGTCGCCTCCGACCCGGTGAGCAGCTCAAGTTCCAGCCCCTCGTGGAGCGATTGAACGCGAGCATCGCCGTTCTCCGGGAGGCTCTGTCAAAATTGGTCGACAGCGGGCTGGTCGAGGTCGTGGCGCACCAGGGATATCGGGTGAAGTCTCTCTCCTACGCCGAACTGCACGACCTGACCACGGCACGCATCCAGGTCGAGGTAGCCGTGTTCATCGACTCCGTGCGCAACGGAACACTCGAGTGGGAGTCCGAGGTTGTGGCCGCCCATCACGTGCTCGACCAGACCCCCCTCTACGACGCCCTCGATCCCTCCCGATTGAGCGACGAATGGTCTCAGGCGCACGAAAGGTTCCATCGCGCACTGCTCTCTCGGGGCCAGAACCAGAGGCTCTCCGTCTTCGCCGCTCGATTGCGGGAAGAAGCCGAGCTCTACCGCCGATGGTCGGTCTCCCTCCCCGCCCAGAAGCAGCGCGACGTGCCGCACGAGCACCGGGTGCTGCTCGAACTGGCAATCGCCCGCCGCGCCGACGAGGCCGGGACGGCTCTCGCCGCGCACATCGAACGCACGACCGAACTCGTTCTCGCGACCTCGGGCGACAGCCGGGCTGCTCCCGTCGGCCGCTCCCGCGAGCCCTGAACCGCCGGAGGCGCCATGAGAAGACTCGAACCACTGCTGCCCGCCGATCTGTCGGAGGACCAGCTCGCCCTCTACTCCGACATCACGACGGGCCAGCGTGCGAAGGGCCCGCAGCACTTCGCCCTCATCGACGACGACGGCGGACTGGCCGGGCCTTTTAACGCCTTCTTGCTCTCCCCTCGGCTCGGTTCCGCTCTGCAGGCCCTCGGCGCGGCGGTGCGCTACGACACGGCCCTCTCGGCCCGTTGTCGCGAGATCGCCATCCTCGTGGTGGCCGCGTCATGGGACTCCGCGTTCGAACGGGACGCGCACGAGGCGGTCGGTCGCGCCGCGGGCCTCACCGAGGCCGAACTCGAGGCGATCCGCCTCGGCAAGGAGGGTGCCTTCGCAGATCCCACCGAGACCGCGGTTCTCGAACTCGCCCGGGCAGTGAGTGCGGGAGACCTCACCGATGCGGAGTGGGCCCGGTTCGCGAGCGAACTCGGCCGACGAACCGTGTTCGACGTCTCGACCCTAGTCGGCTACTACTCGACCCTCGCGCTGCAGCTGCGGATCTTCCGCGTCACCGGCGCGAAGCCGTAGCCATTCCCTCGGCCGCTTCGTCCACGATGACCTCCGCCTCCGCCGGACTGATCCCCAGAGCGAGACCGAACTCCACCACGAGAGTCGAGCGCGCCGAGCGGAGCAACTGGCTCTCGGACGACGCCGACGACTTCGGGTGCCTCCTCGTGACTTCCCGGACGACGTAGCAGAGCTGCTCCACGTCGCCCGTGTTGACACGCTCCTGGTAGCTCTTGATGCGGCGCGACCACCCCATCGGCTGATCGTCGATCGGCCCGCGCAGTATCTCTACGAGCTCGGCGATCCGGTCGGGCGACGCGACGGGGCGAATCCCGACCGAATCGGCGTTCGCAACGGGCACGCTCACGTCGAGCGGGTGCCCGAGTGATCGCAACTGGAGGTGGCTGAGTGTGACTCCGCGCACCGTGCGATCCGCGATCCGGATCACCCGGAGCGGGCCGTGGAACGGGTGGACGACGGTCTGGCCTTCGACGAATGGCATTCTGGAACCTCGAGGTGTGGGCGAGTGTCCGGCCCAGCATCTCGCAGCGGCTGAGCCGCTGCGGACGACTTCAGCGATGCCCGAGAGAGGCACGTGAAGCACGAGAATCCCGATCACCGCACGGACGGTTCGAGGAGGTCTTGTGAGTTCGACAGTGACTATTTTATCGCACAGCGGGAACGCGCTTCAGGAGATTCTCAGCTCAGAACCGGCTCGAGCGGCGCAGAGCGATCAGCCGCTCCTGCGAGGCGGTCGCGCCCCCGACGACGGTCTCGACGTCGTGCGAGACCATGCGGCCGAGGCGCTTGACCCTCGCCCCCGCCACGAACACCGTGTCCACGTTGCCCTCGTGCGCGCCGAGCACGACAGCGGCCACCGGGTCGAGCACCGGGGCCAGGTTGAGGTCTCCCGCCCGGATGCACACCAGATCGGCTTGCTTTCCCGGGGTGATCGAACCGATTCGGTCGGCCAGACCGAGCGCTCGAGCGCCGCCCATCGTCGCGAACTCGAGAACGTCGCGCAATCGCAGCGGGACGGGTTCTGCCACGCTGCTGTGCCCTCCGCCGATCCACGACCGGTAGTAACCGAAGAGCGATCTCATCTGCGTGAACATGTCTCCGCTGCACTTGGTCTCGGTGTCTCCGCTGAGACTCGGCCGGATGCCGCGGGAGAGCAGGCGATCGAGGGGGATGTCACCCATCCCTTGCGAATTGAGCTCGCAGTGCACGCCGAGCGAGACGGTTGCGCCGGTCTCGGCGATGCGGTCGAGCTCCGAGTCGGAGAGGTGATTGCAGTGCACAATCGTGAAGTCCTCGGCAAGGAGGCCGGCCGCGTGGTACTGCTCCACCGCGTGGAGCTCGGCGTTGCGAGCGTACGCACCCGCGTGCACGCTGATCCGGATTCCCAGATCTCGAGCGACCCGCACTTCGTTCCGCCAGACCTCGTCGGTCGCCATCTCCGGCCCGCGCGCGGAGAGCGCGAGAGTGAGCAGGGGGTCCCCCTCGAGCTCCCGCCCGACTCGCCGAATGTCGGCGGGGTGGTCGAGCTCGCTCCGCACCGTCCACTCGCCCGTGGACACCAGCGGCCACCCGTGCCCGAACACCCCGCGGATGCCGGATTCCCGCAGAGCGGCGACGCCCGCGTCGGAGTGGGCCGGGGAGTTCTGGATGTGGGCCCAGTCGAACAGGGTCGTCGTGCCGGCACTCAGTGCGGAGACGGCTCCAAGGAGCGTGCCGACGCGCACATCCTCGGGGGAATAGCGGGTTCCGAGGCCGTCGAGCACCTCGGTGAAGTAGACGAGGGGGTCGATGTCGGCGTAGCTGTGCCTGATGGCGCTTTGCCAGGTGTGCCGGTGCGTGTCGACGAAGCCCGGCACGACGATCCACCCTGAAGCGTCGAGCACCTCGGCTCCCGGCGCCTCCAGCTCGGAGCCGACCGCGGAGATGACGTCGCCCTCGATCAGGATGTCGCCCTGGTCGATGTCTCCGACGGCCGGGTCCATCGAGACGATCCGGGCTCCCGCCAGCAGGATCCGGGTCATGCGATCGCCCACTCGGACAGCCGCTCGCGGAGCCTGACCTGGTCGCCATCGGTCCCGACCCAGTCGACGTAGCCGTCGGGCCGCACGAGGGCGCAGGTGACCTCCGCCCAGTCGGGGGTCGGGCGGGGCACGACTCCGCTCACGACCAGGACCCCCGGCTCCGCGACGTCGGCGAACCGTCCGTCGCCCGTGAGATCCAGCACCAGGAGCCGGCCGTCCACCAGGTGCGTCGCGACCCGGCTGAGGGTCTCGCCGACCTGGATCGAGATCGGGGGAACGGGCCGTCCGATGGCCGGATGGCTCGTGGGACTGGTCTCGTAGGGCGCCGACAGCCCGTTGAGCTGCAGGGCCAGCTCCCGGTTGAGCGCCGGCAGCGGCAGCAGGTCGCGCTTGAACATGCGACGGTGGGCGATCCCCTCGTCAGTGAAGTCGAATTGAACCGAGCACTGCGCGCGCACGCTCTCGAGAAGTGCCTCCACGACGGGGCGGCGCTCGCTCTCGTAGGTGTCGAGGATCGCTTCGGGGGAAGTTCCGGCGACCACCCGCCCGAGCTTCCAGCCCAGGTTAAAGGCATCTTGAATGCAGAAGTTCATGCCGACGCCACTGGCCGGGTAATGGATTCGGGCACTCTCCCCTACGAGGAACACGTTCCCCTTCCGGAATTCCGACGCCAGCCGCATCGCATCCGTGAATCGCGAGGCCCAGGTGATCTCGTCGAAGTCGAACTCGCGCTCGAAGATCTGCTCGAGGCACGAGCGCACCTCCTGGGCGGTCACCGGCTCGGACTTGTCGGCGTGCCGGCGTTCGGCGTGCACGATGTTGAAGCGCGTGGTCGCACCGCGGTCTCCGAACGGGAACGAAGCCGCCCAACCGTGGCGGTTGTCGTTCATGCCGCGCCCACCCGGCCACTTCATGTCGATCGGCACGTCGGCGATGATGCCCGTGAAGGTGGCGTCGTGGCCCTCGAAATCGATTCCGCTGAGCGACCGCACCGCGCTTCGACCGCCATCCGCCCCCACCACGAATCGAGCCGAGAGCTCGATCCGGTCGCCCCCGTCGAGCACGCCACCGACCGTCACGCCCTCCTCGGATTGCTCGAGCCGGTCGACGGTGCAGCCCGAGATGAATCGCGCTCCGTCGTCTCCCACGATCTCGCGCAGCACCTCCTCGGTGATGTTCTGCGGCAAGATCAACCGATACGGGAAATCGGTGTCGAGGTTCTGCCAACGAATGGGCTGCATGCCCGCCCAGATGTGGGCGAGGAGGAAGGGATTCTCCCTGATCTCCTTCGCCCGTTCGATGAACCGGCCGGCGTGCCCGCGGTAGTCGAGCAGTTCGAGCACTCGAGGGAGCACGGTTCCCGCGCGGGACTGCACCGGCGCGGTGCGGCGCTCGAGCACGATCACGCGACTGCCCTGCAGTGCGAGCTCCGCGGCGACCGTGAGTCCTGACGGTCCCGCCCCGACGATGATGACGTCTGCGTCCATGAGTGGTCTCCTATCGAATGGTCGCACGGGTGCGATGGATGAAAGCGGCGATCGTGCCGATCGTGTGTTCGGAGGCGAACACCGGGTCTTCGTGGTTGGCACCGGGAAGGAGGTGGAGCTCACTTTCAACCCCCAGAGCGAGTGCGCGCTCGTGCAGCCTCTCGGAGTGCCGGTGGTCGACGACGGCATCGCCCGTGCCGTGCAGCAGCAGGAGCGGCGGAGCGAGCGGGTGGAGTTGCTGGACCGGACTGATCCGCGCGAGCACGAGGTCGTGGAGGTCGTCAGGTCGCACCCCCGCGAGAAGGGCGAGCCTCTCGGCGTGCGTACGGGCGCCGAGCGGCGGGGGCGGCCCCCCGGTGATGTCAGCGGGGACCTCGAGACCCTCGACCGGTCGGAGACCGTCGGCCTCGGAAGTGAGGTCGTAGCGCCCGAACAGGCCGATGAATCCCGCGATACCGTTCGAGGAGAAGGCGGTGAGGGCGGCCAGGTGGGCGCCGGCGGAAGCTCCAAGAAGCCAGATCGGCCCTGCGGCGATCGGTCCTGCGGGGCCCGGCCCTGCATGGCTACGCTCGCGGAGGAGGCGCACGACCGCGTCGACGTCGTCCCGCTGGGCGGGATACGGGGCCTCGGTGGCGAGGCGGTAGTCGAGAGCCGCGACGGTGACTCCCCGCTCGCGCAGGGCGCGATAGCGTTCCGCGTAGTCCGATCGCGAGCCCAGTACCCACGCACCGCCGTGCAGCGCGATGACCGCCGGCGCATCGGGCCGGTCCGCCTCGTAGAGGTCGACGACGGTCGAGCCGACCGCAGTGGTGCGTGGTTCCTCCAGGGCGGAGAACTCCAGTCGATTCATTTCCAAAATCCTTCGAAGTTTGAAATCATAGGGCGATGCAAGCTCCACGTACCCGGGTCGAACCCGTGCAGGCCAGGCTGCGATCCGCCATCCTGTCTGGGGAGCTTGCCCCCGGGGCCAAGCTCCCCCTCGCCGAACTCGCCGGCCGGCTCGAGTGCCGTGTGGGACTTGTGCGCGAGGCGTTGATCCGGCTCGCGTCGGAGAGCCTCGTGGTGTCCGAGCCCCAAGTGGGTTTCCGGGTCGCCCCGGTCTCCGCTCGCGATCTCCGCGAGCTCATCGAGACGCGCTGCGTGATCGAGTGCGAGGCTTTCTTGCGAGCGATCGAAGAGGGCTCCCGGGAGTGGGAGGGCGCGGTGATGGCGGCCTACCACACCCTCGAGGGGCTCGAGCACGACGACGGCGTGCGCACGAGCGGGGAGTGGGTGGCGGCGCATCGGCGCTTCCACGAGGTGCTCATCGAGGGCTGCAACAACCGGCGGATGATCGCGGTCACCATGTCGCTGCGCGACTCGGCGGAGCTCTATCGCTCCTCCTCGACCGCGTCGATGACCGACGGGCAGAGCGCGCATCGCGACAGCGAACACTTGGCGCTTCGCGACGCCGCACTCACGAGGGATGTCGTGGGCGGCCCTGCGCTGCTCCGCGAGCACATCCGCATGACCGCCCATTACTTCAACCTCTCGCACTGAGGCGCCCGGCCGGCCCGGTCAATCCGACTCGACACCCTCGGCGATCGTTGAGTCGACCTCGATCTGCTCGGTCGTGATGCCGGCGGTCTGAGCCCACACGAAACCCGCTTCCAGGCCGGACAGTGACAACCCCGAGTCGTACTCGTAGCCGGTGATCCGGTCCTTCAACTCGCTCGTGTCCGGAGTGCCGCTGTCGACGGCGATCTTCGCGACCTCGTCGATGTTCGCCGGATCCTTGATGTAGTCGACGGCAGCGGCGATCGCCTTCTGGATCCGCCCTCCGGCGTCGGGATGCGCGGTGAGAGCCGCCGCCGACAGGAACACGGCGGCGTTGGTCTGATCGGCGAAGGCCGGCACATCCTTGCCGAGGCTCAGAACTCGCTCGCCGAGGTCGTTCTCGATCAGCGGTGCGTCGAAACCGCCACCCGATAGCACGGCGGTGACCTGCCCCGCGGCCAGAGCATTGCCGGCGGCGGCACCGGGAGTGTCGACGAGCGTGTAATCGCCATCGGCCACGCCTGCCTGGCGCATGAGCTCGGAGACGGTCAGGCCGATTGGTCCGGCCTTGGCGGCGACTCCGATGGACTTGCCCTCGAGCGCGGCGAAGGAGGCCTTCCAGCCATCCTCTCCACTCGTCGGATCAGGCACGTCCGCGCCGATCGCCCGAACGAGGGTGAAGTCCACCGAGTCGTCGAGCCCCGAGACGTACTTCACCTCGACACCACTGCCGAGGTAGCGGGCGACGTTGTAAACGACATCGGCCGACATGTCGATCTGACCCCCGCTGAGGGCCGCCGGCAGAGCTTGGGCCGAGGTCTGCTGCACGGTGACGGCGATGTTCTCGTCATCGAAGTAGCCCTTCGCGACGGCGACGTCCACCGGGAGGAAGGGCAGAGCCCCGGCTACCGGCGGACTGTAGTTGAGCTCGATCGCCTCGCCGCTCGCGGCGGGGGTGGACGACGCCGATCCGGCGTCGGAGTTGCAGGCGGCGAGGCCGCCTGCGAGGAGAAGTGCGACGGCGACGACTGCTGCGTTGCGGTGCGTGGTGCGCATGGTCTTCCTTTCGGTGAGGTGGTTTTCGAGCGCGTTGTAGTGCACGTTCCGGGGTGCGCGGCGTGGGCCCGCCGCGTGGCGTACCCTCAGTCGCGCTGCCAGCGGAGGAGGATCCGTTCTCCCCAGGCGACGATCCCGTTCATGAGGGTGGCGATGACGGCGAGGAAGACCAGCACGGCGAAGACGCCGGCTGAGTTGAAGTTCTGACCGTAAAGCACGATTTTCTGACCGAGCCCGCTCGAGGACGCGACGATCTCGGAGGAGACCACGCCGAGCAGGGAGACCACGACCCCCAGTCGCAGTCCGGCCATGATCGCCGGAATACAAGCGGGTAGAAGGACCGTGCGGAATCGCTGCCAGGGGGAAGCGTGGAACGCCCCTGTCAGCTCGATGAGGTCCGGCGGAACGGACTTCATGCCCGAGGCGGTCGTGACGAGGACCATGAAGAACACGAGTGAGATCGCGAGCGCGACCTTGGAGGTCTCGGTGATTCCGAACCAGAGCAGGAAAAGCGGCGCAAGCGCGATGCGCGGAATGCTCATGAGTACCGAGATCCAGGGTTGGAGGATCCGGTCCAGCAGGGGGACGGCGTTGATCGCGAAAGCCGCCGCGATGCCGGTGACTCCGCCGATCAGGAAGCCTGCGATGGTAGCCCGGAGGGTGACGAGGGTGTCGCTCAGGAGGGTTTGGAAGTTGCCGACCATGAACTCCGCGATCGCGGTGGGCTGGGAGAAGAACAGCGGGTTGAGCACCCCGATGGCCGCGAACAGCTCCCACAGGGCGAGGAAGGCGACGAGGCTGAGCACCTGCAGCACCCGCACGAGTACGCTGCGGTTCTTGCGCCGAGCGCGAGCGGTGGCCTTGGAGGCGGCTATCGCGTCGGCGAGGTCCTGACTGCGCACGGGCTCGGCCTGGGTGACGGGAGTGGAGGTCATCGTTCCATCCCTTCGGAGAACAGGTCCCACAGTCGTCGCACGAGATCCTGGAAGTCAGGTTCGAAGCGCAAGGCGTCGAGATTCCGAGGCCGCGGGAAGTCCACGGCGATGTCCCTCTTGATCGCACCATCGCTCATAACGATGATGCGGTCGGCGAGTAGTGCCGCCTCCGTGAGATCGTGGGTCACGAAGACCACGGTCTTGCCCGTTCCCTCCCAGATGCGCAGGAACTCGCCCTGCAGTCTCGCTTTCGTCTGAGCATCAAGTGCCCCGAACGGCTCGTCGACGAGTAGCAGTTCGGGATCGACCGCGAGGGTGCGTGCGAGGTTCGCCCGCTGCCGCATCCCGTGGGACAGCTGTTTGGGAAGCATGTGTTCCTTGCCGCCGAGGCCGACTAGGCCGATCATCTGCTCTGCTCGCTCGCGTCGTTCGCGGCGGCCCACCCGGCGAAGTTCGAGGCCGTACGCCACGTTGTCGCGAATGTTCCGCCACGGCATGAGCGAATCCCTCGCAAACATGTAGCCCACCGCTGAGGCGACAGGTTTGGTCGTGGTGACGGAGACGCTTCCGCGCTCCGGCTGAAGCTGCTTCGAGATCATGTTGAGGAGTGTTGTTTTGCCGCAACCGCTCGGACCCACAAGGCACACGAACTCGCCCCGCTCGATCGTGAGCGAGACGGACGAGAGCGCCACGTGGGTCGACTTCTCCGAGGGGAACCAATGGGTGAGATTGTCGATCTGCACAACTGCAGGACTTGGTTTAGATTGGCGCCCGGCCGGCTCCGTCAGGGTCTGCTTCGGGTCTGTGTCCACCAACATCGAACCTCCATTGCGCGTCGTTGCGTGTTAAGTCTGTGGAGATATGTTCGATTTGTCAACGGATTTTCGAACATTTTGCTGACATGGGGAATAGCAGTGTGCGCACACTGAACCGTGCTCGAACTTGAGCTGTTCATTGCAGGTGAATCCGGATTATCGGCTGCAGAACGTGTATTTGATGCCTGCGTCGACAATGACGAAGCCGAGAATTGGTTGAAATTGACGACAATTTAGCGGCGAGGTCCGTAGGCACGTAGAAGGCTGCCTGCGATCCTTTTTTTGCCCGTCACAGTCGAATTCTCGGGTCGGAACTGCAGCAGTGAGGTTCAGTGATCACTAAGTGAGGCGTGATGTCGTCTGTCGGGTATATGGGAAAGTGAATTCCATGACTTCGCCGCACTAATCCCCTCGGCGCAAAACGCGGGGGCCATAGGTGCGGAAGGCCGAGATGAGACGCCGGGTTCTCGGTGCTGCTCTAGAGGTGATCGCCGATTCGGGTTATCGTTCGGGGTCGCTCCGGGAGATCGGCTACTAGATCGGAATCACCGACGCCGAGTGCTGCGTCACTTCGGCAATAAGCGCGCTCTGCTGGCTGGTGTCCTCGACCGCCGGGGCGAGGTGATCGCGCACCTGCCGCCTCCAGGGGACGACGATGGGATCGAGACGCTCATTGGCGATGTCGCGGCCTTCATCCCGACCCACCCCAGTGTCGTAGAACTGCACTGCACGCTCCATGCCGAGGCGACGACCCCGATCATCCGGCTCACGCATATTTCGTGGCGCGCTAAGCGCGCACCCGCGATCAGCTGGAGCGGACGTGACGAGCGTCTCTATGAGGGGTTGATCCCCACTGGCCCTGTTGGACGACCTTCATCTGCAGTGGCTGCTGAATCGCGACGCTGTAGACATGCCGCGGACTCTCCGTGCCCACTTCCACAATTTCGTCGATCTCCGCCCCAGGACCGCTGCTAATCCTCGGAGGGTCTGATCGGCGGAGACCATATCCGTGCACAGAGGGTTCAACGGCGACTAGGAGCGCTCGGCCACCGACAACTGGTACCTAACCGTTCGCGTCGCGCAGCGGCCGAGCACTACCCAGGATGTCATCGCCTCCCGGATACCGAACCTGCGCTAAGTCGGCAAGTACGTCCGTTCTTGACTCTGGGTCAATTCCCCCGCTACCGTGCCCGGCGTCGTGGTTGAGCTGGTCGCGTCCCCCTCCCGCTTACCGGCATGGGTCGGCAGCGCCGGTCCTGGCATTGCTTCAGTCACGAGCGTGCACCTGCTCGAGATCGCCGAGGGCGAGGGATACCGAGTGGAGGAGCGCCCCGGCGTCGGCACAGTTCTGTCCGCTCTCGTGCACGTCCTCCCGCCCCATCTGGTGACCGGCAACCCCGGGCAAGCTCAGGACGCCGCGG
This sequence comes from Herbiconiux liukaitaii, assembly GCF_041927495.1. NCBI lineage: Bacteria > Bacillati > Actinomycetota > Actinomycetes > Micrococcales > Microbacteriaceae > Herbiconiux > Herbiconiux liukaitaii. The sequence goes on along the minus strand of NZ_JBHFHG010000009.1, from coordinate 73,253 downwards.
CCCCTCCCCTTTGGCCCCGCATCGACCGGGTTGCAACGATTAGTGGGGGCTGCCCTCTGGTCGTGCTGCACGCTGGTGTCTCGCGGCATCCCGACCGCAGGACTGATGGCGGTACCGGCAGCCGGTGCCGACTCTTCGGCAGGCGGGCTTTCGGTGTTCGATCTCGACGACAAACGCTCGGTCGCCCTCAAAGATTCGGCCTCGCACCGGAACATGCCACTCGAGCAGGAAGGCAACCACGCGGCGCTGCAGCTCTCTCAATCTCGGCCCAGGATCGCGGCAGACCGCGATCGGCACACGACGCCTATGACCAAGATGAGCGGCCTTCGTTACGACCGAGGACCGGGACATCCTCCGCAGAATCATGGGTTAGGTGATTGCGCTCACCGGGCCGGCCCCGCCCGCCCGCCCGCCCGCCACCCGCACGCTGACCGGACGCTGGCCTCCACGCCGACATCTGGGTGACGCGTTGCGAATCAGTGCACCATGGCGGGTTCCGCGTCGGGGTCGACTGGAAAGGAACCGCTTTGGAACATGACCGCTGTGAGCGCCGCGATCCCCACGAAGATGGCCGAGGCGATCCAGAACACGACGTGGTCTTCGGCCAGAGTGGCATTGATGAGGGTGGCGGGCTCACCGGCTGCCACTGCATGCTCGGTGATGTAGCCGCTGATCGCGGTCGCCGCCGAGCTGAACACCGCTATACCGACGGATCCGCCGATCTGCTGAGCAGTGTTGAGCATGGCTGAGGCGACCCCGGCAACCCGAGTGTCGACGCCGCTCCTCGCCGCGTTCTGCGCCGGGTGCTCAAGCGCGTGATCTGATCGCGGTGCGGCTCAACGGGCCAGAGAACCACGTGGTGCCGCCTCGCATCCGCTGGTCGGCGCCACGTCACTTCGACTGGGTCAGCCACGACGAGTAGGACCAACTCTTACTCGAAGACGCGGTAGTTCAGGGCATAGAGCCCCCTAGAGTTCGGCGGCCGGTGACTTGGTCGGCACTACCTGCGGCTGATTCATCCGAGTTGAACTAACGCCTCTTTCGTTCGAGGAGTCCTGCTGCTTGTTCCAGCTTGCGGTACGAGCTTTGAACGCTGCGTCCTTCTCTGCTTCCTGCTGCGGGGTGCCAGGCCGCGGCGCGGTCGGTGCTCCTGCGGACGGGGCTGGGTTGCCGAGCAACCGGGCGCGGCGCGCGATAGCTGCCTGCTCGGCCCCGCGTGCGGCGTCGAGGTGGGCGCTTGCCCCTGGGCGGGTTGCGGCGCGCGCCCACGCCACTTTCTGGGCGGCGGGGGCGGTTGGTGCCGGTGCGGCCTTGTGGTTGGCCTGGAAGCGGCTGCGTGCCGCCTCGGCGTCCTTCTGCGCGGCGCTGCGCCGGATCACGGATGCGGTCTGAGCTGCGGACTCGGCTTGGGTCACGGCGGCGTAGTCGGTCGACCACTGCTGCTCGCCTGCGCTGACCCCCTCGGCCGCGGTGGTGTTCTCGAGGATTTCGCGTGCCGCGGTTGCGTCGCCGGCAGCGACCTCGGCCGCGGCCGCGGCCGCTGGGTAGTCGGCCACGGGCACGTCGGGGTTGGCCTGCTGCCAGCGCTCGCGCGCGGCCTCCCCGGCTCGCATCTCGCTTTGGAATACTCGTTCCTCGGCTGCCAGGCGCGCGGCGCGTACCTGCGGGTCGTGAGCGTGCGCGGGCAAGACAACTCCCTCCAAATCGCGCTGCGCGGCTGCGCGTGCGGCGTCGATGCCGCGGTCGCCGCCCTCGCGGGTCATGGTCGATACGAACACATTGCGGGCCTCGTCACGGTCGCCAGCCACGATGTGCAGCGCGTTGTGTACGCGGCCGCGGGTCGCGGCGACGTAGACGGCCTGAGCTGACGACGAGTCGGTGACAACGCCGTGGCCATAGTCGACGGTCGCGCCCTGCACGCCGTACTCCGTCGATGCGTAGGCCAGGTGGGTGTTCTCCTCGACGTACCCCCGGGGCAGCCGGGCCGCGCGTGCGCCGTCGCTGACGGTCACCGACCCGTCGCGGTGTACCCGATCGACGGTCCAGGTGTCACGGTTGGCGACGCCCAGGTCGGTGTCGTTCTGGCGGGTCATCAGCCGGTCGCCCACCCGGAGGGTGAGCGCGTCGGTGCCAGCGACCTCGACGGCCGGTTGCCGGGTGCGACCTGCCTCGCCGTGCGCGGCCTGCACGAGCGCGTTGAGCTCGGTGGCCTGGTCGTTGGTGGCCACGGCGACCGCGACGGATGCGCCGGCCTCGGCGCGAGCTGCGACGTCGGCGGTGATTGCCTCCCACGCTTCCTCGGCGGTGGAGTGCACGACGATGTTGCCGCGGGCCTCCAAGTCGTCGAACAACGCCTTCGGTGCGGCGCGGTCGCGCATCTGCAAGGTGAGGTCGGCGTAACCGTCCTCACGGAAGCGGTACAGCTCCGAGAGGTCGAGCGGGCGCGGGTGCGCGGCCACAGCCATATCGAGCACGCCGCCGCGGCCGATCGCGGGCAGCTGCGCACGGTCGCCCACTAGCGCGAGCGGTGCGCCGTTCTCGTCGGCCACGGTCATCAGCGCGTGCGCCAAGTCCTGGTCAATCATGCCGGCCTCGTCGATCACCAAGCGGGTGTCGGCGGTGACGGCGAATGCCTCGCCGGGTCCGTTGTAGGCGGCCCCGGCGGCCTGGTCGACGTCACCCACGGCCAGGCGACTCCATCGGCCGTCGTCGTCCCAACGGAAGCCGTGTTCGTGCACGAGCTTGTGCACGCTCGACGCCTGCGCGCCGATCGAGCTGGCAGCCTCGTTCGCCGCTCGGAGGGTCGGTGCGAGCACCACGAAGCGGATGCCGTCTGCGGCGGCGAGGTCACGAGCTGCGGCGAGCATCGTCGTCTTGCCGGCACCGGCCGCGCCCTCCACCACCACGAGCGGAGCACGGGTGGCCAGAGCGCGAGCTGCGATCGACTGCTCACCATTCAGGCCGGCCACGTCGGGGGCATCGACGTCAATCGTCAGACCGGAGTTCAGACCGCGCTCGGTGAAGCCCGCGCGCAACTCCCGCTCGATCCGCTGCACCCGCTCGCTAGTCAGGTGACGTACCCACGTCGGCACTTGGCCGGGCACGTCCATGTGCAGTTGCGGCAGCGTCGCGGCAACGTCGGCCGCGACGGTGCGGGCGAACACGGTCACCTCTCCGGGGGTTGCCCGGACACCGGCCTGCCCGACCGTGACTCCTACGTGGCCCTCCAGGTCCGCGAGCGACCAGGCCGACGCTTTCGACCCGGCAATGGTGACGACGCGCTTTGCGATTGCGTCGCGGTCGAGCTGGTCGAGGGTCGCGGCCGCGGGTCGACCGACGGGGGCAAAGCCGTCGACCTGGAGGCCGTCTTCGTGGAGCTCGCGCACCCATTTCGCCTCGGCGTTCTCGGTGGCTTGGCGCTTGCGCGGCCGCTCGTGCGCCCACGCCCTCTGATCCCACTCACGCTGCACGGTTGCGTCGGGTTCCTGGCTCGGGTTCTGCCGCCGCCATTCGGCCTCGAACCGTGCCCGGTTCGCGTCGATCTGGTTGGCGCGTTTTGACATCGTGCGCGCGTGCTTCTCCAAGTTCATGACCTTGCCAGTGCTCGCGTCGAACGTGAAACCGGCGTCAGCGAGAGCCGCCTGCAGCTGCTCGCTGGAGTTGATTGCGGCCTCCCCCACCCCGCGCAGGGCAGCCTGCTGTTTCAGCGTCGCGGCCGTATGCAGGCCGCGCCACTTGCCCTCGGCAAAGACGCGAGTGGTCCACTGCATATGCACGTGCCGGTGCGGGTCGCCAGCACGGGACGATCGGTGCACCACGGACACCGACTCGAGCCGTTCGACCGGCACAAACCGTTGCGCCCCACGGGGGCCAATCCTGGTCACTGAGTTCTGCGCCATGTACCGATTCATGGCCTCCCCGCCTGCTGCCTGCGCCTGGTCGAGGGCCTCGGACACAGCCGGATTCAGTGCTGCCGCGACGGACAGGCTCTTGTCGCAGTTCACGGTGAGCTCGACGAAGCGAGGGGATGCCGGGTTGACGACGACTTCACCGTCGCGGTTGATTCGCGTCTCGTCTCGGGGGATGCCGCGTTCGGCACCCGTCTCGGGGTCGAGCCAGTCCACCCACGCCTGATACTGCACGCCATCCAGGGATGCCCCCGCGCGCTCAGCGCCGGCTCCGTCCCAGGCCTTCCAGTCGGCCACCGCGCCGGCGTCTACGAGGTAGTACTCGTCGGCGTGGGAGTGGTCCGACTCGAGGTAGGCGCGCGCAGCTGCGCCCGCTCCCCGGAAGAACACCAGACCGCCGCGCATGCACCGAATCTACTATGGGCGAAGCCCGTAGCATACGTGCATCTCGTTCATTGCCCTTAAATGACGTTCCCTTGCTGGTCAAACGATTCATACTGATCTAACCTCGAAGCATGTCGAAGACAGTGCAGGAACTCGTACACGAGCAGGTTGCAACGAAGATCGCTGCTGGTGAGGAACTAGAGCGGAAGGTGACTGAGGTCACCGAGCGAACGGCCGATCTGGCTGCCGCCGAGAAGGGCGCCGCGACAGCACGCCGAGCGGCGCTGGGGGCCGGCTGGACTGAGACCGAGCTAAAGAGCCTCGGGCTGGCGGAGCGGTCGCGCCCGCGACGTCGCGCGGCGGCTCCTCCTGCTGCGCCGGCTGAGGATGACGGCGGGTCGGAGCAGTGATGCGCGGGGCGCGCACGGGCGGGTTGGCGGTGATGCTTGCAGTCACGGCCGGTTCGCTCGTCGGCTGCATTGCCCCGGCATCCGCCCCGACCGAAACACCGACGTCCGCTGACGGGCAGTCGTCGACCGAATCTCCGCGGCCTTCGGGCTCGGTGCCGGCGACGCCTCCGCAGGATGCCAAGCCAGACAACGACCCCGACGCGGCGAACGAAGCGACCACCGCGGCAGTGTTGGCGGTCACCGCGTACTGCCGTCCCGACCTGGAAAAGGGCGCGTGGATCGCGGCTCTGTCTCCGCTCCTGACGGACGCGGGCGCGGTCGCTTACAACACAGTGAGCCCGGCGACGGTTCCGTGCACGTCGGTCACGGGCGGGTCGACCGTCCGCGACGGGGATAACGCCTACGTCTTCCGCATCAACGTGCCGACCGACGCCGGTACGTATGAGGTCTACGTCACCCGCCCAGCGACGACTGAACCGTGGCGGGTCGAGCGAATGGCACCCCCGAAATGAAGACCGGCGCAATCGTCGCCGCGGTGATCGCGCTTCCCATGGCGATCGTCCTCGGGCTGGTGCTCGCGATCACGTCGCTAGGGGGCAGCAGGGCGGACGCCTGCGCCCCTGCGGCTGCCGACACGGTGAACCCAGCGGCGATCCCGGCCGATGTGAACGTGGTCGGCTTCGGGGCTGAGTCGCTGGGCTATGCCGCGGCGATCATCAACGCGGCATCGGCCATGCAGCTGCCGGCCGCGGCACAGGTGCTCGGGGTGCAGACGGCGATCGGTGAATCAACGTTGCAGAACCTCACCTATGGCGACGGCGCGATCAACCCTGACGGCACCGTGGCAGTCTCCATCGGGCTCTTCCAACAGCAGTCGTCATGGGGCACGGTCAAGGAGCGGATGGACCCGCCCACGGCGGCGCGGCTGTTCTTCGAACGCCTCGTGAACGTGCCGGGCTGGGAGCAGCTGGAACCGTCCGTTGCGATCAACTCGGTGCAGATCAACGCCGACCCGTACTATTACGTTCCGTTCCGAGCTGCGTCGACTGAGATAGTCGACTACCTCGCGAAGCTCGGCAGAGCGTCGAGCTCGGCGTGCACCGTGTCGGGCGACGCGAAGCAAGTTGCTCAGCAGCTCCAAACCGCCATGGATAACGGCACCCTCGTGGTGGCCGAAGGCCGCTACGCGGAGCAGATCACCAACATGGCCAACGACACCGCGGTGGAGGGCTGCACGATCGACCTCGGGGTGTTGCAGTTCATCGCACTAGCGGTGCAGAAGTTCGAATCGGTCGGAGTCTCTGACCTCAACCGGCACTGCACCGGCTCCCTGGAAGGGGCCGGCACCGGCTCAGCTCACTACTTCAAGGGCGGCGGCTACGCGGTCGACTTCTTCTCGATCAACGGCGGCGGGCTCGGCAACGACGGGGCCGACAACCTCGCCCTGGTCGACCTTCTGTCATCGGTCGCACCGGACGGGACGCGCGCCGGTCAGATTCAGTGTCGGAGCGGCGAGACGTGGGCTCACATCGTGCAGTTCGAGGACACCTGCAACCACCAACACATCGACTTCGGATACACCGACGGGCAACTCAACGTCACCAACTGATCGACCGAAAGGGGGCGCACAATGAGCGCCACTCCCCCAGAGCCCGGCACCCCTCAGCCGGTCTAAATCATGCAGCCGGTTTACCTGGCGCCCCCGGCCCGCGGCAAGAGCCTGTGGTCAATGTGGCTCGGCATCCTGTCGCTGTTCGTCGGGTTCTCGATCCTGCCGCCCGTGCTCGGCTTCGTGCTGGGCCTGGTCGCTCAGAAATAAGAGCCGGCCGGCCGCGGCCCGGCGATAACCGGCAGCATCATGAACGGCCTAGTTCTGCTCTGCCTCGTGCTCGGCGCGAGGGCCATAGTGCTGGTGCTGGTGCTGGTGCTGGTGCTCGCCAACATGGGGCAGGACTACGGCCCCACGAACCCCTGACAACCGCTTTCGGTGGCGTCGGGCTGGCGCCGGGGCTCTGGCCCTGGCTGCGCCGGCTTCGTCCCAGCTGAGCGCCACATCCACGCCTCGGCCACTCCCCCGCCGAACATCGGGAACCGAACCAGCACAACCCGGTCGTTGAACGCGGCTGCTTCACCCTCTACCTAGGCCTGCCCGCTCAGCGTGCCATCTGGCCGACGAGCGCCACCCGTGCCCACCTTGTTGGCGCCGTCAAGGCTCGACCGAGCCACCTTGAAGATGAGCTCCACGTAATCCGGCCGAGAACCGTGACATCGTCGAACGGGTTCTCGACTACTCTCGCCAACGATTGCTGACGGAGGGCACGCCCCTCGACCGGCCGCAGTCGTCCGCCGAGCTCGACCGTCTCGCCGGCACCACGATCACCGAAAGGGGGATTGGTGGAGCGGCGGCGCTGTCGATCTTCCAGCATGTGCTGGCGCCCGCGTGCATCTCGACCGACGACCCGCGCTACCCCTCCTTCATACCTAGCGCGCCCTCTAAAGCGGCGGCAGCCTTCGACGTCGTCGTGTCGGCCAATGCGCTCTACGGCGGCTCGTGGCTCGAGGGTGCGGGCGCTGTACACCCGAAAACGAGGTGCTCCGCTGGTTGGCAAGAGAGTTCGGCCTTCCGGCGGAAGCCGGCGGAGTCTTCGTGCAAGGGAGAACGCTCGGCAACCTGTCGGCGCTGGTCACCGCTCGCGAGTCGGCCCGAGCGGCACTTGCGGCGAGTGGCGGAGACGCTCCCGTCCGGTGGAGGGTGGTCTGCAGCGCCGAAGCGCACTCATCGATCGCTTCTGCGGCCCGGGTGATGGATGTCGAGGCCGTGGCAGTACTCGCAGACTCGGACGGCGTGCTGAGCGGCCGCGCGGTGGAGGAGGCGATCGCGACGTACGGGGCCAGTGTCTTCGCTGTGGTCGCTACTGCAGGCACCACCAATTTCGGCATTGTCGACGACATTGACTCCATAGCCCAGGTGACGGCGCAGCACGGTGTGTGGCTTCACGTCGATGGATCGTACGGTCTCTCCGCGATGCTCTCCCATACGGCGAAGCCCCGGTTCCTCGGTGTAGAACGCGCCGACTCCGTCGTGGTCGACCCGCACAAGTGGCTGTTCGCTCCGTTCGATTTGTGCGTCCTGATCTACCGCGATCCCCAACAGGGCCGTCGTGCACACACGCAGCATGCCGACTATCTCGATACCCTCACCGGTGCCGATGAGTGGAACCCCTCTGACTTCGCCGCACATCTCACGCGCCGCGCACGCGGACTGCCTCTGTGGTTCTCCCTCGCGACCTACGGCGCCCAGGCCTACCGCGATGCGATCTTGAGCTCACTTGATCTCGCGCAGCGGATCGCCGTCGTCGTCTTCGAACGAGTCGGTTGGGAAAAGGCGGACTACGCGGCGTGGTCGAATCGGCTGCTCGAAGAGCAGCTCGCCTTCGTCACGCCGAGCGCCCACCATGGCCGCACCAATGCTCGGTTCGCCATCCTCAACCCTCGTACCACGATGGCCGACCTCATCCTGATTCTCGACACCTTGCGATGACGTGCGGCGACATGACGACACCGACGGGTAGGTCGATATCGTTGCCGCCATGCACATGAGAACGGGCGCCAGGTTTACCGACCTGGCGCCCGTTCTCATTGGGGTGTGTCGCTACGGGGAGCAGCTCACCAGGTTCTCTACAGCCGCGCTCAGCGTGGCTTCTCCACCGAGGAGGGTGATCTGCTCGGCCCCCAGCGAAGTGATCTGCGCCAGCGTCTCCGCCGGTATGCAGGTGCCTTGAACAGTGAACAGCGGGGCGCCCCTGCGTGGGCCGAACGCCGAGCCCGATAGGGCGTCCGGGAAGTTCGCGCCGGTCGCGAGCAATACATTCTTAGCGCTCGATACGAAGTGGTCGTTGATCGCTCTTGACGCCGCGAACCTGTCCGCGCCGCCCAGACGCACGGTCTCGGCGATCACCGCCGCATCCGTCTGGATGCCCGCTGAGACCGACGCAGTACCACCTGCCACCGCGACTTCATCCACGCCGAGGTCGGCCAGCAGCGACTTCGTCGCTGAATCCAATCCGGTCGCGCCACCGTCGACCAGGATGACCGGGCCTCGACCAGCGACCGCCGCACCCGCGGAGAGGGCGTCGGGGAAGTTCAGGCCAGTAGCCAGAACCGCCACCTCAGCGCCGTCGGGGAAAGCATGCTTCGCAATGTTCCGCGACGCCTCGAACCGGTCGGCTCCACCAATGCGAGTCACCGTTCCGAGCTTCGCGAGCTCGGCCTCGACACTCGCGCTGATGGTCTTCGGCCCACCCACGATCACGATGTCCGCAGCACCCAACCGCTGGATCTCGGCCTTGACCGACGCCGGAAGAGAACCCGACGTCGCCAGGAGAATCGGCGCACCCGCCACCGACGCCGCCGATGCGGCGGACAGGGCATCAGGGAACACCTCCCCCGATGCCACATACACCATGTCAGACCCGTCAGCCCAGCCCGCCTTCGACGTGTTCACCGACACGTCAAACCGATCGGCACCGGCGATGCGATCCACCTCGAGTTCGGGCTGCGGCTCCGTGTCGCGCACGATCGAGATGCGGTACCCCTTCTCCGTGGTGTGATCCTGGGCCAGGGACCGGAGCACGATGGTCGGTGAACTTCCCGCGGCGAGGGCAACAGTACGGCTGATGGTGTCGTCGATGAGAATGCCGTCGACATAGATCAAGCCGCTTTCGACCGCCGGGTCGGCATCCAAAGCCATCGAGGTGGCGTCGTGGGGCACCGTGACTGTGTAGTCGTACACGCCATCCACGAGCGCAGGGGCCAACGATCCACCGTCGACCTGGAGCGCCGACAGGTCGGCGTCCGTTCCGTAGCCGGTTGTGGTGTACAGGCCGAAAACACCTCCGACGTTGCTTACGCCCGTGCCCTGGAAGCGCACGGTCACGACCGGGATCTTCTCGCCGTTCGCGTCGAGCACGTAGGCGCCATTCTGGTCGCGCTTATAGCTGTCGCGCGATTCGATGTCGGCCAGCACTGCGGCGGGAATCTCGTCGTACTGGACGTAGAACGTGTCGGAACCCGCTGCGTTGCTGACACGTTGTGTCTTCAGTTTGGCGTCGTTGAGGTAGACGTCAAAAGTGCGCCCATCGTCGCCGCCGTAGTAGCGCACGCCGAGGTAGTTCGTCGGAGCATCCGGATCGACCTTCATGTCCCATTGGAAGAACGCATCCGCTGCCCACTCGCCGTCGCGGTACTGCGTACCGCGCCACACGCCCCAGCCTGACTTGTTGTACTTGACGTTCTTCTCCGCCTCAACCGGTCCATTGTCGAAGTCAGTCAGCGAGTCGGTAGTGGTCTGTTCGGTGCGGAGTTCCTCCTTGTCGCGGAGAATGAGGGCCTGAGCCTCCGGTGAGTCCGGTTCTGCCACAGTCAGGTCAGCGGCGGACACTGTGAAGAAATAGTTGTCTACCGCCTCAATCTTGAACCGTGCCTTGGTGGTCGCTGTGAGGGGGAGAGTGACAGTCTCGCTTCCGTCGTTCGTGGTCGAGTCCAAGAGAACGACCGGGAAGGTCCTGCCCCCGTCGGTCGACATGCTCACCCGCACCATCGGAGCCAGCTCGGGCTTGTCCGTGGCGTTGACGGCCCAGGTCACGTCCACCGTCTGGCCGATGGTGAGTGACTCGGCCGGGTCCCCGAGACTGGTGAACTGGAGCGGTCCGGCTTCACGGTCCACACCGATGCGCACATCGGCCGTGGCAATCGCACCGCCATCGGCTCGCTGGTCGCGGGCCGTGACCCGGAAGTCCATACCGCCGACACCGTTGCCCTCGTAGGCGGCGGTTGGGAGAAACTCCGAGTAACAATCCCTCTGCTCGAACCAGCTCCACCCGGAGTCGCAGCCTCCTGTGTGCGCGTTCGTGGTGCCCCGAAGGACCTGCTCCATGTCGGGGAACACTCGCGTACCAGCTGTTCCAGCGCTGTTCTGACCGCCGGAGTAGTAGGAATGCGCCTGGCCCCAGTCCAGATCAGCAGACTTACCGAATACGCGGAAAAGTGGGCCGTTCACCTTGTTCGCATCGAAGACATTGCGCTTGAAGTCACCGGTGTTCCGCTGCTCCCAGGAGTAGGTCAGCACATCGCCGGGGGTGTCGGAACCGACGGCCGTGAGTGAGAACGGGGTGCGACTCGGGATCGTCTTCGAAGTCGGAGCCGTGACCACCGGCACCGAGTTCCCCGACTCATTGGTTGCGCCGACCCAGTAGATGTGACTCTGGATCTGCTCGATGCTCGTGCTGGAGAAGTACGGGTCGGTGTTGGACTGGAGGTTGTTGTTGCCGCAGATGCCCGCGTACCCCATGACGGTCGACCCTGAACCGGGCTCCACCGCGGTGTCCCATGCTTCATAGGAGCAGTTGTTGAACGAGTGCCCCGCACCGAACTGGTGCCCGAGCTCATGCGCGACGTAGTCGACAGCCCACATGTCGCCCACCGGCTGGTCGAGCATCGAGCACCCGCGACCTTTCCAATAGTCCACACCGGCTGACGCGAAGGTTCCGAGGCCGTTCGCGGGGCCCACCATCATGAGGTGGCCCACATCGTAATTGGCATCTCCGATCAGACGCTGGATGACGCCGGCTGCTCCGTCAATTGCGTTTTGGTTGCAGTCGTCGAAGGCCCATGGCGGCAGGCAAGGGTCATCACCACAAGGCCCCGAGGGCCCGAAGGCCTTGTCCCACGTGTCGAAGTTGAGCTTGTCGGTGTCGTTCACCAGCAGGAGTCGCACACCGAGGTCGTCGTTGTAGATCTGAGCGACGCGGTTCATCGCTGTGACCTTCGCGGCGAGAACGTTCCCGGTACCGAAGTACTGGGCGTAGTCGATGTCGTTCATCATGGCCGCCCGGATAGTCCGAGAGGAGCTGGGCACACCGCGCGCCTCCGGGGTCAGACCCTCCGGCACCGTCAGGTCGGCACCCTCTTCGGGCTCGATGAGCTGCATGTCGTCCCTCTGGGCCGAGCGACCGTAGGAGGCGTAAGTGCTCATCGTGCCAGCATCGATCGGATCGACGTACCAGGCCTCGGTCGAGTTGTCGCCGCTTCGCACAGATGCGCTGAATCCCAGCGGGGTGATACCAGCACGCACGGTCACCGATGGATCGCCCGACGCGTGCCCCGCGAAGGTCCTGATCTCCGGATGAGCCGCAGCGAGCTCGGCTTCCATGACGGTCGATTCGGTCACGTCGAAGTTGACGAGAACACCGTCGGGATTCGGGATGGTCAGGGTGCGGGTCTCCGGGCCGGTGGTCTCCGGGTTTGTGGAGAAGGCGTGAAAGCTCGCGTCAGCATCCGTTCCCAGCAAGGCAGTCGACATCGCTCCGAGATCGAGGTCGTACCCTCGCACGCCATCGCTGCCGACGATGCCGAGCGATGATGTGTCCACTCCGTCGACCGATTCCCAGAGCGCATCTGGTTCGGCGCTGCTGCTCGGCGCCACGGGCGCGGCCGATGCGGCGCTTGCTGTTGCAATCGGCACAAGGGCGGAAGCCGCCAGGGCTACGACGAGGGCGATCGAGGCCCCACGTCTGCGCGGCTCTCGGCCGCGCGCGTCAGTGGTGTCCATGTTCTTCTTTCTGTGAGCAAGAGGTGAAGTGAGAGCGGGGAACGAACAGTCAGGGGGTGCAGGTCGTCAGGTTCTCGACGGCCGCGCTCAGGGTCGCGGTACCGCCCAGGAGGGTGATCTTCGTTGCACCCAGGCTCTTTATCTGGGCCAGGGTCGCGGCCGGGATGCAATCTGGCGTCACCGTGAAGAGCGGGGCATCGATGCTCGGTCCGTACGCCGAGCCCGAGAGAGCGTCGGGGAACGTCTGTCCGGTGGCGAGCAGCACATGGTCTGCCTCGGAGAAGAGGTAGGCGTTGATGCTCCGGGATGTTTCGTACCGGTCGGCACCACCCAGTCGAACCGTTGGGGCGATCGACTGGGCGGTAGTCTCGATCCCTGCGGATACCGACGCGGGGCCGCCGGCGATCGCGATGGACTTCACATCGAGATCTGTCAGCAGCTGTTTCGTCGCTGCATCCAGCGTGGGTTCGGTTCCGTTCACCAGGATGACCGGGCCGTTGCCGTCGATCGCCGCTCCTGCAGACAAGGCGTCGGCGAATGTGGTGCCTGCTACGAGGACCGCGGTGGGGGTTCCGTCAGGGAACGCCGCTTTCGCGATGTTCCTAGAGGCCTCGAAGCGGTCTGCGCCACCGATTCGGGTGACCGTTCCCAGTGCCTTAAGGGTTGTTTCGACCGTGGTGGACACAGTTGCAGGACCGCCGACTATGACGATTTTCGACGCGCCTAGGCGCGTGATCTCCGCCGCCACAGAGGCGGGCAGTTCATCCTTTGTCGTCAACAGGATCGGCGCTCCCGCGGTCGCGGCAGCGGGAGCCGCTGACAGCGCGTCCGGGAACACAGCCCCCGATGCCACGTACACCGTGGACGCACCGGCCGGGAACCCGGCCTTTGAAGTGTTCACAGATACCTCGTACCGGTCTGCGCCTGCGATCCGGTTCACCTCGAGACCCGGAGCCGGAGGCGCTTCGGACGTCGTGAAGGTGACGACAGCAGGATCCACCTGCGATCCGAGCTGGGTAGAGACCGCCGTGATCTCGATGTCGGCGTTGGAGGAATCGGCGCGGACGGTGAACGGAAGGGTGAGTTGAGCGTTCTCTCCGGGTTGCAACGCAGGAATTGTCCACACCGGGGTTGAGCCCTCGACCGAGACACCTGTCGGCAGGGGTTCGGGCAGAGTGACGTGCTGCAGCAGCGCGGCAGATTCGAGTGAGACGTTGGAGTTCTCTAGTGCCACCTGTCCGACGTTCTGCACCGAGAGTTCGAGAGCGCCGGTGTCGCCCGCGTCGAGCTCTTTGCCCTCGACATCGCTCACGAGACTCACGGCGTACTCGGCAGGCCAGGCCGGCTTACCGCCGCTGTAGACCCAATCATCGAAGAAGGCGCTCAGATCCCGGCCTGAGACCTCCTCCGCGAGCGCGACGAAGTCGGCTGTCGTCACCGACCCCCCGCCGAATCGATGTACCCATTCCGCGAAGAGCCGATCGAAGTCATCGTGCCCGATTGCAACCAGGAGCGCATTCAGGGCGTAGTTGCTGCGGGTGTACACCTGCCACCCGTAAAGGTCGGCGGGGTTGGTCCACCCGGCACTTGGCAGGTTCCATCTGCCGTCGCCAGCTGAGATGTCCCGCCAGCTGGCGAAGTGGGTGTCTTCGACAGGCAGGTCGGTCGCCCCGGTGTCGGAGTTGTAGTAGTCGGTGTAGAACTCCGCTCCACCTTCGTTCAGCCAGATGTTCGAGAAGTTCGCGGGGCTCACGGAGTTGCCGAGCCACTGATGCACGAGCTCATGGATCAGGGTGTCCTGGTCTACGGTCCATGGAAAGTACGGCCGTTCCTGGGTCTCGAGCGCATAGTTCGCCGCCGGGTCCACAATGACACCGATACTCGAGCCCGGGTATGGGCCGAGCTTGGACTCGAGCCAGTCGAGGATGGGCTTGAACTGGGACCGCTGCCCGTTCGCCTGATCCTTGACCCACTGGGGTAGACCGGAGTCTAGGAACGTCCACTCCTTCAGAACGGTCCCGCTGGCGAGTTCGACGTCACCCTCAAGCACGTCGAAGTTGCCGATTGACAGGGCGATCAGTTCCGGAGCTGTGGGCGTCTGGACGCTCCAGTTCCAGGTCGTGGTGCCGTCAGCCGGATTGCTTTCCCGGCTGTCCAGACTGCCGACGCTGGCAGCACTCAGAGGACCGGTCTCGTTCGCATCGGGTGTCGTGACGTGCAACGCATAGGTCGCCTTGTCGGCGGGAGTGTTGTTGTTGGGGAACCACGTTCGGGACCCCAGGGGCTGGCCGAGGGCGCTCACGCCGTCGGGGGTCTGCATCCAGCCCTCCTGCGATCCGTCTGCGTCGCGTGTGATCTCTGGGGCGCCGGAGTACGACACTGTCACGACGAAGTCGCCGGTCACCGGGGTCGACGGGATGATGCGGAGCTTGTGCGTGTCGGTGCCGTAGTCGATGTTGCGGGTCCACCCTGCGGGTGCTCCGTCGACGCTGACAGCGTTCACCGCCAGCCCTTGCAGATCCAGGGAAAAGGAAATCAGTTCCTCTTCGGTCAATGCTTCGATGGTCGTCGTGGCGCTGATCGCGTTCTTCGCGTAGTAGTCGAGGTCGATGTCATAGTGACTGACCTCGTATTCCGACGTGCCACTGTTCGGGAAGACATCGGCGATCTCGGGCTCGGGAACGGCCCCGGATGCCGCATCAGTGCCGAGCGGTGCAGCGAACGTCGCTAATCCGACGCCTAGCGCAACGACCAGACCGGCAAGTTTTGGGATGCCGCGCCGTTCGACCGATGCGGGGATGGTGGAGGTATTCACGGGAAGTCCTTCGGAGGTAGTGAATGTCGTCATCGCCGCTCTGAGACACGCGCCCAGGCTGGCGAAACCGAATGTAGGGAGCCATTGTTTCGTTCCCGTTTCCCCCGCCACCCTTTTGCTGTTTCAACATCGGAGGGCGGCGAAGTGAAGCTCATTAGCCAGTCAGTTTGACGATCTGTGACGAAATTTCGCCGCAACTGATGGCCATTTATGCGCTCATGCCGGGTGATCCCTAATCTGGTGAAATGGATGACCTCGACCACCTGATTGTGGCTGCGCTGAAGGACAACGGCCGGCTCTCGTACTCAGAGATCGGGCGACAACTTCGCCAGCCCGCCTCCACGGTCAAACGACGAGTAGAACTAATGCAAAGTGCCGGCGACATCACCGGATTCACCGTGCTCACCCGCGCCGATGGCCCCTTCAAAGGAACCGAAGCCGTGATCGAAATCTACTGTCGCGGGAATGTCAGCACAGCCGACCTCACCGCGCTGCTGTCCGGGCTCCCGGGAGTTACCCTCGCGGTTTCGGTTGCTGGCGTTGCGGACGCATTCGCATTCGTGCAGGCGAAAGACAATGACTCACTTGGAGAGGCTATTGAGCGGCTTCGAGCATCCCCTCGCATCGAGCGCACGAGGACGTCGGTCGTGCTGGACAAACTGGACGGGGCAGACCCGCTCTCCGTTCGAGCCGGACACGTACTAAAGGCATAAGAACGCCCTACTCAGACCCCGATCGACATCGTCACAGGACGCTTTCGGAGCGGCACGAGCTGCTGGCGCTCCGGGCGCCATCGCATAGTCTCGGTTGGTAGTCGGCCAAGCTGCCGCGGGTGCACCCGTCTTCCTGTCTGCGGGTGAGGACATCCGCCCCCAGACGCTGCAGCCTGGCGTGCCACCCTGGGTTGGTGGCTTCACTGACCTGGATCGCCTCGGCACACTGGACCCATGACGCGGAAGCACCAGAAGCACACAGGAATGGACTATCAGCCTCCCAAACCGGTGCGCCTGGATGTGTCGCTTGCCGGTTAGCAATTTGACTGCATGCGTTAGACAGATGCCTATCAGACCCCGCTATCGAAATGAGGCGGGTGCACCTTGGGTTGACTTGCAATCTTTTGACGCCTTAGCCAATCTCCGCCAGGTCTCAGCCCACATGCCCGCCATACTTAGTGCACACAGAGACGGCCAGGAGTGTGCCCAGTTGCGAATTGAGACGATCAATGTCGGAGACGGAGCATGCGCCGTAGCCAGTGACACCGATGAAACCACGGATCTCACAATGATTGACTGCGGGCGTTGGCGACGAGGAGATCGTGTCGCCGCCAGCCGCGCCGCGAATTATCTTGGAGAGCGTCTTGGTGAAGTCACCACCCTCGTTGTCACACACTTCGATCGCGACCACTGGGGCGGCCTTCTAGAGTTGGCGGCAACCCACGCGACCCTTCGCCCCAACAACTCGCCGCCCGTCGAGATCCGTATTCCCGGCATGCCGGATACCTTCGCCGCGGACCTTCGTGCCGGCATGCTCGCGCTGATCTCGAGCCGAGACGGTACCCCGGTGAATGCCATGGAGCTCCTCGACGCATGGCAGGCGACCAACATCGGAGTGCGTCAGACCGTGCACTACGCCGGGGACGAATTCGAAGCCAACGGCCTCGAATGGAAGGTGCTCTGGCCACCTCACCAGATCCCCCCTGAAATGGGTAGCCGAATCACAACCTGGCTCCAGGATCTCAACCAACTCGCACACGAGATGGAGTCCGCCGGCCATGGCAAACTGCTAAACGACCTGCGCAGGGCCTACGCCGAGGTCGAAAGGTTCGACACCGCAGTCGACCGAAAAGAACCCTGCCCAGACGCGCCGACCTGGTCGTCGCTGCCCGAGACGCGGATTGCCGAGCACACCGCCGACGACCACCCGCGACTGGACGCAGCCGAACCTGTACCTGCAGACACGGAGTTCGTTTCGGCTCCAGCGGCATTCAAGAAAGACCTCGCGAAGCTCGCCGCGCGGATGGGCGCCCTCGACAACGCGCTGAGCCTCGTGATTGCCACCAAGGTGGGGGACTTCATCAACTTCGGCGACATCGAAGGCGACGCGCTCGAAGCTCTGCTCCTGTCAGGAAAGGTCGAGTCTGAGTATCCCGTGATGTTCGCCCCGCACCATGGAACCCATGAGGCTCCTTATCTTCTCCCGAAGTCCGGCGTGTGCATCTCGCAGAACGGCACCGATCACCACAAGAAGAACCTTAATCATCGCAGAACGCATGCTAATTACGGCCGCTGCATCAGCACCTGGGACCGCGGGAATATTGATCTGGAAACGGACTGGCGGGGAGTTCGGCGCAATCCCTGGTGGTAGCTAGAACTAGATGGAGCAGGGCTTGGGTCGCGTCAGAGGCATTTGTGAGGACACCTCATAGACCAAGGTAGCCAGGTGCCGAGGACTTCTCCGACCTGGGCGGCGCCCTCGGGCGACGAATAGTCGAACTGAAATGTGGTCGCCGTCCTCTGGCGAGGTCAGGGGTTCTGACCCGCCTTGGTCAGCGACCGGCTCCGCCTCCGTCAGAACTCCGGCAGGCTCGTGAGGTTGTTGTCCATTCTCCGTCGGCGTGCGTTCGGAGATACTTAGGCAACGCATTCACCACGCCCACGTTCAGTCATCTTGAACTGGAGCCGACGTAGACCTTGTTGCCTTTCTGGACTCAGCGACCAGTGCGGCTTATCACTTGACCCGGAATCGGTTGATCCGATCTGCTTGTAACTGGTGATAGTGAGCTCCCGGTTTTGCGCACTGTCGGTGGTTCCTTGCGCTGTCCGCGTGCGATGCCGCGTTCAGTGATCCGGACCAACTCCCGGCCTCGACAATGACGACCTGGTCGCCGAGGGCTGCTATGACTCGGTTCCGTGCGAGGAACCGCCACTTCGTCGGAGCGGTCGTGGGCGGCAGCACACTGATGACCACTCCCCCGTTCGTTGCGACTCGGGTGATGAGGTCGTGATGCCCGGCCGGGTACGGCCGGTCCACTCCACCAGCGAGAACGACGACGGGCGTTCCACCGCTTACAAGTGTGGCGCGGGTCGCCGTCCCGTCGAGACCGTAGGCTGCACGGGTGATGATCACGTGCCCGTCCGCGACGACGTCGCTGGTCAGATTCATTGCGACGTGCTCGCCGTACTTTGTGGCGGCGCGGGAGCCTGAGATCGCGGTGGCATGTTCGGCGGTCAGCGCCTCGAGGTTCCCGCGGCACCACAGGAGGAGCGGGGCAGTGTCACCCAATGGCACAAGACGTGTCGGCCAGCCCGCATCCTCCGGGGTGAGGATGGCGAAGCCGTGCTTACCGGTGAGCTCGAGGCGGCGAGCAACCCGGCCCTGGTAATACTGGGCTCCCGCAAGGCTCGCGAGCCGATCTGGAACGTCGCCGTTCGATGGGTTGAACACGAGAGCGAGAGCGCGACCGGGCCGTGCGTGTGGATGAGGGCTCCCGCATCGGGGTCCCCGGGTTCGACGATGACCGACCAGGCAACGCGTGCGATCGCGGCATGGCTGTAAGTCACAGTCGTGCTGCTGGCGCGGCGGATGGCTTCGACCGCGTTGTGTTCGAGTGGCGGGCGTGTGGGAAGTCCGGTTCGGACGATTCGGACGGGGTTCTGTTTGGTCGACATAGGGTTCCGCTCGATGATGGGGAGGGGGCGCCTCCGGGCCCCCTCGAGTGCTTCTAGAACGGGCCCGTTCCGCTGGTGGAGTCGGCGGGGGCGACCTGCTCGGCGGTGTCACCGGCGCGTGGGGTCCGGATGTAGGCGGTGGTGCCCCAGCTGAGGTCGTGCCCGATGGCGTCGGCATCGATCTCGACGTTGGTGCCGCTCTTGTCGCCGTCTTCCCATGCGCGCACCCGGAGCTTCCCAGTGACGATGACTCGCTCGCCCCGGCGGAGGCTGCTCGTCACCCCGATCGCGAGCTGACGGAATGCGCTGACCGAGTACCAGTTGGTTCCTGTCTCGACCCACTTTGCGGCGTCGGGGTCGTAGTGGCCCTGGGCGGATGCGACCCGGAAGTTCGACACATCCAGGCCCGCCTGAGTGACGATGTGGCGGGGGTCGGTGGCGAGGATCCCGGTGATGGTGATGGTGTCCGACATGATCTGTTCTCCCTCTGGTTGGCTGATCGTTTTTCTGTGCGTCTCCGCGGGAAGATCCCTTGAGAGCGGGAGTGTCGAAGTGCCGGGACGTGGAATACCGGACCAGGCGAAGCCGGGGAGGATATCCCGCGAAAGCCCGGCACGTAGACGCGGAAGCGAACTAGGGTCTCCACCCGGAGATGTAAAGAAGCCCCAGAAGGACTGCCGCCGGCGACGCCGGCGTCCGCTCGGTATCGCTCCGTCGACGCCGTCACCATGAGGTTTGCGCGATCGCCCAAGCGGTCGCTCGATCACGTCTCGGGAGTCGCTTCTCAATTCGGGTGTGTGGCGGCGGTAGGCTCCCCCTGATGACCCCACAGCCGCTTGTCCCAGACGATTACCGCTCCGTTCTCGACGAGCTGAAGTCCCAGGTTCGCAGCGCTCGAATGCAGGCGCAGCGCCGGGTCAACAAAGGGTTGGTGCAGCTGTATTGGTCGATCGGTCGCACGATCGACTCCCGGCAAGTGGACGGTTCGTGGGGTACGGGCGTCCTGCAGAGGATCGCGGATGACCTTCGTGCGGAGTTCCCGGAGATGAAGGGGTTTTCTCGCTCGAATCTGCAGTACATGCGCACTCTTGCTCAAGACTGGCCCGAGGAAGCCTCAATTCGCCAACAAGCTGTTGGCAATTTGCCGTGGGGACACATCACTGTCCTCATCGACAAGCTGCAGGACCGTGGATCGCGCGATTGGTACGCCGCGCGCGCGGTGGAGCATGGTTGGTCTCGGAACGTGTTGATGAACCAGATCATGAACCGAACCCTGGAGCGAACGGGCGCGGCCGCAACGAATTTCGCCGGGCAGCTCGCACCTGCCGACTCCGATCTCGCGCTGCAGCTCGCCAAGGACCCCTACGTCTTCGACTTCCTGGACCTCACATCCGATGTCGCGGAGCGAGAGCTTGAACAGGCGCTGATGGACCGGATTGTCGACACGCTGCGCGAGCTTGGAGCTGGCTTTGCGTTCGTGGGCCGGCAGGTGCATTTCGATGTCGGCGGCGACGACTTCTACCTCGACCTTTTGTTCTTCCACGTCGAGCAGCTGCGCTATGTGGTCGTTGAACTCAAGACCGGCAAGTTCCAGCCGGAGTACGCGGGGAAGCTCGGCTTCTACGTCGCTCTCGTCGATGACCGCCTGCGACGCGAAGCCCACGCACCAACGGTAGGGATTCTGATCTGCGGTAGTGGTAACGAACACACCGTCCGCTACTCGCTCGGCCGCACAGAATCGCCGATGGCGGTGTCCACCTACACATACGAGTCGCTCCCGGCAAGCGAGCAGGCCGTCCTCCCGAACGCCGCCCAACTTGCGGCAGCGTTGGAACGGGAAGTCGAAGAGAACTGAATACAGCTCAATATGCCAACAGGTTGTTGGCATACTGAGGCGAGAGGTCCAAGTGGGTCAGAAATACGCAACCGGTGGAAGTCAGTGAGCACCGTAGCCTGAATCCTTGACAGAACCGGTAAGTGCGGACGCGATCCGAGAAGAGCTCCGTTCCTCCCGCCGACGGCTCTGCAGGCTTGGCGATGAAGGCCGGATCGTTATGTCCCAGAACAGCTGGAATATTGACTGACGCGACTCGGCCATGGCGATGGAGACCGCTACGGCGGCCCCAGAGCTGGCCAAAGCGGCGGTGCTCTGGGTGCATTCGCTCCCACGTCCCGACGGCGGCCCTCCCCCATCGCAAACTAGGACTTCGTTCCCGATGGCGAGCCTCGAATTTGATAATGACGAGATCGACCATGCAACGGCGTTACCGAATGCGGAAGTAGGCTTCAAGCTCATTCCGTAGCCGACGGCTCGACGCCGGCCTCGTCTGCTCATTCTGGGCTACCCGATAGAACGCATTCGAATGGATGGGTGTGTGGACTACCTCCGGTAGCTCACCGCGAGCAGTCCCCCACGCAACGAACGAATGTTCGATTCTCGCCCAATCCCCTTGAGCGTGCGATCTACAGACATGCTCGTGGTTACCGATTTCCACGACCGTCTTGGCGGCCTCTGGCGGTACTCAGGGTCGATTTGACCGTTGATCTGGGCCAGTCACCCATTGAGCCCTCTGTTCGTCCATTCTGAGCGAATTCCGCGCCAGAATGCGGTGACTTTTGTGGGTCGTCCTTTGGTTTTAATACTGGTATTTATGGGTTTGCTGGTGTTGCTGGTTTCGATTGCATATATGGCTTTTCGGGCAATACTGTGAACACCAGCATTTCGTACGAAGATTGACCGGTTTATCGTTGCTCCTGCATGGGCGGAGTGCAACGTGTGTCGAGCTTGAAACACCACAATTGCAAGCATTGCTTGCTAATCTGGTTTTACCTGGATCGCCAGAAACACTTGCAATACTTGTTTAGGAGACTGTCGTGGCTGAGATAGACCGGAGCGTTCTGCAACGCACCGTTGCCGTCATCAACAACAAGGGCGGTGTCGGCAAAACGACCCTGACCACGAACGTTGGTGGTCTCCTAGCGGCATCTGGATGGCGGGTTCTGATCGTCGACCTGGACCACCAGGGCAACGCCGGACTGGATCTTGGGTATCGGAACACGGACAAGGATGATGACGGCGCGAATCTACTGAAAGCGCTGATCATGAACGAGCAGCTGCACCCGGTCGAGGTGCGACCGAATTTGGATGTCGTCGTGGGAGGCAGCCTGCTCGAGAACGCGAACGGTCCGCAGCCGGCCTCGGCGTCGAAGAGGGGAGATGCCCGCCTATCGGTCGCGCGGGCGCTGGAACCTATCGCCGGCGATTACGACATCATCTTGCTCGATTGCCCACCGAGCAGTGATGTGATTCAGTCTGCCGCTGTGGCGGCGGCCCGCTACGTCCTGGTTCCGGTAAAGACGGACCGGGCGAGCCTGGAGGGCCTGGCTCTGACAGCGAACCGCCTCAGCGCCATCTATCAGCTGAATCCGGACATTGACCTGCTTGGCATTGTGCTCTTCTCATCGACGACGTCAGCGGTGAAGGTGCGCGAAGAGTTCATCGGTCAGATCGTCGAAGTGCTGGTCAGCGATGATGCGGGTTCTGAGGAGCGGGACGCGGCCAAGAAGTCGATCTTCGACAATTTCGTCCGTAATGCGGAGGCGGTGGCGAACTCGGCGCGAAACAAGGGCGTTCTTGTGCACGAACTGGATGAGCAGGTGCGGAAGGCCGACAAGTGGTGGGTGTCGCTCCGTAAGGGAGAGCCGGCGAAGCGGGTGGGACCTGCGTCCTCGAAGAGTGTTGCTGATGACCTGCAGGCCATCACGCAGGAGCTGGTGGCCCGGTTGACCGAGCTTGAAGCTGAGGCTGTAGCGGAGGAAGCGAATGTCTGATGATGCGTCCCGTTTTGTTGGCGGCCCGCCTCCGCCACCGCGCAAGGCGCGTGGTCTGACCCGGGCCTCCCGGCCTGCGGTTGCCGTGCAACCCGAGCCGGAGAGCATCCAGGCGATCGAGTCCGCGCCGGTACCCGCTCAGTCGACCTACGAAGCTGAGTCTGAGCAAACTGCGGCCGTCGAGCCTCTCGAAACTCAACCGGTTGCGAGCGTTCCGACGGCACCAATCATTCCTCACCCTCCGGTTGCTGGGCAGCAGCCTGCCGGTGTGCAGAGGTCGGCAGGGGAGGATTTCGATGCTCCGGAGCCCCGACGACACAAGATCAAGGTCACGTTTGAGCTCGACTCGGATCTGCGGATGCGAGCTCGGACGATGTTCAAACTGACAGGCGAGGATGAGGGCGACGTGTCCTTCGGTGGAATGCTCGCGACACTCATCGAGAACGAGTGCATCCGCCGGGAGCGTGTGTACAACGGGGGCCGTCCGTTCGAGGGGACGGACCGAAAGCTTCGTCCGGGCCGCCCCTTGGGCTGACCTGGAGGACAGAGTGCCGCCCGCGGCGGCTCCGCTAGCCTGCGCCCACCAGGGCCAGCATGTGAGGTTCTGCTGGCCCTGGTGGGCGCAGGGGATCAGTTGGGTTCTGTCGGCTCGGGGTTGCCGGTGAGGGGCTTCTGCGAGGGTGTGGGCTGGTAGTAGTACTCGGCTGGCGGTGGTTCGGATGGTGTCGGCGTCGCAGTTGCTCCAGCCGGCGACGTAGCCAATGCTGTATGCGCTGGTGTCGAGGCCGAGGAGCCCGGTGGCGATGTAGGCGCCGCTCTCGGCTTCGGTCTCGGCGGTTCCGCGGTGCTCTATGAGGGTTCCTTGATCCTGGTCGGTGTGGAGGAGGATGTGCCCGGCTTCGTGGAGGATGGTTTTGGCGGCTTGGGCGGGGGAGAGGTTGGCGTCAACGACGACGCGGGTGCTTCCGCCGCGGGTGGTGAATCCGTTGACCTCGCCGGGGATCGCTTCGAGGGTCACTGTCCATCCGATTGACGTCAGGTAGTCGGCGGTGGCGTCGAAGATGCCTGCCGGGTCGCCGCCGGTGAGCCGGTGGCCCAGTTCGGCGGGGTCGGGCTGTGTGGGGTCGATGAGGTCGGTTCGTGCCCGGTCGAACACGGACAGGATGGGGAAGTAGGTGAGGGTCTTTTCGCCGTTCTCGCTTGGTTCGGCTTGCTCGCCTTCGCCTGAGTCGTCACTGCTGAGTTTCTTCTGCCGGAATCCGAAGATCCGGATGCCGCGTTCTCCTTTGCGCACCTGTCGTCCGAGTTGCTGCCACTTGCGGAATCCGGCTACGTGGGTACCGGTGGGGGACTGGGTGAGGATCAGGACGAGGTTGTTGAACGAGTACTGATGGAACGCCTGGACGAAAGTCAGGAACAGCTCCCATTCGCCGCTGTCGCTCAGTTTTTCGATTTCGGTCACGATCGATGCCTGCAGCTCTTGGGCTTGGGCGCGACGCTCCTCGGGGGATGTGCGGAGCCCGCCGTTCTTGACCTTGCGCATTGCATTCTCCTCTCAAACACCCCTCACGTTTCTTTGCCGTGAAGGCGGTTTACCGCCGCTAGGGCGAGCTGGCCGGAGTGCAAGCGACCGTGGAATACCGGGGGGCGCAGCGAGGGAGGATATGCCGCGAAAGCGCTTGTACGGAGGTTGGCCGACCGTATGCTGCCGAAGGCTTCACGGCAAAGAATTAGTCATCTCCGATGGCAACAGTCGGCCGGTGCGCCGGTCGTCTTTTAGCCGGCGCGGGCTCCGTCCCGTGCCGGCGGCGATCTGAGCTGGACCGGGCGCACGCAAACGCGACCAGCGTCCCTTGAGGAGCACGGCGCGCTGGTCGTCGCGCTCAGTCGGTAGGTGGGCGGTCGCCTTGGCTAGTCAAGTACCTCGCAGTCGAGGCAGATCGGGGCGAGTACGGTTCCGCCGAAACGATGCAACATGCCGTTCGACGGACAGAAGAGCTTCCGGGTTCGCACTTGCACCAGACCCTGGGCTTCCCACGTTTCATTTTGGGTCAGCTCACCCGCGTGCTCGTGGTCGGGATTCTCGTGAAGGTCCCATTCGATGCGCTCCCACGCGAGCACGATGAGGTAGGCGTGCGCATACTCGTCGCCGTAGTCCTCGAACTCACCGGCACCGGGCTTCCCGTAGCCGGTACCGCGGTCGGGGAGGTTGCAGGAGTCGGTGACGTACCGGTAGGTGGTGGCCTGGTCGGGAAGGTCCGTCGGGAGCATCCATTCTTCACGGATGCAATGGGCTTGGATCAGGTCGACAGCGGCCACGACCTTCGGGGGGAGCGGGATGGTGGGCGGTTCAGTGGTCATGGGGCCCTCCTCGGGGCTGGTGGTGTGCGGGTGGAGGGTGCGGGGCCGGCCTCCGTGGCGGCCCCGCACCTAGGCGGGTCAGATCGACCGGAGCATGGCGATGATCGGCAGGAACGCCGGATGCACGCTCAGCGTGGCCACCACGGCGTCGACGACCTCGGGGGAGGGGTTCTGACCGATGGTGTCGGTGACGGCCTGAGCCTGCTCGTCGCTGAGTCCCTGGGTGTCGCCGTCGTCGTCGGCGGTCAGCGCGAGGGCGGAGCCGAACAGGGCGGCGGGGTGGCCGAGCGCGTGGGCGATGATCGTCAGCGGCAGGTTAAACGGCGCCCCGTTGATCGCGCCCTCATCGTCCACGTACAGGTCGATGCCGTCGCGGCAGCGCACCACGTCGAAGTTTCGTGCGTCGATCGCTTGCTGGATCGCCTTCCATGTCTGGTCGGCGGACACGGTGACCTGCTGCAGCTGGTCGGCTCCGATCAGGATGCCCCGGTGGGTGTCGGTGGTGGTCATGATGTCTCTCCTAGTGGTCGAAAGTGGTGGGTTCGGCGACGGTGTAGCCGGGGAAGATTCCGTCGGCCATCAGCGCGAGCTCCTCGATCGCCGAGTTCATGGCGTCGTGCTGGTCGAACGGAATGACGCCGTTCTCCCAGCCCTCGCCGTGCTGCTTGTCGAGCCATTTGGAAGCCAGCTCGACGTCGGTTGAGCCGGCGATGGTGTCGCCGTCTGGCGTGGTGAGGATCAGCACGGCGTCTCCTAGTTCTCGGAGAGGGTGTATCCGCGGGTGCCCACTAAGCAAGCCCGGGCCGTGGGGTTCGTCTTGATTGCCGCCCAAGCCTCGGGGGACACGACGTAGGCCGGGTCGCCGTCGTCGTCCGTGAACGCGACGGCGGTGCGCGCGTCGAGCACGGCTCCGGTCACGGGGCAGGTGATGATCCGCCCGACGAGATAGGCGACCATCTGGCCGCGCACGATGTTTTCAAGTGTGGTGCTCATGGGTTCTCTCTCACTCGACCGATTTTCTTGCCTGTCTGGCAAGCGCAGCGATTGAGAGTGGAGGGCCCGTAGTGCGCGCCGATTCGGGGGAAATAAGTCCGTCAGGGCGCGTCCGAATCGGTGGGCACGAAGGGCCGGCAGCGAACTATCGTGAGGTGGCCAGACAGACGGAAAAATGACGACTAGGCAGTGCCGCCGGCGGCGGCTCCATTCCGATGAGGGCAGTGCGCCGGCGTTCCTTCTGCGGCTCCCTGCTGGTCTGCCTCCGTTCCGATACCAGGGTCAAACTGTTCTGACATCGGATCGAGGTTCCGGCCTCCGTGCCGGAGCCGGGGGAGTGGCCCGGCGTGACAGCAGTGTGGGACTGCCACGCCGGTGTCTGCTACTCCTCGAAGTCGTCGCCGGTGTCGTCCTGCTCGCTCTCGACCTCGACGGGCTGGGCGTCACCCTCCGCGGCGTGCTCTGCGCGGGCGGCGGCACGGTTCTTCTCGTGCTCGGTGATGATCTGCTCGACCTCGCTGAGGCTGTACCCCCACGCGGCGATCTGGTTGAGGTAGAGCGCATCCTGGGTGTTCGGGTTCCGCCAACTCATCTTGGACGTGTTGGCCTCTATGCCGCCAAGAATCACCGCGAGGGCGACGTGATGGGCCTTGGCCGGGGTGGCCTCGACGACGGCCGCGAGCTTGTCGCGGTCGTAGTAGCCCCCGCGCTCCAAGCCCATCAGTTCGTGGGCAAGGGCGTTTCCGTCGCGGGCGGCGCTGCCGACGTTCAGCCCGTGGATGGTGAGGCCCTGGGCGATGAACTGCGCGGCATCCCTCGGCAGGGTCTTGCGCGACAGGAACGTGGCCAGCCACTCCCGGCGCACTGTTTCAGCGCTGGCCCACGCCTTGTTGTTTGCGATCAGGATCTTGCGCTCGGCCTTCTGCTCGTCGGTCATCGGGCCGCTGTTCGCGCCGCTCCCGCTGTCCTTCCGGAACCCTGCCGCCTTGGGGTCGGCCACGGAGTAGACCGGGCGCAAATGACCGCCGAAGTAGGTGGCCACGTAGACAGCGCGTCCCTCGGCGGCGTCGATCTGCTCCTGGGTGGGGCGTGTGCCGTCGGCGGTCACCAGGTCGCGCACCAGCGTGTAGTCGTTCTCGAAGTAGCCGCGTTCCCGGTCGAGGATCACGTACCCGCGCTCGGCGTGCAGGGCCTCAATTGCGGCCTTCTCAGCGTTACGGGCCTTGTCGTCTCGCGCCCGCTGAGCGGTGTGGGCGAACTGGCCGGGTTCGGTGGTCGCCACATCGATCAACTCGGCCACGATGTCGTCATCGCCCTCGAACTCGATCAGCGTCGCCGCCTGGTCGAGCGTGAGCGAGTGCGACACGATGGCGGATGCGGCTGCGGCGTTCTCGGCCACGGCGATCCCAGCCTTCACGAGGGCAGGCTTGGTGTTGAGCCGCTTGGCGATCACGGTCGGGGTCAGTCCCTCAAACGCGAGTTGCTGGTACGCGGCCACCCGATCGGCGTCGGTGACGGCTTCGCGGTGCTCGTTCTCGGCTATCTGCTGCACGATCCGATCTACGGTCTTCTCGTTGGCCTCGACGATGTAAGCCGGGATGCTGGCCAGCCCGACCTCACGGGCGGCGAGGGTACGGCGCTGACCGGCACGCACGATGATATTGCCCTGCTCGTCGCGGCGGGCAAGGATCGGCGACAGAACACCGTGCTGCTTGATGCTCGCGAGGAAATCAGCGGGCAGCTTCGCCTCGCTTCGCACGTTGGCCTCGACGATAATCACGGTCGGGTCGATGTGCTCGACGACGCCCTGCTGGATGCTGGCGGTGTTGGTAGTCATTGGGTTTCCTCTCCCTCAACTGATTTTTCTGCCTGTCTGGCAAGC
Source organism: Herbiconiux liukaitaii (assembly GCF_041927495.1). NCBI lineage: Bacteria > Bacillati > Actinomycetota > Actinomycetes > Micrococcales > Microbacteriaceae > Herbiconiux > Herbiconiux liukaitaii. The sequence goes on along the minus strand of NZ_JBHFHG010000009.1, from coordinate 45,392 downwards.
GCAGCGATTGAGAGCGGACTGCCCGCAGTGCGCGCCGATTCGGGCGAAATAAGCCCGTCAGGGCGCGTCCGAATTGGTGGGCACGAAGGGCAGGGAGCGAACTATCGTGAAGTGGCCAGACAGACGGAAATTTGCAGGCGAGCACGGGCCGCAACGAGGCTCCTTCACTGGCGGAGCCAGGATGGGTGGCAGTGTTGCGAGAACCGACCGGCCAACCTGTCCTTTCTGGTTAGGACTCTCTTTCGACGCGCCGGGGTCGGATCCGACCGGACGGGACGATGGCCGCCAGGATTGATAGCACGCTAGCGAGCTATCAACTCTTGTGGAGGAACCATGACAGCGATCGACAGCAGGCCCCCGAAAAAGCGTGATGTCGCCGTTCAGTTGAACACTCGAGTGTCGCTTGATTATCGCGAGTTACTGGACGAGGTGGTGGCCCGTGAGGGCATCAGCTTGCGTGCGGCGGTCGAGACAGCCATTCGAACCACGTGGGGGAGTGGGGCACAGAAGGCGGATCCGTCGTGAGCGCCATCGAACCGGCGGTCCCCCGCATTCCGCGCGACCGCCTGAAAGCACTGAATTTCGCTGCAGCTCAAGAACAGGACGACAGCAATCCCCTCGTGGGCTACAGCGCCCGTGTCTGGGCTCAAGTATCTCTGCCGTACCGCGACCCGGGCGACGTTCCGTATTGGACTCGCAAGAACGGTGATGTCGAGCTGACGATGCGTCCTGCTCTTCTGTCGAATCCTGACGGCTCGAAGTACGAAGGATTCGCGTACGGGTTACTGCCCCGACATGCGCTCACCTGGATCGCAACCGAGGCGGTCCGCACGCAGAGCCCGGTGCTTCAGCTTGGCTCAAGCATGAATACGTTCATGCAGAAGATCGGGCTAGCTAAGGGCGGCCGTGATGCGAAGCGACTCACCGAGCAGCTGCAGCGCTTGTTCGGTTCGCAGCTCTTCGTGCGTGGGCTGGCGATGAACGAGAGCGGCCGCGGCGAGATGGTGAAGTATTTCCAGATCGCCGACACCGTCCAATTGTGGTTCTCGAAGGAGGTCGGTGACGAGAACAAAGGCCTGTGGTCGTCATCGGTGACCTTGTCGGAGTCGTTCTACCGGTCGATAGTTGATGCCCCGGTCCCGGTGCATCTGGAGGCGATGCGAGCGTTGGGTTCGTCGCCGATGCGGCTAGATATCTATTTGTGGGCGACGTACCGGGTATTCACCCTGACGCGTCCGGCGAAGATTCGCTGGACGGAGCTGAATGATCAATTCGGTGGCCAGTACGGGTCAATACGTCAGTTCAAGGCGGCGTTCATCAAGAATTTGCACGAGGTGAAACTGGTCTATCCCGAGTTAAATGTCGAGGTGACTCAGGAGTTTCTGGTGCTACGCCCTTCGCGCCCGCATATTCCGCCGACAAAGCGGAGAGTCGAGCTGATTTAGTCCTCGGCAAACGACGGCGGTGCTGCGGGACACGTCACTAAGTACCCACGATGAGTTCCGTCACTAACTACCCACGATTCGTCGTCACCAGTTACCCACCCATCAGGTTCTGTCACGAGTCCACAATTGCGCCGTGAGGCCCTCGAGGGGCCCTCGAGGGGCGCTCGGCGCTCAGGATGATGCGGAACAGGGTCTAAGGGCCCTGAAACGGCCTGCAGTGGGCAGTTGGCAGATTCTATGTCGAGGCGTGAGGTCGCAGATGCAGTGTGAGTTTCAGATTCTCTATCGCTCAAGTCCGGTTGTTGAATTGGATTGCAAAGTGCTCCGTGGTTATGTCAGGTGGTCAAGTCTTCTAAAGGTAGAGCTACTGGCAGAACTACAGGGGGAGGGTCGAGACCGGCCTGACATCCGCTTCAATCCAGCGGTCGGAGCCCCTCGGTTAGGCGACGACTGTCACCAATCACCCATGGCGACGTCACGACTTACCCACGGCTCCGTCACCGAACACCCACGGCTGTCACCAAATACCCACGATATTTGCGGGGGTGTTTGGTGACAAGCGGGGTCGAGAAGCGCACCTTCGTCTGCGTCACCGGATACCCACGATCTGCTGGGAGACCGCGTCACCAAGCACCCATAGCTGGACGCCTCAGCAGGGGATAGCTGACCCTGATCCTTCGCGTCATCAAATACCCACGATGTAGAGCCCGGAGGCCGTGGGTACTTGGTGACGGCTGGTTGAGCCGCAGGTCTAGCTGATGCGAAGCGCTACAGCCGCGGTTGGGCTACGCGACGTCGCCCAACGCCCAGCGGCTCCCTGGTCGGAGGTAGCCGGCCTCGACATAGTGTCGCGCCTCCCTATGGTTGGCAAAGCCGTCGGCGGACCGTGGGTATCTAGGCCAGGTGCGCTCTCCAGAGCCGTCGTCGCGGAAGAGGGGTCTGGCTGAAACGTGAGGACGGGCGGGGCGTTGCCGGGGGCTGCTGTGCATCGTGTCGTATTCTGCGAGCCACCATGCCCACACTTCCCGCTCAAGCGCGTACAGTCGAGCTCGAGCCGCCAACGTTCCCAGTACTCCGATCGCGCGTGCCGCCGCGTCGCGGAGATCTCGAACTGACCTCACCCAGCCCGTTCCCCGTTTGATGACAAGCCGTGAGCGCCTAAGACGACTGAGAGCTGTCGTGGCAGTTCGCCTGTCTATCCCAAGCAAACGGGCGGCCCCATCGACTGAGATGGCATCTACCTGATCGCGGAGCTCCGCGTAGACGCGTCCGGCGGTGTGACCGTGGCCGGCTCGCGTGAAGAGGTCGTGCCGACCGTCGGTGAGAAGGTGGGTGAGTTTATCGAGCATGACGGTGCGGAGGCTGAAAAGTTGGCCCGGGGGGCGGGGGTTCTTAAGTGGTTGTGACCGGTCCTTGTCGGATGGTGTGGAAAAGTGCGGGGTTAGCCTGAATTCGCGCGCGTTGGGACCGTCTGCAGTTCGGATGGTCTCGATCCATCCGTCTGCTGCGAGAGTTGCGAGGGCGCGGTTGGCTGTGGTGCGGCCGATACCTGCGAGCAGGGCGAGGTCGCGGATTGAGGCGCCGACGGTCGTCTTGCCGGTATGCACGCTGAGGTAGGTCAGGGCGAGGAGCACGGATCGTTCGCTGACGGCGGCTTCGGTACGTCCCCATCGGCCGGGGCTTGCGTGCAGGCGCTGCAGGAGCGCCTGGGTGGTGGCCATGATGGTGTCGAGCTGGGTGAGGTCGATGATGCGGGTGTCGGCCGGCAAGCTGCTGCGGAATGACGCGATTTCCTGCGCCTTGACCCATTGCCGGTGAAGGCGCTCTATCGCCTCTTGGGCTGCTCGTGGGCGGCGGGTTCCGCGGCCGGTGTTCTTGGTGCGGTAATGCTCCATGCCGGGGGCAGTGCGGGCGGCGTGCTCGACGTCGCGGGTGGTCCAGCCGGCCGTTGCGGCGGCCAGGAGGCACATGAATCCGGTCCAGGAGGGATTGCTGCCACCGCGGACGGTGGCCATGTGGGATTCGCCCCAGGCGGTGAGTTTTCGGTGGGGCCTGTGATCGTTGGTGGGTCCCGAGGGCCCGCTCTGTTCGGTCCTGGTGTTGGGGGCTGTGTCCTCGAGCGCTGTGGTGAGGGCCGTAAGCGCTGCAGGCTCGGCGGTAGCGTCGAGAAGGCTGTCGGTGGTGCCTCGAAGGACTCTGGAGTGACTCCCGTTGCGGTGGGGCGATAGGGGCGGCCGGGCGGCGCCTTCGCGGGCGTTGAGGAGCATGCCGTGGTCGAGGCTTCGGTAGTGGGCGCGGGCTGCGGTTGCCAGGGCGGCGGTGGCGCGGGCTGGCAGGCCGCCTTGAGGGGCGATCCAGATGTGCCGGCCGCCAGACGCGGACGATTCGCAGACCAGGTGCGGGATGTTGTGGGCGGTAAGGAGGGTGCTGAGTGCGTCGCAGTCGTCGGCCGCGGTCTCGGGTTCGTCGATCTTGGCGTCGAAGTCGAAGCAGAGAACCCGGAATGTGCCCTGCTCGTCGGCGAGTCTCATGCACCAGGGGGTACTGGGCGTATGCGGGCTTAGCCGGTGCAGGTGGGGGTATTCGTTGGCGTGGAGCTGCCCGTCGGCTTCGCGGACCATGATGCGGACTTGGTCGCGGGGGCTGATCTTGCGGGTCAGCTGCCAGGCGGTGTGGGTATCTTGTGACGGGTGGGTATTTGGTGACACGCCGCCCAGTTGTGCTGCATTGATTGGGGGTTGGCGCGTTACGATGGGGTTACCTCCACTCCGGTGGGTGGGTACGACAAAGGCCCGGATCTGATCCGGTTTTTGCTGGTAGATCGGCCGCGGTACCTGTTCGGGTCGCCAAACTTTTCGCAGGTTCGTGGCTGAGAGGCTTGGCCCGTCGCTTTGCGGCGGGCCGCTTCTTGTTAAGCGGCTGTGACGCGGGCCTCCTTGGGCAGGGGGCGCACGCGGTCGGTTGCCGCTGCGAGCTGTCGGGCGTGGGTATTTGGTGACACGCCGCTGTTGCCGCCCTGTTCAGTTGTGGCGGAGCCTACAATCCTGAACATAGTGAGACCTCCCGTGAGGGTTGGTTGATCTGGTAGAGCTCGAGCCTTCGTGCCTGGAAGCTGGTTGGTTCGAGCTTGTTATTGGGAGATGCCCGTCGCGGTTGCGGCGGGCTCTTTCGTTTAAGCCACCTCTGAGATAGGCAGCTCCTGGTAGCGGGGCACGATGGGGGACTGGGGGGCGAGCTCGGCCATGCCGACCTCGCGGGCGAGTACCGAGGCGATGTAGTCGTTGACGCTCATCCCTCGGGCTTCGGCTTTTTCGCGGACAGCTTCGCCGAGGGGGGTGGCGACACGGGAGATGAGTGCTTGGCGGTCGCCTTTACTTTGCCGGCCGCCTCGGTATCGCTGGCTAGTCATGGCACTGAATCTATGGGCGTTAAGAATCAGATTCTGTGAGTCGCCCCGGTGTGTCGGGTCCTTCTGAATCAGATTCTTAAACTCACACGGTGCCGGCGCGCGTCCTAGCGAAGACTGTGAAACCGCGTCCGCCACTCGCGCTGAGCGAGACTGCGAGCCTGAGGCGCGGAGGAGTTGGCGTTGATATGTTCTCATCACGCTCCAAGCGTATCCATATGACCGATTTCATACGGCCATTCATTGCTGATGGTACATCTGCTTTTGCGACTACCCTCGAATGGGGGACACTATGGAGTGTCGACTTGAATGGAGGGAGCATGCAGATGGAATTAAGAAGCGGCTGGGCACTCTCAGATATCAACGGTGCACGTCTGTCCTGGGCGCTAGTGAACCCACAGGGGCAGACATTCGCGCTCGTTGAGGCCGTTGAGGACACCAGTCTTCGATTTGGTTCGCCTGACTCGGCGTCTCGGCCCCAGTTCCTCTTCACCACAAAGTGGTGCTGGGGCGAGCTCCCGCATCCCGAACTCTTCTCGTCGAGATCGCTGACCGCTCTGGGCGAGGCATTGGTTACGTGGGTAACTGACTCACGAGACTTGAACCGCGTTAGCGCTTTGGCGCAGGATCGCGATAGAGCTCTGGCCGGCGATGCTGCCGCCAGCCAGCGGCTGGCAGCAGCGGTGTCCCGCGTCGAAAGCAGGGCGCGCGCCTTGGTGATGGAGCAACGCCTTGCGGAATGCTCGGACGATTCCCTTTCGCTCTCCTCCTGGTTGTCGGCCCCGGAAACGATCGAGCTTCGGCGGGCTTCACGAGAGTTGCATCTGACGATGCCGTCGGCCTGGGATGGGTATGAGGCTATGAGCGAGGCGGAACTCCGCTCATTCGTCGACCAGCGACATGGTCCTCGCTATGATGCCGCGACGATCCAGCTAGGGAAGTTCATGGTGGAGATCAGCGTTCTGAATCCGACTGATCCCGAGGAGCGCGAAGGACTGCTAAGGAAGCTGGTCAGCAGCCTTGGCGATGAGAATAGCGCCAACATAGCCGAGTCCGCTCAGTGGCTCGAGTACCTGGCCGTCATCTCCGGATCGATGTCTCCGCTACTGCTTACGATCCTGGAAGAGCGGCAGAGCGAGTTCGAAACCGTGATGAGCGACTTCTACGAATCCGTCTGCAAGACACTCGGGTACGAGCTGAAGGGCGAGCACCAGGCCACGGGTTATGTGGCACTCGTGAGGCTCGGAAGCGCGATTGTTGAGACCAGTGCGCTCCGCGCGCTGGGCCTGAGCAATGAGAAGTGGCTCTGGCACGATGATCGCCCAGAAGACGACCTGCGGTGGTCGGAGCCTTCGTTCGCGCTGTGGCGGGAGATGCGCAATATGCTCCAGCCGCGCGACGCGCGTAACGTGCTGGCTTAGTCGCGGTCGTCGTCGCGAGAGATTGAGGCGTCAAAGAGCATTCGAGCAGCCTCGGCCACGCCTGATCGGCTGATTCTGTAGCGGCCCTGGGCGTCCTCCACGACGAATCCGAGGCCGACCAGGGTGGTCAGGCGCGATCGTGCCGCTCGGTCGTCTATGTGTTGCCGAATTTCGTCGAGGGTGGCGGGGGAGTGGCTGGACAAGAGGTTCAGAATCTGCGCGCTCACAGGACCGAATGGCTCTCCAGCGTCGGCTGTGGGGTGGATGAGTGGCGCCGTGCTTGCGTCCTGAGGCAGCAACCCGAGCATGTAGTCGAGCTGGCGGGAGACGAGGTACTGCAGCCGGGCCGGGGCTAGGGAGTAGCGAACGACCTTGCCTCTGCCGCGCTGATCGCGCGGGAGGTCACCGATGACCACGCCGGCGTCTTCGAGCATTCGGAGGCGATGAGAAAGGGTTCCCTTAACGACGTCGACGCCGCGGTCTTGAAGGTTCTTGTAGATCTCGCCGAACGTCGCGTTGCTGTGCCCGGCGAGATAGGACGCTATCTCCGAATTATGCGGGCTTCCGAGAACCTCTGCAGCCACAACGACGTCGTTTGGCATTGGGTCAGGTCCTGGATTGGTCGTGCTGTCCCCATGCATATATCCAGTTTGACCGACTGAGTCGTTCATTCCTGCGCATGGACGACATCATTCCATGAAGTCGTCTTAATAGCCCACCAGGTTGAACTATTCAGGTACTATGACCAATATGCCAAGGTCATTGAGCAAAAGGTTGCCGTGGCGCGAACTCACTAGTGAAGCCGACGGAACGGTTCTGGTTGATGGTAAGCGACTGTACCCCCGAGATGGATCGAGCGCCTACGGTGCCGCGATCGAACTGTTCACCGCTGAGGCGCTCGAACTAGGCTTGTCCGTGCTCGTGCGGAGCAGTGGGCTGGCCGGGCAGACCTGGTTCAAGGTGGGCTCTGATGGTGCTGTAGCCGTCGCGGAAGCTCCCGCGGATGCCAGCGAGCCGGCCAGGGTCCTGCCAGCGCCTTCGGCCGGTGGTGCCGCGCTGACGGCGACGGGGGCGGTTGAGCTCCCGAGGTTAGCCACGTCATCGACTTCACTCGCGCCGATAGCTTCGCTAGTTGTTCGGCCAGCATCGAGAGTGGCTATGGCGGCCGAGCCAGACGACGTTGAGGGAGAGGCGCTGCCCACGCGCCGGAAGCCCTCGGCGGCTGATTTCGGGGCGAACGTGGCGGAGCCAACGCCCCATCCGGCACAGATGGGGTGGCGGGGCGTACTCAACTCGGTGGGCCTGCGCCTGGCTCCTGGGCCGGCCGAGCTTGAAGACCGGCTGTGGAGGGCGACCGCGCAGCGCGGGCTCGCCGGCCACAAAACGGTCGTATTCGTGAACCTCAAAGGCGGCGCGACCAAGACAACAGCCACTTTCATGGTCGGTGCGACCCTTGGTCGCGTGCGGGGTGGGAATCTGCTCGATTGGGACAACAACGAGAACCAAGGCACTCTCGGTGACCTCGCATTGCCTGCCTCTCATGACCTCACGGCGCGTGACCTGCTCGACAACATCGACCGGTTCCAAACCGCGTCAAACTCGCCCGAGCTGATGAACTACATGCGGCCACAGGGGGAGAACCGCTTCCACGTTCTCGCCTCTCAGAACAAGGCATCGAACACCGAAGTCATCGACGGGTCCGCGTTCGTGACTCTGCACGGGATGCTGCGGCAGTTCTATCACCTGATCCTCGTAGACACCGGCAACGCTGCGACCGCAAGCACCTGGCAGGCGGCCGTAGAGATCGCCGATGAAATCGTGTTGGTGGCGCTCAACAAAGAGGATTCGACTAAGAAGCTCGCCGCTACGGTCGACACCCTCGTGGCGCAAGGACTGGAAGCGAAGTTGGCACGCGGCGTGCTGCTACTGACAGAGCCGACCGCACCCGCCCGGAAAGGCTCGCCACGCGACCTGGCGGCGGCGAAGAACCGGGCTGATGCCGTCGATCACTTCCGGAACTACGTGCGCGAAATCGTGCACATCCCCTACGACAACGCGCTGGCTGACGGCGCGCGCGTGGTCTACGAGAACCTGCAGCCGGGCACCCGGCGCGCGTACCTCGCGGCCACGGCCGCGATCGTGGCAGGGCTGTAGCGATGGTGACCGTCGCGCAGCTGGCCGGGCCTATGTGGCTGGTCGGCGGGCAGACTGTCGAGGTTCCGGCAGGCGTTGCGCCTGCCGTGTTCCTAATCGGTTTTCTGGAAGCCGACAGCGCCGAGCTGGGGGAGCGCGAATTAGTCGTGCAGTCCACAGGGCAGCCGTCGTTCACGCTGACTCTCGGCGTCGACGGGTCGGTGACGACCACGGCGCTCACCGATCCGCGCATCCTGGAATGGCTGCGGCCTGCCCGCGACTGCGCTGAGGCACCTGTGGTCGACGAGCAGGCCACAAGAGCCGGCTGGACGCTCTACGGGCTCCACCACGGCTCCGGGGCGTCGACCTGGGCCGAACTCCTAGACAGCACCGAGATAGCCAACCCTGACGCTGCCAGCGGCCGGCTGCTGCTGGTCGCGCGCACTACGTTGCGCGGCGTCGAGGAGGCCAAGCAGCTGACCTACCGGGCCGGCGCTGTGCTTATGGTCGCGGACGCTCCCGGCAACGTGCCGGCCGACGTCCGCCGCGGCATCAAGGTTCTCTCCGGTGCCGCCCCAATCGTCCACGTTCCCTGGGTTCCCCCTCTGCGGGGAATGCTGACCGTTTCACAAAACCCCGCCATGGCAAGAGTCGCGGCAAAGATCGCTGCGGCAGTCCGTGGCTCATGGAAGGAATCAACATGATCGACCTCGTACACGCCGCCGTCGCGGCAGTTCCCGCGGCCCCGTACTGCATGCCGCAGGACGCAGTCAATGCGCTTGATACGGGGAAGTTCTGGACTCAGCTCGTCGCAGTCGCACTTGCCGTAATCGCTCTCATCCTGATCGGTATCGGAATGTTCTTTTCGTCCCGCCGTGGTGATGGCGGCGAAATGATGAAGTCGCTCGGCTGGTGGATCGCGGGAGTCGTCTTGATCGCCGCCGCTTCCGGCATCGTGTCGATCTTCCTGAGCCCCGACCCCAACTGCGTGCCGGGCGTCGGCTAAGAAGGGCGGCTAAACCGTGATGTTGAAGGAAACCAGCCGGGCCAGCAAGGTCACCTTGTGGCTCTCGTTCGGCGTCCTCGGTGCTGCGGTCATCGCGGCACTGATTATCTTCTTCCTGCCGACCGAGAAATCAACCGATGCACCCGACGCCGCGGCGACGGCTTCGCCCGCCCCCGCCTCGAGCACCCCGACCGCGGACGCGGGCGGGATCGGATGCAAAGCACCGGCCCGTGACAACCGGAAAGTACCGACCGACCTTCGGTGGGCGGCATCCCAAGGCGTCACTTGGCCGGTGTCCGATTCGACCGGGCCGACGACCACAACAGCCGGGTTCCCCGCGTGCTTCGAGCATTCCCCGACTGGGGCAGCTCTGGCGGCGGTGTCCTCGCTGTATGCGCAGATCGACCATTCACCGCGCGACGTCGGAGAGTTCTATCTCGCGGAGTCTCCTGGTCGTGACGCGGCGCTTGCTGACATCGGCTCGTCGCCGTCGACTCTGAAAAACCAGCTGGAATCGAACGGGCTGGCGCTCGTGGGCTTCCAGGTCGAGCAATACGACGGCGACCGCGCGGCCATTCGCATCATCATTCGGGTGCCGAATAGCTCCACCGGGTTCCGCGGACTGCCCTACCCGATGGTGTGGGCTGACGGCGACTGGAAAATTCAGCCGCTCGACAACGGCTCCACGGGTGAGGCGTCGGACGTGACAAGTAGCGAGTTCATCGGCTGGACGGCTGTCGGCAATGGCTGACGGATGCTCCAACCCCCTCGACGTCGGGTGCGCGATCGGGGGTATCGCTCAGGGCGAGTTGGCCAAGTTCGCACAGCAGCTCGTGGAGGGCGGTAACGACCTGTGGAATGGCTTTTACACGTCGTGGGTCGGGGCGGGTCTTGACGGGATCATCGGCGGGAGCACCGCCGATTGGTTCAGCGGGGTCACGCTCCCGATTCAGGTGTTCCTCCTGACCCTCGGGCTGATGGTCGCCGGCATCCGCATTGCTCTTGCCGCGCGCGGGGACGTGGCCGCGGATGCGGCCAAGAAGTTCCTGCGGGCGATCCTCGTAGCGGTCGCGGGCGTGGCGTTCTTCTCGGTGCTGCAAACCGGGTCGAACGCCCTGGCTAAGTACATTCTCGAATCGGCCCAAGCGACCGAAGGCACCAATCAGGTGCTGTGGGACTCGACGACGTTTGCGAGCAACGTCGCCTTGCAGCTGCTGTTCGGGCTGCTGGGCGCGTTGGCGGTCGGCATCCAGTGGATCATCATGCTGCTGCGCGCGGTGGCGGTGTCGGTCCTGCTGCCGTTCTGGCCGATCGCGGCCGCGGGGGCCATGTTCGAGAAGCAGGAGCAGCTGTGGGAGAAGACCACCGGCTGGCTCCTGGCGTTCGTGCTGTACTCGCCGGTCGCGGCCGCGATATACGGCCTGGCAATCCGGTTCAAGCAGGGCCGTGACGGGCCGGAAGCGGCAATGGCCGGCCTGGCCCTGTTCGCGCTGGCAATCTTTGCTCTCCCGGCGCTGATGCGCCTGGCGGTGCCGATCACGTCGGCGGTCGGGAAGGCCAACGCGGGCGGCATCCTCATTGATGCAGCTAAGACGGCGGCGGTCGCCACGGTCGCTGTCGGATCGGCCGTGGCCACAGGTGGCGCATCTGTGCCTGCTGCAGCTGCTGCGGCCAGTGGTTCGGCGAGTGCCGCGGGCGCTACCGGCAGTGCAGGCGCGACCGGCGCGACGGGTGCCGCCGGCGCGACTGGTTCGGCTGGTCCCTCGGGTGGCCCCGGCCCGAGCGGTGGCCTTGGGACGCCTGGCGGCTCGGGCTCTAGTGGCGGCAGTGGATCGGGCGGCGCGTCCGGTTCTTCGGGTTCCTCCGGGTCGTCGGGGTCTGGCCGTTCTGGCTGGGACTCGGCGCGTGACCTGGCACGCGCAGTTCCCTCGGGAAGCCACGGAGTAGGAGAAATGATCGACGATGACTGACCAGACAACACAGCGCGTCCGATTCGGCGTGTGGCTCCCGACGACGCGAGCGACCCTCGCCGGGCTGACGCTGCCCGGCTGGGCGGTGCTCCTCGGTGGGCTCATCCTCATGGTGATGATGTTCACACGCGGATGGTTCGGTGCCGGGTTCGTCGCCTTCCTGGTGGCGGTCGGCTTCAATCTGATGTTCGTGCTCCGGTTCGGTGGCGACACCACCGGCCGCACGCTCGCCTCCATGATCGCGTCGCGGGCCTCGGGCAAGAGCCGCACCCGCCGCGGCGAAGCCTCGTTCCGGTCTGGGCTGTTTTCGACCATGCCCGCCGATCACCTGACGACCCTCCCGGGCATTCTGGCCAACACCCAGGAGATCAGCGGAACGGACGGCTTCGGCCGGCCGTTCACGCTGCTGCACAACCCGCGCATTAAGACCCTCACGGCGGTTCTGTCCTGCAACCCTGACGGCACGGATATGCAGACGCAGCCGACAATCGACATCTCCGTGGTGAACTACGGCGGCTGGATCTCCTCGCTGTCGCACGACCCGGCGTTGGCCGGCGCGACGATGGTCGTCGAGTCGGCGCTGCGCGACAAGGGGCCGCTGGTCGAGCGCATCATTTCCGACCTCGACCCCGACGCCCCGGAGATTGCGCGACGGCACTCCCTGGAAGCAGGCGAGCAGCTACCCGCGCGCTACTCAGAGGTTTCGACCTGGGCGACGCTCACCTGGTCGGTGCCGGCGCTGGGTATGTCGGTGGAGGATGCCGTAGCGGAGGTCGCGGCGAAGCTTCCCTACCAAGTCGAGGCGCTGCGAGCTGCGGGCGGCGGCGCGGTGTCGGTGGCCACGAGCAAGGTTCTCGCTGAGGCCGTCCGGGTGGCGTACAACCCGGAGCGGTCGGCTGAGTTCGCCAGCGACGCGTTGCGCGGGCAGAGTTCCGGGCTGCACGTCACGGAGGCAGGCCCCGACTATTTTGACGACAGCGCCAAGCGCATTTGCCAGCACGACGGCGTTGCGTCGATGACCGCGCTCGTTCTGGCACCGCCGAAGCTGCAAATCACTGAGGACACCATGGCGCCGCTGTTCAGCCCGGCCGACCGGTTCCTCCGGAAACGCGTGGCGATTTTCTACCGGCCGGTGTCGCCCGACAAGGCCGTGCAGCTCGTTCAGCGGCTCGACGCCCGCGCGTCGACCGCAGCGTCTGCTAAGGCGCGCGAGACTGCCGCCGACCGGGCGTTGAAGGGCAAGGCCAAGAAGCTCGAAACCGAAGTCGTCGAAGGCGCCGCGGTGACCCGTTTCGGCATGGCCGTAACGGTCACCTTCGAGCCGGATAACCGGGCGTACAAGGATGCCGAACTGAAGCTCAAGTCGCTGCTGAACTCGTCGGCGCTGTCGTACCGGTTCTGCGACTACGACGCCGGTCCTTCGTTCCACACGACACTGCCCCTCGGGGTGCTGCCGTGGCTGCACGAAACCACCGTAGAAGCTGCCATGAAGGGGATCGTATGAAGCCCATGCCCGCCTGGGCGCGCTCAAAGCCGCGCACCCTCAGTCCCACCGGATTCCTCGGCCGAGGCGGTGGCCGCTGGAACCGGATTCCGGCCGCTCCGCTCTGGTACGGCTCCTCGGTCCAGGCGAACGGCATCTTTCCGTTCACGGCCGGCACCGCCCGGCCCGTGTCGGGTGCACCCTGCGGCACTGACCTGCTTACCGGCACGGCGGTGGCGTTGGACCATCACGCCTTCTACATGGAGGGCGTGATTTCGTCGCCGTCGATGTTCCTGTTCGGCATCAATGGCGTGGGGAAGTCCTCGACCGCGCAGACGATAACGCTCGGGATGATGGCGCGCGGGATGATTCCCGCGGTGTTCAACCCGTTGAAGAGGGGCGAGCACACCCCGCTCATCGAGCAGGCGGGCGGGTCGGTATTCGAGTTCGGGCCGAACGCCCGCCACCAGCTCAACCTTCTGTCGCCGGGACCGCTGGGTCGCGCGGCCGAACGAATCGGCGGCACGATAGGCGACGAACTCCGCGAGCTCGCAATGTGGAAAGTCACCAAGCAAGCCCAACTCGCTCTCCGCATCAGCCGCGGTGACCGCCTCTCCGATATGGAGGATGCCGTGGTGGAGGCCACGGTACAGACCGTCTTGGAGCGGAACCCCGCCCCGGTGACGGGCGATCTGCGGCAGGCGTTTAGAGAGCCCTCAGAGCGGGTACTGTCCCTGACGAGGCAGACGTCGGTGGAGGCGTTCGACCAGAAGTACTCACTGCTGGGCGACACGATCGAGGCCATGCTCTCGGGCGACCTCGGCCGGCTGCTGGGCGGCACCACATCGGTGGAAATTGATCCCGGAAACAGGGGCGGATTTTGCTTCGACACATCGTCAATCCCGTCGAGCGCACCGGCTCTGCTGTCAACGGCCATGCTCATCTCGTGGTCACTCGGCATGGACTCGATCGACGCTCACTGGGAAATCGCGCGATTTGAAGCTGAGAAGCAGGCCGAGGCCGCGCGCGAGGGTGACACGTACATCCCATCGGTGACCTGGAGCGGGTACACCACCTTGATGGATGAGTTCTGGTACCCAGCGCGGGTCACACCAGGCATCGTCGATCACGCCGACACCCTGTCGCGCTCGAACCGTTCGGTCGGCACCGCGGAGATGAAGATCACCCACTCACCCAAGGACATGCTGTCGCTGCCGAACTCGGAGGACCGGGAGAAAGCGCGCGGCCTGGCCGAGCGCTCCGGGCTCCTCGGGCTCATGGCCCTCACGAATGACGACCTCGACGTGCTGGGCGAAATCAAGCCGCTTACGAACAAGGAGAAAGCCATGGTGTCGGGCTTCAACGCGGCGAAGTCGTGGGGTGCCGGCCCAGCAACGTGGGACGGGAAAACCCCGCCGCCGCCCGGTGCCGGCAAGGTGCTGTTCAAGGTGGAGGGTCGCCCCGGGGTGCCGGTGCAGATGATCCACAGCGGCACTCAGAAGGGGCTCCACAACACCGATGAGCGGTTCCGCGCTCAGCGCCACCACGACGACGAGCGACGGGTGCTGGCCTGATGTCGGCCGTAACTCGCCGCGGCGACTCCTACGCCCCCCTCGTGGCCATGGGCGTGCTGCTGCTGGCCGCGGCCGGCGTGGTGTCCGTCTGGACCCTCGCCGGCTGGTGGTCGGGCACCGCGACCGGCTTCGTGAATCCCGTTCTGGCGATCCGCGACGGGCAGCAGCGGACGGGCGCACACACCGCGGCCGCGGTGCTGGTGGGCGTCATCGTCCTGGCCGTGATCGTGGTGGCGATCGTCATTGCCGCCCGCCGCGGCCGCGACCGCTCGCCGGCCGATCGTGCCGCCCCGAAGATGGGTACTGGCAGCTCGATCAAGCCGCTGCTGCCGGCCGCGCTGCGGAAGCGCCACGAGCGGATGGGGATTCCGGCGCAGTTCGTCGGCATCACCGTCGGCCACACGGTGGCCGGCTCCGTGCCGGTGCGGGCCTCCTACGAGGACACCGTGACGGTCATCGCCGGGCCGCGCCGCAATAAATCAGCGTCGATCGTCACGCCAAACATTCTGGCGGCGCCGGGACCGCTGCTAGCGACATCGGTCAAACCCGACATTCTGGCCGACACCCTGCCAGTGCGCGCTGCGACCGGCACGGTCTCCATCTTCGACCCCCAACGACTCGCCTCGGCGTACCGGGGGCACGACTGCTGGTGGAACCCCCTCGCCGGTGTCCGGACGGTCGAGGATGCCTCCAACCTTGCGGCAGTGTTCGCCGCAGCAACCTATGGGGCTGAGCGAGACAAGGACCCGTTCTTTCCCCAGACCGGGCGCACCCTCATGTCCCGCTACCTCTTCGCAGCCGCAGTAGCGGGGGAGTACCTCCCGACCGTCACGGCCTGGCTCGGCCGCGAAGACGACCCGACCCCGATCGAGATCCTTGAGCTCGACTATCCCCACATCGCGGCCGAGATCGAGTCGATGCAGCAGATGACCGAACGCACCCGCTCGGGTGTGTTCGCCTACGCCCGCGAAGCGCTGTCCTTCCTCTCCTCCGAGTCCGTGCGCGAGTGGGTGCAGCCCCATCACGATGGGCACCCCGAATTCGACCCGCAGCAGCTCGTGACAGCCCCCTCCGACACGCTGTACCTGTTCAGCGAGGAAGGGCCAGGTTCGGCCGGCCCGCTGATTGCAGCACTCACCAGAGCGGTTCTGACAGCTGCGGAGAACACCGCCCGGCAGGAGCCCTCGGGGCGGCTGCAGAAACCGTTCATGGCGATCCTGGATGAGGCCGGGAACATCTGCCGGATACCCGACCTCCCCGACAAGTACACGACCTACGGCTCCCGCGGAATCATCGTCATCACCATCCTCCAAACCCAAGAGCAAGGCGAACAAGTCTGGGGCGCGACCGGGTTCGGGAAGCTGTGGGCGTCATCGACGGTGCGGGTGTTCGGTGGAGGCAACGCCTCCAACACCTTCCTCCGCGACCTCTCCGAGCTCATCGGCGACTACGAGTACACCGAACGGTCGGTGACCACGCACGACGGCAAACGCTCCCTGAACCGCTCCCGCAAGTCAGAGCGCATCATGGACATTTCCGACCTCGCGTCGCTGACCCTAGGCCGCATGGTCGTGTTCGCCTCCGGGTGCCGGCCAGCGCTCGTCCGGTCGATCCCGTGGTGGAAAGACAAGCAGCTAGTCAAGCTGAACCAGACTGCCGCGGCGACTGCGGTGTCGAACCGACCGGATGCCGCCGATGCTGCCTGATCGGCTCCCGATCACAACGGTTCCAGACGGGCTGCCCGAGTGGGTCGATAACGTGCTCTTGCCGACGCTCACCAGCGGTGGCAAGGGCACTGTGTGGTGCCTAGAGTGGCGCGAGCACCCCGACGCTGTCACCCGCCTTGCAGCGATCTGGGACGCCTGGACGCACATGCTCGCAGAAGAAGATGCAATGCTGCACTCGTTCCTCCGCGACGTGCTCGACCACCACCTGCCGGTGATTGTCGACGCCGAGCGTGGAGCGTTCCGCCGCTGCAACTACGGGCACAAGCAGGTCGAGCGGCTGAACGATGTGAAGCCCGGTACCGGAAAGGATGCCAACCGCGCCGCAACTTGAAGTGCCGTGCGTTTGCCTCTGCGAAGCGCATTCGGGTCATTCACCGGCACCCGAGCGGAGTCGCTGGCAATCCCTGTTGCTTTTCTTCTACCCGCCGGTCCAGATGCTTATTCCACCGGGTGAATCCAAACCCGATTAATCCGGAGATCAAGGCCAGAACGACGAATGCGATGAGGGCAGAGCGAGCCCGTTCTGTGCCACTTCTTCGATGAAGTCCGACGGCGCCGCCCCATAGACCTAACGCAAGCGTCGGGGCTAGCGGTCGCCTTCCACACGCCACCGGGGAGGTCTTGTTTCCAAGAGGGCGTTCAGGTGACGAATCTGCTCTACCCATTCGGGCGCAACGGGCTCCAGCTGCTCCAGGCTCAGCGTAAGCAACCCGGGCGCGATGCCGCGGTGGGACTCTGCCCACACTGGGTCGATGTCGAGTACTGCGGCGAACGCTACTGCCCTTTGGATATCTAGTTCGGCTTCCGGCCGATGCTCCAGTCGCTCGATCCGGGCCACGTCTCGGGCCGTGCAGCGCACCACCGATGAGACTTCAGCCGCTAGGCGTTTCTGACTGATGTGGGGCCGAAAGTGACGTCTCGTGAGCCAGATCCAGTCACCCCAGAATGTCGGTGGAATCCACCCTCGCTCAGGCCGGGCAGGCTGAGAAGCACCCTCCTGATCCAGCTCCGCCTCATGCTCTCGCTGGGCCTTGGCCGCCCGTTCCTCCATCTCGATCCTTCTAGGATCGTTCTTCCACTCTCGTTCATGCCGAGCCCAAATTTCTGCTTGGGCTCGCTCGACATCAGCGGAGTGAGCACGGGCCTCGACCACTGCTTCGATGCTCGCCGTATCCAGCTCGAAATGCTCGTACGCCCTCCGAAGCTCCTGGGGATCGACGCCGATCTTGTAACGCTCGGCCAGCGCCGCA
This sequence comes from Herbiconiux liukaitaii, assembly GCF_041927495.1. Lineage (NCBI taxonomy): Bacteria > Bacillati > Actinomycetota > Actinomycetes > Micrococcales > Microbacteriaceae > Herbiconiux > Herbiconiux liukaitaii. The sequence goes on along the minus strand of NZ_JBHFHG010000009.1, from coordinate 27,977 downwards.
AATGTCCCGCGAAAGTGCTCACCGTGGGGGTGGTATCGGCCGCCGTCGATCTTTCCTCTTTCGATCCGTTTGATATCTCCGTACTGACGCGGAGCTAGACAGTGAGCGACCTCATGCAGCAACACAATGGAGTTCATCATTCGTGGATGCAACGAAATCTGCCAACGCCCCTCTCCCGCTGCACGTGCGAAAGAAGCTTGCTCGGTCCGGTTTGATTCCCCACCGCAAACCACATCTACCGTTGGGGCATCAGGAAAAGTAGCCTTCCACCACTGCGTGGATTGAACCCACCACAGATAGGTCGATGCTTCGTTGATGTCCGCGAACTCCTGCCCGATTGGCAGAGACTGTTCGGCGGAGTAAACCCGCCATTGCGTCAGATCAATCGGGAACACCATGAAACGATATTGGCAGTCTGGCGGCCGAGGGGGACCGGTGTATTTCACAAATGGCGCGTTCGAGGAGCCGGCAGCTGATGCGCGCCTCTGGCGCTACATGGACTTCGTCAAGTTCGTGGCGCTCCTCGAATCTGCGGAGCTGTACTTTTCACGCGCCGACCTCCTAGGCGACGCCTGGGAGGGGTCGCTTCCTGTACCGCTCGCAAGCCTCCGAGGGACACCGCTCGAAGCGGAGGGGCCGGTCAACACCTGGAACCTAAGCCACTCCGGGGAGCACGTTCGCTATCGCACCTACGTATCGTGCTGGCATGAGTCAGAGCACGAGTCGGCGGCCATGTGGCGGCTATACGGTGGTGAGTCTCGATCGGTCGCGATCACCACCTCGTTCCGTAAATTCGCGGCTGCCTTCGGTGACGACCCGATGGCCCAGGGGCCGTTCGCAGCGAAGGTCAGATACGTCGACTACGCGACGGCGACCTTCTCCGTGAACAACGGCTTCCTCCCCTTCGTTCACAAGCGCCAGAGCTTCGAGCACGAACGTGAGGTGCGCGCGATGTTCACCCGATCCGCGATATCAGACGCCGACCGCGACAAGCACGATCCCAGCGTTTTCGCTCAAACCAGACCTGCCGGCATCGGCCTCCCCGTTGACCTGTCACTCCTCATCGAGGCAATCCGAGTGGACCCGGCGGCTCCGAGCTGGTTCTCGGACCTTGTCAGCTCCGTGGCCACGCGCTATGTGCTCTCTGCACCGATCGAGCGCTCAGCCATGTCAACCGATCCGTTGTTCTGATGCCGCCGCGCCGAGGGTACTTGACTTAAGACTGCACAACGGATCGCTAGGCTGTTGCCCCCTAGGGCCGTGCCTCGGAGCATTCCTGGGCATTTCTCGTTTGCGCGTGTCGCTCATCCTGCGCACGGCCACCGCGGTAATCTCTCCATGCGTTCTAAAGCTGTGCCCCGAACTCGTTCGGGGCTTTTTTATTGCCTGGAATCGATGCCCGGACGGCTTGACAGACACGGCATGTCACACTCAGACTCGAAAGTGCCTGTTATGCGCGCGCCAGGCCGCCGGATTCTTATCCGGCTTTTTTCATGCCCAGATTGAGCACCGTCCGCTCTCTCGGCCCCCTCCTTTTTCAGACACCCGCGGCTTATCCGCGGCTCCAGCTCACCATGTCACCAGGCGTGGTGTCACCGGCGCGTTCGCGCGCCCTCACCCAGCGGAGGCTCGAATGCTCGACCTGCTGCTCGAGAAGCTCGGGGAGGTGAACCCCAACATCCTGATTGCCCTCGTTTTCGCGCCACTCGTGTACATCACGATCCTCGGCAAGAGCGACAAGCCGGCGAAGCGCATCACGATGATCGTCAAGGGGTTCGCCAACCTGCTGCGCCGCACGCCCAAGGCGTAGCGCTCTCGAAAATCGCACCCTCCCTGGGTAGGGAGAAGTCTGCCCAAAATCAGGCAAAGCGACCGTTTTTAGCACAGTCGCGATATGGCGGATAAGATGCGCTTCGTCCAGCGCTAGGAACGCCTATCACTGTTTGGTAGGCGGAGTCGGGCAGGTGACTGGCTATTGTCGACGGCATAACGTCTGACACATTGGACCGCCTGGACCCGGTGCCTCCGAGTGTTGCGAACGTCCCGAGCAGACCTTCGCCGCTCCGGCAGCTCGGCTCATCAAACGAAGAAGCCCCTTCCCCGAATACGGATCAGGAAAGGGGCTTTTCGTGTTTCTGGTGTTAGCAGTCCGGCAGCTCGTCGAGGTTGTTCTTCGTCGTGTTGTCGCGGTCGGTCCGGAGGTACTTCACACCGTTCCGCGTCGCGACCCGAATCGGCGTGCGTCCGCTCTGCCACGGCACATAGTACGTGTGCATGCCGCTCTCGATTTCACGGATGGCATCAGCCTTTGCACGCGGCGACCAGCTCGCGCCGTCGTTGCAAAGGTGCGTGATGTCTCCGTAGTTGTCCTTGCCGGTCTTGTAAACAGCCCTGTCGGCCACAGTCATAATCCATTCCGCAACACGGCCACCAGCCGCGGATTTCGTGTCAATGGTGACAGTGCTTCCGCGGCTGGCTTAGGGTAGAAGTGTTCCCCGCAAAGGACACAACAAGCCCTGATCTAGCCGCTGGCCCCTAGCCGGCACTTTGCCGGTCGGGGCTTCGTTGCGTTCATGGCAATTCTACCGGCCGGGTCCGACGTTTACACGGGCAAAACTACAGCCGTGTAACTATCCACAGGGTGTACGGATCATCTCGTCGCCGCTGATCGGAGCGATTCGTCCGAGTTGTCCGAATTCCTGACGTGGCCTTTGGGAAATCCTGAGCAGCCTCACACGAAGTTCACATATTCGGCAATGAAATGTACTCCCTGCCGTGACCAGATTGTTACATGCATTCGCGTATACATATCTCCATCCACAGGCTTATGCACAAGTTGCCCACAGGCCCCTTCGTCAGCACCCACATTCCGCAACCCGATCTTGCGCGGCCTGCACGGCTCAGAGTCGTATCCAGGTTGACTTGCTGGTGCCGACCGGGGGGCGGGAGCGCACGATCGGTGAGGATGCGATGCGGGTCTCGCAGCAGATCATCGATGCCGCAGACCAGAAGTCTAGACAGGCATATTGCGGACGCCTTAGGGGACTTGATGACTCGCAACAGATGCGAATACCCAAAAGACTATTGACATAAGGTCCATTATCAGCGGTACGAACACATGCGTCATAAACGCACGGCGTGGAAGCAATGTTCCCAGGCCGGGATCCTCTCATCCGCACAGCGCCGCCGGCGCGGGAAGAGCAAGAAGGCCGGGCAGCCGGTATTCGATGATCACGTCCAGCGGCAGTTCCGCGCCGGCGCCCCGAACCGGGTCTGGCTTACGGATTTCACGGAGCCTCGGACGAGCGAAGGCAAGCTCTACTATTGCGCGATCAAGGACGTCCACTCGAAGAGAATCGTGGGGTACTCGATCAGTGACCGCATGACGGCGTTGCTCGCCGTCGACGCGCTCCGCAATGCTGTCACTCGTCGTGGTAACGTCGACGGCTGCATCCTGCACGCCGATAGGGTCAGCCAATTTTGAAGCCGCGCGATGGCCGCGAACTGCGCCGCCACGACATGGGCGGCTCGATGGGCCGAGTCTGTCCGGCCGGACACAATGCCGCCATGGAGAGCTTCTGGTCGCTCGTCCGAACAAACGTGCTCAACCAGTAGCGGTGGACGGCACGGCACGAGCTGCGCCTCGCGATCGTCGTGTGGAATGAGCGGAAGTATCACCGGCAGCGAGCCCAAGACACACTCGGCGGGTTGACACCTATCGAGTTCGAAGCCAAGCTAACCGAGCCGCTCACCCTCTCGGCGTACAACCTAACCTGTCACCAGTTCGTTCATCACGCTCGATGTATTCGAGACTTACTGCGGCTTGAGGTCATAGGAACTGCATAGCGAGGTCTTTGTCTTCCTTTAGCGGAATCGGCGATTCTGGAGTCTCATCACCCGCACAATCTCGGAAGGCTCCATCATGAAGCGCATCCCCGAACCCGAGTCGACTCCCGACGGCCCGGCCTATGAGGGGCGCCTGCTCGACCACGTTGACGAACCGGTGGTCGACCAGGGCGCCGCCTTCGACATTCGCACCCTCGTCACCCGCCGCAGCGTGCTCGGTCTGGTGGGCATCGGGATCGGCACCGTGGCACTGGCCGCGTGCACCTCCACCACGAGCGGCTCCTCGGAATCGAACATGTCCACCGGTTCGGCCGGCACCTCCACCGCAACGGCGGCGCCCACCACCGGCACCCTGCCCTCGGCCGAGATCCCCGATGAGACCGCAGGCCCCTATCCCGGTGACGGCTCGAACGGACCCGACATCCTCGAACAGTCCGGCATTGTGCGCAGCGACATCCGCTCGAGCCTGGATGGCGGCGCGACCGCGGAGGGCGTGCCGATGACCCTCAAGCTCACCATCACGGACATGGCGAACGGCGACGCACCCTTCGAGGGTGCCGCGGTCTACGTGTGGCACTGCAACGCGGCCGGCGAGTACTCGATGTACTCCGAAGCGATCGAGAACGAGACCTACCTGCGCGGTGTGCAGGTAGTGGACGCAAACGGGCAAGTGAACTTCACCTCCATCTACCCCGCCTGCTACTCGGGGCGGTGGCCGCACATCCACTTCGAGGTGTACCCCGATGTGGACTCCATCACCGACTCGGCCAACGCTATCGCCACCTCACAGGTGGCCCTGCCGCAGAGCGTGAGCGAGGAGGTGTACGCCCTCTCGGCCTACTCCGGATCCACCGCGAACCTCGCCCAGGTGAGCCTCGATACCGACAACGTGTTCGGCGACGACGGCGGGGCCCTCGAGCTCGCCACTGTCTCGGGCGGCACCTCCACGGGCTACCTCGTGGCCCTCACCGCGCGGGTCGACACCACCACCACACCCACTGCGGGCTCCGCGCCCTCAGGCGGCGGCACCGGATCGGGCGGGCCCGGCGGCGGAACCCCACCCACTCGCTGATCCCCTCATCCAGACACACGGCCAGCCTTCCACAGGTTGGCCTCCTCCCACTCGAAAGGACACCCTCTCATGGGCCTATTCCAGAACCTCACCGGTTGGCACGCACTCATCCTCCTCGCCGTGGTGCTACTCATCTTCGGCGCCACCCGTCTGCCCGCTTTGGCCAGGAGTCTGGGGCAGTCGATGACGATCTTCCGATCCGAGGTGCGCGACGGCAGCGCTGCGGCGTCCACGGCGGCGACCTCGTCCACCGAAGACGAGGCTGGCGGATCCACCACCGCATCGTCAGCGCAATCCCCCGCCGCGCCCGTGGCCACCGTGCCGTTCGCGGTGGCGCCCACCGCATCCGCGCCCTTGCAGCGGGAGGCGTCGAGCCTGTCATGACCACCACGCCCACGGCGTCCGCCGACACCCCGATGGCGACCCCCGCTCGCGGCACTATGCCGCTGGCGCAGCACGTCCAGGAGGCCCGCCGGCGGCTGGTGCGGTCGGCGGCGGCAATCGTGGTTGGCGTGGCGCTGGGCTATCTGGTCTCCGACGCGGTGCTCGACCTGTTGCGGCAGCCGATCGCCGAGCTCGCCGCCACGCGCAACGCGAGCCTCAACTACGATAGCGTGAGCGGCGCCTTCGACCTCAAGGTGTCGATCGCCTTGCTCTCGGGAGTTGTGCTGGCCAGTCCGATCTGGCTGCATCAACTCTTCGCCTTTGTCGCTCCCGGTCTCCGGCCGCGAGAGCGCCGCTACACATTCGGCTTCGTGGCTGCGGCCGTGCCGCTGTTCCTAGCTGGATGCGCCGCGGGACTGCTGGTGTTTCCGCACGTGGTGGAGGTGCTCGCGAGCTTCGCGCCTAGCGAGGACAGTAGCGTGCTACAGGCCTCGGCCTATGTGGAATTCGTGCTCAAGCTCGTCGCGGCCACGGGCGTGGCATTCGTGCTACCCGTGTTCGTAGTTCTTCTCAATTTGCTCGGTATGCTGCCAGCCAGGCGCATCCAGGCCGGCTGGCGCTGGATCGTGCTCGCCATCCTGCTGTTCAGCGCCCTGGCGACACCCTCGGCCGACGTGGTGTCGATGCTGCTGCTCGCCGCGCCGATGGCCGCGCTGTTCGCGGCCGCCGCAGTGGCCGCCGCACTTCACGATCGGGCCATCGCCCGGCGAGCGGCCGCGGCCGCGGCATCCGCACCCTCCGACCTTCCCTGACACCCTAGCGAAAGGAGACCACCGTGTTTGGACTCAGCATCGAAAAGCTCTTCGTGCTGCTCGTCATCGCCGCCTTCGTGCTCGGCCCCACCCGCCTCCCGTATTACGCCGAACGCCTAGCACAAGCCGCCCGCGGCGCCCGCGGCCTACTCGACACGGCCCGCGAACGCGCAGCCGCCGAGCTCGGGACCAGTCTCGACCCCGAGGACTGGAAACGCCTCGATCCCCGCCAGTACGACCCTCGCACCATAGTCCGCCGCGCCCTCCTTGACGAGGACACAGGAGAAGAGCAGCCCGCACCCACACCAAAACTGGCCCCATCTGCCGCTGACGTAATCCCTCAACATCCTTCAGCTCCCCCAATGACTCGACGGCCCCGTTACGACAGCCGAGGACGCGCCATCCTCACCGCATAACCCCTTCTACCCGCACCGCTCCACATGCAAAACCTCAAGCCTGGAGTGTCGCTGGTCTCGATAACTTGGGCTTTCCAAGACACCGGCCGCGACCTGGAGCCACCACTCCTGTGCCTCCCTCTTGCCCTACTCGGACTACGACCTCGAGCCCGGGCTCGCACTCAGACCTGTGCGGCGGGGGCATCTCCCCACGTGACGCCCCCACCTTGGCGATCAAGTTAGTCCTATGTCCTTCAGGCCGCCACGCGATGCGGCAGATGTCATCTGCGGTGGCGGTAAGGCGGGTAAATCGGGAGCAGCACGGCGTGCGCGGCCGAAGTCGGTAGTTGATGCGGGTGACCGATCGCGAGCGCGAAGCCCGTCTTTCGCACCTTCATCATCCTCGCTGACACCCTCGTCGCCGGCCACGACTACATCGATTCCTGCAGACGTTGGTGGAGGAGTCGGCCGGTTCTGGGCGCCGTCGAGGTCGGCATTCTCCTCCCTCAAAGTTCAGGCGAGCTGGAGGTTGCGGCTTGGACCAGTAGTCGCAGCCACCAGCTATGCCTGGTGCAGCTGAAAGCAGGCGGGCCCAGCATCGATCCGTACAACACGGGTGAGGTCATTGCCGTTGACAGCCTTGCTGCGACCTTCGCCCAGGGGCCGTGTTCGCAACTCACGTTGTTTCCAACGATTACGAAGCCATCTACTCGATCCCTGTGCGTTTGCGCGACGAGACGATCGGGTCCCTCAACATCTTCTGCGAAGCGCCAGGCACGATGGGGTCAGATGGCATGAGGTTCGCGCAGGCTTTCGCCGACGTGGAGACGATCGGGCGAGCAGTCAGCGAATCAGATGTGGCTCGCCGTTTGATTGAACAGCCGGCGCTGTCATTTCGGGCTGGTGCTCGTCGAGGCAGCGCTCGTGCGCCGAGGTGTCGCCGATCGAGTGCAGCACGTGCACACCGCCGTGCCGGCTGAGCCCGACAGGGTCGGCAGTCCTCCTTGAGTTCACACGACATCGTGTGGTCCACCCCATGTGATCGATCATGTGCAAGAGGCAGATCCCGTGTACGGGTCGGCGGACTCGACCGAGGCTACTTTTGCGTTCCTCGGCCGGTAGAACGGGTCGGCCAGAAGACGGGCGAAGACCAGCTCCGCCGCGCCGATGAGAGCCCCGTCGTCCAAGATCAGTGCCGGCAAGCATCGGGATCCGGCGTTTTCAGTACTGCGTGGACCACTGCTGGCCCGAGAAAGATCTCCCGCACTCGCGAGAAGCGGCCCGAGGAACCCGCCGAGCACGACTGCTTCCGGGTCGAGCGCGCGGACCACGTTCTCCACTCCAGTGAGGAGATACTGAAGCTGCTCCCGGGCTGTCTGCCGCAACAGGGATGAGCCGTCAGCATTTCTACCCAGGTCACTGAGGACCGCCGGCAGTTCGGCGGCCCGTTCCGGCTCCAAGCCCGCGGCAAGCAATAAAGATGTTCGATCGACTTCTGTCTCCAGGCAGCCGGTGCGGCCGCATCGGCACCGGGCACCGTCCGTTCTGACCAGCGTGTGACCGAACTCCCCTGCCTGCTCCCGGCTGCCACTCAGCAGCCTGCCGCTGATCACGATGGCGCCCCTGATCCCGCTCTCTCCTCCGTGGAGATACACGAAGTCCGCCGCCTTTCGGCCCACACCGAACGCGCATTCGGCTAGGGCGCCCGCCATCGCATCGGTGCCAATGCTCACCTCCAGATCGAGAGCCCGCTCGAGCATCGGCCCCAGGGGCACATCCGACCACCCCAGGTTCGGCGCAGACAGCACCGTGCCTAGAGTTCTGTCGACTCGACCGGGCACGGCGACAGCGACTCCGATGATGTGATGCTGCCTGTCAAGTCCGTTTCGCATGCCGTCCACGATCGCGGTGGCCATGTTGACCACCTCGGCGGCGGAGGGACTGCCTAGAGTCGGACACCGCACTTGTCGGAGCACACGACCGCCCATCGCGACGCATCCAACGGTCACCGCGTCAGTCTCCGGATGCACGACGAGCGACACCATGTGGTCCGTCACGGCGACGTTGTGGCTCGGTCGCCCCGGTCGACCGGCTCCGCGCTGGGCCGCCTCTTCCTCTCTAACGAGGCCCAGCTCCGCCAACTGGGCTACGAGCTTCGACACCGTCGAGCGATCGAACTCGGTCACGCGGGTGAGAGCCGATCTCGCTAAGGAGCGTTGGGAGTGCACCAAGCGCAATACGCGCGCGAGGTTGTCCCGGCGGAGGCACTCCTGTGGACTCAATCGGGGGCGGTCGTCTGGGTCCATCAGCCGAGCGTCAAACGCTCCTCCGCTTCTCGCGCGAAGGTGAGGTAGACGGCCGCCGTCCAGGTGTAGGCGCGGTCCCGGAGCCCCTCCCCCGTTCGCGCGTCAAAGTTCTCCGCGAATCCCGATGTCTCGCAGAGCCGACGGAAGCGCTCGCTGATACGGTCGGCGATCTCCACCTCGCCGGCCCGGCGGAGTCCATCCTCGATCAGGGCGGTGGAGGGCGCCCAGATGGGCCCGCGCCAGTAGCCGTCGTCCTCGTACTCCGCGGTGTCGACGAGCTGGGTCGCCGGCCCCCACTCGGTCAAGTGTTCTCCGATGCGTGCGGCCAGTGATTCGCTGACGGCGCCCGGCAGATGGGGAGCGGCGACGATGGGCAGGTTGTTGAGCAACGAGGTCATCTTGCTCTCGCGCCCCGTGGTCGCGCTTCTCGCGATGTATGTGTCCTCGCGCCAGAGCCCGGCGAGAGCGATGGTCATGGCACCTTCCTCCCCACTCCACATCGCCGCGTCCTCGGGCAGGCCGAGTTCTATCGCGAGCTCGGCGAGCACCGAGAACTGCACCACGAGGAACGCCGCGAGATCAGGGGATTCGATGAGCCGGTCGTGATCGAAGGTGGTGGAGTTGTCCCAGCCACTGTCGTTGCCGTGCTGGTAGTGCGCGAGTGCGTGACCGGGCACACGGCGAGAGTCGAGCCAGAACCGGGTCCAGCGAGACAGCGACACGTACAGCGAACGCAGGGTCGGTTCGTCGATGGGCTCGCTCAGGATGGACCGGAGCTTGCGAAGTGCCCAGCCGTGGATGGGGGGCTTCACGAAGTTGTAGAGCACTTCAGAGTGGGTCACGGAATCGGGCAGCGCTCCGGCGGAATCCTGGAAGTCGAAGACGATGCGGAACTGGTCGACGGCCTCGGCGGGCAGGCCCGGGGCAAGGGCAAGGGCATTGAAGCAGTGGTCCCAGCTCCAAACCTTGTCCATCCAGTGCTTCGACATGAGGACCGACTCTCGCTGCAGGAAGCCGCGGGGCGCGACGGTCGCCGACCAGAGCACGTACGCCGCCGTCTCGACAGCAGACGATGACCCGCTCCGCCAAGAGGCGATCCTCTGCACGTAGTCGTCGAACTCTTCCGCCACCGCTCGCACGAGCTGATCGAAGGTCGTGGCCGATTCGTAGGGCGGTCGTGCCGCCTCGAACTCCTCGATCGCAATCTCCCATTCGTGCCCGCTCGCCTCCACCGCGCGTTCGCTCGCACCGAGGGCTTCGGCGCCGTGGAGCGTCAGAGTGCCGCTCAGGCTCGTGATGCGGTAACGACGGCCGGTCTCGTAGGAGGTGAAGACCGCGGCTCCATCGATCGGATCCTGGAAGAAGTAGGTGCCGGTGAACGGAGTGAGCTCAGCAGAGGCATCAGCGATCCGCAGGCCGAGCCCCTGCCCCCGCAGCCGGAGGACGCTTTCGGATTCGAAGACCGCCTGTATGCGCCCGCCATCCGCTGCCAGCCAGTCGAGCGCCGCCGGCGATGCCTCGAAGATGACGTCGGCCGTGGTCTGCGGCTCGAAGGCGAAGACGGCGTTCAGGCCCGTCTGATGGGAGACGAGATGCAGCTGCTCGCGCACGGTGTGCAGGGCGACCACGGGCGAGATGTCGAGCCAGGAGCCTCGACGACTGAAGGGGATCTCGTGCACGTCGAAGTTCAGGGAGGAAGGGGAGGTCACGGAGGGGCCTTTCGGAAGACGTCGGAAAGAGGGGCGGTGGCAACCGGATCAGTCCTTGACAGCTCCTGCCGTGACTCCGGCGGCCACGTAGCGCTGGGCCACGACCAGCAGCACCGCCGCGGGGATGGATGCGACCACCGCTGTCGCCATGATCGCGTTCCAGTCCTGGTTGTTGTTGCCGATGTACTTGTAGATGCCCATCGTGATGGGCTGCAGTCGGCCGCCGGCGTTCAGCGTCGACGCGAAGATGAAGTCGGACCACGACCAGAGGAAAGCGAACAGCGACACGGTCACGATCGAGTTGCGGCTCACGGGCAAGACGATCGACCGGAAGGTGCGCCAGTTGCTCGCGCCGTCGATGCGGGCAGCGTTGAGAAGCTCGTTCGGGATGCCCGACATGAAGGCAGTGAAGATAAGGACTCCGAACGGTACGGCGAGGGTTGAGTCGGCGAGGATGAGACCGGGGATGGTGTTCAGCACACCGAGGTTGATGTAGATGGCGTAGAACCCCATCGCCATGATGATGCCGGGGATCATCTGGGCCACGAGCAGGATGAAGCTCAGCGTCGTGCCGCCTCGGATGCGGAGCTTCGCGAGCGCGAAAGCGGCCGGGGCCGAGAGCGCGAGGGTGAGCACGACGGTGCCGATCCCCACGATCAGGCTCGTGCCGAGGTAGGGCAGCTGCTGGGCGAGCACCTGCTGGTACCCCTCGAAGGTCGGGTCGAGGGGTAGCAGGCTCGGCGGGTCCTGCCGCATGGCGCCTGACTTGGTGAGAGAGACGTTGATCATCCAGTAGACCGGGAACAGCATGATGCCGGTGAGCAGGATTCCGATAGCCGAGATCCACCAGCGGCGGCTGTGTTTCTTCACGAGGGGTCCAATCGACGCTGGGCACGGATGTAGATGAGCCCGAAGACGAGGGCGATCAGGATGAGGATGTTGCCGACCGCGGCGGCGGGCGAGAGATCGGGCAGGGCGGAGCCGAAGCCGAGTCGGTACGACCAGATGGAGAGCGTGGTCGACGAGCTCCCCGGCCCGCCCTTGGTCATGATCCAGATGATGTCGAACACCTTGAGCGTGTAGACGAGGCCGAGCAGGATGGTGATGGCCGAGACCGGGCGCAGCAGCGGGAAGGTGATGCGGCAGAACTTCTGCCATCCGTTCGCGCCGTCGATCGACGCCGCCTCGTAGACCTCCTCGGGGATGCTCTGCAACCCGCTGTAGAGGATGACGAGGTTGAACGGTATCCCGATCCAGATGTTCGCGATGAGCACGGCCACGAGCGACCACTGCGGCGAGGTCAGCCAGTTGATCCCCCCGATGCCGATGGCCTCGAGGAAGGAGTTCACGACGCCTGCGTCGCTGTTGAGCATCCACGACCAGGTGGAAGCCGACACGAGCAGCGGCAGCAGCCACGGCACCAGGAAGAGTGCCCGCAGGGTTCCCGAGAGGGGGAACTTGCGGAAGAAGAACACGGCGAGGGCGAGCCCCAGGGAGTACTGGAAGATGATCGAGACGACGGTGAAGAGGGCCGTGTTCAGAAGCGACGGCGCGAAGGTCGAGTCGTAGATGACGTCGATGTAGTTGTCGAAGCCCACGAAGGGCGCTGTGCCATCGATGAAGGAGCGCACCGTGTAGTCGCGGAGGCTCAGCTCGAGGTTGCGGAAGAGCGGGTAGGCGTAGAAGACAAGCAGGTAGACCACCACGGGAAGAGCGAATCCCCAGCCGGCCCAATAGCCCTTGGAACGGCGTCGGCGCGGCGGGGTCGCGGCCGTGAGGGCGGCGGAGTCTGAGTCCGCCGCCCCCCGGCCGTGTCCACGCACAGCCGACCCTGATCGAGTCTCGGTCGCTGTCATGATCCTTCTTCTTCTTGTCGGTGGTGCTTACTCGAGGCCCGCGGCCGCGGACTCCTGTGCAGCGGCGAGCGCGTCTGCCGCGGACTGCGATCCTGTGAGCGAAGCCTGCACGGCGGTCCAGAGCTGCTCCGAGATGATCGGGTAGTCGGTGCCGAGGTTGTCGCCCGTACGGCCCTGCGCCGCGCGGACCGCATCGATCCACGGCTCGAGGGTCGGGTCCTCGGCCAGCTGCGCCTCCTGCGCCTCTTCGGTGGGGGCGACGTAGTTCAGTGCGTTGTCGCTCGCCACCACGTTGTCGGTCGAGGTGAGGCACGACACGATGGCCTGCGACGCCTCGTAGCGGGCGGAGTCGGTCTGCACTGGGATGCTGAGGAACTCGCCTCCCGTGGGGGCTGCGGCGGAGCCTCCGTCGGCCGCAGGGATCGGAATGACCTCGTAGCCTGCCTCGGCCGCGGCGGCCTTCTGCCACGTGCCGTTCTCGGCGAACGCGTACTCGCCCGTGAGGAACTCCTCCCAGCTCGTGGTCTGGGTGTTGTTGATCACCGAGTTGGGCGCGTAGCCGTTGGTCACCCAGTCGGTCCAGAGCTGCACGGCCGAGATGGCTTCGGGCGAGTCGAGCTCGGTGAGCTCGGCTCCCGACCCCCAGAACCAGGGCAGGAACTGGAAGCTGCCCTCCTCGGTACCGATCCCGGAGAAGGTGATGCCCTTCTTTCCCGAGGCGACGACCTTCTCGAGCGCCACGTTCAGCGAGTCCCAGTCGGTGACCGAGGCGATGTCGACGCCGGCGGCGGCGAGCACCTCGGGGTTGTAGTACAGGGCGAGGGTGTTCGCGCCGATCGGCACGCCGAAGGTGTCGCCGTCGATCTGCCCCGCCGCGATGAGGTTCTCCTCGACCGCCGAGACGTCGAGGCCGTTCTCCTCGGTGGTCGTGAGCAGCCCGGCCTCGGCCAGGGTCGAGATGACGGGGTTGTCGATGAGCAGGATGTCGGGCGAGCTCTTCTGCTGGCCGGCGAGGAGTGCCTTGCTGGTCAGGTCGCTGGTGTCGTAGGCGGTGCGGGTGACCGTGACTCCTGCTTCGGTGGCGCAGGCGTCGATGACCTTCGCCCACTCACTGGTCTCGTCGTACTGGGGGTACGGGTCCCAGAACGCGTAGTCGCCGGCGGCGGTATCCGTGCTGCCTCCGTCGGTTCCGGGGGCGGAGCAGCCCGCCAGCGCGACGCCGACTCCGGTGGTGACGGCGAGGACGCCGGCGATACGGGACCTCTTGAATGTGATCACGATATTCCTCTCTGAATGGTCGTTCGTTCGGTGTGTGGTGCTCGTGTTCGTGGTGCAGGTGTTCACAGGGTTACGTCGAACCGGTTCGACTGGCGACCGCGAAGAAGGGCTGAGGGCTCCTTCGTCGGGATCAGGCCGTGCTCGAGCGGATCGTCAGTTCCGGTTCGACGAATTTCACGACCGGCGGCGAGTAGTCCGGGTCGATGATCCGCTGTACCAGGTGCTGGACCGCTTCGCGGGCCAGCACATCGGGCGAGGTCTCCACCGCCGTGAACGGCAGCTGGAAGCTCCTCCCGAAATCGCGGGGGAAGAGGCTCACGACCGACAGGTCGTCAGGCACTCGGGTGCCGCGCTCCTGGAGGATGCGCGGCAGGGCGGCCACCGACGCGTCGTTGTGCACGATCAGGCCGGTCGCCGTGGGGCGGGCATCGAGGATCGCATTCATGCTGCGGCTGATGGCTGGCTGCTGCGATTCCCCGTAGTACGTGTAAAGCGTCATCCCATAGCGGGTCGCCCGCTCCATCGCGGCGTCGCGGAACCGCCACGCGTAGGCACCGCCGCGTTCGAAGACATGGCGGGGCGGCGAGACGAGGATGACCTCTTTGTGGCCGAGCCCGAACAGGTGGTCGACGAGCATGCGGGCGCTCTCACCGAAGTCGAGGTCGAACACATCGACTCCCTCGGTGTCACGCGGAAGCCCCACCAGGGCTCCGGGCTGCCGAGCCTCTCGGAGCGGCTGCAGACGTGGGTCGTCATGGGTGACGTCGAGCAGCACGATCCCGTCGACCATGTTCGACGACGTGATGCGGCGCACGGAGGCCGCACCGTCGGAGTCCGTCACCATGAGGATGTCGTATCCGACCTCCCTGGCAGCCTGCGAGACGGCATAGATGTACTGGAGCATCGCCGGCGGGAATTCGTCCTCATGAAACTGCAGGAGCAGACCCAGCACCATCGTCTCGGAGGTGGCGAGGGCTCTCGCCCCAGCATTCACGGTGAATCCGAGGCGGGAGATTGCGGACTCGATGCGCTCACGCGTCTCGTTGGAGATGGTGCGTTTGCCCGAGAGGGCATACGACACGGTGCTTCGAGAGACTCCCGCCTCCCGCGCAACATCTCCGATGGTAGCCACGTCGCTCCTCCAATGGATAGGTCCGGACCCGTTTTGGTCGAACCGGTTCGATCACCGTAGCGACTCGGCGGGGTCCGCGCAAGTGCCCATGGTGTCGAACGCCGCATCCCCGCCAGCTCGAGCCCCGGCATCGCCCTGATACGTCTGGTCGATCGGTCCTTGCCTTGCTTCAGGTCCTGTGCTTATAGTCGTCGAACCGGTTCGAACGACCAGCGACCGGACGAGCAACGACGCTTGCACGGCATCCTCGCGGCCTTCCCGCTCTGCCCTCCGGCGTCGCCCGACACCCAAGAGAGGTACCCCGTGGATCAACGAATCCCGACTGCACGCAGAGCACGACCGAGACCGGCACCCATCATCGCCTGCGCCGCCGCCGCGGCACTGACGGCGGGCGCGTTGTCCGGCTACACACCGGCAAACACGGCCCACGCGAGCACCCTGGCCGCCGTTCCCGCCGCCCTTCCCTCCGACTCGCTCGTGCTCGACTACACGTTCGAGGCCGACACCATCGACGGCTCGACCGTCGTCGACCAATCCCCGCGCGGCCTCGACGGCGCGATCAGCAACTTCGGTGCGGACTCCCTCGTCGAGGGTCGCACCCCCGGCACCACGGGGCTCGACCTGACGGGTGGGCCAACCGGTTCGACGACCGCCCCCTTCGTGACGGTGCCCAATGGGTTGTTCTCCGACACCGCAGCTGTCACGGTCTCAGCCTGGACGAAGTGGTCCGGCTCTGCCGGGTTCCAGTGGCTCTACGGCCTCGGCAAAGACGCCGACAACTCGCTGTTCTTCACGCCGAAGTTCACGGACTCGGATAACTTTGCGCG
Organism: Herbiconiux liukaitaii; assembly: GCF_041927495.1. NCBI lineage: Bacteria > Bacillati > Actinomycetota > Actinomycetes > Micrococcales > Microbacteriaceae > Herbiconiux > Herbiconiux liukaitaii. The sequence goes on along the minus strand of NZ_JBHFHG010000009.1, from coordinate 12,360 downwards.
CACCTCGGTGAAGCAGGTCACGGGCGGCGGCCAGGCAGACGCGTCCTACGGAACAGCCCTCCCCGCCGATACCTGGGTGAACGTCACCACGGTGCTCGACGGCAGCACGATCATCTCCTACCTCAACGGGCTCGAGGTCTCACGCGGAGCGGCACCCCTCGACGTCGCAGCCACCCTGGGGTCGACCGAGCCGGCCTCGAGCGGCTACATAGGCCGTCCGTTCTGGAACGTCCACCCGTTCTATGACGGTGTCGTCGACGACTTCCAGGTCTACTCCGCAGCCCTCACTCCCGAGCAGGTCGCCGAGCTCGCCGGTCCGGCCGTGCCGACCGTCGAGTCCGTCACGCAGACCACGGTCGAGGCGAGCACCGCCGTCGGTGTCGCCCCGGCACTGCCCGGCGTGAAGGCGCTCTTCAGCGACGGGGTCGAGCGGGAGACCTCCGTGACCTGGGACGAAGTGCCCGCCGAGGCCTACCAGAGCCGTCGCAGCAGCTTCACCGTCAACGGCGTCGTCGACGCCACAGGCACCGCCGTGACCGCCACAGTGGCCGTTGTCGCCGAGGGCGAGCTTTCTATCGATCTCAGTGAGACGACCGGCGCCTTCATGGGCGGCGCCTCCGGAACCCTCTACGGTCTCTACGGTCAGGATCTCCCCTCGAACAACCTTCTCGAGGGCATCAAGCTCCGCACCGTGGCCACCAAGGCGCAGGACGGCCCGCAGCACCCCGGTGCCGACGCACTCGAGGTGGTGAAGCCGCTGGCCGACAGCTCGGACGGCGACGTCTACATCTACATGACTGACATCTACCGCGGATTCCCGTACCAGGTGCCCGGAAACTCGGGTGACGAGAAGCTGGCCGATTTCAAGGCGAAGATCGCCACTCAGGTCGACCAGGTGCTCGAACTGCCCGCCGAGTACCAGGACAACATCGTTTTCGTGCCGTTCAACGAGCCCGAGGGCAACATGTTCGGCAATGGCGGCGAGTCCTTCTACGGCGTGAGCTGGCTCGACGACCCTGCGGAGTTCTTGCAGGCCTGGGACGAGGTGCACGCGCTGATCAAGGGCAAGATGCCCGATGCCCGCATCGCCGGCCCCAACACGAGCGTGCTGTTCGACCAGGTGCGCGGCTTCCTGCGCCACACACTCGCCGAAGACACCGTGCCTGAGGTCATGACCTGGCACGAGCTGAGCGACCCCGCCTCGATCCGGCGGAACGTCGACCGATACCGCGCGTGGGAGGCTGAGGACTTCGTCGGCACCGCCTACGAGGGCGAGCACCTGCCGATCAACCTCAATGAATACGCGTTCAACTACCACACCTCGGTTCCCGGCCAAATGATCCAATGGGTCTCAGCGCTCGAGGACAAGAAGGTCGACGGCGACATCGCCTACTGGAACATCGACGGCAACCTCAGCGATTCGGCTGTGCAAGCCAACCGCGGCAACGGGCAGTGGTGGCTGCTCAACTCCTACGGCCAGATGACCGGAGACACCGTCACCGTCAACCCGCCGTCGGCGGAGAGCTACACCCTCCAGGGCGTCGCCACCCTCGACACCGGCAAGAAGCGCGCCCAGGCGCTGTTCGGCGGCTCCGCAGGAGACCAGAGCGTCTACTTCGACGAGGTACCGGCCGACGTGTTCGGCTCCACCGTGCACGCTCTCGTGCGGGAGATCCGCTGGACGGGACAGCTCGGCGATTCGGGTGAACCCCAGGTCGTCAAGGAGTTCGACGTGCCCGTCGTCGACGGCACGGTGCAGCTCCAGTTCGGCGCCGAGCTCCCCCAGCTCGATGCCGACTCGGCCTACGAGGTCGTGCTCACTCCCGGCGCCAACGCCACCTCACCTGCCCAGCCAATCGACACTTGGCGGGCGAAGTACGAGGCGGAGGATGCCGCGCACTCGGGTACCGGCTGGAGCCGCAACGGCCCCGAGGGAACCCCCGGCAACGTAGGCGGCTTTTACACCTCCGGCAACTACAATGTCGGCGGCCTGCGCACGGGTTCGGACGTCAAGCTCGACTTCGCGGTCGAGGTGCCGGAGACGGGATCGTATGACCTGTCGCTGTTCGCCAGCGCGGAGAACGTATTCGGCCGGAACGCCGAGCAGGGACCGGTGAACGTGTTCGTCACCGTCGATGGCGGTGCGGAGCAGGAGGTCTTCCTCCCGCTCGGCTACAAGTGGGTGGTGTGGGACCACGCCGACACCACGATCGACCTGACCGCTGGCGCCCACACCATCTCGGTCTCCGCCAAGAGCCTCGACGGATCCAGGGGCACCAAGGGTGACGCGATCCTCGACAAGATCGAACTCGCGCTCCCCAACCCGGACGCCGCGTCGATCTACGAGGCCGAGAACGCCACCCTGTCCGACTCCGCGGTCACCGACTACAGCCGCACTGGAGTCTCCGGATCGGGAGTCGTCGAACTGACGGGTGAGGCGACGTCCACGTTCTGGGTCTACTCGCAGGCCGACGCAGCCTCCACGCTGTCGTTCTCGGCCGAGGGTGAAAGTGCGGTGACGGTGAACGGTGTGGAGGCCGGTTCGCTCTCCGGCGACGAGTCCATCACAGCATTCCTCTCGGGCGGCGTGAACAAGATCGTCGTCACGGCAGCGACCGGCGAGCTCGTGCTCGACCGCGTCGTGGTCTCCGAACCCGATGCGCCCGTCGCTTCGGAATCGTACGAGGCCGAGGATGCAGCCCTCGCCGGCACGGCGGCCATCCGCCCGCTCACGCTGGCATCGGGTGGGGAGGCCGTCGGAACCATCGGCGGTGAGCCAGGCAACGACTCCGCGCTCACCTTCGACTCGGTCACCGCACCGGCCGACGGCACCTACGCGCTAACCATCCGCTACTCCAACGAGGAGCAGTCGCCAGCGACGCATTACAACCCAGACCCGCTGGCCCGGCTCGCCACGCTCAGCGTCAACGGCACCGAGTCGACGGTCACGTTCCCGCACTCGTTCCATCAGAACAACTTCTGGGAGCTGACCGTCCCGGTGACCCTCCAGAAGGGCGAGAACACCATCTCGTTCCGCTCGGAGGAGAAGCCGAACTTCGACGGAGTGACCTACATCTCGGACCAGTTCCCGGGAGTGCTCCTGCGTTCGAAGTACGCACCTAACATCGACCGCATCAGCATCACGCCGTTCGTGGTCGACGACGCGCCCACACCCGAACCGACCATCGAGGTCGACCGGATCGCGGGAGCGGACCGGTACGAGGTCGCGGTGAACACCTCGAAGGCCGGGTTCCCAGACGGCTCGAACACCGTGTACGTCGCCTCCGGTGCGGTGTTCCCGGATGCCCTGTCGGCAGCTCCAGCTGCGACGGTCGCGGGTGCACCAATCCTGCTGACCACAACTGCTGACCTGCCAGCAGGGGTGGCGGCCGAGATCAAGCGGCTGGGCGCTTCGAAGATTGTGATCGTCGGCGGCACCTCGACTGTGTCGGCGAATGTCGAAGCTTCCCTGAAGAAGCTCGGCGCTGTCACTCGGATCGGCGGAGCCGACCGGTACGAGGCGTCACGGAATATCGCGAAGGCTGCATTCCCGGACGGTGCTCCCACAGCGGTCCTAGCTGCCGGCACGACGTTCGCTGACGCCCTGTCGGCGGGTGCTGCGATTGATGGCGAAGGCCCGGTGATCCTCGTGAACGGCGCGGCCTCGACGTTGGATGCGGCTACGAAGAATCTGCTTGCTGACCTCGATGTGAAGAGCATCGCGATCGCCGGTGGTGAGGCCTCGGTCTCGGCAGGCATCCAGACGGACGCGGTCAAGATCGCGACCACGGTGCGACTGGGTGGTGTTGACCGATACGAAGCGTCTCGCAGCATCAATGATCACTTTTTCTCCGAAGCTGATCACGTGTTGCTCGCGACTGGGCTGAAGTTCTCCGATGCCCTCTCGGGATCGGCATACGGGCCCCGGATCGATGCGCCCCTGTTCACGGTGAAAGCGGACTGCGTCCCCGCGCCTACGCTGGCTCAGATCAGGGATCTAGGCGCCACGAAGGTCACTCTCCTGGGTGGTCCGGCTTCGCTCTCAGCGGCGCTCGAGGATCTGGAGGCATGCACTTCGTAATAGGACCTCCCGCAGCGACGGCGCTACCCTTCTGCCCGTCCATCTGCCACTAGGCGGGCACCAAATCGTTCGATTCGGTGCCCGCCGCCTCCTTAAGGCCAATGAAATGCACCCGGAACGCGTCAAGCTACCGACCCTTAGGGAACTAACCTACGCAAAAAACTCTCCGCACTCGCAAGCCGGGTCACCGTGTCGGGTCTCCGGCGCGGGCAGGGGAATCTGAAGCCGGGCGCGAGCTAGACCTTCCGGTACTATTCTGCGACGGATGTCCCCTCCACTCTCGCGTTCACCGCGGGTCGTCAGTCGGTCGTCCACTCGCAAAGTGAGCGCGTCGGGACGGACGACGCTAGCGGCTCCCGGTCACCCAGTGGCCTACTATGCCGTCATATCAGGGACCAGAAGCGGGCTCAGGCGATCAGGTCGGATCGGTGCACAAGGCCAGCAGCTCCGATGAGCGGGCTATCGTCTGAGAGGGCTGACGGCTCCACACGAATGTCCCTCATGGTGATCAGCGGAGCCATCTCGGTGAGACTCTGGCGGATAAGAGGGAAAAGGTCCTGGCTGACTTTGGAGAACCCACCGCCGATCGCAACTGCTTCGAGATCCAGAAGGGCACCAACAGAAGAAATACCTTCGGCAATCGCTCTAGCACACCTTTGCACAGCCAAGATGGCCACCTTGTCGCCAGCCTCATACGCGTCAGCAAGGTCTTCGCCCGAAGTACCTGCCCAACCCTGTGAACGTGCCCATGTGACAATCTTCGGCCCGGCCGCGATGCCCTCCAACGTCACACCGTAGTCAAGCCCCGGGCCGGCGCGGGTAGCGAGTTGGATCTGGCCGATGTGGCCGGCGTTCCCGGACCGGCCGTGCACGATTCGCCCATCGACAAGCAGTCCCCCGCCGATGCCAGTCGAGACGACCATTCCCAGAGCGGTTCGGTAGTTCTGGAGCGCTCCGACCCAGTGTTCGGCGAGCACGATGCAGGTGCCGTCCAGCCTCACGGTCGGTTGCAGCCCGGTGAGGTCCCGTACGAGGGTAGCCAACGGGTAGGAGCGCCAGGCTGGCAGGTTGAGAGGGGATACTGTCTCGCCGGAAATGGAGATCGGACCAGCGCTCCCGACACCGACCCCTCCGATCTCAGCCCCGGGTACCGCTTGGAGCGCACGCGTGACCACGGTTTCAACTGCGCGAGCGATACCCTCTCTGGATTGTTTACGTCCTGTGGGTGCACGGTGCCGGGTATGGGAAAGCAATTCTCCGTCCTGGGTGACCAGCGCAGCTTCGACTTTTGTTCCCCCGAGGTCGACTGCCAACGCGATGCTGGGCGCGCGAGTCATGCCGCAAACCCTTCCGCCAGGAGCGAGCCAGCTAAGTGGAGCCACCTCTTCGGATCATTCATTGACGCTCGCACGCCGCCAGCGAGGTCGCTGAGAGCGATCGCTGTGGCGAACAGGCCGGGGGCTGGTGCGGCAGGAATGCTGCCGGCGACCAGGGCGCAGGGTACGTGGGCTGCGGAGGCGAGTCGGCGGACGTGACCGGTGACTTTGCCGTTCTCGGACTCGGGGTCGTAACGACCCTCCCCAGTGATGACGAGGTCCGCGGAGGCGATTGCATGCTCCAACCCGGTGACGACCGCAATGGTCGCCGACCCCGATGTGACCGACGCGCCCCAGGCGATCATCGCAAACCCTGTCCCGCCGGCAGCGCCTGCGCCCGATTGCATCGGATCGGCCGGAAGGCTTGGACGCAACGCTGCGGCCAAGCGCGCGAGATTGAGGTCAGCATCATTGACGCGGTCGGTCTCAATGCCTTTTTGTAGGCCGAATGCGGCAGCGGCGCCAGTCGGCCCCAGGAGCGGGCTCATGACATCGGAGAGTATTCGAACCTTCATTCCCGAAGGAATGGCTCTTAGGTTCGTGACGTCAATCTCGGCAATACGAGCCAGCGCTGAGTTGCCGAGCCCGACATCACGGCCATCAGAGTCGGAGAAGCGGGCGCCGAGTGCGGTGAGGGCGCCGTGGCCGCCGTCGGTTGAGGCGCTTCCTCCAAGCGCAAGCACGAGTTCGGAGGGCCGTGAGTCCAGCGCTGCACTGATGGCTTGCCCGAACCCATAGGTGTGGGAATCCCATGGGCGGAGACGGTCCAGAAGGGTGATGCCGCTGGTATTTGCAAGTTCCACCACCGCGACAGAACGTTGAGGTGTCTCTGGGTCCAGGAACAGCCAGGTGGTGTCCACGTCCCGGCAGTCCGGCCCAATCACAGTGATGGGCATGCGGGCGGCACGGCCGGGCAACGTGGCTTCGATCGCATCGATGGTGCCTTCGCCCCCGTCTGCCATTGGAAAGACCCGGACCGAGTCGGCCGGCCGAACGCAGCACCAGCCGTGGGCGATAACAGCTGCCGCGTCGCTGGCGGCCATGGAACCCTTCAAAGAGTCGGGGGCGATGACAATTCTCATCAGCCGTCTATGCGATGTCGATGTCGATGTCGAGGAAAGGCTCGACCAGTTCTACGTAGCGGCGGGCCAGGGTGGCGACCGTGTCAGCCCCGGGCGCGGCCCACACGTCTGCGTGGAAGATTTCGACCTCAATGTCTCCGGTGTAGCCGGCCGCCGCTACCTGCCGGGTGAAGTGTGGGAAATCGATATGGCCGTCGCCCATCATTCCGCGGGAGAGTAGCGTGTCGGCGGGCAGCGGGGTGATCCAGTCGCAAACCTGGTAACTCACGATGCGGCCCATGGCACCGGCGCGGGCGATCTCCGCATCGACTCGCGGCTCCCACCACAGGTGGAAGGTATCGATCACGACGCCCACCTCGTCAGGCGCGAACTGCTCGGCGATGTCGAGCGCCTGCCCGAGCGTGGAAACCACACCGCGGTCAGCGGCGAAGATCGGGTTCATCGGTTCGATGCCGAGCACTACGCCGAGCTGCTTCGCAACAGGGGCAAGCTCGGCGATCGCCTCGACCGCGCGGGAGCGGGCTCCGACGAGGTCTTTCGAACCCTCCGGCAGGCCGCCCGGAACGAGCACGAGTGTCGCCGCGCCCAGCGTGGCAGCTTCTTCGAGGGCGCGCAGGTTCTCGTCGTGGGCGGCCCGGCGCGCGGCCTGGTCGATCACGGTGAAGAAGCCGCCGCGGCAGATCGAGGACACCCGTAGTCCGGAATCAGCGATCCACCGCGCGGCCGTCTTGAGGCCGACTTCGGAAAGCGGTTCGCGCCACACCCCGATGCCGCCGAGCCCGGCCGCAGCGGCGCCGTCGATAGCTTCACGCAGGCTCCAGTTCGCGGTGGTGCGCTGGTTGAGCGCGAGCCGGGCGAGCCGCGAGTCACCATTCTGGGGCGTCGGCACGGTGGCAGCGCGACCGCTCGGCACGTCGATGGTTGCCGGCGGATCTGTCAATGCACCGGATGCGCCACCAGGCACATTTGATGCAGCCTCGGGATACGCGGTCATCGCGTCGCCCCGAGCGTCTCGGCGAGGAGCCCGACGCGGTGCGCCGCGAGCTCTGGGTCGGGCAGCAATCGCGCCTCGTTCGCGAGTTCAAAGACACGGGTCAGGTGCGGGAGGCTGCGTGCTGACTGCAGGCCGCCCACCATCTGGAACCCGTTCTGCGTTCCAGCCAGCCAGCCCATGAAGGAGATCCCGACCTTGTAGTAGAACGTCGGTGCCTCGAAGAGGTGTCGAGAAAGCTCAAGCGTTGGTGCCATCTCAGCGTCGTAGCGGGCGAAGTCGCCGTCGTCGAGTGCGGCGAGAGCCGCGGAGGCAGCCGGCGCGATGGCGGCAAAAGCGCCGAGCAGCGCATCCGAATGACCCTGTCCGTCTCCGCGGATGAGCTCGGGGTAGTTGAAGTCGTCGCCCGTATAGAGGCGCACTCCCTCTGGGAGGGCGCGGCGGAGACCGATCTCGTGTTCGGCGGAGAGCAGCGACACCTTCACTCCATCGATGTTCGCGGCGTGTGCGTTCACGAGCTGCAGGAACGTAGCCGTGGCCGTCTCGACGTCCGTCGAGCCCCAGTAGCCTGCGAGCTGCGGGTCGAACACTTCGCCGAGCCAGTGCAGAATGACCGGGCTGGCGGCCTGGCCGAGGATGCGGTCGTACACGGCGAGGTAGTCGTCGGCCGCGGCAGCGGCACGGGCAAGGTGCCTCGACGCCATCACGATCACCTGGGAACTGGTGCCCTCTACGAACTCGAGCTGCTCAAGGTAGGCGTTCTGCACCTGTTCGAGAGTTGCCGGTGTCGCCGCGGTGGCCGCATCGGGGAGGTGATCGGTGCCCACGCCGGAGGCAATTCGCGCGCCGAACTCTTTGGCTTGGGCGGCGCTGCGCGAGATGAGCTCCTGGGTGGCGGGCCAGTCAAGGCCCATGTTGCGTTGTGCCGTGTCCATCGCCTCGGCGACCCCTAGGCCGTACTTGAACAAGCCCCGCCGGAAGGCCAGCGTTGCGTCCCAATCGATCGCGGCGGGCGCACCCGGCGCGTTGTTCCCGTGCGGGTCGGCTACTACGTGCGCGGCCGCGAATGCCACTCGAGAGGTGTATGGCTGACGGTGCTCCACCCACTTACGGGGCTCGTTCAACTCGATCTCCCGCCAGCCGTCGGTCGTGGGGAGAGCGATTCTGGTGCCCGTAGCCGACGGGATCACAGCGCTACCTTCTCGATCTCGATGCGGCGTCCCTCGTTGGACGAACGCAGTCCTGCGTCGACGAGCTGCAGGCCGCGCACGCCGGCGGCGAGGTCGTAGGGGTGGGGGCGGCCGAGGGCGACGTCCTGCAGGAACTGCTCCCACTGCGCGCGGAAGCCGTTGGCGTACTCCTGGTTGTCGGGGATCTGGGTCCACTGGGACGGAAAGTTCTGATCGGTCGGCAGGTCGGGGTTCCAGACCGGCTTCGGGGTGTTGACCCGCGGCTGCACCTTGCAGCCGAACAGGCCGGCGACGGCCGAGCCGAGCGTACCGTCGACCTGGAACTCGACCAGCTCGCCGCGGTCGACCCGCACCGCCCAGCTCGAGTTGATCTGCGCGATGATGTCGCCCTCGAGCTCGAAAATGCCGTAGGCGGCGTCGTCGGCGGTGGCCTCATAGCGGTTGCCCTGCTCGTCCCAGCGCTCGTGGATGTGGGTGACGGCCTTCGACGAGACCGCCTCGACCCGGCCGAAGAGGTTCTCGAGCACGTAGTTCCAGTGGCAGTACATGTCGAGGGTCATGCCGCCGCCGTCCTGCTCGCGGTAGTTCCAGGAGGGGCGCTGGGCGGGCAGGTAGTCGCCTTCGAAGACCCAGTAACCGAACTCGCCGCGCACGCTCAGAATGCGCCCGAAGAAGCCCGAGTCGACCAGACGCTTGAGCTTCAGCAGCCCCGGCAGGTAGAGCTTGTCGTGCACGACCCCGTTGATGACGCCGGCCGCGTTCACCGCATCGACGAGTTCGAGGCCGTCGGCCACCGTGTTCGCGATGGGCTTCTCGGTGTAGATGTGCTTGCCGGCCGCGATGGCCCGCAGGATCGCGTCCTTGCGGGCACTCGTCACCTGAGCGTCGAAGTAGATGGTGGCAGTCTCGTCGGCCAAGGCCGCGGCGAGATCCGTTGTGTACTCGGCCACCCCGTGCAGCGCGGCGAGCTCGGCGAGCTTTTCGGCGTTCCGGCCGACGAGGATCGGCTCCACTGTAAGGCGGTTGCCGTTCGGCAGCAGCACTCCCCCATCGTCGCGGATCGCGAGGATCGACCGCACTAGGTGCTGGCGGTAGCCCATGCGTCCGGTGACCCCGTTCATGATGATGCGAAACGTCTGCGTCGACACGCCGTCTCCTTTGCTGTGGCCTTCCAGAGTGGAAAGCGCTTTCCAGCACCATAAAGCAAGAGCGAGGAGACGGCAAGTGCACATCTCGCCGCCTCGTTCCGCTGGTCAGCTGATGCGGGGCGTGCTCTCCCGAATGACGACGTGTGCTTCGACCGGGGATAGAAGCTCATTCTCGCCCAGAGCTGCGCCGAGGGCACGACGCCCGATTTCGGGCAGCGGGATGGCGACTGTGGTGAGGTTTGGGATGACGTCTCGGAGGAGCATGATGTCGTCAAAGCCGGCGACTCCCACATCCCTTCCGGGCCGGAGTCCCTCGTCCCGCACCGCGGTCATGACTCCAAGTGCCATGGCGTCGGTCACAGCGAAGACGCAGGTTCTAGGTGGCAATGGGTCGCGCAGCAGGATTCTGGTCGCGTGATAGGTATCGTCGCGGCTAAGTTCGGTCGGCATTAGCGCGGCCAGGGGTATCGGCCGAGCTGACGACGAGATGCCGTTGATAAACCCACGCACCCGTTCGCGGGGAGTGACTGCGGCGGCCGGTCCGGCCATAACGACGAAGTTTTCGTAGCCCAGATCAGTGAGCCTGCATCCAAGTTCTGCCGCGCCAGCACGGTTATGGACTTCGACAAGGCCTCGGGAGGTTCGGTCCGCTGGGTCATCCTCGGGGAGGGAGCCGACGAATGCGATGTGACCGCCGCGCTTTTCATAGGCAGAGAGCTCGGCGTCCAGGAGTGCCGCGCGCGGTTGGTCGTCGCGTCGGCTGCCGGCAAGCACGATCGCTCGCGGCCGCTGCGATCGCAGCGTTTTCACCGCGCGTATTTCGCCGTCGGGGTCGTTTCCCGTTGCGATCAGGGTGACCATAAGGCCTCGCTCGCTTGAGGCGCTGATGAGGCCCGCCGCGATGCCGGAGAAATAGGGGTCGGCGATGTCACCGACGATCAGCGCAACCGTCTGATCTGCACCGAGTGCCATCGCCTGTGCACGCGCATCTACGACGTACCCGAGTTGCACCGATGCGGCTCTCACGCGCTGCTCGAGCTCCGGTCCGACCTTTCGGGCACTGCCATTGACGACCCGTGAAGCGGTCGCCAAGGACACCCCCGCCAGCTCTGCGACGGCTGCCAACGTCGCTGGGCCACCGTCCATCGTTTCGGGTGTTCCGCGATCTCCTGGCCCCGCTTTGTGACCGGACATTCGCCCCCCTTTGCCTTTACGCTCGGGCTCTCCCGGCGCCTCAACAGTAACAACGCACCAGTACGCAGCTGCGGGGTTGAGAGGGGAGCAGACGAGTGAGGGTTGCGCTCTCGGCCAGGTATTGCGGCGCCATAAGGGGATAGCGCTGTCTAAGCGGTTCTGCGATGAAGGAGATCCATGACGAACGAACGTGATGGACGAGGCGGGTGGGGGCAACGACCGTCGCGAGCATCGTGCTCACTGGGGCGGCGATTACCGGAGCCCCACTAACCGCACCAGCTGATGAGAAGGCGTCGGTCCGGACTCTGACGACGGTAGAGCCGGGGGCATTGAGCACCCCGTCATCGGCGTGACGGGGGAATCGTTGCAGACGGCGCTGACCGCTGTGCAGGATCGGCCTGCACTCCGGCTGAGGTCGCGTAGTCAGACCGAACACGCCGTCCCGGTACACGGGCATCTTTAAGAACAACTCGATCAGCATCGCGGAGCTGCGCCTGTACGGCCGGCACACCGGGCCCCGGCGTCAGCGATGACGATCGCCCGCACAGCGAGCTCAAAGGCGATCAGCAATCTCGCCGTGCTCGGCGACGCCGTGACCGAGTGGTTCAGCAAAGCCGCACCGATAAGCGCCCCGGCGGTCACGATCGATGCGACTTCGGTCGGGGAGGTCAGCAGCGACGGGTGCACCTGGACAACCTCCAGTCTCGTCGACGCTAGTTGGGCGGCGAACAAGAAGTCAGCTTCCGGATGGACCATACCGATGCGGTCGGTGCGAGCGAGCCGGGGACGAATCGCACGACGGATGCGTCCAGGGTCTACCTCACCTGTGACGACGGCCTGATCACCGGTCTCGCGTCTCGAGTCGTCGCCGTCTAGCCGACGAGGTCGCCGGAACCAGCGAAGGATACTCACGTCGCTAAGCTGTTCGATCGATCAGTCGGCACGTTCACGGACGCGGGCCCGCCCGGCGGCCAGTTCTACCTGATCCTCGATCTGGGCACCGGAAAGGCGGTCACCGTGGACCACGCAGACCTCCTCGTCCGCCAGGACGGCAACAGCGTCAGTCGGGCTGCGAGCACCTACCTTCAGGGATCGAACGATCTGACCACCTGGACGCGGATCACACCGAACGCCACCGGGGCGTTGGGGGGCAAAGCCTCGCGTCCGCCACCCGCGATACCGGTACGTGCGGATCAGCAACACCGACTGGATCAACATCGCGGAGCTGCGCGTGTTCGGAACGGCCAGCTAGCCCGACCGGTCAGCGGATGGAGCGGTGGGGGGGGGGGGGGGGGGGG
>NZ_JBHFHG010000008.1:0-417192 GCF_041927495.1 Herbiconiux liukaitaii | reverse complement strand
CCCCCTCCCCCCCCCCCCCCCCCCCCCCCCCCCCCCCCCCCCCCCCCCCCCCCCCCCCCCCCCCCCCCCCCCCCCCCCCCCCCCCCCCCCCCCCCCCACCCGACCCACACGCACACTCCCGCCGCACGCCCCGCCCCGCCCGCGCCACTCGCCGCGCGTCCCGCCACGCCCGCGCCACCCGCCGCGCATCCCGCCCTGCCTGCGCCACCCGCCCCGCACTCGCCCCCCCGCCGCGCGTCCGGCCCCGCACTCGCCACCTTCCTCGCGCCGCATGAGTCGCGCCTAAGTGCTCCCATTCCACCGGATTCTCGCGATTTGGGGACACTTGGGCGCGACTCAGAGAGCCACCCACGCGTGCACAGGTGGGGACGTGCACACCGCGCAACGGGCCGTACTCGACGACCCGAGGCGGTACCGTCGCCGGGTGGCGCCGCGCAGCGACGCCGCACGACGGCGGCACCGCATGTCGCCCGCGCCGGGCAGGGACCGGCGCGGCAAGATGGGCACGCGCGCACCACGCAACGGGCCGTACTCGACGACCCGAGGCGGTACCGTCGCCGGGTGGCGCCGCGCAGCGACGCCGCACGACGGCGGCACCGCACGTCGCCCGCGCCGCAGAGGCGGCGGCGCGGTAACTAGCACCTCACCGCACGTCGCCCGCGCCGGGCAGGGACCGGCGCGGCAACCAGCACAGCTACAGCACGATGTGCATTGCTCGCGCGGCGTCGGAGATGCTGCCTGAGAGCGACGGGTAGACCGTGAAGGCTCGGGAGACCTGGTCGACCGTGAGGCGGTGCTCTACTGCCAGCGCGATCGGGAAGATGAGCTCTGAGGCATTCGGGGCCACGACGACGCCGCCGATGACCGTGCCTGAGCCTGTGCGGGCGAAGAGCTTCACGAAGCCGTCCTTGATGCCCATCATCTTGGCGCGCGGGTTCGACGAGAGCGGCAGCTTGTAGATGTCGCCCTGCGCGATGCCCTCCTCGATCTGCAGCTGCGTCCATCCGACGGTCGCGATCTGCGGCTGCGTGAAGATGTTCGACGCCACGTTGCGCGGCTCGGTGGGGTTCACGGCATCGCCCATGGCGTGGAACATGGCCGTGCGCCCCTGCATCGACGCCACGGAGGCGAGCGGAAGGAACGTGGTGCAGTCACCGGCGGCGTAGACGTTCGGCACCGAGGTGCGGGCCACGCGATTCACCCGGATGTGCCCGGAGTCGGTGAGCTGGATGCCCGCCTCCTCGAGTCCGATGCCCCGCGTGTTGGGGATCGACCCGACCGCCATGAGGCAGTGCGAGCCCTCCACGCGCGTGCCGTCCGAGAGCGTGGCGACCACACCATAGGCCGTGCGCTCCACCGAGTCGGCACGCGACTTCGAGAGCACGGTCATGCCGTTGCGCTTGAAGACGTTCTCGATCACGGCCGCCGCATCCGCATCCTCACCCGGCAGCACCTGATCGCGCGACGAGATGAGCGTGACCTTCGAGCCCAGCGCGGTGTACGCCGAGGCGAACTCGGCGCCCGTGACACCGGATCCGACGACGATGAGGTGGTCGGGCACCGACTGCAGGTTGTAGAGCTGCGTCCAGGTGAAGATCCGCTCGCCGTCGGGCACGGCCGAGGGCAGGATGCGCGGGCTGGCTCCCACGGAGACCACCACCGTGTCGGCCTCGATGTGGTCGAAGTCGGTGCCCTCGGGGCCGGAGGAGGTCGAAACGATCACGTTGTCGGGCCCGTCGAGCCGCCCATGGCCCGAGACGATGCGCACACCGGAGCGGATGAGGTTGGCCCTCATGTCCTCCGACTGCTGCCGGGCAAGACCGAGCAGTCGCTTGTTCACCTGCGCTAGGTTCACGGCCACCTCGGGCCGCACGGGCCGCCCCGCGTCGTTGCGCGAGAAGAACTGCACACCGAGGTCGGCGGCCTCGCCGATGCCGTTCGTGGCCTCGGCCACGGCGATGAGCGTCTTGGAGGGCACCACGTCGGTGATGACGGCGGATCCGCCCACGCCCACCTGCTCCACGAGCGTCACCTCGGCCCCCAGCTGCGCCCCCGCGATGGCAGCTTCGTAGCCGCCAGGGCCACCTCCGACGACGGCGACGCGCTGCTTGCGCTCGAATTCATTGGCCATGCAGCCATTCTGGCACCGCGGCCGGTGGCCCGTGCACGACCGCGGGGGCACCCACGCGTGGCCGGTGAGTGAATAGAGTGGGTGGATGGCTGCACCGTCCTCGAATCCGCTCGACCTGCCCGACACCGATCCGTTCGAGGTGGCACGCGACGCCGCCGCCCGGATCGCCGACCTCACGGGCGTCGAACGCCACGACGTGGCCCTCACCCTCGGCAGCGGTTGGGGCAAGGCCGCCGACCTGCTCGGCGAGACCGTGGCCGAGATCCCGGCCGCCGAGGTCGTGGGCTTCAGCGCCTCTGCCGTGCCCGGCCACGCGGGCACCCTGCGCTCGATCCTGCTGCCGAACGGCAAGCACGCCCTCATCATCGGCGCGCGCACCCACTACTACGAGGGCCACGGCGTGCGCCGCGTGGTGCACAGCGTGCGCACCGCCGCCGCCGCCGGTGCGAGCGTGATGGTGCTCACGAACGGCGCGGGTGGCATCAAGGAGACCTGGACGCCGGGCACCCCCGTGCTCATCAGCGACCACATCAACCTCACCGCCGACTCGCCCCTCGAGGGCGCGACCTTCATCGACCTCACCGACCTCTACTCCTCGCGCCTCCGCGACGTGGCGCGCGGTGTCGACCCCTCGCTCGACGAGGGTGTCTACGTGCAGTTCCGCGGCCCGCACTACGAGACCCCCGCCGAGGTGCAGATGGCGAAGGCCATCGGCGGCCACATCGTGGGCATGTCGACCGCCCTCGAGGCCATCGCGGCCCGCCAGGCGGGCATGGAGATCATCGGCTTCTCCCTCATCACCAACCTGGCCGCCGGCATCCAGAAGACGCCGCTGAGCCACGCCGAGGTCATCGAGGCCGGCCGCAGCGCCGAGGGCGTCATCGGCGACCTCCTGGCCCGGGTGGTCACGGCCCTGTGACCGGGGAGCAGGGGGGCCAGGGCGCCGACGAGACGCCCAACGAGGTCGAGCGACTGGCCGAGCAGGCCGTGTCGTGGATCGCCCAGGATCCGGATGCGGAGACGCGCGCCGAGCTCGAGGCCCTGCTCACGCGGGTGAGCGCCAACGACACCGAGGCCGTGGAAGGTCTGCGCTCGCGCTTCTGCACGAGGCTCGCGTTCGGCACCGCCGGGCTCCGCGGTGAGCTCGCAGCGGGCCCCAACCGCATGAACCGGGTGCTCGTGGGCCAGGCCGCCGCCGGGCTCGCCGCCTACCTGCTCGAGAAGGCCGCCCCCGGCACCTCCCCCTCGATCGTGATCGGCTACGACGGCCGCACCAACTCGCACGTCTTCGCCACCGACACCGCCGAGATCATGGCGGGCGCCGGGGTGCGGCCCGTGCTGCTGCCGCGCCTGCTGCCCACGCCCCTCGTGGCCTTCGCCGTGCGCGACCTCGGGGTCTCCGCGGGCGTGATGGTGACGGCCTCGCACAACCCCCCTCGCGACAACGGCTACAAGGTCTACCTCGGTGGCGACGACGACGGATCGCAGATCGTGCCGCCCGCCGACGGCGAGATCGCCGCCCACATCGATCGCGTGGCGGAGACCCTGCGGGTCGACGAGCTGCCGCGCTCGACCGACTACGAGACCGCGGGCGACGACGTGGTGGAGCGCTACATCGCCGCCACAGCCGAGGTCTCCGGGGGCCGGATCGATCGCCATCCGCTCACCGTGGTCTACACGGCGCTGCACGGCGTGGGCTGGGAGACCTTCTCGCGCGTGCTCACCGCGGCGGGCTTCGCCGCGCCCCACCTCGTCGAGGCGCAGATCGCACCGGATGCGGCGTTCCCCACGGTGGCGTTCCCCAACCCGGAGGAGCCCGGCGCCCTCGATCTCGCCCTCGAGAAGGCGCGCGAGGTGGGCGCCGACCTCGTGATCGCGAACGATCCGGATGCCGACCGCCTCGCGATCGCCATCCCGGACCCGTCGGATGCCACCGGCTACCGCTCCCTCACGGGCAACGAGGTGGGTCAGCTGCTCGGCTGGCGCGCTGCAGAGCTCGCTACCGCGGCACCTCTGACCCCCGCCGATCTCGAGGACGCGGTGGGCGGAGCCCGCGACGGCGGCGGCCCCGTGCAGCCCACGCTCGCGTGCTCGATCGTCTCCTCCCCCGCCCTCCGCGAGGTCGCCACCGAGTACGGGCTGGACTTCACCGAGACGCTCACGGGCTTCAAGTGGGTCTCCCGCGCTCCCGGCCTGGTGTTCGGTTACGAGGAGGCCCTCGGCTACCTCGTGAACCCGGGCACGGTGCGCGACAAGGACGGCATCTCCGCTGCGCTCGCGTTCCTCGACCTCGCGACGCGGCTCGCCGCCTCCGGTCGCACAGTCGCCGACCGCCTCGACGAGTTCAGCGGCCGCTTCGGCCACTACTCCTCGGCGCAGATCTCGGTGCGGGTCACCGATCTCGGCGAGATCGACCGGGTCATGGCGAGCCTCCGCGCGGCGCCTCCGCACGAGATCGGCGGTATGCCGGTCGAGCGCATCGACGACCTGCTCACCGACGCGGCGGACAGCGGTGTGCCCGCCTCCGACGTGCTGCGCATCGTGCTGCCCGGCGCCCGCGTGATGGTGCGCCCGAGCGGCACCGAGCCCAAGCTCAAGATCTACCTCGACGCGTGGAGCGCCGACGGCGGTCTGGTGGAGCGGCGCGAGGCGGCGATCGACCTCCTCGCCCGCCTCGAGGCGGGAATGCGCGACCGCCTGTCGTAGGGGTTTGCTACGGATGGTCGTGGCCGGGGCCGCTCGGGGGTCGTAGGTTCGGAGCATGACCACCATTGCGGACACCATCGTCGAGATCATCAAGGATGCGGGAGTCCAGCGGGTCTACGGGCTCCCCGGCGACTCGCTGAACGGGTTCACGGATGCGCTCCGCCGTGACGGCGACGTCGCCTGGGCGCACGTGCGCCACGAGGAGGCCGCCGCCTTCGCCGCCGCCGCCGAGGCAGCGCTCACCGGTGAGCTCGCGGTGTGCGCGGGCAGCTGCGGACCAGGCAACCTGCACCTCATCAACGGACTCTTCGACGCGAACCGCAGCCGCGTGCCCGTGCTCGCGATCGCCGCGCAGATCCCGGCCTCCGAGATCGGCAGCAACTACTTCCAGGAGACCCACCCGCAGGAGCTGTTCCGCGAGTGCAGCGTCTACACCGAGCTCGTGAGCGTGCCCGAGCAGCTGCCGCGCGTGCTCGAGATCGCGATGCGCACCGCCATCGAGCGGCGGGGTGTCGCCGTGGTCGTCATCCCGGGCGAGATCTTCCTGCACAGCTCCTCCGGCCGCCCCAAGTCGGCGCCGATCGTGCGGGCGCAGACCGTGGCCCGGCCGGGTGACGCGGATCTGGCGAAGGCCGCCGACATCCTGAACGGCGCCAAGAAGGTCACGATCCTGGGAGGTGCGGGCACCGAGGGTTCGCACGCGCAGGTGGTGGCACTCGCCGAGCAGCTGAAGGCTCCGGTGGTGCACGCCCTGCGCGGCAAGGAGTTCCTCGAGCACGACAACCCCTACGACGTGGGCATGACGGGACTGCTCGGCTTCTCCTCGGGCTACCGTGCCATGGAGAGCTGCGACGCGCTCGTGATGCTCGGCACCGACTTCCCGTACCCGCAGTTCTTCCCCTCGTCGTCGAAGGTGCCGATCATCCAGGTCGACGTGCGCGGGGAGCAGCTCGGCCGGCGCACACCCATCGCGCTCGGGCTCGTGGGCGACGTGGGCGACACCATCGACGCCCTGCTGCCGCTGCTCGAGCCGAAGACCACGCGCAAGCACCTGGACTCCTCGCTCGCGCACTACGCGAAGACCCGCAAGGAGCTCGACGGCCTCGCCGACAACGACCGCAACCGAGCTCCCATCCACCCGCAGTACGTGGCGCGGCTCGTGAGCGAGCTGGCCACCGACGATGCCGTGTTCATCCCGGACGTCGGATCCCCCGTCGTGTGGGCGGCGCGCTACCTCGAGATGAACGGTCGTCGTCGGCTGATCGGCTCGTTCAGCCACGGCACGATGGCCAACGCGGTGCCGCACGCCATCGGGGCGCAGACGGCGTTCCCGGGGCGGCAGGTCGTGGCGCTCTCGGGCGACGGCGGGTTGGCGATGCTGCTCGGCGAACTGCTCACGCTGCGGCAGAACAAGCTGCCGGTGAAGATCGTGGTGTTCAACAACTCCTCGCTCAACTTCGTGGAGGTCGAGATGAAGGCCGCGGGCATCGTGAACTTCGGCACCTCGCTCGACAACCCCGACTTCGCGGCCGTCGCCTCGGCGATGGGCATCCACGGGCAGCGGGTGGAGAAGCCCGACGACCTGCGGGGTGCGCTCGAGGCCGCGTTCGCGCACGACGGGCCCGCGCTCGTCGACGTCGTGACCGCGCGGCAGGAGCTGTCGATCCCGCCGACCGTCACGGCGGAGCAGGCGAAGGGGTTCGGGCTCTACGCCATCCGCACGATCATGTCGGGGCGCGGCGACGAGCTCGTGGATCTGGCCGACACGAACGTGTTCCGCCGGCTGTTCGACTGAGGGCTGGTCTGGGTCTGGTCTGGTCGGCCCGGGCCGGGCCGGCCTCAGCCGACGGCGATCTCGAGCTTCTCGGTGATCTCGTCGAGGTCGAAGTAGTTCTGGATGACCACCACGTCGGCGTTGGTGGCGCCGATGCGCGACACGAGCTCGGGCGAGGTGAGGATGACCTGCGCGTCGGCGGCCGCCGCGGCCACACTCGCCACGTCGGAGGCCGTGACCTCGGCCTCGATGTCGAGGCGGTCCAGGGCACGCACGGCGTTCACCCGCAGGATCTCGGAGGTGCCGATGCCGGCACCGCAGATGGCAACGATCTTCACTCGTTCAGGATAGGCGAGATCCGTGCTGGGCGTCGGCGGACTCCAGCAGGCGGCGCACCTCGTCGGCGCTCGTCGCCGCGGCGAGCGCGGGGATGACGGACTCGTCGTTGAAGACGTTGGCGAGGGCGGCGATGGAGGCCACGTGCGAGTCGGCCTCGGTGGCGGCGAGCCCGATCACGACCGACACGGGGTCGTTGTGGGCGTGGCCGAAGCTCACCGGCCGCGCCAGGGTCACGAGGGCGAGGCCGGAAGCGCGCACGTCGGGGCCGGGGCGCGCGTGCGCCATGGCGAGGCCCGGCGCGATCACAATGTAGGGGCCGTACTCCTCCACGAGCGCGATCATGCGCTCGGCGTAGGAGGCGTCAGCGCATCCGGAGGCCTGGAGAGATCCCCCGACGGCGCGCACGGCCGCGCGCCAGTCGACGACCTCCACACCGAGGGCGATCGCGGAGTCGGGCAGCTGCTCGGAGAACCTGTACGTCATCGTGTCTGAAGTATGCCAGCCACGCGCCCCGGCAACCGGTGAGTTCGCCCCACACCGGCCTCCCCCTCACCGGTCTTCCCCTCCCACCGGCCGGACCCTACGGTGGACGCATCAGCGAAATCTGGGAAGGACACCAGCATGACCCTCGACTGGAAGATCGAACTCGTCCCCATCCCCGTCACCGATGTCGACCGAGCCAAGGCGTTCTACGCCGACCAGCTCGGATTCGTCGCCGACCACGACCACGTGGTCTCGGACGAGCTGCGGTTCGTGCAGCTCACGCCACCGGGCTCGGCGTGCTCGATCGTGCTCGGCACCGGCATCACCGAGATGGCTCCCGGATCGCAGAAGGCGTGGGCGCTGCAGGAGCTGCCGAGCTACGCCGGGGGCGGCGCGGACTGACCCCGCGACCGGGGGCCGGGGGTCAGGCCTCGTCGAAGCCGTCGGAGATGGCGTCGGCGAGGTCTTCGCGGTCTTCGAGCGGCAGGAACGTGGCGGCGGCCGCGTTGAGCTGGAAGACCTCGATGTCGGAGAGGTCGTAGCCGAACGCATCCGTGAGCAGAGCCAGCTCGCGGCTGATGGAGGTGTTGCTCATGAGGCGGTTGTCGGGGTTGACGGTCACCTGGAAGCCGAGCTGGTAGAGCAGGTCGAACGGGTGGTCGACGAGCTCGTCGCCCCACGCGGCGATGGCGCCGGTCTGCAGGTTCGAGGAGGGCGAGAGCTCGAGGGCGATCTCGCGGTCCTTGACCCACTGGGCGAGCAGGCCGAGCGAGACGAACGTGTTGTCGTCGTCCTGACGCTCGATCTCGATGTCCTCGGCGAGGCGCACGCCGTGGCCGAGGCGCAGGGCCCGGCCATCGAAGAGGGCGCCGCGGATGCTGTCGAGGCCGTCGGCCTCACCGGCGTGCACGGTGACGGGGAAGAAGTTCTGCGCCAGGTAGTCGAAGGCGGCGCGCTGGTTGGCGGCGGGGAAGCCCTTCTCGGCGCCGGCGATGTCGAAGCCCACGACGCCACGGTCGCGGTGGCGCACGGCGAGCTCGGCGATCTCGAGACCGCGGTCGGCGTGGCGCATGGCGGTGATGAGCTGACCGACCCGGATGCTGCGACCGGCGGCGCGAGCGTCGTCGCCACCCAGCTCGATGCCCTCCTGCACGGCTTCGACGACCTCGTCGAGGCTGAGGCCCTTCGCGAGGTGCTGCTCGGGAGCCCAGCGCACCTCTCCGTAGATGACGCCGTCGGCCGTGAGGTCGTTGACGAACTCGCGAGCCACGCGGGTGAGGCCCTGGCGGGTCTGCATGACGCCGATCGTGACGTCGAAGGTGGCGAGGTAGGTGGGCAGCGAACCCGAGTCGGCGCTGTCCTCGAACCAGTCGGCGAGGTCGTCCGCCTCCGAGGCAGGGATCTCGAGGCCGATCTCGTCGGCCAGCTCGATGATGGTGCCGGCCCGCAGGCCCCCGTCGAGGTGGTCGTGCAGCGAGATCTTGGGGAGCGAGTTGAAGCTGATGTCGGTGCCGGGGACGAGGTATTCCTCAGGTGCTGCAGTCATGGCACCAGCCTAGGGTGTGCGGGGCCCGCGAGGGCGAGGGATGCGGCGATCTCGTCGGCCGCTTCGCGAGCGCGCGCGACGACCGTGGAGGGTGCGGCGGCACTGAGGCTCGTGGCCACGTAGGGCACCGTGAGAGCGGCCAGGGCGGTGTTGTCGGGGCGGAGGATGGGGACCACGATGTCGGTGATGGAGGGCTGCCTGGAGTCGGGCAGTTCGAGCACGTACTCGGCGAGCAGCCGCTCGAGGAGCGAGTCGCTCAGCAGGCCATCCACCACGTCGGACATGTCGTCGCCGCGGAGGGCTCCGAGCACGAGGCCCGTGGCGGTGTCGAGCGGGAAGAGCGCCCCCACCCGCACCCGGAACCCGAAGTCGCTGGGGCTCTCGACCTGCGCGATCACCCGCACCATCTCGGCGTCGATCACCGCGAGGTTGCACGACTGCTGCAGCTCGTCGGCCAACCGCCGCATCACGGGGAGGCCAGCCGCGCTCAGCGCCCGAACGGGCTCGTGCCGGTGGGCCAGCTCGAAGAGGCGCAGCGAGAGCGTGTAGAGCCCCGACTGGCGCTCACGGTAGAGGTAGCCGCGCCGCTCGAGCGTGGCGAGCATGCGGAAGATCTGGCCGGGCGACCGCCCGATGGCCTGAGCGATCTCGAGCTGACTCAGCCCACCCTCGGTCTCGGCGAGCAGCTCGAGGATGTCGAGCCCCTTGTCGAGCGCCGGCGCCGAGTACTCGGGTGTCGCCCTGCCCTCGTCTGTCACTCCCCCGCTCCCCTCACTCCGAGCTCTCCTTCACTCCGAGGCGTGCATGGCCGCGAGCATGCGCCGGGCGATCGTGCGGTCGATGTCGTCGGGCACCGGCTGCGCACCGGGGGTGAGGGCCGCGGCCTGCAGCGCGACCCGCTCGAGCGAGAGGGTCTGCAGCAGGAAGCCGAGATCCATCGACTCGAGCGAGTTTCCCTTCGGCTCCTTGCCGGCGAGGTTGAACATGCGGCCGCCGGCCAGGAGCACGACGTGCCGCCCGCCGGGCAGGTCGATCCGTTCGACCGAGTCGATGATCTCCCGGCGCGACGTGGCAGCGGCCCGGAGGCCCTCGACGTCGATCTCCCAGGGGAAGTGGCCGCAGTTGGCGAGCACCGCGCCGTCGGTCATGAGTTCGATGGCCTCGAGCGTGAGCACACCAGGGTGGCCCGTGGCCGTGATGAAGACGTCGCCCCACGGGGCGAGGTCGAGGGCGGTGGAGACGCGGAAGCCGTCGAGCGCCGCCTCGAAGGCCTTCAGCTCGTCGATCTCGACGACCGCGACCTTGCCGCCGAGCGCCCGCAGGTAGTGGGCCACACCGCGCCCGCACCAGCCGTAGCCGAACACCACGAAGCGCCGCCCGGGCACCATGAGGTTGGTGATGCGCATGAAGCTCTCGACCACCGACTGGCCCACGGCGTGCTTGTTCTCGCCGATGGCCTTGAGCAGGCTGTCGTTGATGACGATCATGGGGAACGGCACCGCCCCCGCGAGCTCGCCGCGCAGGCGGTCGCCGCCCGACGTGGTCTCCTCCGTGCCGCCCAGGACCGAGGCGGTCGCCCCGCGCTCCACGATGCCGGCCGCGAGGTCGCCCCCGTTGTCGAGCAGCATGTCGGGAGCGGCGTCGAGCACCCGGGAGACGTTGGCGTGGTGCTGCTCGAGCGTGTCGTCGCGCGTGCCGAAGAGGGTGAGGGGCGCTGAACCCGACCGGGCGGCGTAGCCGTTGAGGTAGGCGACGACGTCGTCTTGCGTGGAGCCGTGGTTGCCCGTGCCCACGATCTCGGCCCCGCCCGCTGCGAGGGTCTCGAGCAGCACCGCCGTCTTGGGCTCGATGTGCAGCGACATGCCGATGCGGTGCCCCTCGAAGGGCCGGCTCCTCGCGAGGTCGTCGCGCGCCGCGGCGAGGAGGGGCATGCGGGAGCGGATCCATTCGACGCGAGCGGCGCCGGCGGCTTCGAGAGCAGTGTCGGTCATGCGAGGAGTATTGCACATATGAATGCCACTTTCATATATGCTCGGAGGATCGGACCAGAAGGAGGCCGCGTGGCCCAGAAGATCATCCTCGACTGCGACCCGGGGCACGACGACGCCATCGCCCTGCTGCTGGCGCACGGCAGCCCCGAGATCGAGCTGCTCGCCGTCACCACGGTGGCGGGCAACCAGACGCTCGAGAAGGTCACCCGCAACGCCCTCGCGGTCGCCGAGATCGCCGGCATCACAGGGATCCCGTTCGCCGCCGGCTGCCCGAGGCCGCTGGTGCGCCCCGTCGAGGTCGCGCCCGACATCCACGGCGAGTCGGGCATGGACGGCCCGGTGCTGCCCGAGCCCACGCTCGAGCTCGACCAGCGGCACGCCGTCGACCTCATCATCGAGACGGTCATGGCCCACGAGCCGGGCACCGTCACACTCGTGCCCACCGGCGCCCTCACCAACATCGCCCTCGCCGCGCGCAAGGAGCCCCGCATCGCGCCGCGGGTCAAGGAGGTCGTGCTCATGGGCGGCGGCTACCACGGCGGCAACTGGAGCGCCACGAGCGAGTTCAACATCATCATCGACCCCGAGGCCGCGCACATCGTCTTCAACGAGCCGTGGCCGCTCACCATGGTGGGCATCGACCTCACGCACCAGGCGCTCGCCACCCCCGAGGTCGTCGAGACCTTCCGCGCCCTGGGCACGGCCCCGGGGCAGTTCGTGGTCGAGCTGCTGGAGTTCTTCGGCACCACCTACCTCGAGGCGCAGGGCTTCGAGCACCCGCCCGTGCACGACCCGTGCGCCGTGGCCTTCGTCATCGACAGAAGCGTCATGACCGTGCGCAAGACCCCGCTCGACATCGAGCTCACCGGCACCCTCACGCTGGGCATGACGGTGGCCGACTTCCGCCAGCCCGCCCCGGCCGACTGCACCACGCAGGTGGCGGTCGATCTCGACCACGCCAAGTTCTGGGGCCTCGTGGCCGACGCGGTCGCGCGCATCGGCGACCCGCACGCCGCCGGCACGCCCGCGGTCTAGCGGAAGAGCGGGGTGACGGGGCAGCGCGGGCGGGCAGGCGGGCGTCAGCCGCGTACGTCGTGCAGGTGGTGCACCGGGTCGTGGATGATGTACCGCGCGAGCGTGTCGACCGTGAAGACCGATCCGTCGCTCCGCCGCCCCGGGCGCTCCCACGCGTCGGCCGGCACGGCCTCGAGCTGGGCGGCGAGCGTCTCCGCCGACACCGTCAGCTCCTCCGCCACAACAGCCGGGTCCTGCTCGCCGTAGCGCTCGGAGGCGGCGGTCGCGTCCTGATCCCAGTCGGCGAACTCCGGATCGTCCTCCTCGAGCATGAGCGCGAACCGCACGGTGGCGATGCGGTAGACGTCCCGCACGTGCGCCGCGTACTCGAGCGCCGACCAGGTCGCGTCATCCGGCCGCACAGCCGCGTCGGGCCGAGCGAGCACCGCGGGCCAGGAGGCCGCGTTCGCCCGCACGAGGCCGGGCACGGCCGACGCCGCCGTGGCGGAGGAGTCGAAGCCGCATTCGGGGCACTCGCGCTCGAGCACCCATGTCCAGTTCTTGGTGTCGGGAACGATCGTCATGCTCCGAGCGTAGGCAACGGCCGACCGCGCTTCCACAGCCCCACCGCCACTCCCCGAGCACTTCCTGCCAGGAGCACGGGCCACGCAGGGGCAGACGTCAGGAGATGCGCTCCGCCACGAGCGGCTCGCCCGCCACGTACGCCGACGCGTCGCCGATCTCCCACGCCCCCTCGAGAGACTCGAGCGCCCGAGCGAACCGCGACGGCTCGTCGGCCGAGAGGGTGAACAGGGGCTGGCCCTCGGTCACCTCGTCGCCCGGCTTCGCGAGCAGATCGATGCCGGCCGCGTGCTGCACCGCATCCTGCGCCCGCGCCCGCCCCGCACCGAGCCGCCACGCGGCGATCCCGAACGGCAGCGCCTCCTGGCGGAGGAGCACGCCGGATCGCGGCGCGTAGACGGTGGTGGTCTCGCGCGCCACGGGCAGCGGCGCCGTGGGGTCGCCGCCCTGCGCACGGATGACCGCGTTCCACGAGTCCATCGCCCGACCGTCGGCCAGGGCAGCGGCCACGTCGGCGTCGGGCTGGCCCGCGAGCCGCAGCATCTCGGAGGCGAGAGCGAGGGTGAGCTCCACCACGTCGGCGGGCCCACCGCCGGCGAGCACCTCCACCGATTCGCGCACCTCGTTGGCGTTGCCGATGGCGAGGCCGAGCGGCACGTTCATGTTGGTGAGGAGCGCCGTGGTGCGCACGCCCGCGTCGTTGCCGAGATCCACCATGGTGCGCGCGAGCTCGCGCGACAGCTCGATGTCCTGCATGAACGCGCCCGAGCCGAACTTGACGTCGAGCACGAGCGAGTCGGTGCCCTCGGCGATCTTCTTCGACATGATCGAGGAGGCGATGAGCGGGATGGCCTCCACGGTGCCCGTGATGTCGCGGAGCGCGTAGAGCTTCTTGTCGGCAGGGGCCAGGCCGGAGCCCGCCGCGCAGATGACGCCGCCCACGGAGTCGAGCTGCGCGAGCATCTCCTCGTTCGAGAGCGAGGCCCGCCAGCCGGGGATCGACTCGAGCTTGTCGAGCGTGCCTCCCGTGTGCCCGAGTCCGCGACCCGAGAGCTGCGGCACGGCCACGCCGAACGACGCCACGAGGGGCATGAGCGGAAGGGTGATCTTGTCGCCCACCCCGCCCGTGGAGTGCTTGTCGACCGTCGGCTTGCCGAGCTGGGAGAAGTCCATCCGCTCGCCCGAGGCGATCATCGCGAGCGTGAGGTCACGGATCTCGGAGCGCGACATGCCGTTGAGCAGAATGGCCATGGCGAGCGCCGCCATCTGCTCGTCGCCCACGAACCCGCGGGTGTAGGCGTCGATCAGCCAGTCGATCTCGGGTGTGGAGAGCGTGCCCTTGTCGCGCTTGGTGCGGATGAGATCCACCACATCGTAGTTCTCGGTGGTCATGGTGGTTCCTCTCAGGCGTCGCGGTAGGCGGCGAGGGTGCGCGGCCCGAACGCGTCGGGGATGACTTCGTCGATGGTCTTGATGCCCGAGACCGTCTCGAGCAGCATGCCCTCGGCCGAGTGCTCGAACAGCAGCTGCCGGCAGCGGCCGCAGGGCATGAGCGCCCCGCCGTTGCCGTCGACGCACGTGAACGCCACTAGCTTGCCGCCGCCCGTCATGTGCAGGGTCGACACCAGTGTGCACTCGGCGCAGAGCGTGAGCCCGTACGAGGCGTTCTCGACGTTGCAGCCCGAGATGACCCGACCGTCGTCGACGATCGCCGCCGCTCCCACGGGGAAGTTGGAGTACGGCACGTAGGCCTTCTCCATCGCGGCGAGCGCCTCGGCCCTCAGCGAGTCCCAGTCGATCTCAGGGGCAGTCGTCGTCATCAGGACCCCACATACGGTTTGCCGGCCGCGGCCGGACCTCGGACGCGGCCCACGAGCCCCGCCACGGCGAAGATCGTGACCACGTAGGGCAGCATGAGCATGAACTCCGAGGGCACGGGCGACCCGATGATGCCGAGCACGTTCTGCAGGTTCGAGGCGAACCCGAACAGCAGCGCGGCGAGGGTGGCCCTGATCGGATCCCACCGCCCGAAGATCACCGCCGCGAGCGCGATGAAGCCCGCACCCGCCGTCATCTCCTTGTTGAAGGCACCCACCGAGCCGAGCGTGAAGTACGCGCCACCGAGGCCCGCGATCGCTCCGGCGAGCGAGACGTTCCAGAACCGGGTGCTGTTGACCCTGATGCCCACAGTGTCGGCAGCCTGCGGGTGCTCGCCCACGGCGCGCACGCGGAGGCCCCACTTGGTCTTGAACAGACCCCAGAACACGAGCGCCACGGCGATGTACATGAGGTACACCACGATCGTCTGCCGGAACAGCGTGGGCCCGATGATGGGGATCTCCGACAGCAGCGGCAGGGGGATGCGATCGAATCGCGTCGGCGAGTTGAGCAGATCGGGGTTCTCGGTGAGCACCTGCGAGTACAGGAACGAGGTGAGACCCGTCACCAGCACGTTGAGCACGACACCCACGATCACCTGGTCGACGAGGTACTTGATCGAGAAGGCCGCGAGCACGAACGACACGAGCGCTCCCGCGATGACCGCACCGATGAGCCCGATGAACGGGTTGCCCGTGACCGAGGCCACGACCGCCGAGACGAACGCACCGGCCAGCAGCTGACCCTCGATGGCCACGTTGACGACACCGACCCGCTCGGAGATCACGCCACCGAGAGCACCGAAGATGAGCGGCACCGAGAGCGAGACCGTTCCGATGAGGAGCCCGGGCACGGGGATGGTCTCCCCGGCCGACGCCCAGGTGAGGAACGCGATGAGGAAGAGCACCGCGAACCCGGCGATGATCCACAGTCGCACCTTGCGGTCGGACGAGACGAGCCAGACCGACAGTGCCGTGAGAGCGAGCAGCACGATGGCGATCACGATGCCCGTGCCGCGCGTCGGCAGCACCACGTCGGGCAACTGGATGAGGTCGGAGTCGGTGGAGAGCCGGAACGTCGACGATCCGTCGCGCCCGAAGGCCACGAACAGGATGATCGCGATGAGCGCGAACACCCCGAAGACGATCGGCGCCTTCCAGCTCTTGATGGTGACCGTCGAGAGCCCGGGCGACGAGTCGGGATGATTGTGCTCGGTCGGGGGGAGCCCGGCCGACGACGCGAGATTGTTCGTGGAGACGTTCTCGCTCATTTCGCGACCACCGCTTCCTGCTTCGGTGCGACCGGCGCCTTGGGCGCCTTGGGCTTCTTCGGTTTCGAGGGATCCGGCAGGCGGAACACCGTGCGGATGAGCGGCGGCGCCGCGATGAAGAGCACGATGAGCGACTGCACCACGAGCACGATGTCGATCGGCACACCTTGCGAGGCCTGCATGGCGAAGCCACCGGCCTTGAACGCGCCGAACAGGATGCCGGCCACGAAGATGCCCCACGGCTTGGAGCGGCCGAGCAGCGCCACGGTGATGGCGTCGAAGCCGATGCCGGCGTCGAGCCCCGAGCTGAAGCCGGACGAGAGCGGACCGAGCACCTGCGACACACCCGCGAGACCCACGAGGGCGCCGGAGATGAGCATGGCGTAGACGTACATGTTCTTGACGTCGATGCCCGCCACCCGTGCGGCGTTCGGGTTGAGGCCCACGGCCCGGAACTTGAAGCCGAGCGACGAGCGGCTGAGCAGCCACCACACGAACACTGTGGCAGCGATCACCAGGATGAAACCGAAGTTGAGGTTGAACTCCGGGCCGAGCAGATCGGGGAACACCGCCGTGTCGCTGATGGGCGGCGCCTTCGGGTTGTTCGATCCCGGTGCCTGCAGCACAGGCGTGCGCAGCAGGTAGGAGACCAGGTAGAACGCGATGTAGTTGAGCATGATCGTGACGATCACCTCGTGCGCACCGGTGCGTGCCTTGAGCAGACCCGCGAGACCTCCCCAGACCGCACCGCCGATCAGACCGGCGACCACGGCGACCACCATGTGCAGGCCCCACGGCAGGTCGAGGGTGAAGCCCACCCAGCCGGCGCAGGCGGCGGCGATGAGCATCTGGCCGCGGCCACCGATGTTGAACATGCCGACGCGGAACGCGAGCCCCACACCCAGACCGGCCACGATCAACGGGGTCGCGAACGAGAGGGTCTCGGTGATCGGCTTGATCTGGTCGACGAAGTCCGGCCGGTTCGGATTGAACACGGATCCCTGGAAGAGCGCGACGTACGCTCCGGAGACGGCCTTCCAGATCTCGGCCAGCGTGTCGGCGGGCCTGGCGAAGAAGTAGCCCGCCGCCGCCTGCACGTTCTCGTCGGTGACGGCGATCAGGATTCCGCCGGCGATCATGGCCAGCACCACCGCGAGGATCGAGATCATGACGGAACCGCCGATGATCTCGTTGAACGTCGAGCGCCAGCGGGAGGGCGGCTCCACCGCCTGCGGCGGCTTGATCGGGGTGTCGCTCACGCGGCAGTTCCTTCCACGTCGATACCGGCGGGGACTTCGCCCGCCATCATGAGACCCAGGACAGCGCGCGAGGTGTTCCCGGGCACGATCCCCACGATCGAGCCGCGGTACATCACCGCGATCCGGTCGGCGAGCGCGACGACCTCGTCGAGCTCGGTCGAGACCACCACGACGGGGATGCCCTGGTCGCGCGTGGCCACGATGCGCTTGTGCACGAACTCGATCGAGCCCACGTCGATGCCGCGGGTGGGCTGAGCGGCCACGAACAGCCGCAGCTCGCGCGAGAGCTCCCTGGCGAGCACGACCTTCTGCTGGTTGCCGCCGGAGAGACGGCCCACCGCGGTCTGGATGCCCTGCGAGCGCACGTCGAACTCCTTCGACCTGTCCTCGGCGAATCCGTTGAGGAAGGCGAGCTGCAGGTTGCCACCCTTCACGAACGGCGCGCCCTCCGAGCGGTCCAGCATGAGGTTCTCGGCGATCGTGAACTCGCCCACGAGTCCGTCCTCCTTGCGGTCCTCGGGCACGAACCCGACGCCGGCGTCGAGCACCTTGCGCACCGAGAGCCCGGCGAGGGCGTTGCCGTCGAGCGACACGGATCCGGTCACCCGGGGCTGCAGGCCCATGAGCGCCTCCGTGAGTTCGGTCTGCCCGTTGCCCTGCACTCCGGCGATCGCGAGGATCTCGCCGGCGTGCACCTCGAACGACACGTCGTTGACGACCACCTGGCCACGCGGGTCGATGACCGAGAGGTTCTGCACCACGAGGGCGGCCTTGCCGGGCACGGCGGGATCCTTGTGCACGGTCAGCTCGACCGCACGCCCCACCATGAGTGAGGCGAGCTCGGCGTTCGTGGCGGTGGGCGACGCTTCTCCCACGACCTTTCCGAGACGGATGACGGTGATGCGGTCGGCGACCTCGCGCACCTCGCGCAGCTTGTGGGTGATGAACACGATCGAGGTGCCGCGCTCCTTGAGCAGGCGCATGATGGCCATGAGCTCATCGGTCTCCTGCGGAGTGAGCACGGCGGTGGGCTCGTCGAACACGAGCACCTGCGCGTCGCGGGAGAGCGCCTTGATGATCTCGACCCGCTGCTGCACTCCCACGGGGAGGTCGTCGACGAGCGCGTCGGGATCGACGTCGAACCCGAACCTCTCGCTGATCTCGCGCACCTTCGCGCGGGCGGCGTTCAGATCGAGACGACCGGCGAAACCGGTCTGCTCGTGGCCGAGCATCACGTTCTCGGCGACCGTGAACACGGGGATGAGCATGAAGTGCTGGTGCACCATGCCGATGCCGGCGTTCATGGCGTCGCCCGGGCCGGAGAAGTGCTGGACGGCGTCGTCGAGCACGATCTGGCCCTCGTCGGCCTGGTACAGGCCGTAGAGCACGTTCATGAGGGTGGACTTGCCCGCGCCGTTCTCGCCGAGAAGGCAGTGGATCTCGCCCGGTTCGACCGTGAGGTCGATGTGGTCGTTGGCGGTGAGGGCACCGAATCGCTTCGTGATGCCCCGGAGTTCGAGCTTCATAGAGTCAATCTACCTACTCCCCGTAGTGGGGCCATCGGGTCCGGCTAAGCATAGAAGAGGTCGGGGGCACCAGCAGCGCTGGTCCCCCCGACCGTGTTCGCGTTCGAGACGCGGATTCCTTACGGGGTCGAGGGCGACTCGACCGGGATGTCACCGGAGATGATGCCCGCGGTGATCTCGTCGAGCTCGGCCTGCAGGTCGGGCGAGACCTTCGACTCGAAGTCGTGGAACGGGGCGATGCTCACGCCGTCGTTCTCGAGGGTTCCCACGAACGGCGTGGCGTCGAAGTCGCCGGCAGCCGACGTGTCGACCACGTCGACGACACCCGCCGAGACACCCTTCATCACCGAGGTGAGGAAGAGGTCGGCGAGCTCGGGAGCGGTCTCGTAGTTGTCCGAGTCGACGCCGATCAGGGCGATCTCCTTGCCGGAGTCGCGGATCGCCTCACCGGCGGAGAGGAAGATCGGTCCACCGACGGGGAGGATGACGTCTGCACCCTGGTCGATGAGGCCCTGGGCCGCGGTCTTGGCCTCGACACCGGCGGCGAAGCCACCCGTGAAGACACCGGTCTGGCCGGCGACGTCCCAGCCGATGGCCTTGACGTCGGTGCCCTTCTGCTCGTTGTAGTAGGTGACGCCGTCGACGAAGCCGTCCATGAAGATGGTGACCGACGGGATCTGGATTCCGCCGTAGGTGCCCACGGTGCCGGTCTTGCTGTAGCTCGCTGCGGTGTAACCCGCGAGGAACGCCGCCTGAGCGGTGTCGAAGACGATCGGCTTGACGTTGTCGGCCTCGATGGACGAGTCGTCGATGATCGAGAAGTTCACGTCGGGGTTCGCCTCGGCGGCGGCCTTCGTGGCGTCGGCGAGGAGGAAGCCGACCGAGATGATCAGGTTGCAGTTCTGCGAGACCAGGTTGTCGATGTTGGGCTCGAAGGCGGTCTCATCGGCCGACTCGACCGTGACGGGCTCGACACCGAGGGCGTCAGCGGCCTCGGTCAGTCCCTCGAAGCCGGCCTGGTTGAACGACTTGTCGTCGAATCCGCCCGAGTCGGAGACCATGCAGGGGATGAAGTCGCTTGCGGCGTCTCCACCGCTCGTGGATGCGGTGTCCGAGGGAGCGGACGCGCATCCGGCGAGAAGAGCTGCCACGCCCAGTGTGGCGAAGCCGGCCACGCCGGCCCGGCGGAAGTTGATGCTCAAGATGTCCTCCAAGATGCTGCCCTGCAGAAAAGTGCGCAGGGGCTGTGTGGGTGCAAGGTTATCCAATGTGAGGCTCGAGGACAGCGACGATCGGGCATAGCCGCCCAAGCGTTACAAAGCCGCGATCACGCCGTAATCTGCGCGAAATGTCCACCACACGAACATGGTCCTCAGGGCGCGCTCGGCGACTCGACCACGATGGTGCCGTCGATGATCTGGGCCTCGAGGCCCTCGATCTCGGTGCGCAGCTCGGCAGGCACCGAGGCCTCGAGGTCGTGGAAGGGTGCGAGGGCCACGCCCTCGTTCTCGAGCGTGCCGATGTAGGGATCCGCCGAGAACTCGCCGTCGATGTCGTCGCCGACGATCTGCACCACGGCGTCGCCGGTGTTCTTGAGCACGCTCGTGAGCACCACCGAGCGGTACTCGGCGGGCAGGGTCTCGTAGCCGTCGTTGTCGACCCAGATGAGTGACGCCGTGCCGGACTCCAGCACGGCGGACGCCGCGCCCTCGCCCACCTGGCCGGCGACGGGGAGGATGACGTCGGCGCCCTGGTCGAGGAAGCCCTGCGTCACCGTCTTGCCCTTGTTGATGTCCTCGAAGTCGCCCGTGAACACGCCGTCCTGGGTGGCCTTGTCCCAACCGAGGGTGCGCACCTGGGTGCCGTGCACCTCGTTGTACTTGGCGACGCCGTCGACGAAGCCGTCCATGAAGAGCGTCACGGGAGGCTGGTTGCCGCCGCCGAACGTGGCCACGACACCCGTCTTCGAGACACCCGCGGCGAGGTAGCCGGCGAGGTACGAGGCCTGCGCGGTGTCGAAGACGATGGGCTTCACGTTGGGCGCGTCGACGGTCTCGTCGACGATCGCGAAGTGCGTGTCCGGGTGGTCGCCCGCCTCCTCGAGGGTGGCATCGGCGAGCTCGTAGCCCACCGTGAGCACGAAGCTGCAGCCGCTGTCCACGGCCTGCGTGACGTTGGGGGCCAGGTCGGTCTCGCCGGTGGAGACGAGCACCTGCGCGTCGATGCCGAACTCCTCCTGCGCCTGCTGCAGCCCCGCCCAGCTCGACTGGTTGAACGAGCGGTCCTCGAGGCCGCCGGAGTTCGTGACCATGCGGGCGCAGTACTCAGAGGCGCCCGGGTCGGAGGTCGAGCCACCGCCTCCCTCGGAGGAGGGCGCGGGAGCGCACCCCGCCAGCACGAGGGCCACCGCCCCACCCATGATCCCGGCCGCGAGGAGTCTGCTGCGTCTCATCCTCGAATTCTAGATGCCGCCAGAACTACAGCACGTCGCCGGAGCCACCCGCGCGGAGGGCGTCGACGACCGACTTGACCCGCTGCGCGTGCTCGCTCGTGGTGACCAGGAGCGCATCCGGGGTGTCGACCACGACGATGTCGGTCACACCGATGAGGCTGATGACGCGCTTGGAGTGCGACACCACGATGCCGGTCGATGAATCGGCGAGCACCCTGGCGTTCTTGCCCAGGATGGCGAGGTCGGTGCCGCGGCCGGAGCTGTGCAGCTTGGCGATGGAGGCGAAGTCGCCCACGTCGTCCCAGTCGAAGTCGCCGGGGATCACCGCGAGGGTGCCCGCCGCGGCGGCGGGCTCGGCCACCGAGTAGTCGATGGCGATCTTCTTGAGCGTGGGCCAGACCTTGTCGACGACCTCGCCGCGCCTCGGGGTGTCCCAGGCCTCGGCGAGCTCGAGCACGCCGGCGAGCAGTTCGGGCTCCGAGGAGCCGAGCTGCTCGAGCAGGCGATCGGCGCGGGCGATGAACATGCCGGCGTTCCACAGGTAGTTGCCTGCCTTGAGGTAGCGGCGGGCGGTGGCCAGGTCCGGCTTCTCCACGAAGTTGTCGACGCGGAGGGCCGCGTCGGCCCCCTCCACCGAGAGCGGTTCGGCGCAACGGATGTAGCCGAAGCCCACGGCGGGGTCGGTGGGGGTGATGCCGATCGTGGCGATGTAGCCCTCGTCGGCCACGGCGACGGCCTGCATGACCGCGGCGCGGAAGCGCTCGGGGTTGGCGATGACGTGGTCGGCGGCGAACGAGCCCACGATGACCCCCGGTTCGCGGCGCTCGAGGATGGCGGCGGCCAGAGCGATCGCGGCCGTGGAGTCGCGCGGCTCCGACTCGAGCACCACGTTGAGGTCGGTGAGGTTGGGCAGCTGCTCCTCCACGGCGGCGCGGTGGGCGCGGCCGGTGACCACCATGATGCGCTGCTCGCCCGAGAGCGGCGCGAGGCGGTCCCAGGTGTCGCGCAGGAGGCTCTGGCCCGATCCGCTCAGGTCGTGCAGGAACTTGGGGGCATCCGCCCGCGAGAGCGGCCACAACCGGGAGCCGATCCCACCCGCCGGGATCACGCTGTAGAGACGGCCGAGCGCTGCGGGGATCGAGTTCATGTCGCACAGCCTATACAGCGGGCGCGACACCCTGACGTTCGCCCCATCAGAACCCTCCCGTCACCCGCTGTGCACCCCCTCGGCACCTGCGTTTCCTACGGTGGAACCGTGACCGGGCTCAGCCCGAGCCGACAGGGTCGCACCCACACCGGAGGCGCTACATGCGTGTTGCCATCGTCAGTGAGAGTTTCCTTCCTACAGTCAACGGGGTGACGGGCAGCGTCTGCAAGGTGCTCGACCACCTCGCCGACAACGGCCACGAGGCCATGGTCATCTGCCCGGCCGCCGGATCGCCGTCGCACTACCGCGGCTTCCCCGTGCACCAGGTGCCCGCGGTGGCCTACCGCCAGTTCCCCGTCGGCATGCCCAACGCCCAGGTCGCGCGGCTCCTCGCCCGCTTCCGCCCCGACGTCGTGCACGCTGCCTCCCCCTTCCTCCTCGGCGCCCAGGCGATCGTGGCGGCGAACCGCATCGGCATCCCCTCCGTCGCCATCTTCCAGACCGACGTGGCGGGCTACGCCAAGCGCAACCGGCTCGGATCGGCGTCGAAGCTGGCCTGGCGCTTCGTGCGCTGGATCCACGACGGCGCCGACCGCACCCTGGCACCCTCCACGGCCTCCCGCTCCGACCTCGAGGGCGCGGGCGTGCGACGCATCGAGCTGTGGGGTCGCGGCGTCGACCTCGAGCGCTACCACCCCAACCACCGCACGCGTCCGGGAGCCTCGGCGCTCCGATCCCTCCTCTCCTCGAACGGCCGCGACGTCGTGGTGGGCTACGTGGGCCGGGTGGCCCCGGAGAAGGGACTCGAGCGCTTCGAGGCCCTCCGCGGAATGAAGGGCGTGCACCTCGCCATCGTGGGCGACGGACCCTCGGACGACTCGGTGCGGCGCCTGCTCCGCGGCATGCCCGTGACCTACCTCGGCCGGCTCTCCGGTGAGCAGCTGGCGGATGCCTACGCGAGCTTCGACGTGTTCGCTCACACCGGCACCGAGGAGACCTTCGGGCAGACGCTGCAGGAGGCGCACGCGGCCGGACTGCCCGTCATCGCCCCGGCGGCAGGCGGACCGCTCGACCTCGTGCGGCACGGCGAGAACGGCTACCTCTTCGATCCGGCCGACGACGAGGACTTCGCCCTGCGCGTGCATTCGCTCGTGACGGATCCGACTCTCCGGCTCCGTATGGGAGAGGCAGGACGACGTACCGTCATCGGCACCTCGTGGAGCTCGGTCTGCGACGAACTGCTCGGTCACTACCGCTCGGTGATCGCCGCCCGCGGCGCCCGCACTCGCACTCCGGTCAGCTCACACGTGTGAATACAGCACCGTATTCGAATGCCGTCTCGGCCAGTGCTGACGCGGTGGAGCGGTCTGAGTAGGGCTGTATACAAGTAAGGCGCCCCTTACAAGCGTTTCGGGGAATCTGAGCATAGACTGCTAGAGGTCGTGCATCGAGGTCCCACCACTCAGCGTGGGGGCGGTGGCGAGCTCTATCGAAGCCAAGGAGGGTTGTTCATGCCTGAGAATTCGGCAGGAACGATGACGCCGAGGCGGCCCGCCGGCACTCTGTACCGCGGCCGTGAAGGCATGTGGTCCTGGGTCCTGCACCGCATCACCGGCGTGGCGATCTTCTTCTTCCTACTCGTGCACATCCTCGACACCTCCATGGTGCGGGTGGCGCCGGAGGCCTACAACGCGGTCATCTCGACCTACCAGAACCCGCTCATGGGTCTGGGTGAGACGGGTCTCGTGGCGGCCATCGTGTTCCACGCGTTCAACGGCATCCGCATCATCCTCGTCGACCTGTGGTCGAAGGGCGCGCGCTACCAGCGGCAGATGTTCTGGATCGTCATCGGCGTCTGGTTCGTCACCATGCTGGCCTTCACGCCGCGTCACCTGATCAACGTCTTCAGCCACGTTCCGGGAGCAGGTCACTGATGGCCACCACGATCGACACCCCCCGCGCCCCGTACTCCGCTCCCCGCAACCGCGGTGTGAACTGGGAGAAGTGGGGCTGGATCTACATGCGCGCCTCCGGCGTCGTGCTCCTCATCCTCATCTTCGGTCACCTCTTCGTGAACCTCATGGTGGGCGACGGCATCAAGGCCATCGACTTCGCCTTCATCGGCGGCAAGTGGTCCGACCCGTTCTGGCAGGTGTGGGACACGCTCATGCTGTGGCTCGCCATGATCCACGGCTCGAACGGCATGCGCACCATCGTGAACGACTACTCCACGCGCCCCACCGTGCGCAAGGTGCTGCTCGGCGCGATCCTCGTCTCGGCGGTCGTGCTGATCGCCCTCGGAACGCTCGTGATCTACACCTTCGATCCCTGCCCTGCAGGCGCGGCCGCAGATCTGCTGCCCTCCTTCTGCCCTGTCAACCCGTAGCAACGACCTATCAGCGTGAGTGAGTCCGTGACCCAATACGAAGATGGTGCCGTCGTCGACGGCGTGCACTACCACCAGTTCGACATCGTGATCGTGGGCGCCGGCGGCGCGGGCATGCGGGCGGCCATCGAGGCCGGCCCCAAGGCCAAGACGGCGGTCATCTCCAAGCTCTACCCCACCCGCTCCCACACGGGCGCAGCGCAGGGCGGCATGGCCGCAGCGCTCGCCAACGTGGAGGAGGACAACTGGGAGTGGCACACCTTCGACACCGTCAAGGGCGGCGACTACCTCGTCGACCAGGATGCGGCCGAGATCCTCGCCAAGGAGGCCATCGACGCGGTCATCGACCTCGAGAACATGGGTCTCCCCTTCAACCGCACGCCCGACGGCAAGATCGACCAGCGGCGCTTCGGCGGCCACACCCGCGACCACGGCAAGGCGCCCGTGCGCCGGGCCTGCTACGCGGCCGACCGCACCGGTCACATGATCCTGCAGACGCTGTTCCAGAACTGCGTCAGGCTCGGCATCAACTTCTTCAACGAGTACTACGTGCTCGACCTCGTGATGACGAAGGTCGACGGGGTCGACAAGCCCTCCGGCGTCGTCGCCTTCGAGCTGTCGACCGGTGAGATCCACGTCTTCCAGGCGAAGGCAGTGATCTTCGCCACCGGCGGCTTCGGCAAGATCTACAAGACCACCTCGAACGCGCACACCCTCACGGGCGACGGCGTGGGCATCATCTGGCGCAAGGGCCTGCCGCTCGAGGACATGGAGTTCTTCCAGTTCCACCCCACCGGCCTCGCGGGGCTCGGCATCCTCCTCACCGAGGGAGCGCGAGGCGAGGGTGCGATCCTCCGCAACGCCTCGGGTGAGCGGTTCATGGAGCGCTACGCCCCCACCATCAAGGACCTCGCACCGCGCGACATCGTCGCCCGCTGCATGGTGCAGGAGGTGGCCGAGGGCCGCGGCGCAGGCCCGCACAAGGACTACGTGCTGCTCGACTGCACCCACCTGGGTGCCGAGGTGCTCGAGACCAAGCTCCCCGACATCACCGAGTTCGCGCGCACCTACTTGGGTGTCGACCCGGTGGTCGAGCCCGTTCCCGTCATGCCGACCGCGCACTACGCGATGGGCGGCATCCCCACCAACATCAAGGCCGAGGTGCTCTCGGACAACGACACCGTGGTGCCCGGCCTCTACGCCGCCGGCGAGTGCGCGTGCGTCTCGGTGCACGGCTCCAACCGTCTCGGCACCAACTCGCTGCTCGACATCAACGTGTTCGGCAAGCGCAGCGGCAACTACGCCGCGGAGTACGTGCAGACCGTCGACTTCACTCCCCTGCCGCCCGACCCCGCGAAGGCGATCGTCGACCTCGTCGCGTCGCTCCGCTCCGGCACGGGCACCGAGCGGATCGCCCTGATCCGCAAGGAGCTGCAAGACGAGATGGACAAGAACGCTCAGGTGTTCCGCACCGACGAGTCGCTCGAGTCCGTGACCCACACCATCCACCGCCTCCGCGACCGGTACCGCAACATCCAGGTGCAGGACAAGGGCAAGCGGTTCAACACCGACCTGCTGGAGGCGATCGAGCTGGGCTTCCTGCTCGACCTCGCCGAGGTGGTCGTGTACTCGGCGCGCAACCGCCAGGAGAGCCGCGGCGGTCACATGCGTGACGACTACCCCAAGCGCGACGACGACCAGTACATGAAGCACACCATGGCGTATCTCTCGGGCGACCCCCTCTCGAGCGATGCCGACGATCACATCCGGCTCGACTGGAAGCCCGTGGTGATCACGCGCTACCAGCCGATGGAGAGGAAGTACTGATGACGCTAGTTGTCGACGAGGCGCCCGCGGGCGGCCCCGCACCCGAGGCACCCATCGAGGCGTTCACCGTGACGCTCATCATCCGTCGCTTCGACCCCGACGCCGACGACGAGCCGCGCTGGCAGGACTTCGACGTGCAGATGTTCGCGACCGACCGCATCCTCGATGCGCTGCACAAGATCAAGTGGGAGCAGGACGGGTCGCTGACCTTCCGTCGCTCCTGCGCGCACGGCATCTGCGGCTCGGATGCGATGCGCATCAACGGCCGCAACCGCCTGGCCTGCAAGACGCTCATCAAGGACCTCGACATCACGAAGCCCATCTACGTGGAGGCCATCAAGGGTCTTCCGCTGGAGAAGGACCTCATCGTCGACATGGAGCCGTTCTACGCCTCCTACCGCGACGTGCAGCCGTTCCTGCAGTCGTCGACGCCCCCGCCCAAGGACAAGGAGCGCATCCAGTCGGTCGCCGACCGCGCCCGCTTCGACGACACCACGAAGTGCATCCTGTGCGCCGCGTGCACCTCGTCGTGCCCCGTGTTCTGGACCGATGGGCAGTACTTCGGCCCCGCCGCCATCGTCAACGCGCACCGCTTCATCTTCGACTCGCGCGACGAGGCGGCGCAGACCCGCCTCGACATCCTCAACGACAAAGAGGGCGTGTGGCGCTGCCGCACCACCTTCAACTGCACGGATGCGTGCCCCCGCGGCATCCAGGTGACCCAGGCCATCGCCGAGGTCAAGCAGGCCATCATGCGCGGCAAGCCGTAACCTCTCCCGCACGGCGGTATCGACGGAGCCTCAGCCCTCACGAGGGCTGAGGCTCCGTCGTCTCCTCCGTGGTGCGGCACGGGGCGGGCGCGGGCGGGGTGTCCGTGTCAGGCTGGGGGGATGAGCGAGGTGCGCAAGGAGACCGGGGTTCCCAGGGGGAACAGCGCGGTGCAGGACGACAAGGCCACCACGAAGACATCGGCCGGTTCGCCGCCCGCCGTCGAGATCGAGACGAAGCACGACGGGCCGGAGAAGCCGCCCACGGGCATCGCCAAGCTCATCGCGTGGGTCATGGAGCTCAAGCCCGTGCGGGTGTTCCTGCGCTTCGGCGGCAGCGGCGGCGAGATCATGGCCTCCGGCATGTCGTTCCAGGCTGTGTTCGCCATCTTCGCGGGCATCTGGGTGGGCTTCTCGATCTTCGGGATCGTGCTGGCCGGCAACCCGGCGCTGCTCGACTCGATCGTGGCGCAGCTCGGCAGCGCCATCCCCGGCCTCATCGGCGAGGAGGGTGCCATCGATCCCTCGGCCCTCACCGAGGCGCGCATCTTCGGCTGGACCGGGGCGATCGCCCTCGTGGGATTGATCCTCACGGCCATCGGCTGGCTCGCGTCGACCCGCGACTCGATCCGCCGCCTGTTCGGGCTCCAGCCGCCTACCACGCTCTTCCTGCTGCTCAAGGTGAAGGATCTGGGGCTCGCGATCGCCTTCGGTCTGGCGATCGTGCTCTCCTCCACGGTGAGCCTGCTCAGCAACCAGGGCCTCTCGCTCGTGTTCACGCTCTTCGGCATCGACACCAGGTCGCCGTTCGCGCTGTTCGTGGCGTGGCTGCTCGGTGTGGCCGTGGTGTTCGTGTTCGACACGCTCGTGCTGGCCGGGGCCTTCCGGGTGCTCTCGGGAGTCAAGATCCCGCGGCGACGGCTCCTCGCCGGTGCCGCCATCGGCGGTGCGGCGCTCGGGGTGCTCAAGATCCTCGGCGCGCAGCTGCTCGGCGGGGCCACGAGCAACCCGCTGCTCGCCTCGTTCGCCGTGATCATCGGCATCATGATCTTCCTCAACCTGGTGTGCCGGGTCATCCTCATCGCGGCCACGTGGATCGCGGTGGGCATGGACGACGCGGGGATCGATCCGCGCTCGCTCAGCCCCGAGGAGATGGAGGCCGAGCGCGAGCGCCGGGTCGCCGAGGCGCGCGACGTGCTGGTCTCGGCCGAGCGCGAGCGCCTGGAGGAGCAGATGTCGGCCGCCCACGGGCTGGAGCGCCGCCGGTTGCGCAAGAAGCTGGAGAAGCTGGATGCGCTCGACGAGGCCAAGAAGGTCGAGCTCGCGAAGAAGCGCTGACCGGAGCGTGTCGGTGGCCCCCGGTAAGCTTCTCGACATGCCAGGCAAGCCCCTCAGAGTCGCATCCGTCAACGTCAACGGCGTGCGCGCCGCCTTCCGCAAGGGCATGGGCGAGTGGCTCGAGGGCCGCGACGTCGACATCCTCGCGATGCAGGAGGTGCGCGCCTCCACCGAAGACCTCGAGGGTCTGCTCGGCCCCGACTGGAACATCCTGCACGACCCGGCCACGGCCAAGGGCCGCGCGGGTGTGGCTATCGCGAGCCGCGACAAGGCGGCCATCCACCGCGTGGTGCTCGGCCCCGACGACTTCGACAGCGCCGGGCGCTGGCTCGAGGCCGACTACGAGTGGGAGGGCAAGGTGGTGACGGTCGTCTCCACCTACGTGCACTCCGGCGAGGTGGGCACTCCCAAGCAGGTCGAGAAGGTCAAGTTCCTCGACGCGATGCTCGAGCGCCTGCCCCTCCTGCACGAGCACACCCCGCTCGCGCTCGTGGTGGGCGACCTCAACGTGGGCCACCGCACGCTCGACATCAAGAACTGGCGCGGCAACCAGAAGAAGGCCGGGTTCCTGCCCGAGGAGCGCGCCTACTTCGACAGGTTCGTGGGTGCCGAGGGCGACGACGACTACAACGCAGGTGCCGGCCTCGGCTGGGTCGACGTGGGCCGCCGGTTCGCCGGCGAGGTCGAGGGCCCGTACACGTGGTGGTCGCAGCGCGGCAAGGCGTTCGACACCGACACCGGGTGGCGGATCGACTACCACCTCGCCACCTCCGAGCTCGCCGCCACGGCCACCTCGTACACCATCGACAAGGCCGATGCGTGGGACACGAGGTGGAGCGATCACGCCCCCGTCGTGGTCGACTACGCCCTCTGACGCCACCGGACCTCGGGCCCACGACTCCCCTCGAACTAGGACGCACCGCATCATGAACGAACAGAAGCCCCGCCTGCTCTCCGGCATGCAGCCCTCCGCCGACTCGCTGCACCTCGGCAACTACATCGGCGCCCTGCTGAGCTGGAAGGAGCTGCAGCAGACCCACGACGCGTTCTTCTTCCTGGCCGACCTGCACGCCATCACGGTGCCGCAGGAGCCGGGCGCCCTCCGCGCCAACACGCGCCGCACGGCCGCCCAGTACATCGCGGCGGGCATCGATCCCTCCGCCTCCACCCTGTTCGTGCAGTCGCACGTGCCCGCCCACGCCGAGCTGGCCTGGGTGCTCAACACCCTCACCGGTTTCGGCGAGGCGGCGCGCATGACCCAGTTCAAGGACAAGTCGGCCAAGCAGGGCCAGGACTCGGCGTCGGTGGGCCTCTTCACCTACCCCATCCTGCAGGCCGCCGACATCCTGCTCTACCAGCCGCACGAGGTGCCGGTGGGTGAGGACCAGCGGCAGCACATCGAGCTCACGCGCGACCTGGCTGGCCGCTTCAACTCGCGCTTCGGCGAGACCTTCCGGGTGCCGCGGCCGTACATCCTCAAGGAGACCGCCAAGATCTTCGACCTGCAGAACCCCACGGCCAAGATGTCGAAGTCGGCGGAGTCGACCGCGGGCATCGTCTGGCTGCTCGACGAGCCCGCGGTGAGCGCGAAGAAGATCATGCGCGCGGTCACGGATGCCGACGGCGAGGTGCGCTTCGACCGCGAGGCCAAGCCGGGGCTCGCCAACCTGCTCACGATCTTCGCGATGCTCGCCGGCCGCTCGGTCGACGACGTCGTGGCCGAGTTCACCGGCGGCGGCTACGGCACGCTCAAGAAGGCCCTCGCCGAGGTCGTGAGCGAGACGCTCGGGCCCATCCGCGCCCGCACGCTCGAGCTGCTCGACGACCCGGCCGAGCTCGACCGGCTGCTCGCCGTGAACGCCGATCGCGCCAACGAGGTGGCCGAGGCCACCCTCGCCTCGGTCTACGACCGCGTGGGCCTGCTCCCCCGCCGCCGCTGACGGCGAGGAGGTCAGTGCAGGTCGCCGCTGGCGCCCACGATCTCCTCGCGCACCCGGCGCAGATCCTCGAGCAGTGAACCGATGAGGATCCAGTGGGTGGGGTGCGGCAGGATGGCCCGGAGCGGCGCCGTGAGCACGGGCTCGTCCTCCCCGAGGTCGTCGGTCTCCTCGAGCGGCAGGTGCGAGTGCTGCATCACGAGCCGCAGGTCGTGCGCAGCCCGCCGCAGCTCCTCGCCGATCGCGCGGGCGGTGGGCTCGCGGTGCAGCGTGTCGTCGAAGCGGTCGTTGAGCGCCCTCGCCATGCCGAGCACACGCGTGACCACGATCGTGAGCATGGCGAGCAGCTGCGCATCCGCCGCGATCTGCTCGCGCTGGGCGTTGCGCCGCGGGTTGAAGCGCAGTCCGTCCTCCGCGGCGGTGATGGCCGCCTCCGCCTTCTTCTGCATGGGCCGCAGCAGTCGCGCCTCCACCAGGAGCCCGGTGCGGTACGCCTCGTCGGTCGGGGAGCTCAGGATGGCGGCGAGCCCGTCCATGGTCGCGGCGACCTCCCGCCCGAGTGCCCCCACCGCCTCGTTGGCCGGCTTGAGGGCGATCGGCGGCACGATGAGCCAGTTCACGAACACCCCGATGACCGCGCCGATGACGGTCTCGATGATCCGCTCCACGGCGTAGCCGGGGGTGGCCGCGCCGATGGCGAGCACGAGCATGGCGCTGATCGGGATCTGCACGGTCGAGGACTGGGGGAACCGCAGCGCCCACCCCACGAGCAGCGAGACCGCGATGGCCACGAGGATGACCCAGCTGGGGGTGCCGAACACGAGCGCGGCGAGGTAGGCGATGAGCACACCCACGATCACGCCGATCGAGCGCTCGATGCCGCGGCTGAGCGACTGGTTGACACTCGGCTGCACCACGATGATGGCCGCGATCGCACCGAAGATCGGCACCTGCTCCGGCGCCACGAACGAGCACACGATCCACGCGAGCACGGCGGCGGCGGCCGTCTTGAGCACCTGCAGCAGCGGCGTGCGGGAGCTGGTCTGGAAAGCCCTCGCCGGGGCCAGCGTGCGCCGGGCGAACGAGGTGAGGCGCGCCCGAGCGCCGGCCGGGGCCGGTGGCACGGGGG
Source organism: Herbiconiux liukaitaii (assembly GCF_041927495.1). Taxonomy (NCBI): domain Bacteria; kingdom Bacillati; phylum Actinomycetota; class Actinomycetes; order Micrococcales; family Microbacteriaceae; genus Herbiconiux; species Herbiconiux liukaitaii. The sequence goes on along the minus strand of NZ_JBHFHG010000008.1, from coordinate 385,710 downwards.
TGCTCGAGTTGTCGCTCACCCCTTCACCGTACGCCTGGACGCACGGCCGGACGGTCCGCCGGGCGGGCGTCCCTCCGTCGGCTCAGGTGACCGACGGCGCCTTGCCCGCGGTCTCGACCTCGACGGCGCCCTTGCTGTGCTGCCGGTGGTCGCCGAACACCCACACCCGGTACAGCACGAACCGGAAGGCCGCGCCGAGGGCGAGCCCCACCACGTTGCCGGAGATGTTGTCGGCCAGGAGCGAGGTGTAGCCCAGCACGTAGTGCGAGAACCACAGGCAGGCGAGCCCGATCCCCATGCCCACGATGCTCACGGCGAAGAACTCGAGGCTCTCGCGCAGCACGTCGTGCCGCCGCCGCTCGCGGAACGTCCAGAACCGGTTGCCGAGCCAGTTGACCACGATGGCGAGGCCCGTGGAGATGAGCTTCGCCACCACCGGGCCCTCGTGCATGACCTCGGGGCTCATCACCGTGAGCCGCAGCAGGTTGAAGACGCCCACGTCGACCACGAAGCCGACACCGCCGACCAGGCCGAACCGGATGAACTCGGAGAGGAGGATACGCCACCGCGACCGGGGAGCCGGGGCACTGCTCATGGAGGTTCTGCCGTTCTGGATGATGAGGAGGAAGCGAACATTGAGTATCTTCCAGGTCAATGCTGAGCGTATCGGGCAAGAATGAACGGAAAGCATCACTACGCTTTCGAGCGCAGACAGCAAGTCCTGATCGATTGAGGAACACGTGGCGAAGACCCTGGTCGTGATACCGACCTACAACGAGATCGACTCCGTGGGCGGCGTCATCGCTCGCGTGCTGGAGACGGTGCCCACCGCCCACGTGCTCGTGGTCGACGATGGCTCCCCCGACGGCACCGGGCCGCTGGCCGACGGGCTCGCCGCGGCCGATGCGCGCATCCACGTGATGCACCGCACCGAGAAGAACGGTCTGGGCGCCGCCTACGGTGCCGGCTTCCGCTGGGCCCTGCAGCGCGACTACGACTTCGTGGTGGAGATGGACGCCGACGGGTCGCACCAGCCCGAGGAGCTCCCCCGCCTCATCGCGCTGCTCGAGAGCGGCCACGACATGGCGATCGGCACGAGGTGGATCCCGGGCGGCGTGATCGTCAACTGGCCCGGCTACCGCAAGTTGATCTCGCGCACCGGCACCGCCTACGCACGGGTGCTGCTGCAGTCGCGCCTGCACGACCTCACGAGCGGCTACCGCGGCTTCCGCGCCGACTCCCTGCGCACCATCGACCTCGCCACGCTCAACTCGCAGGGCTACTGCTTCCAGATCGAGATGGCCTGGCTCTTCGAGCGCAGCGGCGCCCGCATCGGCGAGTTCCCCATCACGTTCATCGAGCGCGCAGAGGGCACCTCGAAGATGTCGACCGGCATCGTGGTGGAGGCCCTCGCGAAGGTCACCGGCTGGGGCCTCTCGGGCTTGATGGGCCGCGCTCCCGAGCGTCTCGCCCTGCCGGCCACCGGCACCGCCTCGCGCTGAGCCACGCGCCACCCGCCGCTCGTCACCGCTCGTCACCGGCCATCCGGGAATACCAGAGGCCCTCAGATGTTGAGGTGTACGATATTCGATACGTGCTCCGGGGTCAGTGAGATTCTGAACCGGCGGTGATAGTCCGCGAGCCAAGGTCGAGGGTTGCGTCGAGAGACGCAGCACGAGACCGCGGCTGACCTGGTGGAACTCCAGGACCGACGGTAATGGTGAGGCTCCGGCCTCCCTCAGTCCGGATGAGAGGCGCACGGGCGGTTCGGCGTTCAGTCGACCGTCGGCGCTTCCGCGCACCCCCGGGGCTCGTCCGACGACGAGGAACCCGGATGACGAGAGCTGTAGAGACCGAGGCCATGCGCCGGTCCCTGGCGCTCGCGGCGCGAGGCCCACGCCACGGCGTCAACCCGCAGGTCGGCTGCGTGCTGCTCTCGCCCACGGGCGAGGTCCTGGCCGAGGGCTGGCACCGCGGAGCCGGCACCCCGCACGCCGAAGTGGCCGCCCTCGCGGCGCTCGCGCATCCGGAGCTCGCCCACGGCGCCACCGCCGTGGTCTCCCTGGAACCGTGCAACCACCACGGCCGCACGGGCCCGTGCAGCGTCGCGCTCATCGAGGCGGGCATCTCCCGCGTGGTCTTCGCCGTTGCCGACCCCGGTGGTCGCTCCCGAGGCGGCGCCGCGCGGCTGCGCGAGGCCGGGCTCGACGTGGAGGAGGGCCTGCTGGCCGCTGAGGCGGAGGAGGCAATCCGTCCCTGGCTCACGGCCACCCGGCTCGGCCGGCCGTTCGTGACCGTCAAGTGGGCCTCGAGCCTCGACGGCCGCGCGGCTGCCGCCGACGGCTCGAGCCGCTGGATCACGGGCCCCGTGGCCCGCGCCGACGTGCACCGCCGACGGGCCGAGGCGGATGCCATCGTGGTGGGCACGGGCACCCTGCTGGCCGACGACCCCGCCCTCACCGCCCGCGACGAGAACGGCCTGCTGCCGCACCAGCCCGCCCCCGTGGTGGTGGGCCGCCGCGAGGTGCCGGCCACGGCGCGCGCCCACGCGCATCCGCTGCCCCTCACGGTGTTCGATCACCACGACCTGACCGCCGTGCTGCGCTCCCTCTACGACGACGAGGTGCGCGCGGTCTTCGTGGAGGGCGGGCCCACCCTCGCGAGCGCCTTCCTGGCCGAGGGCCTCGTCGACGAGGTGCTCGTCTACCTGGCCCCCACGCTGCTCGGCGGCCCCGTGACCGCGCTCGGCGACCTCGGAGTGACCACGATCGACGAGCAGCGCCGCCTGCGCATCACGGCGATCGAACGACTTGGCGACGACCTCCTGCTCGTCGCACGACCGGACGCCTCGGCGCCCACGAAGGAGTAGACGGTGTTCACCGGAATCATCGAAGAGCTCGGCGAGGTGCTGGCAGTCGAGCGCACCGCCGACGCGGCCATCATCACCGTGCGCGCCCCCCTGGCCGTGAGCGACGCCCACCACGGCGACTCGATCGCCGTCTCCGGCGTGTGCCTCACGGTCGTCGACCAGACCGCCGACACGTTCCGCGCCGACGTGATGGCCCAGACGCTCAGCATGTCGACCATCGGATCGCTCGCCGTGGGCGACCCCGTCAACCTCGAGCGCGCCGCCCGGGTGGGCGACCGGCTCGGCGGGCACATCGTGCAGGGGCACGTCGACGGCACCTCCACGGTGCTCGCGGTCACCCCCGGCGAGGCCTGGAGCGTGCTGAGGTTCACCCTCGACGACACCCTGGCACCCCTCGTGGTGGACAAGGGATCAATCTCGGTCTCGGGCGTCTCGCTCACGGTCTCCTCCGTGGGCCACGACGAGGGTGGGCCCCACGCAGGCGGGCACTGGTTCGAGGTCTCCCTCATCCCCGAGACGCTCACCGCCACCACCCTCGGCGCCCTTGCAGCCGGGGATCGGGTGAACATCGAGACCGATGTGCTGGCCCGCCACGTGGAGCGGCTCGTCTCGTTCAACCGCGGCGCCGGGAGCGCATCATGAAGCTCTCCCCCATGCCCGAGGTGCTCGAGGCGCTGCGGGCCGGAAAGCCCGTGCTCGTCTCCGATGCGGCCGACCGCGAGAACGAGGGCGACGCCATCATCTCGGCCGCCCTCGCCTCCACCGAGTGGATCGCCTGGATGGTGCGCTGGACCTCGGGGTACCTGTGCGCTCCCATGTCGGGCGAGCGGGCCGACGAGCTCGCGCTGCCGCCCATGGTGGTCAACAGCGAGGACACGAAGCACACGGCCTACACGATCACGGTCGACGCGGCCGAGGGCGTGACGACCGGCATCAGCGCGCACGACCGCGCCCTCACCCTGCGTGTGCTCGGCGACCCCGCCTCCACGCCGTCGAGCCTCATCCGCCCCGGCCACATCGTGCCGCTCCGGGCTGTGCCCGGGGGTGTGCGCGAGCGCGCCGGTCACACCGAGGCGGCCGTCGACCTGCTGAAGGCCGCAGGGCTCGAGCCCGTGGGGGCCATCGGCGAGATGATCTCGGACGACGGATCCGCCATGCTCATGGACGAGCTCGTCGCCACCGGCGAGCGCTTCGGCCTGCCGGTCACCACGATCGAGCTGCTCATCGCGTACCTGGACGAGCAGGACGGCGAGCCGAGCGCACACGAGTCGGCCGCGCTCGAGCCGGCCGGGCTCGAGCTCGCCGAGCCGGCCCGCGTCTCCGAAGCGCTGCCCGGCTCGGACTCCGGGCGCGTGCAGTTCGAGGTCGAGACCCTCGTGCCCACCGTGCACGGTCCGCTGCGCATGCGCGCCTACCGCGATCTCGAGACGGGTGCCGACCACGTGGCCATCGTCTCGGGCGAGCTCGGCCTGTCGGCCGACGGCGAGCTGCCGCTCGTGCGGGTGCACTCGGAGTGCCTCACGGGCGAGGCGTTCGGCTCGCTCAAGTGCGAGTGCGGGCCGCAGCTCGACACCGCACTCGACCTCATCGCCGAGCACGGCGGCGTGGTGGTCTACCTGCGCGGCCACGAGGGGCGGGGAATCGGCCTCGTCAACAAGCTCAGGGCCTACCGCCTGCAGGAGGACGGCCTCGACACGCTCGACGCCAACGTGGCGCTCGGGCTGCCGGCCGACGCCCGCGACTACGGGGCCGCGGTGGCGATCCTCGACGATCTGGGCGCTCAGCGCATCCGTCTGCTCACCAACAACCCCGAGAAGGTGAGCCAGCTCGAGGCCCGCGGCATCGAGGTGGTCGAACGCATGCCCCTCATCGTGGGCGAGACCGACGACAACCGCGGCTACCTCGACACCAAGCGCGACCGCATGGGGCACGTGCTGCCCGCCGCGCTCTGATCCCCCTCGATCACCCTCACCGACCCTCCCATCGAAAGGACCCTCCCATGAGTGGAGCAGGAGCCCCCCGCCTCGACGTCGTCGACGGCACCGGCCTGAACATCACGATCGTGGCCGGCACCTGGCACGACGTCATCACCGACGGCCTCATCGCGGGCGCGCAGGCCGCGCTCGACGAGGCGCACGTCACGAGCACGCTCGTGCGGGTCGCCGGGAGCTTCGAGCTGCCCGTGGTCTCGAAGGCCGCGCTCGAGGCGGGCGCCGACGCCGTGGTGGCGCTCGGCGTCATCATCCGCGGCGGCACCCCGCACTTCGAGTACGTCTCGGATGCGGCGACGTCGGGGCTCACGCAGGTGAGCATCCTCACCGGCAAGCCCGTGGGCTTCGGCGTGCTCACGCTCGACACCGAGCAGCAGGGCCTCGACCGGGCGGGACTGCCCGGCTCGAAGGAGGACAAGGGTCGCGAAGCGGCCGAGGCCGCGGTCGCCACCGCGATCACGCTGCGAGCGATCCGGGCCTGAGCCCGGACTCACGCCCGCCGGGTCAGGGCTGGGCGCCCTGCCACGAGACCGAGAGCGCGGCGGCCGTGGAGGCGGCCTGCATCGCATCGGCCTCTGTCGACCCCGCGGCGAGCGCCGCCGCGAGCGTGCCGCAGTAGCAGTCCCCGGCGCCGGTGGTGTCGACCACGGTGGAGACCGCTCCGGCCGGCACCTCGAGGTCGCCCCACCGCGAGCCCCGCGATCCGAGGGTCACGAGCACCGAGGGCGGCACCGCGCCCCCACCGTTGAGGCCTGCGAGCATGAGCTCGTTCTCGTGCTCGTTCACCACCACCGGACGCGCCAGCCCCAGCACCTCGGCCGGCAGCGCGGCGTACGGTGCGAGGTTGAGCACCACACGCGCACCCCGCCCGGCCGCGATGCGCACCGCCTCGGCCACCACGGCCGGCTCCACCTCGAGCGAGGCGAGCAGCACGTCGCCCTCGGCGAGCGAGTGCAGCGGCGCGAGGTCGCCCACCGTCACCCTGCCGTTGGCGCCGGGCGACACGATGATCGTGTTCTCGCCGTCGGCGGCCACCGCGATGGCCGCGTGACCCGTGGCGACGCCCGCGGTGCGCGCGATGTGGGTGGTGTCGATGCCGTACTGCGCGAGCCGTCGCAGGTAGGCGTCGCCGTCGGCGTCGTCGCCCACCCGGCCCACGAAACCGACCCTGGCCCCCGCTCGAGCCGCGGCGATGGCCTGGTTGGCCCCCTTGCCGCCGAAGTGCTTCACGAGGTCGCCCCCGAGCAGCGTCTCCCCGGGCGAGGGGTGCCGCTCCACCTCCACCACCGAATCGATGTTCAGCGAACCCAGCACCACGACCGTACCCACACGGACCTCCTCGAAACGTCTCCCAGCATCCTAAACGGCGGGTAAACTGAGATTTTTCTCCGAAAGCCGACCATGACCTCACCTGTGCTCGACGCGCCCGGATCCTCCGGCGCCTCGCCCGTCGCCCCCGCCAACACCCGCTCGCGTGTGATCGTCGCCAGCCTCATCGGCACCTCGATCGAGTTCTACGACTTCTACGTCTACGCCACCGCGGCGGTGCTGGTCTTCCCCACGCTCTTCTTCGCGAACAGCGACCCCACCATCTCGCTGCTGCAGTCGTTCGCGGCGTTCGGTGTGGCGTTCATCGCCCGCCCCATCGGCTCGATCGTGTTCGGCCACTTCGGAGACCGGATCGGGCGCAAGCGCACCCTCGTGGCGTCGCTGCTCACCATGGGTGTCGCCACGGTGCTCATCGGTGCCCTGCCCACGGGTCTCACCCCGGGCTGGGAGATCCTCGCCCCCGGGCTCCTCGTGCTGTTCCGCTTCTGCCAGGGCCTCGGCCTGGGCGGCGAATGGTCGGGTGCGGCGCTCCTCGCCACCGAGAACGCCCCCAAGGGCAAGCGCTCCATCTACGGCACCTTCCCGCAGCTCGGCGCCCCGATCGGCTTCATCATCGCCAACGTCGTGTTCCTCGTGCTGAGCACCACGCTCGACCCGGAGGCCTTCCTCGCCTGGGGCTGGCGCGTGCCCTTCCTCGCGAGCGCCGTGCTCGTGATCGTGGGCCTCTACGTGCGCTTCCGCCTCGTGGAGACCCCGGCCTTCACCAAGGTCGTCGAGAGCGGCGAGGTGGCCAAGCTGCCGGTCGCCCGCGTGTTCAAGACCAGCTGGCGCCCGCTCATCCTCGGCACCTTCATCATGCTGGCCACCTACGTGCTCTTCTACCTGATGACCACGTTCACCCTCACGTTCGGCACCACGGCCACGGATGCGCCGGTGGCGGGTCTCGGCTACCAGCGCAACGAGTTCCTCATCATGCTCGTGGTGGGCTGCGTGTTCTTCGGCATCTTCACGCTCGCCTCGGGCCCCCTCGCCGAGCGCTTCGGCCGTCGCAACATGCTCATCTGGACGACCGTGGCCATCAGCGCCTTCGGTCTCTTCTTCGTGCCGCTCTTCGGCGGCGGCTTCGTGGGCGTGATGAGCCTGCTCATCATCGGGTTCACCCTCATGGGTCTCACCTTCGGGCCGATGGCCTCCGAGCTGCCCGAGCTGTTCCCCGCCAACGTGCGCTACACCGGATCCGCGATCAGCTACAACGTCGCCTCCATCCTCGGTGCCGCCGTGGCACCCTTCATCGCGGTCGGGCTGTGGGCCGCAGCCGACGGCAGCCCCGCGCTCGTGGGCAACTACCTCTCGCTGATGGCGCTCATCACCCTCGGTGCGCTCATCATCAGCAAGGAGAACCGCGACATCGACTACGCCGACAACGTCAGCTGAGCCGGGGAACTCGGCGAGAATAGGGGAATGAGCACCACGCCCTCCTCGCCGAGTTCCGCCACACCCGCCCCACGGTCCCGCAGCCCCTTCGGGCGGGGGCGGGCGGCGGACGAGGGCCCCCGAGCCAAGTTCAGTCAGCTGCTGCCCTTCCTCTTCGAGCACAAGAAGGTGCTCGTGGTGGTCGTGGTGCTCAGCATCCTCGGCGCGGCCGCGAGCCTCGCCCAGCCGCTCCTCGTGAGCCAGGTCATCACGGTCGTGCAGGCGGGCGATCCGCTCGGCATGCTCGTCTGGGCGCTCGTGGTGCTCGTGGTCGTCTCCGGGGTCATCAGCGGCTACCAGCACTACCTGCTGCAGCGCACCGGAACCTCCGTGGTCTACTCGGCGAGGCGCCAGCTGGTGCGCCGCATCCTGCGTCTGCCCATCAGCCAGTTCGACCGCCGGCGCACGGGCGACCTCGTCTCGCGGGTCGGCTCGGACACGACGCTGCTCTACGCCGTCATCACGCAGGGGCTCGTGGATGCGGTGGGCGGCTCCCTGGTGTTCGTCGGCGCGCTCATCGCGATGCTCATCATCGACCCCGTGCTGCTCGGGCTCACGGTGCTCGTCATCGCCGTGGCGGTCGTGACCGTCGTGCTCATCTCGGGCCGGGTGCGCACCGCGAGCCGCAAGCAGCAGGAGAAGGTGGGCGACCTCGCGGCCGCGGTCGAGCGCTCCATCAGCGCCATCCGCACCGTGCGCGCCTCCAACGCCACCGAGCGCGAGACCGTGGCCATCGAGAAGGATGCGCAGGGCGCCTTCGAGATGGGTGTGAAGGTCGCGAAGATCTCGGCCCTCGTGGTGCCCATCGCCGGCATCGCGCTGCAGGTGTCGCTGCTCGTGGTGCTGGGTGTCGGCGGGTTCCGGGTGGCGTCCGGCGCCATCACGATCGCGAGCCTCGTGTCGTTCATCCTGTTCCTGTTCATGATGATCATGCCGCTCGGCCAGGCCTTCGGGGCCATCAACTCGGTCAACCAGGCGCTCGGCGCGTTGGGCCGCATCCAGGAGATCATCGACCTGCCCGAGGAGGGGCAGACGGATCGCGAGCTCGCCGCTCGCGCCTCGTCCGCCGGGGCCGCCGGTGTGGCGGGGGCGGATGCTCCGGCCATCGAGTTCGTCGACGTGCACTTCGCATACGACACACCTCCCCCGGCGGCGGTCGAGGGCACACCGGAGAGCGTGGTCGCGCTGGAGAAGGACGGCGCCGAGATCGCACCCAAGGGTGTGCTGCACGGCGTGAGCTTCACCGCCGGCCGCGGCAAGCGCACCGCGATCGTCGGCCCGTCCGGTGCGGGCAAGAGCACGATCCTCGCCCTCATCGAGCGCTTCTACGACCCCACCTCGGGCTCCGTGCGCTTCGGCGGAGTTGATGTGCGCGAGCTCGACCGCATCGACCTGCGCTCGCAGATCGGCTACGTGGAGCAGGATGCGCCCGTGCTCGCGGGCACGATCCGCCAGAACCTGCTGCTCGCGAGCCCCGATGCCACCGACGAGGAGTGCGTGCGCGTGCTGCACGCCGTGAACCTCGGCGAGGTGCTCGACCGCTCGCCCGAGGGGCTGAGTGCGGCCGTCGGCGAAGACGGCGTGATGCTCTCGGGCGGCGAGCGCCAGCGCCTCGCCATCGCGCGCGCCCTGCTCTCCGCTCCCCCGGTGCTGCTGCTCGACGAGTCGACCTCGTCGCTCGACGGCCTCAACGAGCAGATGCTGCGCGAGGCCATCGACGCCGTGGCCGAGAACCGCTCGCTCATCGTCATCGCCCACCGGCTGTCGACCGTGGTCGACTCCGACCAGATCGTGGTCGTCGACCACGGCCGCGTGGTGGGGGTGGGAACGCACTCGGAGCTGGTGCTCTCGACGCCGCTCTACCGCGACCTCGCCAAGCACCAGCTCCTGGTGTAGCGCGCTCCCCCGCTGGGGCTAGTTCTTCGGGGTGGCTCTGCGGAGGACCGCGTAGCCGAGAAGGGCCGCGAGGGCCGTGGGCACGAGCGACCAGGCGATGGCTCCCGTGGCCCCGTTCACCGCGAACCACTCGCCGAAGGCCGGCCAGTTCTCGCCGAACGTGAGCAGGGCGGCCGCGCCGAGCAACAGCACCGTGAGTGCTCCGAAGAACACGAGCATGCCGTTGACGCGCCAGCGCTGATAGATGGTGGCGATCGCTGCTCCCACGAAGAAGAAGAACAGGAACAGCGCCACGAAGAGCAGCCCGCGCACCCACCACGACACCTCGGTGCCGCCGAAGTACACGGCGGTGAACATGCGCCCGCCCATGCCCCAGCCGTTCGTCGCCTCCTCGAGGCCGGCGAGCAGCGTCATGCCGGCGCCGTAGACCACCGAGAGCAGCACGAAGTGCAGCGAGGTGCCGATCCAGAAGTCGCGGCGGGTGGTGCCGTAGCCGAGGGCGAACGGGAAGGTGAGCGCCACCGCCTGCACCCCGAGCACGAGCATGTACACGAAGATGTAGAACGTGGCCCCCGAGTACTGGAGGCCTGACTGCACCTCCTCGCGGTCGGCGTCGGCCCCCACGGAGCTCATCACGATCCACCAGATGGTGAGATTCACGAGGAAGATGAAGGCCAGGATGGCCCACGGCAGCGCGAACACGCTGAACCGGTTGACCAGGTGGAGCCGCATCACGGCGATGGAGCGGTTCATGACCTCACCTCTGCTTCCTTCATGGGGAGATTCGTCTTCTGCACGATGAGCTGCTGCAGCGAGACCGCCGAGAGCTCGAGGCCGAGTTCAGCGGCCTCCTGACGTTCCGCGGTGCTCAACCGGCCCACGGTCACCGACGCCAGCCCTCCGATGCTGTCGCGGTGGATCACCTCGCGGCCCGACACGAACGAGTCGACGCCCGCCCGGGTGCCCACCACCGTGGTGGCCGAGCCGCGCAGGGTCTCGGCGGGCTCGTCCACGATGATCCGGCCCTCGTCGATCACGAGCACGTGCTCGAGCAGGTTCGAGACCTCGTCGATGAGGTGGGTGGAGAGGATGACGGTGCGCGGATGCTCGCCGTAGTCCTCGAGGAGGCGGTCGTAGAAGATCTGCCTGGCCACCGCATCCAGCCCCAGGTAGGGCTCGTCGAAGAAGGTGAGCGGCGCCCGCGAGGCAAGGCCCACGATGACCCCGATGCTCGAGAGCTGGCCGCGCGAGAGCTTCTTGATGCGGCGCTTGAGCGGCACCCGGAAGTCGTCGATGAGCCGCCCGGCGAGATCCTCGTTCCAGTTCGGGAAGAACCAGGGTGCGCTCCGGAAGACGTGCTCGGGCTTGAAGTCGTCCGGGTACTTCTGGCTCTCCTTGATGAAGCTCGTGCGCTGCAGCACGGCGGCGTTCTCGACCGGCGATTCGCCGAACACCCGCACGTCGCCGCTCGTGGCGAACTCCTGCCCGGTGAGCAGCTGCATGAGCGTGGTCTTGCCGGCGCCGTTGCGGCCGAGCAGCCCGTAGATGGTGTTCTCCTCCACGGTGAAGCTCACCCCGTCGACCGCTGTGGTGCCCTTGAATCTCTTGGTGAGGCCGGTGGCCTCGACGACGGCGCTCATTCGCCGCCCTCCTCTCGGATCATGGCGACCAGCTGGCTGCGATCGATGCCGAGCTTGCCGGCCTCGGTCACGAGCGGTCGCACGTACTCGTTCTGGAACTTCTCCCGGCGTGTGGCGATCAACCGATCGCGCGCCCCCTCGGCCACGAACATCCCGATTCCCCGTCTCTTGTAGAGGATCCCCTGATCCACGAGCAGATTGACACCCTTGCCAGCCGTAGCCGGATTGATCCGGTGGAAGGCGGCGAACTCGTTGGTGGAGGGAACCTGCGTCTCCTCGGGCAGTGCGCCCGAGATGATGTCGTTCTCGATCAGCTCGGCGATCTGAACGAAGATCGGCCGTGACTCATCCACGACGCCGACCCTTGCTTGGTTCATTACTCATGTAACTAACCAACCAGGTCGGGATCGCTGTGTCAAGACCCGATGTGCGCGCCATGTCATCCCGAGGACGGATGTGCATGGTCCTCAGGTCGGACGCCCGGGGATGCGCCGCTCCGTAGCGTCGGAGCATGCAGAACAGCACCACCGACACAGACCTCGTCGCCAGGGTCGAGGGCCTCACGAAGACCTACGGCACGGGAGGCGCCACCGTCACCGCACTCGACGGCGTCACGCTCGGCATCCGCCGCGGCGAGTTCACGGCCATCATGGGGCCGAGCGGCTCGGGCAAGTCGACCCTCATGCACATCGCGGCGGGGCTCGACACGGCGAGCGCCGGGCGGGCTTGGATCGGCGACACCGAGATCACGGCCCTCGGCGACACCGAGCTGACGCTGCTCCGCCGTCGCCGGGTCGGCTTCGTGTTCCAGTCGTTCAACCTCGTGCCGACGCTCGATGTGGAGGGCAACATCCTGCTGCCGTTCGAGCTCGACGGCCGCCGGCCCACCGCAGAGGAGCGACTGCGGGTCGACGCCCTCATCGACTCGCTCGGACTCAGCCCGAGGCTGCGCCACCGCCCGCACGAGCTCTCCGGCGGCCAGCAGCAGCGCGTGGCCATCGTGCGCGCCCTCGGCACGCGGCCCGACCTCGTGTTCGCCGACGAGCCGACGGGCAACCTCGACTCCCGCACCGGCCGCGAAGTGCTCTCGCTGCTCTCCGACTCCACTCGCCTGCACGGGCAGAGCATCGCCATGGTCACGCATGATCCGGTCGCCGCGAGCTTCGCCGACCGCATCGTGGTGCTCGCCGACGGGCGGATCGTGGAGGATCTCGGCCGCTCGACCGCCGCCGAGATCAGCAGCCTCCTGCTCGGCATGGAGGGGGCGGCGTGACCGTGAGCCTCCGCGAGCACGCCCCGAGCGTTCTCGTCGCCACCCTCTCCGCCGCGTTCGGCGTCTCCCTCCTGCAGATCACGGATGCGCTGGCCACCATCGTGGCCGCCGACGAGGTCACCGGATCGAGCGGCCTGGTGCGCCTCGTGCTCGCCCTGCTCGGCGGCGTCTTCATCGCGATCGCCCTCTACGTGGGGGCCGTGGTCACGGCGAACACCTTCGCGACCATCATCGCCGGGCGCACGAGGACGATCGCCCTGCTCCGCCTCATCGGCGCGACCGCCCGCAGTCAGCGTCGGGCCGTCGCGCGCGAGGGTGTGGTGGTGGGTCTCGTCGGCAGCGCCCTCGGTGCCCTCGTGGGCACGGGTGTCTCGGCGGCGCTGCTGGGGGCGGCCGTGGCCGGCGGTCTCGCCCCTGCCCTCCCCTACCCGCTCGTCTCGCCCCTCGCGGCCCTGCCGCTGCTCGCGGTGGTGCTCACCACGTGGCTCGCCTCCTGGGTGGGGTCTCGGCGTGTGCTCGAGGTCTCGCCCGTGCAGGCCACGGGCGCCGCCGTCGAACGCAACCACGACGAGTCGGGGCACCGGCGCGGCCGCAACATCACCGCCGTCGTGCTGCTCGCCCTCGGTGCCGTGCTGCTCGTGGGCGGCATGGCGATCGGATCGGTGAGCCCCATCGGCATCCTGCCCGCCGTGATCGGCGGCATGCTCAGCTTCACCGGGTTCGTGCTCGGCGCGCAGCTCGTCATGCCTCCGGCGCTCCGCGCGGCGGGTCGGCTGTTCGGGGCGCGCGCGGGAGGGGCCCCTGCGCGGCTCGCGGCGGCCAATGCCCTCCGGTACCCCGAGCGCAGCACGCGCACGACCATCGGCCTCGTGATCGGCGTGGCACTCGTCACGATGTTCGCGGTCGCGGCCACCACCTACAGCGACGTGCTGGGCTCTGCCTTCGACACCGACCCCGAGGCCGACGCGCAGATCGGCGCCGTCATCCAGACCACCGTGGTCATCTTCTCGGCTCTGCTCGGTTTCAGTGCGCTCATCGCCGCGGTGGGCCTGGTGAACAACCTCTCGCTGAGCGTGCTGCAGCGCACCCGTGAACTGGGCCTGCTGCGCTCGCTCGGCTTCACCAGGGGCCAGGTGCGGCGCATGATCGCGCTCGAGAGCGCTCAGCTCACCCTCACCGCCGTCTCGGTGGGGCTCGTCATCGGCACCGTCTACGGGTGGGCCGGGGCGCAGTCGCTGCTCGCGTCATTGCCCGGCACTCCTGCGGTGATCGCCCCGAGCATCCCGCTCGGCTTCGTGGGGGGCGTGGCGGTGGTTGCCGCGCTGCTCACGGTCGCGGCCACCATCGCACCCAGCCGGCGCGCCACCCGTGTGTCGCCCGTGCTCGCCCTCGCCGAGTAGTTGACGGGCGCCTGCCGGCCGGCTGATCCCTAGCTGTTCGGGATGAGGGTGTACTTCGTGGAGAGGTACTCGTGGATGCCCTCTGAGCCGCCCTCGCGGCCGAGACCCGACTGCTTGACACCGCCGAAGGGAGCTGCGGCGTTGGAGATGACGCCCACGTTGAGGCCCATCATGCCGGTGTCGAGCTTCTGGATCATGCGCTGACCACGAGCCAGCGACTCGGTGAACACGTACGAGACGAGCCCGTACTCGGTGTCGTTCGCGAGCCGCACCGCCTCGTCCTCGTCGTCGAACTGCACGATCGAGACGACCGGCCCGAAGATCTCCTCGCGCAGGATCTCGCTGCCGAACGGCACGTTCGAGACGACGGTGGGCTCGTAGAAGCTGCCGGGGCCGTCGATGCGCTTGCCGCCGGCCACGAGGGTTGCGCCGCGGGTGACCGCGTCCTGCACGAGCTCGTCGGCCTTGTCGACGGCCTTGTCGTCGATGAGCGGGCCGATCCCCACGCCCTCCTCGGTGCCGCGCCCGATGCGCAGCGATGCGACCTTCGCGGCGATCCTGTCGGCGAACTCCGCCGCCACCGAGGAGTGCACGATGAAGCGGTTAGCGGCCGTGCAGGCCTGCCCGATGTTGCGGAACTTGGCCGCCATCGCGCCCTCCACCGCCTTGTCGAGATCGGCGTCGCCGAACACCACGAACGGAGCGTTGCCGCCGAGCTCCATGGAGGTGCGCAGCACGTTGTCGGCGGCCTGCTTCATGAGCGTGCGGCCCACGGGCGTCGAGCCCGTGAAGCTGAGCTTGCGCAGGCGCGGGTCGGCGATGATCGGCTCCGAGATGGCCCTCGACGAGGTGCTCGTGACGACGTTGACGACACCCTTGGGGAGGCCGGCCTCCTCGAGCAGACGCGCCACGAAGAGTGTGGTGAGCGGCGTGAGCGCGGCGGGCTTGACCACCACGGTGCAGCCGGCCGCGAGAGCGGGCGCGATCTTGCGGGTGGCCATGGCGAGGGGGAAGTTCCACGGCGTGATGAGGTAGCACGGGCCCACCGGGCGCTGCGAGACCACCATCTGGCCGGTGCCCTCGGGGTTCGAGCCGTAGCGGCCCGAGATGCGCACGGCCTCCTCGCCGAACCAGCGCAGGAACTCGCCGCCGTAGGTCACCTCGCCCTGGGCCTCGGCGAGCGGCTTGCCCATCTCGAGCGTCATGAGCAGCGCCATGTCGTCGCGACGCTGCTGCAGCAGGTCGAAGGCGCCGCGCAGGATCTCGCCGCGCTGGCGCGGGGCGGTCGCCGCCCACTCGTCGGCCACCGCTACGGCTGCGTCGAGGGCGCGCATGCCGTCCTCGGGCGTGGCATCGGCGATCGACTTGATCACGAGGCCCGTGGCCGGGTCGATCACGTCGAAGGTCTTGCCGGTGGAGCCTGACACCCAGGATCCGCCGATGAAGAGGCGGTCGGGAACTCCCGCGAGCAGGTCGGTCTCGGTCGATGCGGTCATGTCAGTCCTTCTCGTCTGGAGGGGTTTCGAGCTCAGGGGGATGCGAGCGGGGGCGGAGGGCGGATCAGGGGTAGAGACCGCGCAGGCGATGCGCCTCGGTGACCCGCTGCACGGCCAGAGTGGTGGCCGCGGCCCGCAGGGTCATGCCGCTGTCGCGAGCATACCTGGAGACGCCGTGCCAGGCCGCGATCATGCGCTCGGCGAGACGCTGCTCCACGTCACGCGCATCCCAGCGGTACGACTGGTTAGCCTGCACCCACTCGAAGTACGACACGATCACACCGCCGGCGTTGGCGAGGATGTCGGGCACCACCACGACCCCGCGCGAGCGGAGGATCTCGTCGGCCTCGCGCGTGGTGGGGCCGTTGGCGCCCTCCACCACGAGGCGGGCACGGATGCGGTCGGCGTTGCCGAGGTTGATGACGCCCTCCACGGCGGCCGGCACGAGCAGGTCGACCTCGAGGGTGAGCAGGTCGGCGGGGGGAAGGGGATCGCCGACGACGAAGCCCACGACCGAGCCGGTGGCGTCGACGTGCGCGGCGAGCGCCTCGATGTCGAGACCGCGGGCCGAACCGCCGCCAGACCCTGCGCCCGTGCTGTCGGCGTGGGCGTGCACGGCCCCGTACTGGTCGCTCACCGCCACCACGGCGGCGCCCTCCTGCGCGAGGAAGCGCGCGGCATCCCGACCCACCTTGCCGAAGCCCTGCACGGCCGCTGTCGCGCCGCGCGGGTCGATGCCCTCCGACTCGAGCGCGGCCTTCGCCACGTGCACGACCCCGCGCGACGTGGCGCTGGCGCGTCCCAGCGATCCGCCGAGGCTCAGCGGCTTGCCGGTCACGACGCCGGGCACGGTGTGCCCCTGGGTCACCGAGTAGGTGTCGAGGATCCACGCCATCGTCTGCTCGTCGGTGCCGATGTCGGGGGCAGGGATGTCCTGCTGCGGGCCGATGATCGG
This sequence comes from Herbiconiux liukaitaii, assembly GCF_041927495.1. Lineage (NCBI taxonomy): Bacteria > Bacillati > Actinomycetota > Actinomycetes > Micrococcales > Microbacteriaceae > Herbiconiux > Herbiconiux liukaitaii. The sequence continues at coordinate 369,388 of NZ_JBHFHG010000008.1, read as the reverse complement.
CAGGATCTCGCTCGTGAACCGGCGCGTCACCCGCTCGAGCTCGAGCATGCTGTAGCGGCGGGGGTCGATGGCGATGCCGCCCTTCGCGCCGCCGTAGGGCACGTCGAGGAGGGCGCACTTCCAGGTCATCCACATGGCGAGCGCCCGCACCTCGTCGAGGGTCACCGAGGGGGCGTAGCGCAGGCCGCCCTTGGCGGGGCCGCGCGAGATGTTGTGCTGCACGCGGTAGCCCGTGAGCACCTGGGTGCTGCCGTCGTCGCGGCGCAGCGGGATGCTCACGGCGAGCTCGCGGCGGGCGGCGGCGAGCATGGCGTAGGTGCCCTCGTCGTAGCCGAGCACGCCGACGGCATCGGCGAGCTGGGCGCGGGCATCGGCGAGAGCGGAGGCGCCCGCCTCGGTGGCGGCCACCGTGGCGATGGGCGCGGTGACGGGGTGGGCATCGATCCCGGCGGCGGAGTGCATGCGCGTGTCGGCTCCGGCGACGCTGCCGGTGGCCACGGGTGCGGTGGTCACGAGGCGATGAACGCGTCGCGGATGACGTCGAGCCCGTCGGTGATGAGCTCGTCCGAGATCGTCAGCGGGGGCAGGAAACGGATGACGTTGCCGTACGTGCCGCAGGTGAGCAGCACCACGCCGTTCCGGTGCGCGTAGGCGGCGATGCGGGCGGTGAGGGCGGCATCCGGCTCCCCCGTGGCGGGGTCGACGATCTCGATGGCCATCATGGCGCCGCGACCGCGCACGTCGCCGATCCGCGCATCCGCTGCCCTGAGGGCGTTGAGGCGACCACGGAAGAGCGTGCCGATGGCGCGGGCGCGTTCGACGAGGCCGTCCTCCTGGAAGCTGCGGATGGTGGCCACGGCCGCCGCGCACGCGATCGGGTTGCCGCCGTAGGTGCCGCCGAGGCCGCCGGCGTGGGCGGAGTCCATGATCTCGGCGCGACCGGTGACGGCCGAGAGCGGGAGGCCGCCCGCGATGCCCTTGGCGGTCACCATGAGGTCGGGCTCGAGGCCCTCGTGCTCGGAGGCGAAGAGCTGGCCGGTGCGGGCGAAACCGGTCTGCACCTCGTCGGCGATGAAGACGACGCCGTTCTCCTTCGCCCAGGCGGCGAGCGCGGGCAGGAAGCCCTCGGCCGGCTCGATGAAGCCGCCCTCGCCCTGGATGGGCTCGATGATGATGGCGGCGAGGTTGTCGGCGCCGATCTGCTTCTCCATCTGGGTGATCGCACGGCGGGCCGCCTCGGGCCCCGTGAGGCCGTTGTCGCGGAACGGGTACGACATGGGCGCGCGGTAGACCTCGGGGGCGAACGGTCCGAAGCCGCTCTTGTACGGCATCGACTTGGCGGTGAGGGCCATGGTGAGGTTGGTGCGGCCGTGGTAGCCGTGGTCGAAGGCCACGACGGCCTGGCGCTTGGTGAAGTGGCGGGCGATCTTGATGGCGTTCTCCACCGCCTCGGCGCCGGAGTTGAAGAGGGCGCTGCGCTTGTCGAAGCGGCCGGGGGTGAGCTCGTTGAGGGCCTCGGCGACCTCGATGTAGCCCTCGTAGCCGGTGATCGTGAAGCACGTGTGCGTGAACTGCGCCACCTGGGCGGTGACCGCAGCCACGACGGCGGGGGCGGCGTTGCCCACACCCGTCACGGCGATGCCGGAGCCGAAGTCGATGAGGGTGTTGCCGTCGACGTCGACGATCACCCCTCCGCCGGCGGCCTGCACGTAGACGGGGAGCATGACGCCCACGCCGCTCGCGACGGCCGCGTTCTTGCGGGCGTGCAGCTCGGAGGAACGGGGGCCGGGGATGGCGGTCACGAGCGAGCGGCGCTGCTCGAGCGCGGGGCCGCCGACGGTGCTGTCGAGAGTCAGAGTCATGCGCCCCACTGTAGGTGCGGCGGCGGGTTCTGGCTCGTGCCGGATCGGCAGTCTTTGTGCATTTCTGTGCCGGGTCGTCAGGTGCGCACGTAGGCTGTCCTCATGCCGCTCGCTCTCGACCAGATCCGCTCGCAACCGGCCTTCGCCATGGATCTGCTCACGGCGCCCGACGACTACGAGCACCCCGTCGACTGGGCGCACAGCTCCGACCTGGACGACCCGACGCCCTTCCTCGGCGCCGGCCAGCTGCTGCTCACCACGGGGCGCCAGTTCGCCGGTTACGAGGCCGCCGACTATCTTGCGTACGTGCGACGACTGGCGGGGGTGGGCGTCGTGGCGATCGGCTTCGGCACCGAGGTGGTGCGGGAGGGCACTCCCCCCGAGCTCGTGGCGGCCTGCGAGGAGGCGGGGATCCCGCTCGTCGAGATCCCGTACGACACTCCCTTCATCGCGATCTCGCGGTTCATCGCCGAGCACGAGGCGCAAGCGGCGCGGGCGCGGGTGGAGTGGGCGCTGGCGGCGCAGAACGAGATCGCGCAGGCCGCGGTGGGCGGCGGAGGGCTCGGCGGCGCGGTGCGGGCAGCGGCGACGGCTCTGGGGGCCGCGATCTGGGTGTTCGACGCCGATGCGCAGGTGATCGAGCACGCCGGCGGCGGCGCAGGTGGCGCACCGGCCCTGCGCGAGCACGTCGAGCGGCTGCTGGCGCGGACTCCGACGAACGTGGCGGCCTCCGAGCCGCATGCGGAGCCGGAGACCGCCACGTTCGTCGAAGTCCGCGTCGGTGGCGGGGGCGGGGCGCGGTCGCGGGCCGGGTTCGAGGCGGGCGGGCGGGTGTTCACGGCGCAGACGCTCGGGGCGCCCGGGCGCATCCACGGGGTGATCGCGTGGGCGCGGGCCGAGCCGTTCGACGCCGGTGACGAGGCCGTGGCCACGGTGCTCACGGCTCTCGCCGACGTCTCGCTCGAGCACGCGGAGGATCTGCGGGTGAGCCACCGCACCATCATGGAGCAGCTGTTCCAGCTGCTCCGCGACGGCGGGGTCGAGACGGTGCGCCGCGCGGGCGACGCCATCCGCATCGTGCTGCCGGCCGAGCCGCTGCAGGTGATCGCGATCCCGCTGCGGGAGGTCGCCCCCGCTCTGCACGACACCCTCGAGCGCCGGGCCGGGCGGCCCCGCACCGGGTTCTTCACGGTGACGATGGGTGAGCACCTCGTGCTGCTCGTCGACCGGGCGAGGGTGGCGGGCGAGCGGTCGTTCCTGGCCTCGCGCGGCACCACGGCGGGGGTCTCGGAGCCTGCCGCGTGGGACGAGCTGAACGTGGCCCTCACGCAGGCGGTGCGTGCCGCCGAGGGGGCACCAGCAGGGCGCATCGCCGACTTCTCGCAGCTCGTGAGCCAGAGCTTCTTCGGGCTGCTGGCCACGGGATCGGTGGCCGACGTGGCCCGCGCGCGACTCGCGCCGCTGCAGCGCACCGAGTCCGGTCGGGAGTCGCTGCGGCTCGCCGAGGTGTGGCTGCGGCACAACGGGCACTGGGAGCCGGCCGCGCGCGAGGTCGGACTGCACCGCCACAGCCTCCGGCTGCGCATCGACGCCCTGGCCGACGAGCTCGGCCTCTCCCTCGAGACGTTCCAGGGGCGCGCCGAGCTCTGGGCCCTCCTCGCCGCCCTGGAGCTCGCCCGCCCTGCCTAGCGGTCGACGAGGGAGGAGGTCACGAGGTCGGCGCCTGCGCGCGCGAGCTCGGCGATGGCCTCGCGCGAGGCATCCGGAGACACCCCCGCCACGAGGTCGGTGATGATGCGCACCCGGCGACCGTGCTCGATCGCATCGAGGGCCGAGGCGCGCACGCAGTGGTCGGTGGCCAGGCCCGCGATGTCGATGTCGATGATGCCGTTCGCGTCGAGCAGCTCGCGCACGGTGCCGCCCTCCTCCGTGGTGCCCTCGTAGATGGAGTAGGCGGGCTCGCCCTGGCCCTTCCGCACGTGGTGGTCGATGGCGCGGGTCGTGAGCTCGTCGTGGTACTCGGCCCCGTGGGTGCCCGCCACGCAGTGCACGGGCCAGGTGCTCACGAAGTCGGGATCCTCGTCGAGGGCGAAGTGACCGCCGTTGTCGCTCTCGGGGTCGTGCCAGTCGCGGGAGGCGATCACGAACTCGTAGGTATCGGGATGCTCGGCAAGCAGCCGTGAGATCCCCTCCGCCACGGCCGTGCCGCCGGTCACGCCGAGCGCACCGCCCTCGATGAAGTCGTTCTGGACGTCGATGATGAACAGGGCCTTCGCCATGACCCCAGTCTAGGGATGCGCGGAGGCGTCAGAGGTTCGAGAGGTTGTTGCCGCACTCCCACACGCCCGTCGTGAGCTCGTCGAGCGCCGCGCGTGCGCTGTCGTTCACGTCGTCGAGCGCGAAGAAGGCGAAGGTGAGCACGCTGCCGTCCGAGGCGTTGACGATGCCGGAGAGCGTGTAGCCGGTGTCGATCCAGCCGGTCTTGGCGATCACGTTGCCTGCCGCGGGCGATCCGCCGAAGCGGCCCGCGAGGGTGCCGCTCTGGCCCGCGACGGGGAGCCCCGCCGCGATGATCCCGAGGTTGCCTTCGTGCGCGTTGATCTTGATGAACAGGCGGCTGAGGAAGTCGGTGGGCACACCGTTGTCGTCGCTCAACCCGGATCCGTCGGCGATCACGAGGCCGCTCGTGTCGAGGCCGTAGCCCGCGAGCGCCTGGGGAATGGCGGTCTGCAGGGCGGCGAAGTCGTTGCCCACACCGAGCTGCACCGCCACGAGGCGGGCGAGCATCTCGGCCTCGGTGTTGTCGGAGCGCAGCAGCGCCTCCTGCACCATGGTGGAGACGGGAGCCGAGAGCACCTGGCCCAGCTGGGGGGCGCCCGCGGTGGCGAGCCCCTCGGCGAGGGCCGCATCCGGGGTGCCGAGGGCCAGCGCGAAGGCCTGGCCGGCGCGCAGCACGGCGTTGTCGCTGCGGCTCGAGACGTTGGCACCGGGCTCGGCACGGTCGCCGTCGACCTGCAGGCCCGTGACCTCGGAGGAGTAGCCGTCGACCTGCTCCTTGCGTTCCCACGACGGCTGCCAGCGGTCGCCCGAGAACACGCTCGCGTCGAGCACGATCGAGGTGATCGGGGTGCCGGCGGTGCTCGGATCGGCGTTCCACGCGGCGTTGACCTGGGCGGCGAGATCCTGCACGCTCGCAGACCCCTCGTAGACGTTGGAACCGTTGCTCGCGAGGGTGATGTCGCCGCCGCCCACGAGCACGACCTGGCCGGGCTCCGCGCCCTTGACCACGGTGGTGGGCACGCGGTGGTCGGGGCCGAGCACGGCGAGGGCTGCGGCGCTCGAGAGCACCTTCATGACGCTCGCGGTGCGGGCGGGGGTGGATCCGCTGCGGTCGAAGAGCAGCTCGCCGGTGGCGGCGTTGCGCACGCTGCCGTGGAACGTGCCGAGGCGGCCGTCGGCGGCGAGGCCGGCGACCGAGCAGGTGCGCACGGGGGACGCGGCGGCGGCCTGCGGCACCGCGCGGGCTGCGGGGGTGGGGGTCGGTGTGGGAGTGGGGGTGGGCGTCTGGGTGGGGGTGGAGGTGGTGGCGATCGCCGCTGGCGCGCTGCCGGGGTCGCTCGCGCCCACGGCGGTTCCGGCGGCGAACGCGCCGCCGCCGAGCAGCACCACCACGGTGGCGGCCGCCGCAATGGCCCACGCGCGGGGGTTGCGCCGCACCCGCGCCCGAAACCCCCCGCCCCCAGCCCCGGAACCGGAACCGGCCCCATTGCCAGCACCAGCGCCGGGGGTGGGCGCGGCAGCGGTGGCCGGGCTCACGGTGGTGGTCTCAGGAGCCGAGGCGACCGATGAGACGTCGACAGGCGCGGCGGATGCGGCGAGCTGGTCGGTGGCAGTGGCAGGCGGGGTGGCCGTGGCCGCGGCCGGCGCGGCGAGCTGGTCGGTGGTGGCGGCAGGCGGGGTGGGGGCGGCCGCTGGCGGGATGGGGGCGGCGGGGGGCGTGCGGACGACCTGTGAGGGGGCGGTGTCGGCGGTGGCCGAGTCGGAGAAGGGGGCGTCCGAGGGGGCTCCGGCGGTGGGCGGGGCGCTCGCGGCTTCGCGGGCTTGCGCCTCGCGGAGCTCGCGTCGCGTACGAGGAGTCTCAGGATCCGACATCGTGCCCATGGTACCCGCCGCAGCACGACACGCCGTGGCTGGACGCCACCCCGAGGCCACTCGGAGGATCCGCTCCGGGGCGGTCCGGCCCCGCGGCTGCCCGGTCACTCGCCCGGGCACTGGGGGCGGCGCGGTCCCGCGGCTGCGTGGCTACTCGTTCGGGTAGCGGAGGGCGATCTGGGTGCGGACCTCGTCGAGCACTCGCATGATCGCGATCGTCTCGAGGTGCGGCAGCAGGGGGCTCTCGCGCTCGCCCGCGCGGATGACGCGCTCGAGCTCGAACGCCTCGTAGCGCATGCCCTGCTCGCCCGCCGTGGGCGTGAAGGTCTCGAGCACCTCGCCCTCGGGGTCGATCACTCTGAACGTCGACGGCGCGTACCACGTCCGCTCGAGCTCGATGCGGGCCTTCGTGCCCACGACCGCCGCTCGCACGGGCCCGGCCGTGTCGAGTGCGCTGTGCGACACGGACTGCCGACCGCCCTCGTGCTCCAGGATGATCGCCGTCTGCCGGTCGACGCCCGTGGCCGTCATGGTCGCGTGGGCGAGCACACGGGTCGGGATGCCGAGCACGTCGACACCGAACGACACCGGATAGATCGCGAGATCGAGCAGCGCTCCCCCGCCGAGCTCCGGCGCGTTGAGGCGGTGATCGGGATCGGAGGGCAGCAGCTGCTCGTGGTCGGCGAGCACGGTGCGCACGTCGCCGAGGGTACCGGCAGCCACGATCTCGCGCAGTCGCACCATCTGCGGCAGGAACCGCGACCACATGGCCTCCATGAGCGCCACACCCGCATCCGCTGCCGCCGCCACCACACGCTCAGCCTCCGCCGCGTTGAGCGTGAACGGCTTCTCTACCAGCACGTGCTTGCCGTGCGAGATCGCGAGCAGCGCGTTCTCGGCGTGGAAGGGGTGCGGCGTGGCGATGTAGATGACGTCGACCTCGGGGTCGGCCGCGAGCTCCTCGTAGCTGCCGTGGGCCGCCGGGATGCCGAACCGGGCGGCGAACGCCTCGGCGGTCTCGGCCCTGCGGGAGCCGACCGCGGAGACGGTGAGCCCTGCGGCCTGGATGTCGGTCACGAACGATGCGGCGATGCCGCCGGTGCCGAGGATTCCCCAGCGGATTGTCTCAGTCACGGGGCCGCCTCCGGGAATCGAACCCGGGACCTATTCATTACGAGTGAATCGCTCTGCCGACTGAGCTAAGGCGGCCTGGCCGTTCGCTTTCGCGGGCGGCACAGCAACAAAGCATAGCCGATCCCGAGGGTGCCGGCGCACACCCCTGGTGGGGCCGCATGCGCATGGTCGGCACCTGCTCGGTCAGCGGAGCGGCGGTGCTCCCGTGACCTCGCGCAGCCGGGCGTAGGAGCGCAGGAGGAGGTCGCGGAGCGACGTGGTGCCGGGGTGCTCGAGCCACGACGTCCAGGCCGCCCTGGCGACCGTGAGCACGAGCAGGCTCATGAGCCGGGCACGCTCGGCCAGCTCGGCCTCGTCGAGCTCGCCTGCGCCGTCGAGGAGGCCGTCACCGACGCCGACGCCGTCGAGTGGGCCGCTGCCACCGGTGCCGCCGTCGCCGCGAGCGCCCGCGTCTCGGCGCGCCAGCGCATCCGCGGCCAGCCGTCGCTCCACGGAGGCACCGAGGAGCGCCTCGAAGGCGCGCACCCGATCCATCTTCAGGGCCACGATCTGCGGGTACTCGGCCACGAGTCGCCGCCTCAGCTGGTGCAGCTCGGGGTCGACGGCCGCGAAGTCGTCGGCCTGCTCGGCCATGATCGCGATGAGCTCGCCGAGCGGATCGCCGTCCGGCCGCGGGGCCTCGAAGGCCGCGGCGGTCTCGGCGTCGAAGACCATGGGCAGGTCGCCCGCGAGGGAGGCCTCCTTGGTGGGGAAGTAGTTGAAGAAGGTGCGCGGCGAGACGCCGGCGTCGCGGCTGATGTCGTCGACGGTCACCTGGTCGAGACCGTGCTCGGCGGTGAGGCGCAGCACAGCCAGCTGGATGCTGCGGCGCGTGGCACGCCGCTTGAGCTCCCGCAGGCCGGGCTCACCCGAACCCGAACCGAGCTTCAGTTCGTGCACTGGGGATCGGCCGCCGGAACGGTGCCGTTGAGGAAGTACTCGTCGACCACGTCGGAGACGCACGACGATGTGTTGTACGCCGTGTGCCCCTCGCCCACATACGTCACGAGCTGCCCGTTCTCGAGCTGGCCCGCGAGCGCCTCCGCCCATTTGTACGGGGTGGCCGGATCGCCCGTGGTGCCGACGACGAGGATGGGAGCCGACCCCGCCGCGGTCACCGCATCCGGCACCCTGGTCGACGGGTAGGCCCACTGCGAGCACGCGATGTCGCCGTACGTCCAGTACGGGCCGACCGTGGGGGACGCCTCGATGAGCCGCTCGTTCTGGTCGGCGATGACCGCGGGGTCGGTGGTCGCCGGGTAGTCGGCGCAGGAGATGGCGTTGAACGACTCGATCAGGTTGTCGGCGTAGGTGCCGTCTTCGTTGCGACTGTTGTAGGCATCCGCCAGCTGCAGCGCGAAGTCGGCCTGGCCCTGGTCGACGGCGAGGAACATCGTGTCGAGGTACGACCAGTTGGCCTCGTTGTAGAGCGGGTAGAAGATGGCCGTGAGGAGGGTCGACGAGCCGAGCTCACGACCGTCGGTGCCGCGAAGAGGGCTCTCGTCTACCTCGGCCAGCAGATCCTGGATCTTGGCGAGGGCCTCTTCTGTGGTGCCGTCGAACCAGCAGCTCGAACCGCTCGTGCACGAGTCGAGGTAGCTCGTGAGCGCGTTCTCGAAGCCCTCGGCCTGGGAGATCGTGATGTCGAATCCGCTCGAGGCCGGGTCTTCTGCCCCGTCGAGCACCAAGCGGCCGACCTTGTCGGGGAAGGCGTCGGCGTACTCGGCGCCGAGGAGGGTGCCGTAGGAGTAGCCGAGGTAGTTGAGGGCGGGATCGCCCACGAGCGCGCGCAGCATGTCGAGGTCGCGGATGGTGCTCTCGGTGCCGATGTACTCGAGCAGGTCGCCGGTGTTCTGGGCGCACTTGTCGGCGAAGTCCTTGGCCGTGGCCGTGTAGGCCGTGAGCCACTCGTCCGAGCCGCGCTCGCCCGGCACGATGTCGTAGAGCCAGGCGTCGCGCTCGGCGTCGGTGAGGCACGAGACGGCGTCGGAGTGCCCGGTTCCGCGGGGGTCGTAGCCGATGAGGTCGTAGCTGGCCTGCAGCGTGGGCCTGGCGGCGTAGTCGGCCGACTGCTGCACGAAGTCGAAGGCGGAGCCGCCGGGGCCGCCCGGGTTGACGAAGAGGCTGCCCAGGCGGTCGCCGCCGGACGCGGGCTTCTTGATGAGTGCGAGTTCGACGGTGCGGCCGTCCTGCGGGTTGGCCCAGTCGAGCGGTGCAACGGCGGTGCTGCAGAGGAACGTGCTGCCGCACGACTCCCAGGCGAGGGTCTGCGTGTAGAAGGACTGGAGCTCGGGGGCCACGTCTTCACCGGTGGGGGCGGTGGTGCTGGGGGCCGCGGGGGTCTGTGCCGACTGCGGGGGTGCGTAGCTGCCGGTGAACCAGGTCACGCAGCCCGTGAGCAGGAGCGTCGACGCCGTGACGACGGCGAGGGCGGCGGCGAGGCGTCGCGCGCGGCGGGGGCTGCGGGAGTCGGACACGGAGGGCCTTTCGTGGGTGGGGCGGTGCTGGTGGGCGGTGCGGTGGTGCTGGTGGGCGGTGCAGACGGGATCGGCGGTCCGGGCGGGGCGTCGGGTCAGGGGGCGCGCTGGGTGGTGCGGCGGCCCGCCTCGGCGACGGTGATGAGCATGGCCTCGAGCGAGAGCGCCGGAGCCACGTTCGCCGCAATCCTCCGCCTGGCGTCGGCGATCGCATCCATCGCCGCGAGGGTCGATGACGAATCGTTACCCTCGGCGACAGTGAGGATGCGCGATCGGATGGCCTCGTTGACGAGCTCGAGATCCACCACGCGGGCGATCCCCTCCCCCGCATCCCCCTCAGCAGCAACGCCGCCCGGAGTGCGGGGGGCACCGGCGGCGCCGAGCTGCACGAGCAGCACGTCGCGGAAGAGCGACAGCAGGTCGGTGAGGATGCGGTCGATGCCGTCGCGCAGGCTCCGGGTGGCCCGCCGCTTCTGATCCTCCTCGAGCGCCTTGATCTGGCCGCGGAGCGCGAGCGGCACGGCCTGACCGGGCTCGACGCCGAGGGAGCGCAGCGCGGAGGCGCGCTCCTGCGCATCCTTCTCCTCGGTGATGGCCTGGGCGTCGGCCCCCGCGATCTCGAGCAGCCGGGCCGCGCCGCGCACGGCGTCGCCGACCGAGCGCACCCCCAACGCCAGGTCGAGGGTCTCGGCCCGGCGCGCCCGCGCATCGTCGTTGGTGGCCAGCCGGTGAGCCATGCCGATGTGGCTCTGCGACTCGCGGGCGGCGCGCTCCGCCACGGTGGGCTCGACGCCGTCGCGCTTCACGAGCAGCGCGGCCACATCCTCCGTGCTCGGCACCCTCAGGCGCACGGAGCGCACGCGGGATCGGATGGTGGGGAGCAGGTCGGCCTCGCTGGGGGCGCACAGGATCCACACCGTGCGCTCGGGTGGCTCCTCGAGGGCCTTCAGCAGCACGTTGGAGGTGCGCTCCTGCATGCGATCGGCGTCTTCGATCACCACCACGCGGTACCGGGCCACCGACGGGGAGAACTGCGACGAGGAGACGAGGCGCCGCACCTCGTCGATCGAGATGATGACGCGTTCGGTGGCGAGCACGGCGAGGTCGGGATGCGACCGGGCGGCGACCTGGCGGCAGTCTGCGCACACTCCGCACCCGCCGTTGCGGCACAGCAGCGCAGACGCGAAGGCGTACGCGAGGTTCGACCGGCCCGAGCCGGGGGGCCCGGTGATGAGCCAGGAGTGCGTCATCGAGTCGGGCCTGCCTGCCGCAGCAGCGGCCGCGGCCTCGGTCGTCTCCGCGGTGGCCGACCCGCGGGTGGAGCTCTCCGCGGCCGCACGGAACACCTCGATGGCGGCCGACTGGCCGGTGAGGTCATCCCATACGCTCATGCACCCAATCTATCGCCAGCCCCTGACAGGGCCCGCCGCGGCGACCCGATCCCCAGGCGGGAGGCCACCCTAGGGTTGGCAGGGCGATCCGCCCGGTGCATCGGCGGGAGGCCGGCCCGGGGCTGGCCGGCGAGCGGCGCGATGCTCGGGCTTTAGGGTCGGTTGGGGCCTCAGGCGAGGAGGGGCTCGACTCGGGCGCGGATGCGGGCGGCGAGCTCCTCCGGGGGCAGGGCGGCGTCGAGCACGAGGAAGCGCTCCGGCTCGTCGGCCGCGAGACCGAGGAAGGCGGCCCGCACGCGCGCATGGAACTCGCTCTTCTCGGCCTCGAGCCGGTCGAAGCGCTTGTTCGCGTCGTCGAGCCGGGTGCGGGCGACCGTCTCGTCGAGGTCGAGGAGGATCGTGAGGTCGGGCAGCAGCCCCTCGACGGCCCACAGGCTCAGCGAGCGGATCTCGGCCGCGTCGAGCACGCGACCGGCCCCCTGGTAGGCGACCGAGGAGTCGAGGTAGCGATCCTGCACCACGACCTCGCCGCGCTCGAGAGCAGGGCGCACCTTGGTGGCGATGTGCTGCGCCCGGTCGGCGGCGTAGAGCAGCGCTTCGGCCCGCGGGGTGATGTGCCCGCGGCTGTGCAGCACGATCTCGCGCACCTCGAGCCCGAAGTCGGTGCCTCCGGGCTCGCGAGTGCGCACGACGGTGCGACCGGCATCCGTGAGCCAGGCCTCGAGCAGGCTCGCCTGCGTGGTCTTGCCGGAGCCGTCACCACCCTCGAGCGTGATGAAGACCCCGCTCACTGCTGGGGTTCTGCCTTGGCTGCGGGGGCAGTGGTCTTGGCCGCGGTCGTCTTGGCCGCAGTCGTCTTAGCAGCCGTGGACCTGGTCGTCGGGGCCTTGGCGGCGGTGATCTTCGCCGTCGTGGCCTTGGCAGCCGTCGACTTGGCAGCTGTGGTCTTGGCCGCCGTCGACTTCGCTGCGGTGGTCTTCGTCGCCGTCGACTTGGCCGCCGTCGACTTCGCCGCAGGCTTGCGCGCCGCAGGCTTCTTGGCCGGAGCCTTCGCCTTGGGCTTCGCCGGGCCCTTCGCGCGCTTGTCGGCGAGCAGCTGCACCGCCCGCTCGAAGTCGACCTCCTCGACGGTCTCGCCGCGCGGGATCGTGGCGTTGGTCACGCCATCGGTCACGTACGGTCCGAACCGGCCGTCCTTCACCCGGATCGGCTTGCCGCTCTCGGGGTCGGCGTCGAACTCCTTGAGGGCCGACGATGCCTGGCGCCCCCCGTACTTGGGCTGCGCGAACAGCTCGAGGGCGCCGGGGAGGTCGATCTCGAAGATGAGATCCTCGCTCGTGAGGGAGCGGGTGTCGGTGCCCTTCTTGAGGTACGGTCCGAACTTGCCGCCCTGGGCCGTGATCGGCTCGCCCGACTCGGGATCGTCGCCGACCACGCGTGGCAGGTCGAGTAGGCGGAGGGCTGTGTCGAGATCGATGGTCGCGAGATCCATCGACTTGAACAGCGACGCTGTGCGAGGCTTGACGGCCGCGGCCTTCTTGGCGGCAGGCTTCTTGGCGGGAGCCTTCTTGGCACCGGTCGCGGCGGAATCCGCCGGGGCCGCAGCAGCCGCTGCGGGCACCGCCTCAGGAACGACGGGCTCGAGCTCGGTGACGTAGGGGCCGAACCGGCCGTCCTTCGCCACGATCTCCTTGCCGTTCTCGGGGTTCACGCCGATCACGCGGTCGGTCACGACCGGGGCGTCGATGAGCTCGCGCGCCTTCTCGGGGGTGAGCTCGTCGGGAGCGAGCTCCTGCGGCAGGTTGACGCGGCGAGGGGTGGCCTCGAGGTCGCCCGAGGGGTCGAGCACCTCGAGGTAGGGGCCGTACTTGCCGATCCGGAGCGTGATGTCGTCGGCGATCGCCACCGAGTTCACGGCACGGGCATCGATCTCGCCCATGTTGTCGATCACGCTGCGGAGGCCCGGGTGGCCCTCGCTGCCGAAGTAGAAGCCGTTGAGCCAGTCGACGCGGTCCTCTTCGCCATCCGCGATCTTGTCGAGGTCGGCCTCGAGGGCGGCTGTGAAGTCGTAGTCGACGAGCTCGGAGAAGAAGTCCTCGAGCAGGCGGACGACCGAGAAGGCGGTCCAGCTCGGCACGAGCGCTTGGCCGCGGGGCGTGACGTAGCCGCGGTCGATGATGGTCGAGATGATCGACGCGTAGGTGGAGGGGCGGCCGATGCCGAGCTCGTCGAGCGCCTTCACGAGGCTCGCCTCGGTGTAGCGCGGCGGCGGCGTGGTGTCGTGCCCGGCGGCCTCGATGGAGGTGGCCGCAAGGGACTGGCCCTCCTTGAGCGGCGGGAGCTTGGCCTCGGTGGGCTCGGTGCTCGCGTTGCGCTCCTCGTCACGGCCCTCTTCATAGGCGTGCAGGAAGCCGCGGAACGTGATGACCGTTCCGGAGGCCGAGAACTCGGCCGTGGTGGGCCCGCCCAGCTCGGCGACGGCCACGGGGCCGGCCGTGATGGTGACGGATGCGGTGGAGCCCTTCGCGTCGGCCATCTGCGAGGCGACGGTGCGCTTCCAGATCAGGTCGTAGAGCTTGAAGTCGTTGCCGCGGAGCGTCGACGACACCTCGGACGGGGTCTTGAAGACCTCACCGGAGGGGCGGATGGCCTCGTGGGCCTCCTGCGCGTTCTTGCCCTTGCCGCTGTAGAGACGCGGCTTGTCGGGGATGCTGTCGGCGCCGTAGAGCTTGGTGGCCTGGTTGCGCGCCGCCGTGATCGCCTGCTGCGAGAGCGAGGGCGAGTCGGTGCGCATGTAGGTGATGTAGCCGTTCTCGTAGAGCGACTGGGCCACGCTCATGGTCTGGCGCGCCGAGAAACGGAGCTTGCGCGCGGCCTCCTGCTGCAGCGTGGAGGTGGTGAACGGGGCGGCCGGGCGGCGGGTGTACGGCTTCGACTCCACGGCGGAGACGGTGATGTCGACGCCGTCAGCCTCCAGGGCGGTGCGCAGAGCGATGGCGGCGGTCTCGCCGAGGGGGATGGCCTTGCCCTTGAGCTTGCCCTGCTCGTCGTAGTCGCGGCCGCTGGCGACCCGTTCGCCGTTGAGGCGCACGAGGCGGGCTGCGAAGGAGTCCTTCTCGGGAGTGGTCTTGGCGGTCTCGCTCGGGGCGAGGATGGCCGACAGGTCCCAGTAGTTGGCGCTCGTGAAGGCGAGTCGCTCGCGCTCGCGGTCGACCACGAGGCGGGTGGCGGCGCTCTGCACGCGGCCGGCGGAGAGCCCGGGGCCGACCTTGCGCCACAGCACGGGGCTCACTTCGTAGCCGTAGAGGCGGTCGAGGATGCGGCGGGTCTCCTGCGCGTCGACGAGGGCGTCGTCGATCTGGCGGGTGTTGTCGCGCGCGGCCTCGATGGCCTCCTTGGTGATCTCGTGGAAGACCATGCGGCGCACGGGCACCTTGGGCTTGAGCACCTGCAGGAGGTGCCAGGCGATGGCCTCGCCTTCGCGGTCCTCATCAGTGGCGAGGTAGAGCTCGTCGGCACCGGCGAGTGCCCTCTTGAGATCGGCGACGGTCTTCTTCTTCGCGTCGGAGACGACGTAGTAGGGCTCGAAGCGGTTCTCGACGTCGACGGAGAACTTGCCGAGCGAGCCCTTCTTGAGCTCGGCGGGGAGGTTCTTGGGCTCGACGAGGTCTCGGATGTGACCGACCGATGCCATCACGTCGAAGCCCTCGCCCAGGTACTGGGCGATCGACTTCACCTTCGTCGGTGACTCGACGATGACGAGCTTTCTCGGGCTGGCCAACTGTTCTCCTCTTATATAGATGGGACCGCGTGTTCCATCAGGCACACCATACACATACGTTGCCGGGAGCCGCCTAATTCCCAACCGGCCCACCATTGCGGTCCACTGCGGGGGGAGGACAATGGTGGTGACCATCACCGGTTCACACTCAACGAGGAGGAGCTGATCCCTATGGCAGCGATCACCAGCGGTTCGTACACGGCCAAACTCACCGACGGTCCCATGGAGGGCAAGACCATCCGCACCGACTTCACGGATGCGGGTGAACCGCAGGCGCGGATCACCATTCCGGCGGCGT
Organism: Herbiconiux liukaitaii; assembly: GCF_041927495.1. Taxonomy (NCBI): domain Bacteria; kingdom Bacillati; phylum Actinomycetota; class Actinomycetes; order Micrococcales; family Microbacteriaceae; genus Herbiconiux; species Herbiconiux liukaitaii. The sequence goes on along the minus strand of NZ_JBHFHG010000008.1, from coordinate 354,254 downwards.
CGAGCACCAAGCACTACCTCTACCGGCGTGCGTCGGGTCTCGAGTTCGCGGACTCGGAGCGCCCGAGTGCGGTGGACTACCGCTACGTGCAGTCCATCGTCGACTGAGCCGCTCACCACCCCTGCGGCCCGCCGCGCGACGACCGGCCCACGCCGCCGGCCGGCCATTGCGCCGACGTGGCCGTGACCGTGGCTTGGCCGTGGCATGTCCGTGGGATGGCCTCGGCCGAGGCCTGGCCGAGCCGTCGAAGGCGAAGTCGCGGTGGAGGTCGAGGTCGAGGTCGAGGTCGAGGTCGAGGTTCACTGTGGTGGGGGTCCGGCTCGCGCCGCGGCGTCGATCGGGATTCCGAGGATCGGTCGCGTGAGCACGACCTCCACCACCCCGGCCTCTGCTGCAGTGCACCGGCTCACTGCGGCGTCGAGCCGCTGAGCGACGGCGGCGACCAGTTCGCACGGCACCCCGGCGATGCGACCCGACGCGGCATCTGCTGCGGCGAGCGCGCCCGCGTCGGCGGCCCCCCGAAGCTGCTCGAGTTCGGCGACGGCGCCTCCGATCACAGCCACCCCGCACAGCAGCACGCTCGCGAACGCCACCACGGCGACCCCGGCCACACTCCCGCTCCCCTCCTCGTCCCCGATCCCGCTCACGGCGCACCCGAGGTGATGCCATCGACTGCGGAACCCCCGACGGTGGTGTCGTCCACGGCGCAGCCCGTGGCTGAGAGCTCGATCGCTACGGCGAGCCCTCCGCCGAGCGACGGGGAGGCGGATGCGGTGACGCACACGAGAGGTCCCTCACGGTCCACCGACATCGACGCTCCGGGATGGGCTGTGGCCACCCGCGCCTCGGCACCACCAGCCTCGCCCCGCCCGATCATGCGGGCGGCGTCGGCGGCAGCGTCGGCCAACCGTACCTGAACGACTCCGCCCTGAGCAGCGACCACACCCACCCCCAGCACGAGCGCCAGCGCAGGCAGCACCATCGCGAACTCCGCCGACACCGACCCCTCCTCGGACCGCACCCCAGCCCGCACGCGCCTGCCCCCGACCCGGGCCCCGACGGCCCCCACACCCCCTCGAATACGCCGCCGCCGCAAAGCCCGAACACCAACCAGTTCCCGACCTAGAACACGAACATGCGCATCCACACGAACACGATGCTGAACACACTCCAAGGCAGGAGCATCCACACCAGCTGAAAGCGCGAACGGCGATGCAGCACGTGGGACGCGTTCGGATGACACGGCGGGTCCTCCTTGGTACAACGGCACGGGCACGGCAACAGGGCTGGGCGTGTGCACGGGCACGGGCACGGGCACGGGCACAGGCATTTTGGCCATTGGCGCGAGCGCGGGGATTGCAATCGTCGCCGCGAGCGCGGACATGTCGGTCATCGGCACAGTCACGGGCACTGTGGTCGTCGGCACGAGCGCGGGCATTTCGGCCATCGGGATGGGGACGGTTCCGGGTTCGGCGGGGTCGGGTTCGGCGGGGTCGGGTTCGGCGGGGGTCGGGTCAGGTCGCGGTGAGTGCACGGCTGACCAGGTCGGTGAGCATGGCGCGCACCTCGTCGCTCCGGAGGATCGCGATGAGGAGCCCGGCCAGGCCCACCGCGCCGAGTGCGACCATCGCGTACTCCGCGGTCGCCGCTCCCGAGTCGTCGCGTAGCACCTCCCCCAGCCTGCGCAGCCCTCGGGGTGGGCGACCGGTGGAAGGTGGACGTTCTCGAGTGGACACGATGATTCCTTTCAGGGGGGGGTGGGAGAGGGAGAGCCGACCGAGAGGGGCCCGATGCGAGGACCAAGAAGAGGAGGGCTCACAGGGGCAGGCCCGCGCGAGGACCGTCGGGAGGATGATCATCGGAGCCGGAGGAAAGAAGGGGCCGGGGGTCGTGGGAGGAAGGGTCATGGGAGGAGCGGTCATGGAAGGAGACCCGGGGTGAGGACGCTGAGGAGGACGGGGGCGACCGCGAGGAGGATGAACGCGGGGAGGGCGCAGAGGCCCAGCGGAAGCATGAGCCAGACGCCGAGGGCCGAGGCCCGTTCTCGGGCGGCACCCACCGCGTCCCGGCGGAGGCGGGCCGCCTCGCTGCGGAGGAGGAGAGCCGGCGGTGCACCCGATCTGGCCGAGAGCGTGAGGACCGCTGTGATCGCGAGGTCGTCTGGGTCTGGCGCCGACCGCGGTCGAAGGTCGAAGCGCTCTGTGGTCGTAAGCACCAGGGCGCGCGCGGCCGCGAGGGAACCCCCACCACCGATGGCCACCGCTATGAGGTCGAGCGAGAGACCGGGCGCCGCTGCGGAGCCGCGCGCTCGGCGGAGCAAGCGCGTGGTCCAGAGCCGACCGAGCAGCATGAGGAGCAGCCCGGCGCCGAGACACAGCAGCCCTGCCGGGGTGCCGAGCAAAGCTCCGAGCGTGTCGAGGCCCATCAGACTCCCGCTCAGCATCGAGACGATCGGGAGCACCATCACGAGACGAGCCGTCGCCGCGGGACCGGCGAGCGCCGCTGCGGTCTCCCGCTCGACTCCCCCCATCGCGTGCAGCGACCCCGCGATGTCGATGAGGCAGCGGCGCATCGGAGCCCCTGCCTCGGTGGCCACGGACCACACAGCCGCGAGCGACCTCCAAGCCGCATCAGCGTCGACGTCGCGCTTCGCTCGCACGGCCCCCGTGCGCCGCTTCCGACCGGAGGAATCAGCCGACTCAGCCGCGATCTGATGCCCACCCGGGCTCGCCCCGAGCGAACGGAGGATGGCATCGGCCACCGGCACACCCCTGATCGCCTCCGCCGCGACCTGCTGCACCAGCTCGTCGTCGCTGACCTCGGCCACGTACCCCCATGCCTGCCCGGGCGCGACTCCCGCCGACACGAGCACTCCGAGCTGCTCCACCACCGCCGCCACACCCTCCACCGCGGGCCGCCCACCCCGGCGCCGGCCACTCCCTCCGCGCCGGAGCGGATGCAGATGCCCTACGGTCGCATGAGTGGGGAGTTCCCCGGCAGACCGCCGCGACCCGAGTCGAGGGGCATCATGCACCGTCACCACACCCCCTCGAAGCGGCATTGGCATCAGCGGGGGCGATGCGGGGGGACGGCGGCGGGGCGGTGGGGGTGAGTTCGCGGACTGCTAGGCGGTCTCGGGCGTTGAGGGTGAGGGTGCCGAAGGATTCGATGGATCGGACGGGGCCCGTGCGGCGTAGGTGGCAGACGAGGCCGATCGCGCTGACCGCCTGACGGGCTAGTGCGACCGCATCGAGCCCCGCCAGGGCGCCTAAGGCCTCGAGGCGGGCGGGGACGTCGTCGAGGGCGTTGGCGTGGAGGGTTCCAGCGCCGCCGTCGTGGCCCGTGTTGAGGGCCAGGAGGAGCTCGCGGATCTCCGCGCCCCGGCACTCCCCCACCACGAGCCGATCGGGGCGCATCCGCAGGGCCTGCCGCACGAGCTCGGCCGCGCCGATGCCACCTGCACCTTCCAGATTGGGCTGCCGGGCCTCGAGGGCCACGACGTGCGGATGCGCGATCCGCAGCTCGGTGACGTCTTCGATGACGATGAGCCTCTCCCGCGGGTCGGCCGCAGCGAGGCACGCCGCGAGGAGCGTGGTCTTGCCGCAGCCGCCGGCGCCCGTGATGAGCAGGTTGGTGCGCGACCGCACCGCACCCTCGAGCACTCGCCGCCTGCGCTCGCCCGGCTCCCCCGTTCCGAACAGCCCGCTGCGGTCGAGCTCGTCTAGGTCGGGGTGCCGTGACCGCGCGACCCGCACCGAGATGCAGGTGCCGCCGACCGCGAGCGGAGGCAGCACCACGTGCACCCGAGCACCCCCGACCCGCACGTCGACCGCCGGCGACGACTCATCGATGTGCCGGCCGCCGCGCGCCACGAGACGCACCGCGAAGTCGCGGAGGTGCTGCTCGCTCGGGCAGCTCCACCCTGCGACCGCCTCGAGACCACCGCCACGATCGATCCACAGCGCATCCGGGCCGTTGACGAAGACATCCGTGACCCGCGGATCGTCGAGGTAGCGGGCGAGCGGGCCGAAGTCGTCGCCCCCGAGCAGCGGGGTCGAGACGGCAGGTGGTGAAGGCATGCGAGCACGCTACGGACCGAGCAGCGCACGCTGCACACGATCGCGTCGAATGTGGAGACGAACCCACCGCACACAGAATGTGGAGGAGACGAACCCACCGCACACAGAATGTGGAGGAGACGAACACACGGCCGGAAACAAAACGACCCAGCACGACGCATCCGCTCACAAGAGCACTCGCGCACATGAGCACGACACGAACGGACGGGAAACGACCGGGGCCCGAGCAACTCTGCTCAACCAAGACCCGCACCGCTTAAAGAAGAAGGGGCGGCACCCAATGGGGGGAAGGGTGCCGCCGCAGCAACGCTGGATTGGGGGGAATCACTAGCGCGTTGCATCCGAACACGAATGCTCGGTAGTGATGAGTTTACCCGCTCGAAACATCCGGTCAAACCAGCCCAGCACATTCTCAGCCCCCGCACGGGGGGTACGCAATGCGATGCAACCGGAGGGCCGGGATCGGGTTCACGGCGTGCTGTATCGTCGAGGAATTCCGAGGGTGTGTCTCGCAAGGGAGCGACAGAACATGACGTCAGACAACATCGACAACCTGATGCACGAATCCCGGCGGTTCCCGCCGAGCGAGGCGTTCGCGGCGCAGGCTGTGGCCACGCAGGACGTCTACACCCAGGCCGGCACCACCCCCGAAGAGCGGCAGGAGTTCTGGGCCACCCAGGCCAGGCAGCTGCACTGGCACAAGCCCTTCACTCGCACCCTCGACTGGTCGAACCCGCCCTTCGCGACCTGGTTCGATGACGGCGAGCTCAACGTGGCCTACAACTGCCTCGACCGCCACGTCGCAGCCGGCCACGGCGACCGCATCGCCCTCAACTGGGAGGGCGAGCCCGGCGACTCGAAGACCTTCACCTACGCCGAGCTCACCGCCGAGGTCAAGAAGGCCGCCAACCTCCTCACCGCGCTCGGCGTGAAGCAGGGCGACCGCGTCGCCATCTACCTCCCCCTCATTCCCGAGGCCGTCATCTCGATGCTCGCCGTGGCCCGCATCGGAGCGGTGCACACAGTGATCTTCGGCGGGTTCAGTGCCGAGAGCATCCGCGACCGCGTGAACGACGCGCAGGCGAAGCTCGTGATCACCGCCGACGGCGGTTACCGCAAGGGCAAGGCGTTCCCCCTCAAGCCCACGGTCGACAAGGCCCTCGAGGCGAATGAGGCCGGGGAGACCACGACCGTCACGAAGGTGCTCGTCGTGCAGCGCACGAAGGACGAGGTCGAGTGGCAGCACGGCCGCGACCTGTGGTGGCACGACGAGATCGCCCAGGTGGATGCCGAGCACACCGCGAAGGCGTTCCCCGCCGAGAATCCGCTGTTCATCCTCTACACCTCCGGCACAACCGGCAAGCCGAAGGGGATTCTCCACACATCCGGCGGCTACCTCACCCAGGTCGCGTTCACGCACAAGAGTGTGTTCGACCTGAAACCGGAGGAGGACGTCTATTGGTCGACAGCAGATGTGGGGTGGATCACCGGCCACTCCTACGTGGTCTACGGGCCTCTCGCCAACGGCGCCACCCAGGTGATCTACGAGGGCACCCCCGACACCCCGCACCCCGGCCGCTGGTGGGAGATCATCCAGAAGCACAAGGTCTCGATCCTCTACGCCGCCCCCACCGCCATCCGCACGTTCATGAAGCTCGGGCGCCAGATCCCCGCCGAGTTCGACCTGAGCAGCCTGCGCCTGCTCGGGAGCGTGGGCGAACCGATCAACCCCGAGGCCTGGGTCTGGTACCGGGATGTCATCGGCGGCGGCACCACCCCGGTCGTCGACACCTGGTGGCAGACTGAGACCGGCGCCATCATGATCTCGGCCCTCCCCGGTGTCACGACCCTCAAGCCCGGCAGCGCCCAGGTGCCGATCCCCGGGGTGGCGATCGACATCGTCGACGAACGGCTGCACTCCACGGGCGCCGACCAGGGCGGCCTGCTCGTGGTCACCGAGCCCTGGCCCAGCATGCTCCGGGGCATCTGGGGCGACCCCGACCGCTACGTCGAGACGTACTGGTCGAAGTTCGGCCCCACCACCTACTTCGCCGGGGATGGCGCACGCCGCGACAAGGACGGCGAGATCTGGCTGCTCGGCCGTGTCGACGACGTCATGAACGTCTCAGGGCACCGCCTCTCGACCGCCGAGATCGAATCGAGCCTCGTCTCGCACCCCATGGTGGCCGAGGCCGCCGTGGTCGGCGCCGCCGACGAGACCACGGGCCAGGCCGTCGTCGCCTTTGTCTGCATCAAGAATTCTCACAAGGTGGAGCCGGATGAACTTGCACCGTCGATCGTCGAGTTGCGCGCATGGGTCACGCAGCAGATCGGTGCGATCGCCCGTCCTCGCGACATCCACATCGTGTCTGAACTGCCGAAAACACGATCCGGGAAGATCATGCGTCGCCTCCTTCGCGATGTTGCGGAGGGGCGCGAGGTCGGCGACACGACGACGTTGGCAGACACGATGGTCATGAGCACGATCAAGGGTCAGGTGCAAAGCACGTAGTCGCGGCGCCGTGCGACATGCCGCGACTCTCGGACCTCCTGCATGCAGCTGGCCAACTTGACGACGATCGAAGGGATTCGCGTGCTCGAGACGGTGAGGGTCGAGATCGAGGAGGCGTTCGGTGACGCGACCGTCCATGCCACCGTGCGCGAGGACTTCGCCGACGACTTGCGCTCTCTCCGCGAAGCGGCGCCACGACGCGTCGACGGTGAAGGTGCTCGACTCCTCTCTGTTCGTTCCTGCCGGCTTCACACGCCCTTCCGGATACCTCGCCGGGGGACACCTGCAGAATTGGCTGGACCTGCCTGCCGAGAAGGCCGAGGAGGCCGGCGCATCACCCGCTTCGTACCACGCGGGAATGATCGCCGACGATATTCCGACCCTCGCCTCGATCTCAGTCTGCGGCGGCTCGTCCACATGGACTCCCGAGCGGATCGACGCACAGGTCGACAGAATCATCGCGGGTCTCTTCGCCGTCCGCGGATATGCTCCCCCTGCACCCTGAGTCATCTCCGTCCGATCGATCTCTGAAGGAGAAACCATGCCTCTCACCGTGGATCCCACCATCGACAACGCCGGTGGCGCATACGTTCCGCCGAACTTCCCGTCCGCCCTCGCGGATGCCGGATACTGCGGTCGGTCGTTCAACCAGGGGCTCATCCGCTTTCACGACGGGTCGAGCGGCCCCGAGTTCACCGAGATGGTCCGCGAGGCGTTCCCGGAGATCGTCGACCCCGACGCCGGCGTCGTGGCGTTCGACTGGATGGGACGCCAGCTGGTGAGCCTCCGGACCCGCGCCGAGGACGGCACCTGGGGAGAGGTGCTCATCCACATCGCCGATCTCGGCACCGGAACCCTGTACGAGGCGGCAACCCCAGCCGAGTTCGGCGGCGCACTCCAGAACCGAGCGATCGAGGAGGCACTCGATGCGCAGACCTTCACCGACTGGCGCGCAGCGAACGGGGTCCCCACCGCCACGCTGGGGTTCGACGAGTGCATCGAATACGACGTCCCCCTGTTCCTGGGCGGCAACGACACCGTCCAGAACATGGGCGTCACCGACACGAGCGTGCTCTGGACCGTCGTCGGCCAAGTGCGCGCGCAGTCTTTGGAACTCCCCGAAGGCTCCGCCGTCGCGGTCACGCCTCCCTCGGAGGGGTAGGCCGGACGGTGACGCCGCTGCCCTTCGAGGCCCGTCTCACCGAATCCTCACTGCCGAAGACCCGCTCGGCAAGATCATGCACCGACTGCTGCGCCAGTCGTGGGCCGCGCTACTCGAATTCGACGATGAGCTCCACTTCAACGGGCGAGTCGAGCGGCAGCACGGCCACGCCCACGGCCGAGCGCGCGTGCACGCCCTGCTCGCCGAAGACCTCGCCGAGCAGTTCCGACGCCCCGTTGATGACGCCGGGCTGCCCGGTGAACGACGGATCCGACGCCACGAAGCCCACGACCTTCACGACGCGGGTCACGCGGTCGAGCGACCCGAGCACGCTCTCCACCGCGGCGAGGGCGTTGATCGCGGCGAGTCGGGCGTAGCCCTTCGCCTCCTCGGGCGAGACGAAGCCAGAACCAGACCCCGTCCCCACCTTCCCGGTCGCCGGCAGCGCACCGTCGACGAACGGCAGCTGCCCCGCCGTGAACACGAGGCTGCCCGAGCTGATGGCCGGAATGTACGCACCGGCCGGAGCCGACACCTCCGGAATCACGATGCCGAGCGAGGCGAGACGATCCGAGACGCGCGACACGCGGCTCACACCCCCGCAGACGGCGCGACGGGCCGCTTGAGGTAGGCCACGAGCCCGCCCTCCGGCCCGGTCACGATCTGCACGAGCTCCCAGCCCTCGGAGCCCCAGGTGTTGAGGATGCCCGTGGTGTTGTGGATCATCAACGGCGTCGTCACGTATTCCCAGGCGGGCGCGGAATTCGGCACAGGCACTCCTTCTCAGCATTTCATAGCTTTGTCACTTACCCTTGATCCTATGTCTGCCCCGAAAGCCTCAGCTAGCGGTGTGGTCGGAGCCATTCTGGGCATCGTCGGTATGAGCGCAATAGCGGGCATCCTCGTCACAGCCATGGTTACGCCCGCACTTGCCGTGACCGGCATTGCCGCCAACAACTCGATCGGCATGTTCGAGAACCTCCCGAGCTACATCAAGCCGGACGCCCTCGCCCAGAAGACCAACATCTACGCCACCAACAGCGACGGCACTCCTCGCCTGCTGGCGTCGGTCTTCGAGCAGGACCGCGAAGAGGTCGGCTGGGACCAGATCTCCCCCTACGTCAAAGACGCGGTGATCGCCACGGAGGATCCCCGCTTCTACACCCACGGTGGCGTCGACATCGCGTCGACCCTGCGTGCCGCCGCGGGCAACGCCCTCGAGACCTCGGGCAGTGGTGCCTCGACGATCTCGATGCAGTACGTGCGCAACATCCAGGTGCAGAAGGCCGAATCCATCCAGGACGAGGCCGAGCGCGACGCGGCCTATGAAGAGGCCACGAAGACCACGATCGACCGCAAGCTCAAGGAGATCAAGCTCGCGATCGGGCTCGAGAAGGAGTACTCGAAAGACGACATCCTGCTCGGCTACCTGAACATCGCCCCCTTCGGCGGTCGGGTCTACGGCATCCAGTCGGCGGCGAAGTACTACTTCGGCGTCAACGCGAGCGACCTCACGGTGGCCCAGGCCGCCAGCCTCGTCGCGATCGTCAACGCGCCGAACGACCTGCGCATCGACATCCCGGCCGAAGAGGGCACGAACATCGCCGACAACCAGGCCCGTCGTGACCTCGACGTACTGCCGGCGATGCTCAAGGAGCACAAGATCACCCAGCAGCAGTACGACGAGGCCATCGCCACCCCGGTGACCCCGAACATCGTGCCGCCCTCGACCGGCTGCCAGACCGCCAACGACATCGCGGCCGGCTTCTTCTGCGACTACGTGACCGCGATCGTGAAGAACGACCCCGCGTTCGGCGACAGCGAAGACGCGCGGTGGACGAACTTCAAGACCGGTGGCTACCAGATCTTCACCACCCTCGACATCGACCTGCAGATCGCGGCGATGGACTCGATGAACGCGAACGTGCCGAAGTCCTACAGCTTCGACATCGGATCGTCGCTCGTCACCGTGCAGCCGGGCACCGGCAAGGTGCTCGCGATGGTGCAGAACAAGGACTACTCGGCCGATCCCGAGGTGACCGCCACCAACCCCGGCGCCAGCGCGGTGAACTACAGCACCGACTTCGCGTACGGCGGATCGACCGGATTCCAGGTGGGATCGACGTACAAGATCTTCACGCTCGCCGACTGGCTGAAGACCGGGCACTCGCTCGGTGACATCATCAACGGCAACGCGGGCACCCTGAACCTCGCCCAGTTCCGCAACAGCTGCACGGGCGGCAACGGCGGCTCGTACGCTGTGAAGAACGACGGCGGATCGAACCCCGGCAACGTCACCGTGCGCCAGGCCACCGCCTCCTCGGTCAACCTCGCCTATCTGCGCATGGCGCAGAAGCTCGACCAGTGCGAGATCAAGCAGACCGCCGAGGCCTTCGGCGTGCACCGCGCCGACGGAACGCCGCTGCAGGACAACCCCGCCGACGTGCTGGGAACCAACGAGATCGCCCCGCTCACCATGGCCGGCGCGTTCGCCGCCGTGGCCAACGAGGGCGTCTACTGCACCCCCGTGGCCATCGAACGGATCCTCGACGCCCAGGGCAACGAACTCCAGGTGCCGCCGACCACCTGCTCGCAGGCTGTCGAACCCAACGTCGCCGCCGCCATGGTCGATGCCCTGAAGGGCGTCGTCAGCGGCGGAGGAACCGGTACCGCCTCCAACCCCGGCGACGGCATCCCCCTCTTCGGCAAGACGGGAACAACCGACTCCGAGAAGGACACCTGGTTCGTGGGAGCCACCACCGAGCTCGCCACCGCCGTGTGGGTGGGCAACGTGGTGGGCACGGTCTCGCTGCGCAACACGTCGGTGAACGGCGAGGGCGGTGGCAATCTCCGGCACAACATCTGGAGCACGTACATGGGCAACGCCAACACCAAGTACGGCGGAAACCAGTTCCCGACGGCGACGAGCGATCTCATCAACGGTGTGCAGGTGAGCATCCCCAACGTGGCCGGCATGTCGATCGACGCCGCACGCGCCGCTCTCACGAGCGCCGGCTTCGACTTCCAGGACGGCGGGGTCATCGACTCCGCTCAGCCCGCCGGCCAGGTCGACAGCAGCTCGCCCTCCGGCTCCGCCACGAAGGGGTCGACGATCACCGTCTTCACCTCAAATGGCCAGTTGCGCACGATTCCGAACGTGACCGGGATGTCGCCCAGCCAGGCGGTCTCCGCCATCACGGCGGCCGGCATCCAGCAGAGCCAGATCGTGTTCGACGGCCCGTCGGGTGGCGCCAACGTCAAGGTGACCGCCACCAGCCCTGGTGCCGGTCAGCCGATCCGCGCAGGCACCGACAAGCTCAGGGTCACCACGAAGGCGGGTTGACCGTGAGTGCACGTGCCGCCGCGACAGCCCTCGGGCTCGTCGCGGCGGCAGGCTCCGCCGCGGTCGCCTACGGCACCTTCGTGGAGCGCAAGCAGTACACGCTCCGGCTCGCCACCGCTCCCGTGCTTCCGCGCGGCGCCTCGCCCATCAGGGTCCTGCACCTCAGCGACCTGCACATGGCGCCGTGGCAGACCGACAAGCAGCGCTGGGTGCGGGATCTCGCGCGCTTGGAGCCGCAGCTCATCGTCGACACCGGCGACAACCTCGGCCACCGCGACGGCCTCGAGGGCATCAAGGCCGCGTTCGACGTGTTCGACGGGATCCCCGGCGTCTACGTGAACGGCTCGAACGACTACTTCGGACCGTCGCTCAAGAACCCCCTGCGCTACTTCCTGGGCCCGTCGAAGCACAACCACAAGGTCGAGCACCTCGACACCGCGGCGCTCACCGGCTACCTCGACTCCCTCGGCTGGAAGGATCTCAACAACCGGGCCGCCACCACCGAGGTGCAGGGCACCCTGATCGACTTCTTCGGCGTCGACGACCCGCACCGGCACTACGACCGGCTCGACCGCATCCCGGGCGCGATCGACGAGCTGCTGGAGGACGACGACCGCGGCCCCCGGGTGCGCATCGGTGTGGCGCACGCCCCCTACCAGTACGTGCTCAACTCGTTCGTGACCCACGGCGCCGAGGTCGTCTTCGCCGGGCACACGCACGGCGGTCAGGTCTGTGTGCCGGGCTACGGCGCGCTCGTGACCAACTGCGACATCCCGCGCAAGCAGGTCAAGGGGCTCAGTCTGTGGCGCCACGGCTTCCACTCGGCGTACCTCAACGTCTCCGCGGGGCTCGGCACCTCCATCTACGCGCCGTTCCGCTTCGCCTGCCGCCCCGAGGCCACGCTGCTCACTCTCACCGCCCAGCCCTGAGACGGGCCGGGGGCGGCAGGCGCACGGTCTCGCCCCCTCGATTTATCGGCTATCCTTAACGAGGCCTTGCCGCGGAGACGTGGTGATCCATTTCGGGGTGTGGCGCAGCTTGGTAGCGCGCCTCGTTCGGGACGAGGAGGTCGTGGGTTCGAATCCCGCTACCCCGACGAAGAGAAGCCGGTCAGATCGCATCTGACCGGCTTCTCAGGTTAAGTCCCGGTGTCGCTCACACGGGATGATCGAGGTCGAAGCGCTCGTACTCCCCCAGCGAGACGGCACCGGCGCGAGGCATGTCGAGGGCGCGCGTGCGCTGGTCGAGGTACTCCACCACCGAGGCGCCATCCGGGTCGTCGTAGACCGACTCGACGTGGCGGGAGATGAACTGGCTGGCCGGCCCCACCACGATCTGCACGGAGTTGGCGACGCCGCCCTCCTCGACGATGGGGATGTCGACCGTCTCGGCCTTCTCGTTCTGACCCAGGGCGGCCGCGAGGCGCAGAAGGGCGTCGGCGACATCATCGGCCGTGTCGAACTCGAGACCTGCGTAGGAGACACTCTTCATATCCTCACCCTGGCGCGGGCGGGCCTCCCCGGCAACCCCGGGTCAGGCGGGGCGGAGCGTGACCGAGAGAGTGAAGGCGACGGTGCCGTCGGTGCGGCCGTCTCGGAGCATGACCTCGGTCACGCCCTCCGCGCGCGGTGCGAGACCGGGGTTGAACCTCGCCGATCCGTCGTCGCGGCCGGCCACGAACTCCGCCACCGAGGCATCGGCGATCTCGGCCGACCAGGCGGTGACGGAGGCGTCGTCGGCCGTCGCGAGGACGAGCAGGGTGCCGAGCGGCACGGTGACCATGGTGCCCTCGACCTCGGAGATCGGCACGATGACGGGTGGGCGCATGCCGACCTCAGACCCTGCCCAGCACGCCGTGCGACTCGTCGAGGTAGCACACGCCGCACAGGGATTCGTAGGTGACGTCTTCACCGTCGATGGCCACCTGCTCGCCGTCGAACACGTAGCGGTCGCCGATGCGCCTGGCGTTGAAGATGGCCTTGCGGCCGCACCGGCAGATGGTCTTGAGCTCCTCGAGCGAGTGCGCGACCTCGAGCAGACGGATGCTGCCCGGGAAGCCCGCGGTCTGGAAATCGCTGCGGATGCCGTAGGCGAGAACGGGCACACCATCGAGGATCGCGATCCGCAGCGCGTCGTCGACCTGGGAGGGGGAGAGGAACTGCGCCTCGTCGATGAGCAGGCAGCTCACGTCGGAGCCGGTGCGGGCCACGACCGCCTTGCGGCGCTGTGCGAACTCGGCACGCACGTCGGTGTCGGGCGCGATGAGGAAGTCGGCGCTGCGGGTGACACCGAGGCGCGAGACGATCTGCATGTCGCCCTTCGTGTCGACGGCGGGCTTGGCGATGAGCACCTGCTGGTCGCGCTCCTCGTAGTTGAAAGCGGCCTGGAGCATCGCCGTGCTCTTGCCGCTGTTCATCGCTCCGAATCGGAAGTACAGTTTCGCCACTCGACCACCCTAATCCCGCCCCACCGCTCGGCGAATTGCCAGCGGAAATGCAGTCCGTTCCGCTTTTCGCGGCGCACTATGTTCTCAATCGGTTCCACGGAACCATATCGATCGCAGACTCCCCATCCGAGATCGAGGAGAGCGACCGGCGGCCTGGTTCCCCATCCCCGCAGCCGGTCGCTTTCTCTTTGCCCGATCACCGCATCGATCCGCCCAAGGCCGAGCCGATCAGAACAGCATCGGCTGCGAATCCCCCACCGGCCCGAAGCTCGGCAACACCCGAGCGAAGTCGTCGGCCCCCGCGCCCACGTTCGACGCCCAGGCCCGACCGGGGCCCCGCAGGCCCCCGCCGAGACCGTTGCCCACCACCTCGCCACCCGGGCCGCCCGTGCCGCCCGCCGGGCGCGCCCGATCGAGCCCGTGCTTGCGCAGCAGCGGGCGCATGCGCTCGGCGAGCCAGCGCCGGTACTCCTCCGGGGCGTAGGCGCCCTTCGCGTAGATGCGTGCATACGGCGCCACGAGCTCGGGATGCTCGCGCTGCAGCCAGGCGAGGAACCACTGCTTGACCCCCGGCTTGAGATGCAGGGCCGAGTACACCACGCTCGAGGCGCCGGAGGCCGCCACCGAGGCCAGGGCGTGATCGAGGTGCTCCTTCGTGTCGGTGAGCAGCGGCAGCACCGGCATGAGGAACACCTGGCACTCGAGCCCGCGCTCGCGCGCAGCCCGCACCGTGGCGAGCCGCGCCTTGGTGCTCGGGGTGCCCGGCTCGATCGACTGCTGCAGCTCGTCGTCGTAGATCGCGATGGAGAGGGCGATCGACACCGGCACCACCTCGGCGGCCGACGCGACCATGTCGAGGTCTCGGCGCAGCAGCGATCCCTTGGTGAGGATGGAGAACGGGGTGCCCGAGCCCGCCAGCGCCTCGATGATGCCGGGCATGAGCGCGTAACGCCCCTCGGCACGCTGGTACGGATCGGTGTTGGTGCCGAGCGCCACCGCGGGCCGCTGCCAGCCCTTCTTCGCGAGCTCGCGGGTGAGCACCTCGGCGACGTTGACCTTGACGATGATCTGCTGGTCGAAGTCGGCCCCCTCGTCGAGTTCGAGGTAGCGGTGGGTGGGCCGGGCGAAGCAGTAGACGCACGCGTGCGAGCAGCCCCGGTAGGGGTTGATGGTCCAGGCGAAGGGCATGACCGTGCTGGCACCCGGTACGTGGTTGAGCGCGCTCTTCGCGAGCACCTCGTGGAAGGTGATGCCCGCGAACTCCGGGGTCTGCACGCTCCGCACGAGGTTGCTCAGGCGGGCGAGACCCGGGAGGGCCGCGGTCGACTCCTGGTCGAGGGACTGCTGATTCCAACGCATGCCACATTCGAACATATCTTCGAAGGTTGCGCAAGCGGGTGCCGGGTCACGCCTCGTAGAGCTCCAGGGGCAGGTCGTCCGGGTCGAAGAAGAAGACCATCCGCTTGCCCGTGTGCGGATCGGTGCGCGGCTCTTCGCAGCGCACCCCCGCGCTCACCAGCTCGACGCGGGCCTCCTCCACCGAGTCGACCTCGAAGGCGAGGTGCCTGAGCCCCGTCGCCTCGGGCCACGAGGCTCGCGGCGGAGGCGCGGGGAAGGAGAACAGCTCGATGAGGTAGCTGCCGTTCAGCGCGAGATCGGCCATCCAGGAGTCCCGATCCTCCCGGTGCACCTCGCTGAGGAGGGTGCAGCCGAGCACGTCGAGGTAGAAGGCCTTCGAGCGCTCGTAGTCGCTCGCGATGATGGCGATATGATGCACCCGGTTGAGCTTCACGACAGTGCCCCCACGTTAAAAAGTTTAGCGGGATGAGAGGACCCGATACTCTCATCCCGCAGGGAGACGTCGACCCGTCTGCCATGTTGTGCCGTTACCCTTACGGCCATGGAACAGACGCGTCGCTGACGTCGCCGTTGGCTTCACATTACACGGTCGGGAAGACCCCGCACCGGGCATGACCCCCGGTGTCGAGATCCGGTCCGACAGATGTCGAGAATCTTATTGTTCCCGTAACACACCGGCCACCCGCGGCCCGGTATCGTCGGCCCCGTGAACGAAATCGTGATCATCCGCACGTCGGCCACCGTCGCGCTCCTCTGCCGAGCGGAGGACGACCCCGAAACGGCCGCCCCGCTCGCGACCATCTACCTCATGAAGGACGGCTGGCACATGAAGCTCGCCCACCGTCACGACCGCTTCGCCTGGGTGGGCCCCTTCGACTCCCCCGAGGCCGCTATCGATCGCTACACCCCCGCCGACGTCACCGGCCCGATCCCCCGCCTCACCGCCTGACCCTCCCCCGCACCCTCAGGGCCGCAGATAGAGCCGTGCCCGGTGCAGGATGCCCGCGAGGAGCATCCAGAACAGCAGCAGAGCACAGGTCCAGGTGAGCTGCACCTGGCCTCCGACGGCGAGCGCCTCGGCGAGCTCGCGGGCGAGCGTGGTGGGCACCACCACGTCAGCGCCCTCTTCGCCGACGCCGGCGCCGGGCACGGTGACCTCGAGGGGGCGCGAGAGCACGCTCATCACGACGTGAGAGCCGAAGTAGACGAGCAGGCTGTTGCGACCCAACGCGATGAGGGGCGACGCGGCGGCATCGACGACCCGCCCCACACGGAGCCCCGCGGGGCTCTCGCGGCGGCCGTCGAGCAGCAGGTGCCCGATCAGCAGCGCCACGGCGACGGGCGCGGCCACCCTCAGCGCGAAGGGAGGCGTCCACAGCCGCTTCATGACGAGGACGTCGGCCGCACCGTCGATCCACGCCGGCACCTGGATGCAGGCCTGCGCGAGCAGCAGCGCAGCGACCACGCAGGCGAGCAGCGGCAGCGCTGCCCGCACCGGCCCGCCGCCGCGCTCGCGCACCGCGAGCATCACGTGCCCCATCGTCGCGCCGGCCGAGGCGCTCACGAGCGCTCCCCACCCGGCCATGAGCCCCACCGGATCGTGCCCGTAGATGCCCTGGTGGTAGATGTGGGCGGCTCCGAAGACGGCCGGGTCGACCGCGCCGGACGGATTGCACGTGCGCGTGAGCCCCAGGTCACCGCAGCCCACCGCCCAGACCGCGAGCACGACGGTGTAGCCGGCGGCGAGCACCACCGTGATGACAGCCCAGCCCAGCCACGAGCGCGTGATGAGGTGCAGCACCCCGAGCACCGCCACCACGAAGGCGTAGAGCTGCAGCACGCCGGTGAGCGTCCACGTCGACGGCTCCCACGAGTTCGACGTGATCGCCCCGTAGAGCTGGCCCACCACGAGCAGCACGACCACTCTCCGCACGAGCGGCCACACCGCGACCCGCCGATGCATAGCGAAGGCCAACCCGCATCCGGAGAGCGTCACGAACACGGGGAAGATGAGGTCGAGCAGGTGCACACCGTCCCACACCGTGTGGTCGAACCAGCGCGGGATGACGAGGAGCGAGTTGGCGGCCACGCTCGCGATCAGCATCCAGCCGCGCACCCAGTCGAGACTCGCGATGCGCGATGCGCGCGTCCCATCGCCGGATCCCGTCATCACACGAGTATTCCTCAGCTCTCGCCATGACGCAACCGAGGACGAGGGGATCAGTGGGGGGCGCGGCGGGCTATGTCGGCGTGGGTGTAGGCGGCTCGGGGGTTGCGGCCGAAGCGGTCGGCGGCCGCCGCGCGGAGCACGTGCCGCCAGTGTGTGAGGGTGGAGGCGCGCAGCACGCGCGCTCTGAGCGAGTACGCATCGAGGTAGGCGACCCGCGGGGCCCAGATGGGCCGGCGGCGGCGGTTGACGATGCCCGCGGCGTCCGTGAGGTGCAGGAACGCCTGGGTGGTGCCGAGCGCGCTCGCCAGGTCGACGCCGGGAGAGATCGACGGGAGCGATGGACGGGTGCCGTCCGGCCCGTCCGTGGTCATGGCCATGAGCCCGCGCAGGTCGCTGTACGGCGGCACGTACGGCAGGAAGCGGGAGAAGTCGACCTTCAGTGCGGCGATCTCCTCGAGTGACGCCCCGCCCGGCAGCCCCATGAAGCGCTCGAAGGTGAAGGCGCTCCGAGGGTGGAACGCGGTGACCGTGGCCGAGAAGCCCACGTTCACCACGAGCAGGTTCGGGATGCCGAGCGCTCGCGCCTCCCTGGCGATCGTGGTGCCGATCTCCGGATGCGTCGTCTCCGACTCATCGAACACGAGGGTGGCGCCGTGCAGGAACTCGGCCGCGTTCTCGAGCGTCACGCCGTCGCGGTAGACGTGCACCGTCGCATCCGGATTGATGGCCAGCACCTCGTCGCGGAACACCTCGGCCTTCGAGCGGCCGTAGGTGAGACTCGTGGCCCCCGGCACGCGGTTGGCGTTCTGCGGCTCGAACTCCTCGGGATCGGCGATCGAGAAGCTCGAGACCCCCATGCGGGCGAGCTTCGACCCCACCTGGAACCCCACGCCGCCGACGCCCGCGATGGCCACGCGCGAGGAGAGCAGCGCCTGCTGCTCGGCCTCGTTCCAGAAGCCGTAGTTGCGCGCGAACTCGAGGGCGTCGGTGGATCTCATGCGTGGCGCCTCGTGCCGGGCGTGCTCAGACGCCGTCGACGACGGGTTCGGGCTCGGCAACGGGCGCCGCATCCGCATCCGCATCCGCTTCGGCCACGAGCGCCGCCTCGCGCTGAGCCCGCGAGATGCGCCCGAAGTACTCCAGCGCCCCGTCGGCAGCGGACAGCTGCCCGAGGATGGAGGCGTTGCGCTCGGTGATGCGCTCCTCGGCCCCCGGCAGGTCGAACTCCACCGGCAGGTTGTAGTCGAGGTAGTGCTCGATGTAGCGCGGCTCACCGATGCGCGAGATCGAGAGCATGCCCGAGAGGTGGCGCTCGAGCCACGGCTCGATGACCGCGAACGTGCGGCCCACGTCGTGCGACGAGAAGTAGGCCGACATGAGTGCGAAGAGGTGCCACTGCACGAGCTCCTGCATGGCCACGCGCTCGTGCCTCGCGATCACGCGCGAGACCTCCACGCTGCCGAGCGCGAGCGGATCCTCCGCGAACAGCTCGGGGCAGAACGCCTCCACCGGCAGCGGCCTGCTCTCGCCGTCGGCACCCTTGATGATGGTGCGCGCCACCCCCACGATGCGCACGCCGTTGGGGGCGTTCTCGAGCACGGCGAAGGTGACGGAGCGGGCGTCGTCCTCATCCCGATCCGTGCCATCATCTGAGAGGTCGGAGGGATCGAGCTGACCCGTCTGGTCGACGTAGACGCGTCGACGCAGCTCGAAGTGCTGGCGGTAGGCGTCTTCGAAGCCCTCACGCGGCACCCCGTTGACGGCGATGATGCCGGTGGCCAATCGCGCCTCGGGCTCTACGACGAATGCGGGTGAGCCTGCGACCACCGGGATGACCGCGGCGTTGCTGACCGAGCGATCAATCCTTGACACCGGACGTCTTTCCCTGTGCAGGCCTGGTTCGAGCCATGGTCCGAAGCACGTCGGATCCTCCGTCTTCACAAGGTGGGGGTGGGCCGGCCACCCGAACGGGGTGTGCGGCCGATGACCTGAGCTTAGAAGCGCACGCAGCCCGTTTGCAACTTGGGACGACATGTCCCAAGATGTATTCGAGAGGGGCGACCATGGCGGAGAACAGCTGGACCAAGTCCGGAACCGGCCGAGCACGCGTACCCAAAGACGAGGTGCGTACCAAGCTGCTCGACACGGCACTCGACCTCGTGCAGGCGAACGGTCTGACAGTCGGTTTCGAGCACATGCTCATGGACGACCTCATCAAGGAGGCCGGCGTTCCGCGCAGCTCCGTCTACCGCATCTGGGAGTCGAAGGAGGCGTTCTTCGAGGAGCTCCTCGGCGAGATCGCCAACCAGGTCTCCCCCGGCCGGGCCGATGAGGAATCGCTCGTGGCCACGTGGGAGTACCTCGGCTTCCGGGCCGACGAGCTGCGCACCGCCGAGGGCCGCCGCCGCATCCTCGTCGACGTCACGGGCCTCGCCGCCGAGCAGAACTTCGAGTCGGTCACCTCGTCGGTGCAGTGGCGCACCTACGTGGCTCTCTCCAGCACCGCACTCTCGTACCCCGACACACGAGTGCGCGAGCGCATCATCGAGGCCCTGCGCAACTCCGAGCTCGCCTTCCTCGACCAGATGGAGGTGTTCTACCGCAACATCGTGCCCGCGGTCGGCTACCGTCTGCGCCCCGACCTCAACGACGACTGGCGCCCCCTCGTGGTGGCCGCAGCAGCCATCATCGAGGGCCTCGGCATCGCCCGCACGACCATCCCGGATCTCGTGGAGGCACGCTACAACGTCGACAACGAGGGCCGGCCCGCCGAGATCTCGCTCGCCGCCATCTCGTACCACGCCATCCTCTCGGCCTTCGTGGTGCCCGACCCGGACTACGACGCCGAGGCCGCCATCGCGCGCCTCTCCGGCGGCATCGACGAGATGCCCCTCGTGCAGCCGCGCAGCCGCGCTCTCGGCTCGGACGACTAGACCGCCGGACGACTGGACCGCCCGACGACTCGGCGGCCCGACAGCTGGTCCGGACGGCCCTCAGGCGCCGTCGTCGACGAACAGCATGCGCAGCCTGCCGTCGGCGTACCCCACGCTCGAGCGCGCGAACGCCGCGTTCATGACCGTGATGAACGTGCCGAAGCGGCTGCGCAGCGCCACCTCGCCCCCCGTGAACGTCGCCGCCACGAGCACGCTGCAGTGGCTGCCCGACCGCGAGAGACGCACCGTCACGAGCGCAGGGGCCTCGCTCCCCGCCTGACCCTCCCGCTCCTCCTCCACGGCCGCCACGAGGGCGCCCAGCAGCACGCGCAGCGCCACCTGCTGCTCGCGCGAGAGCCCTTCGGCGAGCCCGTCGACGTCGATCACCTCGAGTGCCGACGGGTGCTCCCGCTGCAGCCGTTCGAGCCACGGCAGGGCGGTCTGGGTGATGATGACGGATCGGAGCTCGGCCGAGATCTGCCTGGCGCGCTCCACATCGGCCGCCGTGACCTCGCCGCGCTGCACGACGCCCTCGAGGAAGGGCACGAGCTCCACCGAGAGCGCATCGCGCCCCGAGTCGCGCAGGAGCTCGCGCAGCCGCGCCCGCACTCGCCGGGAGAGCCGGCTCTGCTCACGGGCCACCTGCTCGAGCGACCGTGAGAGCGACAGGCTCATGCGGTAGGAGAACACCGAGGCAGCGCTGCCGAACAGCAGCACGGGCGTGGCGGAGATGATGGCCGAGGTGAACGGCGAGGCGAGGGACGGCATGGCCGAGGTCTCCAGCGCGCTCGTGACCCCCACCGCGATGGCGGACACGACGGTCGCGGCCGCGATGTCCCGACCCGGGCGGAACTCGGCGCAGCACAGCAGCGTCACACCCACGACGAGCGGGCCCCAGTTGTCCCAGACCACATTGCTCGACCCCCATGCGCTGAGGCTCGAGGCGGTCGACGCCAGCACGACGGTGCCCACGGCCGCAGCGAAGCCCCTGAACCCGATGGGGCTCCGCACCGGATCCGTGCCGATCATCACGATGAGGGCCGAGCTCGTGACCAGCAGGATCGCGGCCGCCGAGAACAGCGGTCGGGTGATCTCCTCGCTCGAGGCGAGGGTGCGGATGACGGCGTAGACGAGCGCGACGGACACGGCGAAGCCGATGAGCGGATAGAGACTGCGCGCGGTGATCGGATCGAAGCGCTGAGGGGTGCCGCGCCAGTGCAGGAAGCCCCTCATGACGGAGCCTCCCCGGCCTCGGCCGCCTGCACGGGGAGGCCCGCCTGCACGGGCAGCGTGAACATGTACGCCGTGCCGTTGCCCGGCGAGGTGAAGAGCTGGGCGTCGCCACCGGCATCCCGGATGCGCCCCAGGATCGACTGCGAGACCCCCAGCCGGTCGGCGGGCACCTCCTGCGGATCGAAGCCCACGCCGGGGTCGGCGACCGTGACGACGACCGCATCCGGGGCGCCGTCGACCACGATCTCGGCCCGATCCGACCCGGAGTGCCGCGCCACGTTCACGAACGCCTGGCGCAGCGCGAGCGCGAGCGCGGCGGAGGAGGCCGCATCGAGGCGGTTCAGCGACGCGAGATCGCCGAGGGCGTCGACCTGCACACCCAGGCCCTGCGCCTCCG
The DNA here is from genome assembly GCF_041927495.1 of Herbiconiux liukaitaii. Lineage (NCBI taxonomy): Bacteria > Bacillati > Actinomycetota > Actinomycetes > Micrococcales > Microbacteriaceae > Herbiconiux > Herbiconiux liukaitaii. Next base: position 332,620 of record NZ_JBHFHG010000008.1, on the reverse strand, counting down.
CGACGGCCTCGTCGAGGACTGCGGGGAGCGGCTCGGGGCCCCTGCCGTGGGCGCGGGAGTCCACATCCCCCGACCACCAGGCCCCCTCCGCGATCATCGACAGGTCGCGGTCGATCGACGCCCGCTGGGAGGGCTTCAACGGGCCCGGCTGCTGGGTGCCGAGCACCGTGAGCTCGCTCAGCACGGTGTCGTGGAAGAGCGCCACCACCTGGGCCTCGAGCTCGCGCTGGTAGGCCGCCGCATCCGCTTCGCGCCCCGCGCGCTCCACCACGCGGCGATCGTGGATGGCCCGGCGCCGCAGCGCGAGGTTCGCGACACCCACCACGAGGATGGCGAAGGCGGCCGCCGCGGTCTGGAAGTCGAACGTGGGGAACCGCTCCACCGTGCAGGCGGCGAGCAGCACGGAGGCCTGGCCGAAGAGGTAGGCGAGCGCGATGAAGACCACCGACCGCACGCCCAGCACGCTCGGCGCGATCGTGTAGACGAACGCCATCTGCGGCAGCGACAGGATGAACGGGGACTCCGCGATGCCGGCAGGCGCGTTCTCCAGCACGATGAGCGAGTACAGCCCGATGCAGGCCGGACCGACCAGCAGATGGATCACCATGATCCACGGCCGGCGCCAGTGGTGGCTCACGAGCATGATCACGGCGAGTGGCACGAGCAGCAGCAGGGCGGGCCAGGCGTTGTGGCCCGGCGAGTTGACGTTGCGGAGCACCACGAGCACCGCGGCGATCACGAGCGCCGTGCTGCCGAAGGCGAGAGTGGCACTCGACAGCGCCTCCGCGGCGCTCCGACCCGTGTCGGCCCGTCCTGTCGCCCCTGTCATCGCACCCCCGCGGTCCTCGTCCGATGATGCCATACACGAGACGATCGGGGCCGCCGTCTAGAATCGAGATCCCCCGGCCGAGACGGAGACCACCTGAAGACCGAGCAGAGGCACGAGCTGCAGCGCAGGCACGCCGACACCGGTTGGCGCGCGACCGCCGCCGTGCTGCTCGTCGTCTACTCGGTGGCGGTGCTCGTGGTCGTGGCGTGGCCGACACCCGTGGATCGCGGGGCGAGCCGGGCGATCGTGCGGGTGCTGCAGGCCCTGCACGATCGTGACGTGCTCATGTTCATCGGGTACCGGCAGGTGGAGTTTCTGTCGAACGTGGGGATGTTCGTGCCGCTCGGTCTGCTCATCGGCATCGTGCTCGGGCGGCGGTTCTGGGGGTTCGCGGTGCTCATCGGGTTCGGGCTGTCGGTCGGCATCGAGGTGTGCCAGGCGGTGTTCCTGCCGGAGCGGTTCGCGACCGTCGACGACGTGATCGCGAACACCTCCGGGGCGCTCGTGGGGGCGCTGGTCGCCGGTGTCTTCTTCCTGCGGCGGGCCGTGGTGTCGGTGACGTTGCCTGCGGCCGGTCGGGATCCGCGGATCTAGGGCCGCGGGCTCACTGCGGCTCAGCGGGCGGCGAGCTCGGGGATGCGCACCGGCTGGGGCGACGTGCCCGCATCCGCAACGGTGGCCGTCGGGCGGCCGCGTCCGCGCATCCGCTCTGCCGCCCCGTGGGCCGTGCGCCTGGCGACGACGCCGAGCCGCTGCCAGGATCCGTCTCGGATGAGCAGCAGATCGACCGCGATCATGGCGAGTGAGAACGGCCACAGGCCGAGCAGCACCGCGATGCCGAGGTGCGTGAACGTGATGAGGGCCACGAAGAGGTAGCGGCTCGGCTTCCAGAGCAGGGCGAGCGGGAAGAGCAGCTGCACGGTCAGCGCCATCCAGGTGCCGATGTTGACGACCCAGGCCCACTGGTAGGTGAACTCGCTGAGGGTCGGCAGCACCTGGAACTCGTTGAGCACGAGGGCGTAGTAGAGGGCGGTGCCGTCGATCCACTCCTCGCCCTGCAGCTTGAGGATGGAGGAGACGAGGTAGACGAGCAGGATCTGGTAGCAGCAGAGGATGAGCGCGGTGTTGTGCAGCCACGTGCCGAACCACTCCGGCACCCAGCGCGGGCGGAGCGAGCGCCGGACCTTGCCGCGTGCGGCGGCCCGGCGGGCGAGCCAGGCGTCGACGGAGAAGTGCTCGCTGAGGCTCGCGAAGATGGCGAAGAAGAGCACGATGCGCATGAGCACGTCGCCACCGTTGGTGAGCAGGGTGCTGTTGGTCGAGAGACCCACCCAGAACAGCAGCAGCACGGGGGTGACCCAGCGGGTCTTGAGGCCCACGATGAAGAGCGCGACGAGCAGCAGGAGGGCCGCGAAGGCCAGGTCGAACAGCACGGGGTCGGTCTTGCTGAACACTCCGCGGAGGATCTCCGCCCAGCCGCGGCGACGGGCCTCCGGCTCGATCCACGAAGATCCGGCGCCCCACAGGTAGTGGCGGTCGGCGAAGCTCGGGAGGAGCGTGATGAGCATCGCGAGGCCGAAGATGATGCGGAGGAGGGAGAAGCCGATCGTGGCGTGCTTCTGGCCCGAGAGCCAGCCGGTGAGGCCGTTCCAGGCCTGCTGCGGGAGGTGCTTGGGGTCGATCCGCTTGGAGGTCCGCTTGGTGACCCGTTCGGGCTCGATCTGCTCGGGGGCTGCGATGGTCATCGTGCGTACCTCTCGATCACGTCGTCGAAGATGGCCACCGTCTCGGGGTCCGGCTGCTCGGCGGGCTGGCGCCAGCCGAACTCGAGCTCGTTGATCGGGGTCTGGCGTTCGGTGTCGTTGCGGTGCTCGAAGTCGTTCGGGCGGTCGAACTGCACGCGCCAGCGCACGCGCTCGACGTCGCGGTCGAAGTAGGCCTCGCCGTAGGCGGTCGCGTAGCGGATGAGCATGTAGTCGTAGCGGAGCAGGGGCACGGTGTTGGTGTCGTCCTCGCCGTCGCCGAGGTTCTTGATCTCGTCGACGAGCTCGTCATCCGGGATCGGCTGGAAACCGCCGTCGTCGGTGCGCTCGATGAAGGTGTCCTGCACGCGGGTCTTCTGCTCGTCGGTGAGCTCGTCGAAGCGGGTGATGTAGGCCACGGCCGCGTTGGCGGTGCTCTTGGCGATGCGGGAGGGCATGGGGGTGTTCTCGATGGCGTTGAGCTCTGTGCCCGTGACGTCGACCCACTCGCTGTGCACGAGGTCGCCGGCGTCGTCGCGCCACTGCACCTGGATCTGGAGGGCGCTGTTGACCTTGAGCAGGTTGGGGGCGAAGACGTCCCAGCGCTGGGAGAAGTAGGGGGCGAACGCTTCGTTCACGGCGGCGTTGGCCGGGGAGCTGGGGAAGGTGAAGGAGGTGCTGACGATCGTGTAGCCGGCTACCACGGCGAGCGTGAGGGCGGTCGCGACGGCCGCGAGGCGCGTGCGCTTGGGGGCGGAGGCCTTGCTGCCGGTGGCCCCGGCGCCGGCGCCGGTCTTGGTGCCAGCGCTGGACTTGGTGCCAGCGGCCGCGATTGAACCAGCAGGGGACGTAGTATCGACGGCGGACTTGGCGCCGGCAGCGCCGTTGGTACCAGCGTCAGACTTGGCGCCAGAGGCCGCGTTGGTACTGGCGGCGGCCTTGGTGGAGGCGGCCATCTTAATGTCGGCGTTCGCGCCGGGGGCCTTGGCGGCATTGTCCGCGGTGGCGGTAGTGGCGCTTCGGTCAGCCGAGCGGTTGGGCCCGGCGGTGGGGCCGTTGCGCTTCGTGTTGGGGCCTGAGGCGGCGGGATCGGTGCGATTCGCCGCGGATCCGCTGGCTCCGGCCCTCGGCGTGGTGGGCTTGCCGGTGCTGGCGGCGGGCTTGCCTGTGCTGGCGGCGGGCTTGCCGGCGCTGGCGGCGGGCTTGGTGCCGGGGGCCCGCTTGGCCTTGCGCGAGGCCTTCGGCTTCTTGCGCTGCATGGTGGTGCCTCCTCGGCGCCTCGGGTTCGGTTCAGAGCGGGGGTGGGATCCGGGCCTGGTCCGGATGGAGGGCGGGGGCGCCGTTGCGACGCCCCCGCCCGGGTTCATCAGGTGGTGCTGCGGCGACGGGCGATGACGAAGGTCGTCGCGCCGAGCCCGAGCAGCAGGAGGGCCAGGGCGCTGATGGTCAGCGCACCCGAGGCCTCATTGCCGGTGGAGGCAAGCACGCCGGAGTCGTACGACCCGCTGGAGCTCACGTTCGAGCCGCTGGAGTAGCTCGAGTCGGTGGAGTCGGATGCGTCGGTCGAATCCGTGGAGTCGGTCGAATCCGTGGAGTCCTTCGAGTCGGTCGCATCGACGGCGTCGACGTTCGAGACGTCCTTCGCGTCGGTGGAGTCAGTCGAATCGGTGGAGTCCGTGGAATCGGCCGAGTCCTTGGAATCCGTGGAGTCTACGGAGTCCGTCGAATCCTTCGAGTCGGTCGAGTCCGTGGAATCGGTCGAATCAACCGAGTCAGTCGAATCCTTGGAGTCAGTCGAGTCCTTGGAGTCGGTGTGGTCCGTGGAGTCAGTCGAGTCCGTCGAGTCCGTCGAATCGGTGGAGTCCTTCGAATCCGTCGAATCTACCGAGTCTGTCGAATCCTTGGAATCCGTGTGGTCCGTCGAATCCTTCGAATCGGTGGAGTCCTTGGAATCGGTCGAATCTACGGAGTCGGTCGAGTCCTTGGAGTCCGTCGAATCCTTCGAGTCAGTTGAGTCCTTGGAGTCGGTGTGGTCCGTCGAGTCCGTCGAATCTACCGAGTCAGTCGAGTCCTTGGAGTCGGTGTGGTCGGTGGAGTCGGTCGAGTCCTTGGAATCGGTCGAGTCCTTCGAGTCGGTGTGGTCCGTCGAGTCCTTCGAATCGGTGGAGTCCTTGGAATCGGTGGAGTCCTTCGAATCGGTGGAGTCCTTCGAATCGGTGGAGTCCTTCGAATCGGTGGAGTCCTTGGAATCGGTGGAGTCCTTGGAATCGGTGGAGTCCTTGGAATCGGTGGAGTCCTTGGAATCGGTGGAGTCCTTGGAATCGGTGGAGTCCTTGGAGTCCGTCGAATCCTTCGAGTCAGTTGAGTCCTTGGAGTCGGTGTGGTCCGTCGAGTCCGTCGAATCGGTGTGATCCGTCGAGTCCGTCGAATCGGTGTGATCCGTCGAGTCCGTCGAATCGGTGTGATCCGTCGAGTCCTTGGAGTCGGTCGAGTCCTTGGAGTCGGTGTGGTCCGTCGAGTCCTTCGAATCGGTGGAGTCCTTGGAATCGGTCGAATCTACGGAGTCGGTCGAGTCCTTGGAGTCCGTCGAGTCCTTGGAGTCCGTCGAGTCCTTGGAGTCCGTCGAGTCCTTCGAATCGGTGTGGTCCGTGGAATCCTTCGAATCGGTGGAGTCCTTCGAGTCGGTGTGATCCGTGGAATCAACGGAGTCAGTCGAGTCCTTGGAATCGGTGTGGTCCGTCGAGTCCTTGGAATCGGTGGAGTCCTTCGAGTCCGTGTGATCCGTCGAATCTACAGAGTCAGTCGAGTCCGTCGAGTCGGTGTGATCCGTGGAATCCTTCGAGTCCGTGTGATCCGTCGAGTCCTTGGAATCGGTCGAGTCCTTCGAATCGGTCATGTCCTTCGAATCGGTGTGATCCGTCGAGTCCTTGGAATCGGTCGAGTCCTTCGAATCCGTGTGATCCGTCGAGTCCGTGGAGTCCTTCGAGTCCGTGTGATCGGTGGAGTCGGTCGAGTCCTTCGAGTCCGTGTGATCCGTGGAGTCTTTCGAGTCCGTGTGATCGGTGGAGTCCTTCGAATCCGACATGTCCTTGGAGTCCGTGTGGTCCGTGGAGTCGGTCGAGTCCTTCGAATCCGTGTGATCCGTCGAGTCCTTGGAATCGGTGGAGTCCGTGTGATCGGTGGAGTCGGTGGAGTCCTTCGAATCCGTCATGTCCTTGGAGTCAGTGTGATCCGTGGAGTCGGTCGAGTCCTTCGAATCCGTGTGATCCGTCGAGTCCGTGTGATCGGTGGAGTCGGTGGAGTCCTTCGAATCCGTCATGTCCTTGGAGTCAGTGTGATCCGTGGAGTCGGTGGCGTCCTTGGAGTCCGTGGCGTCCTTGGAGTCCGTGGCGTCCTTGGAGTCCGTGTGGCCCGTAGAGTCCGTGGCGTCCTTGGAGTCCGTGTGGCCCGTAGAGTCCGTGGCGTCCTTGGAGTCCGTGTGGCCCGTGGAGTCCGTGGCGTCCTTGGAGTCGGTGTGGCCGGTGGAGTCGGTCGCGTCTTTCGAGTCGGTGGTGCCCGTGTAGGGGGCTGCCGGGGCCGACTGGCGGGACTGGGGGGCCGGAGCTGCTGCCTGCGGGGCTGCGGAGGCTGCTGCCTGTGCGGCGGCGGCATCGGGGGCTGCGGGATGAGCGGAGGCGGGTGCCTCTGCGGCCGGAGCCGGAGCCGCTGCCGTGGCGGCGGGTGCCTTCGGGGCCTGGGTCGCGGCGGAGGCGGGTGCCTCTACGGCTGGGGACGCTGCAGGCTCGGCTGCCGCGGGTGCCTCTTGGGCCGGCGCCTCGGCCGCTGCGGAGGCGGGTGCCTCCGGGGTCGGGGCTGCTGCCGCGTCGGGGGTCGGGGCCGACTCGGGGGTCGGGGTCGGGGCCGACTCGGGGGTGGGGGCGGGGGCGGGAGACGTGGCCGCCGCGGTGTCGAGGGAGGGGGTGTCGCTGGCGTAGGCCGCTGCGGCAGGGCCGCCGGCTACGGCGAGGGCGCAGGCAGCGACGATCGCCCCCCATCTCAGGGCGCGCAGGCGGGGCTGCGTCCCTCGTTCGATACGTCGTGTCATAGGTCGTGTCCTTCATCGTCGGTTCGATCACCGATAGCCCGCAGTGATGACCCGCGTGGGCGCGGGAGCATGCCGAGGTGAGGCCCGTCGTTGGGCGTATGACGCAGCGACAGCGGGATGGATGGAGCCCTCCGCAGGCCGGGTGTGCCCGCGACGGCCCGCCAAGGCCGGACATCGGTTCTGGTCCTCGCTTGTGGGCCGGGGTCGGGTCGAAGCCGGCGTCGGGGACTTCTACCGAACCTGGCCGGACGACACGATCTCGGCACCGCCCATTACGGGTGAATCCAGGGGTCAATGTGGCGGGTGAGTGCTTTCCACCTGATAATGAGTCGGGGTAGGAAAAGGGGTCGCCAAGGTGTCATTTGATGCGCTGTTGCGATCCCTGCGCGACCTCACCCACCAGGGGGTCGTGAAACGCCAGGCGGGTGACCTCACGGGTGCTGCGCAGACGGTGCTCGAGTGTCACACCATGCTGGCCGAGCTCGACGACGACGCCGTCTCCGAACTCGGCCCCGAGCTGGTGCCGCTGCGGGCCGAATGGGCTCTCACCTCCACCCTCCTCGGCGACGAGGAGCTGGCCCTCCGCGGCTGGGAGCGCACCTGGGACCAGGCCGAGAGGTTCGACCTCCCCGCAGAGGCGCACCAGGCCGCCGCGGCAGTGGCCGTGGTGCACGCCCTCAACGGCGACAGGCGCTACGCGACGATGTGGCTCGAGCGCGTCAATCCCTCACCCGACGACCCCGCAGCGCCCCTCGCCTCCGTGGCCCGCGCTTCGCTCGCCCTCGACGAGCTCGACTACGCGCAGGCCGAGCACGAGCTCGCCCTCGCCGAACCGCTCAGCACCACCGAGCGTTGGGCGACCCTGGCGTTCGTGGATGCGCGCCTGGCCGCCATGCAGGGCAAGGACACCTCCGGCATGACCCGCCTGCGCGCCACGTGCCTCGCCCACTACCCGAAGCAGTGGTCGGGCGGCGCGAACTGGCAGCTGATCGACTCGGCCACCCTCATCCTCGACCGCATCGAGAGCCGGAGCACCCGCAAGGACAGCCGCGGATCCGCCGTGACCGAGTACGCCGACCTGCTGATCGGTCTGCGCGCGGTGGAGAAGGACTCCCCCAGCACAGCCAGGACGATCGCCGAGGACAACCTCGGCCGCTCCCCCGTGTCGCTCCGCACCACGGCCGGCATGCAGCTGCTGCTCGCGATGACGACCCCGGATGAGGACGAAGCGGCCGCGCTCATCGACGCCGCTCTCGAGACGATCCGCTCCGAGCGCATCTTCTACCTGCTGTCGAAGTTCACCGACGACCGCATCCAGAGCCGGGCCACCGACCACGAGGAGCTCATCCCGTACCTGGCCGACGACTACGATCCGAGAACCAGGCAGGCCGCGCTCACCAAGCGCGAGCGCGAGATCCTCTGGTACATCGCGCAGGGCTACCGCTTCGAGCAGATCGCCGCCGCGGAGTACATCTCGGTCAACACGGTCAAGAGCCACGCGAAGAAGCTGTATCGACGGATCGACGTGAACAGCCGCTCGTCGGCCGCCAGGTACGCGGCCGCGAACCCGGGCGATCCGCTGCCGCCGGCCGACGCGGCGACGGGCACCACCACCGGCACGAGCACCGGCACCAACTAACGCTCCGAGCAGCACGATGCCGGCCCGGCCACTGAGGCTCCGGACCGGCATGGCTGAGGATCGGCTACGCCGCGAGCACGAACGCGGCGGCCCGGCCCGAGGGGTTCTCGACGGGGGTGCCGTCGGGCTCGGTGCCCTCGATAGGGTCGACCTCGTCGGGCGTGGGGGTGTTGTCGGGGCGCGGGTCACTCATCCTGGGCTCCTCCGCCCGATGCGGTGTCTTCGCCTTCGGTGGACTCGGTGCCGTCGGAACTCGATCCGTCGGGGATCTCCTCCGCGTCGGGGCGCTTGTCGAATGTCTCGTGTGTCATGCCCTCGACGCTACGCCCCCTCCCCCGGAACGGCCCAGGGGCTTGACGCGAGGCCTTCGCCCACCCTCACCCGCACCCGCCGAAGTCAGTTGGTGGTGAAGTCGCCTGCCACGATGGCGTCGGCGTACTTGCGCACGTCCGGGCCCGGCTCGTAGTCGATGAAGCGGTCCTTGAGCAGGCGGTTGAGCTCGGCGTAGGCCTCGTCGGAGGTGGCGTCGCCGTGCGAGGCGGCGACCGTCTCGACGGCCTCCTGCAGCACCCGGTCGGAGTCGGTGAGGATCTTGGCGCGGGCTTCGTCGTTCCAGTGGATCTGTGAGTCGGTCATGCGGCCCACGCTAGGCCGTTCCGCCCGCACGGCAAGCCCCCCCCTACGCGACGATCGGGCTGCTGTCGAGTTCGGCGAGCAGCTCGGCGACGTCGTCGTAGACGGCCGCTGCGCCCGCCTCGAGGAGCTCCTGCCGCCCCGATCCGCCGCTCAGCACGCCGATGCACGGCACCCCGGCACGGAGCGACGCCTTCACGTCCCACACCGAGTCCCCCACCATCACGGCGTCACTGGCCGCGGCGTCGACCTTCGAGAGGGCCACCTCGATGATGTCCGGCTCGGGTTTGGCGCTCTCGACGTCGTCGGAGGAGGTGGTGGCAGCGATGGCATCGTCGACGTCGAGCACCTCGAGCAGCACCTCGAGCTCCTTCTCGGGCGATGACGTGGCGAGCACCACCTGGTGCCCGCGCGCCGCCAGTTCGCGTAGGATCTCCTGCGCCCCGCCGATGGGCCGGAGCCGATCCGCCATGGCGAGGTAGTTCTCGCTGTGGCCCTCCTTGATCGCGTCTCCCACGGTCTCGGCGTCGTCGCCGAGGAGCGTCTCGAGCAGCGTGCTCGAGTCCATGCCGATCGACCGATGGATGCGCCAGGTGTCGACGGGGTGACCGGCAGCCACGAAGGCCCTGTCGAAGGCCTCGACGTGGAGGTAGTTGCTGTCCATGAGGGTGCCGTCGATGTCGAAGAGCACGGCCTTCAGGCTTCGGTCGTCGTGATTCTGCATGCCTCCACCGAACTCCCCGGCATGAGCACCCACCACCCCCTCGCCGATCGCGGCCGGGTGTGCCTAGGTGAGGCGCCGCTCAGAACGGCAGCACGTTGGCGAGCACGATGGCCACGAACACCGCTGCGGTCGGGATGGCCCAGATGAGGGTGGCCCGCAGCGACGAGAGGCGCAGCCTCTGCCCGGGAGCCGCGACCACGGGCTGCCCGGCGGTCATCGCCCCACCGCCCTGCACCACCGGAGCCTCCCGGTCGTCCCTCCAGCGCTCCCAGCGCCCCACCTTGTCGCGCAGCGCCCCCACGGCGTCGGCCACACCGAGCCAGCGCTCGGGGTCGAGCGTCACCAGGTCGCGGTGGTCGACGAGGAACAGCCAGTCGTCGATGATCTCCACATCGAACCCGCGCACCCTGTCCACGAGCCGCGCCATCACGTCGGGCGTGAACAGGTAGAGCGCATCGCGCTCGTACCCCTCGGGGCAGAAGAGGGTGAAGTGCTGGTCGAAGTCGCCCTCGAGCGAGAGCTGCTGCGCCCGTGCGGGCAGGGCGGCCGAGGTGATGACGGGGGTGCGGTTGTGCCGGGACTGCAGCACGATGTGCGGCAGCGCCGAGCGCAGCCGCAGGGCGCAGTAGCCGCCGAACTGCGTGTTGCGGTTGCGGGCGGTGCCGTGGATGAGCTCGTAGTTGGCGAACTCGATCGAGCGGTCGGCGAGCGGATGCATCACCCGGGTGAGCACGAGGAGACCGCGATCCTTCCACGGCGTGACGTGCGTTCCCTTGTAGGGGCCCGGCAGATAGGTCAGGCCGTTCTGGGCCGCGAAGTGGGCGAGCCGGTAGTGCCGCACCGGCGTGCCCCGACGGGCCCTCGTGCGGGCGTACCACCAGATGAGCACCCCACCGCCCACGACCATGAGGGCGAGGATCGCCCCCATGCCGAACAGCTGGCTCACCATGTCGGGCGCCGCCTCGTCGATCTCCTGAGAGACGCCCGTGGCCATGGCGAGCATGCCTATCGCGAAGGTCGCGATCCCGATGCCGACGACGATCCGCCGGGCGGGGGTGAACGGGTTCCTCGCCGAGGGGTTCCGAGCCGCGAACGCACGGAAGAACGTCTTGACGTCGCGACGCTTGACCGGTGCGGTGAGCGCCGAGGTCTGCAGTGCGCCCGTGCGCGCAGACCCCGTCTGCCGGGAGGCTATCTCAGCCCCGCGTGAGCTCGAGAGCCGCGGCGGTCTGCTTCATCGACTTCTCGGCGGCGGCCTTCTTCTCGTTGAGCTTGGTGCCGAACGAGGGGATCATGCGCGCGAGCTTCTTCTCCCACACCGGGTACTCCTCGGGGAAGCAGCGCTGCACGAGGTCGATCATGATGGGCACCGCGGTGGAGGCACCCGGCGAGGCGCCGAGCAGACCCGAGATGGAGCCGTCGGCGGACGTGATGACCTCGGTGCCGAACTGCAGCACCCCGCCCTTCTTCGCATCCTTCTTCATGACCTGCACACGCTGACCCGCGGTGATGAGGTACCAGTCCTCGTCTTCGGCCGTGGGCATGAACTCGCGGAGCGCCTCGAGCTTCTTCGAGCGCGATGCGAGCAGCTCGCCCACGAGGTACTTCATGAGGTCGAAGTTGTCGCGGGCCACGGCGAGCATGGGCCCGATGTTGTGCGGCCGCACCGAGAGCGGCAGGTCGAGCCACGAGCCCTTCTTGAGGAACTTGGGGCTGAACCCGGCATACGGGCCGAACAGCAAGGACGACTGCCCGTCGACCACTCTCGTGTCGAGGTGCGGCACCGACATGGGAGGCGCCCCCACGGCGGCCTTGCCGTAGACCTTCGCCTGGTGCTTGGCCACGACGGCCGGGTTGTCGGTGCGGAAGAACTGGCCGCTGATGGGGAAGCCGCCGAAGCCCTTGATCTCGGGGATGCCCGACTTCTGCAGCAGCGGCAGCGCGTGGCCGCCGGCGCCCACGAACACGAAGCGCGCGTTGACGGTGAACGGAGTGGTGCCCACGAGCTCGCGGCCCATGATCTTCCACGTGCCGTCTTTCTGCTTCTCGAGCTTCTTGACGAGGGTGTTGAGGCGCAGAGAGGCGCCCTCGGCCTCGAGGTAGTCGAAGAGCTGCTTGGTGAGCGCGCCGAAGTCGACGTCGGTGCCCGACTCGATCCAGGTGGCCGCGATCTTCTCGTCTTTGAGGCGATCCTTCATGAGCAGCGGCGCCCACTCGTAGATCTTGTGCGGGTCGTCGGAGAACTGGATGCCCTCGAAGAGCGGCTCGTTGCGCAGCAGCTCCCAGCGGCGGCGCAGGTACTCCACGTTGGCCTCGCCGCGCACGAAGGTCATGTGCGGGGTGGGGTTGATGAACGACGTGGGGTCGGGAAGCACGCCGTCTTGCACGAGGGCCGACCAGAACTGGCGGCTCACCTGGAACTGCTCGTTGATGCCCACCGCACGGGAGCTCTCGAGCGTGCCGTCGGGCGCCTCGGGCATGTAGTTGAGCTCGGCGAGCGCCGCGTGGCCGGTGCCGGCGTTGTTCCACGGGTTCGAGCTCTCGAGCCCGACTTCGCTGAGCTTCTCGAAGATCACGATCGACCAATCGGGCTGCAGCTGCTTGAGCATGGTTCCCAGGGTGGCACTCATGATGCCACCGCCGATCAGGGCGACGTCGACGATCTTTTGGCTCACGTGCACCATCCTACGTCCGTTGTATACAAGCAGGCACCATACCGGAGAACCCGGTCTACGCTCGACACGATGGACGACAAGGTGTGCGCCTCGTGCGGGCGACGGATGCAGTGGCGGGCGAAGTGGGCGCGCACCTGGGACGAGGTGAAGTACTGCTCGGATGCGTGCCGCAAGCGCGGCGTGACGGCGGCGGATGCGGAGCTCGAGGCGGCCCTGCGCCAGCAGCTCGTCGGGGGCCCGCGCGGCGCGGTCGTGGAGGTGCCGGAGGGGGAACCGGCGCGTCGGGCCGCCCGCCGTCTCGTGGCGGCCGGGGTCGCCGACATCGTGCAGAAGGGCAGGGTGGTCGACCCCTCGACCGCCAGGGGTCCGATCGGGATCAGGCGCCGCTGACGCGTAGGCTCGCCCGCATGACTGCCGAATGGACCGAGCACGTGATGTGGTGGCACGTGTACCCGCTGGGCTTCGTGGGCGCGCCCATCCGCCCCGAACGCCCCGAGCACCCCGAGGCACCGGCGCCGGACCTCCCGGTGCACAGACTGCCGGCGATCGAGGGATGGCTCGACCACGTGATCGAGCTGGGTCTCAACGGCCTGCTGCTCGGCCCGGTCTTCGCGAGCACGACGCACGGCTACGACACGATCGACCACGACCGCATCGACGACCGGCTCGGCGACGACGCCGACTTCGACCACCTCGTGGCGACCGCCCGCGAGAAGGGCATCCGGGTGCTCCTCGACGGCGTCTTCAACCACGTGGGCCGCGAGCACGCCCTGTTCCGGCACGTGGAGGAGAACGGACCCGACTCGCCGCACGCCGCGCTCTTCCGCATCGATCGGACCGGCTGGCAGCCGGGGCAGCCGGTGGCGGCCGAGGTCTTCGAGGGCCACGACGCCCTCGTCGCGCTGAACCACGATGCGCCCGAGGTCGTGGACCTCGTGGTCGGGATCCTCTCGCACTGGCTCGACCGCGGCATCGACGGCTGGCGGCTCGACGCGGCCTACGCCGTTCCCGCCGCCTTCTGGCGCGAGGTGCTCCCGCGCGTGCGCGAGCGGCATCCGGAGGCCTGGTTCACGGGAGAGGTCATCCACGGCGCCGATGCCGAGCTCGCCGAGCGGTCGACCATCGACTCCTTCACCCAGTACGAACTGTGGCAGGCCACCTGGCACGGCATCGTGGACCGCAACCTGTTCGAGCTCGCGCACGCCCTCGACCGGCACGACGCCCTGCTCGAGAGCTACGTGCCCTCGACCTTCGTGGGCAACCACGACGTCACCCGCATCGCCTCGGCCGTGGGCGAGCAGTACGTGGGGCACACGCTCGCGGTGCTCTTCACCGTGGCGGGGGTGCCCTCGATCTACGCCGGAGACGAGTACGGGTGGACGGGCGTGAAGGAGGAGCGGATCGGCGGAGACGACGCCGTGCGGCCCGCCTTTCCTCCCGCTCCCCCGGCGGAGAGCGAGCTGCCGCCTCCCGGTGCCCGCATCCTGGGGCAGCACCGGCAGCTCATCGCGCTGCGGCGCCGGCACGCCTGGCTGCACCACGCGCGCACCACGGCCGTGGGGATCGCGAACGAAACCCTCACCTTCCGCACCGTCGCCGCGGACTCCTCCGAGGCGCTCCTCACAGCGCTCAACCTCTCCGACGTTCCGCTGCGGGTGGAGGCGCCGGGCAGCGCGAGCGTGGCGGCCGGCACGGCGACCCGCGAGGGCGGCGCGTTCGTGGTGCCCGCCCGCGAGTGGGCTGTCATCGAGGTGTCGTGAGCGCGAGGGCACAACTGGCCGCGGTCGCGGCGGAGCGCGGGCTGCGACCGATCGTCGACCTCCCGGCGCTCACCGACCCGCGCCCCGCCGCCGTGCTCATGCTCTTCGGGGTGCTCGACGACGTCCCGAGCCGACGCGAGGCTCGCGAGGAGGCCGTGTCGCGCGACCTCGACGTGCTGCTGCTCGCCCGCGCCACCACGCTGCGGTCGCATCCGGGGCAGGTGGCGTTCCCCGGCGGTCGGGTCGACCCCGGTGACGCGGATGCCACGGCCGCCGCCCTGCGCGAGGCCGAGGAGGAGACGGGGCTCGATCCGACAGGCGTCGACGTGCTCGGAGCGCTGCCACCCATCCCCCTCGAGTACTCGCGGCACCTGGTGACCCCGGTGCTCGGCTGGTGGCGGCACCCCTCGCCCGTGCGCGTGGTGGACGAGGGCGAGTGCTCGGCCGTGTTCCGCCTGCCGGTCGCCGACCTGCTCGACACTGCCAACCGGGGTGTCACGGTCGTTCGACGCCCCGATGACCGTGGCGGTCGTGAGTGGCGTGGTCCCGCTTTCCAGGTGCGGCACGCCACGGGAGACCACCTCGTGTGGGGCTTCACCGCGATGCTGCTCGACGGGCTCTTCACGCACCTCGGCTGGACCGAGCCCTGGGACTCGAACCGCGAGATCCCCCTCGCACCCTGAGAGCGGGGTGGGGCGGGCCGCTCTAGGCGCGGGAGGACGCCGAGTCGATGACCTCCTGGGCCACGATCGAGAGCCGTCGTCCGGTGCTCCTGGCCCGGCTGCGCAGCATCGTGAAGGCATCGTGCATGTCGACGCGCTCGGTGTGCGACAGCACACCCTTGGCCTGCTCGATGAGCACCCGGCTGTCGAGCGCGTGCTGCAGCTGCTCACGCGCCATGTCGGACTCGCGGAGGGCCCGCTCCTGGAGGATGCCGATGGTCGCCACATCCGCCAGCGCCCTGGCGATCGAGGTGTCCTTCGGATCCATCGCTCCCGTGCGGTCGCTGAACAGGTTGAGCGACCCGATCGTCTCGTCGCGCAGCCGCATGGGGATGGCGTACATCGACTGGTAGCCGAGGCTCGAGGCGCTCGTGGCGAAGGTGGGATAGCGCGCGTAGGTGGAGGCGATGTCGGTGACCGCCACGATCTCGCCGGTCACGAAGGCATCGACGCAGGGACCCTCGGACGCACCGAGCTGCAGGAGGCCGATGAGGTGGCTGCGCTCGTTCGTGGAGGCCACGACCTCGAGCTCCCCTTCGCCGTTCGGGAGGAGGATGCCAGCGTCCGCACCGTCGAGCAGATGCACTGTGCGCTCCACGAGCACGTGCAGGAGATCCACGATGTCGTAGTCGGCCACGAGCGTGTCGGCCAGGCTCACGAACGTGTCGGCGAGCTCTGCTTCGCGTGTCTTGGCCGTCATGCGCCCAACCTACCGCTCCCGGCCTGCCAAAGCATCAGGATGCCGTGCGCTGGGACTTCACATAGCGGCCGCACAGGATCGGCGGATGTGCGCCGCGGCCTGGCTTTGCGGGCCCAGCCGGGGTAGCCTCACCACTAGGTAGCCCCAGTCCCGGTCGCCAGATGACGCGGATCGAGACTCTCTGTGAGCAGCCCTCCCCTCTTGGTCTCCAGCACCCGTGCCGCGAGGAAGACCACACCGCGCGGTGATCGCGCGCATCCCACGTCCGCGTACTCCGGGCTGCTGCGCCAGGTGCGCGACGAAGGCCTGCTCGGGCGCCGCCGGGGCTTCTACGTGCTCGCGTTCTCGCTCATCACCCTGGCGCTCGGTGGAGCGGTCGCGGCCTTCGTGCTGCTCGGCGACTCCTGGTACCAGCTGATCGTCGCGGCAGTGCTCGGCGTCATCCTCACCCAGTACGCCTTCCTCGCCCACGAGGCCTCCCACCGCCAGATCTTCACCTCGGGCAGGGCCAATGACATCGCCGGCCGCACCCTGGCGAACTCGTTCGTGGGCATCAGCTACTCGTGGTGGATGACGAAGCACAGCAGGCACCACGCCAACCCGAACGTGTTCGGCAAGGATCCCGACATCGAGCGGGGGGTCTTCTCGTTCACCGGGCCGGACGCGTCGCAGACGCCTGCGGCCTTCGTGTGGTTCGGGCGACGCCAGGGCTACCTGTTCTTCCCCATGCTGCTGCTCGAGGGGTTGAACCTGCACGTGCATGGGCTCAGGACCGTGTTCGGCTCCGGCAAGGTCGACAAGCGACGCATCGAGATCGCGATGATCGTGAGTCGGCTCGCCCTCTACGTGGCCGTGGTGTTCGTGGTGCTCTCCCCCGGGATCGCCGTCGCGTTCATCGGTGTGCAGCTGGGGGTGTTCGGCCTCTACATGGGGGCGTCGTTCGCGCCCAACCACAAGGGCATGCCCGTGCTGCCGCACGACAGCAAGGTCGACTTCCTGCGCCGCCAGGTGCTCACGAGCCGCAACATCGGCGGGGGGCCCGTGATGCAGACCTTCATGGGCGGCCTCAACCACCAGATCGAGCACCACCTCTTCCCCAACATGCCCCGCCCGAACCTTCGGCGCGCTCAGGCGATCGTCAAGGAGTACTGCCGGGTGCACGGGATCGACTACACCGAGACCACGCTCGTGCGCTCCTACGCGATCGTGGTCGAGTACCTCAACACCGTGGGTCTCGCCGCCGGCGGCGACCCGTTCGACTGCCCTGCGCGCACCGCGCTGGGCCGCTGACCGAAGGGATACATCATGGGCCGACTCACATACGACTCGTCTTTGATCGTCGAATTCGACGACCGCACTCTCGCCCATCTGCAGCTCGTGATCGGAGCGAAGATCCGTCGGGGGGAGTCGTTCTACTTCTGCTGGCGCGACGAGCCGCACGCCGGAGGGGGGCGCACCGCCATCTGGGTGTACGCGACCGTGCCGATGGAGTTCCGCTACTACGGCGGGCGCTCCCCCAGCATCAACCGGCACTGGATCGACGTGCTCATGCTGAGCGCCAACTCCCCGCAGGGCCTTCAGCTCACCCCCGAGCCCAACGAGGCGACCGTACCGAGCGAGATGGCGAGCGTATGACCACGGCAGCAGAGGGCAGGGTCACCACGGGTGGCACGTTCATCGAGGACGTGCGCCGCAAGGCGATGCAGATCGTGGTGGACGGCGAGACGTACCGGGTGCAGCCCAGCGAGGTGGCCTACGACCTCGAGATCATCGCCGAGCCCGAGGACACGGTTCTCGGCTACATCGCTCGGCTGAACGCCGAGAGCGACGGATTCGTCGCTGTGGGGGACGTGGATCGGGCGGTGCCGGAAGGGCACGCGGTGCTGGAGGACGGGATCCGGTCGCTCATCCGGTAGCACCTCCCTCCCGCGCCTGCGGGTGCACGTGCGCGAGGCCCGCTCCGGGGATACGGAACGGGCCTCGCGGATGGTGCTGAGTGCGGTCTGGCTCAGTGCTTGAACGCGTCCTTGACGTTCTCGCCGGCCTTCTTCACATCGGCCTTCGACTGGTCGGCCTGGCCCTCGGCCACCTTCGACTCGTCGCCGGTCGCCTTGCCGAAGGCCTCCTTGGCCTTGCCGCCCAGGTCTTCCGCTGCGTTCTTGATCTTGTCGTCTGCACCCATGAGTCAACCTCTTCCGTTCAGGCCACGTGATGCGGCATTCCCACTCAACTCCTCGGGCCGCCCATTGCCACCGGTCTCCCACCAACATCTCGGAAACCGCCCATCCGTCGGTCAGTCGCCGCCCCCACCACCGCCACCGCCGCCGTCTCCGCCACCGCCACCGCCGCCGTCGGATCCGCCGCTGTCGGATCCACCGCCGTCGGAGCCCCACCCGCCGCCGTCACCGTCGTGGCGAGTGTCGTGCGCTCCCCCGGAATCACCCGCCACGAAGACGGAGGATCCCCCATCGTCGCCCCGCCGCTGAGTGCCGCCGGCCTTCGACTGCCGCGACACCCTGTACGCCACCACGGCCACGATGACGACGATCACCGCACCCACGAGGATCGCTATCCCGGTACTGTCCATGCCCCGACTCTAGGGTGTCGACCCCCGCGCGCAAATGGGGCGGCAGGCGTAGCGTTCGCGCCATGTCGAAGAACGCAGCGGAAACGCCCGAGCAGCACAAGCACGGCAAGCACGAGAAGCACGCCAAGCACGGCAAGCGCATCCCCAAGGATCTCTACGAGGCCGAGCTGGAGCGACTGCAGGTCGAGCTCGTGACCATGCAGCGCTGGGTCATCGAGACCGGTGCCCGCGTGGTCGTGGTCTTCGAGGGCCGTGACGCCGCAGGCAAGGGCGGAGCCATCAAGCGCATCGTGCAGTACCTCAACCCGCGCTCCACGCGCGTGGTGGCCCTCCCCACCCCGAGCGAGCAGGAGAAGGGCCAGTGGTACTTCCAGCGCTACATCGAGCACCTGCCCACCAAGGGCGAGATCGTGCTCATGGACCGCTCCTGGTACAACCGTGCCGGCGTGGAACGGGTGATGGACTACTGCACCCCCGAGCAGTACCGGCTGTTCCTGCGCCAGACCCCCGTGTTCGAGCGGATGCTCGTGGAGGACGGCATCATCCTCATCAAGTACTGGTACTCGGTGTCGGACGACGTGCAGGAGGATCGCTTCCGCTCGCGCCTCGAAGACCCCATGCGCCGCTGGAAGCTCTCCGAGACCGACGTGCTCTCCATCACCCGCTGGGAGGACTACTCCCGCGCGAAGGACGAGATGTTCGAGGCCACCGACCACGCCGACGCTCCGTGGTGGACGATCGAGAGCGACGACAAGCGCGCCTCCCGCCTCAACACCATCAAGCACCTGCTCGAGCAGATCCCCTACGAGCACCGCGATCCGGAGCCCATCGACATCCCCGCGAGGCCGGCCTCGGACAGCTACGCCCGTCCCGCGCGCGAGCTCTACAAGTACGTGCCCGACCACGCCGGGGAGCTCGCGAGCAGCTGAGACCGCTCGCGTCAGGTGGCGCGCAGGATGAGGTGCCGCGCAGCCTCGACCGCGAGCCCGCGATCGTGGCTGAGCGAGAAGTCGTACACGCCCTCGGCGTGCCGTGACGCATCGGTCTCCCTGGCCACGAGCACCGCGGCGAAATCGGCGGTGAGCACCACGATGTCCCACTCCGTGAGCAGCGGATCGTCGCTCGGGATCCTCGAGACCTGCACCGCGCTCCCGTCGAACATGGGTGTGGGGCCGTCGACGTGCACCATCACGAGTGCGCAGTGCTCGGCGAGGTCGAGGTACCGCCTGGTGGCGCCCGGGGTCACGTTCGAGGCGTGCTGGAAGGTCGAGAGCACCACGGCGGAGTCGCCGCTGGCCCTCGCCCTGGCCTCGAGGAAGATGCTCATCTGCACGAGCAGGGCCCGATCCGACGACTTCGGCGGGATGTGCTGCGCGACGACCTCGAACGGGGTCGTCGCCGAGGAGGGCGTGACCCTGCGGCGCGGGCGCACGGTGATGCCCGGCAGGTCGCGCCCGTCGGAGACCTCGGCGATCGGTGCACTGAAGTGCCAGCCCTGACCGTGGGTGGCGCCGTGCGCCTGCGCCGTCACGAGGTGCTTCGCGGTCTCCACGCCCTCCGCGACCACCACCACATCGGCGTTCGAGGTGTGGGTGTTGAGGGCGCTCATGATGCGGGCGATGTCGGCATCCGGCCTGTCCTGGATGAGCCGCAGGTCGAGCTTCACGACATCCGGATCGATGAGCGGCACGAGGGCGAGCGACGCCGGGTTCGCCCCGAGGTCGTCGATCGCGATGGCGTGCCCGGCCGCCCTGGCCTGCTGCACCATGGTGAGCAGCTCCCCCGGCGCCGAGAGGAGGGCGCGCTCGGTGAGCTCGATCACCACGGGGCGGGCGGGCGGCACCTCCTCGAGCAGCCCGGCCTGGAACGACTCGGGCTCCACGTTGATGAGCAGGCTGTGCGGCTGATGGAGGTCGTTGACCTCGGCGGACTGCAACGAGGTGATCCAGAAGTCGCGATCGACCTCGACGATGCGCCCCTCGCGCCGCGCCGCCTCGAGGAAGGGCTGCGGCGAGCCGTCGCCGGTCTCGGCGGAGACCCGGGTGAGCGCTTCGTAGGCGACCCTCGAGCCCGTGCCGAAGTCGACGAGCGGCTGGAAGACCGTGGAGAGGTGGCTGGGGCCCTTGGGGTGTGCACGCCGAAGTCGGCGGTGCACCGGATCGTAGGTGCGCTGATCCGCCATCGCACGGCGTCGGCGGAGTTCGGAGTCGATGAGGGGGCCGAGCCATTCGAAGCGGATCGACCGCGCCCCGTCCGGGTCGTGATCCTCATTCGCCCAGAGGAAGTCGACGAGCACGGAGAGATCGCGCAGACTCTGCTCGGGAAGGCGCTGGAGGCGCAGCTCGTCGGCTCTCGCCTCGGTGGCCATTCTGATCAGCTCGCGCACGCCCACCCCGCTCGTCCTTTAAAAGAGGACTCGGGTCCGGGAGTCATGCCGACACTAACAGGCAGACAGACGATCTGACCCTGACGGGTCGAATTTCACTGGCGGTGGGCCTGGCCGGTCACGGTGCGAGCGAGATGCGCCTCGTGGTGATGTCGGCCGCGGTCTCGCGCACCGATCGGCCCGAGGCGAACGCGTGGGCGCGGATGAGCAGGAGCGCGTCTTCGGGACTGATCCTCATCTGGGCGACCACCATGCCCGTGGCCTGGTGCACCTCGCGGCGGGAGAAGGGGCCCTCGTCGGGAAGCTCCTCGTCGAGGTGGTCGAGGGCGCGGTGCAGCACGGCCGAGGAGGCGGCGCTCGCCAGACCTACTGCTCCGGCCACCGAATCGTCGGAGAGCATCTCCGAGGTGTCGGAGTAGAGGTCGACGGCCCCGATCTTGAGGGATCCCACCGCGAGCGGGAACGAGAAGACGGCTTGCACACCCTGATCGGCCAGCGCGTGCAGCACGATGGGCCAGCGCAGGGGCATGAGGGCGTGCACGTCGGGCTCGAGCACCGGCACGCCGGTGGCGTAAGCGTCCCACCCAGGGCCCTCCCCCGCGTCGAGCTGCACTTCGCTCAGACCGCCGGCGATCGCATCGCTCGCACCGACCGTCTCGACGTCGAACGGGGGGCCGAGGGTGCAGATGGCCGCGCGCTGCACGGGGAGCACGGCGACGAAGGCGGCGGCGAAATCGGGACGACGAGGACTGCGGGGAGTAGAGATGGTGCTCCTGACCTGACCGGACCGGGGATCTGCCGATCGGTGCGAGTGGCCTGGGTGCAGGACTACCTAGTGCTCACAGTAGCGTGCGGGCTCGCGTGGTGGGCGGTTGGCGCATGGAACTGCATGACAGAGAGAGGCAGGGACAGCGACCTGGGCGGAGGCAGCGGGGGTGGGACCGGCGTGGGGCCTCGCCCTCCCCCGCTTCATGCATCGGCGCGAAGGCACGGAGCATGCTCCTGGGTCGGTTGGCACGCGGGGCGTCACCATTTGACGTCGACAGGCTATCGGTGCCTGGGCGTTGCCGGAACCCCGCGTTCGAGCCTTCGGGCGCAGCTCGCCGAGATGCCCGCGGGGTCGACGCCCTCGGCCGAGGGTCCGATAGCGTGAGGAGGCGCAGTGCGCGCGGCTCGAGAGAGGTGTCGACGTGGACAGGAACAGCAGCACGGGCGGGGATGTCGACAGCGTCGACGTGGTCGTGGTGGGGGCCGGGATCGCCGGACTGACTGCGGGGCGACTGCTCGCTCGGGCGGGCAAGCGGGTGGTGGTGCTCGAGGCACGGGACCGGGTGGGCGGGCGCGTGTGGACCGATCGCACCGAGGGCGAGCCGACCGATCTGGGCGCCTCGTGGATCCACGGCATCGTCGACAGCCCCGTGGCCGCCGCGGCAGAGGCCTTCGGCCTGCGCACGGTCGAGTTCACGGTGGGCGGCTACCAGCCCGACTCCCGCCCCATCGCCTACTACGGCCCCGACGGCCGCCGCCTCGACGCCGCCGAGGCGCAGCGCTTCGCCGACGACATCCACACCGTCGATGCCACCCTCGCCGAGGTGGTGGCGGTCTCGGCACCCGAGGCCTCCTACCGCGACGTGACCGACGAGGCCCTCGCCCGCCAGGGCTGGGACGACGAGCGCACCCTGCGTGTGCGCGAGTACCTGCAGCACCGCAGCGAGGAGCAGTACGGCGCCTGGATCGAGGATCTCGCCGCGCACGGCCTCGACGACGACTCCATCGACGGCGACGAGGTCGTGTTCCCCGACGGCTACGACCGCCTCGCCGAGCACCTCGCCGACGGCCTCGACGTGCGCCTCGAGCACATCGTCTCCCGCGTGGAGTGGTCGGATGGCGGTGAGATGAGCAGAGCCGGCGTCACCGTCACGACCGACCGCGGCACCTTCGCCGCCGCCGCCGCCGTGGTGACCGTGCCCGTGGGCGTGCTGCAGTCCGACGCCTTCGCCATCGAGCCCGCCCTCCCCGAGCCGATCATCGACGCCCTCGGGCGACTCACCATGAACGCCTTCGAGAAGGTGTTCATGCGCTTCGACACGAAGTTCTGGGACGACGACGTGTACGCCATCCGCCAGCAGGGCCCCGAGGGCACGTGGTGGCACTCCTGGTACGACCTCACGGCACTGCACGGCACACCGACGCTGCTCACGTTCGCGGCGGGCCCCGCGGCCATCGAGATCCGCGACTGGAGCGAGCAGCGGGTCGTCGACTCCGTGCTCGAGCAGCTGCGCCGCCTCTTCGGCGACCGCGTGACGCCACCCACCGGCGTGCACATCACGACCTGGCAGGACGACCCGTTCGCGCACGGCTCGTACGCCTACATGCAGCTCGGCTCCACGACCGACGACCACGACGCCCTCGCGACCCCCGTGGGCGGCGTGCTGCACCTCGCGGGCGAGGCCACCTGGACCGACGACCCGGCCACCGTGACCGCCGCCCTCTGCTCGGGCCACCGCGCGGCCGAGAACATCCTGCAGCGCGCCGTGCCCCTCGAGACCCTCTGGGCGGATCGCTGAGCCCGCTGGATCTCAGCCGCTAGATCTCCTCGCGCAGCACCGTGCGCGTCAGCGTGGGCTGCCCCGCGACGATCGGGTTGAGCACCGCAGCACCCTCGGGCGTCAGGCGCCAGGCGCGGTAGGCGTCGTCATGCTCGAGCGACTCCCACTTCTCCACGAACAGGAAGTGGGTGGGGTCGTCGACGTCGACGGTCACGTCGACCCCGAGGCAGCCGGGCCGGGCACGGGTGCCGGCGAGGGTCTCGTGGATGAGGGCGGGCGCCTGCTCGAGCGCATCGGCAGCGACTCGGAGGTCGAGGATGGAGAGAACGGTCATACCCCGATCATCCCAGGTGCGGCTCGCGGCGTCAGGCCTCGGCCCTGGTGTCGTACCGCTCCCACGACGATGTGACCTGGCCGAAGTGCTCGATGGACCACTGCTCGAGCGCCTTGAGCGGCTCCTGCAGGGTGCGCCCGGCGTCGGTGAGCTCGTACTCCACCCGCGGCGGCACCTCGGCGTAGACCGTGCGCGTCACGAGCCCATCCCGCTCGAGGCCGCGGAGCGTCTGCGTGAGCATCTTCTGCGAGACCCCGTCGACGGCACGGCGGATCTCGGAGAAGCGGCGCGGCCCCTCCCCGAGCACACCCACCACGAGCACCGTCCAGCGATCCCCGATGCGATCGAGCAGTCGCCTGCTCGGGCACCCGGCCGCATACGGATCGGGCCCACGGAGAACGGATGCGACCTGCTTGGTTACCACAAAGTGCCTACTTCCCAAAAGTGACCATTGGATTTAGCGTAGCAAGAGTCCGCACAACGGACCAGGAGACAAGACGAATGAAGGAGTAGGACATGACCCGCATCACCGTCGTAGGAGGAACCGGCTACGCCGGCAGCGCCGTCGTCAAGGAGGCCGCCGCCCGCGGCTTCGACGTGGTCTCGTACAGCCGCAACGCACCCGAGGGCGCGGCCCGCGTGGAGGGCGTGACCTACGAGACCGGATCCCTGCTCGACCCCGAGGTGCGCGCCAGTGCGTTCGCCGGGGCCGACGCCGTGGTCTCCACGCTCTCGCCGCGCGGTGAGCTCGACGGCCGCATCGTGGAGGTCGACAGCGCGCTCGCCACGCTCGCCGCCGAGCACGGCGTGCGCCTCGCCGTGGTGGGCGGCTTCAGCTCGCTGCGCCCCCAGGAGGGCGCGCCGCGCTTCGCCGAGGGCGACGACCTCCCGCCGCAGTTCGCCGGCGAGGCCAAGCAGATGAACGAGGTGCTCAACGTGCTGCAGGCCTCCCCCGCCGAGCTCGACTGGGTGTTCTTCTCGCCCGCTCAGCAGTTCGGCGCGTACGCCCCCGGCGAGGCGCTCGGCCGCTACCGCGTGGGCGGCGACGTGGCGTTCTTCGACGCCGAGGGCGTCTCGGCCGTGAGCGGCCCCGACTTCGCGCTCGCGATCGTGGACGAGCTCGAGCGCCCGGCCCACCGCCGCGAGCACATCAGCATCGCGTACTGAGCCGGATCGCGGCAGGCGGTCGTCCCTCCCGGTCAGAGCCGGCGCCGGATGACCACCTGCCGCACCACCCGCAGCAGCCCGAGGAACCCGAACACCCCCACGAACGCCCCGAACAGGTCGAACAGCCGCAGCCCGCCCGAGAGCACGGGGCCCGCATCCGTGACGATGAGCACCACGGCGATCACCACCGCCGCGATCGAGATGAGCGCGCCCACCACCTCCGCCGCGATCAGCTGCACGAAGTCCCGCGACGAGTCGTCCGAGAACGCTCGCAGCCGCACTCCCACAGTGCCCTTCTCGAGCCCCGTGAGCAGCGAGTCGAGGCGCCCCGGCAGGCTCCGCACCCGCGCCGCCGTCACGCTCGCCTGCGCCTGCAGCCCCGTGGCCGTGCGGTGCAACGACTGCGAGTGCCGCAGCAGCTCGGGCACCATCGGCAGCGCCTGCTCGAACATGTCGAAGTGCGGGTCGAGCACCTTGAGGCAGCCCTCGAGGGTCGCGAAGCTGCGGAACGCCGAGGCGAGGTCGCCGGGCAGCGCGATGTGGTGCTGACGGATGACGTCGAGCAGCCGGGTGAAGATCGATCCGTCGCCGCTCGGCCGGTGCCGCTCGGTGGTGATGACGATGCCCACGTCGTGCCGCAGCGCGTCGAGATCGGCGTCGTCCGGCACGTCGACGATGAGCAGCAGGGCATCGGTGCAGGCGATGTCGTCCTCGCTCACCGCCGCGAGCATGAGCGCCGTGAGGTACTGCCGCTGGCTGCGCTCGATCACGCCGATGGCGCCGAAGTCGATGAGGCCGAGCGTGGCGTCGTCGCGCAGGATGACGTTGCCGGGGTGCAGATCGGCGTGGAAGACGCCGTGCACGAGGATCTGCTCGAGCACCGCCGACATGAGGCCCGTGGCGAGCTCCTCGCGCTTCTCCCGCGGCAGCTCCGCGAGCCGGTCGCCCGCGCGGCTGAGGGGCTCGCCGTCCACGAGGTCCATGGTGAGCACGCGCGGGCCCGACGCGGCCCGGTACACGTGCGGCACCGAGATGAGCGCCTCGGAGCGCGCGAGCGTGCTGCGGATCATCTCGACGTTCCGCGCCTCGATGCGGTAGTCGAGCTCATCGAGGAGGGTCGCGGTGAAGCCGCGCGCGACCGACTCGATCCTGAGGTCGTGCCCCACCCTGGTGCGGCTCTCGGCGCGGTTGGCGAGGCGCACGATGATGTCGGCGTCGGCCTCCACCTGGGCGCGGGCGGCCGGTCGCTGCACCTTCACCACCACGGGCGTGCCGTCGAGCAGCCGGGCGGTGTGCACCTGGGCGACGGATGCGGCGGCGAGCGGTTCGGGTTCGATCGAGGCGAAGACCGTCTCGAGGGGCGCGCCGATGCTCTCCTCGATGGCCGGCTGGATCTCCTCCCACGGCAGCGTCGTGGCTCCCGACTGCAGGGAGGCGAGCGCGCTGAGGTAGGGCTCTGGCACGATGTCGCGGCGGGTGGAGAGCACCTGCCCGAGCTTGACGAAGGTCACGCCCGACTCGTTGATGGTCGAGACGATGGCCTGCGCCCGCTGCTCGCTCGTGGTGAGCTCCTGCTGCACCCGCGAGCGGCCGTGCACGAGCCAGCCCGCCCCGTGGCGCGAGGCGATCGCCACGATCTGGAGGTAGCGGCGGGTGCGCTTGCGCTGCCGGATGGCGGCACGGATGGCGTCGATCGGATTGGGCAGGGGGCGCGTGGGGAAGATGGCCTCGAGGGCCACGAGCACCCCGATCCCGAGCGCGAAGACCCACGCCACGGCCAGCAGCACCACGGCGAGCGCTGCGAACGCGGCCCGGCCGTCGCGGGCTTCTCCGTCGACGAGCAGGCCGGTCTGGTCGACGAGCCAGGTGGCGAAGGGCAGCCCGGTCGCGAACACGAGGAGGCCCACCACGATGCTGCGCGGCCAGCCGACGGGTGTGGCCAGGATGCGCCGGGCCACGAACCCCACGAGCAGCGCCGAGAGCACCGCCAGCACCACGGTCACCAGGTCGTTGATCACACCATCCCCCCACCCCGCGAGCCCGATCCTCGGCCCCGCCTGCGCCCACAGTAGCGGCCCGCAGCATCGGCCCGCAGCCGCCCGGCGCGTGCTCAGGCGATGAGGTGAGGGGTGGCGGCCACGGCCCGGTGGGCGCCGTCGCGGTCGGCCACGCCGAGCTTGCGGTAGACCGCCTTGACCTGCGTCTTCACCGTGTTCGGCGAGACGTGCTCGGCCGTGGCGATCTCGGGCACGCTGTGCCCCTGCACGAGGTGGCGGAGCACCACGCGCTCCCGCTCGCTCAGCTGCACGGAGGAGGGAGCGGTGCCCACGTCGAGCAGGCCGGCGAGCTCCCGCACGACCCTGGGCGGCAGCTGCTCCTCGTAGCGGGGCAGCAGCGCGGCGCGCTCCGGGGCGGTGAGGCGCAGCAGCACGATCGGGAGGCCCTCCGAGACCAGCAGGTCCAGGCACGCCGCGAAGTGCCTGTCGGCCTCCTCCGGCTGGTCGAGCCGCAGGTTGGCGGCGGCCACCACCGCCAGCAGCTCGACGGTGATCCTCGGGCTCGTGGAGGGCTGCGAGAGACCGGGCGCCGCGAGCACGAGGGCCTCGCGCGCATCCCCCTGCCGGAGCGCCGCCCACGCGCGGAGCACACGTACCGGGTCGGCGACCGCGGGCAGGTCGATGGCGCGCAGCCGGGCGATCGAGCGCACGGCCGACGCCACGTCGCCGAGCGAGAGCTGCAGCTCGGCGGTGGCCATGGCGGTGAGCCAGCCGTTGAGGCCGTTGCTGCGGAGCTTCTCGGGCTGGGTGGCCTGCGTCGATCCCACGCGCGCGAGCTGCTGCCTGGCCTGGCCGGAGGCACGGGCGAGCACCGATTCCACGAACAGGCGCTGGGCCCAGGTCTCGGGGGCGACCATCACCGAGGGGGCAGCCTCGAGCGCGGCCCGCGCGTCGTCGAAGCGCAGGTCGTTGACGGCGAGCAGGGCGCGGGCGAGCTCCCCCGCGGTCTGCACGGTGTCCGGCGCCTCGACGTGCAGCTCCGGGCGGCGCGCGAGCCACTGCTCGGCGGCCCCGCGGTTGCCGGCGAGGGCGTAGTTGAGGGCGATCGTGCCCGCGGCCTCGACCGCGATCCGCGGGTTCTTGAACGTCACGGCCTCGTCGAAGCTGCGCTCGTAGGCGCGCGTGGCGTCGATGAGCTCGCCGCCGAGCTCGAGCGAGATGGCCCACTGCAGGCGGATGTCGGGCAGCACGGGGCGGATGGCGGCGAGCGCCTCGTCCGAGACCTCGGCGATGGTGGTGTGCGCCTCGCGCACGATGGCCACCGACTCCGCCGTGTTGCCCTGGAAGCGCGCGCTCACGCTGCGGCTCGTGAGGTCGGCGAGCACGTCGAGCAGGCCGGTGGGTGGCGCCGTGACGGTGTGCTGGTAGCGGATGGGCCTGCCGTCGCTGTTGGCGGGCAGGTAGTTGATGTAGTCCTTCGCCGCCGAGAGCCGCGGATAGCCGGCCAGCACCTCGGCCGGGAGCGCGTTGATCGCCTCCACGAGCAGGTCCTGCCGGTGCTGCATGAGCTCGCCCCAGTGCTGCTCCACGACTCCGATCACGTCATCCCACACCTGCGCTTCGATGGCGGTGCGGAGGTCCTCTTCGACTGGTGCTGAACTCACAACGTCAGATTCAAGCAGAAATACCCTCGGACGCGTAGCCTGCTAGTGCCCCGACGGAGAGAGAGTCCATGACGTTCATGCGGCTCGGCAGCAAGCGCCGCCAGCCCGCCGATCCGCTGCGCATCGCAATCGCCACGAGCCGCCTGGCCAAGATCTCGCCCGCCGTGCTCGCCCTCGCGATCTTCCTGCTCGTCGCGCTGCTCTTCACGGGCCTGCTCATGCTGCCGTTCGCCACCGCCGACGGCCGGCCCACTCCGGTGCACGACGCCATGTTCACCGCGTTCTCGGCGGTGACCGTCACGGGGCTCGTGTCGGTCGACACGGCGGAGCACTGGTCGTTCTTCGGCGAGGCCGTCATCCTGCTCGGCATCCAGATCGGTGGTCTCGGTATCGTGACCATCGCCCTGCTGCTCTCGCGCGCGGTGACCCGCAGCTTCGGCGTGCAGGTGCGCATCTTCGCGCAGCAGGGCATCGGCGCGAGCAAGCTCGGCGAGGTGCAGTCGCTGCTCCGCATCGTGGTGCTCACCACGCTCGTGCTCGAACTCGCGCTCGCCGTGGTGCTCGTGCCGCGGTTCATCATGGTGGAGGAGTCGTTCGGTCGAGGGCTCTGGCACGGGGTGTTCTACGCCATCTCGTCGTTCAACAACGCCGGCTTCGCACCCAACCCGGGCGGCATCGCCGCCTACGACGGCGACCTCTGGATCCTCATCCCCGTCATGATCGGGGTCTTCGTGGGCAGCTTCGGCTTTCCCGTCTACCTCGTGCTCATGCTCTCGCGGCAGCACTGGCGGCGCTGGTCGCTGCACACCAAGCTCACGCTCACCACCACCGTGTTCTTCCTGCTGGTCGGGGCTCTCGCGTGGGGGGCCTTCGAGTGGTCGAACCAGGCCACGATCGGCGACATGACCGTGGCCGACAAGATCTTCCACTCCCTCTTCGCGTCCACCATGATGCGCTCGGGCGGGTTCTCGCTCACCGACTACGGGGCCTCGGAGCCGGTGACCCTGCTCGTGACGGATGCGCTCATGTTCGTGGGCGGCGGCTCGGCCTCGACGGCCGGCGGCATCAAGGTCACGACCATCGCGGTGCTGTTCCTCGCGATCGTGGCCGAGGCGAAGGGCGACAAGGATGCGATGGTGTTCGGGCGCACCATCCCCCAGGGCATCCTGCGAGTCGCCATCAGTGTGACGTTCCTCGGGGCCACGCTCGTGCTCGTGGCCACGGGGCTGCTCATGCTCGTGACGGACACGCCCCTGGATCGCATCCTCTTCGAGGTGATCTCGGCGTTCGCCACGTGCGGGCTCAGCGTGGGGTTGAGTGAGGAGCTGCCGCCCTTCGGCCTCTACGTGCTCACGGCCCTCATGTTCGCCGGCCGCATCGGGCCGATCGGTCTCGCGTCGGCCCTCGCCATCCGCCGCCGCAACCTGCTCTTCCGCTACCCGGAGGAGCGCCCCGTGCTCGGTTAGGCCCTAGGGTCGGAGCATGTTCGCGCGAGGTCTCGTGCGCGCCCCTGAGCGATGCGCTCGGCGGATCGCTCTACGACCGGGTGAGCGACGACCAGGAGCCCCTCGGCTCGTACTCCGATGAGAGCGAGGCGACCGACGCGGCCTGCACGGTGCTGCGGAGCGCCCAGGGGTCGCTCATGGGGCTGCTCGCGGTGCCCGCGATCATCCTCGGCACGTTCGCCCTGGTCGGCACGACCCTCCGGCCCGACGACCCGAGCTAGTCGATGCGGGTGTCGATGACCGCGAGGTCGCCGCGGTAGCGAGAGAATCCGTACTCCACGGGTGTGCCATCGGGCAGGCAGGTCAGCCGCTCGACGTGGATGATCGCCATTCCGGGCGAGATGTCGAGCAGATCGGCGACCCACTGATCGGCGTTGACGGCGCTCAGCAGGAGCCGCCTCGCTTCTGTGCGCACGCCGACCGCCCTGGAGACCAGATCGGGCACGAACTCCGAGAGCGGCCGGTCGAGCATCCCTGGCAGGCGTTCCTCGTCCACCCAGCTGGTGCGCAACCGGCTGGGCGCACCGTCGAACAACACCAGGGTCTCGACGAAGTAGGCGCGTGATCCGTGCATCTGGAGGTTGCGGCGCACCGTGTCGGGGGCATCGACGAGAAGCGCACTGAGATGCACCAGGCTCAGGTGCGGCGAGTCGAACTGCCGCCCGCCCGGGCTGTCGCCGTAGACCGTGACCTCCTTGGCGGTGCGCGCGAGGCTGATCGAGGCCACCGGCCTCACCCCGAATGTGCCCGAGCGCGGCGCCCGGGTGAGCACACGCTGCCCCTGCAGCAGTGACAGCGCCGAGCGCAGCACGTTGCGGGTGGTGCCGTACAGCGCCAGGAGCTCCCACTCGTAGGGCAGCGGGCCGGTGAACCTGCCCGCGATGATGTCGGCGCGGATGAGATCGGAGACCTGGCGGGCGGCATCCGAACGGCGCGAGAACCCCACCTGATGGTGTGTGGCGTCGGGCACCACGGGGTCCGTCCAGTTCGGGATCGCCGAGGGCGGATCGGTCATGCCGTCGAGCCTAGCGACGCGGCGCCCCTGCCCTTCGCCACCCCAGGCCCCGGCGTGCCGATGCACGGAATCAGCGCCACAGTGCGGTCACCCGCGCCATCGGCCAGACCTCACCGATCTTCGCGGCGATGTCGAAGAGGTTGGCCTCGTGCACACTCGGCAGCCGGTCGCCAACGGCCTCGCGAACGACGATCGGCACGAAGCCGTGCTGCATCGCATCCGTCGCCGACGCCCGGATGCAGCCGCTCGTGCTGAGCCCGGCCATGATCACCGTGTCGACCCCTCTGGCGTGCAGGCCGGCGGCGAGCGAGGTGCCGAAGAAGGCGCTCGGATACTGCTTGGGCACGAGGGTGTCCTCGGGCTCGGGAGCGAGCCCGTCGATGAAGTCACCGGCCGGGCTGCCCGGCAGATACGCCTTGAGCGCCGGCACCTTGCGGTAGAACACCCCGGCGTTGGAGCCGTCGGCCGAGAGCGCCATGGTGGTGATGGCCACGTGCACCCCGGCGGCTCTGGCCGCGGCGAGCAGCTCCCGCATGCGCTCCACTGGCTCCTCCACCCCCGCGTAGAGCGGGCACTCCGGATCGATGTAGGCCTTGACCGGATCGACGATCAGAAGAGCGGTGCTCCCGCCCGGTTCGAGGTGCCCGGCGAGGCCCGCCGCGGCGTAGTCGGTGGCATCTGTCGTGTCGGTCGTCATTCTCGGTTCTCCGTTCGAAGGGGATCGGGTGGGATGGGCCTCGGGTGAAGTGGCCTCAGGTGGAGCGGGGCTCGGGCACAGTGAGCGTGGGCCCGCCGAGGGGACCGAGCCCGATCACCGCCGCACCGGCGAAGGCGAGGCCCGCGAAGGTGAGCGAGGCCGCGCGCACTCCATCGACGAAGGCCTGCACGTCGGCGGCGGAGAGCGCGAGCAGGGATCCGTCGTAGGCGGCGGCCTGCTGCGCGATGGTGAGGCCGCTGGTGGCGATGGCGAGACCGATCGCGGTGCTGAACAGGTAGCCGGCGTTCTGCAGCGCCGACCGGATTGCGTTCGCGATCCCGCGCCTGCGTTCCGGCACACGCGACATCAGTGCCGCGGTCGAGGGTGTCATGAAGATGCCGGTGCCTGCCCCCATCGCACTGAGGCCGGCGGCCGAGGCGGGGTAGGCCTCTGCGCTGCCGAGGCTGAACGCGAGCAGGATCGCGCCGCAGCCGATCAGCGCCATGCCGATCGTCGACAGCGTGCGGGCCCGGATCCGCCGAGCGAGCAGTCCGGCCGCCGACGCCGCGATGGTCGTACCGAGCGGGGCGGGCAGGATGGCGACCGCCGCCTCGAGCGCACTCATCCCTTCCACGGCCTGGAACGAGAGCGAGGCGAGCAGCACGAGCGCGTAGCTGCTGAGCGCGCAGAGCGCCGCCGAGGTGTAGAGCGTGATCGTGGCGCGATCCCGGAAGATGTCGGGGTCGACCAGCGGATGCGCGACCACCCGCTGGCTCCAGACGAAGAGCACACTCAGCACGATCGCGCCGGCCCCCGCGCCGATGACGGCGGGAGAGCCCCAGCCGAGCGAACCGCCGAACGAGACCGCCGCCACCATCGCACCGATCGCACCGATCGACAGCACGCCGCCGAGCACGTCGAGCCGCTCCCTGCTCCGCGGGCGCTCGCGGCGCGGGATCAGCCGCAGCGACCAGAGCAGCCCGGCGAGGCTGATCGGGATGCCGGCCAGGAAGATCCAGCGCCAGCCCAGTGTCTCGGTGACCACACCTCCCACCAGGGGGCCCACCACCTGGCCCACCGCGGCGACGGTCGCGTTGAGGCCGAGGCCGAGGCTCAGGGTGCGCTCGGGGAACGCGTCGGTGAGCAGCGCTGTCGTGTTGGTGATGATCGCCGCGGCGCCAACGCCCTGCACCAGCCGCGCCACGATGAGCAGTCCTGCGGTGGGCGCCAGTCCGCAGGCGAGGGAGGCGACCAGGAACACCGCTATGCCCAGGATGTAGAGCCGCCGCCGGCCCACGATGTCGGCGATCCGGCCGAAGATCAGGATGAGGGTCGTCGTGCTCAGCATGTAGGCCAGCAGCACCCAGCTCGATTGGGCGCCGGTGGCGCCGAGGTCGCGGCTGAGCTGCGGCAGTGCGATCAGCAGCGCACTGGAGTTGATGAAGACGAGGATGACGCTGAGGCTCGACGTGAAGAGGATCTTCCACGCGCGCCGCTGGGCATCGGCCCCGCCGGGTGTGGAGCTAGTGATGCGATGAGCCTTCCTGTGCGATCTCGCGCGAGGACACCGCAGGTGCCCGGGTGTGGAACGTCGTCGCATCCTGGAACGCGACGGCGGCCGAGAGGCAGGATGCGTCCTGCCACGGCCGGGCGATCAGCTGCACCCCCACCGGGAGGCCGTCGGGCGCGAAACCGGCCGGCATCATGAGCGCGGGGAAGCCCAGGTAGTCGAAGATCCTGGTGTTCCTCGGGATGACCTCGTGCAGGTTGAACGGGGTGCCGTCGACCTGCATTGTGAGGTCGTCCCAGCGCGGGGCCGTGGCGCCCACCCCCGGGGTGATGAGCAGCTCCACACCGTGCTCGTCCATCCGCTCGACCACCGCGGCCTGAGCGAGCGGGCGGCGGCGGAGGGCGCGCAGGTAATCGGCGGCGGAGGGGATGGCGCTCACCTCGACGCGAGCGCGCATGCCCGCGTCGAAGAGCTCGGCGGTGGCCGCGTTCGCCTCCTGGTTCGACGCGAGCTCGCCGTAGAAGACCGTCCAGCACTCGCTGTCGATCTCGGCGATGCTGCCCGCGTGCCCGAGGGCGTCGAAGTCGAGCTCCACGATCTCGGCGCCGAGAGCACGGAAGGTCGAGAGGGCCTCCTCGAACGCGGCGAGCACGGCGGTGTCCGAGCGTTCGGTGAACCAGGCCCGCGGCACACCGATGCGCATCCCTCGCACCCGTCTGGGGTCGGCTTCGAGCGAGGGCACCACCTCGTGGGTGGCGGGGTCGACGCCGTCGGCACCCGCCATCACGGCGAGCGCGCCGACGAGGTCGCGGGCGCTCCGGGCCATCGGGCCGACGTGGTCCATCGTCCACGAGAGGCTCGCGACACCGGTGCGGGGCACCAGTCCGTAAGTGGGCTTGATGCCGGTGGTGCCGCAGAGTGCGGCGGGCACCCTGATGGAGCCTCCGGTGTCGGTGCCGAGCGCGAGGGGCACGATCCGCCCGGCCAGGGCCGAACCCGAGCCTGTGGAGGAGCCGCCGGTCCAGCGCTCGGGGTCCCACGGATTGCGCACGAAGCCATAGCGGGCGTTGACCGGGCCCCCGCAGGCGAACTCGGTGGTCGCCGCCATGAAGACCGGGATGGCGCCGGCCGCGCGCAGTCGCGCGACCACGGTGGCGTCGGTGGGCGCGATGCGGTCGCCGGTCTGCAGCGAGCCGCTGGTGACCATCGTGCCCTCGACATCGATGATGTCCTTCACCGCGAACGGGATGCCCTCGAGCGGGCGGGCGGTCCCGGCGGCCCAGCGTGCGGTGCTCTCGGCCGCGGCGGTGGCGATGCCGTCGATCACGCGGAGCACCGCGTCCGAGTGCCGAGGAGCACTCCACAGCGGCTCGAGCTCGGCGATCACGGCGGTGGGGGTGAGATCACGGGCGCCGTAGGCGCCGAGCAGCTCGTCGACCCCGAGCATGCGCACGGCGGTGGCGCTGTGGGACGCGGTGGCGCTGCCGGACGCGACGGGGCGCGTGGAGGGCAGCGGCTCCGCACCGAGCCGAGCAGCCGAAGCCTCTGCAGCGACGGTCTCCGCGAGCATCCGCGCGAACAGGTGCGCACTATGCAGAGGCTCCGCCTGCAGAGCGCTGGGGGCCGCGGGCAGGGGCCGCGCCCGGCTCGCCACGAGCGCGTCGTCGAGTTGCGACGCGATCGTGGCGAGCACGGTGGACGGTTCGTGACTCACGCCACGGACCCACTGAGGGCGTGCGCCTCCGCCAGGTAGCGGAACACACCGGGCGTGCGGTCCGAGCCGAGCGGGAAGGACTCGCGGGCGATCGCCACCTCGCCGATGTCGATCGACGCTGTGATCGAGTCGCCCGCGGTGTGCGGTGCGGCCGTGTCGATCAGCGCTCCGTCGGGCGCGACGATGCAGGAGCGGCCGAAGTAGCTCACCGTCTTGCCGTCGAGCGTCTCGACCCCGCCACGGTTCGGCGCGATCACCCAGGTCTGCGTCTCGAGGGCGCGCACCTGCAGCTCCTGCGTGAAGAGCGTCTCGCGGAAGCCCAGGGAGGAGACCAGCACGATCATCACCTCGGCACCGGCCGCGCGCGACGCCAGCCAGTACTCCGGGAACGAACGGTCGTAGCAGATGAGCATGCCGAAACGGGTGCCGAAGGCGTCGAACATCACGGGCCCCGTGCCGGGCGAGAAGAAGTGCTTCTCGTCGACGTCGACCAGCTCGTTCTTGGGAATGGAGGTCTTGCGATAGCTCCACCGCTCCTCGCCGTCGATCCCGGTGCCCTGCACCAGCCGCCCGTCGGCATCGATCATGACGGCGGAGTTGTAGAGCTCCTCGCCCGCGTCTTCGTAGAGCCCGAAGACCACACCCGTGCCGAGCCGCTTCGCCACCGCCGCGAAGCGATCGGTGTCGGGGCCGGGGATCGTCTGCGCCCATGCCTTGTAGGCGTCGTTCGTGCCGCCGCAGAAGTACGGCGTGGTGCACAGCTCGGGGAACACCACGAGGTCGACGTCCGGCCCTGCGGCCTGCTCGAACACTGCGAGCAGGCCATCGATCGCCTCGGTGCGGT
This sequence comes from Herbiconiux liukaitaii, assembly GCF_041927495.1. Taxonomy (NCBI): domain Bacteria; kingdom Bacillati; phylum Actinomycetota; class Actinomycetes; order Micrococcales; family Microbacteriaceae; genus Herbiconiux; species Herbiconiux liukaitaii. The sequence goes on along the minus strand of NZ_JBHFHG010000008.1, from coordinate 297,143 downwards.
CGACGGGGATCGATCCCGCCTGCACCACGGCGACAGTGAGCACCGGGGCCGTCATGCCGCGACGACGACGTTGCGCGAGGCCAGCAGCGGCATGATGCGGGTGCCGAACGCCTCGACACCCTCGACGAAGTCGTCGAAGACCAGCAGCACGCCCTTGGTGCCCTCGACCTCGCCGGCCTCGTCGAGCATCCGCGCCACGTTCTCGTACGAGCCCACGAGGGTGCCCATGTTCATGTTCACGGCGCCCTCGGGGAGCGAGATCCGCGAGGCGGTGTTGCCCTCTTCAGCGTTGACGTCGGTCTTCGCCTGGCCCGTCATCCAGCCGATCGCCTCGTGGTCGACACCGTCGTTGTAGAGCTTCCACTTGGCCTCCGCGGCCTCGTCGGTCTCATCGGCGATGATCATGAACAGCACGTAGCTGCCGACATCGCGGCCGGTCTTCTCGGCCGCCGCGATCAAGGCCTGGTTCTGCGGCGCGTAGGCGGTCGGCGTGTTCACGCCGACACCCATCGAGAAGTTGTAGTCGGAGTACTGCGCCGCGAACGCCATGCCTTCGCTGGATTGCCCGGCCGACACGATCGGGATGTGCGAGGAGGGCTGCGGCTTCATCTGGCAGTCCTTCATGGTGAAGTACTCGCCGTCGAAGTTCGACTCGCCGTTCTCCCACAGCTCCTTCATCACCTGCATGTACTCGGTCTGGTAGCGGTAGCGGCGCTCGAAGTGCACCTCGTCGCCCGGCCAGAGTCCCATCTGGTCGTACTCGGCCTTCTGCCAGCCCGCCACGAGGTTGAGGCCGAAGCGTCCGTGCGAGATGGAGTCGATGGTGGCGGCCATGCGCGCGGCGATGGCCGGCGGGATGGTGAGCACCGCGGTGGTGGCGAACAGTTTGATGCGCTCGGTCTGCGCCGCGAGCCCCGCCATGAGTGTGAACGACTCGAGGTTGTAGTCCCAGAACTCACTCGGGCCGCCGTAGCCGTGCAGCTTGATCATCGAGAGAGCGAAGTCGAAGCCGTGCTTCTCGGCCGCCTGCACGATCTCGAGGTTGAGGTCGTAGGAGGGCTTGTACTGCGGAGACGTGGTGGAGATGAGCCAGCCGTTGCTGCCGATCGGGATGAAGACGCCGATATCCATGGGGATGTCCTTTCGAGGGGGATGGAGGGAGGGTGGTCAGGTGGTCGGGAGACGGGTGGTCAGGTCACGGGCCTGGACGCCGCGGCGTTCGCGGCCGACTTGACGGCGTGCCGCCGGATGGTCTGCGAGACTGCGACCGCCACGATCAGCGCTCCGCCGTAGAACAGCTGCTGCACGTAGTTCTGCGCGCCGAGCATCTGCAGGCCGACGACCCCGGAGAACAGGAAGTACACGGCGATGAAGGTGCCGATCGCGTTGAACCGGCCGGGCACGATCGCGGTGGCCCCGAGGTAGCAGGCCGCGAACGCCGGCAGCAGGAACGACTGACCCGAGGAGGGATCGGCCCCGCCGAGCGTGCCCGCGTAGACGGCCCCCGCCACTGCGGCGGTCAGACCCGACGCGACGAAGGCACCCACGCGCAGCCGCCGCACGTTGAGCCCGCTGAGTTCGGCCACCGCGCGCCCGGTGCCCACGAAGAGCAGCCGCCGGCCGACCGGAGTGGTGGTGAGGATGATCAGCACGATCACGGTGGCCACCAGCCCGTAGACGAAGGCGAGCGGCAGTCCGAGGAACCCGCGCCAGCCCACGGTGGCCTGCACCAGCGCCGGATCGATGCCGGTCACCGAGGAGGCGTTGCTCATCCACTGGATCAGGCCGATCATCAACGTGGACGTGCCCAGGGTGACGATGAACGAGTCGATCCGGAAGCCCACCGTGAGCAGTCCGTTGACGACTCCCACCAGCACTCCCACACCGAGACCAGCGAGGATCGCGGGAATGAGAGGCACGTCGAGCTGGGCGTTGAGCACGGCGATCGTCATCGCCGACAGCGACATGGTCGATGCGCCCGAGAGGTCGAACTCGCCGGCGGTGAGCGGGAAGAGAAGCCCGAGCGCGAGGATCAGCAGCACCGACTGCGAGCCGAAGATGTTCTGCAGGTTGCCCAGGGTGAAGTAGCTCTGCGGCAGCAGGATGCTGAACACGACCACGATGACGACCCAGGCGCCCAGCAGTGCGAAGCGCTCGGTGTGGCCCCAGGAGACGCGGGGCAGTCCTCGACGCGGCGTGTGTGGAGGGGTGGAGGCCGCGGATTCCCGATCGGTGGTGGATTCGAGTGTGGACATCAGTCGATCTCCTCGGCAGTGGCGGATGGACGGTGAGTGGGGGAACCAGGTGCGGGAGCGACGAGACTCGAGACGACCGTCGACGCGATCACGTCGCGGTCGATACGGTCGCCCTCCAGCACGTCGTGCACACGGCCGTGGGCGAGCACGATCACCCGGTCGCAGACCGAGGCGAGCTGGTCGTAGTCGGTGGAGGCGCAGACGATCGAGACCCCCTGGGCCGCGGTGCGCCGGAGCATCGCGAAGATGCCCGCGCGAGCGCCGACGTCGATGCCCTGGGTCGGCTCCTGCAGCAGCACCAGCCGGGGCGAGTCCTGCATCCACTTCGCCAGCACCGCCTTCTGCTGGTTGCCGCCGCTCAAGGTGCCGAACAGGGCGGCGGGATCGGCGGGGCGCACGTCGTAGTCGGCGGCCAACCGGGTGGCGCGCTCCCGCTCGCGCGCGGGCGAGATGCCGAGCATCCCGCGAAGCGCCTGCAGCACCGGCAGGGTCACGTTCTGCTCCACACTCAGCGTGGCGACGCCGCCGCTGACCTTGCGGTCGGCGGGCACGTAGACGATCCGGCCGGCGATCGACGAGCGCGGGCTCGCGGTGGCGAGCGCCGTGACGTCGCCGTGCACCGTCAGGGTGCCGCGCGCGGCCACGGCTCCGTAGAGTCCGGGAAGCACGTCTTCGACACCCGAGCCCGCGAGCCCGGTCACCCCCACGATCTCGCCGTCGGCGACGTCGAACGACAGTCCGTCCACGGCGCGGGCGCACAGGTCGCGCACCGAGACGACGGGATCGCCGAGCCGTGCGCGGGTGTCACGCGGAGCGTCGGCCGAGAGCGAACGCCCCACGATCAGCGAGACCAGTTCGTCGGCCGTGGTCCCCTCCGTGTCGAGGTGCGCCTGCACCCTGCCGGCGCGGAGCACGGTCACCCGGTCGGCGTGCTCGAGCACCTCCGACATGTCGTGCGAGACGAGCAGGGCCGACATGCCGCCGTCGCGGACGAGGTCCTTCACCACCCGGAAGAGCAGGTCGGCGTCTTCCTTCGAGAGGAACACCGTCGGCTCGTCGAGCACCAGCAGGGCACGGCTCTCGCCGAGTTCGGCGACGGCGCGCAGGATGGCGACGAGCGCCTTCTGCGCGTCGGTGAGCGAGTCGACGGTGGCGGCCGGGTCGATGGCGATCCCGTACTCCTCGAACACCGACGCCGCGGCCCGGCGCTCCCGGCCCCAGCGGATGAAGGGCCCGCGGCCGGCGACGACGGTCGCCAACCGCAGGTTCTCGGTCACACTGAGCTCGGGCACCAGGGCGAGGTCCTGGTGCACGAAGCTGATGCCGAGGCGGCGGAAGTACCCGGGAGGAACCGGCACCGGCACCGACCGGCCGCGCACCTGGATCGTCGCCCCCGGCTCCGGCGCGTAGGTGCCGGAGAGGATCTTGATCAGGGTCGACTTGCCCGAGCCGTTCTCGCCCAGCAGCGCGTGCACCTGGCCGGGCCGGATCTCGAGGTCCACGCCGTCGAGGGCGGTGAGGCCTCCGAAGCGCTTGGTGAGATCACGGATGCTCAGCAGCGGTGCCGCGCCTGGCGAGGTGCCCGTCATCGCGAGCGCAGCGGAAGCGAGCGACGATGCCTCCCGGGTGGCACTCATTCTGCGGGGCCCCAGAGTGCCTCGTAGCCTGCGACGTAGGCGTCGCCGTAGCCCTGGCCGGCCACCGGTGGCACTCCGGCCTCGTCGACGTTCTCGTCGGTGAAGACCTTCAGCGGGGTCTCCTCGTTGCCGTCCTCGATGATCGGGGTACCGGTGAGCACCCGCCCCACCTGGTCGAGGGTGGCCCAGGCGAGCCACTGCACGTTCTCGCCGATGTCCATGGTGAGCACGTCGCCCTCCTGCATGATCTGCATCACCTCGGGGGTGCCGTTGAACGAGGAGGTGAAGACCGATCCCACCTTGCCCGCGGCCGTGACACCGGCCTCCACGTAGAGGGTCATCGAGTCGTAGACGGGCAGCACGTAGTCGAGCTCGGGGTTCACCTGGATCTCGGACTGCACGGTGGAGGCGATCTTGGTGGCCCAGTCGGCGACCGGCACGTTGACGACCTTCACGGTGCAGCCGGAGCAGTGCTCGTCGAACTCGCTCTGCATGGCCTCGACGATGCCGTCGGAGGGCGGCACCTCGGCCGAGGTGATGATCAGGATGTCGCCCTGGCCCTCGGTCTCCTGGATGGCCCAGTCGGCGTTGAGGGCACCGGACTCGTTGAACGGTGCGGTGATCTGAGCCGTGATGAGGTCGCTCAGCGCATCCGGGATCGGGTCGCCGTTCTGGTAGGTATGGCTGATCACCACCGGGATCCCCGCGGCCTTCGCACGCTCCAGAGCCGGGATGATCAGCTCGCCGTTGATGCCCTGCGAGAGCACGATGACGTCAGCTCCCTGGCTGATCGCCTGGTCGATCCCCGCCGTGTGCTCGTTGGGAGTGCCCTGGTTGGTGTACTCGACCCACGTCGCGCCGTACTTCTCGGCGATCGCCGCGCCCTCGGCGTCGACCGCGGTGATGTAGGCGACGGCGGAGGAGTTGGGGATGTTGAAGATGGTCTTTCCGGCGATGCCGGACATCTCGAAGGGGTCGGCCTCGAAGGTGAACTCGGGGTCGACGCTGGCGGCCTCGATCTGGGCGGTGGCGTGGGCGATGCCGGCGGCGTCGCCCGACGAGGAGGAGGCCGCTCCGGCGTCGGTCGCGCAACCAGCGAGGAGGGCAGTGCCGGCGAGGGCGAGGGCGAGGGCGAGGACACCCGATCGGCGGAGGGACGTGAGAGATGGCATGGATGCTCCTTGGCGCAAGGGATCACGGAAGTCGGCCCACGGCGGGTCGCCGGGGCGCGAGAATGGCGCTGTGCGGGGGTGAGCAGGTCGGCGGCCTCCGAGAGATCGAGGCCGGCTCCTCTGCTCTGAAGCGAATGTAGCCGCTGCCCACCGGCCGAATCCCACTCCGTGGTAAACGTCGTGAAACGCTTCTATTTCGCTGGGATTAAGCCACCCTCAGCGGGCTTCCGCCACCCGATTCCGGGGCCGAGCGCGCCTCTGGAGCTGCCAGGAAGGCGTGCGGAACCTCGAGATCACGGGGATCACCCATCGTGCAGCCCCCGAAAGCGAGGGCGGCTGGATGTGGCGAAACACGCACGACTCAGGCCGATGCACTTTCCTGAAACATGAATCGCCCTGCGGTGCGCCGTTCAGGGGTGCAACAGCCTCACCGACTCCTCGGCCGTCAGCGGCACTGGGCGGCTGTGGCCACCTGCTCGTCGGTGGGGCGGCCGTAGGCCTCGATGCCCGAGCCGGGGATGTCGAAGCCGAGGCCGATGGAGAACGCCGTCGCCCACGTCTCGTGATCCGAGTTGAACACGGGCCCCGTGAAGAGCGGCTCGCACACCTCGCGGATGAACTGGGTGTGCCCCACCTCGTGCGCCACGATGGCCCTCGCGTTGTCGTCGCCGGCCTCCCAGGCCTCCTCCACGGTGTAGTTGAGGGTGATGATCGACCACCCGCCGTCGCCGCTGTAGGTCTCGGCCGTGCCCGAGAGCCAGCCGTCGCCGAGCCCGCTCACCTCCGGCGCCCACACGAAGTCGAGCACCACGCCGGCGCTCAGCGACCGCGCGTAGGCCTCGATCTCGCGCCTGGTCTCGAGCGCGGGGTCGGCGAGCTCGGCCGCCTCGAGCGCCTGCGATTCCCGGACACCCTGCCTGGCGGCCTCGAGCGTGTCGATGAACGCGCTCGTCCACGATCCCGACTGGGAGGGATCCGCCGCCTGATCGAGCAGCAGGCCCAGGTCGACCCTGCTCTTCTTGGTCGCGAGCGTGCTGGCCTCCGCCTCGGCCCGTGCCCGCGTCGAGAGGGAGGCGAAGTAGGCGACCTCCGCCTCGCTGAGCGACTGCTCGGAGCTCGAGGTGTCGACGGCCGCGGCCAGCAGCTCGTTGGCGGTGAGGTTGGCGCGGTCTGCGGCGGCCTCCACCTCCTCGGCTTCGGCCATCTGCTCCCAGGGCACCACGAGGGGCGGCTTCTCGACGGCCTGGGCTCCGCCGTCCTCATCGCCGTCGGGCCACGCGGAGGTGGCGGCGTCCGCCTGCGTGCGCGCGGCGGTGAGCGTGAGGTCGAGGCTGCCGAGGGCCGAGCGGAGGGCTTCGGCCGAGGCATCCGTGTCACCCGCGAAGGGAGCCGACGACACCACCGTGCGCACACGATCCGCTTGTCTCTGCGTGGTGCCCCACTGCTCGACGAGAGCGCCCTGCGCCTCGCGCAGCGACCCCATGCGGGCATCGAGCACCGAGTAGGCGGAGTCGGTGCGCTGCTCGGCCACGAAGCCCCACCCCCAGTACGCGACGACCAGCGCCACGAGGAGCCCCACCACCGCGGCCGCTGTGCCGAGCGCGCGCTTCACAGACCTCCGCCGCCCGCCCTCCGAGCCACCCACCGACACCATCCCCCCTTCCACCGTCTCAGCGGTGACGCAGGAGGTCGACGAACTCGTCGGCCATGTCGAGCTGCCGCTGCAGCTTCTCGCGCTGAGACACGGCGCGCTCGATGAAGTCGTCGAGCTGCGCGCGGAGGGCCGGATCGTCGCCCTGCTCGAGGGTGTCGATGATGCGCAGCAGCTCGCTCATCTCCTCGAGCGGGAACCCGAGCGGCTTCATGCGACGGATGAGCATGAGCCGCGAGAAGTCACCCTCGGTGTAGAGCCGGAAGCCGCCCTCGGTGCGGCCGGAGGGCTTGAGCAGGCCGATCTCGTCGTAGTGGCGGATGGTGCGCAGGGAGAGCTCGGTGCGCTCGGCCAGCTCGCCGATGTGCATCATCGTGGCGGTGGTCTCGGGCTCCATGGCACCCCTCCTGTCGAATCAACCCTTACGTCAGGGTAGGGTTGCATCTGCCGCTGAGCGTCCAGTGAGAGCACATCCCCTCCCCATTCTCCAGGAGACAGCCATGCCCATCGTCCAGAAGACGGACTCCCCCGACCGCTACCGGCCGAATCCCTCCGTGCTCACCGCGCTCAGGAACCCGCGCATCCTCACCCGCGAGGTGCTCGCCGGCCTCGTCGTGGCGCTCGCGCTCATCCCCGAGGCCATCTCGTTCTCGATCATCGCGGGCGTCGACCCGCAGGTCGGCCTCTTCTCGTCGTTCGTGATGGCGGTCACCATCGCCTTCCTCGGCGGTCGGCCCGCCATGATCACGGCCGCCACCGGCGCCGTCGCCCTCGTCATCGCCCCCGTGGCGCGCGACTACGGCATGGACTACTTCATCGCCACCGTCATCCTCGCCGGCGTCTTCCAGGTGCTGTTCGCGGTGCTGGGAGTCGCCAAGCTCATGCGGTTCATCCCGCGCAGCGTGATGGTCGGGTTCGTGAACTCGCTCGCCATCCTCATCTTCATCGCCCAGCTGCCGCAGCTGCTCGGGGTCTCGTGGCTCGTCTATCCGCTCGTGGCGGTGGGCATCCTCATCCTCGTGCTCATGCCGAGGATCACGAAGGTGGTGCCCGCGCCGCTCGTGGCGATCGTGCTGCTCACCACCGCGTGCGTGGTGTTCGCCTTCGCCGTGCCCACCGTGGGCGACCAGGGCGAGCTGCCGCGCAGCCTGCCGTCGCTGTTCCTCCCGGATGTGCCGTTCACGTGGGAGACCTTCACGATCATCGCGCCGTTCGCCGCCGCGATGGCCGTGGTCGGCATCCTCGAATCGCTCATGACCGCCAAGCTCGTCGACGAGATCACCGACACGCACTCCCGCAAGACGCGTGAGACGTGGGGGCAGGGCGTAGCCAACGTGCTCTCGGGCTTCTTCGGGGGCATGGGCGGATGCGCGATGATCGGGCAGACCATGATCAACGTCAAGGCCTCGGGCGCCCGCACCCGCATCTCGACGTTCCTCGCCGGCGTGTTCCTGCTCATCCTCGTGGTGGGGCTCGGCGACATCGTGTCGATCATCCCGATGGCCGCGCTCGTGGCCGTGATGATCATGGTGTCGGTCGGCACCTTCGACTGGCACTCCATCAGGCCGTCGACGCTCAGGTCGATGCCGATCGGCGAGACCGCCGTGATGGTCGTGACGGTGGTCGTGGTGGTGCTCACCCACAACCTCGCGATCGGCGTGATCGTGGGAGTGATCGTGGCGATGGTGATCTTCGCGCGTCGCGTGGCGCACTTCGCCACCGTCACGCGCGAGGTGCGGCTCGACGAGCCCGTGCCCACCGCCTACTACACGGTCGACGGGGAGCTGTTCTTCGCCTCGTCGAACGACCTCACCACCCAGTTCGAGTACGCCGAGGATCCGGATCGTGTGGTCATCGACATGTCGACGAGCCACATCTGGGACGCCTCCACGGTGGCCGCCCTCGACGCGATCTCGACGAAGTACGAGAGCCACGGCAAGCACGTGGTCTTCGAGGGCCTCAACGAGGCGAGCACGAAGTTCCGCGGCCGCCTCGCCGGCAGGCTCGGCGCGGGGCACTGACACCTGCCGGGGTATCGTCGAGGCCATGAAGAGCATCACCGTCCAGGAGCTGGCCGCACTGCCCTCGCCCGTCGTCATCGACGTGCGCGAGCCCGACGAGTTCGCGTCGGGGCACGCGCCGTCGGCCGTCAACATCCCCCTCTCGCAGCTCGCTCAGCGTCTCGACGAGGTGCCGACGTCGGGCCCCGTGCACGTCATCTGCCAGCTGGGCGGCCGCAGCGCCCAGGCCACCGAGGCGCTCGCCTCTCGAGGCATCGACGCGGTGAACGTGACGGGCGGCACCTCGGCCTGGGTCTCGGCCGCCCTCCCCGTCGACCGCTGACCCCCTCCCCATCATGAAGGTCGCAGAGTCGCTCCACCGCATCGGCAACGACATCGTGGCCGCCTACCTCGTCATCACCCCGGAGGGCGTGACGGTCATCGACGCGGGCCTCCCCGGCCACTGGCGCGACCTCGTGGCCGAGCTCGACGCGGCTGGTCGCTCCCTCGCCGACATCCGCGGCGTCATCCTCACCCACGGCGACAGCGACCACGTGGGCTTCGCGGAGCGACTCCGCCGCGAGCACGGCGTGCCCGTGCAGATCCATGCCGCCGATACGGCTCGCGCGAAAGGCGGCCCCAAGCCGGCCAACGCGAAGCAGCCCATGAAGCCGGGGGCTGTGCTGGGCTTCACCGCCTACGCGCTGCGCAAGGGCGGCATGCGCACCCAGTGGCTGACCGAGGTGGTGGAGGTGCACGACGGCCAGACCCTCGACCTGCCGGGCGCCCCGCAGATCATCGGCCTCCCCGGCCACTCGCCGGGCAGCATCGCGGTGTTCGTGCCACTCGTCGACGCGGTCTTCGTGGGCGACGGTCTCACCACCCGCCACGTGCTCACGGGCGCCACGGGCCCGGCCCCCGCCCCCTTCACCGACGAGCCCGCCGAGGCCCTCGCCTCCCTCGACGCCCTCCTCCCCACGAACGCCACCTGGGTGCTCCCGGGCCATGGAGCCCCCTACCCCGGCGGCATCGCCTCCGCAGTAGCAGCAACCCGCGCCGCCGCCTGACCTCACGGCACCTCGAGGCCTAGGTCCACGCCTTGCGGGGATCCTCCCTGGCCAGCCGTCGCAGAGCGCTTCGAGCCATCACGATCGCGGGGTAGCTCGCGTCGATCTTCGAGAGGACGGACAAGATCGCCTCGAGACGGTTGGACACGGCGACCGTCAGAAGATTGTCATGGTGGGCCACCCGGTTGCGCAGATACCGCAGGGTGTCGAGTTGACTCCCCACGGCGATGCGCCCGGATTCACCGGAGTCCGAACCGGGGAACGCCAGGTGTAGCCCCTCCCGCCAGAGGCTCTGCTGCCTCACTGACGACTCCGCGTTCGACATCGGCCGCAGCAGCTTCACCCAGCTTCCGAACATCAGCTGCGCCACCAGATCATCATGGTTCACCGGGTGGCCCTGCCGAGGGTGATGACGGGCTCGGATCGCAGACTCCCGCTCTGCCCTCCGTCTCGCCTCCCTGATGTCCCGCCCCAGAAGATGGTAGAGCTCACCCTCGGCCGCTCCCGGGTCCGTCCACTCGCGCCGACCACCTCGGTTCGCGTTCCAGGCACCGAGCTGCGGGTCGAGGGCGTTACGCACCGCCAGCTCCACGAACGAGATCTGCGCGTGAAATGCACCCGCCAGCTCCGTGGCCCACAAGTACAGATCCGCGGCCCGGTCGCTTCGCCCACCGGCGGCAGCTCGATACGCAGCCATTCGCGCCGGGCTGAGCAGCGTCTCCAGCGCGTCTTGCTCCACCATGGCAGGAAGCGTATCGTTGAGTCACGAGCGCTGGGCTTGGACCGGCGTGATTCTCTCGAATTCCCCTCACTTTCCGTGGGGGGAATTCTGTTTCCGGCGATGGATCGCTTTCACGCCGGTTACCAGGGCTCGGGGTGGCGGGTTCAGGGGTGGCGGGCTCTGTGGCGGCGGACTGCTGCTCGGTTGGCGCAGCGCACCGAGCAGTAGCGCTGGGTGCCGTTGCGGGAGACGTCGACCACCACGTGCGTGCACGGGTCTGCGGCGCAGCGGTGCAGGCGGTGCATGCCGCGCGTGGTGAGGTGCAGGGCCGTGCCCACGCTGATCACCGCGGCCAGCACGTGCGGCAGCCCCTGCTCGGGGTCGCGGTAGTGCAGGTGCCAGCCCTCGCCGTCGTGGTCGGTGAGTCGCGGATGCGCCGCCACCGCCGCCATCTGCGCGTTCAGCAGCACGGCGCGTTGCGCGTCGTCGGGGGCATCCACCACACGCAGCCACTCATCCAGCACCGACCGCACACCCGCGTGGTCGGCCGCGTCGACCGGGAACGCCATCGTCATCCCGAACTCCCTGGTGCGCTCCACGATCCCCGCCCGGTCGGCCGGCCAGTCGTCGACGAGCGACGCGGCCATGAGGACCGCGTACTCTCCGTAAGGGTTGAGTTGCATAAGGCCATTACAGCACGCTGAGATCATGAACGCAGCAGCAGCCACCGGCATGGCCGTCACCGCCCTGGGCATGGTGCTCACCCCCGGCCCGAACATGATCTACCTCGTCTCGCGCAGCCTCAGCCAGGGCCGCGCGGCCGGCCTGATCTCGCTCGCCGGCACGGGCGTGGGCTTCGTGGTCTACCTGACCATGGCCAACCTCGGCCTCGCCGTGGTGTTCGTGGCGGTCCCGTGGCTCTTCACCGCCCTCAAGGCGGCGGGCGTGGCCTACCTCGCGTGGCTCGCCTGGCAGACCCTGCGACCAGGAGGCCGAGGCGTCTTCGAGAGCCGCCCGATCCGCCACGACTCACGCGGCCGGCTGTTCCGGATGGGCCTCGTCACCAACCTCCTCAACCCCAAGACGGCCCTGCTCTACCTCGCGCTCATCCCCCAGTTCATCGACCCCGCGGAGGGCGATCCGACCGCGCAGGGCTTCGCTCTCGGCGCCATCCAGATCGCGGTGAGCCTCACGGTGAACGCCGCCTTCGTGCTCACCGCCGCCGCGTTCTCCGGGGCTCTCGCCGCCCGGCCCGCCTGGACCATCTGGCAGCGCCGAGCCTCGGGCACCCTCCTCGCGGGGGCCGCCGTCGTCCTGGCGCTCGACCTCGCCACGCCCGCCCGCCCCTGACGGAGCGCTAGGCCGACTGGGGCTGCTCGGTGGCGAGGGCGCGGCCCAGGCGGATGCGGGGTCGGCCGGGGCTGAGGCGGAAGGCCGGAATGGTGAAGAGGTCGGGCCGCGGGGAGTCCTGCTCGAGGGGGCGGAGGATCGTCATCATCGGGCCCAGCGAGGGCGCGATCGGCGCCCAGGTCTGGAGCGGCCTCCGGCGACGAGCGCCCTGCTTGCCGTCGGTCGAGGCAGAAGCGGCACCCAGGTGGAGGAGTCGGCCGCGCACGGGGGCCGTGCAGAGCTCCGCACCGCCGGTCACGACGGTGCGCAGCAGCAGCCCCAGCTCCTCGGCGGGCAGGATGGCGAGCCCGCCCACGGTCCGCCGGTTGCCCAGGCACTCGATGGCCGCGACATCGCCGAACTCCACGCACGAGATCTCGTCGCGCCCGCCGGTGATCGCGAGCGACATGGCGGCCGGCTCGATCGGCCTGATCCTCACGGTGCCCTTCCCCGTGGGCCCGGCGTCGACCGTCACGACGGCATGCTCGTGAAGATCCGCCTGCAGATACGTCGCAAGGCGCTGCATGCTGTCCATGAGGCTCCGGGAGGGGGGATCGGGTTGCTTTCGACCCTAGAAGGGTCGCCGTGACCGCCCCACCTGAATCACCCCCGAATCACCCGCGGGTGAGCAGGCGACCCTCCTCGAGCCGGAGCATCCGGTCGGCGCCCAGGAGCACGGCCGCGTCGTGCGACACGCACACGACGCCGGCACCTCGTTCGGCCTCCTCCCGCATGACCTCGAGGATGACGCCGGCGCTCTCGTCGTCCAACCCGGTCGTGGGCTCGTCGAGCAGCAGCAGATCCGCCCGTCGCACGAGCCCCTGCGCGAGGAGCGCGCGCTGCCGCTGACCGCCCGACAGCTCGTGGAACGGCCGGGTCGCCAGCGCGGAGATCCCCAGTCGCTCGAGGCTCGCCGCGATCGAGGCACGCGCCTGGGCAGAGAGGCGGCGCCAGGGCCCGATCCCTCCCCAGGCCCCCACCGTCACGACATCCCGCACGGTGACGGGCAGCCTGTCGGAGACCGCGGCGCGTTGCGGCACGAACGCCCGTGATCCGCGCGCAGACCACGAGCCCGACGTGGGGGCTCGGGAACCCGCGATGACCTCGAGCAGGGTGGACTTGCCGGCGCCGTTCGGCCCTCGGATGACGGTCACGACCCCCGGTTCGATGTCGACGTCGAGAGGGTGCAGAACCGTCAGGCCTGCGAAGTCGACGCGGACGGAGCGGAGTCGCGCCAGCCAGGGGCCCGGGTTCGAGGAGGAGGTCACGCCGCCACGCTACCGCATTTGATAATGGTTCTCATTATCGGCTACGGTCGTGCCTCGTGACCCTTCTCACCGACCTCCTCGAGCCCTTCACGCTCGACTTCCTGCAGCGCGCGCTCGTGGGCGGCGCCCTCGTCGCCGTGCTGTGCGGAGTGGTGGGCACGTGGGTGGTCATCCGCGGCATGGCCTTCCTCGGCGAAGCCCTCGCGCACGGGATGCTGCCGGGCGTCGCCCTCGCCACCCTCCTCGGCGCACCGGCCCTGGCGGGCGGAGCGGTGAGCGCGATCGCGATGAGCCTGGGCATCGGGGCCCTGCAGCGGCGCGGGCGGCTCTCGTACGACACGAGCATCGGTCTGCTCTTCGTCTCGATGCTGGCCCTCGGGGTCATCATCATCTCCCACTCGGGCAGCTTCGCCACCGACGCCACCTCGATCCTCTTCGGCGACATCCTCGCCATCACCGACCTCGACCTCGTGCTGCTCGGGATCGCCACGACGGCCGGCGCGGTCGTGGCCGCGCTCACCCACCGCTCGCTCGTGGCGCTCGCCCTCGATCCACGCATCGCCACGGTGCTCGGGCTCCGCCCGCGGCTCGCGCAGGCCGTGCTCGTGGGCCTCGTCACGCTCGCCGTCGTCGCCTCCTACCAGGCGGTCGGATCGCTGCTCGTCGTCGGACTGCTGCTCGCGCCCGCCGTCGCCGCCGCGCAGTGGACCACCCGCATCCCGACCCGCATGCTGCTCGCCGCGCTCCTCGGCGTGGTCGCCGTGGTGGTGGGCCTGCTCGTCTCCTGGCACGCGGCGACAGCCGCGGGAGCCTCGGTCGCCATGGCGGCCATCAGCCTCGCCGGTCTCTCGTGGGCCGTTCGAGCACTCACCCACCGCGCCCGCGCCCGCGCCGCGCGCATCCGCACCACCCACTGACACACCATTTAGGACTCCACGAAACCATGCGACACCCCCTCTCCGCCTCTCCGCTGGCCGGAGCGCTCCTCCTCTGCCTCGCCGCGTGCTCCGCGGGCCCGGCCGACACGGCGCCTGGCGGTTCCGCCATTTCCGGTGACAGCGCATCCGGTGACGGGCACGGGTCGGTGGTAGGTGCCGCCGAGGTCGCCGAACCGCAGCTGGGTCTCACGACGATCGATCCGTCCGGCACTGTCACCCACCTCGACCTGCTCGACGAGACCGTCACCGAGATCGGCCGGATCGGTGCACCGACATCGATGGCGACCGACGGGCGCTACCTGTTCGCCGAGACCGCCGACGGGCTGCAGGTCGTCGACAGCGGGGTCTGGACCTGGGATCACGTCGACCACTTCCACTACTACCGCACCGAGCCCCGCCTCCTCGGCACCGTCGATGCCGGAGGCGCCAGCGGTGGCGACAGCGGGGGCGACAGCGACAGCGGCGCAGGTGGCGTGGCCATCGCGACGACCACCCTCTCCACCACCGGCGGCACGGGCCTCTTCTTCGCCGACTCCGGCGACGCCGTGCTGCTCGACACCGAAGCGCTCTCGAAGGGCGAGATCACCGAGAGGTTCCGGATCGCGACCGATCCGCACGCCGGGATGGTGGTGCCCGTCGGCTCGTTCGCCCTCGTCACGCACGCGCAGGGCGGCACCGCGGCATCCGTCGTGGGCTACACAGCCGAGGGAGACCGCACGGGCATCGAGGAGCCGTGCCCGAACGCGGCCGGCACCATCACCACGCGCGTCGGCGCGGTCATCGGATGCAGCGACGGCGCGCTCCTCGCCTCGGTCGAGAGCGGCGAGCTGACCGTCGAACGCATCCCCTACCCCGACGGCACCACGGCCCCTGCCGCCACGAGCTTCGACAACCGCGAAGGCCGACCCACCGTCGCAGCCCTCGCGGGCACCGAGGGCATCTGGCTGCTCGACACCCGGGAGCGCTCGTGGACCCTCCTGCCCTCCCCCGCACCGCTCGCCCAGGTGGCCGCGGTCGACGACGACGCCGAGAACGTGCTGGCCCTCACCCAGGACGGGCGGATGCTCGTGCTCGGCGGCGAGGACGGCTCCCTGCGCGCACAGACGGAACCGCTCGTGCAGGCGTCGCTCGCCGCGGGCGGATTCCCTCGGCTCATGGCCGATCAGCAGCGCGCCTACCTGAGCGCTCCCGTGGAGCACCGGTTGTTCGAGATCGACTTCGCCGACGGCGCCCGGATCGCGCGCACCTTCGACACCCCCACCGAACCCGCCTTCACCGCCGAGACAGGACGCTGACCATGCGCCGCACGATGCCCCTCCGCGCCCACCGCGCGACCGCACCCACGGCCCGGCCCGGCGCCAGGTTCGCGACCGCGCCCACGGTCCGGCCCTCCGCCAGGTTCGCGATCGCGTCCGCCCTCGCCCTCGCCTCCGTCGCGCTCCTGGCCGGCTGCGCACCCCAGGCCGACGACAGGCCGCTCATCGTGGTCTCGACGAACATCCTCGGCGACGTGGTGGGCGAGCTCGTGGGCGACGAGGCCGAGGTGCTCACGCTCATGAAGCCCGACGCCGATCCGCACTCCTTCGAGATCTCCGCCCAGGAGGCAGCCCGGCTGCGGTCGGCCGACCTCGTGGTCTCGAACGGCCTGGGTCTGGAGGAGGGGCTGCAGCAGCACCTCGACGCGGCGGCTGCGAGCGGTGTGCAGACCTTCGTGGCCGGCGACGCGATCGACGTGCTCGAGTACCGGGAGGGCGACGCCGCCGGCCTCCCCGACTCGCACTTCTGGACCGACCCGGGCCGCATGCTCGACGTCGTCGATGCCCTCGAACCGGTGCTGGCAGGTATCGACGGTGTCGACGCGGCCGCGATCGCCGAGCACACCGACACCTACCGAGCAGCACTGCAGGAGCTCGACGCGGAGATGACCGAGGCCTTCGGGGCCCTGCCCGCCGAGCGGCGCGCGCTCGTGACCAACCACCACGTGTTCGGCTACCTCGCCGATCGCTTCGACTTCACCGTGGTGGGCGCCGTCATCCCGGGCGGCACCACGCTCGCCGCGCCCTCCGCCTCCGACCTCGCCGACCTCGTGCGGGCCGTCGACGAGACCGGGGTGCCCACGATCTTCGCCGAGTCGTCGTCTCCCGACCGCCTCGTGCAGGCCCTCGCGAGCGAGGCCGACGTGCACGTCGACGTCGTGGAGCTCTACACCGAGTCGCTCACCGCCCCGGGCGGCGGCGCCCCCGACTACCTGACCATGATGCGCGTCAACACCGACCGCATCGCCACCGGGCTCTCCCCGTGAGCGCCCACCACTCGAAGAAAGCAGCATCCATGATCACCTCCCCACGACGCCGCATCGGCCGCATCGGTCTCACCGCCCTCGCCGCCGGAGCGGTCGCCGCCCTCGCGGCCTGCTCCGCCCCCGCCACCGGGACGAGCTCCGCAACCGGTTCCGGATCCGGATCCGATTCGACGCCCTCCGCCGAGGCCGGCACCCGAGTCGCCCTCTCGTACGAGGGCGGCATCCTCGTGCTCGACGGCACCACCCTCGACACCCTCGCCGATGTCGAGTCGGAGGAGTTCACCCGCTTGAACCCCGCCGGCGACGGCCGCCACGTCATGGTGACGATGAGCGAGGCATTCCAGGTGCTCGACACCGCGGCAGGCACCACCGAGGAGCCCACGCTCACCGATGCCGTCTTCGCCGCCGACACCCCCGGCCACGTCGTGCGCCACGCCGGCAAGACCGTGCTCTACGCCGACGGCACGAGCGACACCACGATCTTCGACACCGCCGACCTCGCTGCGGCCGATCTCACTGCGGCCGGCGGGTTGCCCGACGTGCAGACCATCAAGGGTGTCGAGGCGCACCACGGCGTCTCGGTGGTGCTCGAGGACGGCACCTTCCTCACCACCGTGGGCGACGCCGACGGCCGCACCGGCATCTCGGTGCAGGATGCCTCGGGCGCTGAGATCACCCGCAGCGACGACTGCCCCGGCGTGCACGGCGAGGGCACCGCCGAGAACGAGGCGGTCGTGTTCGGCTGCGAGAACGGCGCGCTCGTCTACAGCGACGGCGAGATCACCAAGCTCGATGCGCCCGACCAGCCCTACGGCCGCATGGGCAACGCCTACGTGAGCGAGACCAGCCCGATCGTCGTCGGCGACTACAAGAACGACCCCGACGCCGAGGGCTACCTGCTCGACGCCGTCACGCTCATCGACACCGCCGCGAAGACCCTCGAGGTGGTGCAGCTGCCCGAGGGTGTCGAGTACACCTTCCGCGACGTCGCTCGCGGCCCCGGCGACCTCGCCTACATCATCGGCACCGACGGCGCGATCCACGTGCTCGACCCCGCGACGGGTGAGATCACCGAGAGCTTCCCGGTGATCGAGGCGTGGGAGGGCCCCGTCGAGTGGCAGGATGCGCACCCCGCCATCGTGGTCGCGGGCGACATCGCATACGTCACCGAGCCCGCGGCGAACAGCATCCACGCGGTCGACCTCACCACGGGCGACATCGTGACCACGGGAGACCTCGAGGTCACCCCCAACGAGATCGCCGTCGCAAGCGACTAGTGATCCGCGAGGGGTCGCCCGATGCCGGGCGACCCCTCGCGCTCCGACCCCTCCGCGGGGCGCCCCTCCTGGTTCAGCGGTGCGCTGTCGCGGGCAGACCCTCCGGCGCCGACTCCGCTCGCACCCCGGCGGGCACGATCGAGAACGACCAGCTGCGACGTTGATCGAGATACCTGTCGACGACGATCTCGACGAGTTCGGACGCCGCGGCCTCGCCGTCCAGGAGAGGACGTGTGGTGCGGTCCCCCCCTGCCGCCTCCACCCGGTCACTGAAGTGCCCAGGGGCGAGGAGGTAGTTGGCCACGATCACCCGGCCCCGGGGACGCAGCTCGCGCCGAGCTGCGTCTACCGCTGACCCAAGCTCCGGGTGCGCAGCCGAGACGAAGCCGAGCGTCACCGGGTTGGCGATCTCAGCGGCCAGGAGCCGGCGCATCCGCTCGCAGTCGGCGACCGCGCGGGGGTCGGTCGACCCGGCTGCCGCCAGCACGACGCTGTCGGCCCGTGTCAACCCGACTTCGGCGAGTCGGCGTGCGAGCAGCACCGCGAGCCGCACGTCGGGTCCGAGAGCCGGCGTCGCAGCGGCGGGGATGCGCGACCGGACATCGGCGACCGCCTCGGCGAGGTCGACGTACACGTGGAAGCCTGCGGAGAGCAGCAAGGGCACGACGATCGCCGCGGAGTCGTCGGCGATGCGGTCGAGAGTGGTGGCGACATCCGGATCCTGCACGTCGACGTGGCAGCCGAGCACGCTCACCCGGGGCAGAGCCTCGGCCACGCTCGCCACCAGCTGTGCGACGGCGGCCTGCCCGAGGGGCGAGGAGGTGCCGTGCGACGCCAGCACGAGGTGCGGTGCATTCACACCTCGACCTCGATGAAACCGCCCACGATGCGCGTGCGATAGGTGCCGAGAGTGAGGCCGGGGTGACTGAAGCACTCCCCCGTGCCGAGGTCGTAGACCTGCTTGTGCAGCGGTGAGGCGATGGTGGGGCGATCGCCCTTCGACCCCACGATGCCGCGGGCCATCACATACGAGCCGGTGTCGGGGTCCCGGTGGGCCACCGCGTAGATCTCCCGCGCAGAGAGCAGCACCAGGGCGATCTGCTTCGTGCGGAGCAGCACGGCCTCGCCCCACGAGGGCTCGAGGTCACCGACCGAGCAGGCTCGCTGCCACGCGGGAGCCGAGGTACCGGCGGTGTCGGCGGTGTCGGCGGCACGGTCTGGCTCCGCGGCTTCGACGCCGGTGCTTCGTTCGATCAACATGCTCATGGCATCTCTCCCTCGTCTCCTCCGACGCTAGGAACCGGATGTTTCGCCCGCCGCAATCCTGTGTTTCCACCTCGTGAAACCTCCCTCACACCTGTTGACGACGCGTGTGCGGTGGATGTAACCGGCTGTTACACACGGGTAATCGCGACGAAATCGCGGCTGCCTAGGCTCGGTCCCATGACGTCGACACCTGTCTCCCCTCGCCGCCGCGTCGTCGTGATCGGCGGAGGACCGGCCGCCCATCGGCTCGTCGACTCGATCATGGCGCGCGACGGCGGCCGCACCATCGAGCTCGTGGTGGTCTCCGAGGAGCAGCACCTCCCCTACGACCGGGTGGCACTGACCCGCCGTCTCGACGACCCGGCCGATACGCTCGTGCTCCAGCCGACGTCGCACTGGGCGGCGGAGTCGGTCGTGCTGCGGCGCAACGAGCGTGCTGCAGCGATCGACACCGCGGCCAGGAGCATCACGCTGGCCGACGGCGAGCAGCTGCCCTACGATCAGCTCGTCCTGGCGACCGGATCGAGCGCGCCTGTCCCCGCCATCCCCGGCAGCGAGCACGTGCGCGTCTACCGCACCATCGACGACGTCGATGCGCTGCGCGCCGAGGTGGCGATGCTGACCGAGCGATTGGGTCGGGCGCCCAAGGCCGTGGTCGCAGGCGGCGGATTGCTCGGCCTCGAAGCGGCGGGAGGGCTGCAGCGTCTCGGCGCCGAAGCGACCGTGGTGCACTCCGGATCGTGGCTGATGTCGGCGCAGCTCGACGAGGGGGCAGGGCAGGCGCTGGGACGTCTCATCGCGGCCCAGCACATCGCACTCGAGCTCGGAACACGCCCGCGCGCCATCACGGTGGAGCGCGGCGGGGTCGAGGGCGTCACTCTGGCCAACGGTCGGAAGCTCCCTGCCGACCTGGTGGTCTTCGCCATCGGCATCACGCCGCGCGACGAGCTGGCTCGCGACGCCCGGCTCGAGCTCGGGCCGCGCGGAGGTGTGGCCGTCGACGCCGCATGCCGTTCCAGCGATCCCGACATCTTCGCCATCGGCGAGGTCGCGGCGGTCGACGGCCGCTGCGTGGGCCTCGTGGCCCCCGCCAATGCGATGGCCGAGACGGTCGCCGATCGGCTCCTCGGCGGCGTCGCCGAGTTCACCGCGGTCGACGATGCCACCAAGCTCAAGCTCTCCGGCGTCGAGGTCGCGGCCTTCGGCGATGCGATGGCCACGGGCGAGGGCGCGCTCGAGATCGTCTACGCCGATCCGGCTCGCGGGCTCTACCAGAAGATCGTCGTGAGCGACGACGCGCGCACACTGCTCGGCGGCATGTTCGTCGGCGATGCGAGCCCGTACTCCTCCCTCCGCCCACTCGTCGGCCGCACTCTCGACGCCGAGCCGGCCGCCTACCTCTCCGCGGCGGGGGCCGAACCCCCGGCCGGCAACGGCCTGCCCGACGATGCCCTCATCTGCTCGTGCAACAACGTGACTGCCGGCAGCGTGCGCGCTGCCGTGCGCGGCGACGACCACACGCCAGGATGCACCGAGCTCGGCGCCCTCAAGACCTGCACTCGCGCCGGCACCCAGTGCGGCTCCTGCGTTCCTCTGGTCAAGAAGATCCTCGAGACCGAGCTCGAGAAGAGCGGCATCTCGGTCTCGCGGGCCCTCTGCGAGCACTTCCCCGTCTCCCGGCAGGAGCTCTTCGACTCGGTGCGCGTACTGGGGCTCTCGAGCTTCGACGAGATCGTGTCCCGCTTCGGCACGGGCCGCGGCTGCGACGTCTGCAAACCGGTGGTGGCGTCGGTGCTGGCCAGTCAGCGCGGCGAATACGTGCTCGACGCCGGTCGCGGAACCCTGCAGGACACGAACGACCGGGCCCTCGCGAACATGCAGAAGGACGGCACCTACTCGGTCGTACCGCGCATCCCGGGCGGTGAGATCACCCCTGAGAAGCTCGGTGTGATCGCTCGGGTCGCCAGCGAGTACAAGCTCTACACGAAGATCACCGGCGGGCAGCGCATCGATCTGTTCGGGGCCCGCCTCGAGCAGTTGCCCGAGATCTGGCGGCAGCTCGTCGATGCCGGGTTCGAGTCCGGCCAGGCGTACGGCAAGTCGCTCCGCACCGTGAAGAGCTGCGTCGGATCGACCTGGTGCCGGTTCGGGGTGCAGGACTCGGTGGGCATGGCCGTGCAGCTCGAGCTCCGCTACCGGGGTCTCCGAGCCCCGCACAAGTTCAAGCTGGGGGTCTCCGGCTGCGCTCGAGAGTGCGCCGAAGCGCGGAGCAAGGACGTGGGCATCATCGCGACCGACCAGGGCTGGAACCTCTACGTGGGAGGCAACGGCGGCTTCCAGCCGGCGCACGCGCAGCTGCTCGCGAGTGATCTGGACGACGACACGCTCATCCGCTACATCGACCGCTACCTCATGTACTACATCCGCACCGCCGACAGGCTGCAACGCACGGCACGCTGGATGGACGAGCTCGACGGCGGGCTCGATCACGTGCGGGAGGTCGTGGTGGAGGACTCCCTTGGGCTCGCCGACGAGCTCGAAGCCGCGATGGCGAGGCACGTCGACGGCTACGAGGACGAATGGGCGGCCACCCTCGCCGACCCCGACCGGCTGCGGCGGTTCCGCTCGTTCGTGAACGCCCCGGACGAGGGCGACCCCTCCCTCGCCCGGGTGGAGGAGCGCGGGCAGCTGCGCCCCGCCACCGACGCCGAGAGGGCGGCGGGCACCGTGCTCGTGGCGGGCACGCGCATACCCGTGGGGCAGCCGACGGGCCATCCAGCAATCCACCGACCGGAGGAGATCGTATGACCAGGGCACGAGCACTCAAGACCTGCACCGGACATGTCGCGATCGTGGGCGGTGGCCCCGGCGACGAAGAGCTGCTCACCCTCGCCGCCGTTCGAGAACTGGAGCGGGCCGACGTCGTGCTCTACGACCGCCTCGCGCCGCACGCGAACCTCGATCGGTTGGCGCCGCACGCCCTGCTGATCGACGTGGGCAAGCGCCCCCACCACCACCCTGTGAGCCAGACCGAGATCGAGCAGCTGATGGTCGACCACGCGCTGGCGGGTCGGCGCGTGGTGCGCCTGAAGGGCGGCGATCCCTTCGTCTTCGGCCGCGGCGGCGAAGAGCTGCTGGCCTGCCGCCGCGCGGGGGTCCCGGCCCTGGTGGTGCCGGGCGTCTCGAGCGCGCTGGCCGTGCCCGCCTCTGCCGGCATCCCGCTCACCCATCGCGGCATCAGCCACGCCTTCACCGTGATCTCGGGTCACGCACCGTTCACCGAGATCGAGTTCGAGCACCTCGCCGGTCTCGGGGGGACCATCGTGGTGCTCATGGGCGTCACGAACCTGCCCTCGATCACCGCGGGCCTGATGCGGCACGGGATGCGCACCGACATGCCGGTCGCCGCGATCGAGCGCGGTTTCAGCCCAAGCTCGCGCACGACGGTGAGCTCGCTCGAGGACATCCTGCACGACTCGCACACGGTGGGCATCACCTCGCCCGCGGTGCTCGTCATCGGCGAGGTCGTGACCGTCGCTCAAGCCTGCGGCGACGCGGCCCTCGCGCACATCGACTCGCTCGCGGCGCTGACCGGCGTCTGAGGTGGGAGACGACAGGGCGCACGACCGGGCGGACGTGCCGGGGTTCCGACCCACCCAGCTGACCGGCTTCCGGATCGGGGTGACGAGCGATCGCCGCTCGCAGGATCTGATCGACGCGTTCGAGCGCCGCGGAGCCGCGGTCGTGCACGCCCCCACGATCCGCATCACCCACTCCCCGCACGACGAGGTGATCATCG
Source organism: Herbiconiux liukaitaii (assembly GCF_041927495.1). Taxonomy (NCBI): domain Bacteria; kingdom Bacillati; phylum Actinomycetota; class Actinomycetes; order Micrococcales; family Microbacteriaceae; genus Herbiconiux; species Herbiconiux liukaitaii. The sequence continues at coordinate 274,401 of NZ_JBHFHG010000008.1, read as the reverse complement.
TCGACACCCGCGCCATCATCGCCGCGCGCCCAGCGCTCCTGCTCGCCACGACGAGCTACGGGCTGCGGCGCTGGTTCGAGATCGCGGATTCGACCGGGCTCGGCCAGCCGCTGCTGGACACGCTGGAGGCCGCCGACATCCTCGTGCGGGGTCCGAAGGCGCGAGGCGCCATCCGGGCCGCCGATCTCGACGACGCGGGCATGAGCGACGAGGAGACCACGGCATCCCTCGTCTCGAAAGTGCTCGACGAGCATCCGCCGGGCATCACCGTGGCCGTGCAGCTGCACGGCTCCACCGACGAGCAGCAGCTCGACCGCTTGCGGGATGCCGGCTACACCGTGCTCACGGTGGCGCCTTACCAGTGGTCGGCCCCGAAGAACGACGACCACCGGGTGACCCGCCTGATCGACGCGATCTGCGCCGGCCAGCTGGACTGCGTGACCTTCACGAGCGCCCCCGCGGTCGACGCGCTGCTCGGCGCCGCGGAGGTGCTCGGTCAGCTGGAGCCATTGCTCGCGGCTTTCCGCGGCCCGGTCGTGGCCGCGGTGGTGGGTCCGGTGACCGCGGCCCCGCTGCTCGCGCACGGCGTGCAACCCATTCAGCCTCATCGCTTCAGGATGGGTGCGCTCATCCGGCTCGTCTGCGAGTGGCTCGAGCAGAACCAGGTGGCACGGGTCGAGACCAGGCACGGCCTCGTCGAGCTGCGCGGCAGCACGGCCTCGGTGAACGGCGAGTCCGTCACCCTGCCACCGACCGCGCTGGCACTGCTCCGTTCGCTCGTCTCGGCGAAGGGCGCTGTGGTGTCGCGGGCGACTCTCGCCGAGACGCTCGCCGCGGGCGGCGACGAGCACGCCCTCGAGATGGCGCTCAGCCGGCTGCGACAGGCGCTGCCCGTTCCCAAGATCGTGGCCACCGTGGTGAAGCGGGGCTACCGTCTCGACGTGTAGCCCCGCTCCGCCTGTCGTGCTCGAGATCACTCGACCCTCCCGGTCGTCACTCGGTCGCGAGGGCCGCGTCGTTGGTGAGCACCGCATCCTGCGAACGCACCACCGACCGGCGACGTGAGGCCACGGGGCGACGGGTGCCGGTGGCGGCCTTCCCTGCGGCGATCAGTCGTCGATCGCCGGGTGTGCGCGGGGACTTCGTGCGCGCATAGGTGAGGTAGAGCGGGATGGCAGTGAAGACCAGGCCACCCACCAGGTTGCCGAGCACCGTGGGGATCTCGTTCCAGATCAGATAATCGGCGATCGTGAAGTCGCCCCCGAGCAGGAGACCCGCCGGGAACAGGAACATGTTCACGATGGAGTGCTCGAAGCCCATGAAGAAGAACAGCATGATCGGCATCCACATGGCGATCACCTTGCCGGGCACATCCTTGGCGATCATCGACATCGCGATGCCGGTCGACACCATCCAGTTGCACAGCACGCCCCGGATGAAGAGGGTGAGCATTCCGGCCGCGCCGTGCTCCGCGTACCCGACCGTGCGGCCTTCGCCGATGTGGCCGATGGCCTCGCCGACCTCGTTCGGCGGCACCGAGAACCCGTAGGTCACGACGATCGCCATCAGCAGCGCCACGGTGAACGCACCGATGAAGTTGCCGACGAAGACGAGCCCCCAGTTGCGCAGCACACCCCCGATCGTGACGCCCGGTCGCTTGTCGAGCCAGGCCAGCGGCCCCAGCACGAAGACCCCCGTGAGCAGGTCGTAGCCGAGCAGGTACAGCATGATGAACCCCACAGGGAAGAGCACCGCCCCGAGAAGCGGCACGCCCGTGCTGACGCTCACCGTGATCGCGAACGCCGCGGCGATGGTGAGGAGCGCCCCACCCATGATGGAACGGACGATCGTGTCGCGGGTCGAGAGGAAGATCTTCGTCTCCCCCGCATCGATCATGGTCGAGACGAGCTCGACGGGCTTGACGTAGGACATGGAACGGCCTCCCCATTCGCGTGCAACGGATCCCGCCCGCGGCGGGTGTCTTCGACGCTATTCGGCTGCCGTTTCACCGCCGTGTCGGCTCGTGTGCAGTTGCGTTACCGTCCACTCACAGGCGCGGCGCAGCATTGTGAGGTCAGCGCAGAGGATTTCGGCCTGTGTTACATCTCGACTGTGACATCTGTTACATTCAGGATGTGACTGACTCGAAGATGTTCTCCTGGTTGCTGCTCGTCCCTCGCGTGCCGGCGCAGCCGTCGCGCCATCGCGTCGCGGTGTGGCGGGAACTGCGTCGCGCGGGCGCCGTGCCGGCGACCGCCGGCGCGTGGGCGGTACCCAACCTCCCCGCCTTCGCGGAGCAGGTGCCAGCGGTCCGCGAGCTCGCGGAACGCGGTGGCGGAACCCTCGTGGTCTGGGAGGCCGCCGGTCAGAACGATTCGGACACCGCCGTTCTCAGAGACGCCTTCGTGGCAGCGCGCATCGACGAGTGGAACGAGTTCGTCGCGGACTGCGGCAAGTTCGACGCCGAGATCGATCGCGAGTTCGCCAAGGAGAAGTTCACGTTCGGGGAGCTCGAGGAGGAGGAGCAGAGCCTCGAGCGGCTGCGCCGGTGGCACCGCGACCTCCTGCGTCGCGATGCGTTCTCGCTGCCGGAGGCCGTCGAAGGCACCGAACGCCTGGGCATCAGCACCGAGAAGCTCGCCTCGTACTCCGAGCGGGTCTTCGAGGTCAACCTGCCGCCGGAGGACACCGACTCCGGTCATTCGGTCTGACGGCAGGCCGGGAGGAGACGACGGAGCCCCGGTCGCTCGCACGGAAGGTGCGGGCGGCCGGGGCTCCGTGCTGACTCAGGCGGTGGGGATCCGGCGGCGGCGGCGTGCCACCACGAATCCCGTTCCGGCTGCGAGCAGCAGGAGGGCCGCCAGGGCCACGAGCGCCGCCTGGGTGCCCGTGTTCGCCAGGTCGCCGGCGTTGGAGGAACCGCCGTCGGAACCTGCGCCGCCGTTGCCGTTGCCGCCGTTGCCGTTGCCCGTGCCGTCTCCGCCGCCGGGGCCGGGGTCGGGGCTGGGGGTCGGGTCGGGCGTGGGGGTCGGTCCGGGGCCGGGGCCGGGCACGGGCTCCACCACCGTCGCCCCGAACACCGAGGCGAGCAGCTCAACGGCGGTGACGGCGTCCCCGCTCAGCAGAGCGTGCTCCGCATCCGCCGTGATCGCCGACGACTCGTCGCCCGTCGCCGTGGTGCCCGCGACCATCGCCGCCTGGGCGAGATCGCGCACCACCGAGACGAGCTCGTCGGTGGCCGCGAGCGTCGGCGCATCCATACCGGTGAGCGTCACCGACGAGGCGAGCGACGCCGATCCGGCATCAGCAGCACCGGCGGCACCAGAGGCACCCGCGAAGTCCCACGACCCCACGAGCGCCGCAGCGGCCTCGGCCGCCAGCTGCGCCACCGTGGCCCGGGCCTCAGCGGTGTCGAGCACCGCACCCGACCCGTCCCACACCGCAGCCGACACGAGCGCGTCGACCGCCGCCCGCGACTCCGACCCCTCGGGGAGGCTCGACGACAGCGCCGTCAGCCGCGCCAGCGGAGCATCCGTGCGCTCGCCCCACCCGTAGGCGTACAGCGGCTGGTAGTCGTCGTCGCCCACGTTGATCGGCACCTGCTCGGCGGTCGCCGGCCAGGTCAGCGGCAGTCGCCCGGTGAAGGGCTCGTCGCCGAACAGGGTGTCGGCCACGCCGGCGCCCTCGCTGCCGGGCAGGAACGAGGCCACGAGCCCCGAGATGCCGCCGAGCTGGTCGGTCACGAGCTGCGTGCGCCCGGCGACCACCACCACGACGCACTCCATGGCCGCGCAGACCGTGTCGACCGTCGACTGGTCGGCCGCCGTGAGCGACAGGCTGTGGCCGTTGTTGCCCACGTCGCCCTGTCCCTCCGCGTAGGGCGTCTCGCCCACGACCACCACACCCACGGTGCTGTCGCCCACGGGCGCCGAGGCGTCCTCCGAGTACGTGATCGTCGCATCCGGGGCCACCTGCTGCATGCCCGCGAGGATCGTGGTGCCCGTCGTGGTGGTGCCCGATCCGCCCTGCCACGAGATCGTCCAGCCGCCCATCTGGTTGCCCAGATCGTCGGCGTTCGACCCGGCGACGTACACCGAGGCGTCCTTCGCGAGCGGCAGCACACCGTCGTTCTTCAGCAGCACCTGCGACTCGGCCACGGCCTGACGCGCATCCGCCCGGTGGTCGTCGCCGCCGAACTGGTCGGCGAGGCTCCGGTCGGCGAAGGGCTGCTCGAACAGGCCGAGCTCGAACTTCTGGGTGAGGATGCGGCGCACCGCGTCATCCACCCGGCTCTCCGAGATCTTCGAGGTGCCCACCGCATCCGTGACGCTCGTGATGAACGCCGTGAAGTTGTAGGGCGCCATCGCCATGTCGAGACCGGAGTTCACCGAGCGCACGACCTTGTCGGCGTAGGTGCCGCCCGGCAGCTTGTCGATGCCCTCCCAGTCGCTGATGAGGAAGCCCTCGAACCCGAGCTCGTCCTTCAGCAGGGTGGTGTTGAGCGCGGTGTTCTCGTGCATGCGCACATCCCCTGTGCCGCCGATGTCGACTCCCGAGTACGACGGCATGATGCTGCCGACCCCGGCGTCGATCGAGGGGATGTACGGATCGACGTGCGTCGTGGTGAACTCCTCGAGCGAGGGCGACTCGGTGAGCCCCTGGTCGATCGGGTAGCCGTTGCCGGCCTTCGAAGGGTCGTAGGTGGTGCCGCCGTCTCCCGCCCAGTGCTTGGCGGTGGCGAGCACCTCGTCGGCGGCCGACTTGTCGCCGGCCTCGTCGCCCTGCAGACCCAATGTGTTCGCGGCTGCGAAGTTGGTGACCAGAGCGGGATCCTCACCGAACGACTCGTAGGCGCGGCCCCAGCGCTCGTCGCGACTCACGCAGAGGCACGGAGCGAACGCCCAGTTGACACCCGTGGTCTTGGTCTCGATGGCGGTGTCCTCGGCGAGCTGCTGCACGAGGGCCGGGTTGCGTGTGGCGCCCAGCCCGATGTTGTGCGGGAAGATCGTGGCGTCGAGCACATTGCTGTGACCGTGCACCGCGTCCGCTCCGTAGAGCAGCGGGATCTGCAGCGAGGTCGAGAGCGCCTGCCGCTGGAACCCGTCGACCATGTCGGCCCACGCCTCAGGGGTGTTCTCGGCCGGTGTGGATCCGCCGCCCGAGAGGATCGAGCCGAGCCCGAGGTCGGCGATCTGCGTGGGCGAGGTGAGTCCGAGGCGCTCGGCCTGGGCCATCTGGCCGGCCTTCTCGTCGAGGCTCATCCTGCTCATCAGGTCGTCGACCCGCTCCTCGGTGGAGAGCGACGAGTCGAGGTACGGCAGACCGTGCGCGTTCACCACCACGCGGGGGGCGGATGCGGGCAGCTGCGCGCCCTGGGCGTCGAGCACCACGGGGATGCTGCGCGCCTGGTCGCCCTCCGAGGCCGCCGCGAGAGCGGTGACGTCGAAGGTCAGCGTCGTGTCCGACTCGGTGCCGGCCGCGAAGGCGAGCGTTCCGCCGAACTCCGCGAGGTGCGTGCCGATCTCGGCGGTCCCCGTTCCCGGGCTGTAGGTCACGTCGACCGCCTGGTCGAGCGGGTCGCCGTTCGAGGTGGTGAGCGTGACGCCCACCTGCGTGGTGTCGCCCGGATTCAGCAGGTAGACGTCCTGCGTCGTGGTGACCGTGAGGTTGGCGGCCTGCTCCGGCGTGCCGTAGAGCTGCACGTCGTCGACGGCCCACCCGGTGCTCGTGGGCTTGCCGGGGGCGAAGGTGATGGCGAAGCCCCACGCGCTCGTGAGATCGAGGGTGCCGTTCTGGGTCTCGGCGCTGCCCGGCTGGTAGGCACCGATGGAGAAGGCGCTGAACGGCAGCTCCACGAGCTTCCAGCGGCTGGTCGAGCTGCCCCAGTTGTCCTTGAAGGTGGCCGACCACAGCTCGGAGTGCTCGCCGTCGGGCCCGCCGTCCTTGACCTCGACCTTGATGTCGTCGCCCGCCGTGGGCGAGGCCGGGTTCGAGGCCTGCGAGGCGTACCACCAGAAGCGGAGGCCCTGGTAGGAGCTCCAGTCCTGCGACGACGCGAGGTTGTCGCTGAAGCCCGCGTAGCCGCCGGCCGGAATGAGGTAGTCGCCCGAGAGCACCTTGTTGTCGGGCACGTCGCCGCGCTCCTGGGGGGTGACCTCCATGGTGGCCAGGTCGTCGGCCGAGCCCCAGGTGAAGAACCCGACGGGGTTGGTGGAGCTGCCGATCGGCACCTCGCCCTGGAAGTCCTCGAGGGTGGTGGCCCGCTCGAAGGTGGCGAAGTCGTCGAACGACCAGGTGCCCGCTCCGAGGCCCGTGAGGGTCACGGCGAAACCGGTGGAGGCCGACGGCAGGAAGCGCGCCGGGTTGGAGGGGTCGTTCTTGAGGCGCAGGTCGGTGAAGAGCACGCTGACCTGGCGCCATCCGGTGGAGTCGTCCACGACGTTGCGGTCGAAGAGCTGGCCGCCCGACTTGACCTCGAAGCTCAGCGTCTTGCCGCTGCCGGTGCCGAGGAACCAGAAGCTGAAGCCGTCCGAATCCGACCAGTCCTGCGCGGCGGTGTCGTTGGTGAAGCCGAACCAGTCGGAGGCGCCCGGGGTGCCGCCGACGGTCGCCACGAGCACGTGGTTGTCGGTGGGGGCGCCGGGGATGGTGTCGTCGACCACGGTGCTGAGCACGGGCTTGACGGTGTCGTTGCTGCCCCAGGTGGAGTAGTCGGCGGGAACACCCGACTCGAAGCCCTGCAGCACGGTGGTGGCGCCGTCGTTCGGCAGCTCGCCGGTGGGGCGGATGCTGACCACGGCACTGCTGCGGGTGCCGATGGTGATGCCGTCGGAGGGGTCGGTGAGGTTCAGCGTGAAGGTGCGCACGGGGGCGAGGGCGCCGTGCGAGACGGTCGGCATCGTGACGGTGGCCGAGGTCTGTCCGGCCGGGATGGTGACGGTCTCGTCCACGGCGGTGTAGTCGGCGCCCGCGATGGCGGTGCCGTCTGCGCTCGTGACCCGCACGGTCTGGTCGGCATCCGCTGCGCTGTTGAGCGAGACGGTCGCGGTGGCGTCGGAACCGGCGCCCACCTCGATGGCCTGCGAGGCGAAGCCCGCAGTCGGCACGGCGACCGTGCCGTGCACCGCGAAGGTGAAGACGGAGTAGCCGTAGTAGTGAAGGATGGGGGCCTCCCACGTGGCCGCCGCGCGCTTGAGCATGGCCAGGCGCACGTAGCGGGCCTCGACGGGGGCGGTGAAGGTCACGGCTTCGGTGGCGCCGGCGCCCGCGGTCTGCGAGTAGGCGGTGCTCCAACTGGCCGCGTCGTCGGGGTTCGCCGTGGCGACCTGCACGTCGTAGGCCACCGCGTAGGCGGCCTCCCAGCTGATGGAGACGCCCGTGACGGTGGCCACCGAGCCGAGGTCGCTCGTGAGCGAGGCGGTGAAGGTGGTGTCGGAATCCGGACCGTTGCCGCTCGCCCAGCGGGTGGTGGCGTTGCCGTCGGTGGCGTTCGAGGCCGGGAAGCTGCCGTCCTGGTCGTTCTGCGAGGCGGAGGCCGTGGTGATGCCGGTAAGGGCGAGGTCGGGTTCTGCCGCCGTTGCTGTGGTGGCGGTCTGACCGACGACGAGCACGGCACCCATCAGGGCGGTGATGACTCCGGCGGCGAGGAGGCTGCGAAGAGGCCTCCTGGTGGAACGTGTTTCTGATGACCTCAGGCCTGGTGCGGGCACTGTCACTCCTTCATGACGAACCGTTCTGCGTCGAACGGAACCTCCAGTACACCTCCCGAATTCGTCCGGCCCCAGGACGAATGGGCTTTCTGCGTGGCCCACGCCGCGGTGAGGGTGCGGTCGATGATGCCCACGAGCTCGGAGCGCTCGCCGAGCGAGGCGGAGCGGATGTCGACCCGCAGGGCGCCGGCCTCGGCCGATCCGTCTTCGCCTCCCGGAGTGAAGCGGGCGAAGGCCTCGCGCACGCCCTCCACGAGCGGGCCGCCCGACGAGCCGAACTGGCCGCCGAGAATGAGCACCTCGGCGTCGACGAACGAGCACAGCTGGGCGATGGCGCGGCCCACGCGCAGGCCGGCGCGGTGGTAGTCGGGCAGGGAGGCGGCCACGACGGTCTCGAGGCAGCCGCGTCGCCCGCAGCGGCAGAGGGCACCGCCCGGCTCGACCTGCATGTGGCCCATCTCGCCCGCCGTGCCCCTCGCGCCCGAGAGCAGCCTGCCGTCGACGATGAGGCCCGCTCCGACGCCGTGGCTGAGCTTGACGTAGAGCAGGTTGTCGAGCTCGGGCGAGGCGCCGTGGATGCGTTCGCCCCAGGCCCCGAAGTTGGCGTCGTTGTCGTAGACGAGGGGGCCCGTGAAGCCTGCCGGGCGCACGTCGGCGACATTCACGTCGCGCCAGCCGGGGAGGGCCACGGGGGCGCGGAGGGCGCCGCTCGGCATGATCACGGGGAAGGGGAACGAGATGCCGAACGCGGTGACGTCGGCGAGGGTCGACCGTGCCCTGCGGAGGGATGCCGCCACGAGGTCGTGCACGGCCCGGAAGGTCTCCGCGGCTCCCTCGTCGACGGGGAAGACGGAGCGGGTCTCGGTGAGCACGTGCGACTGGAGGTCGCTGATGGCGACGGTGATGTGGTGGTGGCCGAGGTCGCAGGCCACCACGACGCCGGGCTGGTGGGCGAGCTCGAGCACGGCAGTGGGGCGGCCGCGGCGGGCGGTGGTGGGGGCTAGTTTGCGCTCGACCACCAGGCCCTGGGCGATGAGTTCGGCGACCGACTGGGCTACGACGCTGCGGGAGAGGCCCGTGTGCTCGGCGATGGCGCGGCGGGTGGTGCGGCCGGCGCGACGGATGTATTCGAGGTGGTCGCGGTCGCTCTGTGCTGAATGGCCGTGGGCCGATCCACCGTGGGCCGATCCACCGTGGGCCGATCCGCCCGTCGCTGGTCCTGCCACCGCTCATCCCCTTCGATGACTGTGCACTGCTGCTGCACATTTCATTCAAACACATCGAGAGAATTCCGCTCGTCGCGGTCGGCGTGTGCGCGTGGGCCTCAGCGCGGGTCGAGGAGGGCGCGAAGGCCGCCGCGGAGGAGCGACTCCACCGTCGCCGGCATCTGCATCGGCGCTGGCGCGGCCGCTGCGGCCTGTGCAGCGCCGTCGAGCAGCCACGAGACCCACCTGGCGAGGTCGCTCGCCGGAGCATCTCGCCGGATCTCGCCCGCCTGCTGGCCCGCCTCCACGTGGCGGGCCAGGAAGTCGTCGACGAGCGCCGATTCGGCGTTCAGCGCCGCCGCCACCCGCGGATCCGACTCGACCCCCGCGAGGCCCGCGACGAAGACGCGGTACGACTCCTCGCTCACCTCGGCCCCGAGCGCGGTGGCGTAGCGCAGAACCGCCTCGAGGCCGGATGCGTTCTGCTCGATGCGAGCGAGGTGGTCGCGGAGGTCGTCGCATCCGGATTCCAGGACGGCGACGAGCGCATCGAGCTTGGTGGGGAAGTAGTGGAAGAACGTGCCCGACGAGATGCCCGCCTCGCGGCAGATGCCCGCGGTGGTCGAGGCCTGGTAGCCGTGGGTCGCGAACTCGGTGGAGGCGGCGGTGACGATGGCGGCGCGGCGCGACTCATACTTCTCGGGGTCGATGGGACGGGGCACAGGGGTGAGTCTACCGATTTCCTAGAGTGAATGCTCTAGAGCAGCTACTCTAGGAAACATGAGCGCATCCGACTCCCCCGGGCCGCAGCCGACGGGCACAGCCACCACCCCTGGCCGACGGGCGCCGTGGGTGCTCTGGGTGGTCGCGCTGGGGGGAATCGCGCTCGCCTACTCGCCGATGTGGCTGCCGAGGCTGCTCGATGCGGTCGGTCTCGAGAGAGGGGTGAGGAGCCCGGCATCGTCGATCGTGTGGAACGTGATCGCCGTCGCCGCCCTGCTCGCGTACGTGTTCGCCGTCGAGCGCCGTCCTCTCCGGTCGATCGGCCTGCGCCGGCCGCGTGCGAAGGATCTGGAGTGGGCGCTGTATCTGTTCGGCATCGTCATGGTGTGGCAGTGGATCGTGCTCACGTTCTTCCCGCCCGCCGCGGGCTCCGGCACGGCGGACTCCGGCACCGCGACCATCGCCGCGCTGCCCATCGCCGCGGTGCTCGGCCTCATCGTGTCATCGGCGGTGTGCGAGGAGATCCTGTTCCGCGGCTACCCGATCGAGCGCTTGAGCGAGCTCACCGGGCGGCGATGGGTCGCCTACGCCCTCACGGTCCCGCTCTTCGTCGCGCCGCACCTCGTGTTCTTCGGCCCGCAGTGGCTCTGGACGTCAGGCGTCGGCGCCCTAGCCCTCTACGTGCTCTACGCCAGAACCCGCAACCTCCCCGCCGGCATGCTCCTCCACCTCGCCCTCAACCTCCCCATCCTCATCCCGACCCTCGCCCACCACACCGCGCAGTGACCCCGCGCCACTCCCCCGCCCTGCCGATAGCCTTCGGGTGTGCAGAAGGATCCGGAGGAGTCGAAGTCGCGCACCTACCGCATCATGCTCTGGTGGTGGGTCGCCGCGCTGCTGCCACTCGGCGCGTGCGGTGTGGCCCTCTTCGTCCTGGTGGTCACGGATCGCCAGTGGTCGTTCGTGGGCGGCGCAGCGGCCGTGCTGGTCGCGCTGCAGATGCCGCCCGCGGTCTACTTCGGGTGGCTCGATGGGACTCGGCACACCCGCGCGGCCGCGATCCGCGCCCGCCGCCGCGAGCTCGGCCTGAAGCCGAGAGCCCACGCCAGAGATCCCGACGACCCGAAACCCTTCTGACGCACCGACTCCCGGCTACCCGAGCGTCGGACTTCTACGATGGCCACATGGGCATCGGGTTCGGACGGGTGGTGGTGAACGGAGCCATCCTCGCCGACCCGTACACCGCGGGGGTGGAGACGCTCCCGAGGTTCGAGGTCATCTCCGACTCAGGACCCCGCTACCGTATCGAGCAGATCGACCGGCGCAGGTGGAGTGGGCGTCGGTCGGACTCGGCACCGAATGAATCAGGAGGAACGGTCCTTCGCGGCGGCAACGTCCTCAATCGGTGGTACTCCTACACACGAAAAGGCCACTTCTTCTCCGGGGGTCACCAGAGGATGTTCATCAACGCCGTCTTCGGACTCATCGGCGAGCTCGACGGCGACCGTCTTCGGCCCTCACCCACCCCCTAGGCTTTCGGCATGGATGGCACGCAGGCCCCGCCGCGGTTCGCGCGGTACGTGTGGGACTTCGCGCTCGTGTCGTGCTGGGCCGCGATCGGGGTCCTGGCCTCGTCGCTGAGCGCGGAGGACTGGAAATGGCTCGGGTTCGTCCTCCCGGTCGCCGTGGTCTTCGGCCTGGCCGGATGGCTGGGCGGGTTCGCCCTCGCCGTCGCCACGCACTGGCTCGCCACGAAGGTCGCCCAGCGCACAGCGGACCCGCGGTCGCGTCGCGCGCGATCCACGGTAGTCGCTGCGGGCACCACCGCCGCGGCAGCCACCCTCGTCTCGCTCTTCGCGGAGAGGGCAATGGGCGCCCCCACCTGGCTGCTCATCGCCCTTCCACTGACCCTCGCCGCACTCTCCGCCCTCCTCTGGAAAACAGATCCGGAGTAGGCCCGCCGCCCCGGGCCACCCCACGGCCTAAAGGACGCGGTCGAAGAACTCCGCGGTGACGCTCCCGAAGTCGCCCCGTGCGTCGGGGTCGGCCTCGGTCTGGGCCTGGGCCTGCGCCCCGGGGCCCACTCTGGTGGCCCCACCGGCGTCGGCGGCCGACGGCTTGTCCGCCCACTCGTGGCTGCCCCCGGGGATCGCGACGAACTCGACGGGCCCGCCCACCTCCTGCAGAGCATCGCGGAGCGCCACGCCCTGCGCGAAGTCCACGATCTGATCGTCGGTGCCGTGCACGATCAGTGTGGGAGCAGCCCCCGCGGTGACCCAGGTGATCGGGCTCGCCTCGGCGAGCGCCTCAGCCGACGCCTCCGCACCGATGCCCGCTCCAGCTCCCGATCCCGCTCCGGCACCGGCGCCCGCCGCCGCGGCTCCCAGCAGCCACCGCACCTCGTCGGCCTCGGCCACCTCCGTCTCGCGCAGATCAGCAGGGCACGCCGCCAGCGAAGCGGCCTTCACGACCCCGGGCAGACGCAGCGCCAGATGAGCAGCGATGTGCGCGCCCGCAGAGAACCCCCACACCCCCACCCGCGCAGGGTCTCCCCCGAACGAAGCGATGTTCTCGACCACCCACCCCACCGCATCCCGAGCATCATCGAACTGCGCAGGCCACGCCGCACGCTTGCTCAGCCGATACGTCACAGACACGGTCACGTACCCCCGAGTGGCGAGCAGCGGATTCATCCACGGATGCATCCCCGCCCCACGATCCCCCTCATGCCACCCACCCCCATGGAAGAACACCGCCACAGGCAGCAGCCCGTCCCCCACCCCGCGGGCCGGCGCCAGCACGTCGAGCCGCAAGGCCTCCCCCGCCCGCTCGCAGTACGCCACCCCAGCAAAGAACGCCATAGGCGTCGGATCCATCACGGTCTCAGTCACCCCTCCATCTCACCTCATCGCACACCCGTTCTGCGACCTCGAACTCGCACTCGGACCGGCACCGCACCGCGAGATCCCCCGGGGCGAGGTCGTCTTCGCGCCCTGACGCCCCGTGAGGCGGCGAAGAGGGCGCGACACGTGCCGCCGCTAGGCTCAGCCACGTCAGCCACGACCCGGGGAGCCTCCATGACGATGAATCCGTATACGCCCGCCACCCCGCCGCCCGCGAGCGGCCAGCCCCTCGTGCGCTTCGGTGACGTCGGGATGACCGACCACTGGCTCATCACCCCCCAGGGCACGATCCCCCTGGCCAACACCCAGATCTACATCACCGACCAGACCCGCACCGAGCGCTACACCCCCACCTGGGCCATAGTCCTCGCCGTCCTCGGCTTCTTCTTCCTCTTCCTCGGCCTGCTCTTCCTCTTCGTGCGCGAGACCAGGGTCACAGGTTTCATGCAGATCACCGTCACCAACGGCACCTTCACCCATCAGACGGGCGAACCCGCCGGCTACGACACCGCAGCCCAGCTCTTCGAGCTCCAGAACCGCGCCAACTACGCCCAAGCCCTCATCGCCCGCGCCTGACCCCCAGCCCGCAGCGAGGCGCTGTGGAGCAGTCCCGGTTCGATCACGAGGTTGATCGCGACGTGCGCGAGCATGGCGGGGATGACCACCCGGTCGGACGCCACGTAGACCAGCGACAGCATCACCCCGAGGGCGAAGGTGGAGCCGAGAACCGGCACGGCGATCCGCCAGCTCCTCGCGAACAGCACCCACACGCCGTGGACGACCGCGAAGAGCGCCGCCGAGAGCACGATCTGCAGCAGAAGCGGAACCTCGTGCAACGCGAGAGCATCCATGACGACCCGCCGGAAGAACATCTCCTCCAGCACGCCGGACAGCAGCGCGAGCGGAATCGCGAGGAGGCGGAACCACGACCGTTCGACCGCGATGAGGCGAACGGTCGGAACCGCCCACAGCGTGTACGCGCTGTAGACGATCGCGACCACGATCGCGAGCACCCACCCCAGCGCGGGAACCGCGGACACCTCCCCCATCGCAGCCACGAACCGCGCCGGATCAGGCAGGATCCAGATCGAGAGCGCCACCACGAAGGAGCCGATGACACCTCCCGCCAGCAGGGTCGTCCGTCGCCGCGCACCCGCGTCGTTCACGAGGGATCCCTCTCGGATCGAGATCCGGCCGCCGTGTCGGATGGAGCCACCGAAGCATGCCGCGCCCGCAGATCATGGAGATACCCGTGTACGTGTTCACGCAGTGCCCGGGGCGAGAACAGCGCGGGCCGGGAGAGGGCGTTCAGCGCGAGTCCGTCCACGAAGGCGCGCAACCTCACCGCCTCGCCGGGGCGATCGCGGCCGGTGAACACCTCGACGCTCCAGCGGGCGAGGTGATCGAGCCCCTCCTCGGCGTCGTCGAGCACCTTGCGGTTGGCTGCACCCCGCACACTCACGAGGGCACTGAACCAGACGTGCGCCTCGACCCGTCGGACATCGTCGAGCGGCAGAACGCTGCACCACGCGTCCTCGACCTGCTCCTCGAGGCTGCCCTTCACGTCGGCGGCGTCGATCCTGACGCGCTGCTCCTTGATGGCCAGCTGCAGAGCGTGGGAGATGAGGTCCTCCCGCGTCGCGAAGAAGTACTGCAGGGTCGACGCAGGGATGCCCGCACGCCCCGCGACGGATCGAATGCTGAGCCCCATGACACCGTGCTCCTCGAGCACCGCCCAGACCGCACGCCCGATTGCGTCCCGCCGTTCCTCATGATCCACCCGTTTCGGCATCCGCACTCCCCTTCACCATACGTTCGTACGGCAAAGAGTAGTACCGATTCGTGACGGCGGAAAGTTTTGCGTGCAAAAGGGCGGCGCCTCGGCCACACTGGCTCCACCACATCATGGAGCGAGGGGAATCACACATGAGCACGGAATCACCGATCGGCACGGGATCACCTAGGGGCACCGAGGAGATCATCCTGGGCGACCTGCCCGCCGGCATCGTGCGCGCCGATGAGGCCTACGCAGGCCGCGTCTGGAACGTCCTGGGCCACACCTACGTCACCAAGATCGAGAGCGCCTCCACGTACTCCTGGCTCTCGCTCGACCCCGCCGGCACGGGCGTGCCCCCGCACGTGCACCCCACGCAAGACGAGTTCATCTACGTCTTCGAGGGCGTCTACACGCTCTACCTCGACGGCGAGTGGACCACCGCCGGCCCCGGCGACCTCGTGCAGATGCCCCGCAACCTGCCGCACGCCTACTACAACAAGCAGGAGTCCGACGCGAAGTCGCTCTTCTGGGTGAGCCCCGGCGGCAAGCTCGCCAACCTCTTCAGCCTGCTGCACAACGTCACCGACCCCGAGGAGGTCGTGCGGCTCTCCGCCGCCAACGGCGTCGACTTCCTGGCGCCGGGCACCGTCGAAGGCGCGTGACCACCGCCACCGCCGGGGACCCCGCAGGCCCTGACCGCCTGCTCCGCTACGGCCCGCACGACGACCAGCGGATCGAGCTCTCGCACCCGCGCGGGCAGCCGCGGGGCACGGTGGTGCTGATCCACGGCGGCTATTGGCGCGAGCCCTTCACCGCCGCCCTCATGCGCCCCCTCGTGCCCGAGTTCACGGCGCGGGGGTGGGCGGTGGCGAACCTCGAGTACCGCCGGGGCGCGGCCGGCTGGGCGGCGATGCACGACGACCTCGTCGCGGGCTTGGCCGCGGTGAGATCGACGGCCCCCACCCCTGCTCCGGATGCGCGCCTGGCTCTCGTCGGCCACTCCGTCGGCGGCCAGCTGGCCCTGCTCGGCGGGCAGGAGGGCGATGCGGTGGTGGCCCTGGCCCCGGTCACCGACATCGCCCGCGGCTACCACGAGTCCATCGGTGACGGCGCGGTCGCCGAGTTCTTCGGAGACGACCCCACCACCATCCCCGACGCCTACGCAGAGGCCTCCCCGCTGGCCCATCTCCCACCCAGCGCCGAGGTCCTCCTCGTCCACGGAGCAGACGACACCCGGGTCCCCCTTCCCCACACCCGCGCCTACCTGCAAGCCGCCCAAGCCGCCGGCGCGACCCCCACCCTCCTCGAACTCCCCCACCTCTCCCACCTGGACGCGATTGCCCCGGATGCCCCCCACTGGCCCCGAGTCCACACCTGGCTGGACCACTGGCAGCACCCACCCCGCATGTAGACGGCGAGCTGTTCTCACACGGTGAGTGCGGCGATCTCCGCGAGGCGGCGCCGGGTGGCGGCGTAGGCCTCCACGAGGGTGGCGGTGAAGCCCGCGTCGACCGACTCGGCCCAGCTGTCGAAGGCCTGCCGCAGGGCGACGCCGGCGTACTCGGTGATCAGTCGCGCCTGTTCCGGCAGCAGCCGACCGTCGAATGCGGCGTCGATCTGCCGCGCGAGCTCCCACGAGCGTGTCGCGTCGAGCGAGACGGCCGCGGCGCGCAGGGCGGGCTCGGTGAACATCAGGCGTCGCACCCTCAGCTGCTGGCGGGCGACCGGAGCCAGGGGGCCGTCGAGGTCCTGCAGAACGCTCGCGTAGACCGCCTCGAGCTGCGGCAGCACCGGTTCGTCGACCGCCACATCGGCGAGCCAGCCGGCGAGCGGCTCCTCGAACTCGGTGTGCAGGGTGAGCACCGACTCCTCTTTGCTCGGCAGGTAGCGAAAGCAGGTGCGGTCGGAGATCCCCGCCGCGGCGGCGATGTCGTGCACGGTGGTGGCGGCCAGGCCGTTCTGCTCGAAGAGCGTGACGGCGGCCTCGGTGATCTCGGCCAGGGTCGCGCGTCGTCGACGCTCACGCAGATCGACAGCACGCTCAACAACCGTGCGCTGAACAACCGTGCGCTGAACAACGGATGACTCGCTCATGGCGGCTCCTTCCATCATCAGGCCGTCTAGGTCATTATCTGCCTAAATGGCATAGACTGCCAATCAGCGTCGATGTCGCCGCTCTCCACCCATGCCGCCCCACCCCTCCCGGAGAACGAATGACCACGCACTCGACCGACGTCGCCGCCACCCGCTCCGCCGCGCCCGCCACGCCCGCCACGCCCGCCGACGAGCGGTTGGCCAAGGGCGCCCCTCTGGTGATCGGCCTGCTCGTGGTGGCCGCCTTCGTGGTCATCCTGAACGAGACCATCATGAGCGTCGCGCTGCCGAGCCTCATGGTCGACCTCGACATCCCCACCTCGACGGCCCAGTGGCTGACCACAGGGTTCCTGCTCACGATGTCGGTGGTCATCCCCACGACCGGCTTCATCCTGCGCCGGTTCACCATGCGCCAGGTGTTCGGCGCCGCGATGGTGCTGTTCTCCCTCGGCACCGCCATCGCTGCAATCGCCCCCGGCTTCGGAGTGCTGCTGCTCGGCCGGATCGTGCAGGCCAGTGGTACCGCGATCATGATGCCGCTGCTGATCACCACCGTGCTCACCCTCGTGCCCGCCGCACGCCGGGGGCGCATGATGGGTGTCATCTCGATCGTGATCGCCGTGGCCCCGGCCATCGGCCCCACCGTGTCGGGCCTCATCCTGAGCACCCTCACCTGGCGCTGGATGTTCATCATCGTGCTGCCCATCGCGGTCATCGCGCTCCTGCTCGGACTCTGGAAGATCACCAACCTCACCGAGACCGCGAAGGTGCGGCTCGACATCGTCTCCGTGGCGCTCTCGACCCTCGCCTTCGGCGGGATCATCTACGGCCTCAGCAGCATCGGCGAGTCGGCCGAGGGTGCGGCCCTCGTGCCGGCCTGGGTTCCACTCGTCGTCGGCGGCCTGGCCCTGGCCGGGTTCATCGCCAGGCAGATCGTGCTGCAGCGCGATGACCGCGCACTGCTCGACCTGCGCACCTTCAAGACCCGCAGCTTCGTGGTGGCGGTCGTGATGGTGTCGGTGAGCATGATGGCACTGTTCGGCAGCCTCATCATCCTGCCGCTGTACCTGCAGAACGTGCTGCAGCTCGACACGCTCGAGACCGGTCTGCTGCTGCTGCCCGGGGGCGTGCTGATGGGCGTGCTCTCGCCGATCGTGGGCCGGGTGTTCGACCGGGTCGGCCCCCGCCCCCTCGTCATCCCGGGGGCGTTCATCGTGAGCGCCGCGCTCTGGGGCATGGCCACCCTGCTGCACGAGGGCAGTTCGATCGGCTGGGTGATCGCGGTGCACCTGCTGCTGAACGCCGGATTCGCGTTCATGTTCACCCCGCTGCTCACCTCGGCGCTCGGTTCGCTCAAGCCCTCGCTCTACGCACACGGCAGCGCGACCACCTCGACGCTTCAGCAGCTCGCCGGCGCCGCCGGAACCGCCCTGTTCGTCACGGTTCTCTCGACCACGACGGCGGCGGGACTCACCGAGGGCCTCTCCGAGGTCTCGGCCACGGCCGCCGGGGTGCAGGCCGCGTTCCTGGTCGGCGGGTTCATCTCGCTCGCGGCGATCGTGGCGTCGTTCTTCGTCCGTCGCCCGTCAGGTGGGCTGCCCGCGGGCGTCGTCGCCCACTGAGTCGCGATCACGCCCTCTAGGTGCGCTGGTGGCCCGCGTAGGCCACCGACGCGCCGAGTCGCGCCGCGAGCTCCATGCTGCGCCGGCGGGCCGGGGAGAGGTCGTAGGGCATGCTCCGGATGATCTCCGCCGCGCTCCTCCCGCGGGAGCCCGTCGCGGGGTCGGAGTCGGTGTCGGTGTCGGCATCAGGTGCCGGGTCAGCGTCCTCGGGCGGGTGCAGCTCGTCCCAGGCATCGAAGAGGGCGTCGTCGTCCTCCAGCTGACCGGACTCCTCGATGACGCGCATCAGCGTGGTCTCGAAGGCGTGCCGCTCGGCCGCCACCTCCGCCACCCGGGGGTCGTCCACCGCGACCGTGTCGTCAAGAGCCTCCTCGGCGGCGTCGACGCGATCGGACTCCGCCCGCAGTGCCGGATCGGCGGCAAGGGCGAGGAAACGGCCGGCCTGGACGGCGGCGCCGAGCGGGCCGAAGATCCGCTCGGTGACCAGCAGGACGTCGAGATCGTCCTGGCGCAGCGACCCCTCGGGTGCGCCCTCGAGGCGGCCGGAGACGAGATCGTCGAGCAGTCCCAGCCGGCTGCCGAGGGCCCGCATGCGCTGCACCGAGGCCCGCTTCTGCTGCAGCTCGGCCTCCTGCGCGGCGAGGGTGTCCTCCAGCCGCGCCAGGACGCCCGCGACCTCGTCCTCGCCGCCGCCCTCGCTCTCATCCCCGCCGCCGGCGCCGCCCGGTGCCGCACCGTCGAAGGCGTCGCGGATGTCGTCGAGGGCGATCCCGGCGTCGGCCATCCGTCGGATCCAGAGCAGCCGGATGATCTCCGCGTAGCCGTACCGGCGGCGGCCGTCACTGCCCCGCTCGCGCTCGGGGAGCAGGCCGACCTGGTGATAGTGGCGGATCGCCCGGGGAGTGATGCCGACGAACGCCGCCGCGTCGCCGATCGGGACATGACGGGGCGGGGTCGGGAACGGGTGCATGGCGGGCCTCTCGGAGCGGGACGGGACGTGCTTCGATCACAACACATGACGCTGCGGCAGGTGCAACCCGCACTCACGAGCTGGCAGGTCGAGCACAGCCCCGCACCGCGAGGCCTGGCAGCACCCAGGTGACATCGGCGGCTGCGGCAGCGGCACCGACGTGGACACCGACGGCCGAGCTCAGGTGGCGCTCGACACCGTCCAGCCGAGGGTGATGAGGGCGTCGAGCGGCAGCAGACCCGCACCGACGGCGACGGCGTCACCCGCGAACCGCGTGCCCATCAGCGTGTACTGCGAGGCCGGCCGGCGGAGTGCGTGCGCGGTGATGGCCGCGTCGATCTCGTCGGGGAACGCCGCCAGAAGACGCTCGCCCACCCACCCCCCGATCAGCACCCGCTCGGGGTTGTTGAGGTTGACCATGCTGCCGAGGGCGGCCCCGAGCTCATCGATCACCTCGGTGATCAGGGCCCTGGCCGCCGGATCCTCCGCCTGGGCGTCGATCAGCGCGCCGAGTGCCGACCATCCGGATCCGGGAACGTCGGCGCCGGTCAGCGCCCACCGACTGAGGATCGCATCGGCACCGAGGTAGGCCTCCACGCACCCCCGGTTGCCGCAGCGGCAGAGGGCTCCGCCGAGCTTGATCGTCGTGTGCCCCCATTCGGTGGCGCTCGACCGGCTCCCCGTGGCGATCTCACCGTTGATCACGAGCCCCATTCCGACACCGCGTCCCATCTGGGCGACGATGGCGTGCTGGGCGTGCTTCGCGTTGCCGAACCACAGCTCGGCCCGTGCCTGCAGCGTGGCGCCGTTCTCGGCGAGCACCGGCACCGCGTCGACCGCGCACAGCTGCTTCACCGCCACCGGATCCCAGCCGAGGCTCTGCGCGTAGACCGTCTGCACGCCGTCCGCGTCTGTCTCCACGATGCCGGGCAGTCCAAGCCCGACGCCGATCAAGGTGCTCCAGCGATCCGGATGGCGGGAGCGGAGCGCGTCGAGCGCCGCGGCGATGTCGGCCGCGAGGTGCTCCGCCGACTCCGCCTCCTTGCCGCCCCGGAACTCCCGGTCGATCCTGTTCATGGAGAGGTCGAAGAGCTCCGCCGCCACCCCACGCTCGCCGACCTCGATGCCCACCGTGACTGCGGTGTCCGTGCGCGGCCCGACGATCGTGATCGGTCGACCGCCGCGCGACGACTTGCTCCCCCGCTCGGTCACGAGGCCCTCGTCGATGAGCTCGACCACGATGTTCGCCGCGGAGGCCGCCGACAGCCCGATCTGCGCGGCGATCTCGGCCCGGGTCGTCTCGCCGCTCAGGATGATGTGCTTCAGCACCACCGCCCGGTTGCGCTGCCGCAGCGACGTGACGGTGGAGGCATCCGCCGGTGACGTCGCGGCCCGGTGCGGGAGGGGACCATTCATGATGAGACGACGATACGGCAGCGGGCCCACCAGGTGGGCGTCGACGGTGGTCATGCCGACACCGTCACTCCCCGGAGCACAGCGGGAGCGGCGGCGCGGATCACCAGGTGTCCGTCGGCCCACCGGCTGACGAAACGATCGGGGGTGTCGCTGTCGAGCGTCCAGGCCCCCGGTCGGCTCTCCAGCGCGAACCGGATCTCCGCGTCCGCCTCCAGGGAGAGTGGAAGCGCCTCCTCGTCGGTGTAGGGCTCTCCCGCCGTGTGATGCCACATCGTCGGAGCGGCGATCGCGGCCAGCTCCGGGCGGCCCGGCGACGCCGTGGGCTCGTGCCCCCAGGCCGGCAGCGAGAGAGGTGCCCGACCGAACATGGCGTTGACGACGTCGGCGCGCTCGTCGCATCGGTCGACCGCGACGGCGGCGAGGTAGTTCTCGAGAACAGCCCACGCCACCTCCGGCTCGGGTGTCGCACCCGGGTCGGCGATGAGCTCCCACCCCGCCGGCGGCCGGATCGACAGCGGCGACGTGAGCGTGTCGAGCTTCTTCCACGGCCAGAAGTTCCAGCCGATGCCGTGCCGCTCGTAGAGCCGGTGCGCGGTGTAGATCCACTCGGTGGTGTTCTCGCCGCCCTCGCCCATGTAGATGGGCAGCCCGAGCCGGTCGCGGGCCTCGAGGTACTCCTGGATGCTCGACTCGTCTGGTGTGCACCAGTAGCGATGGAACTGCAGCATCGAGTTCGCATCCCAGACCTCGGTGAAGATCGACCAGTTGGTGGCCCAGTGGGCACCCTCGTAGACGATCAGGTGGTCGGGATCCACGGCCCGGATGGCGGCGGTGAGGTCGCGGTACAGCTGCGCCAGCTCCGCGGCGTAGGTGTGCTGCCACTCGTTGGGCAGGGGCTCGTTGAGCAGGTCGTAGCCGAGCACCACGGTCTCCTCCCGGTACCGGCGCGCGATCTCCTCCCAGAGCCGGATCGTCAGCGCGCGGTAGCGCTCGTCCATGAAGAGCTCGGGGAGCCCGCGGGGGGAATCGTCGATGTTCGTGCCGGTCTGCCCGCCAGGGGCACCGTGCAGATCCAGCAGCACCCAGATCCCGTGCGCCCGGCACCAGCCGATCAGATCGTCGATCCGCGCGAAGCCTGCCTCGAGCAGCTGCCCGTCGTCGGTGATCAGCGACCGGGAGTTCAACGGCAGTCTCACATGGTCGTATCCGAGCCGGGCGATGCGGGCGATGTCGGCCTCCGTGATGAACGCGTCGCCGAAGCGCTGCCAGAACTCCGCGGCCCGCGCCGACCCGACGAGATCGCGGATCCGGGACTCGATCTGCCGCGGCGCGCTCATCTCGTCGCCGAAGGTCCACATGTAGCCCTCGGGGAGCAACCAGTTGCCCAGTCCCATACCGCGCAGCACCAGCGGACGACCCCGGCCGTCGACCAGGTGCGCGTCTCGGGCGTGCACGAACCCGTCGAAACGTGGCGTTGTCATGTGGTACCTGTCATTTCAGGCCGGACAGGGCGAAACCCTGCACGACGAAGCGTTGGAAGATGACGAAGACGATCAGGATCGGCACGACCATGAGCGTCGCCGCGGCCATCTGCAGCGAGGGATTGGTGGCGATCTGCTGGTTGAGCAGCGACACCCCGACAGAGAGCGTGTAGAGCCGTTCGTCGTTGGCGAGGATGAGCGGCCAGAGGAAGCTGTTCCAGCCGGCGATGAAGGTGAGCACCACCTGCACGGCGAGGATCGGCCTGGACATCGGCAGGATGATCTGCCAGAAGATCCGCGTCTCGGAGGCCCCGTCGATGCGGGCCGCCTCGATCAGCTCGGTGGGGATGGTGACCATGAACTGCCGGAAGAGGAACACGCTGAAGCCGGAGACGAGCGTGGGCAGCGCGATCCCGATCAGGGTGTTGGTGAGTTTGGCGCCGTTCAGGATGAGGTACGTCGGGATCATGGTGACCTGCACCGGGATCATCATCGTGATCAGCACCAGGAAGAACAGCGGTTCGCGGAAGCGGAAGCGGAACTTCGCGAAGCCGTAGCCCGCCATCGCCATCAGGATCAGGCCGACCATGCTGATCGCCACGATCGCGACGGTGTTCACGAGGTAGCGACCGAAGTCGAGCTCCTGGAAGAGCTGCACGAAGAACTCGAACGTGGGGGTCTCCGGCAGCACGACCGGCGGGTAGGCGACGGATTCGCTCCGCGGCTTCACCGACGAGGCGATCATCCAGAGGAAGGGGAAGGCGGTGATGATCGCCCCGATGGCGAGCACGATGCCGATGATCACGGTGGTCACCCGGGCACCGGGCCGCCGCCGACGCCCGCGCGGGGGACGGGAGCGCAGAACGTCCGGTTCGAGCGCGAGCGGCTCGCGGAGGTCAGTGATCGTCATCGGCTCTCCTGGTTCGCAGCTGGATGAGGGTGATCGTGGCGATGATGGCGAACAGGATCACGGAGCCCGCGCTGGCGTAGCCGAACTGGCTGGCCGAGAACCCGGTCTGGTACAGGAAGAGCGAGACGCTCGTCGACTCCCCCAGCGGACCGCCCTTGGTGAGCACGAACGGCTCGTCGAAGAACTGCAGCCACGCGATGATCGTCGTG
The DNA here is from genome assembly GCF_041927495.1 of Herbiconiux liukaitaii. NCBI lineage: Bacteria > Bacillati > Actinomycetota > Actinomycetes > Micrococcales > Microbacteriaceae > Herbiconiux > Herbiconiux liukaitaii. The sequence continues at coordinate 251,382 of NZ_JBHFHG010000008.1, read as the reverse complement.
ATGGTCACGAAGAAGATCGCGAACCGGAGCAGCGGGATCACGACCGACACGGCTTTGCGGAGTTCGCTCGCGCCGTCGAGGCTCGCCGCTTCGAGGTACTCCTTCGGCACACCCTGCAGGGCGGCGAGGAAGATGATCACGTTGAGCCCGGTGCCGCGCCAGACCGCGACGAGCACGAGCGAGACCTTGACCATCACCGGGTCGCTGAGCCACTGCACGGGCGGCAGGCCGACCAGTGAGAGGAGGTAGTTGAACAGCCCGAACTGCGTGTTGTAGAGGTAGCCCCAGACCAGCGAGATCGCCACGATGGCGGTGATGGCGGGCACGAAGTAGAACGTGCGCAGTGCCTTGAAGAACCAGTTGCCCGAGCGGTTCAGCAGCAGCGCGATCACCAGCGAGAAGAGCACGACGCAGGGCACGCCGATGATCGCGAAGATGCCGGTGTTGGTGAGCGCCTGCCAGAAGTCGGGGTCGGCGAGCAGTTTCGTGTAGTTCTCCAGGCCGATGAACTCGATCACCGACCAGTTGCCGAGCCCCGCGAGATTCATGTCGGTGAAGCTCACCAGGAGCGCGATCAGGATCGGCAGCACGCCGAAGGCGAGCAGCAGGATCATCGTCGGGGCGATGAAGAGGTACGGCGTGGAGCGGGCTTTCATGGGGTCTCCCGGAGAGGCGGCGGAGTGGGGATCAGGAGCCCCACCCCGCCGACAGCGTGCTCGGTCAGTTGATCGAGGTGCCGCTGGTGGTGTCGAACAGTGTCTGCAGCGCGGTGTCCGTGTCGGTCCCGGTGAGGACGATGGAGTTCAGCGCATCCAGGAGCGCCTTGCCCGTCTCGCCGTCCCAGTTGGGGACGAGGGGCAGCAGCTTCGCGTCCTGCAGCTGCTCGGCGTACACCGCGACGAGCGGGTCGGCGGTGAGGGAGGCATCCTCGAGCGCCGCCTTCACCGTCGGGAGCTGACCGTCGAGCCCGTACCAGGCCGTCTGCGTCTCGGGCTCCGACAGGAAGTCGAGCAGCGACAGCGCGCCCTCCTGGTTGTCGGTGGACCCCCAGACCCCCACGTTCGACCCGGCGAGCAGCGAGGTGCCGGCCGTTCCGGCGGGGATGGGTGACACGGTCCACTGGCCTTCGAGCTCGGGGGCGGCCGCCTCGATCGCACTGGCGAAGTACGGCCCGGAGACGAGCATCGGGGTGGCCCCGGAGGTGAAGCCCTGCGTCTGGTCGAAGTCGGAGTTGGTCGGCACGGAGCCGTCGGCGTACAACCCGGTGTAGAGGTCGACAGCCGACTCGAACTCCGGGGTGTCGAAGTCGATCTCGCCGCTGTCGGTGAGGATGTCACCCCCCTGATCCCAGGTCATGATCACGGGCAGACTCGAATCCCACTGCGGGATGTAGTAGCCGTACTGTCCGTCTCCCCGACCCGCGAGGGTCTTCGCATCCGTGCGCAGCGCCTCCCAGGTCGCGGGAGGTTCGGTGATGCCGTTCTCGGCGAGGATGTCGGTCCGCGTGTACAGCACGCGGGTGTCGCTGACCCACGGGATGCTGACGACGTTGCCCGCGATCGCGGTGGCCTCCCCCGCGACGCCGTCGAGGAACTTCTCGCTCGCCAGGTTCGGATAGTCGGCCAGAACCGCGTCGTCGAGCGTGAGCAGCGCGCCGGACTCCGCGAAGGTGCGCAGTTTCGAGACGCCGATCTGCAGCACGTCGGGACCGTTGCCGGAGGCGACCGCGGTGGTGAACTTCTGGTCGACCGCATCCCAGGGGATGGCGACCGTGTCGACGGTGATGCCGGTCTTCTCGGCGAACGGTGCGACGAGTTCGTCGAAGTGGGCCGAGCTGTCGCCCATCACCCACACGGTGAGCTCCTTCGAGTCACCTGACGCTCCGGAATCGCCGCCGGCGCAGCCTGCGAGTGCGAGGAGGCTGACCAGCGCGACGGGCGTGATGACGGCGAGACGTGATCTCTTCATTGAGGATCCTTTCGGGATGTGATGCAGATTACCGTCGGGCGACGGCGGGCTGGGGTCGGGTGAGAGAGGTGTGCGCGGCGATCAGGGCGCTGTACCAGTGGGCGCTGAGCTTCGGGATGCGCTCCTGCGTGCGGTAGTCGACGTAGACGAGGCCGAAGCGTTTGCTGTACCCCTCGGCCCACTCGAAGTTGTCCAGGAACGACCATGCGAAGTACCCGCGGAGGTCGACACCGTCGGTGATCGCGTCGGCGGCGGCGGCGAAGTAGCCGTCGAGGTAGCTCACCCGCTCGATGTCGATGATCTCCCCGTTGGGGTCGACGTAGTCGTGGTAGCTCGCGCCGCTCTCGGTGACGTACACGGGCAGTGTCGTCCACTCGCGGGCGACGCGGGCGAGCACCGAGCGCAGCGCATCCGGGGTCACCGACCAGCCGAACGAGGTGGTCGCCGGCTCGGCGGGCACCTCACGCACGCCGAACGGCGCATCGTCGTCGGCCGAGGCGATGACCCGCTGGTAGTGGTTGACGCCGGCGAAGTCGACGGGAACGCCGATCAGCGCGAGGTCGCCGTCGTGGATGACCTCCGACAGTCCGTGCGGATCGAGGGCCTCGTGCACGGCGGCACCGTAGGCCCCGAGATAGACCGGGTCCATGAAGACCCGGTTCGTGACCGCGTCGAGCCGATCGGCGGCCGCACGATCGCGGTGTGCGTCGCTGGCCGGAACGATGTCGGTGAGGATGTCGGTCACCCCGACGCTCACCTGCGGTGCGACCTCGCGGATCGCCGCCACGGCGAGGCCGTGGGCCAGGTTGAGGTGGTGGGCGGCTGCGACAGCGGCGCGGAGGTCTCTGCGCCCCGGCGCGTGGGCGCCGTAGCCGTAGCCGAGGAAGGAGGAGCACCACGGCTCGTTCAAGGTGATCCAGTGCGACGCCAGGTCGCCGAGCTGCGTCAGCACCGCGCGAGCGTAGTCCGCGAAGAGCGACGAGGTCGTGCGGGCCGTCCAACCGCCCTCCTGCTCGAGAGGCGCCGGCAGGTCCCAGTGGTAGAGGGTCACGTAGGCGTCGATTCCCCGCGACCGAAGAGCCTGGAGGAGTGTGCGGTAGAACGACACGGCTTCGGGGTTGAGGGGCCCCCGTCCGGTCGGCTGCAACCGTGACCAGGAGACCGACAGACGGTAGCTGGAGATGCCCAGTTCGACCAGGAGATCGACGTCCTCCTCCCACCGGTGGTAGTGGTCGCAGGCGATGTCGCCGGTGTCCCCGTGGAGGGTGAGGCCCTCGGTGTGGGAGAACACGTCCCAGATGCTCGGCCCGCGGCCGCCCTCGGTCGCAGCTCCCTCGATCTGGTACGCGGCCGTCGCGACCCCCCAGGCGAAGCCTGCCGGGAAGACGGTGAGATCCGCCGTGGTGTGCGGGATGGTGTGCACGGTGCTCCTTGGATTTCAGGTCGATGTGAGACAGGTGTCTGCGGGTGGGAGGGCTCCCTCGTGCGGGAGCCCTCCCACCCGGGTGGTCAGTACGAGGAGTAGACGGTGACCTCGTCGATGGTCCACCACTGCGGGGCGACACCGGTCTGGGTGATCCGGATGTACCGCGCCGTGGTGGGCGAGATCGAGATGGGGCGTTTCCAGCCGTAGGCGATGCCGGTCGCCGCTGTCGACCAGGTCGCTCCATCGGTGGAGGTCTCGAGCGTGAAGCCGCGCGGATAGTCCCAGGTGGAACCGGTCGGCGTCTGCACGGTGACCATCGCCACCGTGCGGTTCGCCCCCATGTCGATCCGGTACCACTCGCCGCCCGCCATCGCCTGACCGCTGCTCCAGGTGCCGGAACCGACACCGTCGATGCCACCGGCCGTCGACGTGCCCGAGGCCGTCGACGAGGCCGTCGCCGTCCATCCGCTGTGGCTCACCGCCGTGGGCGCGAAGGAGGTGGCGCCGCCCGCGTACTTGGTGAGGGTCGCCACGAAGCGGTCGTTCTTGGTGAAGTTGGCGGTGCCGAACTGACTCACCTTCGACACGAAGGTGGCCGCGTTGTCGGAGTTGATGATCGGAACGGGCCGTGGATTGCCGTAGTACATGCCCCAGTACGCGAATCCGTCGGTGGCAGACCCCTTCACTTTGTAGGTCCACGCCGACCACGACACGCTCGACGCGTTGAGCCCCGCCATGAAGCGCGCCCAGACGTCGTCGTTGTAGTAGAGCGAGTACTCGCCGTACAGCACGGGGACCCCCGGGTCGGCGAGCTTGGCCGGCAGGGCGGCCAGCTCGTTGGTCACGAGCTGGTTCTGGGCGTTCCAGTCCTTGGAGTTCGGCATGTCGTAGGGGTGGTACTCGTAGACGACGTTCGTCCATCCGTAGGTCGACGGCGCCGCGATGGCGCTCAGGCTGAAGAACGCCCCGAGGAAGATCGTGTGGTCGGGGTCGATGGCGCGCACCGCGTCGTAGAGACGGTCGTAGTAGTCGCTCTTCTGTGCGACGTCGTCGGCATCCTCCCCGTAGTCGATCAGCGGTTCGTTGATGAGGTCGTAGCCGGCCACAGCGGGGTTGCCCTTGTAGCGGGTGGCGATCGCCTTCCAGATGTCCTCGGTCCAGTTCTGGTAGGTGGCGCTGCCCCAGAATCCGTTCGGATTCGGTCCGATACGGCCGCAGCTGCCCCAGGGGCATCCGCCGCCCGGCACGGTGTGCAGGTCGATCAGCACGTACATCCCCCGGGCCGAGGCTTCGCTGATGACCCAGTCGATCTTCTCCCACGGGTCGGTCTTCCAGCTGCCGTCGACGTTCAAGAAGGTGTTCCAGCCGATCGGCACCCGGATGAAGTTCATGCCGGTGGCCGCGATGGCGTCGAGGTCGGTGGAGGTCAGCCAGGTGTCCTGGTGCGCATCGATCACGGTCTGCGCGCCCGACGCGCCGAAGCGGGAGGTGAGCGTGGTGTTGAGCGAGTAGTCGTCGTTGTAGAGGCCGGCCGTCAGCTCGCCGATCGACCACCACGACGATGCGGTGCCCGTCTGGACCAGCCGCAGGTACCTGGCCGATCGGGCGGCGAAGTGGATGGTCGTGGCCTTCTTGGTGCCGGCACCGGTGGCGACCGTCGCCCAGCTGGTGCCGTCCTTGGACAGCTGCAGGCTGAAGCCGCGGGGGTAGTCCCCCTCGTCCGTCGAGTTCTTTGCGGTGTCGGTCGTCACGTTGTTGAGCGTGATGAGCGCGCCCATGTCGACCGTGATCGCCTGCCCGTTGCTCTGCGCCGTCTCCGTCGTCCAGCGGGTGGAGACGGAGTTGTCGATGATGTTCGCCGGCGAGGCTCCGGTCGTGGCCGTGACGGCCCAGCCGCCCCGGTCGAGGTTGTTGCCCGAGGTGATCGCGATCTCAGCGATCGACCACCACTGCGAGGAGGTGCCGTTGGAGACGATCCTCACGTATCGACCACCCTTGGCCCCCTGGAAGTCGGCCTGGATGACGCGGTTCGTCCCGTAGCCGCTCGCCACGGGAGTGAAGTTCACGTTGTCGTAGGAGGTGAAGACATCCCACACGCGGGGGTAGTCGTTCGCCGTCGCGGCGCCGGCGTCGAACAGGATCTTGTCCATGTCGACGTTCCGGCCGAGATCGACCGTGTAGCTCTGACCGGGAACCTGGGAGGCGCCACTCTGCCACGCCGTCGCCACGTCGCCGTCCAGCGCGGAGGCCGAGCTCGTTCCAGGCGCGGAACTCGACGCCACAGACGTGTGCGTGCCGTTGAAGAGCACGGGATCGTTGAAGAGGTTGATCTCGCCGATCGACCACGGGGCCGTGGCGGATCCGGTCTGCGACACCCGGACGTACCGGGCCACCTGGGGGCTGAACTGCGCCGTGCTGACACCGTCGGTCCCGGGCTTGGACGCCACGCTCTTCCAAGTGGCGCCGTCCGACGACGTCTCGACGGTGAGGGCGCGCGGGTACTGGCCTGCGTTGTTCGTGTTGTCGATCGAGAGCCGGTTGAAGAGAGTGGGCGCCGACAGGTCGATGCGGATCCACTCCGAACCGGCCTGGTTGGCGTTCGTGGTCCATCGTGTGGTCGACGATCCGTCGACGGCGTTCGCGGGGGTGCCGGCGGAGGCGGTGACCGACCATCCGGTGCGGTCGACGGCGAACTCGCCGAGGGGCGACATCCAGTCCTCCTGGGTGAGCCAGCCGCCGACGTTGGTGCCGCGGAGGTTGACGGTGGCGCCGGTGCCGGAGCCCTTCTTGAGCACCGCGCCGCTCGCCTTGATGAAGTCGGAGCTGCTCAGGGGGGCCGCCTCAGCGGGAGTCGGAGCGGCCACGACCGAGGACAGCATCGCTGCCAGGGCCATCACCGCCACTGCCATCGTCTTCTTCATGATCCTCCTCGATCACAGGGACGGTCGGACCCGAACGGAGCCCGCCGAACTCATCGTGGCCTAGTCGAGTCGACTTTGTCTACCTCTTGCAATAAGTATTAGCAAAAGGGGCGCGGAGGTGTAGTGGTCTCATTGTTGACCGATCGTTCTTGACTGATCGTTCACCAATCACTACGGTGGAGCCATGGGCAGAAACAGGACCTTCGACGAGGCAGAGGTGGTCGCCGCCTGCGCGTCTGCGTTCCGGTCGACCGGATATGAAGGCACGTCGATCGACGACCTGGTGCGGGCCTCCGGGCTGCATCGAGGCAGCCTGTACAAGGCGTTCGGCAGCAAGCGGGGGCTGTTCCTCCAAGCGCTCGGTCAGATCGCCGACAGCGGGAGTGGAGACGACGACTCCACCGATCTGCTCCTCGTCGCCCTCATGGAACTCGCACCCCGCGACGCGGAGATAGGCGCCATCGTGTCGACGATCCTGGCGCACAGCCGACCGCAGCACACGGCGGCGTCGTTGGGTGCGCGGCTGCTGAACCGCGCCGGTCTCACGACACCCGACCACACCCCACCGAAGGACACGCCATGAACACCATCACCCTTTCCGACGCCACCCTCGAGGTCGAGCCTCGAGGCATGGACAAGCTCTGGTCGCTCACCCGCAAGCTCGTGATCCCCCTCACGCACGTTCGAGGCGCGACCTTCGATCCCGGCGCGAACAACGAACCCAAGGGCGTCCGCGCCCCGGGGCTCGCCATTCCCGGCAAGTGGGCGGGCACGTTCCATCGTGACGGCGACAGAGCGTTCTGGAACGTCAGCGCACCGGGGGAAACGGTCGTCATCGAGCTCGCCGACGAGCACTTCACCCGACTGGTGCTCACGGTCGATGACCCGCGGAAGGTGGTCGACGCCGTCAACGCAGCGGCAGCGGCAGCGGCCTGACGCGCCGGGCCCTCAGCGCATCTAGGCGGAGACGAGGCGCACCGGCGGGAGCTCCTCGAAGGCGGGCTTCGCGAACCAGTAGCCCTGGAACAAGCGGATGCCCACGGACTTCAGGAAGAGGAACTCCGCCTCCGTCTCCACACCCTCCGCGAGCACCGTGATGCCCAGCTGGTTCGCGATGCCCACGACGCCGGTGACGACCGCCTGACGAGCCGGGCTGGAGTCGACTCCGCGCACGAGCTTCATGTCGATCTTGATGAGGTCGGGCTGGAAGTCGACCAGGAGCCCCAGCCCGGCATGCCCGGCGCCGAAGTCATCGACGGCGGTCGTGAACCCGTGCTTGCGGTACTCCGTGATGATGCCCATGAGGAGATCGGTGTCCTCCACCTCCTCGTTCTCCGTGAACTCGAACATGATCGACGTCATCGGAAAGCTGAACCGGCGGGCGGCGACCAGAGTCGCTCGGAGGCAGGCGACCGGGTCGTAGACCGCGTTCGGCATGAAGTTGATCGACAGCTTCAACTCCTCGCCCTCGGGGTACAGGCGTGATGCCAGCTCGATGGCCTTCACCCGGCAGTCCTGGTCGAAGCGGTACTTCTGCTCCGCCGAGACTCGGGACAGCACGTCGAAAGCGCCCTCGCCCGTCAAGCCGCGCACCAGCGCCTCGTACCCCCACACACGATCGTCGACGGCGTCGTAGATCGGTTGAAAGGCCATGCTGAAGTCGAAGTCGAGCTTCGAAGCGGTCGAGCAGCCATTGCATGCCATACGGAAGTTCCCCCACCTCGTTTCGTCCACCATAGGCACCTCTCGAGCCAGCACCGGCAGATTCAGTGCCTTTACAGGCAATCGGATCGGGCGTCTGTTGCTTTCCATGCAGTTAAGTGATTGAGTTAACCGCATGGAAAGCAACGATGCACGGAGCCCCACAGCTGCGCACGACGCCTTGCGCACTCTCGAAGGCGACAGGATCGAACTGGCGCTGCGCACGCGTTCGCCTCACTGGTACTACCCGACCTTGGCGCTGCTCACCGCAGGGATCACCCTCTCCCCCCTCGCCGGAGGCACCTGGGTCTTCGTCCTCATCGCTTTCGCGTGTCTCGGGATCGTCGGCCTCGAGCGGGCCTTCGTGGTCACGACGGGGATCTCGACCAACCGGGTTCCCGGCCCGAGATCGATGCTCGTCCTCATCGTGATGTTCGTCGTCGTGTTCGCGATGGTGGCCGTCTCCGGCATGGCCGCGAACACCGATCAGGTCGGGTGGGCCATCGTCGCCGGCGCGGTGAGCTTCCTCACGATGTTCCCAGGCGGGTTCGTCTACGACCACTTCTACGGCCAGGAACTTCGGCGTGGCCTCTAGAGCACGCTTCGACGAATCGATCCACGCTCCTACGCGGCTGCGACTGTGCGCCCTCCTCCGCCCCGTCGACCACATCGACTTCTCGGTGCTCGCCACGACCCTCGGTCTCAGTGACGCAAACCTCTCCAAGACCGTCCGCGCCCTCGTCGAGCTCGGCTACCTGGCCACCACGAAAGAACCGTCGACGTCGAGACACGACGCCCGCCGAACCACCCGCGTCGCCCTCACCCCGGCAGGCAGATCCGCCATCGACGGCCACCTGGCAGCCCTCCACGACCTAGCAGCCTCCACCAACCCGACCCCAGTGGCCCCCGACGCTCAGCCGCACTGATTCCCCTCCTCTCACTCGCCACCCAGCACTGCCCCCCCTGCCCACCGGGGCAGCCCGCACGTTGTCCACATGTTCGGGCGCGAGGCGGGCGGCCTGACCATTGCGCCCTACGGTGGGGCCGTGATTCGAGTGGCGAAGTTCGGGGTGTGGTCGAGACGATGGCGACCCGAGAGCAGCCCAGAATCGAGTTCACTTGGAGCGTCTATCCCCCCTGGAGCCTTGATATCTAGGGGGGATAGATTAGGATCGTGACGAAGCCACAGAAGTACCGCGACGTCACCAAGTTCCTGCGATCGAAGGGCTGGAAGTTCAAGCGCCAGAAGGGCAGCCACGAAATCTGGGGGCCGTCCGACTCTGGAATGACCTTTCCGCTCGTCGCTCACAAGGGCGAAGTGTCGCCCGGAGTGGTCCGACAGATTCAGCAGATCTTCCCGGATTCGCCTCGTGAATGGAATTGATGTGAAGACCAGCCGGATGCCCCGCACGCTCCATGCCCGCGCCTATCGCGACGCCGGCACGTGGTGGACGATCGAGATCCCCGAACTCACCTCCACCGGCCCCAACGGCTCCACCATCGTCGCGATCGGCGGCGCCGTCGCGCTGAAGGACGTCGACCGGGCCGCCCGCGAACTCGCCGCCGTCTGGCTCGACGTCGACGACAATGAGATCACCGTCGACGTGACCGTCGAGCTCCCCGCGGCAGCCGCCACCTTGTGGGCCGAAGCCCACGAGAACGAGAAGCGCTCTCGTGAGGCCGCCGCAGCCGCCGCGCGCCTCAGGCGCGAGGCAGTGCACACCCTCAAGAAGAGCGGGCTCACCCAGGCCGACGTCGCCCGAGCACTCGGCCTCTCTGCACAGAGGATTAGCCAGCTCTCCCACTGAGGCTCGGCAGGCGCCGAGGGGTCGATCGCTCGCGGTCCGCATCCAGGTCACTCTCTCAGAAGGACCAGGCTCGGGAGGGGTTGGCGGCGAGGATGCGTGAGACGGCTTCGGCGCCGAGCAGGTCTCGCAGACGCGGGGCCACGGTTTCGAGGAGGGCCACCGGCCCGGACGCCCGCGGCTCCGACCTCGACCGCGCAGCGGTCCTGTCGGCCCCGAGGAGGAGCTGCGGCAGGTGACCGCGGTCGACGAGCGTCTCGAGGATAAGCGCGAGGCGGTCCATGCCGTTCGGCTGCTGGGGCGATGGGGTGTCCAGGCAGAGCCAGGCACCCGACTGCGCGGCGGAGACGATCTCGTCGATGCTCGGATTCCGACCCAGGTGCCCGAGCACGATCGACCGCTCGGAGACACCCAGCCCCCGCAGAGCATCCAGCACGAGACCGAACGCCGACCCCTGCTCCAGATGGATCGCGAGAGGCACGCCGGTGGCATGGTGCGCCAGCGCTGCCGCGTGAAGTGCGGAGGCTTCATCCGGCGCGATGGCGTCCACACCGATACCGATCTTGATCAGCCCGCACCCCCGCTCGACGACGTCTCCGAGGAACGCATCGGCCAGCTCGCGCGTCGAGAGCCCGGGGACGACCGCGCCCGAGGAGTAGACGACCCTGCGATGCCGCCCGGTGGCGGCCACGACATGGACCCCGGTGGAGGCACTCAGTCGCCTCAGCGCAGGGAGACCCCGACCGAGCCCTCGGGGCGTCCACTGCACGAGCGTTCCCCCACCCGCCGCCGAGAACGCGCGCAGCTCAGCACCGGCAGCCGCCTCGTCGTCGAGCTCCTCCCCGGGAAGCACCGGCGTGGTGAGGAAGAGGTGGTCGTGGGAGTCCACCACCCCCACCGAGCCCGGCTCGACGTCCCCGAGCACAGTGCGGATCACTCGCGGCACCTGGCCCACCCGATCCGCCCCGCCCACCCACGTCACTGATCCCCCTCCCCGCCACCGGCCAGCCCCGCGGAGGCTGACCCCGCGTAGCCCTCCCCCGGCACGAGCCGCAGTGCCGCCATCACCCGAGGAAGCCCCACATACGGCACGAGATGCACGAACGCCTCGGCCACCTCCTCCCGCCCCATCCCGATCCGAAAGCACGTCTCGACATGGCCGACGAGCTGCGGATCGACACCCCCGAGCGCGGTCAGCGCTCCGAGGATCAGCATCTGCCGATCCCGGGGCGTCAGATCCCCCCGCTGGTACGTCCCCCCGAACACCGCACCCACGATCCACTCGTCGAACCCGGGCGCAGCCGCATCCACCGTCGCGCGCCACGCGGCGGTCGTGGCCTCATCCTGCAACTCGGCCAGACGTTCCTGCCCCGCAGCCATGTCGAACAGCCGATCCATCGTTCCTCCTGAGCTCGATGCCGTAACGCCTAGAACGTTACACTGGGGGAATGGAGAACTCGACGGACTTCCGATTCGACGGCGGAGCCACCTGGTCCAACCTCCTGGCCACGCAGGGCCAGAGCTTCGGCGCCCACCCGATCGAACGACTCCCGACCCCGCACGCCGCGAGCCGCTGGCTCACCCTGGTCGGCTACCCGCCGACCGACCCCATGACCGACACCGACCTCGACAACATGATTCGACTCCGCGAGGCACTCCGAGACCTCGCGATGGCCGCGGTCGCCGGCCGTGCAGCACCACCGCAGGCCCTCACCCACGTCCACGCCGTCGCCTCGGCCCCCACCCGCCTGGCCTTCCCCGCCCACCTGGCCTTCCCCGCCCCACCCGAGCACGGCATCCCGATGCAGACGGCGCTCAGCCTCATCGCCATCCAGGCCCTCGTGAGCCTGCAGGGCCCCGACCGCGACCTCCTGAAGGAGTGCGCAGAGGTCGACTGCAGATGGGTCTTCCTCGACACCTCCGGCCGCCGCACCTGGTGCCCCTCCCCCGCGTGCGCCAGCCGAGGCCGCGTCCGCGCCCACCGCGCCCGCCAGACCCCCGCACCCTCCAGAACGAGACCGAGCAGCAGCTAGGGCCGGTTCATGGCCGAGGCGCGTGTTCTCCGTCCGGGTCGTAGACCCTGAACCTCTCTACGACGCGCACCTGCGGCCCGAGTTCGATCTGCAGGTCACGCCCCAAGCTCTCGCCTTCGGCGATCCACTGCCTGCCGACCTCGGCATCCGGCCACCGGATCTCCGTGACGGGATCGAGCACCGCCTGCCACATGCGATTCCAGTCCCGAAGCCGCAGCCGCAACGATTCGGAAACCGGCAGAGAACCAAGAAGATCTCGCGGACTCCACGCGGGCACAAGCATCAGGACGTTCTGGTGATCGCCTTCGTCAGAAGTGCCCATGACTGCAAGCGTAATGACGCCGCCCTTCCGCCCCCGAGCCCCGCCCGAGGATGCGCCGGTCAGGCGTCGACGGCGGCGGCCACCACTCGCGCCATCGGCTTCCGGATCATGTGGTCGCTCGCGTTCACCGCGTGCGTGGTGACGTTGCGCATCTTCTCGATGATCGTGAGGTTGCCGGGGACCAGGAACTCGTCGAGCCGCCCGTAGATCACCTCGATGGGGTGGTCGACCCGGGCCAGATCGCTGATGACCGTCTGCGACTCGAGGCAGTGCTCCATCGACTTGATGAACGGCACCCAGGTGTCGGCGGTGATCTCCATCACGTGCGGAATCGGCAGCAACCGCCCCACCAGGGCAGCACTGGCCATGGTGAACTTCTGGTTCCCCCGCAGGTAGTGCAGCGCCTGCAGATACCCCGACATCTGCTGCCGCGTGCGGCGGTCGCCGATCTCCTCCGGCGCGAGGTACACGGGCGGGCTCACGAGCACGAGCTTCGAGAGGTGCTCGGCGTGGGTGGCGGCGTAGCGACTGCCGATGAGCGTGCCGAGCGAGTGCCCCACCAGCACGAACGGCCGGGCGAGATGCAGGTGACGGATGGTCGCGGCGAGCGCGGCCACATGCTCCTCGAGCGTGTACTCCGCCTGCGCGGGCCGCGGCGATCCGCCGAAGCCGAGCAGGTCGATGGCGATCACCCGGTGGGTGCTCTGGAGCAGCGGCGTGACGAACGAGAACGTGGCGGAGGAGGAGGCGATGCCGTGGATCATCACCACCACAGGCGCATCCGCCCGCCCCTCGGGAACCCCGGTATCGGTCGCCACGTGCAGCAGCGGGGCGCGCGGGTCGTGCAGACCCTCGATCACATCGTGCAGCCGCGACATGAACCCACTCTGGCCGCTCCCCCGCACCCCGGCAACCGAACGCATCCGGGACTCCACGGTGTTTCACAACTCTATATAGGTAGATTAGGGCCATGCAGGTACCTAGGCGCGTCACGGTGGTCCACACATGAGCTCTCGCAACTGGCTCATCGGCGGTCTCATCGCCTTCGGATGCCTCCTCGTCGGCGTCCCCGCTGCAGCCATAGCCACCTACGCGATCACCGACGCGCGCGGGGTCGTCACAATCGAGTCCGCCCCGGACGGGTCGGAGCGCACGGTGCACTGGCGCGACTATCCCGGATCCGCCGACGTCGACTCGCAGGAGGTCCTGGCCGGCCCCACCCTCGAGGAGGGAATCGACGAGGGCGAGGCCATGGTCAGAGAGATCCGCGAAGCGCTCTCGGCTGAGTTCGGGCTCGAGTGGGCCCCGCCACCCGCCGGTCAGTCCACGGCGGATCAGCTCTTCCCCACAGAGAACCACTACGGCGGGCCCTCGATGCTCTCGGTCGTGAACGCCCCCACGTCGCAGAGCACGACCGTGCCGGAGACGTGGGAGGAGAAGCAGCGCGCGATCGACATCATCGGCGACGTCACCGCGCGCTACGGATACGGCCCTCCTCGGCTGGCCCAGGACAGCTCACCCATGACGGAGCAGGACCGCATCCGCGATCTCGGCGGACCGACCCCCGCCACCCAGGTCATCGTCTCGGGAATGTCGCTCGGGCCCACCGGTCAGTGGCTCGCCTTCACCTTCCAGGACCTCTCCAAAGACTCCGACGGCCGGATGCGTGAACGCTTCGCCGGCTCAACAGCGAACGGCTGGCAGGAGAACACCATCAGCCTCAGCTACGGCGCGAACGGCCTCCTATCCGAGCAGGACCGCGCCGAGTTCCTCGAACGCCTCGAGCCCTACACCGGCCTGCAACGCCCCGAGCCCCAGATCAGCTAGCCGGCGAGCCTGTCCTCGCAGGTCGCAAGACCGCGCCATCGCTCGGTGCCGAAGAAGTCGCGCTCGACAACCTCCGAGCCCTAACTGTCGTCGTCCTTCATCGCTCTGCGGATGGCCCTGATGTTCGACGGCAATCCGTACAGGACGCCGAACAGCGCCACGAGGACACCAGAGAACGTCAGGATGGGGTTCAACTCTCCAGAAACGAACCATCCGACAGAGGCGCCGACGATGAGCAGCGAGCCCGTGACTACCGCAATGCTGCTGACGAGCTGCATCTTTCGATCGGCGTTCACGCCCTGAGTGTGGCACGGCGAGCCACATCTGTCGACGACCCGTTCGGGGATCGTCTGGCGGGCAGCCTCAGCGAGACGCGGTGAGGCCGTCCTGACGCGTCGACACCAGGCCGCGTACCAAGGCGATGATCGCCACAACGCTGACGAAGGCGATGAGTATGGCGCCGGGGAGACCGACGGCGGGCTCCGTGACGCAAGTGGATCGAGCCGACACCGCCGGCGCGTAGTCATCGCATCGGCCCACCCAGGTTCCCCACACCACGAAGTTCACCACGACGATGAGAACGATGCCGACGAGCTTCGGCCAGCGTCGATGCACCCTACTCATCGGATGCCCAGCCGGCCCCGAGGTCGTTGAGTCCCTCGATCACCTCGTGCAGTAGCGACATGCCCCCACTCTGGCCTCAGACCGAGCGTTCCGCCTACAGCCCCTCCCGCCGGTCGACGAGACGAGGTCTGCCCGGACGCTATTGCGGTGCGGCGAGGCGCCGGATCGCGTCTTCGATGACGGAACGCCTGCCCCCGACATCCGGTCCAGTGGATTCAGCCAGTTGCCGGAGGCCTGGCGGGGCGCTGCTCCACGTCGATGCGAGCGCCCGGACGATGGCCAGGAGATCTGCCGGCTCCCATCCGGGATCGATCACTCCCGCTTCTTGACCAGCTCGTATCTGGCCAAGCTTGTTCCGGTATTCGTCGAGGTCGTCGTCTCCGACCTGCAGTGACCCCTCGAGGCGAGCCCACGAAAGGAGTCGCACTACCGGCGGGTTCGAGATGGCGGCATCGAACAGGTCGCCCGCGGCTCTCGGCAACTCTGTTGCAAGATCACTTGTAAGCAGGTTCGCCTGGGCTGCAGCCACTCGCACGGCTGTTCTGAACAGCTCCTGCTTATCGCCGAAGTATGCGTATATCCGCTCTTTGTTCGCCCGCGCCACTGAGGCGATCCGGTCTACGCGGGCACCAGCGAAGCCATACTCGGCGAACTCAGCCACCGCGGCGTCCAAGATTCGTTGTCGAGTTCCCGCAGTATCCACCTGTGGAGCATACCAACCATATAGTTGGGGTACGCTCCAACCATTCGGTTGGCGGGACTCCGAGAGAAAGTGTGATTGCCATGAAAACCACCAGGCGCCTCACCATTCGCGACGTGCAGATCGCCTACACCGACGAAGGAGAAGGGCCCATTGTGATCAATGCACACGGGCTCGCGCAGAGTCGGAACTCGGCTGGGACCTTCGGTGTGATCGAGCCGGGCGGATTGGTCGATGCCGGCTACCGAGTCATCTCCTATGACGCCCGTGGCCACGGGGATTCAACCGGAACGGCCGAGCCGCACACCTATCAATGGGACGAACTCGCGAAGGACTTTCTCGCCATCGCTGACCACTTCTCGCCTCACGAGCCCGTTCGCGCCATGGGAATATCGATGGGGACGGGAACGGTCCTCTCGGCTGCGATGCTCGCGCCTGACCGTTTCGCCGCGATCGTACTCGGCGCTCCACCCACAGCGTGGGAGACCAGAGCGGACCAGGGGATCCTGTACGAGCGTCTCGCGCAGATGGTCGAGCAGGTGACTGGGGATGAGTTCCTCGCGCTTCTCGCAAAGACACCTATCGCGCCGATCTTCGCCGAGACCCTGCACTACCCCGGACGCCCAACGCCACCGTTCTCGCTACTTCCCTCGGTCTTTCGCGGTGCCGGTCGTTCAGATCTGCCTGTCCGTGCCGAGTTGCTCGCGCTTGCCATCCCCACACTCATCCTCGCTTGGACAACCGACGCCGGTCACCCTGTCAGCACCGCACAGAGTCTCCGCGATGCGCTTTCGGCCAGTTCTCTCCATACGTCCACCACCACGAGCGATATCGAGACGTGGGCATCACGAGCAGCCGTATTCTTCACTGATTTTGCGGCCTGAGGGGCGGCTGCGGCAAAGGGCGCAACCAGCGGCTGAGTGGGATCCGCCTCGCCGCGACGCTCCATTGGCTCATGGGCCCAGGAAGCTTGGTTACTCGCTCTCTCTGCCGGTCGCGGCCCAGTGAAATCTTGTCCACGACCACCTGACAATTCTGACATCGCCGGAAGCTGTCCCGAACTCAGCCCTTGGGGAAGCCGATCGAGCGCAGCTCGGGAGCCAGGTTCTCCCACTGCCAGGCGCGCTCAGCTTCCCGCGCGACCTCGCCGCCGCCGTCGAGGCCGATGGCTTTCGCCGCGTAGGCGGCGGCGTGCGGCGAGTGGTCGAACATGTGAGCTACCGCGCACGCCTGACCGGCAGCCCGAGCAGCGGCCACGGCGGCCGCCGTCGACCCCGCCTCGGTCGCGTCGCGCGCAGCCGCGTGAGCGGCGAACGCGGCAGTGCGACAAGCCGTCATCGGAAGCTCCCCGCGTTCCCACGCGCGGAGAGCGGCGATCGCCGCCCGCGGCCGCTCATCCCCCGGTCGCTGCTCCTCGAAGATCGGCAGCACTCGCTCTGCGCACCTCGCCGCCCACAGCGCGATCGCGCGATGGATCGGAGGCTCAGGATTGGCCCACCGGACCTTCGTCTCGCCGCTCACTCCTAGATCGTCTCAGGATCGCCCCACTCTCCGCGATCGGGCCGAGGCGCAGCGCCGGCCAGTCGTTGACGTCACGGAGCAGCTGCCGGTCATGCGTGGAGAGCACCACGGCCGCTTGAGTCGCACCGAGGGCGTCGGTGAGTTCGTCGACGAGCGCTATCGACAGGTGGTTGGTGGGCTCGTCGAGCAGCAGCACGTGCGGTCTCGCCGCGAGCACCAGGGCCAGGTCGAGCCGGCGTTGCTGCCCCATCGACAACTCACCGATGCGTTGACTCGACTCCCGCGCGCGCAGGAGCCCGAGCTGCGAGAGCCCGACCGCCTCCGACGCAGAAAGCGTCCCAGCCGCGACGAGCGCGTCGACGTGCGCGGCGTAGAGCTCGCTTGCCCGCCGATGCGGCGGCAGGTCCGTCTCCTGGCGAAGGAACCCGAGACGAACACTCTGCGGCACCTGCACCGAACCGGTATCGGGGTGCAGCTCGCCCGCGATCACACCGAGCAGCGTCGACTTTCCGGCCCCGTTCGGGCCGGTCACGACGAGCCGGCCGCGGTGCGAGAGCGAGAACGACACGGGGCAGGCCAACCGACCGGCAACGCTGACGCTCTCTGCGCTGAGGAGCACGGCGCCAGTCCGGGTCGGCAGATCAGGGAACCGGAAGTGCAGGGGCGGTTCCGGCACCGTCACGGCGTGCGCCTCGAGCTGCTCCTGCCTGCGGTGCACGCTCTGCACGAGCCCGCCCGCACGGGTCGCACGGCCGTGCTTGTTGGAACCCTTGTCCGGCCGCCATCCTGAAACCAGACGGTTCTGCGCCGAGCTCAGGCTGTCCTGCAGGCGGGCCTGCTCGGCTTGCTGCCGGTCGAACTCCTGTTGCCACCGCTGACGCTCGGCCCGCCGGCCCTCCCGATACCCGGCGTACCCGTTGCCGTACACCCGCACGCGGTCATCGGGTGTCGGGTCAAGATCGACGATGGTCTCCGCCACGTCCGAGAGCAGCGCGCGATCGTGCGTGACGACGACGACTCCGCCGGCACGGGCCCGGAGCTGAGCGCTCAGAAACTCGAGGCCTGATCGGTCGAGGTGGTTCGTCGGCTCGTCCAGCAGCAGGAAGTCGTCGTCGGTGCCGAGCAGACACGCCAGCCGCACGCGGTACCGCTGGCCCACCGAGACCTCAGCGAGCAGCCGAGCCGGATCGGTCTCGGCGTCGAGTGCTTCGAGCGCGATCTGCACCCGACGCTCGGCATCCCACGCGTCGAGCACCTCGGCATGCTCCAACGTGGCAGCGTAACGCTCACCAGCGCCGGCAGCCCCGGCCGACAATGCACGGGCAGCATCATCGAGCGACGCCAGCGCAGCGAGCGGTTCGGCTATCGCTTCTGCAATGGCGTCGCCCACGGTCCGGTCGCCGCTCGAAGGCATCTCCTGTTCCGCGACGCCGAGTGTCCCGGTGCGCTGCACCGTGCCGGCATCAGGAATGAGCGTGCCGTCGAGCACATGGAGCAGGGTGGATTTTCCCCGCCCGTTCTCCCCGACGATCGCCACTCGGGAGGCGGACGTCAGGGTGAGGTCGACGTGGTTCAGGACGCGGACAGCGCCGCGCATCACAGAGATGTCGGAGGCGATGAGTTGGGCGCGCTGGACCGCCGGAAGATGGTTGGTAGGGGTGAGCATGCGAATCCTTCGAGGCGACGCACCAGCGAGCCTGCGACAGGCAAGGGAGGGTGCGCGGATGAAAGCGACCCACGAGGGTCGAGAACGAGCGGCCGCCGCAGGCTCGGATCTACTCAACGAGCGCGGTGGGCCTTACTCAGCCATCAGAGGAAGAACAAGTGCACCCCTCGATCGTACGATGCCGCCTCCGCCGCTCGCAATCGAACGTCCATGAGGCGGCCAGCTTCCCGCCTAGACGACCATCGCAGGCCGCTGGTCCATGTGGACGGCATGTGGTAATCGCAACACGAGCCTCTATCACGGGCCGGCCAGGAGGCAGGCTATGGCTGAAGCGGCAGCACCGTGACGGCTGGCGTCTTGGCTGCATCCTCGATGGAGACGGGCCTCACGCTCGCGGCGATGCCAGCTGTCATGTCGCCTGTGCTCATCGCTTGCAGGTGTCGACGCACAATCCCAGCGAACGTCGGGCAATGCGCGGAGACAAGAGCCTCACTCAGCGTCTTGCTGCCGCTCCGGTTGGCGTAGTAGGCGATCTGCGTTCGGATCACGTTGTCGACGGCCTGCGGGACATTCTCTGCGATCAGCTGTAAGAACGAGTCGGCGGAGTGCACCTCGTAGGGCAACTCATCCGATACGTCGTGAAACCCCGCGTCATCGGTAACCAGGTAGGTGGCTCCGCACGTAATCGATGCGGCATAGACGTGAGTGTCGTGCGTGTCGTCTCCAGGGAAGACCATCCCTGCGGGGAAATCGCGGACAAGCTCGTCTAGAGACGCCTCGATCAACTCCTTCGCGTTGCCCGTGAGGTGCCCCGGACCACCCGAGTTGTTCTTCCGAATCCAGTACAGAACCTCAGCGATGACGTCGTTGGAACTCGCCACCGTGAACATGTCGCCGCAGGTCTCTTTCCGAAGCAGGAATAGCCAGTCCCGAAGGGTCTTCGAATACAGGACGTTCGCGTCCACGAAGACGACAGGTACTCGCATCCGATCACGATAGAGGGATCCGCGGACACCTCGCGATGAGTGATGCGTTACTCTCCGCCGAAGTCAGCCTGGAGCAACTCGTTGATGGCAACCGAACGCTCAGCTTCGCGCGCCTGACGGAATTCTGACAGGTCGCTCCAGCGCACCCGCCGGTGCGTGCCTCGCATAACGGCGGGGAGCTTGCCGTCGGTGATCAGTTTCACCAGCGTGGGGCGAGAGACTCCGAGCACATCAGCAGCGGTTGACGTCGTCAACAGCTCGGGCATCGACTCCAACACCACACGGCCGCCCTGCACCATCCGGTGCACGATCGAGTCGAGGACCTCGGCAAGGCCAGCCGGCACCTGAATGCTCTTGCCGGTCCCCGTTGTGATCGTCACACCGGCGAACATCTCATCGCCGACCTGCTCGACGACTCCTGCAGCCTCGGCGCGTAGCTCATCAGTGATCGTCATCGATGGGCGCGCTGACGTTGCGACAGTCATGATCTTTCCTTCGCTAAGCCGAGGCTCTGCTCTCTTCTGTTGAAGATGCTAACCAATCGGCTTTCGTTTGCAAGTGTAAGCGCAATCCTGCTTGCCGTAAAGATCACGCGACCCAGAGAGGTGTGCGACAGCACAGGGCCGTTTTGAGGGTGCTGGCGCGTTACGGAGCTCCCGGCGGCTCCACTGACACGGACTCCCGCGTCCACGTCACCTGAACATCCTCGTTGGCAAGGCGCAGTCCGGCCTCGGGGAATACAGCAGTGACGGTACAGGTCCAGCTGTAACCGGCGCCTGCTGCACCTCCCGCAAGGATCGCGCAGTACTGGCCACTGACCGAGCGCGCAAGCCAGAAACCTCCGCCAGCAGCATTTCCCGAAGAGTCGAGCCGTCGAGTCGATTCCGGGTCTATGGAGGGCAAAGCCGTTGCCATCTGATCCTCCGGCCGCTGCGGTCCGCTGAAGTAGATGTCCACGCTGGATAGGTCCAATGAAGAGGCCGAGGCAGGAGTCGATGCGCTGGGGGTCACCGGAGTTTCGCGAGATGGCTGCAGACCCATCACCTGAATCGTCCCTACGATCGTCACAGCCACCAGAGCCGCAGCGAACGCACCGGTGCGAAGAATCCTGCGCACCAGCCCGCTCGTCTTCCTGGGTCCGGCACCCGGATCTTCACTCTTCTCCGGGTCCCGTTCGGTCACAGAACTGCCATCCGAGAGAAGCGCTTGCTCGCCAGCTGGAACAAGCGACGACCTCGCCGCAAGTGCATCATCGGAACGATCCCGCCGACGCTTCATCTCGTTCGTCGCTTCTTCGATCATCTGAGCCGAGTGACCACGGTCGAAGACGATCCGCTCGAGTTCAGCGTCGGATGCACGCGAGAGATCCATGGCAGCAGTCTGCCTCATGGGTACATGCCCGTGTGCTGTAGCTCAGACGCTCAGGGCATCGAGCCGGTGCGTTCTAGTCGCGGAGGCTCAGGATCGCGACGACCGGGCGGTGGTCGCTGCCGACGGAGTCCTCGGCGCTGAGCACCTCCGAGGCAACGGCATGCCAGTCGCCCGTCGTCAGCACGTGGTCGATCGGGGCCGCGAGAAGTGGCGGCAGCGACGTGGGCCAGCTGCCCTGGGCACCGGCACCCGCCTCTGTGAGCGCGTCCGAGCATCCGCCCAGGGAGCCGAGGTGATCGAGCGTCGCGTTGAGGTCGCCGCCGAGAACGAGGTCGGGCTCGTCGCAGAGCGACAGCACCCAGTCGAGGTCGCTGCGCCACGACGACATGATCGCCGGCAGCGGGGGCATCGGATGCGCCGCGACGAGCACAGGGCCGGCTCCGTCGGCGGGGCGCGCCACGACGCTCGGCATCCTGCCCGTATCGCCGAGCTCGTCTGTGACCTCGTAGTCGCCGAGCTCCTCCGACACGAGCAGCGCCGTCGGTGGAGTATCCGACGGGTCACCGCGCTCCGCCGCGAACACCTGCATGGGCCGACCCGCGGCATCCATGACCCGGGCAACGGCCTCGGCCGTGGTGCGCGAGGTCTCGGGCAGCGTCAGCACCGTTGAGCTCTGGGCGAGGGCGACGCGGGCGATCTCGTCGGCGGTGACCGTGTCGTAGGTGTTCCAGGTGAGAACACGGATGCTCGTGGCGGGGTCGTCAGACTCGGCGACCGCCGAGGGTTCTGCTCCTGGCCCGAAGCCCCGCCCCGCCAGCACCGCCACGTTCGCGACCCCCGCGAGCAGCGCTATCGCAGCCAGGCCGCCGACGACCGAACGCGCCTTGCGGGCCCGACCCCGCAGCACACAGAACACCACCGCGCCGACCACGCCCAGCGCCACGAACCCCACGGCAAGAAGCCCCCGGAACGCGATGAGCTGCGCGAACACGAGCTGCCGCTCAAGCCCGAACAACCCCGGCGCGCACACGATCAGCGCAGCACCAGCCCCCACAACAAGAACAACAACCCGACCCCACATGCCGCCCGACCCTACCGAAGAGAAGTGGGAGGGACGCCTGACTCCTTCCCGTCTAGTACGGAGTGTGGGCGCGCTGCCCGTCTGTCGTGACGATGGCCCTGCACTGCTGTCCAGCACCTCCGCCGCCTGAGCCACCCCCCATCGGCGCCAGCAGCAAGAACCGGTCTCCACAGCCCGCGTGTTCTCCACACATTCGGGCGCGAGACTCCCGCCCTAGCGTCGACTCCCTAAGTTGGGTCTGTGATTCGAGTGGCGAAGTTCGGGGCGTGGTCGACGCGGCGATGGCCATGCGCCGCGATCGGCGTCGTGGGCGCCGTCATCGGGTTCAGTGTGCGCAGCTTTCTTCCGCCGTTCGTCATCGACGACGACCTGTGGCGAGAGATGCTGGTGGGCCCTCCGCTGGCCGGTGCCTTCGCCGTCGTGGCCGCATCGATCGCCTTCTTCCCCGCCTTCCGATCAGCGCGCATCGCTCAGGACAATGCTGCGCGCGAACAGTGGTGGAAACGAGCGGAATGGGCGCTCGCCCGGGCGGATTCCACTAACCACACCGACCGCGAAGTGGCTAACGATGCCCTCACTGCTCTCTCTGTCGAGGCGACTGAGACCGAGTTCGCCATGGTCGTTCGAACCATCAACAACCTGCAGGATCTTGCCGATGTAGACACCACTACCGAGCCCAGGGAAAATAGTGGATGGAGGAGGTTGGTCCCGTGGGTAAATACAGCAAAATGAGCAAGCCGGCGAGAAGCTTGCAGAGTCGCATCGCCGCAGGGGAAGCCGACCCGATCAGTGATCGAGAACGGGAACAACTCCAGGAACTGCGCGAGCTCTATATCCGTCGGTTCGGTGTGGATCCGATATCGTCGCGGGCCCCGAAGACCTCCTAGAACGTGGACTCGCGGCCTGCTCTACGAGCGCAACGGCTTCGAGCGAGTAGCGGTCTTCAATGGGAGCCTCCGATCGCTGGTATCTGAACGTGCTCGATCAGAACACCCGATAGCCGCTCCATCACCACCAGGCCCGCACAGCTCAGAGAAACCGGCTTATAACCACCAAGGCGCCGGCCACCACCAGCACGATTCCGCCGACAAGCACGAATCGCTCCGACAGATGCCACTGCGAACCCTGCGGCGATCGCGCCGACATGGTCTGACGTCGCAGCACAAGCACGACCCCGACAGCCATGACGACGACGCCGAGCATCAGCCCGGGCCAGATTGTGAACTCCCCCATCTTCTGAACCTACTCGGTGATGACGAGGTGGGCTCCCACGCAGATTCACGCATGCGTCCAGAGGGTCGTCTTATGCGCCCTCGTCGACGTCGACGAGCCAGCCGGTGAGCGAAGGCCGACGTCGCTCCTGCGGCGGATCGATGGACAGATCGATGGCAGACGCGCGTGGATCTGTCTCCTCATCAGAGGTCACCCGCACCCCTCGGGCAGGAATCAGTCTCGCCGTCTCAGGAACCGACACGGTCTCGATCACGTAGCGCCGTGGCCAGATCTCCATGAACACACCTCAGGACTGACGTCTCCGACGGACTCGATGCAGGCGATTGGATCGATGTCCTGCACTCATTCGAAGGCGCACCGCCCATCGGGCAGGACCCGGCTTCGCGGGCAGACCTGGACTACCGATCGCAATGACAGACATGACGTCGATACAGGGGTGGTTCGTTTTTCGTGGCGACGGCGACGTGCACCCCGTGATCCTGCCAGACCCTAGGCTCTGAAGTCTGCTCGGTTAGGGATGGTCATCTCGACGTTGATTACGCTCGACTCTTCCCTCGGAGAGCCGACTTCAGGCAAGCTTCGATGATGATGCTTGCCTGGAAGATCGTCGGCTTGTTCTGGGGAGCGGCTTTCATCATCTGCTTCGCCAGCTACATCGTCGGGCATGCAACGTTCACCAATCCATACCCGTGGCTGCCGGCGGCTCTCATCATCTTGACTGCCGCGACTCTCGTGGTCGCCGGAACCCACGGCTGGAAATGGCTGAAAAGCGTCCGTACTTCGCGAGGCTCGTGACCCACGCGCTCCGGTCACGCCACCGTGGCTGCTCGTTCTCGGCCAAAGAAGCGATCCTCCTGCAAGATTGCACGCTGGACTTGATCTCGATGGACTGGGACAAGAAGACAGCACTCATGAAAACAAGTGGGGCGGACCCTCTGTTCGTTGATGCGGCGGAAGTTCTGTCCTTCAATTTCACACGATTCGAGCCATGGGGTGGCAGTTCTCGCGTGTACCAAGCAGAGTTCTACGCGGAGCACCCACTGGGCAACTGGCTGATGCTGCGCCTGCAGACGGGTGACTACATGGAACTCATCGCGGGGTCGATCTCCATTCGGTCCGGCGAGTAGGCGGAATGCCAGGGGCTATGGGACCCCACCGACCAGAGCCGCACCGAATGCACCAGTGCGAAGAATCCTGCGCACCGGCCCGGCACCA
Source organism: Herbiconiux liukaitaii (assembly GCF_041927495.1). Lineage (NCBI taxonomy): Bacteria > Bacillati > Actinomycetota > Actinomycetes > Micrococcales > Microbacteriaceae > Herbiconiux > Herbiconiux liukaitaii. Next base: position 226,982 of record NZ_JBHFHG010000008.1, on the reverse strand, counting down.
GTGGCCTACTTCCCAACCGGCGTTAACATGCGCGAGCCGCCGCGGGTAGGGCATGCTGTCCCGTATGGAACGACGTACTTTTCTGCACGCGGCCTGGGCTGCGCCGGTGCTCGCCGTGGCCGTAGTCTCGCCCGCGCGGGCCACCGGTACACCACTCGCCCGAGTCGAATGGCTCGGTTCGGACAGCACCCAGTTCGGCGAAACTGTCACACTCCGCCTCACGATCCCGGCCGGATCCTCAGCGATACGCAGGTTCGGTTACCTTGATGTCTCCACGGATGCGGAAGACAATACCGTTGAGCTCACAAGCAGCGGAGAGTGGCGGGGCACAGTCCCGAACGGCGAAGACAACCAGCGTTTCGCTCCCCGCTCAGCGTTCACGGAGAACAGCTATCTGTTCTTCATCACATTCGACAGCGACCAACCCGAGACCGTCACCTACACGGCACAGCTTCGGGAGAGGTACGACGACGAGGCCCTCTCCGACCCCGCCGTCCTGACGGTCAGCGCCCCCCTGGATCGGGCTGGACGACAACTCTCGCCACTGTCCAAGTGAGGTCGTTGACGCAGGTTCGCGACCCGTCGAGCTGATTGCCGATCGTCGAGACGCTCTGTCCCGCGACGCATCCCTCACCCGATCCAGACGCGCCCACGTCGCTACAGGCGCTTGCGGTGCTGCTTCTGGGCGTAGAGGGCACTGTCGGCGCGGTCCCGGATGGAGTGCGCCGTGTCCGAGGCCGTGCCCGTGGCCAGCCCGTACGACCAGCGCTCCGGCACCGCGCTCCGCATGCTCTCCAGCAGCTCCGCCGCCTGCGCCGTATCCATCGCCGGCAGCATCAGCAAGAACTCGTCTCCCCCGATCCGCACCACCGAATCGAACGGCCGAGCCCGCGCCACCAGAGACCCCGCGAACTCCACGAGCAACCGATCCCCGGCCGAGTGCCCCCGCTCGTCGTTGATCCTCTTGAAGTCATCGAGATCCAGGATCGCGATCGTCAACGGCGTCCCGGTGCGCGTAGCCCGCCCCAGCTCCACCTCGATGCGCTCGTCGAGCCCGGTGCGATTGAGCACCCCGGTGAGCGGATCGGTGCTGATCTCCCGGTCGAGCCGCACCCGCAGAAACGATGCCGCCTCGAGGCAGAACACCGACGCCAGCAGAAGGTTCAGCCAGATGATGAAGATCAGATCCTGCGAGTTGACGATCAGCGCGATCCCCGACGCACCGAAGGCCAGCCCGGTCACGAGCCGCGCGAGCACCCGGCGAAAGGACCAGCCGAGGTAGCAGGCCAGCATCGGCCACAGCACGAGGTTGTTCACGACACCGACGGGGGCAGTGGAGATAGCCACCTGCAGCGACGTCACCGCGAAGAACAGACACGCACCCCCGAGCCCGATCACCCGCACAGCCCGCACCCCGAGCAGCAACGGCAGCGGCGCCACCACGAGCGACACCACCAGCCACATCCACGTCCACCCGCTGCCGAACCCGCCGCCGGCGGTCGAGGTCATGGCATCGAGGAACCCACTCCCCGCGATCACGAACCCCAGCGCAGCAGTCACCCACGAAAACGGCGCGATCCCCCGCATGCTCATGCCTTCAGGAGCGTCGCATCGAGCTCCCCCTCAGGCAGAACGCCCTCCCGGAGCGCCGCCTCCAGCATCGACCTGAACGCGGCACGCCCGTTCTCGGTGGTGTAACGCCGCGAGAGAGGCAGAACACCCATGGTGAGCGTCCGCGTCGACTCCCCGTCACGCACCACAGCGTTGAGCGCGATGACGCGACGCCCGCGACCCGCGGGACCATACGAGATCGACTCCACGTCAGCCCCCGAGAACACCCCCACCAGCACGGGCTTCTCCTCGAGCACCCACAGCTCCATCACGTCTTCCCGCAGCAACCACGCAATACCCCGCTCATCCCCCATCACTCCCCCGCTGAGGCTCTCCACCTCCTCCGCTAGACCCTCCGCGCGCAGAGCACTGAAACCGAAGTAACCGGGACGAGAGGCGGTCAACGCGATCAACCGAGCGTCGGCCGTCGCTGCGAGGGCCCGCTGCGCCCGTCCGAACACCACCAACTGCCAGGCGACGACCACAACGGTGCCCACAACGCTCATCACCACCCACAAGCCGAGCACCAACCACCAGTTAGCCGCTTCACCCCTCTCGGCGGCGGTCGCGAAGATTATGGCGTGGATCATCGCCAGCACGAAGCCGCCCACCACCGAGAAGACCAGCCGCTCCCTGCGCCCCATATCGCACCCACCCCCTGGAGTTCAGAGTACGCACTGCGCTCGCGAAATCTCGCACAAGTTGGACACTGAGTCCCAACGCAGAGGGCGGGCCCGGGTCGCTGGCCCTATCTGACGTGCGTGTCCTGGGGCGGGTCAGTGAGGCGGATGTCGATATTCGGCCTCGAGAGCCAGCCGCCGACCATGAACCAACCGATGACGATGAGCAGTGCTAGAAGTCCCATGCGGCCACCGTAGGCACCGGTGTCGGCGCCGGCTCGGGCCTTTCGGGAGTTCGGGCCTCGGCGTAGAGTTCCGCGGGCTTGGCTGCCGCCTTGTTGCCCGGGGGGACGTGGGGTGGGTGATCACTGTGGGCTTCGGTTCGAACCATAGTCCCCCGCCCGCTGCGCGGGCTCCCGCCAGGCCCGATGCCTATGGCTCGAACCGATCACCCACCCCACGTCCGCTTGAGTCCGCACTCACAACGGAGGGGCCTCGCGGAAAGACGAGGCGTCGCCATAAAGCGGTCGAAGCAGATCTCCGAGGTCGACGTCGAAGGCACGGGCAACCCGGTACCAGGACTCGAGGCTGCCGCGAGATGCTGGCTTCTCCGGATTCCGCCGGGGCTTACCTGACTCCATCGAAACCAGCGTCGCCCGGCCTACCCCAGACCGAGCAGCAAGCTGGTCGTATGACCACCCTCGCTCATGTCGAAGTCGAGCAAGCTCCGCCCGCAACGCTTCGAAGTCGGGCTCGGGCACAGGGCTGAGATCAGACACCCACCCAGTGCAGTGGAATTACTCATTGCGGCTGTTATGGCTATCCATCACACTTGGCTAGCCATAACAGTCGAGAGGAATCGCTATGCCGCACATACCTCGCACTCTCACCTCCAACCGCTGCCGCAACTGCGGCGTCCGGCTTCGCGGCGAAGAGTTGCAACGCCCATGGAACGCATGTTCCAACGACTGCTCGGATGAGCTGTGGGTAGCACGCACCCCAAAGCGTCCACCTCTTTGTCGGCGCCCGGGTCCAGCGCGAGCCGCCGCCGATCGCCGACCACGAGTCCGCATTTAGCGACTAAATCGCACGGACTCTTTAAACGCCGAAGCCCCTACCGCAGTGCGGCAGGGGCCCCGGTTACTCGGGCGTTTGCGGGAGATGTTGGTTAGACGGAAGCCTTCTGGCGACGCACGACCGTGAGGACGATCACGAACGCTGCACCGAGGGCGAGCAGTCCGCCACCGGCCCAGAGGCCGAGAGCCGGGTCCATGGCACCCGTGTTGGGCAGGCCACCGGTTGCACCGGTTCCGCCACCGGAACCCGAGCCGGAGCCCGTGACGGTGATGAAGGCGTTGGCGACGGCACCGGAGCTGAGGCCGGTCGCGGTCAGCGTGTAGCTGCCCGAAGCGTTCTTCGGAAGCGTGACCTTGACGGACACGGCGCCGTTGGCGTCGGCGGACTTGACCAGCGCGGGGCCGGTCTCGACTGCGGTGACGACCGAAGCGAGCGTGGCGGAGGCGGCGCTCTCACCCGTGAGGGTGAAGGAGACGTCTTCGCTGGGCTCGAAGCCAGTGAAGTTGACGGTGACGGTGCCACCGGGGCCGACGGTCACGCCAGGCGGCGGCGTCGGGACGTAAGCCTGTGCGGCAGCCGGAACGGCGAAGACCGCGAGTACGGCGAGCACAACGCCCGCGAGAGTCTTTTTGATCATTTTAGAGTTCCCCACCCTTGATATTTTGAAGAGGTTCATCGCATGCAAACCGCGACATGCGACTGACAGACGATGTCGGTGATGCAGATGAATCTTTAGCTATGCTACTCGACTTCGCAGTCTGTGAAAGGCCCCTTTGTTTCTGTTGAGTAAACAGTGGGGTTCACGCCGGGCGTGATGACGGGCGTAACATCCGCCGAATCACCGGTCTGAGCGACGTATTCGACAACGACCGTGCGGCTCTCACCGGGCGCCAATTCGACCGGAAACCCTGCAACCAGGCGGTTCTGATCGCGTGCGCTGAAGAATTCGGCACCCTCGAGGCCGGGGTCGATGTCGCTGATGAGCACGGCCTCGTCGGGGTTCACACCCTCCGGCCCGTACACATAAATAATTGTTTTGACGTTACCGGCGGTTACCCCGTAGCTCCCTCCGCCGGTGACATAGGCCGGCAGAACTGTTCCCGCGTCGGCGGGCGCCGTGCTCGTCAGGGTCACTTCGACTCGGATTACAGGTCGCCCATCCGCTCGGCACTGGGAGCCTTCGATCGCGACGGCTGTGTCGAGGTAGTAGTCCATCTTCGCGCCGGTGGCGTCGTTCAGGTAGACACCGATTCCAGTCGAGCCCGCCTCCGTGCTGGGCAACCCGCCCGCGAGGGACGTGTTCTCCAGCACCTCCTGATCCTCGGGGTGAGAGCTCCAAAGCTTGAAACGCCCCTCCTCACCGGCCCGCACCAGGGCGGCGACTAGCTTCGCCGGGTCAAGGTCGCCCGACGAGACGCGATCGAACACTGCCCTTGCTGCTTCCGCAAAAACAGCGTCCTGAATCTCCGGCTCCTCAAACTGGGCGTACACGTCACTTAGGAGGAACTGCACGGCGTTCTCGCTCGTGAGTTCGATCCCGGTACTCGGGAGGGTGATGGGTCCAGTGGCCTCGAGCAGGTAGCTCAGCGCGACAGGATCGAAGGCGATGGCGCCGTCGGTCTGCACGCCGAAACGATCAGCCCACATGGTGGCCGCGATCTGCCCGCTGAGGTCGAATTGCGGCACGAGAGTGGTGTTCTGCACGAACCTGGCGGCACGATCGCCGTAGAGCGCCTCCGACTCCGCCGGCAGCGGCAGCACGGGATCGGCGTAGCGGAAATCGGATCCCGAGGCCTGCTGCGTGAGACTGACCGATCCGGCTGTGGTGGAGATCTGCGCCAGAGCACTCGTGATGCCGCCGCCGGAGCGGAGCTCGGCTGGGTTCTGGAAGAGCAGGAGGTAGTTGCGGTCTCCATCCTCCCCCAGCATGCTAGGGATGAGCGTGACTGCACGGTCGACCCCCTGGATGAGACCATCGGCCTCGACCACGGAATCGCGCAGTTTGCCGACGGCCTCGGAGATCAGGTCGATGGTGCCGTCAGTCTCGATGGCGCGAGCCTGGGTAGCCGCCTCGGAGAGCACGGTGCGCGCGGACGCGACGGTGGGCTGCGCGGCCACGAGGGGCTCGAGGTTGACCGCTCCGTTCACCGGCTGGAAGCTGTCGACGCCGATGTCGGAGACGTTCGACACCAGCGGATAGACGGCGTCGCTCGCGACGGAGTCGGTGATGGAGGCTGCCTGACGGACGGCGGTGAGGTTGGGCCCGGCCCACGGTACGAGCTCACCGAGTCGCCAGACGGGATCACCCGTGAGGTCGGCTGCCGCTCGGGCGTGATCGACGAGCTGCTGGGATGTGGCTGTCGCCTTCTCGACGTCGCCCGAGGCGAACTCGCTCTGGATGCGTGACGCGAGCGGCACGGCCGCCTGCAGCTCCTCGGCGGCGAGGTAGCCCCGCACGCCGATCCAGGCGACTCCGGCCACCAGGAGGATGGCGAGGCCGCCAATCGACCACCCGACGATGCGACGGGTACGCCGGCGACTGCGGCGCCTCTTCGACGACCCCGATCCCGATCGCGACCGCGATCGCGACGAGCCCGAGCGGGATCCAGACGACGACCCGGATGACCTCGAGCCGGATCCTGAACCCGAGGAACGAGACGACGATCGCGACCTGGCGGAGGAGGACTCGGACGACGAAGACACGGCCGATGAAGACTCGGACGACGAACTTTCACCTGTCTCCGACGACCCCGAGCTACTGCTCCTGCGCCGGGACCTGGGTCGCTCCCCCGGCTCCCAGTGCCGCATCCAGTCGTCGTTGTCGTCGCTCACGCGCCCCATTCAACCAGAGCGAGCCTGAAGGTCAGGGCCGACCCATTCCTCGGTAGGTCCAACCAGCCGCGCGCCAGGCTTCAGCATCAAGGCAGTTTCGACCATCGATCACGAGTTTTGATTTCGTCATCTGTCCGACCAACACTGGATCGAGTTCACGGAATTGCTTCCACTCCGTGAGGATCACGACCGCGTCTGCGTGACGCAAAGCTGATTCGACGTTCTCCGTGAAAAGGAGCTGAGGATGCAGTCGGCGAGAATTCTCGATCGCCTCCGGGTCGGATGCGACAACTTCGGCCCCGAGCCCGTGCAGCTGCACGGCGACATCGAGAGCCGGCGAGTCTCGAACGTCGTCCGAGTCAGGTTTGAACGCCAGTCCTAGAACAGCGACCTTCTTCTGATAGACCTCTCCACCTAGAGACTCGCGCACCATATCGACCACACGCTGGCGGCGACGAAGGTTGATGGCATCTACCTCTTTGAGGAACGCCACGGATTCGCCACGCCCAAGTTCTTCTGCGCGTGCCGAAAAAGCACGAATGTCTTTCGGGAGGCAACCGCCCCCGAAACCAACTCCCGCATTCAGGAATCGCCTTCCGATCCGTGCATCGTGTCCGATTGCGTCGGCCAACTGCGTCACGTCCGCTCCGGCCACTTCGGCAATCTCCGCCATTGCGTTGATGAATGAGATCTTCGTCGCGAGGAATGCGTTTGCGGCAACTTTCACGAGTTCTGCAGTGGCATAGTCCGTTACAACCAGGGGCGTGTTCTCGGAAAGGGCCTTTTCGTAAATGGAGTCGAGAAGCGCCTTGGAACTCTCACCAACCTCCCCGGGCGCGACGCCATAGACGAGCCGGTCCGGGCTGATGGTGTCTTTGACCGCGAAGCCTTCCCGAAGGAACTCCGGGTTCCATGCCAGCATGGCGCCCGAACCTGCATCGGTCACCACCGCAGCGAGACGGGCTGCAGTCCCCACCGGCACGGTCGACTTACCCACGACGAGGTCTCCCTCGGAAAGGTAGGGGAGAAGCGCGTCCACTGCTCCATTGACGTAAGTCAAGTCGGCTGCGTATTCACCCTTTCGCTGTGGGGTACCCACAGCAATGAAGTGGACCTTCGCACCCTTCACTTCTGACATGTCCGAAGTGAACCGCAACCGCCCAGTCTCCCGGGCCGAGGTCAGGATCTCGGGTAGTCCCGGTTCGTAGAATGGGGCTTCGCCCACGGACAGCGAGGCGATCTTCTTCTCATCGACGTCGACGCCAACAACGTCGTGCCCGAGCTCTGCCATTGCTGCCGCGTGGACCGCACCGAGGTACCCACAACCGATCACCGAAATCTTCACAACGTTCCCCATCCGAATGTCGACTAATCCACGGCGTTGTGGCGAACACGTCTATTCATATCACTTGGCCTCATCGGAGGCGGCCACGGATTGTGATTCGCGGGGTGCGTCCCCTGTACCATCGGCAATGTCGAAGTTGACTGCCAGAGCGGGAGTACGAAAGCTCCATGGCGACTCGGCCTCCCGCCGGCTCGCGTGCCGATGTTCGTACAGAATGAAGCGGAGTACGAGTTGCCAGTCAAGTCTGTGATCCGCGCCGCGCCCTCAAGGTCTGTCCAGGAATGCGCTCGCCCGACGCAGCGATCGACTGGACTCCGGTAAGTGAGCCCCATGAGTGGCTCCATCGTCGAGATCCGGCATACGTCGCTCTACGTCATTCGATTCCGAGGGTTGGAGAAATAGGTGAGCATCAATCCTCCGGATGGCAATAAAGGGCTTGGAGCTTCGGCTTCACGTGGGGCTGCGTTCACTATGGGCGGGCAGCTGGCCCGGATTCTTATCCAGCTCCTAACGGTCGTCGTCCTTGCGCGCCTGCTGTCACCCGAGGACTACGGACTCGTCGCCATGGTCACGGCTGTCATTGGAGTGGGTGAGGTCTTCAGGGACTTCGGGTTGTCATCCGCGGCCATCCAAGCCAAAACACTCTCCCATGCTGAGCGAAGCAACCTCTTCTGGCTCAACTCTGCAATCGGAGGACTGCTCGGTCTGATTGTGTTCGCTCTTGCGACGCCCCTTGCAGTCTTCTACGACCAGCCTGAAGTCGAACCGCTGACCCGTGTGCTCGCCATCGCCTTCCTCATCAACGGCGTTGGAACTCAATATCGCGCAGCCCTCACCCGTTCGATGAAACTCGGGAAACTGGCTGTTGCCGAGATTGCAGCACAGGCCGTCGGATTGATCGTTGGCGTGTCGACGGCGCTAGCGGGGGGAGGCTTCTGGGCGCTGGCAGCGATGCAGATCAGCCAAGCTCTTGCTGCACTCGCCCTGACGATCGTGTTCACGCGCTGGTTTCCGACGCGCTACAGCCGTTCGACACCGATGCGTGCCTTCCTCGGCTTCGGAGGCAACCTCGTCGCGGCTCAGTTGCTCACGTACGCCAGCCGCAACGTGGATTCGGTCGTCATCGGCAGCACGCTCGGGCCTGGGCCCCTCGGAATCTATAACCGTGCGTTTCAGCTTCTGGTGCTGCCGTTGAATCAGATCAATGCTCCATCGACTCGAGTGGCGCTTCCGACCCTTGCGAAGCTGCAAGACGAGCCTGAACGGTATGGCCGATTCGTCTTGGCCGGGCAGACGGTGATGCTCCATCTCGTGACCGCTATCTTCGCGCTAGCGGCCGCTCAGGCCCAGCCCTTGGTCACCGTCTTCCTCGGCACGCAATGGACCGCATCGGTCCCTGTCTTTCAAGTCCTAGCTGTAGCCGGTGCCTTCCAAACAGCTAGCTATGCGACTTATTGGGTATTCCTCTCTAAAGGGCTCACGCGCTCCCAGCTGAAGTACGCGATCGCGACCAGGCCGGCGATGATCTTGCTGATTCTCGTAGGTTCGAATTGGGGGGTGATGGGCGTCGCGGCCGCATATTCGCTGGGTGCCCTGCTGTCGTGGCCTGTCGGCCTTCTCTGGATTCGCAAGTCCGGAGCACCTGCTCTGCAGATGTTCACCAACGGCCTTCGCGCGACAATCGTCTACGGGCTGTCCGGAGCTGCCAGTTACATCGCAACTGCGTTGATCGGATTCGATAACGTGTGGTTCAACCTGGTCATTGGTGGCTTGGTGTTCGCCCTGACAGCAGCGCTGTTCGCACTGTGCGTGAAACCGTATCGCCGCGACCTCATCACGATTTTCGCGACGGTCAAGCTTCTGCGTCGGCGCAAACGCTGACAATGGAGATCATGTTAATTCTGTGCAACATCGAGCCAATCGAAGAGTCGCCTTCGATAGAGTGCTCAATGCATACAGGGTCGTTCGCAAAAGACTGCGAGGGGGAATCTGTAGCCGTGACGAGAAGCAAGCACATGACTGTACGTCTAGCGGGTTCTGCCTCGTCGGGCGCCCGAACTTCTTCCTTCTCGGGCGCTAATGTCGGCTGATATCCAGACTGAGCGGGTCTCACTCCTCACCACCTCGACGACTCGGCGCGGTGCGCCAGCGGCCGTCGTCCTAGCGGCACTGCTGATCGCGCGGACTTTCTCGGACACCGCAGCGATCGGCGGAGGGGCGGTCTCCGCACTCAACCTCATCATTACGTTGGGTGCGATCGTGATGGGTTTCGTGTTCTCACTGACTCCCTCCGGCCGCGGGGGGCGTGGCTTCGTGCCGGTGCTGCTGGTGTTCACACTCGTAGGTTGCATCTTCGCTGTAGGTACCTTCGGGGTGCAGTACGCCATCGTCGGCGAGTTGCTGAGGTTTACCTCGATACTCGGCATGGCTGTGATAGCTCGCTCGGCGGTGCAGGAACTCGGTTTCGAACGCCTGAGCGCGCTGGTGCTGGCAAGCGGGCTGCCCGCCGTATTCATTCTGGTCGTCGCGCTGGTAACCAAGTCCCCGCTCATCTACGGGGCTGGCACGTCGCGAGCGTTCGGTACTTTCAATCAGACGAATGGCGCCGCGGCCTTTGTCGCTCTCTATGCCTGTCTGGCGCTCTACATGCTGCTCAGAACTAAGCGTCCTCGCTACCTAATCCCTCTGCTGGTGGCCATGGTGGCGGCGGTAAGTACGCTCAGCTTGGGTGGGCTCAGCGCTCTTCTCGTCGGCGCGCTGGTTCTCCTTTTGGGGTCTGCTGCATCGCGGGGAGTCAAGCTCTTCGCATTGCTTCTCATTGCTGCAGGCGCTGTGGTCGCGTACGCGAGCGGGATTCTGAGCGCACGTCTAGCTGAGCTCGAAACGACCGTCTCCATCGATCAGGTGGCAGCTGGCCAGACGACGAACAGCCTGGATTGGCGCTTCTACAACTGGAAGCGTCTCATGGACATTTGGGCGGAGCAGCCTCTACAGGGCTGGGGTCTGGGTTCCACAAATGCAGCCATTCAACCAATCGGGAAACAGCCGCACAGCGAGTATGTGCGCGCGTTCGTGGAGACCGGTCTCATCGGGGTTTCGATCCTTGTGTGCGTTCTCCTCGTGTTCCTTGTCATGACGTTCGCAAAGTCGAGTGAACTCAGTCGCTGGGGAAAGACAATCGTGGTCACCACTCTGGCGGTTGTCCTGACGAACGCCATCGCTTCCAACACCATCTCCTACGTACCTGCCATGTATCTCGCAGTCATCATGTTCGCGATCGGTTTCGGCGATCGAAGGCCAGCCCTTGCCGGCGATGCCTCGATTACTTCCGAGCGTGGCGCGATTCCCCTGGCGAGGACACCATGAGGGTCGCCAAAGGTCTGCGACTCTCAAGCGCCGATACCCCCGTCTTTCTTGCATCGACCGGGGGCCACCTTGAACAGCTATATCGATGGGCTGATCGATGGGGCATGCTCGGTCGCGGAACGTGGATAACCTTCAAGAACGAACAGTCCACCTCCCTGCTCGAGAAGGAGAATGTGGTCTTTGTGGACTATGTCGCGCCCCGCGACATTCGTGGGGCCATCCGCACGGCCAAGGTGGTGCGCCAAGTCGTTCAGAAAACAGCAGCCGACGTGGTGGTGAGTACGGGCGCCGCTGTGGCCGTCTCAGGAGCCCTGGCAACGACGGGAAGGGCAGAGCGACTCCTCTATATAGAGTCGCTCGCTCGTGTCGACAAGCTATCCCTCACGGGGAAGCTCCTCAAGCGGTGGCCTGGCGTTGATAGGTACACACAGTCACCGTTACTCGAATCAACTCACTTCAAATACGACGGTTCAATCCTCGACGACTTCTCGATCGAAGATGTGCCACCGGTTCCCTCCGAGAAAGCTTTGCGAGTACTTGTCACTCTGGGCACGATCCGGCCGTTCGGCTTCGATCGCGTTCTCAAGGCTCTCGACAAGGAACTGGCAGCGGACGTTGTCACCTGGCAAATCGGCGAGTCCTCGTACATCCCTACGCACGGGCGAGTCGAGAAGTCGCTTGATCGGGCAGAGCTGATCGAAGAGACCAAGGCCGCCGACGTGGTTATCTCGCACGCGGGCGTCGGCTCTATCCTCGCCTCGCTTGGTTCGGGAAAGAGGCCGATCGTTGTGGCCAGGCTGAGCCGGTTCCAAGAACATATCGACGATCACCAGCTCGATATCGCAAACCTCCTCGGAGGCCAGGGGCTTGTCCTGCACCTGAAAGTCGAGGAGCTGACGCGCGAACGTGTAGTGAGCGCAACCGATGCGGTCAGCGTTCATTCGCCCCGACGTGAAGAGAATGGAAACTAGTGCCCACCCGGCTCATCTTTCACAAATTCGATCCCCTGACGCCCGCTCCCGGAGGCATCGATACCTGCATCCGGGGCATCATCAAGTACAGCGACCCCTCAGAAGAACTTCTGATCGTCGGCGTGGCTAGCGATGTCGGGGGAAGCCGTGAACTCGGCGCGTGGGAGGACCACAACCTTGACGGTCGCTCATTCCGATTCCTCCCCGTTGCGCATCTAGACCCAGGCAACCAGGTGCGGCGCGTTCCGCATTCGGTCGAGATCGCGCTGGGACTTCTCAAGTACCGACGCCGAGTGCCGTCTATCGACACGCTTCAGACGCATCGGGCAGATCTTGGTCTTGTCGGACCTCGCCTGATCAAGGCGAAGTCGCATGACTACTTCATTCACACCCAGGAGTCCGGCATTCTCGGGAAGGACTCCGATTCGTTCTGGAAGCGAGCGGGAAACGTCCATCGGAGTATAGAAAAATCCGTGGTGAAGCACGCCACAAGGGTGAGGGTGTTCAATCCAAGCTATGCGCCGGTAGTCGAGCAGTGGAATGCGGCCACCAAGTTCTCCCCGACATGGTGGGATCCCGCTCTCGTGCCTGAGCCGGTAGAACCTCGCGAGAAATCGATCGTCTGGGTCGGCCGACTCGAGCAGCCGAAAGTGCCATCGTTGGCACTGTCGACGCTGAAGCACCTTGCCACGAATCATCCAGCCTCCGAGTGGCGGCTGAGGATGATCGGGGCTGGCAACCTGCTCCCGGAACTCAAGTCGAATTCGAGCTCGTGGGGGTTGGAGGATCGAGTCGATTTCGTGGGTCGCCTACCCCCGACAGGCGTGATGGACGAGATGTCACGCGGGTCGATTCTCATGATGACCTCTGTTCAGGGTTACGAAGGGTTTCCACGTGTGCTAGTTGAAGGACTTGCAAACGGTCTACTCGCCGTCGTCACCAAGGGTGCGGACACGGGCGACCTCGTTGAAGATGGGGTCAATGGGTTCCGGACTGATCCTGACCCCGTACTTTTGGCTGCCGCCATCAGTGCGGCAGCGGAGCTGAACAGCTCGGACGCGCGCGCCTCTGTGAAACACCTCTCGGCGCCACGCGTCGTCGCCGATCTATACGCCTGAAACTCGCAGGGAGAGACCCATGAAAGCGCTCGTTACCGGTGCCGCCGGCTTCGTCGGAAGCAATTTGTCCGGCCGTCTCCTGGCCGACGGACATGACGTCGTCGGGATCGACATCGTCACGGACTACTACGACCCCACCATCAAGGAGGGAAACCTCGAGAAGCTCCACGGTGAGCCGAACTTCACGTTCCTGCGCGAAGACCTCAACGAAGCTGATCTGGACACAATCCTCGATGGAGTCGACGTTGTCTTCCATCAAGCTGGTCAACCCGGCGTCAGGAGCTCATGGGGTCACGAGTTCGACCTGTACACCCGCGCCAACATCGGTGCGACTCAACGCTTGTTGGAAGCTGCGGTGCGGAACGGATCCCTTTCTCGTTTCGTCTACGCGTCTTCCTCCTCCATCTATGGGAACGCCGAATCCTTCCCCACCAGAGAAGATGCGCGACCTCAGCCTGTCAGTCCATATGGCGTGACGAAGCTAGCGGCAGAACACTTGTGCTCGCTCTACGCGCAGAATTTCAACCTCCCCACCGTCTCCCTCCGGTACTTCACCGTCTACGGGCCAGGGCAGCGACCGGACATGGCCTTCACGAGATTCTGCAAAGCAGCGGTCACCGATGGCACGATCACGATTTATGGTCAGGGCAAGCAAATCCGAGACTTCACCTTCATTGATGATGTCGTGGAGGCGAATGTCCGTGCGGGTACAAGGAGCGTCGCTCCGGGAACCGTCTTGAACGTCGCCGGTGGAAGCAATATCTCCGTCAATGAGGTGCTTGAAACCATCGAAGGCATCCACGGCGCTCCGCTCCGGATTGAGTACTTGGACGGCGTGAAGGGTGATGTTTTCCGGACGGGTGGTGACACTACTCAGATTCAGGAGAACCTGGACTGGAGCCCCGCGGTGTCGCTCGTCGATGGGTTGAGATCTCAATACGACTGGGCAAAGCGTGTCTTCGGGGCGCACGGAGGTGCGTGAGGTCAGCTGCGTCATCCCCACCCACGGGCGGCCGGACCTTCTGACGGAATCACTGCAGGCGGTTGCAAACCAAACCGGGGTAACGGGCCTGCAGGTGATCGTGGTCGACGACATGAGCCAGAAGGCCACCGAACACGTGGTTACGAGTTTCGCGGCCCGATACCCTCAGATCGAGTTCGTTTACGCCGCCCGGCCCGCAGGTGGTGGTGCCTCCGCGTCCCGGAACTTCGGGGCCGATCGCTCCGACAGTGAACTTCTGGCATTTCTCGATGACGACGACATGTGGGAACCCGAGTATCTCTCCGCTGCGAGGAAAGCTCTCGAAGAATCTGGCGCCGCGATGGCGGTGGCGTGGATGAAGAGAATCACCAGGGGAGGTGAGGTTCTCCCCCATTACTCCATTGCATCCGAACTCGCCGAGACCGACGTGATTGCGCGCAATCCGGGCATCACGGGCAGCAATTTCGTCATTCGTCGCAAGAGCTTCGACCTCATCCATGGGTTCGATTCGAACCTGCCGGTGTCCAACGACAAGGACTTCTTCGCTAGGTTCCTTGCCGAATCCCTGCCTTACGTGGTCATCGAGAAGCGGTTCGTCTTCCACCGCCAACACAGTGACGATCAACTGACTAGCTGGGACGAGCGGCGAGCAGCCGGACTCGTCTCGTACCTTCACAAGTATCGAACAAAGGCGACTTTGCGAGATCGCCGATATCTGCGGAGACAGATCCACAGCATTCGGTTCAGGACGGCTGGCTCGCCCTTGATGAAGCTCGGCCACGTGGTGGGCTTGGCAGTGAACAGCGATCCTCGTGATCTTGCTCGAAAAGTCGTACAGAAAGTGGGAAGTCGACGATGAGCTCGATTATTCGTGTGCTGCACTCGGTGGCAGGGCCGGATGGAAAGACCCGCTTCATCGATCAGATGGTCGTAGGCGCCCCAGCGGACGTGACCCCGCTCTTCTTCTCCTGGAAGTCCGCGCTGCTCGGCGATTACGATGTGCTGCACGTGCACTGGCCGGAGATGTTGATTCGCGACCAGGCACAGTGGAAAGCCGCAGCGAAGCGCTTCGCGTTGAAGCTGCTCCTGTTGAAATTACGACGACGGTCCATTCCGGTAGTTCGGACTCTTCACAATGTGACACCACATGAGGCCGGACGCAGTTCTGCCGAGCAGCGGGCCCTTGGCGCGCTCGATGCAGCGACGACGCTGTTCATCCGGTTGAACCCAACTACTCCACTCCCGCTGCAACGTCCTGCGATCACGATTCTGCACGGTCACTACATCGAGCGGTTCTCCCACCACCCCGCCGCCGAGAAGGAACCCGGCCGTATTCTCTACTTCGGACTGATTCGCCCGTACAAGGGCGTTGATCGCCTGATCGAACAGTTCACCGCATCTGATCGAAGTGATCTGACCTTGCGTGTCGTCGGCAAACCCACCGCCGAGCTCAGAGATGTGATCCTCAGCGCATCTCGGAACGATCCCCGGATCACCTCGAGGCTCGAGTTCGTTGAAGACGCAGATCTGGTCGAAGAAGTTCGTCGAGCAGAGCTGGTCGTCTTGCCCTACCGTCAGGTTGAGAACTCTGGCGTGGTGCTGGTTGCGTTGTCATTAGGTCGGCCGGTCCTGATCACCGCGAGCCCTTCATCGTTGGCTCTTGCCGACGAAGTGGGCACCGAGTGGGTTTCGACGTTCGACGACACGTTCACCATGGCCTCGCTCGAGCGAGCCTTGTTGGCCGCCAAGGCAATCGATCAGTCTTCAACGCCCAACCTCGCGGGTAGAGAGTGGGATCTCATCGGCGAGCAACATCGTGATGCCTACCGAGACGCGATCACCAAGTGCCGAGCGATGCGCAAGAGGGGGAAACCAGGCAAGTCTTCTGTGTTCGTCTCAGCCGTCGGCCAAGACTCAAACGTCGGAGATTCAGTGCTGAGACGCGCATATCTTGATGCGCTTCGACACGCTGGGACGCTTCACGTCCTTACAGGCGATAACTCATCCTCGTACATCACTGGCCTTGGGTTACAGGACCATGATGTTCCGTATGCTTCCCGTCGAGCGTGGTGGAGGGCCGCGCTCAAGTCAGCGGCATCCGACCGGACAGTGATTGCATACAATGCCGGAGAGATGCAATCCAACCGGAGCTTTGCCATCTCGTATCTTCGACACCTTGCATTGTTTCAGCTGGCACGCCTGCGCGGTGGGCACGGGATCCACATAGGTATGGGAATCCGCCGGCACACGCGACTGAGCAAAGTGATCGGCCTCCTCCTCAAACCGGCAGCAATCGTCTCCTGGCGCGACGATTCGAGTCGACGATGGTCTCGAGTCGGGGAAGTGAACCCGGATTGGGCGTTCGCGACTGGTCCCGTTTTTGGTGCCGCGAGTGTCCGCCCCAGACGCCTTGCTATCTCGCTGCGAGGTGATCGAGGCAAGCCATCAAATGAATGGGTATCGACAGTGAAGAGCTTCGCCGAGGCAGAAGACCTCGACGTGGAGATGATCGTGCAGGTCGAGCGTGACGCGGCGCTAGCGGCAGCTCTGGCGGGAGAAAACGGCTGGGCTGTTGTCGAATGGAACGGCGCGGATCACATCGATCAGGAGCGTCTTGTCCGCGAACGATACTCTCAATGTGCTGCAGTCATCAGCGATCGCCTCCATGCACTGGTGATCGGCGCCACAGAGGGAGCCGTGCCTCTCGGGTACTCGCCATCGTCCACGGAGAAGATTTCAAGGACATTGAGCGCTGCCGGATTCGCTGATTACATGTTCGACCAGGGAGCACACGGTGAATCCGCGGTGATTCGTATGCGCGAACTTCTGGCCCGGTCGTCTGAGACCTCCGATCTGGTTCACGCCGCCCGTGAACGCCTGAACGAAATGTCCGCACGGATCAAGCGACTCCCCTAGGCGCTTCGGCATGAGCGATGAGACTCAGTTGACCGGCAGCACTGGCAGGTCACGTCCACCGCGCATCCAGATGAGCCGTCGGCAAGCGATGATCGCTCTTGGACTTGGCTTGATTGGCGGCGGTGCCGCAGCGGCAATCGTGCTATCAGACGGCCTCAAGCCTGCTCGAATGGTAGGAGCTGTTACTCCACAGGATTACGGCGCGATTGCTGATGGAACGTCTGATTGCACCGATGCCATTAATCAGGCTTTCAAGTCTGGCAGACCTGTGCACTTCCCCAGCGCTCAGGCGAGCACGTACGTCATTTCCGGCACGTTGTTCATCGAGAGCACGAACCGCATCACCTTCGACAGGTCGGTACGCATCGTCGCAACCACGGACGACCCGATGCTGGTTGGAATCGATCCCGCCGGCGACCTCACGATCACCGGACACGGCGCAATCCTGGATCTGAATGCACAGTCCACTGCAGGCCTGATCCTCAAGTCGTCCGGTACTCCAGACAGCAATTCGTCAATGCGCCGAGTCAACTCACTCGCAATCGCGAACAATCGTGACGTGCGGACTGCCGCGGCTGCAGTCGAGATCCGTGGGCTCCAGAATGTCACCCTCGAGGATGTGGAAGTAGCTGACTACCGAACGGACGCGCCTAAAGGCGATGATCTTCAGGTCTACGGCATCGGCTTCTTCTACTGCACCAATGTCGCCGCCGTGGGCTGTTCAATCCGCCGTGGATGCATCGGATTCGAAGTGCAAGCGTGCTCGGGAATACGCCTGGAACGATTCTCCGCGGTGGATCTCGATGACAATGGGATCTACGTGCTCTCCGGCTCGGACGGCGTGGAGATATTCGATGGAGAGCTCATTCGGCCGGAAGAAGGAATAGTGGTTCTCTCTCCTGCCGTCAGTATCTCCAACGTGCTGATAGAAGGATCGACCAATAAGGCGATCAGCCTCAGGAACTCCGATGGCGCTCGCGTCGTCGACTGCACCTTCCGCGACAATGCTGTCGCAATCGGTGATGACGGTTCACTCCGAGAATCCCGCAACGTGAGGATCTCCCGAAACACCTTTGAGACTCCTGTCCACCGTTCCATATATCTCGTCGCTCTGGCTGACTCCGATATCTCGGCGAACAGCTTTTCAGGCGGCGAGGGCATCACTCATATCCGCTTGCAGAACTCGAAGAGAGTCACTGTCCGCGAGAACTCCTTCCGGGGAGGACCTAGCGCAGATTCGACAGGAGTTCGGATCGGCACCGCAACGTCCGACTGTGCAGTAGAGGACAACAAGTTCGACCGACTTGCAATCGGGATCGTAATTGACGATGCTCTGGGCTCTCGCGAGGTGCGAGTCGACTCCAATGACTTTTCCCGCAGCGTTGCGCGAGACGTCGTAGCGGATTCCTGAGGCACCGAACGGGTCAGTACGCTCCGTCGGACCTCAGAACGGCCCGTATGGTTCGCCACATGATGGCCAGGTCGCCGGTGAGAGACCAGTTCTCCACGTAATAGAGGTCCAGCCTGACTGTGTCTTCCCACGAGAGGTTGGACCGGCCACTCACCTGCCACAATCCCGTGATTCCTGGCTTCACAAGGAACCGGCGATGAACGTGCGATTCGTAGAGATCTACTTCGCGTTGGAGTGGCGGTCTAGGACCGACCAGAGACATTGACCCGCCGAACACGTTGAACAACTGGGGCAGCTCATCGAGGCTGAAGCGTCGCAGAAACCTACCGATGGGGGTGACTCGCGGATCGTCCTTCATCTTGAACAGAACGCTGTTGCCGGAATCCCGCTTGAGTGCTTCGAGATCACGTAACCGCTGTTCCGCGTCGATGACCATCGAGCGAAACTTCAACATGTTGAAGGATCTCCCGTCGAGGCCCACGCGCATCTGGCGGAAGAGGATGGGCCCTGGAGTGCTCAGCCTGACCGCGATAGCGATGGCGGCTAGGACTGGCGAGAGCAAGAGGATCGCGACTGCAGATGCAGCCAGATCGAACACCCTCTTCGCGAACTTCTTGCCGCCCTCATACCGAGGTGTCTCGACATGGATGAGTGGCAGGCCTGCAACCGGGCGCGTATGGATGCGTGGGCCGCCGATATCGATCAAGCTCGGCGCGACGACGAGGTGCTGGCGCCCAGGCTCGAGGCTCCAGCTGAGCTTTCGAACGCGATCCGCGGGGAGACCGTCAGCACTAGAGATGAGCACGGTGTCTGCGCCGCTGTACTGCATCGTCTCAACCACGTTGTCGAAGTCGCCCAAAATGGGCACACCGGTGTCGAACAGCTCTGCCCCGGCGGTGTACACCGGGACGCACGCACCTACGACCTGGTAACCGGCCAGCGGCCGCGACGTGAGCTGACGGGCGATCTCAGCCGCAGATTCCGGAGACCCAACAAGAAGGACCATGGAAGAGTACTGGCCATCGATACGCTTCACACCCAGCCACTGGCGCCACATCCACCTCGAGAAGAGAAGCACGACCAGGCCGAGAGGAAAGGCGATCAGAATGTACCCTCGCGCGAGATCGATCTGGAAAAGGAACGCGACGATGGCGACTAGGCCAAACAGACGCAATGTGGCGTCCGCTACGAGGCGATACTCCTGAAGCCCGGTTCCGAGCACACGATATCCGCGAGTTCCGTACACCTGAAGAGAGATGAGCCACAGAATCAAGATCACGACCGAGATCGTCGTGTAGCTCACTGCCAGGTCGCCTGGGCTGTTCCTCCACGCGACATCACTCGCGCTGAATCCGAACCATGCAATCTGGACGCCGAAGATCACCCACACGAGAACAAGAACATCAGTGATGAACATGCGCACGGCGAACTCTCGACGCCAGTCTCCCTGAGGCCCAGGCAGTGCGCTCTTCACTGCTCCCCCAGCGTCAGTCTTGCCCTCAACCATGGTTCCCCTATCATGCGCGAATAGACGAGAACCACGTCGGTCTGGGGAAATCATAACGGGATTGCAGCCTCAAATAACCAGTCATAGTTCAGACCAACTCGCGCCACCGTCAGCGGATGTGAAGACGGCGTCGCCGGCCCATAGCCACAGTGAACCGTTACTGCTCGCGAGACCTGTTGAAGGCTGGTCAGGCAGTTGAAGACACTCGTTTGTGGTGTCCTCTCCTGCTCGCGGCAGTGCCGAAACTGACACGCCTGAGCAGCCGCTCGACGAGACAGTTGCAGAGTAAAAGGCGCCTGTCGAAGCGTCGACCGCAACAGAAGCAGTCGAATCCGTCGACACATTCGACCATGACTTTGTCGACGGGTCGAGAAGGTACTGCCCATCCGCGCACGTCACGATAATCGAACCGCTGCTGCCAACTGGGTTACGGGACTCCGCGCAAGGAGTCGCCACCGACACTCCGTGGTCTTGTATGAGAGCTGGGTCCTTTGGATCGATGAAGAGGGCCTCGTTCAAGCGATCGGGGTACGCCTGCCAGAACTCCCCGCCTGTGTAGCTGGAGATCAGCGTGACATCACAAGTGGCCCCTTGAAGGGCAACTACGTTAATCTGCTCCGCATTCGGAGCCTCAATGGAGATAATCGCGCGAACGTCGATGCCGTCGAAGCTTGCCGGGTTCCACGTCGCGCCGGCGTCTCGAGTGACTTCGAACACCGGAAGCGGATCTCCACACCCACTGGTGGATGAGCGAGCACCCACGGCACCTGCGAAGGCCATCAAGCGCTGCGGCTGCTGTTCGATCGATTCCGTTGCTGACGGGGTGGGCGTTGACGAAGGAGCGCTAGGCACCCCCCACGTTGGGATTGGGCCCGGAGCCTCACCGCGACCCTCGATGTATGGAGCACGCAGGGCAAATATGACCAAGAGCGTTGCTATGACCGCCAACACCACAAGGGCACCAACCATCAGTAATTGGCCCATCAATGCTTGCGATCTCCGGGAGCGCACCGCTACTTCGTCTTCAATTCTGAGGTCTTTTTACCTGCGCGAGGAGCCTTCTGGGGTTCGTCCGAATATCCGTATCCGTACCCGTACCCGTAGCGCCCGTAGCCATAAGAGTCTGGGCCTCTGGTTGGCAGCATCGTCATCACTACTCCGGCAACCTTGGCCCCAACCGTGCTCAACGCTGTTACGGCACCCTTCACCTGATTTCGATGCGCTCGACCTGCAGCGACGATCAGGAGAGCGCCGCCCGTGTTGTTCGCGAGTATCGACGCATCTGTCACCGGCAACAACGGTGGCGCATCGAAGAAGACTATGTCGAAGGTGTTCTCGAGAGACTTGATCAGGGCGATCATTGCCTTTGAACCGAGAAGTTCGCTCGGGTTAGGGGGTACCCGTCCGGCCGGCAATACGTAGAGATTCGTCTCCCCCCATCGTTGCACCACGGTGTTCAGCTCGGCCCGCCCCACGAGAACGTCGGTCAGTCCCGCCCCACCTTCAAGCCCAAGATATTCGGCAAGCTTCGGCTTCCTGAGGTCCGAGTCAACAATGATGACCTTTTGTCCAGACAGCGCAGTCACGATGGCGAGGTTTGCCGCAGATGTGCTCTTGCCTTCCCCTGGGATCGAGGAGGTGATGACAAAGCTCCGCCGCTCACCGATATTGAGGAACTGGAGATTGGTTCTCAGGGTCCTGAAGGATTCCGACCGAGGGCTCCTCGGGTCGTCTTTGACGACCAAGGGGCGTTCAGATGTGCTTGCGTCAAAGGCTATGCCGCCGAGTATCGGTGCATCGGTTATGGCCTCGACATCGTGTTCATTGCGAATCCGGGTGTCCAGGACCTGTCGGAGAAGAGAAAGACCGACTCCTAGGGCGAGCCCGATCAGACCGCCGAGGGCGATGTTGAGTGGCACGTTGGGCGAGAACGATGAACCCGGAATCGTCGCCTGCTGCAGAGTGGTCACCTTGACGGGTGCTATACCATCAGCGTTCTCGGGGACCAGCTTCGATACGACATTACTGAAGCTTGATGCAACTGCGTTCGCAACCTCTGCTGCAAGCCGAGGCTCCTCACTCGTCGCAGTGATCTCGACTATGACGGTGTCAACCGGAGCGGACGCCGTGACGCGCTTTGCCAGATAATTGACGTCGACATCGAGACCAAGCGAAGCGATCACAGGCTGCAAAACAACAGGCGTCGTGACGATATCCGCGTAAGACTGAACCTGATTTTGCGCGAACGCTCCACCCTGAGTTAGTTCGCTCACGGTTCCGGAGGATTGCACCGAGATGAAGACCTTGGACGTCGCCTGATACTCGGGAGTCTTGATTATCGAGTACCCGGCACCTGTGGCCACACCGACAAGGGCAAGACTCAGGATGATTATCCAGCCCTTGCGCAAGGCCCGAATGTAATCGCGTAGCTCCACGCAGTAATTCCCTCTCCCCAGTTTCCTGGTGCGGAACACCAGCCGTGCTTCACCATGGTCTCATACGCCACTGCGCTAAAGACTACGAGGAGGTTTCGGCGAGGAAACATGCTCAATACATTCCTCACTCGCTCGTGGGTCAGATGAGACCCTCGAAGTTCTTGCGCGCCAACTCGCGAACACGCGGCAGAGCTCGACGCACAGCCTCCTGCCGTCGAGCGATCTCCTGAACAGGATCCGGGACAAGCGAGTCGATGACCGCACTGCTGAACCCTAGATTGGGCTCAACACACAGATCCGGCTGCTCGAACATCTTCGCGAGCCCAGCCACCTTGCCCTGGGTAGACAGGACGAACGCAGGAACGCCTTGACCTAAAGCCATCACAGCGAGATGCATCCGCCCGGTCACGACTACCGAAGCACCCGCGGCAATCCCTCGGACCTGGCTTGGCGAAAGCTGTTCCTCAATTAAATGACCCGCAACTCCCGCTTCATCCATGGCCGCCATCACCTTGCGACAGCTGTCGAGGTCGTTAGCGGAAGCCCTCAGCACGTGCGGTACAAGCACAATCGAGAACCCCGCTCCCTCGAAGTATTTCGCTATCTGCAAGTAGTCGGGGACTTGATTGACACGCTTCTGCACCAGGGCGCTGGCGTTGAGGACAACGAATGGGCGTTCACCGCCGAGTCTCTTGCGGACTGCCTCTAGGGCCGATTCATCACGATCATCAGCGCAAAACACGATGTCTGCGGACTCCTGCAGGCCTTGTACGGCTGCACCTTCGAGCCGCCCAAGTGATTCAGGATCGCGGACCAGCAGCTTGACCCCAGCTCGGCCGGCCGCAGCCAGTGCTTTCTGCACCTTTCGAGGTGCGTGCCCGTTCCAACTGAATCCGAGCAAACGTGCGTCGATCCCAGAGCGACTCACATTCGTAAGCATGTGTGCGCGGCGAATTGCCGCCACTTCCCCGTAACCGCCATCCATCATGTCAGCTCCGACGACACTGAACGAGAGTGCGCCGCTACAGAGCTGAGCTAGCTTGCGCACGTCTCGCCAATGGCGTACTGGATTTCGCCCGTAGACGACGTTTGGGAGGGCTACGATCTTCGCGTCCGGGGTCAAACTGTGTGGGAGTTTGAGCGACTTCAACGAACGGGTGACGATGACAACCGGGCCATCGACTCCCGCTACGAAAGTCTCCGTCATCGCCTGGTCGCCAATGTTTCCGTCGGCAGGGGGCGCTAGCAGCACGTGGTGGTCCCCCTGCGCCGCTTTCGAGAACGACCACCTGAAGATGAATCGCCCGACTATCCCCTCGGTTCCCGTCCAGTTCCAAACCCTCGTCAAGCGAGTGCGAACATCCATGTCTGGTAGCTCCCATCTTGTCGAGCTCAACCCGACACATCTGACGAAGAAAAGTCGCCCTCTAGCTCTGATAGCCGGCTTGGGCGCTCCCTTGAACGCGACTTGGGCCAGCCAGAGTCTACGGCTGCGCGGAAGTCGCAAGGTGCCAGCCAAACCCAAATTCACGATGCCGAGACGGACTCTTAACCCGGTCGAAATGCTTGATGGATCGGCAATCGGCGCGCCGCGATGGGCGCTGCCCGCATCCCGTCAACGGCGAGCCATGATCGAGCTCTCCGCGGAATCGGAAGCAGCCCGCCGTTAGG
Source organism: Herbiconiux liukaitaii (assembly GCF_041927495.1). Lineage (NCBI taxonomy): Bacteria > Bacillati > Actinomycetota > Actinomycetes > Micrococcales > Microbacteriaceae > Herbiconiux > Herbiconiux liukaitaii. Next base: position 203,120 of record NZ_JBHFHG010000008.1, on the reverse strand, counting down.
CTAACCGCAAGGACATCGAGCGGTTGGGGGCGCGCATGACACACCGTATACAAGAAGTGGTCGAGCGAGGGATGTGCGTGGGTTGCGGTGGGTGTGGAGTCGCGACCCGGGGCGCAATCCCGATCACGTTGACCCGCCGTGGGGTCTACCAGGCTGATCTCGCGGGGGCCTCACCCGAAGCGCTCGCCGCTGGAAGTGCAGTGTGCCCGTTCTCGGATGACTCTCCGAACGAGGACGATCTGCGAGCCCCCCGGTCGGCGAACCTTCCTATGGCGCACGACAAGCGCCTCGGGGATTACTCCACTGTCGTCGCCGCACGCCGTTCCTCGGAAGACGATCTCTTGAAGAGCAGCTCCGGTGGACTCACCAGTTTTGTCATCGAGAAGCTGCTCGAGCGTGGCGAGATCGACGGCGTGATTCACTCGGCACCAGTAAGCGAGAAGGACGTCCTGTTCGAGTTCGCGGTCTCAACAACAGCTGAGGAACTGGCCGGACGGAAGAAGTCCTATTACTACGCGACGACGTTCGCCGATGCTCTCAACTCGGTGCGAGGGGATGGTCGCCGCTACGCCATCCTCGGTGTGCCCTGCTACATTCGAGCTGCTCGCTCGATATGCGAGGGCGACAACGAGCTCAAGTCGCAGTTGCTCTTCTTCGCGGGCCTAGTCTGCGGGCACATGAAGAGCCAGTTGTTCGCCGAGTCCCTGGCCTGGCAAGACGGCGTGGCGCCCGATGAACTCGCACAGGTAGATTTCCGGTTGAAGGTGCCAGGCAAGGATGCCGGACGGTACGACTTTGGTGCACGAGCCGTAGGCGCCCCAGACCTGCGGCGCAAGCCCACCGCAGAGATGGTGGGTGGAAGTTGGGGCCACGGCGCCTTTCAGCCTGAAGCGTGCAACTTCTGCGACGACATATTCGCGGAAACCGCCGACGTGGCCTTCGGTGACGCGTGGTTACCCGAATACAAAGAGGACTGGCGCGGCACCAATGTCGTAGTCTCGCGCAACCCCATCATCGACGACATCATCGAGACTGGTCGCGAGGACGGTTCCCTGACAGTCGATCAACTCAGTGTCGAAGACGCTGCTCGCACACAAGCGGGGAACTTTCGGCACCGCCGCGACGGACTCGCGGTGCGGCTAGCAGACGATTCTGCGGCCAACCTCTCGGTACCAAAGAAACGGGTTGCCCCGGACGCCGATCGAGTCGATCCTCAGCGGAGGAAGTTGATCCGTCAGCGACGCAAGATGTCTGCCGCCAGCTTCGAGCTGTTTCTTTCAGCTAAGTCTGCCGGCTCACTCGAGATCTTTACGGAAGGCTTCGAGAAGCTCATCAGGGAATACCGCACCATCGAATCCGGCTCGGCGGTCGACCAAGCCAAAAAGAGGGGCAGGGCCGCCATCAAGAAGCTGCTGGGCCGCGGTTGACACGTCGGCGGTCACCGCGCCGCGCGTCCCGCCGGTGAGATCCCGGTGATCAAGATGGCTGCCGAAACCTTTCTTTCAGCTGTCACCCGAGACGGGCGCACGCGCAGAGGAACTGTCCTCCGTACAAGCGATAATTCCAGGGGCGTGCGCATGGTCCTTGTGGGACAATCAGGGCATAGAGCAAGGGGAACTCTGTGCAAGGACGTAGATTCAAGTTCGGCTTCTCTGCTGTAATCCTGACCTTCATTCTTGTAGTCGGGACTGCAGCAGGCGCTTCTGGCGGGGAAGCGATGGTCCTTCAGGGAAGCGAAGCGCCTGAGCCCACATCGGATGTCGTATCGCCTAGTGTCCCGCTCGAGGCCGCGGAAAATGATTCGTACAGCACACCGCCGCCCCCGTCTAGCGAATCCCCCGTCGAAACGGACAAACTCCAGGCCGCCGCCACCGGAGTGGTGGCAGGTCGGATCTCGCTTGCTGCTGGTCTGGATTGGATTGCGGGTGACATTCAGATCAAGATCACGGACCCCACGGGGACGAGGATCAAGACGCTGACGGTTCAACGTCCCGGACAGCCCTTCGAGACGGAGCTAGCTCCAGGCTCGTATCTGATCTGGCCTGTGTACAAGGGCCCCGCCAATTTCGCACGAGACCAACGTCTTCCGTTCTCCATCGCCGCGGGAACCACAACAACGGTCGAACCGGTGCTGGTCACCGGGGGCGTCGTCACGGGCACGGTTACCGAGACCAGTGGCTTAGCCGCAGCAGAAGGGTACGTTTACGCCGCCGAACTGGGCTGGGAACGCACGGAGACATTCAAGGATTTCGGTCGCCAGTACGACCCTGCAACAGGGACCTACGAGATATCGAAGATTCCTACCGGCACTTTCCGCGTGTGTGCCGGATGGGCTACAGGTGCCGGCCAAACGTCGTGCTGGCAGTATCCGGACCGCCCGGCAACCCCACTCGAGATTCTTGCGGGGCAACGAGTCGACGGGATCCACCTGGTGCTTGACTCGAACTTCGGGATAGCAGGGGTCATTACCTACGTCGATGTTCTCGGTGACGTGCGGCCCGCGGAGAAAGTCCGGGTAACCATGACCGCCTACGGCGAAATCCTTCATTCGTCTTTGACTGATCAGAACGGACGCTACAGACTCCGGGTCAACGAGTACGAGTCGGGCGAGATCGTGCTCAGTCGGAGCGACGACGAGAGTGCACCCGACTGGGTTACGGAATCCCGCGGGTCGATCTCGGTACCCGAGGGCCCTGGACCACTGATGCAGGATTTCACAGCAACACTCGGCGGCAGAGTGACCGGCGAGGTCACATCAGCATCATCAACCGGCGGAAACTACGGCAGCTGGGCCGTCTCGGTTAGCAGGTGGGACGAATCCACCTCTGCTTGGGGAGCATATAGCTCGCCTGTCTCTGCCACAGAGCGGTATGGCGTTTACGGTCTCGCTTCTGGGACATATCGAGTGCGATTCGCGGACGCGAAGCTGTCTGACGATGCGAATCCTGCTCTACGATTTCGCACCCAGTACTACAACGATTCGCTCTTTGAAGCGGAAGCAGATTCCGTAGGCGTGCGTGCAGGAGCTGCCGTTGACGGAATCAACGCTCAGATGCGAGCGAACGCAACGGCGACCGAACGTATTGGCGGCCAAGATAGGTACGAGGTCGCCGCGAACATCTCGGAGAAGAACTTCTCCCCACGGATCCCCGTGCTCTATGTCGCGAGCGGGGAGAACTACCCCGATGCCCTAAGCGCCGGGCCGGCCGCTGCTCATCAGCAGGGTGGTCTTCTACTCGTTGCTCGCGATTCGATTCCACGTGCGACTCAGGCAGAGATCCTCCGTTTGCAGCCCGAGAAGATCGTTGTCGTTGGCGGACCTGCCAGCGTGTCCCCCTCTGTTTACGCGGCCCTAAGTTCGTTGGCACCATCGATCCAGCGCATCGGCGGCACCGATCGCTACGAAGTTAGCCGCAACCTCATCTCGTACGCATTCTGTGGCGGGGCCGTACTTTTCACGGATTGCGATGCATCGGGAGTCTCCACGTTGTTCGTAGCCACCGGGGAGAAGTTCCCCGATGCACTAACGGCAGGGCCTGCAGCCGCCCACCTGGGAACAGCGGTCCTGCTTGTACCGGGATCGCACAACGCTCTCGACCCTGTGACACCGTCGTTTCTCGATAATCTGGGCGTGACCAAGACGTACATCGCCGGTGGCAAGAATACGGTCAGTCCCGGCGTCGGACAATCCATCGTCGATTGGGGACTGACCGTAACTCGCCTCGCTGGCACCGACCGCTACGACGTAGCGGCAATTATCAGTCGCGAGATCTTTGCCAGCAGTGATCGGGTTTACGTGGCGTCCGGCGCAGTGTTTGCCGACGCTCTGTCTGGAGGACCAGCTGCTGCCGCAAGCGGCGCACCGATGCTGTTGACAGCCCAGGGTTGCGTGCCTCAGACCACAAGCGCCGCCCTAGCGTCAATGGATCCAGCGAAAGCATGGTTCTTGGGCGGGCCGAACACCATTGCTGAAAGCGTCTTGTCGCTAGAACCGGTTTGCTCCTACTGAATCCAGCGCCTGAAGAATCCGCCTCTTGGCCGCCAAGATGGAAGTCGAGAGCCCGCGGGGCGCAGAGGCTGGGAACGCTAATGCTGACGCCCCTCGGGTGAGGAAGAGAGCGGCGAACATTAGCTTTCATTAGCTGGATGCGGCCCCAGCGCGGAGATACGGGTGGAGTACGGCTAGGTGCTCGTCGGGTGGGTGACCGGGGCGGCGCGCTCTGGTTCCGTTGCCACATTCTCAGTCTCGCCCGCCCGGTTGAGACGCTTCCGAAGCTTACCGATAGGGCGTTCCACCAGCACGAGCATCGCCCAGGAAAGCAGAACAGAAACTCCCACCCCGATCAGAATCTGAATCGGGTGCGGGAGCGGCAGATAGAGCTTGGCAAGTGCAAAAACGGGCTGGTGAACCAGATAGAGGGTGTACGAGATAACGCCGATCCAGGCCACCGGAGCCCAGTTTAGGATGCGTCCGATCCACGATTGTGGCGCAAGGATAAGCGGAATGAAGAGCCCGAAAGCTGCTACTGCCTGGACCGTGAATCCGATCGAGTACGTGAACGTACTGCCGAAGCGGCTCGCAGCAAAGATTGTCAGCGCCGAGACAATCACAAGTGCCGGAGCGAACCATCGCCTATTCGGCAGACGGACCTCACCGAACGCCGGATTGAACCCAATCGCTAGGATCGCACCCCACACGATTGCATCTGCCCGCGTATCCGTTGCGTAGTACAACCGGAGAGGGCTGGCGCCGGAAACCGTCAGGTAGCACCGCCAGATGAGCGCAGCGACACAGATCGCTACTAACAGAACCACCTGATGGCGCCTGTTTGGCAGCCACTTTCGCATCGCGATGTAGATCACCGGAAAGACGAGGTAGAAGTGTTCTTCGACAGCCAGGGACCACAGAACTCCAGTGCCCTCCGGGACGCCCGTGTGCCCGTTGAAGATGGTCCAGTAGTTCGCGAGGAACGTTCCGGAGCTCAGCACCCCGCCCACGCTAAGAGCGCTTGGAAGTATCCCGACTAGCGCAAGAATCAGAGCACCAATGAAGACGATGTACATCGGGGGCAGGATGCGAAGAACGCGCCGCGTGTAGAAGTCCTTCAGCGATATCCGCTCGAACCGATCGAACTCGGCCCGAAGCAGCGTGGTAATGAGGTATCCGCTGAGAAAGAAGAACAGGCCCACTCCCATCGAGCCGGCGATACGCCCGGGGAATTCGCTGTGTGCGTAGATGACGATGAAGACCGCGACGGCTCGCAGACCGTTCAACGAAGGTATCTGCCCAACCTTCTTCGGCGCGATGTTTGCCCCACTTGGCATCTCTGTGTCCCCCACCTTGATCGACGCTCACAGCATAGAGCTTCTGTGTTTCGCCCAGATGAAAACGAGACGCTGTCCCGGTGCGGTGAAGTATTGGCAGATTCCGCCGGGTACTCAGAAGTTCGCGACTTCCCCACTACGGTAATCGACGATGACCCTCAGCCTTACATCGCAGGCTACGCACACTCGACAAAGGGCGGGTCTGTCCCGGGTTCACGGCAGTGCCACTCGACGACACAACTGCGGGCCCTTCCCACTGCCGTGGACCACAGAACCTCAGGAACGAGTGAGGACGTCGTCGTCGAGCCGCGGTTTCCGAGTGGGGCGTAGCCATTTCTCGGCCGGGCGCTCGACTGTCGTGTGCAGCAGCCACGCGGCGCAGATGGTCAGGGGAACTGCCACTGTAACGACGACGATGGCTGGGATGTCGAGGCGTCCCGCGATCGCGTCGCAGACTCCCAGGACAAGCCCGTGGGTGAGGTAGATGCAGTAAGACCACACCCCAAGCTTGACGATCCACGGCCACTGCATGAAGACCCGCTTGCCGGTGAGGTCGACGACGGCTAGCGACACGATGAGAATCGCGAAGGGTATGAGCGTTACCGGGTAGTGCCCGAAGGGGTAGGGCATGAACAATGCGAATACGACAGATGCGCCGGCCAGCGGGATGCTCAGCCATGGGCTGATGGCTGGCCGCCACCCCTTCGCCACGAGCGTTCCAAGCACCACTCCGATAACGAACTCTGGCAAGCGAACCGGAGGGAACACGACGAATGCCCACTGAGCAGTCGCAGCAGGAACGAGCGTACCGACCGCTCCGAGCCCGATCGACACCGCTGCGGCAGCGCCGCCAAGGATGAACAAGCCTCGCTGATCAAGTCGTCGAGTAAGCATCCGGACCAGCGGGAACGCCAGGTAGAAGAACACCTCTACCGAGAGGCTCCAGAAGATTGCCTGTGCCGCGAAGTACACCTCCGGGATCGGCACCCAGCTCTGGAGAAGGGTGAGAGCCGCGAGGTCTTCGATGCGGAAGTCACCGTTTATGAGAATCCAGGCGAATGACAGTAGACAGGTGACCAGGTACGCAGGATAGATCCGAGCGAACCGCTTGCGATAGAAAATGCTGGCGCTGTCCGGACGCTGATCCGTCCATGCCATCACGAACCCGCTAATCAAGTAGAACAGCGAAACGCCAACCATTCCCGAGGAATGCAAGTCCTCGAATCGATTGGTGGCGTGGTGCCAAAACACTAGGAACACGGCGAAGGCGCGCAGGCCGTTCAGCGATTCCAAGCGCATCAGGCTGGTAGTCGTGATCACCCGCCGATCGTATCCGACAGATGTCACCGGCGGGTTACGACGGCGCGAAGATCCGTTGGAGTAGTGCGCCTGAGCAATGCCCCAGAGCCCCTACGTGCCCAATCTCCGGAGTCGGGCATGAGGTTCGTGCTGGTTTACGCGACGAGTCGTAGCGGATAACCATCGGCCCGTTCTGGACGCGTCCGCCGGTTCCGGGGTGCGCGGTCACGAGCTTAGGCAGGCGGCGCCCCGAGGAGGGCGGGCGCCAGAACGGGCTGAAGGTGCTGCACATACTTCGCGGTGAGGTGGGTACCGTCGAACGTGACAGGGGTGGAGCCGACGAAGGCTGGGCAGCGGTCAGCCGCGCAGAACCAGTCCTCCGTGTCGACGAACTCGACGCCCGCGGCCGTCGATGCAAGCCGCATTGCCTCCGTGGTCAAAACGTGCTGGGCGGGCGGGTCGCTGACGCAGCTCTCGGGCGACGCGATCGCGGTGTAACAGTCGATCAAGCCCTTCCCGCGAGGGTTCGGCGACAGCACGACAACTCGAGAGCCGTTCGCCTTTGCGGCTGTGAGCGTCTCCTCGAGCGCGGCCGCTAAGACGCCCTCAGGGTCGGGAGTTCCCTCAGGGAGTACTCGCTCGACCGTGTTCGCTGCCGTCGAGACGATGACGAGTGCCGGCTTAGTCTCTGCGAGCACCTGTCGTACCCACTCATTGTGCGTGCGACATTCGGCCGTGAAGGACTCGTCCTTGCCTCGGCCGCTCACGTCCATGACGGCGGCTGGGCACTGCCCGAGAGTGAGGCTGCTTACCCTGTAACCCGCGGGCTCCAGTGCGGCTCGGACGCCCGGCATCCAGCTGATGCTGACCGAGTCGCCCAGCACCACAGCCGTGTTCGCAGCATCGGCGGGGCCGTATGTGCAGCGTTCGAGCTTGTCCGGGGTGACGTCCAAGCACGAGTCAGTGGTCCATTCAGGCGCGGACGCGGTCTTGTCGAGCTGATCGATCGGCGGGTCGAGAGTGGGCCATGTGTCAGTGTCGAGGGAGGCGCGGATCTCACCCTGCAGTTGCTCGCCTGGAGTTAGCTGCTCCCCTGGGGTTGCCGGCTCCGTCGAGGCCGAAGACGTCGGGCTCAACGTGCCGGGCGTCTGCCCTGCCATGGGGATGCGCGCTGGGGTCAGCGCCCAAGCGCTGAGGACGATCGCGCCGACTGCCAGAACAGAGACGCCGACGAGTGACGCCCGGCCTCCACTTCCTCGCCCGCGAGAGCGTCGAGCGGACGCTTGGAGATCGCCCTTCTTGAATCGGCGGATCGGCTCCTCGACGAGATAGAAGGACCCCACCGACAGCAGCATTATCAGCGCGACGCAAGCGGCGTAGTAAGTCAGGTCGGCGGGCATCAGTGCGGCCAGAATGATGATGACCGGGAAGTGCCAGATATAGAGGGAGTAGGAGATGTCCCCGACCCAGGAGCTGGCACGGTTCGTGATGGGCCACATCCATCGCTGCTCGCCTCCCGTTCCTGCTGCGATGACGAGCGCGGTGGAGAGTACGGGCAGCGCCGCCCATGGTGCGGGGAAACCGCCGGCATTGTCATTCACTATGAACAGTGAGGCGACGATCCCGGCGAGGCCCAGCCAGCCGAGCACAGGTCGTAGTGGGTCAGGAATGCGCGCGAAGGTGGACCCGATCACCGCTAGGAGTGCGCCGACGCCGAGCTCCCAGGCGCGAGTGAAGGTCGAGAAGTAGGCCCATGTGGCGTTGGTTGCGGTGTCCCAGAGCCCCCATCCGAACGACCCCACGGTTATCACCACAATCGCAATGGTGATCGCGCGGTGCGCAGCCTTGCGGCTGTCACCAGATCGGGCGCGGCCGGCGATGATGAAGATGAGCAGCATCACCCATGGCCACACGAAGTAGAACTGTTCCTCGACGGAGAGCGACCAGTAGTGCTGCAGCGGGGACGCGGCGAACTCTGCGTTGAAGTAGTCGGTGCCTTGAATGGCGGAGTGCCAGTTCGCGGCGAAGAACGTCGCCCAGACCCCGTCCCATAGCGTCTGTTCCGCGCGCACCGAAGAGAACACGAGGTAGGCCGTGATGACGGTGGCTATGATCACCAGCATCGCGGCAGGGATGATCCGCTTTACTCGGCGCAGGTAGAACCCTCGGAACGAGATGGTCCCGGTTCTGTCGTGCTCCCGCAGCAGTAGCCCCGTGATCAAGAACCCCGAGATCACAAAGAAGACGTCAACGCCAACGAACCCGCCGGACGGCCAGTGAAAGAGATGGTCGGCTATCACAGCAACAACCGCGATCATCCGCAGACCCTGAATGTCAGGGCGGAACGTCTTCTGCCTACTCGCGCCTTCCGGCGCAATGTCGGCCTTCGCGATTCTTCGCTCGTTCCCGATTGCTGATGGCATTCGTCCCCCTCGGTGCTGAGGGAAGCGTAATCTACGGATGTTTCCGATCCATCACTGCGTCACTCAACCCCGGGACAGTGCACGCGCATGGGTGCTCTGATCTGGTGCTCACCGTTCGCCCACCCGTGCGTTGGGCAGGTTGCGGCCTTTCCTGCGGTCAGTCCCGGCAGTGGGGTAACGCAGTTTCTGTCGAGGCGGCGGGTTAGGCCCGCAGCATCGAGATCACGGAGAGCAGCACCGTGACCGCAAGCAAGCCGCTCGTCGCAGTCAGCGCGAGTTTCAGTTTGGGTGCAAATTGCATGGGGGTTGGATCCTGTCAATCAGGTCAGGTTGGCACGAAAGCCGGGTAGCTGCGTGCAACGGTAGGCCGAAGAGACCACCCACAGAACTCGAAGTGAACGAACTCACCCGTATATTCACCCGCTTGACTTGCCGGTCATGATGTCGACCACGTGGGGTCGGTTACCCTGTGCTCCCGCTACGACGACTGCGGGCAATGCTCGGTACGGTGCCCGGGAGAAGGAATTAGCATTCTGCGACATCCTTTACTGGCACCGCTTGGTCTGGCTAAAGGCGCGAGGCGCGGGGAGACCCGGGTGGTGTGGGGTGGGTCTTGCACTGCCGGGGTCGTCGTGTGGTCAGGCGCAGCCTTCGGGGTAGGAGACCTGGGGCACCCGGGCCGCGGAGAGGCCGACCATGATTCCGGAACCGTCGACGTGTAAACGCATGGCCACGCCCCCTGGGCCGAGGCATCGACGTAGTAGCAGACTCACCCGCATCGCACGAGATCCTTCCGGGGGGCATGTCGGTTGTGTCCTGTCGATCAGGTCAGGTCGTGCGCGAGTCGGTTGGCTGAGTGCAACGGTAGGCCGAGCTGAACAGCCATCGAGCTCGAAGTGAACGAACTCACCCTTCTCTTCACCTGATGAAATATGTCACCCGCTGCACGCGGAGGCCAGTTCCTCAGTGTTCGATCGGTTCGTCGCTCGCGTGGGCGCCGTAGTACTCGGATTGGCGCCGCATCAGCTCAGTCATCGATACATCGCGGCCCACCCCGTAGACCGTTTCGCCGAAGTGGAGCTCCTTCTGGATCGCCCAGATCTCCTCATGGCGATCTGGCGGGAGGATCGAGGCGGGTGATCCGACTGCGACCCATCCGATCGGAACCACATCTCCTGGCTCGAGGACAGTGTTGACCTGGACGACGCCATTGATCCGAACCTCGGCTCCCTTTCCGATGCGGCTGCCGGGGAAGAGCGATGCACCGGTACCGATGAACGACTCGTCTGCCACGAAGCTGCCATTCACGTGGGTGTGCGGTCCGATCATGACGGACGCTCCGATGTGGGCAGGATGACCCGATCGGCCGCGAACCAGGGCCTGTTCCATGACGACAGTGTTCTCGCCAATCGTGACGGCGCCGTCCTCAGCGGTGACCACCGCCCCGTGCAGGATTCGTGCACCCGCCCCGATGTGAACATCGCCGACGATCACGGCAGAGGGCGCAATGTAAGCGGTCTCATGAATCTCGGGTTCACGGTCGCGGTGTCTCATGAGCATTCGCTCGCTCCAATCCTCGCGCTCAGGATATCGAGGCCGCCGGGAGACCCGGGTGGTGTGGGGTGGGTCTTCCGGTCGGGTTGTTGGCTCGGGACTGGCGGGCGGCTGCGTAGCAGACGCGGGAGACAACCCGACCGGAAGACCCACCCCGCACCACCCACCACGTGCAACCCCGCGCGAGGGCCGATGGTGACCGCGAGGCGACCGCTAGCCTGGCTCGGGGAGCGCGGGCGGTGACGTCAGTGGTGCGTTCTCGCTGAGCCAGGAAGGTCGATGTGTCCGCGCAGAAGAAGAGTGAGACGGCGAAGCGGCGTGTGGCCGTCGTGGACGCGGAGACACCGCGGTCGCTGGCGTGGGCGCGTGCGGGGCTGTGGTTGGCCGCCGCTGCGCTGGTGGTGTTTCTGCCGGAGGGGATGATCCGGTGGTTCCTGCCGAAGGAGGCGCTGTTCGCAGTGGCCGTGCTCGCGGCATCCGTGACGATGGCCAGTGGGCGACTCCCCCGGTGGCTGCTCATCGGCATCGGCGGGGTCGTGCTCCTTCTTCTTGTGGGCGTCGCCTTCTCGGCGAGCCCGTGGGCTGCGCTGTGGGGCAGGTGGCCGCGCTACGAGGGGCTCGTCTCGCTTCCCGTGTACATCGCCGCGGCCTTCTTCGGCGCTCGACTGCTCGGGCCCGGCAGCAGTGTGAACCGGGTGAACTCCTGGTGGTCCGCGATCTCCACCGCGAGCATCGCACTCGGCGTGGTGGGGGTGCTCGAGTCGTTCGGCCTCGATCCGATCCCGACCAACCTCGAGCGGCCTGGTGCGCTGCTGGGGAATGCGACCGACCAGGGGATCATCGGTGCCGCGTTCTTCGCCATGCTCCTTGCACCTGCCGTCGAACGGTGGCGAGCACCTCTGCCCGGCCGGCGGCCCTGGTTGCTGACCGTCGGGGCTCTTGCCGGGTTCGTCTCGGTGGTGGCGTCGGCATCGCGGGCTGCGTTCGTGGCGGTCGTCATCGCTGTGATCGTGCTGGCCGCCTTCGCGATCATGCGGGAGCGACGGCGCCGCCGGGCCGCGGGAGCGCGCGCCCCGCTTCGTGAGCGCATCCGCATTCCGCTGATCGCCGTGGCGGGCACCGTTGGTCTCGTCGGAATCGCGCTGGCTGTGCCCCTCACCCGCGACCGACTTCTGGGGCTCAGCCCGCTCTCGTCGCGCACCGTGGCCGACCGGCAGGAGATGTGGGGCGAGACACTGCAGCTGCTCGGTGGCTCCCCTCTCACCGGGGCCGGCCCGAGCGGGTTCGTCGACGCCATACCCCGATTCCATTCCGCAGCCTGGTACGACGTGGTCGGGTCGCAGACCGTGCTCGACTCTCCGCACAACATGCTGCTGCAGGCGGCTGTCGCGGGTGGGGTGCTGCTGCCGCTGGTGCTGCTGGTTGTCGGAGTGCTGGTGATCGTGTTCGGGGTGCGCGCGTGGAACCGCGTCTCGGGGTCCTCGTCGCCCCACGGCCCGCTGCTCGCGGGAAGTGCGGCGGCGCTGCTCGCGATCGCGGGGGCATTGCTCACCACGTTCACCGTCGCGGCGACCGGGATCCTCGCGTGTCTGCTGGTCGGCATCCTCGTGGCTGTTCCGGCGAAGCCCGTGGTCGAGACGGGGCGGCCGGTGGGGCTCGTGAGCGGACGACGGCGGGCGCTGCAGGGTGCGATCGCACTGTGGGCGGTGCTGCTGGTCGTGGCCGCCGCAGCCGAGATCCCGCTTCAGCGCGGCATCGTGGCAGCGCGGGCGGGTGGGATCGCCGACGCTCAGGGATCGTTCGAGCTGGCGCAGGCTCTTCGGCCGTGGGATGCGGATGTGGCCTCGATCGCGGCCCAGACGCTCGCCGCGCAGGCGCTTGAGGGCCGGGTGGAAGCGGGTGAGCTCGCGGAGCGCTGGGCCGAGGAGGCGCTGCGGCGTGTGCCCGACTCGATCGCTGCGCTGAGGGCTCTCGCCGCCGCCCAGGATGCGGCCGGTGACATCGATGCCGAGCTCGCCACCCTCGATCGGATCATCGAGCTGTCGCCGAACGATCCCGAGGCGATCGCGCTCCGAGCCGAGGTCGCTGCGCGGCGCTGATCTCGGTTGCCACCCGCCTGGGTGCCCCCGAAAGAGGGGGCGGCAGCGGGCCTCCTCGTCCAATACCGTGGCAACGGCGGCGGACCCGGGGGAACCGGTCCGGCCAGGGGCAGCGCCGTCCATCGAAGTCGAAGGGGAGATCCATGCTGATCAACGCACATTCCACGGAGTCGCTGAGCGACCAGGTCACGCGTCGGAGGTGGAAGGTGGCCCTCCTCGCGCTGATGGCCTTCCTGCTCGCGTTCGGTTCGCTGCTGGCCCAGGCGCCGGTGCCGGCCTCGGGTGCGGTTCCTGTTCCGGAGGTCACTGTCGACCGGATCTCTGGTGCAGACCGTTATGAGGTGGCGGTCAACATCTCGAAGCAGCAGTACTCCAGCACGTCCCCCTTCGTCTTCGTGGCCTCGGGCCTCAACTACCCCGATGCCCTGAGCGCCGGCCCTGCCGCCGCGAGCCCGACCGGTGGCCCCCTGTTGCTCACCACCACCGACGTGCTGCCCCCGGTCGTGCTCGCCGAGCTCACTCGTCTCGCGCCGGACCAGGTCTTCATCGTCGGCGGGCCCAACTCCGTCTCACCGGCGGTGGAAGCCGTGATCAAGGCTCTGCCCAGCACGCCCGACGTTCTTCGGATCTCGGGTGCCGACCGCTACGAGGTCTCCCGCAGCCTCATGTCGTACGACTGGTACGCGACCTCGTCGTCGACCGCCTACGTGGCGACCGGTCAGAACTTCCCCGATGCTCTCTCGGCGGGCCCGGCGGCTGCGATCTCCCAGGCTCCGGTGCTGCTGGTGAACGGCCTCGACGCCACCGTCGACCCCGGTGCCGAAGCGCTGCTGGAGGAGAAGGAGAAGTCGACCATCAAGATCGCCGGCGGGCCGAACTCCGTGTCCCCCGGCATCGAAGCCGACCTGAAGTCGTTCGGCACGGTGCTGCGTCTGGGTGGGGCCGATCGCTTCGTGGCCTCGCAGACCATCAACAACGATGCGTTCACCTCATCGGATCGCGTCTTCCTGGCGACGGGGCTCAAGTTCCCGGATGCGCTGGCCGGTGGGTCGTGGGCGGGCAAGCTCGCGGCGCCGCTGTTCGTCGTGCCGGGCGACTGTGTGCCGCAGGCAGTGCTCGACTCCATCGCGGGGCTCGGAGCCACGCGGGTGACGCTGCTCGGTGGGGAGGCGACCCTCACCCCAGCAGTGGCGGCGCTGACCCCGTGCGCCACGTGATGAGCTGAGCCCCCATCGGGCGCTCGCGCGCCTGCCTGCGGCCTCGCACTCCCACCGGGTGCGGGGCCGCTGGTGTGAAGAGGTGAGAAGCCGCGGGAGTCGTTATCGACGCTGGGCGTTGGAGGAGTGTTCACTCGGTGGTCGCGGCAGGCGCCTAGGTTCTCACCATGTCACACACGCGCCGGGGGGCGCTTCTGGTCCGGGTTCTCTCTGCCGTCGTCGCCGGTGCGACGATCTTCGCGATCGCCGGCCCGGCACCCGGTGCAGCGGTGGCGGCCGGGTCGTTCGTTCCGATCTCCGGCACGGGGTCGACCTGGTCGCAGGGTCCGCTGGACCGGTGGCGGAAGGATGTCGCCGTCGACTTCGGCATGACCGTCAACTACGCCGGCGTCGGGTCATCTGCCGGCCGCCGGGACTTCGTAGCGCAGACCGTGGACTTCGCCGTGTCGGAGATGCCGTTCCAGAGCACTCCCGAAGACGGGTCCGCTTCCGAGGTCCCGTCGAGCACCTACGCCTACCTCCCGCTCGTGGCCGGTGGCACCGCGCTCGCCTATCACCTCACCGGGAGCGACGGCGTGGCGATCACCACCCTGCGGCTCTCCGAAGCGACCGTGGCCGGGATCTTCACCGGGAGCATCCGGTCGTGGAACGATGCGGCGATCGTGGCCGACAATCCGGGTGCAGCGCTGCCCGCGAAGACGATCACCCCCGTGGTGCGGGCGGACGGCAACGGTTCCACCTGGCAGTTCACCTCCTGGCTGAAAGCACGCCAGCCCGATCGCTGGGCGGCCATCTGCACTTCCGCCGCGTGCGCTCCCCAGTCGCAGTTCCCCGTGCAGGGGGACATGAAGGCGCAGAACGGCTCACTCGGTGTGGCCGGCTACGTGTCGCAGGGCTACGGCGAGGGAGCCATCACCTACGTGGAGAACTCCTACGCGCTCGCCTCCGGACTGCCCGTGGCGAAGGTGCTGAACGCAGGCGGATACTACGTGGCCCCGACTCCGGCGGCGGTCTCCATCGCGCTGCTGGGTGCAGAGATCGACGAGGACACCGCCTCCGAGCGATACGGAACGCTCGAGCTGGGCGCGGTGTACTCCAATCCCGACCCGCGTGCCTATCCGCTGTCCTCGACCTCGTACATGATCGTGCCGACCGAGACCAATCGCGTCTTCAGAGAGGAGAAGGGTGCGAGCCTCACCGCCTTCGGCCAGTACGCCTTGTGCGCCGGGCAGGGTCGAGCAGCCGGGCTCGGTAACGCGGCACTTCCTCTCAACCTCGTTCAGCACGGCATCTCGCAACTCGCCCTCGTTCCGGGCTCGGGCGGAGGCACCGGCACTCCCACACTCGCCGAGTGCGCCAACCCCACGTTCGTCAACGGCGACACCGTGAACGACTCCGTGCTCACCCGCACAACCCCCATGCCTCCGGCGAGCGACCGGGCGGGCGGACCCGTTGCAGACAGCTGGCCCCCCGTCACTGAACGAGTCTCGGGGGCCGACCGCTACGAGGCGGCTGTCAACGCCTCAAGGGCTGCCTTTCCGGGCACCGCCCCCGTGGTCTACGTGGTGACCGGCAGCAACTACCCGGATGCGCTGTCGGCCGGCCCGGCCGCCGCAGTCGACGGCGGTCCGCTGCTCCTCACCGACACGAACACGCTGCTCCCCGCAGTTAGCGCCGAGATCAAGCGGCTGCGGCCGGGCCGGATCGTGGTGGTCGGCGGGCCGAACTCGGTGTCTCCCGCGGTGTTCGATTCTCTGCGTGCGGTGCAGAGTGACACGGTGCGGATCAGCGGGACAGATCGGTACGAGGCCTCGCGCAATCTCGCGATGTACGCGTTCGGGGCGTCCCGAGCGTCCACCGCGTACGTGGCGACCGGCGCCAATTTCCCGGATGCGCTCAGTGCCGGGGCAGCCGCAGCTTCGGCTCGGGGTCCGGTCGTGCTGGTGAACGGCTCGGCGAGTGCGCCCGACACGACGACGTTGGCACTGCTCGGGTCGCTCGGCGTGACGACTGTGAAGGTGGCCGGTGGGCCGGCATCCGTCTCGACGGGGGTCGAGACGGGACTGCGGACAGCTGGATTGTCGGTGACACGACTCGGCGGGGCCGACCGGTTCGCGGCATCCGTCTCGATCAACGCCGACGCTTTCGAGCGAAGCGATCGGGCTTTCCTCGTGACGGGGCTGAAGTTCGCCGATGCGCTTGCGGGTTCGGCATGGGCGGGCAAGCTCTCGGCTCCCCTGTACGTGGCTCACGCGGACTGCGTGCCCGGCGCCGCACTCGCGGCGATGAAGGCGCAGGGCGTGGAACGAGTGACGCTGATCGGCGGGCCGGCTTCGCTCGACGAGAGGGTCGCGGCACTCACTGCGTGCGGATAACGCATGGCGTGCGACTCCCCGGCCCCTAGGAGGGCAGGTCGCGGGACTCCGGTGGGGCGATGAGGATGCCGGTGATCTTGCCGGCGCCGTTAAAGGACGACACGCGAAGGGTTGACATGACCGCCTACGAATCCGCCAGGTCCGCACTTCTCGCCTGCCCCAATTTCAAGCACGGAACAGGGGCCACCGAGCTAGAACTCGACGAGGCGCAAAGGGAGCTCGGTGCGTTCCCTGCTGACTACCTGCAGTTCGTCCGCGAATTCGGGTACGGATACTTCAAGTCGTTCGAGATCTGGGGAATCGGATCCGGGGTGCCCGCCCGTGGAGACCTTCTTGCGCACAATCGACGTGAGCACGACGACTACGGCCTGCCTCAGGATCTGATCGCGATCCACAACAACGGCGCCGGTGACCTCACCGGCTTCAAGCGGGACATGCCATCATCGCTCGAACTGTGGACGTACTGGCATGACGATTAAGCGGCTCAATCCGAGGAGATGAGCTTCAGCGAATACGTGCTCTACCTGCTTGCGGACAACAAGGAGTGATGCAGCCACGGAATAGCGGTCGGCTATCTGTCAGTGCTCTGGCGCGCCCTCCACTCGTCTGTCGACGGGCTACATCGACTGTTCGACCGTGACAGTTCGACCCGTGTCGTCGATGAAGACGTAGAGGTCGGTGACATCGTGGCGGATCTTCGAGATGTCCAGAGCTCCGACGAAGATCAGAGGTCGGCCGTCCACGATTGGCCACTCGGGGCTCTGGATCCACCTGGGTGTCTGGTCGAGGCTGCGGAAACGTTCTTCGATCGCTCGTCGGATCGCATCAGTTCGCTGCTCTGCAGGCAGTCCTGCGGTGCTGGACAGAACTTCAGCGCCAAGTGGGTGGTTATCGATCGACAGCCAACTCGGCTGAGCCTGCACGAGGGCATTGTAGTCGGCCTGCACGCGCTTGTCCGCGGCTTCGGCCCGTGGGTCGGTCACGCCCTGACTCCGCAGATACGCCAGCAGCAGTTCGAACGTGCTCGACCGGCCGAACGGAGTAGACGGGCGCGATCGCCCGCCCATCAGTTCGGCGCGCGCATCCCCGTTGTGAACGTACGCCGGCGGGTCAGCCCAGTCGTTCAGGGGTGCTGCAAGAATCCCGGTGTCGAGCTCTGACAGGTAGCGGTCATCGGACTCCTCACCCCGCAGGAAATCGACGATGAACTCGATGTGTGACTTGTGTCTTTCCATCTCTCCCTCACCGGCGTCGGTCACCCCGACCCCCGAACAGCCTCGGGCATCGAGGATCCGGTCTGAACCACGGTTCGCTGAACAGTCGCCATCCCCTGTCTGAAGCTCCTCCGAGGCCTGCAGCGGTGGACGCGGGGAGACTCGCGGGCATCCGCGCTAGAAGTGGGTGCGTGTTGTGGAGTGCAGCTGGGACGGGCTGCTAGAAGGTCAGGCTCAGGACGGTTCGGCGCGGGCCGCCTTCGGGGGCGTCGTCTTCGACGCGGTGCATGCCGATCTTCTCGGCTACGCGCTCGGAGGCGCGATTGTCCGGGTGGATGATCGCGATCAGGTGCGGTGTCTCGACGTGGTCGGCCGCGAAGTCGCGACATGCTGCAGCCGCCTCTGTCGCGAAACCCTGACCCTGCAATGCAGAGGTGACGTGATATCCCACCTCGAGCGTGCTGACTCCGTTGACGTTCTGCCAGGTGAGGCCGCAGTCGCCTACGAAGTCGCCTGTGTGTGTCTCGACGATCCAGAGTCCGTAGCCGTGTTGCTCGTAGTTCCTCTGGTTCCAGGCGATCCATGCAGCCGCCTCGTCGCGGGTCTTCGGCGCGGGGTAGTACCGCATGACGTCGGGATCGCCCAACAGGTCTGCCATGTGGTCGAGATCCGTCGGCGTCATCTCACGAAAGCGAAGTCGCGCCGTATCTCGAGGAAGCACCTCAGCACGATAGCTGATCGGCGGGGCACTCGGGGTGTCGCGTGATGGGGCAGACTCGATGGGTGACAGCTGTCGATCCGGAGGGGCCCGTCGAGGAGCGCATCCCCGATCCCGGGCCACAGCACACCGCTCTCTGGGTCGTGCTCTCGCGCTGGCTGCTCGGGCTCGAGGCCTGGCTGCGCTCGCACGGCGGGCCCCACCTGCGGGCCGGATTGCGCGCCTTCTGGGGGTTCGTGGCACTGGCCGGCGTGGTGCTGCTGATCGGGCCCGTGATCAACAAACCGCTCACGCTCGACGACATCACCGACTCCACCTCGAGCGTCACCGACACCTGGATCGCCCGCCAGTTCACCGTGGACTACCGCATCGAGCGCACCGCCGACGGGCGGATGGTCGTGCAGGTCGAGGAGAAGATCACCGCCGCGTTCCCGGATGGCGTCGACGAGCCGGGCATCCAGCGGGCCATCGCCACCAACTACCAGGGTCACGCGCTGAACCCCGACGGCATCGAGGCCACCCTCGACGGCGAGCCGATCGAGGTGGGGCGTTCGGAGGACTCCGAACAGCTGCTGCTCACGATGGACGCGCCTGGGGATGGCGGCAGCGGCACCTCACTCCAGGGCGACCACGACTTCGTGCTGCGGTACACGCTGCACGACCTCGCCTTCGCCTCGACCGACGAGGCGACCGGCCGCGACGTCGACCTGCTGCGCTGGGACGTGTTCGGTCCGTCGTGGCCTCAGGGCCTCGCGGGGCTGGATGTCACGGTCACCCTCCCGGAGGACGTCGACGACCAGCTCATCCGGCAGCCCCGGGGCAGTCTCGCCTGGCTCATCATCGGCGCCGGAGAGTGGCTCGATCCGGAGCCGGTCGCGGTGACCGGGTCGCCGGATGACGTCTCCTACCGCTTCACGAACGAGCAGAACATCCCACCGCACGCCAATGCCGGTTTCGTGATGTCGTTCGAGCAGGGCACCTTCGAGATGCCCGCGCCGACACCTCTCTTCTGGGTGCAGACGTTCGGGCCGCTGGCCCCGCTCGCACTCCTGCTGCTGACGCTGCTGTTCGCGCTCGCCGCCCGAGCTGTGGCCTGGGGCGACGCGCGGGGCCGCCCGTGGTTCGTGGCGCAGTTCGAGCCGCCGGAGGGTGTGTCGGCGCGGATGTCGGCTCAGGTGCTGCGCCGGGAGCGGTCTGCCGAGCTGGCCGCAGCGCTCGAAGACGCTCAGAAGGGCGGCGGAGGCGGCGGGACGAGCCGGGAGAAACGACGGGGACGACTGATCGCGGCCGCGAAGGTCGCGCAACGCACCGGTCGGATCGGCGATCTGCCCCGCGCTCTCGCCCGGGCAGCCGCGGCGCCCGATCTGCGCCGACAGCTGCAGGAGGGCCTGCGGCGCATCCCGCACGGCTTCGTGCGCGACTTCTTCATCGCCGCGCCTCTCGCCCTCACGGTCGTGCAGTGGGGCCTGGTGCGGCAGCTGTCGTTCCAGGCGAAGCTCTCGGTGGTGTGGTGGCCGGTGGCCTTCGTGCTGTTGTCTTCGGCGATCTCGATCGTGATCATCGCGATCGCCCTCTCGGCCCGGCCGCTCACCCGCCGGGGTGCACTGCTGAAGCAGCATCTGCGCGGCATCGACGTCTACGCCGAGCGCACGCGCCTGCTCGAGCGTGGCCGCTCGAGCGATCCTCTGCTGCCCTACGCGGTGCTGCTCGCACCGCCGCGCGAGGCCAGCCGACAGGTGGTCGGGCTGATAGAGGGCGAGCTCGGCGAGGTGGGTGCCTCGCGCTCGTGGCGCACGCCGTCGTTCCTGACTGCCCCGCGCATCCTCATCCGGCTGCTCTCGCTGCTGGTCGTGGCCGGTGCGATCGTGGCCGTGGCGACGCTGCCGAACCCCTTCCAGCGCTCGGTCGACTACCAGTCGTACTGGGGCGACATCCCGGGCACGCTGTACACGAAGGTGCAGGCCTTCGACGCCGTGGCCGAGCTCTCTCGCGACGACGAGGGGCGTGCACGCCTGGACGTGACCGAGACGCTCACCGTCTCGTTCGACGCGGAGGAGGAGGGATCGCAGGTTCCGCAGTTCGCGCAGCAGTGGCGCAACAGTCTCGACGGGCAGCCGCTGGGTCTTGCGGTCGATGCGGTGACCATCGACGGCGATGACGTGCCGTACACGACTGCTCCGGATGCTGACACCCTTCTGATGACGACGCAGTTGCCCCGGGTACTCACCGGCTCACACGACCTCCGGATCTCGTACTCGCTGGCGACGCCGGCGGTGGCTGCCGAGGATGCCTCCGGTGCCGTGGTCGATCGGGTGCGCTGGGCGGCCCTGCTGGAGGGCTGGGAGTACGACACCGTGTGGGACGACCCCGCGCCCTCGCCGCTCACGATCGAGCTGCGGGTGCCCGATGCACTCGGCGCCGAACAGCTCACCGGAGGCTGGATCACGCTCGACACCGATTCCTCCGACGAGCCCCGCGGCTGGGCGCCTTCGGTGGTGCCCTTCGGCACGTACGAACCGGGGTCGGCAGCGACCGTGGCGTCGGAGGAGTCGACGTCGGCACAGGGCGGCTTCACGTCGTACGGGCTCGACCTCAAGGAGGACGGCGACTCGGGCTACCCCTTCGAGTTCACGGTCGACGACGTCGGCGCGAGTCTCGACTTCCCGGCCGGAACCTTCACCGGGCCGGACGAGGGTGCCTTGCGTGCCACGCAGCTGAACGGGGTCGTGCCGATCGCCTCGGTGCTGACGCTGGCCGGCATCGCGGTGCTGCTCGGCCTCGCCGGGATCGTGGCCGGCGTGCGCCGGAACCCCCGCGTCTTCGCTGTGGGCGTCCTCCGCGACCTCGCGCGCTGGCTCGCGCCGGCCACCGCGCTCGCCGCCTTCATCCTCTTCGTCTGGATGACGCTCGACATGCCGGGCGACGACCCCACCTTCGCCCCGCTGGGCCTCTCGGCCGTGGCCGGGGCCCTCGCCGCCATCCTCTCCCTCATCTTCACCCGCGCCTCCCGCGCGACCCCGCGCCCACCTGCGAAACGGCGCTAGCGCGTGTCGTGAGCTTCGTCGTTCGCGACGAAGAGGTTGTCTGCCACCTGCGTCCATTCGTCGCTGTTGCCGTCGACCATGGGGCTGAGCATGTAACTGGGCTCTCCGCTCGGGCTGATCGTGACGGGCAGGCCGCCACAGGCACTCTGCCCCTCACCGCCCGTGAAGATCAGCAGGCAGCTGTAACCGTCGCTGTCCCCGCGGCCTCGCGCCGCGTAGAACGAGGTTCCCGCTTCGTCTTCCCAGAGGAGGCGGGTGGTCGCCTCGTCGACGGACTCGATCACGTGCAACGTACCATCGCTCGGCAGCCGGTCGTGTTCTTCCTGAGGCTGCGAGAAGACCGGCAACTCGTCCTGGGCTGCACAGGCGGTGAGTGCTGCGGCGAGCGCCGCACCGAGAATCACCGCGGGGACCAGTGACGAAGCTCTCATGACCCGAAACTAATCGACAACTGTCTGCACTGCAATCCATGGCGGACGCCTGAACACCGCTTCACGCTGGGAGCGCGGGGTCTCGTCAGAGGTGATCGCACCACCCCCACGTGCGACTCCGCCCCAGGCGGCCGGCTAGTGCTTGACGTCGTGCGGGAGGGTGGCCTGCAGGAGGTGTCGCTCGATCTGGTGGTACTGAGGGTGGGATGGAGTCACCTTGAAGTTGCCGCCCGCGGCCTGCGGGAAGACGAGGTGGAAGACGCCTTTGTTGTCGCGCCGGTAGTTCACGCAGAGCAGAAGGTTCCAGAAGCCGCCGTGGGCGCTCTCGATATACATGGGGCTATCCGACCACACCCCGCAGCGGATCGTCACCGCGCGACCGCTTCGTCGGCCCGCTACGATCGACGCATCATCCGCCGCCGGCACCCTGTACTGCAGGGCGAGGCGACACCCTGGGGGGAACCATGACCACAGCAACCGCACCCGTGCCTCTCGAGGCTCCGTACTACGGAGCTCCGTTCGGGGCAGCCGTCGCGCGCTTCTGGAAGAAGTACGCCACCTTCACCGGCCGCGCGAGCCGCAGCGAGTACTGGTGGTGGTATCTCGTCTCGATCGTGGTCGCCCTCGTGTTCAACATCCTGTCGTCGCTCGGCACCGGCGGCTACGGCCTGCAGCCCGATGCGGACTCCGCGGTGCCCCGCATCGCGTTGCTCGCGGTGTGGGTGATCTGGGGCATCTGGGCTCTGGCGACCTTCGTGCCCGGTCTCGCCCTGACCGCCCGACGGCTGCACGACACCGACCACAGCGCCTGGTGGATCCTGATCGTGCTCGTGCCGCTCGTCGGCCCCATCGTGCTCCTCGTGTTCCTGCTGTCAGCCCCGGTACCCGCGGGCAAGCGCTTCGACTAACGCAGCCGCCAGCTGGACGGGCACCTGTGCCAGATGTGAACGCGATCGGGAGGGCGATGCGTGCGGCCGCCGTGATCGCCTCGGCGGGTGCTCTCGCTTCCCTAGGCGGGTGTTCTCAAGGGTGTGCTGCGATTGGGTACTACAACGTAGTGAGTGTCGATCTGGATGGTGCGCCATCCTCGCTTGCTTGGGTGGCGTGGGTCGAGATGTGTGTCGATGACGTGTGCGGGGTCTCTGCCGGTGAGGGTGCGGGCGAGACTCCGGGGGCGAGTCGCCCTGCGGTCATCGACAGCGAAGGCGGCGAGACCGTCTGGCTGGTCGACCTCCCCCTGGAGACGCAAGCCGAGGCGACGGCCACGGCCTACGCGGCTGACGGGTCGGCGCTCGGGTCGACGTCGGCGACCGTCTCGTGGAGCACGAGCGAGCTGACCCACGATTGCCCCGGCGGACCCGTCGAGGGCGGGCCCCTGACGATCAGCCTTCCCGACTGAAGCTCCTGCGAGGCCCGCAAGCGCCCGGCGCGAGCAGACCCGGGTGGTGTGGGGTGGGTCTTCCGGTCGGGTTGTTGGCTCGGGACTGGCGGGCGGCTGCGCAGCAGACGCGGGAGACAACCCGACCGGAAGACCCACCCCACACCGCCCACCACGGGCAACTCCGCGGTGGGCTTTCGGCACTGAAAGCCCCTGAAAGTAGGGGCAGCAGGCGGCGGGATGCACTCGATAGCTTGTGAAGGCTCTGTGTCGCCCTCGAGAGGACCCGTCTGTGTTCAGAACCACCGCATCCGTCGCCGCTTCGGTCATCGCCGTGTTCGCTCTCGCGCTGATCGCGCCCGCTTCGGCGTCGGCCGCCGGGGTCGTCGGGGGCGCCGGGGCCGTCGGCGACAGTGCCACGACAGTCGCAGCGCCGCAGGTCGCCGACTCGAACGGGCCGCTGCCGATCCGGTACGCCACTCCCCCGGAGCAGGGGCCGACCGGCTGGAACGGGCCCGAGGTCACGAACCTGGCGATCACCGCCACGAGCGACGGGTTCACGGTCGCGTTCGACTACGCCTCCGTGCCCAGCCCCACGATCGCGAATCAGTTCTACGGCGGCGGCCTCATCCTCATCGCCGACCACGGCAACGCCGACACCCCGATCCGCGAGCACGTGGTCATCGGTGGCCCGCCCCTGCTCTACGACGAGCCCGCCCTCAGCATCCCGGCCACCTCGACGACCCGCCAGACGGGTCACTTCGAGAAGAGCTACACGATCAACCGCGCCGATCCGCTCGTGGTCGGCCTCTACACGCTCTCCGGATGCGACCCGTCGACCGGGTCCGTCGGATGCGGCGGGAGCGACGACATCTTCGCCACCGCCGTGCTCACCCCGCCTGCCGGGCCCGACCGCGTATCCGGCGCCGACCGCTACGAGGTGGCGGTGAACATCTCGAAGCGCGCCTACCCGAGCGGTGCGTTCACCGTGTTCGTCGCCACCGGCGCGAACTACCCCGACGCCCTCTCCGCCGGGCCGGCTGCTGCGCGGTTGAACGCGCCTCTGCTGCTCACTCCCTCCGACGCGCTCCCGAGCGGCGTGCGCGCCGAGATCGAACGCCTGCAGCCGGTTCGCATCGTGGTGGTCGGCGGCCCCAACTCCGTGTCGGGAGCCGTGCTCGATCAGTTGAAGAGCATCCAACCGAACACTGAGCGCATCGACGGCGCCGACCGCTACGAGGTCTCGCGCTCGCTGAGCGAATACGCCTTCATCTCCCACACCGAGACCGCGTACGTGGCCACCGGCGCGAACTTCCCCGACGCCCTCAGCGCCGGGGCGGCCGCCGCGACCGCGTACGGGCCGGTGCTGCTGGTCAACGGCGGGGCGAGCAGCCTCGATGCGGCCACCATCGACACCCTCACGACCCTCGGCGTGAAGAACGTCGTGATCGCCGGCGGCCCGAACTCGGTCAGCCCGGGGGTCGAGGCCTCCCTCGCCTCCGTCTCCGGCATCACCTCGGTGGTGCGCGACGGTGGCGCCGACCGCTTCGCCGCGTCGGCCAACATCAACCTGCGGGCGTTCCCGACGGCCGGCCGGGCCTTCCTCGCGACCGGCCTGAAGTTCCCGGATGCGCTGGCGGGCTCCGCCTGGGCGGGCGCGATCGGGGCCCCGCTCTACGTGGTGAACAGCAGCTGCGTGCCGCAGGTGACTCTCGCGGCGATGAGCGCACAGGGCGTGACGCACGTCACCCTGCTCGGCGGCCCGGCGACGCTCACCACCCCCGTGGAGTCACTCACCCCCTGCGCGTCGTAGGCAGGGCTGCTAGCGCGTGTGGTCAGCGTCGTCTCCACCGAGATCGTCGGCACGAGCCCCAGCCGATACCGACGCGCACTCACGGTGCCCTAGTGGCCAGGGTGGTGTGCGCCCCGCGTCCTAGTGATGTGGGCGGAATGCTGCCCTCTCGGAGTGCTGCGCCATCAGGGCCACCTGCTCCGGCGTGAGCCCCACTCGGCTCACGGCGATGTCGTGCTCGTGGCTCAGGGTGACGTTGCTGGCCCTGGGATCGTCGGTGTTGAGCGTCACCGGCACTCCGGCCGCCAGGAGCTCCCTCACCGGATGCCGCTCGAAACTCGCCGCCGCGCCGGTGTGCACATTGCTGCTCAAGGCCAGGTCGAGGGTGATTCCGCGAGCCGCGAGGGTCTCCATCAGGCGAGGGTCGTCTGCAGCACGGAGCCCGTGCCCGACGCGCTCCACGCCGAGGTCGTCGATCACACTCCAGACGCTCTCCGGCCCGGCCGCCTCCCCCGCGTGGGCGGTCAGGCGCAGGCCCACCTCCCGCGCGAGCTGGAAGGCCGGGGCGAAGGCGGCGGCGGGGAATCCCGATTCGTTGCCGGCGAGGTCGATCGCGACCAGCTCACGGGTACGCGACGTGAACAGCTCCGCCTGCTCGATCGCGGATTCCGGGCCGAGGTCGCGAACGATGACTCCGATGAGATTCACCGGCAGTCCCGTGAGGCGTGTCCCGGCGATCACTCCATCGCTCACCGCGTCGACGACCTCGTGAGCGTCGATCCCGGACTCGCTCTGGATGAGCCACGGCGCGAAACGGAACTCGACGTAGTCGAGCCCATCCTCGAACGCGTCGAGGGTGGCTTCGTAGGCGGCTCGATTCCAGTCGGCCGCCGTGGTCAGCAGAGGGATGACGCGGTCGACCTTGTGCAGGTAGGGCAGCAGCCCGTCGGGCTCGCCCTGGAAGACCATCTCGTCGCGAGGGCGCTCGAGGGCCGCGAAGGAGTGGCCGTCGCGTCGAGCGACCTCGATCACGGTGCTGGAGCGCACGGATCCCTCCAGGTGGCGGTGGAGATCGATCAGGGCATTGGGTCGGGATTCCATCGATACGTCTTTCGGTCGATCTGCGTGGGTGGAGTGAGGGTCGGCCTGCGACGAGGAGTGTCGACCAGGCGACACCGATCACGCAGACGCCGTCGTCGGTCCCACGATAGAAGACGTCGCCGCCGGGAGACCGTCCACACGCAGCAAGCGCACACCGACCAACCGGAGCAGCGCCGATTCAGGGGGATCTCTCCATCCTAGGTATTGCAATGCCTTGCGTTACAAGGCTATGGTCTGTGCATGGACAGCGAGGAGGAGAAGATCCTCACCAACCTTCGAAAAGGCGCTCTGGAGTTCTGTGTCCTGGCTTCGCTGGCATCGGATCGGGGGTACGGAAGAGACCTCGCGCACATGTTGGCCGCCCGCGGACTGCTGGCCAGCGAGGGCACGCTGTATCCCCTGCTCTCCAGGCTCCGCGAAGCGGGCCTCGTCGATTCCGAACTGACCGACCCCGGCCAGGGCCGGCAGCGCAGGTACTACACGCTGACCCCGACCGGCAGAGCGCGACTGAGCGCTTTCCGACTCGCCTGGTCCCCCTTTCGAGACACCGTCGATGAACTACTGGAGGCGGAATGACGACCGTGAACACTGTGAGTGAGCGACCCACCGAGAAGGCGCAGTACCTCCAACGACTCCGCCGAGAACTCTCGGTGCTGCCGCGGCATCACCGCGAGTCCACGCTGAGAGACGTGTCAGATCATCTCGACGACGCCGCCGCCGATCTGCGGCCGCTCGCCAGCGAGGTGGGAACCCAGGCGGATATCGCTCACGCCGGACTCGAGGGTCTGGACGCGGCCGCGGGGAGATCGGTCCGGCCCAGCTTGGGCATGCTCTCGAAGCGCCTTCAGGTGGTCGCCTCGATGATTTACGCCGTACCGCTGCTGGCGGGGTTCATCGGCCCGGGTGGGCCGAGCCAGTTGGCACTCCTGCAGCTAGCTCCACTGCTCCTCATCGCCCTTCCGCCCCTGCTCTCCACCTGGAGGCTCTGGTGGAGGATCTCCCTGACCTGCACCACGCTCTTCGGTCTCCTCCTCGTGGCGTCGGTGATCGTGTCGGTCAACCCGTCAGGCGTGCCTTTCCTCGGGACGATCTTCCTCGTCTCCTGGGCGTCCGTCGCCATCAGGGGCGTGGCCCTTCTGCTGATGGTCATCGCGCTGGTCCGGGCGCCGGCCGTTCTCCGACGCCGTCGGCTCAACCCATGATCTACTCGCGCCTGGTCGAAGCGAAGGTCCGAGCGGTCTTAGACCAGATCAATGCCGGCAACTACTTGGCGATGGTCGATGGGCTGGGCGACCCCTTCACCTACCAGTTCCACGGAGAGCACGCGCTCGGTGGACGACGGACGTCACGCGACTCGATGGTCCGGTGGTGGCGGAGGGTGGGTGAACTGCTTCCGGGCGCGAAGTTCACGATCCATGAGGTGATCGTCCGCGGCGGTCCGTGGCACACCCGCCTAGCGGTGCGCGCGGATATCCGCGGCCCGTTGCCGGGCGGGGATCTCTACAGCAACACCGTCTTCCAGTTCATGACCCTGAAGTGGGGCAAGGTCACCGACGTCGAGACCATCGAGGACCTCCAAGTGCTCACGCACGCACTCCACGTCGTCGCCGCCAGCGGCAAGGCCGAGGCATCCGCCGACCCGATCGTGGACTAGACGCGCTCGATAGCACCGAGGCTTCGGACGGCGCGGTCCGCTTGCTGGTCGCGCGACGACGTTTGACAACTGTCGGCACCGCAATCCTCGGCGTTGTTGCCTGGGCACGGGATGTTGACCCGATGTTCACGTGCGGCGCCGCCGGCTTCTCCTAGCGTAGGAGGTCTGAGCACACTCACGACTCCTGCACCGCGCCGCTCGCGCTGGATGGACTCCACCCGCGGCATCGCCATCCTGCTCGTGGTGCTCTTCCACTCCACCGGGCTGCCGCAGGCGCACGCCGGTGTGCAAGCGAACCAGTTCGTGCTGGATGCCTCGACCATCTTCGCGCCCTACCGCATGAGCGTGCTCTTCCTGCTCTCCGGCCTGCTGCTCGAGCGCTCGCTGCAGAAGCCGTGGGGCACCTATGCCTGGGGCAAGGTGCGGGCCCTGGTCTGGCCGTTCCTGGTGTGGATGCTCATCGGCCGGTTCATCGAGGGCTACACGGACGTGGGCGATCCGATGTTCTGGTACCCGAACAACTGGCTGTGGTTCATCGCGTACCTGGCCGTGTACTACGCGGTGGCGCCGCTCGTGACGAGGGTTCCCGGGCGGTGGCTGGCCATCGTGCCGGTCGCGTGTTGGCTCGCCAGCGCCGCCGCCCCCACCGAGGACTCGTCGAAGCTGCTGTACTTCGCCGGCTTCTTCTTCCTCGGGCACCTCGCGGCCAGGATGCGGCCCTCGCTGCGCCGCCTGGAGCGCACCCGGTCGATGGTGGGATGCCTCATCGTGGCCGCGGCGCTGAGCGCGGTGCTCGTGGCCCGCGACCACGGGGTGCACGATCTCTGGCGCACCGGTGCGGATGCGCATCGCCCGCTGCTCGCCCCCGTCGTGGTGATCGCGTTGGCGGGGCTCATCATGCTCCTCCGGCGCACGACCGCCCCGGGAGAACGGGCGTCGGCGCCGACCCGGTGGCTCCGCTTCCTCGGGCAGAACGCCGTGGTCTTCTATCTCGTGAACTTCCCGGTGCAGGTCTTCGTCTCGCTGCGGCTGGCCGACGCCGGCATCTCGTCGCAGTGGATCGCGCTCCCCCTGTGCTTCGTCAGCGCCCTGGCCGCCGGTCTCCTCGCATGCGCCCTGCGACGCTTCCGCCTCGTCGACGCGCTCTTCGTGGCACCCGGCCCCACCCGCCGCCCCTCCGCGGCGCTGCAGCGCACGCGGTAGAGGGACTCCCCCGGGAGGCGGAGCTCCTTCCCCACTGAGGTGGATGGCGTCACGCCGGCGATTCCGTAGCGTCGAAGGCGACGAAGGGAGATGACATGAACGACATGCAGCATGACAGCACCCGAGGCGGCCATCCCAACAGGTCGAAGCAGATGAGCGTCGGAATACTGGTCGGTCTCGCCGTGGGAGTCGCCCTGTCGATCATCCTGAACAACTGGGCCCTCGGGCTCGGCATCGGCGTCGTGCTCGGCGCCATCATCGGCCTGGTCTGGTACCGCGCGGCAGGTCGCACTCCCCGCACGAACGACCCTCACACCCCCGATACCGACGGCGAGTCCTGAAGCCGCTCCTTCACCGAGCACCTGCTTCTCTCTTGCGGGAGGTGTACACGCCCAGAAGGAGGCCCGAGGCGAGCAGGACCGCGCTGCTGCCACCCATCACGCTGAAGACGGGTTGCGGCCCGGTGACGATGGGGTCGCCACCGTCCGCCGCGGGGAACGTGCACTCGAGTCCGGGAGGGAACAGTCTCAGCCGACCGGACACCGAGACGCGCTGCTCGTGGCCGGCAGACGGCGAGGCATACTCCGGACCCATACAGGCCAGGGGCAGCCCTTCCTTGGCGAAGGAGTACATCTTCGCGGCCAGAAGGCCGCCGAAGGCCAGCCCGACGACGATCAGAACAGCGGCGAGAACGGTGCAGAGCACAAGGATGGGGCGCATATCGATTCCCTCGGTCGCGGTGCGGTCTACCCCCAGGGGTTTCCGTCGCAGGCAGACATCGCCCGATCGCACACTACGCGGACTAAGACGAAATGAGTTCGTTCTTGTCCAGCTGACTGATTCGACCTCGGCTGACGCCGAGAAGGGCGGCGGCGTCGGTGACGCTGACGCCCTTTGCTCGCAGTTCGCGCACGACCGTTCGGGCTTGGCGAGCGGCGGCCACTTGGCGCTCTTGCGCGGCCGCCGTGGCCTCGCGCGCCTCACGAACGCGCACGGACACACCATCCCCGAAGTCGGGGATGAGGACCACCTCCACAGTGCTGTGATCGGTGCCCGGTTCCGCGGTGTCGAGGTAGTCCCGAACCTGCTGTGCCGCGTGGTCGAGGGTGCGCACCTGAGTGACGGGATCGCCGTCGATCGCGAGTTCCCATCCGCCGACCCATCGGGTGGCGGTGACGTCTATCGCTGTCATGAGTTCTGCTCCTTCACGTGCTCGATCGCCTGCAACGCCTTGCGGGTGAGTCCCGGCGACACTTCCCGCGTCTGGATCGCGGTACTTCATCGGCTTGACCTCCAGCATGGTGTATCCCCTAGATAGCAATGTCTAGGGGGATCTACACTTCGAGAACCCGCAGGCTGCTTGACGGCTCGGCTGCGCAAGTGGCTCGGGTTAGGCGCGGCGGGACCTCCAGGCACCCGCTCAGTAGAAGCGGATGCCCGGAGGTCACGGATCCGCTCAGCTGAGGCGGGTGCGCCGTCGCCGCGTGGCCACCGCGGCCACACCGAGCCCCGCCAGCAGCAGGGCGGCCAGGCCGAGCTCGCCCGCTCCCGAGCCGGTCGCGGCGAGCGTCGTCTTGTCGGGGCCGTTGCCTGCCGGGCTCGACCCGCCGGCGGCCGGCGCGATGACGATCGTCTTCGTCACCGGCGCCACCGACGCATCGCCCAGGTTCGCGACCGTGATGGTGACCGTGCCTGCGGCGGTCGGGGTGCCGGTGATCTGTCCGGTCTCCGAGTGCAGCGACAGACCCAAGGCGCTCAGGTCGGGCGCGGCCAGCTGCCCGGCGGGAGCATCGACCTCGGCGGCCGGCGCCGTGCCGAGCAGTCCGACCAGCACGTTGCTGCCGATGCTCGAGACCGTCTCCGCCGAGTAGGCGACACCCACCGTTCCGCCCGGAAGGGCATCAGGGCTCAGCACCGTCGCCACATCGGAGACGGTCACCGTGAAGGTGGCCGACGCCCAGCTCGACTCCACCGTGAACTGCGTGACACCCGCGGCCACCGGCGTGCCCGTGAGCTCGCCGGTCGCGCCGTCGAAGCTCAAGCCGCGCGGCAGGGTGCCCACGATGCTCAGCGGCTCGCCCGCGGCATCCGAGGTCACCAGGTCTGTCGAGAGAGCCTGGCCGACGGTCGCTGCGATCTCGGTCGAGCTCGCGAAGGCGGTGGGCGGCGCCGAGACGTGCAGCACGTGGCTCACCGTCTGCGCCGGGCCGCCGTCACTGGGCGTGTCGGTGATGCTGAAGGAGTAGTCGCCGCTCGAGCGCGGAGTGCCGGAGAGCACGCCGTCGGCCGAGATGCTCAACCCGTCGAGATCGCCGTTGTCGCTCGACAGCTGCAGGGCGCTGCCCGCATCGGCGACCAGGGCGGCACTGTAGGCCACGCCGGCCATGCCGTCAGGTACCCGGCCGACGAAGTTCGTCGCCGCCGGGGCCGTTCCCGCGAGGGCCGGCTGAAGCTGCGCGGTGTCGAGGGTGGTGGCCGCTTTCGACTCGTTGCGGGTGATCGGGCCGATCTCGGTCACAATCACGCCGAGGTAGCTCACCGCGGGTGAGGGGGGCAGCACCTGCTCGCTCACCGTGTACGAACTCGCGGTGGCACCCGGGATCATGCTGGGCGTGTTGCTGCCCTGCGGGATGGTGTACCACTGGTACGCCCAGCGGGGCTCCGGGTTGATGCCTGGGATGGTCCAGGTGCCGGGGCAGGCGTAGACCTTGGTGCGCACACGCGCCGAGGCCGGTGCACTGCAGTCCGCGGTGCTGCTGAGCGTCGGCGGAGCGGTGTTGATGGCGGGCGGGCCGGCGTCGCAGTCCTTCTTCATGCGCGAGGTCACGGGGGAGAAGGTCAGCGGGTTCGACTTGGTGCTGGTGAGCGAGGCGGGCAGGATGCTCGTCGACGGGAGGAACCAGGTCAGGCTGCCGGGGGATGTCGACGGCGTGTCGACTCCGAGTTTCCAGAGGCCCGTGAACTGCAGCACCTGGCTCTCCCATGAGCCCATCAGCCAGTCGCCCGGCTGGAGTGTGGGCTTGATCGTGGTCTGGTTGCCCTGGGTCGCGGTGTTGACCGTCACTTCCTGGTGCTCCCACGAGAACGACAGGGTGCCGGACACCGACCAGACGTCCTTCACCCCCGACTGGAAGGTGGCGCTGGCGGTCGACGTCTCGGTGTTGCTGACGCTCGTCTGGTGCGCGTACGAACCCGAGGTGGTCAGGTCGACCGGAATGGGGTCGCTGGTGACGTTGTGCATCTCGGGCAACGAGGTGCGGTCGATGGTGCCGCAGCCGGCGCTTCGCGTGGTGAGGACGCCGAGCGACCCCGCCGCCTGGCTGCCGGCGGCCGACCACGACGCTCCGTCGACGCTGGTCGCCGTGCTGACGTAGCAGGGGGAGTTCTCGGGCGGCCCGGAGTACGAGGAGCAGTGATTGGTGGCGTACCCCAGGGCGAGGCCGAGGATGTTCTCCCACTGACGGTGGATACCGAGAACGTCGGGAGCATCGTTGATGATGCGGAACTGCTGCGAGTGGTTGCCCGCCTCGCAGGGCTTGAGGCGCGCGCCCAAGTCGTTCACCGGGGTGAGTCCGTGGTTCGCGCTGCTGAAGCACTGGTTGCCGCTCTGCGAGACGATGTAGAACCAGCGGTCATCGTCGACGATGCCGGCGCCCGCGCTCGGCTGGTTGTTCGCGGGCACGAAATAGTAGGCCTGCGACGGGTTCTCGATGCAGCCCGTGAAGATCCCGACCTCGCGGAAGACCTGGAGTTCGGCTGCGTACCAGGTGTCGAGGCAATTTCCTCCGGAGACGAGCTTGACCCGGCCGTCGGCGTAGACCCCGACATCCATGGTCGGGTAGGTCTGCCTGTCGGCATCGGTGGTCGACGGCGCAACGCGCACCTCGAGCTTCACGCTCTTGCCGGGATCGCCGAGCATCGGGACGTCGAGGCCGAGCGCGGCACTCGGGTCGGCGGCGGTCACGGCTGCGGCGGGCGCAGCGGTGGCGGGCGCGGCGGTGGCGGCGGGCGCCAGCAGCGCACCGGCGACGAGGCTGAGCGCCACGGTCGTCGGCACCACGAGCGCGGCGCGCGCGAGGAACGATCTCTTGGCGACTGCGTGCAGGGCACGTGCCGCACGGCGCATGGGCGTCATCGCCGCCGCGGATGTCTGTCGGGTCATGGGAGAGGGGCCTCTTTCGAAGGGTAGGCCGCCAGAACGGCACGCAGCTCGAGTGACCGCGACCTGTCGAGCATGACGGACCCGCCGTGCGCCCGTAAGCCCCCGATCAGGTGGCGTGGCACGGCGCATCCCGAACCCGACTTCACGAGATGTTGGGCTGCCGCTTGTGCCGTGTTGGGCAACCGGATACCTTCGCGAATCAGAGTCTACGCGCGTAGATATCGACATGGTCTACGCGCGTAGACTCACCAATTCCGGCGAGTTGCGGCGCGTTGATGCATCGCAGTGCTTCGAGCGGCGATGCTCGATCGAGAGGACATCATGAAACCCACCACCCCCGACCTGTCAGCGGCGGATGCTGAGCTGCTGACACCGGAAGGCCGCTCCAACTTCCGCACCGCAACCATCTCGTCATGGCTCGGAACGACCATGGAGTACGTCGACTTCGCTCTCTACGGCCTTGCAACCGCCCTGGTGTTCAACACCCTGTTCTTCCCCGACGCATCCCCCGCAGTGGCGCTCGTGGCAGGGTTCTCGACCTACGCCGTGGGGTTCTTCGCCCGCCCGCTCGGGGCGATCTTCTTCGGCCGGCTCGGCGACCGGCACGGACGAAAACTCGTCCTCGTCACCACGGTCGCGCTGATGGGTGGAGCCACGACCCTCATCGGCGCGCTGCCCACCTTCGAGCAGGTGGGGATCTGGGCACCCATCGGGCTGCTGGTGCTTCGCATCATGCAGGGCTTCGGTGCCGGCGCAGAGCTGTCCGGAGCGGCGATCATCCTCGCGGAGTACGCGCCCCGCAGACGGCGCGGGCTTGTGGCGTCGATCGTCGCCATCGGATCGAACAGCGGAACACTGATCGCCTCGGGCGCCTGGCTGCTCATCGTGCAGCTCCCCGAGGAGGCGCTGTACTCGTGGGGCTGGCGCATCCCGTTCCTCGCCAGCATCATCATCGCGCTGGCGGCACTCATCCTGCGCCGCACGATGAAGGAGACCCCCGTCTTCGCGCAGCAGCGCGACGCCATCAAGGAGCGCACGGCCAGCATCGCCGCCGCGCCGGACGAGCGCTCGTTCTGGCGCCGCAACAAGGCGTTCTTCATCATGCTGGGGCTCCGCATCGGCGAGAACGGCCCGTCCTACATGGCTCAGGGCTTCCTCGTCGGGTACGTCGCGAAGGTGCTGCTCGTCGATGCCTCCGTGCCGACCTCGGCTGTGCTGATCGCATCCATCCTGGGGTTCGCCGTCATCCCCCTCGCCGGCTATCTCTCCGACCGGTTCGGGCGACGGATCACCTACCGCGTCTTCTGCATCCTGCTCGTGCTCTACGCGTTCCCGGCCTTCGCTCTGCTCGAGTCGCGCGATCCCGCCGTGGTGATCACGATTATCGTCGTAGGAATGTGCATCGCCTCTCTCGGCATCTTCGGCGTGCAGGCCGCTTACGGGGTGGAGCTGTTCGGTGCCAGGAACCGGTTCACGAAGATGGCGCTCGGCAAAGAGCTCGGGTCGATCCTCTCCGGCGGAACGGCCCCGGCCATCGCCTCCGCACTCCTCGCCGCGTTCGGTGCGTGGTGGCCGCTGGCCCTGTACTGGGTGATCATGGCCGGAATCGGTGTCTTCACCACGTTCTTCGCTCCCGAGACCCGCGGCCGCGACCTCAACCTCACCCACGACGCCACAGACGACAGACTGTTCGAGGCCAAGACCCCCATCGAAGAAGGAACTGCATGAGTCGAGCCAAAGTCACGCGCTCCGATGTCGCCCGGGTGGCGGGGACATCGGTCGCCGTGGTCAGCTATGTCGTCAACAACGGGCCCAGGCCCGTTGCGGCGGAGACCCGCCTGCGGGTGCTCGCGGCGATCGAGGAGACCGGGTACCGCCCGGACGGGATCGCCCGGGCGCTCGCTTCCGGCTCCACCGAGACCTATGGATTGATCGTTCCGAATGTCGCCAACCCGTTCATCGCGTCGCTGGCCCACGCGATCGAGGATGAATCGTTCCGCCGCGGATTCAGCATTCTGCTCGGCGACTCCGCAGATGACGCTGACCGTGAAGCTGACCTGGTCAGCACCTTCCTGCAGCATCAGATCGACGGTCTGATCTTCTACGGGGTCGACCGGAACCACCCGTGGCTCGACCAGGCCATCGGGCGGGTTCCGGTCGTCATCCTCGACGAACCGGAGCCTGCGTCGGGAACGGCAGGGGTGCGCGTGGACGAGCGAGCGGCCTCTGCGGCCGCCACCAGGCACTTGATCGAGCACGGCCACGTGACGGTGGCCACCATCGCAGGTCCGCTGGATCAGCAGAACTCCCAGGACAGATTGGAGGGGTGGAAGGATGCGCTCCGCGACTCGGGGCTGGACGAGCATCACGATCTGGTCTTCGAGACGCCGTACACCCGACGCGGTGGGTACGAAGCCGCTACGCGGGTGCTGACCCTGCCGCAGCTTCCGGATGCCGTCTTCGTCGCCAACGAGCAGCAGGCTCTCGGCTTCCTGGCGGCCGCCGACGAACACGGCGTCCGAGTGCCCGACCAGGTCGCGATCATGTGCTTCAACGGAACGACGAATGCCGAGTACAGCATCCCCGCACTCTCGACCGTCGAACAGCCTGTCGAGGAGATCGCCGCGCACGCCCTCGCTCTGCTCGCGACCGAGTCGACAGCAGAGCCGACGATGATCGTGTGCGACTTCCGCCTCGTCCCTCGCCGGTCGTGCGGGTGCGTGTTCACGCGCGAGGTGAAGGCGTGAAGCTCATCATCGACTGCGACCCCGGAAACGCCGTCCCCGGTGCCAACGTCGACGACGGACTCGCCATCGCCCTGGCCGTCGCTGCGCGAGATCGACTCGACCTCCTGGCGATCACCATCGTGGCCGGCAACACCCCGAACCGAATCGGCTACGCCGCCGCGCAGACGCTCCTCGGCCACTTCGACGTCGACGTGCCCCTCTACCTCGGCGCCGATCGTGCTCTCGTCGAAGACCCGACACGGTGGCGTGCGCATCTCGACCGCGGAGCTCGGGACGCGACCGTGGCCAATCTGTGGGAGGACACCCCCCGACCGCAGCCGTTCCGCACGGCGCCGGCCATGCCCGCCGCTCAAGCCATCGGGGAGCTGGTCGCTGCCCATCCGGGCGAGGTCACGATCGTCGCCATCGGACCGCTCACCAACATCGCCCTCGCCCTGCGCCTCTACCCGGACCTCGCAAAGGACGTGGGTCGGATCGTCATCATGGGGGGCGTCTTCGATGTCGACGGGTACCTCGTCGACACCAACTTCGGATTCGACCCCGAAGCCGCGGCGATCGTCCTGGGCAGCGGGGCCGCCGTGACCCTGATCCCCCTGGATGTCTCGACGAGGACGATGCTGGTCCATGAGGACCTCGATCGACTCGAGCGGATCGACAGCCGCCTCACGAGGTACCTCATTCCGACTCTTCGGCCCTGGGTGACCTACTCTGCTGCGACCAGGAACATCCCCGGCACGTGGATTCACGACGTCGTGGCCGTGGCCCTGCTGTTGGATCCCACCATCGTCACGTCTCGCTCGAGGGCAGTGACGGTCGAACTCGCGCCCGGGCCCACCCGCGGACGAGCGTCGCGCTGGACCCCAGGATCGCTCGCCACTCACGGCGACCCCCGTGCCGTCGAGCCCGCGCCGATCGACGTTCTCGAAGGCATCGACAACACGCGCCTCCTCGACCTCATCACCGACTCGTTCGCCGCCGCCTCCGGCCCGATCAGCCGTCGCTCCGCGGGCACCCGGCCGGTGCCCGCGGAGTGAGGTGAGCGCGGCATCAGCCGCCACAGGCGGTAGGACGTCAGAGCGGGCGAGGCCGGGTGGGGCGTCAGCCGAGATCGCTGAGGCGCGCGCCCCCGCCCTTGGCTCCGCGCGTGCGGCGCTCTGAGGTGACGGCGATGAGCAGAAGCACGGCGCCCGCGGTAGCGAGCGTCATCCACCAGGGCGCGGCTCCGATGGAGCGGCCGATCTGCACCAGGAAGACGATCGCGTTCTCGATCGGGAGCACGAGGATGCCGAGGATGAACGGTGCTCCCAGCCGGAACAGCGAGCCGAGCAGGATGGCAGCGAGCGCAAGCGCGATCACGAGAATGGCCCGCCAGGTGAGCGGATCGGTGGCCGTGGCGAGCATCGACGGCACGAACGTGACGAAGATGCCTGGCGTGAGCAGCCGCCACGAACCCGCGAACGAGACGGGCCACGACGTCAGAACAGGGCGCGGCCGGGGACGAGACGGATCCGCAGCACGGTCGCGCATCACCAGAACACCCGCCACGAGCAGCGCCACCCCGAGAGGCAGCGAGAACGCCTCCACCCGCAGCTCGCGAGCGCTCCAGCCGGCCACCGCCGTCACCCAGGCGAGCGGGAAGAGGAAGAGGACCGGCGGGGAGACGACAGGCCTCGTCCGTGCCGCCCTGACCGTGGCGAGCATCCACAAGAGCAGTGCCGCCATGAGGAGCCAGAGCGTGACGATGACCGCCCAGCTGCCGTCCACGGCGGCGATTGGCCCGGCGACGGCGAAGAGGGCGGCCGGCATGAACGCCGTTCGGCGAGAGCGCGGGGAGGCTAGCTGCCGGCCGGCGACGACGGTCAGGGCGACGGCGACGCCTGTGAACACGAGCACGACCAGCAGCTTGCCCCCCGGATCGCCGAGGAGGCCGAAACCGAACCCCGCACCCGCACCCGCACCCGCACCCGGTGCATCCGCCCCCAATCCCGCGCGCACGGCTTGCACAGCGGGCCCACCGGCGGCGACGACCGCGAGCACCAGGGTGGATCGACGAAGAGCGGCCAGACGTGTTCCGCGCAGGCGCGGTGCGATGACGACGAGCGCAAAGGAGGTCGCCGCGAGAGCGAGCGAACGCCAGGGCAGCGGATCGCCGACCAGGAGCGAGCCCACGAGGATCAGCAGGCTCAGGGTCGGCACGACGGCGGCGGTAAGGCCGATCGCGAAGAACCGAGGCCCCGCAGCGATCCGCCGTCTCGTCATCACGACGCCCACGACGACGGCCGTGAGGGCAGGCGGGAGGAGGTACGCCTCCGCCACATCGACGCCGACGAGGCCCCAGCCGCTCCACAATGCGCCCGTCCAGCTCACCGCGGCCGCCACCCACGGCAGGCGGCGACGGGTGAGGGCGCCGGCGGTCGCCGCACCCACCCCGATCAGGAGGAGGACGAGCACACTGGTACCGAGCCCCGCCGCGGATCGGGACAGGGAGAGCAGCACCGCGAGGGCTCCCGTGAGGTAGGCGGAGAGCTCGATCATCGTGGATGCGAGACCCGCGTGGCTGGCGGGCAGGCGGAGAGCGAGTCGTCTGCCGACCGCGGGCGTCAGCGCGAGTGCGGCCGCCACGATCGTCGCGATGACCGGGAGCGTCACCGGCGAGGCGCTGATGATGAGCACCTGCGCGCCGAGGCACACCACGATCACGGCCGACGCAGGGAT
Source organism: Herbiconiux liukaitaii (assembly GCF_041927495.1). Lineage (NCBI taxonomy): Bacteria > Bacillati > Actinomycetota > Actinomycetes > Micrococcales > Microbacteriaceae > Herbiconiux > Herbiconiux liukaitaii. The sequence goes on along the minus strand of NZ_JBHFHG010000008.1, from coordinate 164,669 downwards.
GAGGAGACCCGCTGCCGCGGCGCGGACCCAGCGGTTGAGCCCCGTGCGGGTGGTGAGCACGAGGGTGAGCGCGAGGGCGAGGATGACCGCGGTCGACAGCGCCGTCCACCCGCTGCGGACCAGGACCACCGAGACGATCCCGAGGAGGAACGGCACGGCGGTGACACCGAGGACCGCGTACCACGCACTCACGGGCACGCGGCCCACGAGCGTCGCGACGAGAGCGACAGCCGACGCCAGCACGGTGGTGAGGCAGAGGATCGGCACGACCTCGACACCCCCGAGCTCCAGCATCCGCGCGAAGACCGCCAGGGCGAACGCGAACCCCACCGCGACGTGGGCGGCCCGGAACCGACGCGGCACCATCCCCGCTACGGGCACGACCGCCGCGGTCGTCGCCACACCGGCCCAGACGGTGATGCCGGGATCGCTCCAGGCGATTGCCGCTGCGAGCACGAGCAGTGCGTGTGCGAGCACCACAAAGGGCGCGACGACGTGGGCGGGCAGGCGGCGCGGCACGACGACGCCCACCGCCGATGCCACGACGACCGCGATGAGCACCTGGGCAGCGGTTGCCCACGATGCCCAGGAGGCGAGGGCGAGCACGGCGAGCGCTCCTGCCCAGAGCCCCACCAGCAGCAACGACCGGCCCGAGCGGCGTCCGCTTCGAGCGAAGGACATCGTCGCACCTGCCGTCACCAGGAGAAGGCCGATCACCGACGCAGGGCCGGCCTCCGCTAGATCGGGATCGTGCGCGAGCACGATGGCAACCTGGCCGATGGCGACCGCCGCCGCCGGGGCTGCGGCGATCAGGACGACGGTCCAGGCTCCAGCTCGCACAAGAGACGGCGCCAGTCGGCGGCGGTCAGCTGCGCCACCGGACGGACGCCCGCGGAGGCGCGCACGCCGCAGCCGATCGAGGGCGACCGCACCGACGGTGGCGCCGAGCGGTGCCAATGCGATGAACTGCGGGCCGTCCGCCGGCATGGAGAGTGCCGCCAAGGCGACGGCGAGCGACCCCAGTGCACCTGCGAGGAAGCTCCAGAGGTACCACGCACCGGTTTGGTCACCCCTGGCGCTTCGCGCGCTCATGGCGGAGAGGATCGCGAGGAGGACCGCGGCGGCTGCCGCTGCGAGGGTCTGGAACCCCCCACCGATCGACAGGAAGATCGCCTGGAGCAGCACGGCCGCCACCGTGATGACGCGAAGGCTCGTGAGCGTGACGGAGTCGGTACGCAGAGCACTGGAGAACCGCGATCTGAGACCTGCGATCACCCTGACGAGCCCGAGGGAGACGAAGCCCGCCGCGAGCGATCCCGCCAGTGTCACCCAGCGATCGTCGGCGGCGAGCGCGAGCATGACGGGAGAGACGGCGACGCCGACGAGACCGACCCACAGCCAGACGCGCAGGCGCACAGCCGCCGCGAGCAGCACGAGCGCCGACGACCCCACGAGCGTCGCTGCCCCGATCACCAGCGGCACGGCTGGGCCCTCGGGCACCGCCTGCGCGAGCGCCCACAGATCGAGGGCCGCGAAGACCATGCCGAGCGCACCGACGGCCTCGGCGGAGAACGCGAGACCCCGGCGGGCGAGGAACACCGCCCCGAGGCCGAAGACGATCGTCACGGCTCCGACGATGACGCTGCGGGTGGTGACGTCGGAGAGGTCGGGGTTGAAGAACGTGAAGACGATGGCCGCCACCGCCACGAGGCCGGCCCCCGCGACCGCGAGCACCGACTGCACGCTCAGGTGCGAGGTCGACGGCGGTGCGGAGGCGTTCACGGGGCCGATGGCAGAGGGTGACTGCGGCGCAGACCCCACCGCAAGCGGCGCTTCGTACTGCCGAGCCCCAGCCGCCGCGAACTGCGCCGGCGGCGGTTGCGCAGCCTCGACCCGCTGCAGCTGCGGCACCCGATCGATCACGCCCTGGCGGAGCTCGAGCGCGAACGCAGCCCGCGCCGAGGCTTGCTGCAGCTCACCGGCGAGCGCGGTGAAGTCGGCCCCGCACTGCGGGCACCACGTGCGGTAGAGGAACTCGCTGCTGTCACAGCGCGGACAGATCGCCGAGTTCCGCAGGTACTCCATGGCCGACGCGGTCCAGCTCTGCCCCATGCGCGTCAGTCTAGGTGCGCATCCGAGGCAGAACGCGCATCCTGCGACACGCAGCGCTCGGGAACAGCGTCGGGCGGTAACGGTGTGCCCGATGCCCGGGCCCTCTCGGTGACGCCACATGATGGTGTTGCGTAATCGATGTCCAGCATTGCATCGAGCATCGCTCCTGTCGGTCTCAATTCAGGTCTGGCTTAAACCGATATGAGGGTTTAGGCTTGTCGTCATGCAGACACTGTCGATCTCGGCCGCGAAGGCCAAGCTGAGCGAACTCGTCGACACCGCCGAGACGACTCACGAGGAATACGCGATCACCGTCAATGGTGCGCCCGTGGCCATGCTGATCGGTGTGAGCGAGTGGGAGTCGATGAAGGAGACGATCTTCTGGCTCTCCCAGCCCAACATCGTCGAGGACGTCGCTGAGGCCGAGGCGGCGATCGCCGCCGGTCATGGCGTCGGCGAAGACGAGGTCAGGGCGCGTTTCGGCGTGCCCAAGCGTTCCGCGAAGTGACCTACACAGTCGTCTTCTCTCCCACCGCGATCCGCGACATGGAACGGATCCCCCCGCGCATCGTCCCGGCGATCGTCGAGTTCGCGTTTGGGGACCTTGCCGACAGCCCCCGCCGCGTCGGTAAGCCACTGAGCCGCGAGCTCGAAGGCACGTTCAGCGCCCGCCGCGGGCCGTACCGCGTGATCTACACCATCGACGACGCCGCCCAGACGATCGGAGTTCTGCGCGTCGACCACCGTGCCGACGTCTACAGACCGGCCTGAGCGGATTCGCGCCCACACGATGGGCGCGCAGGCAGACCCACCCCACACCACCCCCACGAGCAACCCCGCGGCCACCCTCATCCAAGGCGCCCCGTCGGCCCCCCCCTGAGGCGCATCACCCCGCCCGGGCGACCCCTTTACTGAGGCGGTGCGGCGGGGTCCGGGACGGCGTCGAAGGTTGGGGCGTGGTTGTCGATCCAGGTCCAGCGGGAGATGGGCCACGTCGTCAGGATCGCCCGGCCGACGACGTCGCTGGTCGGGACGAAGCCCTTGCCGGGGAGCGTGGGGTGGTACCGGGAATCCTCGGAGTTGTTGCGGTTGTCCCCCATCACCCAGAGCGAGTCGGCGGGCACGATGACGTCGAAGGGGATCGCCGACGCCGCCGTGGATCCGTTCGACGTGTCGATGTAGGAGAGCTCGTCGATCGGGACGTCGTTGATCGTGATCTGACCGAGCGGATCGCAGCACACGACGTGGTCCCCGGGTAGGCCGATGACACGCTTGATGAGGTGGTCATTGGCATCGTCGGCCGCCAACCCCACCCCTTGGAGCACCCAGTCGAGCCCCGCCTGGACCGGACTCTTCGGCGCCTCGGCCGTCGGGTCGAGCCACCCTCCCGGGTCCTTGAAGACGACGACGTCGCCCCGCTCGATCGGCATCAGATCCGGTTCGAGCTGGTTCACCAGGATGCGATCGTCGACCTGAAGCGTGTTCTCCATCGACGCCGAAGGGATGAAGAACGACCGCACGAGGAACGTCTTGATGAGCACCGACGCCAGCAGGGCCACCACGACGATGATCACGAGATCCCGCAGGAACAACCACCGCTGCCGCGACCCGCCCGCGCCCCGCTCCGTTGACTCCGACATCCGCCCCCTCCGACCCCCACGGAAGAGGCTAACCACTTCCGGATGAGACTCCTACTCCACTCCACCGCTCGTGGGCCGGGGCCCACCGGACCGCTGCTTGATGCGGAGGAGGCCCACCAGCCCGATGCCGAACCAGACGAGGTTGAGCACCGCGGACGGCCAGGCCGAGGAGTAGGCGGTGTTCACCATGAGGGCGAGGCCGCCGACGAGGTTCATGGCCTGGTAGATCGCTCCGGTGGCGGTGAGCCTGCGCGCAGTCAGCAAGGCATACGCGCCGAGCAGGAGGATCGTGCCGGTCCACCCGACGACTCCGATGATGAGGTCCATGTCGTGCTCCTTAAGTCGATATGGTCGAGACTCGCATTCAGTTGAACTTGTCTGGGAGTTCGAACTTGTGAAGCAGGGGTGAAGGAGTTCTTATGGATCTCGATGTCCGACGACTCATGGCACTGCGGGCGGTCCGCGATGCCGGCGGGGTGCTGGCCGCGGCCGCATCGATGCACATCAGCGCCTCGGCCGTCTCCCAGCAGCTGTCGAAACTCGAGCGCGAAACCGGTCTGCGACTGCTCGACCGATCCACATCGGGTCGAGTGCGACTGACGGTCGCGGGGGTGCGGCTGTGCGAGCGAGCGGATGCGATCGCAGCCGAGCTGCGCACGGCGAGCCGCGAGCTGTCCGAGCTCTCGGAGGTGCGCGATCGAACGGTCACGGTGGCCGCGTTCCCCTCGGTCATCGACACCCTCCTCATCCCCGTGGCGCGTGAACTGAGGCACGCGGACCCGCCGGTGGACCTGCGGATCATCGAGGCGCGAGACGACCTGAACGCGACCCACGCCGCCCTCCGGGCCGGCACTCTCGACCTCGCCATCTTCAAGCACGGGGAGGCGGCACCTCTGCCCGAGGGCATCGTGCAGACGATCATCCGCGACGACCCCTACCGAATCGTCATACCGGCCGGATGGCCCACCCCTACCGCGATGACCGAACTCCTCGACGCACCCTGGGTGGGCCACCCCTCAGGTTCACCAGGGCGAGAACCTCTTGCGCGAATCGAAGCGATCGAACACACCACGCTGCGCTACGACCACGAGTGCACCGAATACTCCGTGGCACTCGCGCTCGTGGAGGCGGGCCTGGCGGCAGCCGTCATCCCCGCACTGGCCATTCCCCGCACCCTCAGCGCGGAGATCACCGTGCTCGAGTTCGGCGACCTCGGATACCGTCGCATCGCAGCCCATCACCAGGCCGGCCGGACAGCGATGGGGATCATGACGCTGCTCGACGCGCTCCGCCGATCCACCGCACATGGAACCACGTGAGAAGTCGGGACACTCCCTCAACGTGACCATCACCACACCCGACGACGAGGAACGGATATCACCCACGGTGCATGACGCCGAAGACGTCACCTTCAACCGCACCCTCTCCTAGGAACGACGGGATGACCAGGGCGAAGCCCCCCCATAGCTCGCTGACAACCGCCTGGCTCCGAGAGCAGGGGGATCAACTCCGAGAGGAACTTGCGGCCCGCAGACGCGAGAGGCTCGGAGGCCGGGTGGTGTGGGGTGGGTCTTCCGGTCGGGTTGTTGGCTCGGGACTGGCGGGCGGCTGCGCAGCAGACGCGGGAGACAACCCGACCAGAAGACCCACCCCGCACCACCCACCACCGGCAACCCCGCGAGCGACGACGCAGGCACCCCAGGGTCGATTCGGTCGGCTCGGGCAGGGCGGTCAGCGTGCGGTCAGGTGTTTCCGATGTGTTTCGCGGGGATTTCGAAGAGTGGAGGAAACGCGCAAAGATTCGCGCAGTTTTGGCTCAGGACTGACGTTCTTTCGACCGCTTCATCGACAGCCGTTGCTAGTTTTCAGGGACCCGAGCGCTGGCAGAGTGCACTACCCACGCACCCATCGCCCACTCGACCCGACCCGCACCATCCGAACCGTCACCCCACGGTCAGACCCCCACCGTTCTCGAACCGCACCCACGGTTCGACGAAGGGCTGTTCGGCGTGCACAGATCCGAGGAACCATGTCGAAGTCGACCCCGGCCCCGAGCGCGCGCAAGCGCCAGTGGGGGTCCGAACGCAATCGAACACCCCTGCCCACCGTGCACACCCGCCCCTCCGACGCGAAGATCCTGTGGGGCCGCATCGCCATCATCGTGACCATCAGCGCCTGGCTGGTGTACCTCGTGACCACGATCATCCGTCAGTTCCTGGAGTACGGGACCGACAACTTCCGGCTCTCCCTCGAGGCCATCTCGTACCTCGTGGTCGTGACCTTCCTGACCTTCTCGGCGCTCATGTACCTCGTGGCGCGCCAGGGCGCACTGCGGCGCTTCCGCGACCACGTGCGCGTGCCCCGCGCCGAGCTCGACCGCCACTTCGGCGATCATGCCTACGGCGGCATGAGCGTGCTCGTGCCCTCCTACGCCGAGGAGCCCGCGGTCGTGCGCAAGACGCTGTGGTCGGCTGCGCTGCAGGAGTACCCCGCGCTGCGGGTTGTGCTGCTGCTCGACGATCCGCCCCAGCCGAAGGATGCGGCGACCGCCGCTCGACTCGAGGCCACGCGCGCCATCGCCCCCGCGATCGCCGAGGCGCTGAGTGCACCGGCCGCACGGTTCGCCGACTCGCTGCTGAGCTTCGAGCACGAGCTGCTCGTGAGCGGAGTCACGCGCACGGATGCCGTGCACCGGCTCGCTCGCGAGTACCGCCATGCGGTCAACTGGCTGCGCACCATGGCGGAGGAAGAGGTGCACGAGGACCACGTCGACACGTTCTTCATCGAGCAGGTGCTCGGTGGCCTCGCCGACGACCTCGCACTCACGGCCGACGCCCTCGAGGCCGCTCTCGCCGCCGAGGCCGAGGCGACCACCGACGACCCCGACTCCGGTGCCGTCATCGCGGCCGAGCGCATGCTCGAGCTGCACCGTCGTCTCGTCTGGATCTTCACCGTCGACACCGCCACGTTCGAGCGCAAGAAGTACGCCTCGCTCTCGCACGAGGCGAACAAGGCGATGAACCTCAACTCGTACATCGGCCTCATGGGTGGGCGCTACCGCGAAGACGTCACACCCGCCGGCGTCATCCTGCGCCCCGTCACGGGTTCGCAGCGCACCGACCTCGTGGTGCCGAACGCCGACTACCTGCTCACGCTCGACGCCGACTCGCTGCTGCTGCGCGACTACTGCCTGCGGCTCGTGCACTTCCTCGAGCAGCCCGACAACGAGCGCGTGGCCGTGACCCAGACCCCGTACTCGTCATTCCGCGGGTCGCCGACCCGCATCGAGCGGCTCGCGGGCGCGACCACCGACATCCAGCACATCCTGCACCAGGGGCTCAGCGAGTACGACGCCACGTTCTGGGTGGGTGCGAACGCGGTGATCCGCATGGAGGCGCTCGACGACATCCTCGAGATCGAGACGATCGGCGGGTTCGAGATTCGCCGGTACGTGCAGGACCGCACCGTGATCGAGGACACCGAGTCGAGCGTGGACCTCGGCCAGCACGGCTGGACGCTCGTGAACTACCCGGAGCGCCTCAGCTACAGCGCCACTCCCCCGGACTTCGGCTCGCTCATCGTGCAGCGGCGACGCTGGGCGAACGGCGGGCTGCTCATCCTGCCCAAGTTCTTCACGCAGATGCGTGCCCGCAAGCGCGCCGGGCGGCCCGTGCGGCTCGCCGAGGCGATGCTGCGCATCAACTACATGGCCTCGATCGCGTGGGCGAGCTTCGGACTCATCTTCCTGCTCGCCTACCCCTACGACAGCAAGCTGCTGAGCCCGCTCGTGCTCGTGGCGGCGCTGCCGTACTTCATCGCCCAGGCCAGCGACCTGCGGGCCTGCGGCTACAAGGGGCTCGACATCCTGCGCATCTACGGCTTCAACCTCATCCTGCTGCCCGTCAACCTCGCGGGTGTGCTCAAGTCGATCGAGCAGTCACTCACGGGCAAGAAGATCCCGTTCGCCCGCACTCCCAAGGTGCGCGACCGCACGGCCGCGCAGCTGCTCTACGTGGTGGCGCCGTTCGCCATCGTCGCCTTCTCCGTGTTCACGGTGTGGCGGAACGTGATGGATCAGAACTGGGGCAACGCGGCGTTCGCCGGGTTCAATGCGGCGACCGCGATGTGGGCGATCTTCGGGAACATCGGGATCCGGGCTTCGCTGGCTGACACCTGGCTCGGGTTGACCGACTGGATGTGGGTCGAGCGGCGTGACTCCGCCTCGCGCGCCGATGCTCGTGCTGTGGCCGCGGGCACCGCTACCGGGGCCGGATCCCTGGCTCCCGCGTTCGACTGGCAGGAGGCGCTGTACAACGGTCACGCCGCTGCCGGCGAGGAGCTGCACGGGCGGAGCGCTCGACGCTCGCGTCGCGGGGCCGGCCGGGTGGGCGCGTCGTCGACGGCGGGGGCTGGATCGGCACGTCGTGGGTCGGATGCGACTGGTCCGGGCGGATCGGCTCGTTCGGGCGGATCGGCTGGCTCGGGCGGATCGGCTGGCTCGGGCGCATCGACTGGCTCGGGCGGATCGACTGGTTCGGGATCGGGTTCCGGTGCGACCGCCTCGCGGGAGTCGGCCTCGAGCGGGAAGGCCGCGGCATGAGCGCGCTGAACCCCTCCCCCGTCGCCGCCCCCGCGGGCCCGCACGCCGGCAAGCGGCTCTCGCCGCTGCGGGTGGCTCTCGGTGTCGTGGTGGTGCTCGCCGTGGTCGCCGCGGGGCTCTTCGGCTTCCGCGTGTTCGTGGTCGATCAGGCCCGCGCCAGCACCCTCGCGCCGTGGTTCGCCTCGTACGTCGACGCCACGGTCACGCCGACATTCGCTTTCGAGACACCGGCGACGGATGCGCAGCGCGACGTCGTGCTGTCGTTCGTGGTGGCCGCATCGGGCCCGCTGAGCGGCAGCCCCGCCGAGCAGAACGGCGCGACCGACACGACCGACGCCGACTCCTCCGACAGCGGCAACGACAGTGACGCCGACACCGACACCGACATCGGCACCGGCACCGGCAGCGGTTCCGACAGCGACAGCGACTCCAGCACCGGCAGCGGCGACTCCGCCTCGTGCACGCCCAGTTGGGGCACCGCCTACTCCCTCGACGGGGCAGCCCAGGCGCTCGACCTCGACCGGCGGATCGCACGCCTGCGCCAGCAGGGCGGAGACGTCATGGTCTCGTTCGGCGGTGCCAACAACTCCGAGCTCGCCACGGCGTGCACGGATCCCGAAGCGCTCAAGGACGCCTACGCATCCGTGATCGACCGCTACGAGCTCTCGACGATCGACCTCGACATCGAGGGCGCCAACCTCACCGATGTGGCCGCCGGCGAGCGCCGCGCCGAGGCCGTGGCCGAGCTCCAGACCGAGCGCCGGGCGGCCGGCGACGACCTCGCCGTGTGGTTGACCCTGCCGATCGGCCCCAGCGGACTGCTCGAGGACGGCACGAACGCGGTGGCGCAGATGCTCGCCGCGGGCGTGGACCTCGCGGGCGTCAACGCCATGACGATGGACTACGGCGTCGACCTCGAGGGCGCCTCCATGGGCAGCACCTCGATCGCCTCGCTCGAGGGACTGCACAGGCAGCTCGATGCGCTCTACTCGCAAGCGGGCATCACGCTCACGGATGCGACGCTCTGGTCGAAGATCGGGGCGACCCCCATGATCGGCCAGAACGACGTGCCCGCCGAGGTGTTCTCCCTCGAGGATGCGCAGACCCTGAGCACCTTCGCGCAGGAGAAGCAGCTCGGCCGGCTGTCGATGTGGTCGCTCAACCGCGACGCCACGTGCGGGCCGAACTACGTCGACACGCGTGTGGTCTCGAACGCGTGCAGCGGTGTGGACCAGGGCGACGAGACCTTCGCGGGTGTGCTCGCGCAGGGCTTCGGCGGCAGCCCGGATGCGGCGGCCGACACGGTCACCACACCCGAGCCCACGACGGCCGTGGTCGACGATCCCGCGACGAGCCCGTATCCGATCTGGTCGGAGTCGGCCGCGTACCTCGCCGGCACCAAGGTGGTGCTGCACGGCAACGTGTACTCGGCGAAGTGGTGGACGAGGGGCGACACCCCCGACGACCCGGTGCTCAACGACTTCGAGACGCCGTGGACCCTCGTGGGGCCCGTGCTGCCTGGCGAGAAGCCCTACGCGCTGCCCTCGCTGCCCGAGGGCACGTTCCCCGACTGGGCGGGCGGCGACACCTACGAGAAGGGCGACCGCGTGCTCTTCGAGGGAACGCCGTACGAGGCCAAGTGGTGGACGCAGGGCGACAGCCCCGCCGCCTCCTCCGCCGACCCCAACGGCTCCCCCTGGACCCCCCTCACCGAGTCCGAGATCGCCGCCGTCGTGGGTTCGTAGACCGACCCGCGGCGGGGTCGGGGGGACCGACATACACTCGACTGATGCCTGAAACCCCGCGTGACGCCCGTGATTCCTTCGTGCGGGTGCGGGGGGCGAACGAGAACAATCTGCGGAACGTCGATGTGGATGTGCCCCGGGATGCGATCGTGGCGTTCACGGGGGTCTCCGGCTCGGGCAAGTCGTCGTTGGCGTTCGGGACCATCTTCACCGAGGCCCAGCGGCGGTATCTCGAGTCGGTCGCGCCCTACGCCAGGCGGTTGATCCAGCAGGGGCACGATCCGCACGTCGAGTCGATCACCGGCTTGCCGCCGGCCGTGGCCCTGCAGCAGCGGCGGGGTGCACCCAGCTCGCGATCCAGCGTCGGCACCGTCACCACGCTCTCGAACACGCTGCGCATGCTGTTCTCGCGGGCCGGCACGTTCCCCGAGGGGTTCACCACGCGGCTCGACTCGGATGCGTTCTCGCCCAACACCTCCGTGGGCGCGTGCCCGGAGTGCCACGGCATCGGCGTGGCGCACACGGTGACCGAGGAGTCGCTCGTACCCGATCCGTCACTGAGCATCCGCGAGGGGGCCATCGCCGCGTGGCCAGGCGCCTGGCAGGCGAAGAACCTGCGCGACATCACGATCGCGCTCGGCTATGACGTGGAGCGGCCGTGGCGTGAGCTCGACCAGGCCGATCGGGACTGGATCCTCTTCACCGACGAGCAGCCCGTCGTGCAGATCACCCCGCAGCGCGACCGTGTGGCGAAGCCGTACAACGGCATGTTCTGGAGCGCGAAGAAGTACGTGTTCCACACCCTCGCCGACTCCAAGAGCCAGATGATGCGCACCAAGGTGCTGCAGTTCGTGCGCTCCGGGCCGTGCCCTCTGTGCCACGGCACGGGGCTGCGTCGTGAAGCGCTCGCGGTCACGTTCGCCGGCCACACGATCGCCGAGCTCAACGCACTGCCTCTCACCGAGCTGGCCGAGGTCATCCGCCCCACGACACAGCTCACGGATGCCGCGCCCGCACTCCCCACCACGCTCTCCGGCGAGCGCACGGATGTGGCCGTCGCCCTCACCACCGACCTGCTCGCGCGCATCGGCGTGCTCACCGACCTCGGGCTCGGGTACCTCGGGCTCGGGCGGGTGACGACCACGCTCTCCCCCGGCGAGATGCAGCGGCTGCGGCTCGCGACGCAGCTGCGGTCGGGGCTCTTCGGTGTCATCTACGTGCTCGACGAGCCGTCGGCGGGGCTGCATCCCGCGGATGCGGAGCCGCTGCTCGAGGTGCTGGAGCAGTTGAAGCTCTCGGGGAACTCCGTGTACGTGGTGGAGCACAACATGGATGTGGTGCGGCGCGCGGACTGGATCGTCGACGTCGGGCCCGGGGCCGGGGAGGGCGGCGGGGAGGTGCTGTACAGCGGGGAGGTCGCGGGGTTGGCCTCCGTCGAAGCCTCGGCGACGCGGCCGTTCCTGTTCCCTTCGTCGAGTGACGCGGGGGCGGCGGATCGGCGTGAGCCGCGCGTGCCGGAGTCATGGCTCACGGTCGAGGGCATCCGCCTGCACAACCTGGTCGACATCTCCGCCTCCATTCCCCTCGGGATGCTGGTGGCCGTCACCGGGGTCTCCGGATCGGGCAAGTCGACGCTCGTGAGCCGGGTGCTGCGGGATGTGGTGCGCGATCACCTGCGCGCGAACGGGGGCAATGGCGATCCCGGGTCTGACGACGACGACGACTCGACGGAAGCGGCGGATGCGACTTCGGGTGCGGGTGGGAGCTCGACGGGAGGCGCCGAGCTCGCCGAGGCGGTCGTGCCCGGTGCGGCCGACACCCTCACGGTGCGTCGGGCGACGGGGCTCGAGCACATCGACCGCATGGTGCGGGTCGACCAGAAGCCGATCGGTCGCACGCCGCGCTCGAACCTCGCCACCTACACGGGCCTCTTCGATGCCGTGCGCACCGCCTTCGCAGGCACGGACCTCGCGCGCTCGCGGAAGTACTCGGCGGGTCGCTTCTCGTTCAACGTCGCCGGCGGTCGCTGCGAGACCTGCCTCGGCGAGGGCTTCGTGTCGGTGGAGCTACTGTTCCTGCCCGGCAGCTACGGGCGGTGCCCCACGTGCGAGGGCGCCAGGTACAACGCCGAGACGCTCGAGGTCACCTACGACGGCAAGACGATCGCCGAGGTGCTCGCGCTCACGGTGGAGGAGGCGGCCGGCTTCCTCTCCTCCATCCCGGCGGCGGCGCGCAGCCTGCAGACCCTGCTCGACGTCGGTCTCGGCTACCTGCGGCTCGGTCAGCCCGCCACGGAGCTCTCGGGTGGTGAGGCGCAGCGCATCAAGCTCGCCACGGAGCTGCAGCGGGTGCGGCGCGGTCACACCCTCTACCTGCTCGACGAGCCGACCACCGGGCTGCATCCCGCCGACGTGCAGCGACTGCTCGCCCAGCTGAACGCGCTCGTGGACTCGGGTGACACGGTCGTGGTGGTGGAGCACGAGATGGACGTGGTGGCGGCCGCCGACTGGGTGATCGACCTGGGCCCCTCCGGCGGAGACGCAGGCGGCCGCATCGTCGCCATGGGCACTCCCTCCGACGTCGCGGCCGACCCGTCCAGCCGCACGGCCCCCTACCTCGCCGCCCGCCTCTCCCGCTCCCCCGGCCGCTGACCGTCGCCGTCCGCACCCCTGCGGCTGGGCTCTCAGTGGGGGGTGGTGGGGAACTCCACCGTGATGAAGAGTCCTCCTCCGGCCCGCGGTGCGATGGTGAGCGAGCCGCCCAGGACCGCTGCGATGCGGTGGACGAGGGCGAGGCCGAGGCCGTAGCCGTGGTCTCCGTGTGCGGTTCGTCCGGCGCCCCGCAGGAACGGTTCCGCGAGGCGCGAGGCCGTCTCGGTGTCGAAGACCCTGCCGGTGCTCTCCACGCGGAGGATGACGGTCTGCAGATGGTCGGTCTCCGTGCGGATGGTCGCCGCGCCAGCCGCGCCAGCCGCGCCGGCAGCGCCCGCAGTGCCGCCCGTGCGGTCGGTCCCGCTGTGCCGGATCGCGTTCTGGACCAGGTTCGTGACGAGCTGGTGCAGCAGAACCGGGTCGCCGACGAGCTCTGCCGGCTGCAGGAGCGGCGTGATCGTCACCGAGCGTCGACCGGCTTCGTCGGCGTTCTCCGCGAGGGTCGTGCGCACGATGCCCGCGAGGTCGACGGGTTCGGCGAGCGCCGTGATCTCGTTCGCATCGGCCAGTCGGAGGAGTGACTCCGTGAGTCCGATGGCTCGATCGTTGGTTATCGTGAGTCTTGCGAGCAGCTCGGGGTAGTTCTGAGCGTGCGGGTTGCGCGAGGCGACGTCGAGCATCGTGGAGGTCACAGCGAGCGGTGTCCGCAGCTCGTGGGAGGCATTGGCGGCGAACCGCTCGTGCGCGTGGAAGGCGTCGCGCAGCTTGTCGAGCATGTCGTCGAAGCTGTCGGCGAGCTGGCGGAACTCATCGTTCCGGCCACTCAGTCGGATGCGGTGCTCCAGGTCGCCGGTCGCGGCGATCTGCGCGGCTTCGTTGATGCGCCGCAGCGGCTTGAGGATCCACCCCGCGAGAAACCACCCGCCCACCATCCCGATCACGGCCAGGCCGAGCAGGGCGAACCCGGAGACACCCACGACGGCTCCGAGGATCTCTCCGCGGGTCGCCACGACGGTTCCGCCGGTGTCCCGGGGGTTCGATGCCGTGAGCGGGTAGTCGGGCACGTAGCGCAGCACCACGTACACGCCGAACAGCAGCACGGCCCCTGCGGCGACCAGGAACACCGCATAGCTGAGAGCGAGGCGGAAGCGCGCCGACACCCGCACGGAGGGCACCGCCCGGTCGGTCACGGGGCCGGCTCCACCAGTCGGTACCCGGATCCCGGAACCGTCGCGATGACATCCGGTGCGCCGAGCGCTTTGCGGAGCGTCGACATCGTCACCCTGGGTGCGCTCGTGAACGGGTCGGCGTTCTCGTCCCAGGCCTTCTCGAGCATCGTCTCCGCGCTCACGACACCGCCGCCGGCCTGCATCAGGAGGTGCAGCACGGCGAACTGTTTGCGGGTCAGCTTGAGGTAGCGACCGACCCGGTACGCCTCCTGCCGGAAGGGGTCGAGACGCAGATCGCCGAACTCGAGCACGGGCGGCGACACCGCGACGGGCCGCCGCGCGAGAGCGTGCAGCCTCGCGATGAGCTCCTCGAGCGCGACCGGCTTCGTGAGGTAGTCGTCGGCGCCGAGCTCGAAGCCGGCCACCTTGTCGTTGAGCCTCCCCGCCGCGGTGAGCATGAGCACTCGCACCGCCGGATGGTCGCGGGCGATGACCGCGCAGACGTGGTCGCCGTGGGCTCCCGGGATGTCGCGATCGAGCACGACCACGTCGTACGAGTTCACGGTGATGCGCTCGAGGGCGTCGTCGCCGTCGAAGGCGACGTCGGCGGCGATCGATTCGTGTCGGAGGCCCGCTTGCAGAGCCTCGGCGAGGAAGACCTCGTCTTCGACGATCAGAACACGCATGGTCGTTCCTCCCGGTCGTGTGATGACCCTCAGTGTAGGCAGCCGCCCTGTTGCGGAAATGTTGCGGAATCGCGCAACGCCACGGCAACACCCGCACTGGTGAGGTTGGTCCCACGCCGCCGGTCACTCCGGCAGACGCCGAAAGGACACCATGCCTCACCACACTCCGAAGCCACTCGGATCACGCGCCGCACTCGCCGCCCTCGTGCTCATCTCGACGGCGGCCCTCGGCCTCTCGGCCTGTTCCAGCGCATTCGGCGAGACAAATCGGCCCGACAGCACCGCCGACCTCGCGTCGTCCTCCGAGACCTCGGTCGCGTCCGCTGCCGACGGGTACATCTCCGATGCCGAACCCGTGTCGATCTTCGACGAGAGCCTGCCGGCCATCGCCAACCTCGACCCCGAGCTGCGCGAAGCAGTCCGAGGTGCCGCCGACGCCGCCGCCGACGACGGGCAGGAGCTCGTGATCACCTCGGGGTGGAGGAGCGCTGCGTACCAGCAGGTGCTCCTCGACCGGGCGACCGCCGACTACGGCAGCTACGAGGAGGCCCGCAAGTGGGTCAGCACGCCGGAGCTCTCGGCCCACGTCACCGGAGAAGCGGTCGACATCGGGCCCCTCGACGCCCAGTTCTGGCTCATGGAGCACGGGGCCGAGTTCGGGCTCTGCCAGACCTTCGCCAACGAACGCTGGCACTTCGAGCTCGCGACCGAGCCAGGCGGCACCTGCCCGATGCAACGATCCGACGCCGCCGGATGACCCGACCCGGCCGGACGACCACCTACCACCCACCCCGACTCCAAGGAGACATCATGAACACCCTCACCAGCCCGCGCCCCAGCACCCCGACCCGCACACGACGCACCTGGCGCGTCACCCTTCTGGCAGCTCCCGCGCTGCTGCTCGCCCTCACCGGATGCGTGGCAGGCGGATCCTCCGACGCCGCATCGAGCCCAGGCAGCGCCGAGGGCACCGGGAGCGCCGAGCAGCCGATGACCGAAGCGGAGTTCTCCGCCGCCCGCGACGCGTACGACCGCAAGCTCGCGGAATGCCTGCGCGACCAGGGCCTGGACGTGAAGGATCCGCAACCGGGTGAAGGGATCACGGAGGACAGCCCCGAGATCCGCGCCGCGTACCCCGCCTGCGCCGCCGAGATCGGTGACCCACCCTCGTCGGCAGGGATCGAGATCTCCCCCGAGGACCTCGACAAGCTGCTGGAGCAGGCGGAGTGCCTCCGGAAGGCGGGCTACGACATCCAGGAACCGACGACCACCGACCCCGGTTTCATCCCCGCAGAGGTCTCCGAAGAGGACTTCGAGACGTGCCGCGTCGCGTGAGCACCCAACCGAAGACCGCAGCTGCACACCAGTCGCTCGTGCGGGCATCCGTCACCCCGTCGAACAGGCCTCGCCGACCACGACGCACGATCGTGGTCGCCGCTCTCGGCATCGTGGCGGTCGCCGCCGTGGCCGCCGCTCTGCTCGTGCGCGGAACCGCCTCCGACGAGCAGTCGACCGCACCGGCCGCTTCGACGATGTCGACGGTCCCCGTGACCACGGGCGACATGGTCTCCGCCACCAACGCCCGCGGGACTCTGCACTTCTCGAACGAGAACCCCCTGCCGGCCGGCCCGAGCGGCATCGTCACCGCGCTGCCGGATGCAGGCTCCGTCATCGCCCCAGGCGGGGTGCTCTACGAGATCGATGACCGCCCGGTCCTGCTCCTCCGCGGATCGGTGCCCGCGTGGCGTTCCTTCGAGATCGGGATGTCGGACGGCGACGACGTGCTCCAGCTCGAGCAGAACCTGACCGCGCTGGGGGTGCCGTTCTCCGGGGATGTCGACACGACCTTCACGGCAGCGACCGCGACCGCGATCAGCTCCTGGCAGAAGGGTCTGGGAGTGGAACGGACCGGCGCCCTCGACCGCACCGCGATCCTGTTCACCGACCACGACCTCCGCGTCGCCCGTCCCACCGCTCCGCTCGGCGCAGCGGTGGTCGCCGGCGCGGAGCTCTACCGGGTCTCCGCGACCGACAAGGTCGTCGACATCGACCTCCGACTGGCGGATCAGCTGCTCGCGGTGATCGGCACCCAGGTGGGGATCACCCTGCCCGACGGCACGGCCACCACCGGATCGATCGCGTCCGTGGGCGACCCGCTCGAGCGCACAGCCGCTGACGGCGCCACGTCGGATACCCCCGATGCAGCGGCCGCCGCCTTCGTGGTGCCGGTGACGATCGCGCTCACGGACCAGACCGCCGTCGCCGCGTTCCCCCGGGCGAGCGTGACGGTGCAGTTCTCCAGCACCCTCGCCGAGAGCGTGCTGACCGTGCCGGTCGAAGCCCTCGTCGCCACCGGCGCGGACAGCTTCGCGGTGGAGACACCGGACGGAGCGGATGAGGAGCCCGTGCGCTCGATCCCTGTGACCGTGGGGGCGTTCGCCTCGGGACGGGTGCAGATCTCGGGAGACGGCATCCGGGAGGGGCTCAACGTCGTGGTGCCGGAATCGTGACCGCCGTCATCCGGCTCGACGACGTGACCCGCACCTACGGGTCACCCCCCCGTGCACGCACTGGCGGGCGTCGATCTCGTGGTGGACCACGGGGAGTTCGTCGCCATCGTCGGGCCGAGCGGCTCGGGCAAATCCACCCTGTTGAACGTCATCGGAACGCTCGACCGGCCCAGTTCCGGCGAGGCGTACATCGACGGGGCGAACGTGAAGACCCTGTCGGACTCGGCCCTCTCGGCACTCCGAGCTCACCGGATCGGCTTCGTGTTCCAGCAGTTCCACCTCCGCGACGGCGTCACGGCTCTGGACAATGTCGCCGACGGCCTGCTCTACACCGGGGTCCCCCGTCGAGAACGCCGCATCCGAGCGCACGACGCCCTCGACCGGGTAGGACTCGGGCACCGGCTCGACCACGCACCGGGCGAGCTCTCGGGAGGGGAACGCCAACGCGTCGCCATCGCCCGTGCCGTGGTGGGCGACCCGCCGCTGCTGCTGGCGGACGAGCCCACCGGCAACCTCGATTCGGTCTCCGGCGAGAGCATCGTGCAGCTCCTGCGCGAGCTCAACGACGACGGCACGACGATCGTCGTCATCACCCACGATGCGGGACTGGCCGAACGCCTCCCTCGGAGGGTCTCCATCACCGACGGCCGGATCGTCACCGACTCCGCCATCCAGAGAGGGCTCACGCCATGACCGTCGATCGCAGACACGAGAAGAAAGGTGCCGGATCCGCGCCACCGCCACCGCCACCGCCACGCTCGCGACTTCGCGCGGGGGATCTCGCCTATGTCGGGTCCACCGGGCTGCGCGCACGACCGGCGCGTGCCGTGCTCTCCGCCCTCGGTGTCGCCATCGGGATCGCCGCCATGGTCGCGGTGGTCGGGATCTCCTCATCGAGCCGTGAGCGACTCGACTCCCAGCTCGAGCAGCTGGGAACGAACCTGCTGACGGTGTCGGTGGCGGAGCCCTCCGGGTCGATCCCTCCTCTCCCCCTCCCTCCTGACGCCTCGGCCAGGGCGGAACGCATCACCGGCGTGACGGGTGCGGCGGCCACCGCCGATCTCCCGGCCGTGCACGTCTACCGCAACTCGCTCGTGGACGGGGGGCGCACCGGCGGGTTGATCGTCACCGCGAGCGAACTCGATCTCCCGTCGATCGTGGGCATCGAACTCGACGAGGGGCGATGGTTGAGCCCCGCCACAGCTGCACTGCCCGCCACCGTGCTCGGTGCCACCGCTGCCGAACGCCTCGGCGTGCGGGAGGCCGGCGCCCAGGTGTGGCTCGACGGGCGGAACACCACCGTGGTCGGCATCCTGAAGCCTGTCCCGCTGGCGCCGGAGCTCGACATCTCCGCGCTCGTGGGCATGCCGATCGCCCAGGCCGAGTACGACCACACCGGCAACCCCACCCGCCTCTACGAGCGCTCGGACGATGAGGATGTGCTCGCGATCCGGGAACTCCTGCCACCCTCCGTCCAACCCGCCTCACCCTCGGACGTCGTGGTGTCCAGACCGTCCGATGCGCTCACCGCCCGCGCCGCCGTCGACGAGGTCTTCACCGGGCTCCTGCTCGCGCTCGGCTCGATCTCGTTGCTCGTCGGCGGCATCGGTGTGGCCAACACGATGATCATCTCCGTGCTCGAGCGCCGACGCGAGATCGGCCTCCGGCGGGCGATCGGCGCCACCCGGCGCCACATCCGGCTGCAGTTCCTGGCCGAAGCCGTTCTCCTCTCGGCGCTGGGCGGGCTCGTTGGAGCCGGTCTCGGCGCATCCGTGAGTGCCGCCATCGCCATCGCACAGGGATGGGTGCCTGTGATCCCCGGCTGGGTCCTGGTCGGTGGCGTCATCGCCACCATCGCGATCGGCGCTCTCGCTGGACTCTATCCAGCGGTCCGCGCCGCGCGCACTCCTCCCTCCGTCGCACTGAGCTCCTAGCGATGCCCAGAGACAGAGGCAGAGGCAGAGGCAGGGGCAGAAGTGGAGCGGACTAGGTGCGGGTGCGGCGCGCGGGGTCGGTGAGGCGGTGCATCAGGGTGGCGGCGTGGCGCCTGCTCATGATGCGGCCGATGTTCGCGCCGATCCGGTTGGAGGGGCCGTCGATCACGCTCGGGCCCGGGTCGCGCCGCTCGAGGTGGGCGAGCGCGGTGGCGACGACGTCGTCGGGTGTGCGCATCCTGGCTCCTGCGGTGGCGTCGTCGGTGCCGACCACGGTGTTGAACTCGGTGCTCGTGGCGCCGGGTGAGAGCGCGAAGACGGTGACTCCGGATGCTCGGGTCTCGGCCCAGAGCGCCTCGGTGAAGCTCAGGACGAACGCCTTCGCCGCTCCGTAGACGGCCATGCGAGGGGTGGGTGTGTACGCGGCCATGCTGGCGACATTGATGAGGAATCCCCTGCCCGCCTCGATCATGTCGGGGAGGAACACCGAGCTGATCTGCACGGGCGCGCTGATGTCGACGGCGATCTCCTGGCCGAGCCGCTCGGGATCCTCGTCCACGAAATCACCGAAGGTGCCGAAGCCGGCGTTGTTGATCACGCCCGTGATCCGGAGCCCTGTCGCGGCCACCGCGGCCGAGAGCTCGGCACCCACCGACGGCGATCCGAGATCCTGGGTGACGGCGGTGACGGCCACCCCGTGCGCCTGCCGGAGTTCGGTGGCGAGTGCGTCGAGGCGATCCCGACGTCGGGCGACCAGCACCAGGTCGGCCCCTCGAGCGGCCAGCGCGCGGGCGAAGGCCGCGCCGATGCCTGAGGACGCTCCGGTGATGAGCACGGTGTGTGTCGGGTAGTCCACTGCGGGCATGAGCTGCTCCAGGAGTCGAGGGGTTGGGGGCGCGATCTGCATCCGGTGGAAATGTATGCCTAGGTGGCACTCAGTGTCAAGCAGGCATTTAGGCTACGATCGTGGGATGAGCACCGAGTCGACGTTGTGGCAGCGGTCGCGTCAAGCGGCGTATGCGGAGATCACGAGTGTGGCGATGCGGCTGTTCCTGGAGCAGGGGTTCGAGCAGACGACGATCGATCAGATCGCCTCGACGGCGGGCATCTCGCGCCGCTCGTTCTTCCGCTACTTCGGCACCAAGGAGGACATCGTTCTGGGCGACCTCGCGAGCCAGGGCGAGCTCATGCGTGTTGCGCTCGAGCGGGTGCCCTCGACGGTGGGGCCCTGGGATGCGCTCCGGCAGGCCCTGCAGACAATCGAGGCGCTGGATGTCGAGCCAGGGGTCACGCTGAAGATCGCGACGATGATGTACGAGACGCCGTCGCTGCGGGCCCGCAGCATCGAGAAGCACCTGCACTGGCAGTCGCTGCTTGTGCCCGACATCCGGGGGCGCCTCGGGCTCGCCGACGACGACACGACGGATCCGGCCCCCGCCGCGATCGTCGCCGGCGCGATCGCCTGCCTCGACGTGGCCGGCGAACTCTGGGTGCGCGGAGGCGGCACGGCCGACCTCCCGACCCTCTACGACAGAGCAGTAGCAGCCCTCCGCGCCAGCCCCTGAACCCCGACCTCACCTCGAGGTGAGCGGTGAGCGGTGAGCGGTGCGCGTCGGGGGTGGGGGTGGCGGCGGCGGTCATGGCGGCTCGGAGACCCAAGTCGACGCCCGCGGGCACAAAAGGATCGGCCGGCCCACCTCCGCGCCGTGGCGAAGAGATGGACCGGCCGATCAGTGGTGCGTGCCGCCCTCAGGCGGGATGCGCGCTAGTCGGTGTGAGCCGCCTTGCGCACACCTCCTCGGCGGGTGCGGAACAGCAGCCAGAAGCCGGAGCCGAGCGCGAGCGCTCCGAGCCAGACCGCGGCGGTGATCGCGTCACCGTCGGTTCCTGTCTGCGCCAGCGAACCGCTGCCGCCTCCTGCGCCCGCACCAGGGCCCGGGTTGCTGCCGGTGCCCGGGCCGCTGCCGTCACCCTGGCCACCACCCGTTCCCGGCCCGTTGTCGACATTCGCCGCCAGAACGGTGATCGGCAGTCGCGTGAGCTCCGTCTCACCGTCGCGGAGCACGATGAAGTGCGCTCCGGGCACGGTGTCGGCGGGGATCACCACGGTGCTCTCCAGTCGTCCGTCCACGACCTCTGCCGTGGCGAGAGCGCGGTACTCGCTCTCGATGCCGATCTCGACCTCGGTCGCCTCGACACCGCGTGCGGTGACGGTGACCGATTCGCCGGCCTTGAGCTCGGTGCGGGACAGCTCAGCGGAGAACTCCTCGCCCTCGCCGGGTTCCTCACCGGGCTCTTCGTCAGCACCGGCGAACGCCCAGTTGTCGACCTCCAACAGGTCGGCCTCGGGGTCGGCTCCTTCGGGTCCGGCGAAGACGAAGAACACGTCGTGCTCCCCGGTCGCGCCGGTCACGTCGGCCGAGACGGTCGTCCACTCGCCGACGGTCCCGTCGACGGGGATCTCCGCCACGACGGCGCCGTCCACGTCATCGAGACGCACCTGGATGCTGCCCCCCGCGACGAGCGGCTTCACAGAAGCCGACACCGTCTCGGCGCCCGCGCCGAAGTCGACGCCGGAGATGCCGGAGAAGTCGCCGTCGTCCACGGCCGAGAGCACCATGTTGCCGCTCGCGTTGTGCTCGGGGAACTCGACCGAAGCCGCCTCCGTCACAGCCGTGCTGATGCCGAGCTGCCACGCGAGCGTCTCCGCCTCGAAGGTGCGGTACGGGTCGAAGCTCTCGACCTGGTCCACGCCGGCGCGGGTTCCGACGATCGGCTTGATGGTGCCGTCGTCGTTGAACTCGAGCTCGTCGATGTGCACCGAACGGTAGCCCTGGGTCGCCCCGGGGGTTCCGAGCGCTTCCGCCCAGGCCGCTCCTCGTGTCTGGGCGTGGTAGGTGAAGTACGTGCCGCCCTTGTAGTTGAACATGTCGGAGTGGTTGTTGCCGCCGTTGCCCGCTCCGAAGAACTGGCTCTGGTTCTGGAAGGCGACTCCCGCGTACTTCGATGCCGACAGGTCCATCGGGTCATCGGTCATCATGTACGCGATCGCACCGCGCGAGGGGTACTCGCCCGGCACTTCGTTCACCTGGAAGTTCGACGAGTACGAGTAGTAGTACTTGTCGCCGCGCTTGAACATGGTCGAGGCCTCGAACATGCCGGGGGCGTCGATCTCCACGGGGTCGCCGTCGAGGGTGACCATGTCGTCCTTCAGCTTGACCACGCGGGTCGACTTCGGGTTCTGCGGCCCCTGCACGTTCGGCGCGGTGCCGATCTGCGAGTTGCCACCGAAGTACATGTAGGCCTGGCCGTCGTCGTCGATGAACACCTCGGGGTCGAAGAGCCACATACCGGCGGGGAATCCGCCGCCTTCGATGTACTCCTCGGACACGGTGTCGGGGATGATCTTCTCGCCCAGCGGGTCGTCCCACGGGCCGAGCGGAGAACCGCCCACGACCACGGCCGTTCCGGTTCCGCTGTCGCAGAAGTAGAGGTAGACCTTGCCGTCCTTCTCGATCGCGGCCGGAGCCCACGAGTTGCGGGCCCACGGTGCCGCCCCACCCTCTCGGGCGATCGGCACGGATCCGTGATCGACCCAGTTGACCATGTCGCTCGTCGACATGACGTTGAGCTGGGTGATGCCGCCGTAGCCGTTCGACTGCGTCGGCAGGCCGTTCTCGTCCTTGCTGTTCAGGTCGTACTGCTGCGTGTCGTCGGTCGAGTAGATGTAGAGACGGTCGTTGTAGACGAGGTGGTGCGGGTCGGCACCGAACTCGTGGCCGACGAGCGGGTTGTGGTCACCGATCGGCTTCGTCTGCACGTCTTCGAGGCTCGTGAACTCCGGCTCGGCCGGTGCATCCGCGATCTTTACGAGCGACAGGTCGTCGACGAGGAAGTCCTGCAGCGCGTCGGTGCCCCAGGGCGTCTCGATGAAGAACCACGACGCACCCACGTGGCGGGCCTCGGCGGTGAACTCCTGCGAGAACGTGCCCCACTCACCCTGCGTGAACGTGTTGCCGGTGTCGATGCACCCGTTGAAGTTCGAGGGGCAGAACGTGAAGTTGAACTGCTGGGTGGCGTTGCCCTCCTCGTACTTGAGCGACCCGGTCATGCGGTAGGACGCACCGAGCTCCATGGCGCCTTCGACATCGGCGAACGGCCCCGACTGGGTGTTCTCCCGCGCGGAGACCTGCAGGGAGTGCGCACCGCTCGCGGCGTCGTCGGAGAGCGCCAGCTCGCCACCTCGGGTGTTGGTCCACCCGGTGGTGTCGGAGACGAATCGGCCGTCGGGGAGGAGGTTGCCGGGCACCGCGGGCGGCTCGACCACGGCGGAGGCGTCGCCCTCCGTGGTGAGGGCCACGTCGTCGATGACGAAGCTCTGGATCTCGGTGTTCCAGGGGGTCTCGACGAACATGATGTCGTAGTTGTCGGCGAGCGGTGTGAACGACTGCTCGATCGTGGACCACGCCCCTGCGGTAGCCGTGGTGGAGGCCACGACGTCGCAGCGGCTCCGGGTCGACGTGCAGAGCACGACGTTGAAGAGCTGGGTGGCACGGCCGGTGTCGAACTTGAGCGAGAGACTCAGGTCGTACGACTGCTCGGTGCTCAGCAGGCCCGTGACGGTCGCGGTGGGCCCGGACTGGAAGGTCGAGCGCTCGCTGATGGCGAGGGATTTCGTGCCCGTCTTGGCATCCGCGCTCTCGGAGAGCGTGCCGCCGAGGGGGGCCGTCCATCCGTCGATACCGGCCTCGAAGGTCCCGTTGGTGATGATGGCCGTGGGGGCGTCGGGCTCGGCGGGGGCTGCTGCGGCCGCGCCGGCCGCGGTCACCGTCGACGCGACGAGCGCTGCTGCGCCCAGGAGTGCGGCCACGCGCGAGACGGGCCTTCCCCGCCGATCGCCGACCGGTGTTCTCTGATGTGTCACTTCGTTGTCTCCTCTGGGGGGGGGTGACCCGTTCGAGGGCGCGCAGGCACGACGACGGCACCGCTCTGCGGTGGGATGCCTCGAACCGTCGACCTCGGACGGGAGTGCAGATGGGATGACCGACTTCTGTCGGCCGTGGATCCTCGTGGGGTGCGGGTGGGACTTCTAGTGGGCTGCTGCCACCGAACAACGCATACGTTCTCCTCTTTGAGACGTTCAGGCCGGATGACGAATGGCCTGGAACTAAGCGGTCACTATCACTACCCTCTGAACGTACCTGGGAATGTGATCGATCACAATGGGGCTGCCGCGTGAACTCCGAACGACACGCCGACGACCCGGCTCAGGGCCAGTCGCCCGGCCAGGAGCACGCACAGTACCCCACCCGACTCCCGCCCCGCGCGGCGAGAACCGCGGTCACCCGGGAACGCGTGTCGATCCATCCCGGGAGGTCGACGTCGAGGTAGCCGGCCACGGTGAGGAGGTCTGCGTACCGCGCGGGGATGTCCAACGACCAGATCCGATGGTGATGACCGATCCTGTTGCGGAAGGCCCGGAGCCCGGCGATCGGGTCGTGCACCGTCGATTGCCGGCGGTCGGGGCTGCCTGGGAAGGCGGCGACGAGGTCTGGCCAGAGGAACCGCTGGCGGCTCGAGACCATCTGGTGCCAGAACCCGAAGGAGATCTCGGAGATGATCTGACCTGGATCGACGGGTTGCCGGTTGGTCCGGACGCGGCG
This sequence comes from Herbiconiux liukaitaii, assembly GCF_041927495.1. Classification (NCBI taxonomy): domain Bacteria; kingdom Bacillati; phylum Actinomycetota; class Actinomycetes; order Micrococcales; family Microbacteriaceae; genus Herbiconiux; species Herbiconiux liukaitaii. The sequence goes on along the minus strand of NZ_JBHFHG010000008.1, from coordinate 139,959 downwards.
GATCGCCGTGGCGATGTCCTCGTAGGGGTACTTGTGCCTGTTCGGCCCGCGGCCGTCTCGACCGAGCTCACGCGCATCGTCGAAGATCCAGTGACCGGGTCGGCCCTTGGCTGCGTGCATCTGGGTCATCCGGTTGTCGAGCGCATTGCGCAGGGCGACCTCGAGGTAGGCCAGCGATTCCCAGAACGCAGCCGAGATCTCGGTGTTCCAGTCGTAGAGGAGCATGGCTCGCGACCGATCGCCGCCTCACTCCGAGGCGTAGTGGCGGAGCCGGCGCTCCGCGAAGTGCCGTTCGTAGAACGCCCAGTCCGACGCGTTGACCACTCGCGGCATCCCCTCTAGGCTTGGCGGGAACACCCCGGATCCGTCCCTGTAGTCCTCCTCGGAGGACCGATCACACGGCCGGGGTTCTGCTTTTGACGGGCCTCAGTCTAGAGGATCGCTCACGTTTGTCGGGGGCGGTGGGGTGGCCTGGCGGGCTGCGAGGGTGCTGGCTCGGGCGAGGATGTCGAGTTGGGCCTCGTCGTAGAGCTCGGTGACGGTCGCCGCGAACGCCTACTGCGTCGCCCGGAGGCTCTGCGAGAGGTGGCCGGCCGGCGCCGCCGGAACCTCAGGGAATCAGGGTGGCGGGCTTGAGGAGGAGGAAGGCCTCGTCGAGGAGGGCGCGGGAGGTCGTGGCGCCGTCGCGGTGCACCCATTCGGCCGAGGAGACGTCGAGGCAGGTGAGGGCGCAGAGAGTGACGGCCCGTGCGCGGTAGTGCCGGTCGGCCTCGGGCCCGTCGAGGGCGTCGGCGACCAGGGGCTCGAGCACGGTCAGCCAGGCCAGGTGCTTCTCGGTGTTGCGAGCGCGCAGGGAGGGCGTGCGGATCATCACCCGCATCGCCCGGAGCCCCCACTCCGGATCCGCCTCGACGGTCTCGGTGACCGCCTCGAAGCCCCACCGCAGGGCCTCCCACACGGGCATCGACGCCAGGCCCTCCGCGAGACGCCGGCGAACGGGCTCCCCATAGACCATGGGGTCGCCGAGCACAACGTCCTCCTTCGAGGCGAAGTATCGGAAGAAGCTTCGGGGAGAGATGCCCACAGCAGTCGCGATCTGGTCGACGGTGGTCTCGTCGAACCCCTGTTCGTCGAACATCACGAGGGCGACCGCCGCGATCTGCTCCCGGACGGCATCCCGCGTGCGCTGACGCAACCCGCTTCCCGATGTCGAACGTTCACTCACATCCTGAGCATACAGCGCACGTTGTGACAGTGACTGTCATGCAAGGCATAGACTGCACATTGGATGCATCGATCACCGATCGCAACCACCGCCACGACAGAAAGGGAACTCATGCAGACGCGCACTCTCGGCCAGCAGGGCCTCAGCACCTCCGCAATCGGCTACGGCTCGATGGGCATCTCGCTCGCCTACGGGCCCGGCGACGAGCAAGCGGGCATCGCCGCCATCCAGAAGGCCCACGACCTGGGCGTGACGTTCTTCGACACCGCCGAGCTCTACGGCTGGGGCGCGAACGAGGAGATCGTGGGTCGGGCCGTCAAGCCATTCCGCCACGAGATCGTGATCGCCACGAAGTTCGGCTTCACCCCCGACTACGGCTTCGACAGCCGTCCGGAGCACATCCGCGAGGTCGTGGAGAAGAGCCTCCAGCGCCTCGGCGTGGACCAGATCGACGTGCTCTACCAGCACCGCGTCGACCCGGAGGTGCCCATCGAGGACGTCGCGGGGACCGTCAAGGAGTTCATCGATGCCGGAACGGTGAAGTACTTCGGCCTCAGCGAGGCAGGCCCGGAGACCATCCGCCGCGCCCACGCCGTGCAGCCCGTCTCAGTGCTCCAGACCGAGTACTCGCTCTTCGAGCGAGAGGTCGAGGTGCTCTTCCCGGTGCTGACCGAGCTCGGCATCGGCTTCGTGCCCTACTCGCCGCTCGGCCGCGGCTTCCTCACCGGCAGCGCCAAGCCGGCCGCCGAGTACGACGAGACCGACATGCGCCGCGGCGACGCCCGCTGGCAGCCCGGCAACTACGAGAAGAACCTCGAGGCGACCCGCCAGCTCACCGAACTCGCCTCCTCGAAGGGCGCCACGGTGGCGCAGCTCGCCCTCGCGTGGCTGCTCGCGCAGGGAGAGCACATCGTGCCGATCCCCGGCACCCGCAGCGCCGCCCGCGTGGAGGAGAACGTCGGCGCCGCCGACCTCACCCTCACCGAGGCGGATCTCGCCCGCATCCTCGAGATCCTCCCCGAGGGCGGCTTCGGCTCCCGCTACCCCGAGGGCATGAACCCCGACTGGAAGTAGAGCCCCCACCCCGCACGGGCGCGGGTGCCGCAGCAGGCGCCCGCGCCCGGTGGTGGCCGACCCCGGGGCCCCGTCACACGCCCGAAACGACGCGTTGTTACGGTGTCGGGAGCGTGATCCGGGGCCGTTCCGGAGCGGAGACGAGGGGACCGGGCGGATGAGCGTCGTCGTGGAGCGGGACATCGTGTACGCCACGGAGGGAGGGGTCGAGCTCGGGCTCGACCTCTACCGGCCCGACATGGAGGGCCCCGTGCCCGTCGTGGTGTTCGTGCACGGCGGCGCGTGGAGGAAGGGCGACAAGGCGCTCGGCTCCGACACCCGGTTCCCTCGGTTCGCCGGGCACGGGATCGCCGTCGCCTCCATCAACTACCGCCTGCTCGACCAGGCGCTGTTCCCGGCCGCTCTGCACGACGTGAAGGGCGCCATCCGGTGGCTGCGCGCCCACGGTGCCGAGCTCGGGCTCGCGACCGAGCGGATCGGGTTGTGGGGCGCCACCTCCGGCGCGCACCTGGCGTCGCTCGCCGCCCTCACCCAGAACGATCCGGAGTGGGAGGGGACGACGGGCGGCCCGCCCGAGACGTCGAGCGCCGTGCAGGCCGTGGTGCACTGGTTCGGGCCGGTCGACCTCGTGAACGGCGCGCATCGCTCCTGGCTGGAGGAGATCCTGCTGGAGCCGCCCATCGAACCACCGCTCTTCGGAGCGGAGACCATCGACGGGGTCGTCGACCTCGCCCGCACCGCGAGCCCGCTCTTCAGGGTCTCAGCAGACGCGCCGCCGTTCCTCATCTCGCACGGCGACCGCGACCGGGTGCTGCCCCGCTCCGAGAGCGAGGCGTTCCACGATGCGCTCTCGCGGGCGGGGGCGCAGTCGTCGCTCCTGATCGTGGCAGGGGCGGGCCACGAGGACCACGCCTTCGACTCCCCCGCCAACCTCGCCCTCGTAGCCGCCTTCTTCACCGCCCACCTCACGCCGGCGCTCCCGCCATCCTCCTGAGCGCAGCCATGTCCATCCGGAGCGGGGCGCCGAGACGGGCCGACTCCGACGGCTACGGCTACGGCTACGGCTACGGCTACGGCTACGGCTACGGCTACGAGATAACGAGTTCCGCGGCGCTCCGCTCGGCATGAAGATCCCAGTACGCGGCGGCGATCTCATCCGGAGTCTTGAAGGGATACCCCTCGGCGGGCGCTGCCTCACCGATGGACACACCGATGGCGACGTGGGCGACGTGCACGCCCGAGCCCACCAGCTGTCCGTGCAGGTTGAGGGCCCAGTTGCGTGTGGCGGCCTGGGCCGTGTTGAGGGTGCCGAAGAAGGGGACGGGGTGGATCGACCCGCTGCCCGCGGTGAAGACGATCGTGCCGTGGCCGGCATCGACCATCGCCGGGAGCACGGCCTGTACGGCGGCGACCGCGCCCAGGAGCATGGTGTCGAGCACGGGGCGGAGGTTCTCGACCGTGACGTCGGTGGGGCTGACCATCGAGCCCGGCCCCGCCGCGTAGGGCGAGAACTCCAGCACGTCGACGCTGCCGAAGTGGGCCCTGGCCTGGGCGAGGGCGTCGGCGAGCGCGGCGTGGTCGCTGGTGTCGGCGACGAACCCCGCGGCGGGGATGCCGTGAGAGGTGAGCTCGGCGACGAGGGCGTCGAGCTTCGCGGGGTTCCTGGCGATGAGTGCGGCGCTGTAGCCGTGGCGGCCGAACGTCGTGGCGAGGGAGAGGCCCAGTCCGGGGCCCGCTCCGATGATGGCGATGGTGGGCATGATGACGCTCCTTCGGGGTTACTGTTTGTTAGCAGCCCCATCATCAGTCATCGGGGGACGGCCTACAAAAGGCACATGGGTGTGCCTGCCCGGGAGGAGCGGAGTCATGGATCGCAGCACTGTCGCCGGCGCGGAGCCCGCGCTGACGGGGTACGAGGGTCGGTGTCTCGAGACGGAGGACGGGCGGGCGATCCGCGACCTGATGGACAGGGTCGGCGACAAGTGGTCGCTGCTCATCATCGGAACCCTGCGCTCGGGCACGCTCCGCTTCAGCGAGCTGCAGCGGCACATTCCCGGCATCTCGCAGAGGATGCTCACGCTCACGCTCAAGAACCTGGCGCGCGATGGCCTCGTGACCCGCACCGTGCACGCCGAGGTGCCGCCGCGGGTCGAGTACAGCCTCACCGCCACGGGCCGCACGCTCATCGGACCCGCCGAGGCCCTCGCCGCCTGGGCCGTCACCCATCTCCCCGCCATCGCCGCGGCGCGGACGGAGTTCGATCGCAGAGCGGATGCGCGTGCTCCCTGACCATGGGGGACTCACGGAGGCGCCCGAGGTAGCCTGGGGGCATGACGAGCGAGACGCCCCGCGACGAGTCCGGTGGGAGCGAGATGGAGCGGCTGTTCCAGAGCGAGGACGGCTCGGCCATCGCCGCCGACAGGGACCCGGCCAGGCAGAGGTTCGTGCGGCGCCGGTGGCTGCTCGCGGGGGCGGCTCTCGTGGTCGTCATCATCCTCGTGGCGGTCGTGAGCATGATCGTGACGGCGGCGACCGCACCGTCGAAGATCGATGCCGCGGTGTCGTACTGCGGACTCACCGGCAATCCGTACGCCGCAGTCGCCGACGACGGCCGCTCGGTGGCGCTCGACACCACCGGCGATGCCGAGGTCGAGGGGCTCGACGCCGCCGACCTCGTGTGCGTGCTCGTGGAGACCGATGTCTCGGATGACGCGCTCGAGCAGATGAGCTCCACCGTGGGCGCAGGGCCCCAGTCGGCCGAGTGGAACGGGATGTCGGCGACCTGGGAGCACCGGCCCGACGCCGGCCTGAACGTGACCCTCACCCAGAAGTAGGCATCCGCGATGTGGATGCAGAGGGACTACGACCCGGCGCTGCTCGGCGTGCTGGGCGGGGTGCTGCTGCTGTGGGGTGTGGTGGTGCTGCTGTTCCCCCGGCCCTTCGCCCGGTTGCGGGCGCGGTTGTGGCGGGCGCGGCCCGGCGAGGTCACGGCCTTCGATCTGCTGCTGGCGCGCGTGGCGGGCATCGGCCTCGTGCTGATCGGAGCCATCTGCCTGCTCGTGCTGATCGTGCGGCTCTAGGCTCGAGGCTCGAGCGCTAGGGCATGAGCGGCAGGCCGTCGACGAGCTTGGCGATGCGGTTCTTCGGGCCCACCATGCTCACGGCCAGGTACTCCGCCTCATCCGGGGCGGCTCCCGTGATGGCGGCCACGTACTCGTCGTAGACACGGATCTCCTGGGCCACGGCCGGCATGTCGGCCACGAAGGTGCCCTCGTGCGCCTCGGCCTTGCGGCGCAGGGTGCGGAGGGTCGCGTCGTCGGCCACGAGCACCGTGCACCCGATCCACGGCAGCCCCGGATGCTCGATGCCGTCGGCGTCGAGGGTCGGCGGGCCCATGAGGCCGCGCACACCGGAGACGGTCGCGGCGCTCACGCACACGGCCGCGTTGAGGGCCCGGCCCGGCGGCAGGGAGTCGTTCACCACCACGACCCACTTGAGCCGGGCCGCGCGCGTGCTCGCGGCGGTGTCGATCTCGTGGGGGGCGAAGCCGATCGGCTCGCTCTCGGGGGTGGTCTGCATGGTTCTCCTCCCTGACCGCCCGTGCGGCCAGCGGTCTCGAATGTACGCAGATCTCGTGCTCTGCCGCAGACTTGCCGTATGAATGACCAGAAGAGACCCGCATCCGTGGTGCTCGACGAGCTCGACCTCCGGATTCTGCGTGTTCTGCAGTCGGATGCACGGATGACCAATCGCGACCTCGCCGCCGCCGTGCGCGTCTCCCCCACCACCGCCCTCGACCGGACGCGGAGCCTGCGCAGCAGGGGTGTGATCAAGCAGACGATCCTCGACGTCGACCTGGCCGCGATCGGCCGAGGGGTGCAGGCGCTCGTGTCGGTGCGCATCCGGCCGCCGTCGCGCGAGGTCATCGAGGCGTTCCGGGACTGGGTGAGCGACCTCGATCAGACCCTCGGGGTGTTCATCACGACGGGCAACGAGGACTTCATCATCCACGTGGCCGTGCGCGACAACGACGACCTCTACGCCTTCGTGATCGACGAGCTCACGCAGCGGCGCGAGGTGGCGGATGTGCGCACGTCGGTGGTCTACCGCCACATCCAGAAGCACCCGGTCACACCCCCGCCCTCCGGGTGAGGGGATGTACCGCGGTGGTGCTCCGGATACGCGCCGGGAGGGGTGGGCCCGGTCGCAGCCGTGGCGCGACCGGGCCCTCATGGCCTGCTACTCCGCCGGGACCGAGACGGCCTCCTGCGAAAGCTCGCCGAGGAGCGGGCTGCCGTCGGGGGCGCTCGACCCGGCGCTGACGGTCACGGTGTAGTCGCCGTCGCCGATCGGGATGGTGGTGCTGTACCCGCGTCCGTTGTTGTCGGCGGTGATGTCGACCCAGTCGGTGTAGTTGACGCCGCCGTTGTGGGCGCGGTTGTCTCCGATGCTGAAGACGGCGTCGGTGGCTCCGTTGGCGAGGCTGATCGACTCCGCGGTGACCGTGTAGGAGTCGACGCCGGGGGTGATGGTGAGTCCCTTCACCGTGAGGCCCGCCGCGGCGAGCTGCTCGGCGGTGGGCGGCGTGGGCTGCTCGTAGTCGACCGCAGGGGTCGGCGACACGGCGGGCACGGGCGGCACGGACTGCTCGGTCTGCACAGTCTGCGCGGTCGGCGCGGTCTGCTCTGTGGTGGCGAAGGCCGCGGGGGCGGCGAGTCCGGCCGTGATGAGCGCCATCGCGCACGCGGCGAAGGCGGCGGTGACGAGGGTGGTGTTCTTCTTCATGGTGATCTCCTAGGGGGTGGTGGCGATCCGATCGTTCCGAACCGGTGTTCGTGATCCGATCCAACCCAGTCCGATGTGGCGTCGACGCCAGAGGAATCCCTGACGTTTTCTTGATGCTCGCTGTGGTTGGGTGGGGCGACCGGCCGGAGACGGCAGACGAGACGGGAGCGGCCATGAGAGTCCTCATCGCAGAAGACGAGGCGTTCCTCGCCGAGGCCATCCAGCGGGGGCTTCGCCTGGAGGCCTTCGCCGCGGATGTCGCCGCCGACGGCGCCACGGCCCTCGAGAAGATCGCCGAGAACGACTACGACGCGCTCGTTCTCGACCGCGACCTGCCCGTCGTGCACGGCGACGAGATCTGCCGCCGACTGGCCGGGCAGCCCGGCGCCCCGCTCATCCTCATGCTCACGGCCGCCTCGACCCTCCGCGACCGCGTCGGTGGGCTGGAGCTCGGGGCCGACGACTACCTCGTCAAGCCGTTCGAGTTCGAGGAGCTGGTCGCACGGCTCCGGGCGCTGCACCGCCGCAACGCCCCCGCGCGCCCTCCCGTGCTCGAGCTGGGCGGCATCCGCCTCGATCCCTTCCGTCGCGAGGTGTACCGCGGCGGTCGGTTCGTGCGGCTCAGTCGCAAGGAGTTCTCGGTGCTCGCCGTGCTCATGGAGGCCGACGGCGGAGTGATCAGCGCCGAGACGCTGCTCGAGAAGTCGTGGGACGAGAACGCCGATCCGTTCACCAACACCGTGCGCACCACCGTGTCGAGTCTGCGCAAACGACTCGGCGCACCCGATCCGATCGAGACCGTGGCCGGGGTCGGCTACCGGATGGACGACGGTCGTGGCTGAAGCGCGCCGCGAGCGTCGGGCGGGGCTCAGCATCCGCAACCGTCTCGCCCTCACCTACACGGTGCTCCTCGTGTGCACCGGGCTCGCCATGATCGCGGCGGTGAACCTGACGGTGCAGCTCATGAACGGGGCCCTGATCGATCTGCTCTATCAGGTGGCCATCGCCACGGTACTGGTGATCGCCGGCCTCGGTGCTCTGGCGAGCTGGCTCGTGGCCGGGTGGATGCTCCGGCCGCTCCAGCGCCTCAATCGCGTCGTGCGGCAGGTGGATGAGACCTCGCTCGACACCCGGGTGCGATTCACCGGCCCCGACGACGAGATCCGGTCGCTCGCCGACACCTTCGACGTGCTGCTCTCCCGCCTGGAGGCGGCGTTCAGCAGTCGGGCCCTGTTCGCGGCGAACGCCTCGCACGAGCTGCGCACACCGCTCGCCACGATGAAGACGATGCTGCAGGTTGCGCTCCGGGAGCCGCCCGAGACCACGAGCCCCGAGACCAGGCAGACGTTCGAGCGGCTGCTGGCCACGGTCGAGTCGATGTCGGCCACCACCGCCGCTCTGCTCGGACTCGCCGAGGGCCGACAGCCGGCGACCGACGAGATCGCCGACCTGGCCGGCATCGTGGCGGAGGAGCTGGAGGTGGTGGCCGAGCGGGCGGCGGCCAAGGATCTGACCGTCACCCAGCGGCTCGCACCCGCGATGGTCACCGGCGACCCTCGATTGATCCGGGATCTGGTGGCGAACCTCCTGAGGAACGCCGTCACCCACAACCACGAGGGCGGTCGCATGGACGTCGCCACCGCCGTGCTCCCCGACGGTCGCGTTCGACTCACGGTGCAGAACTCGGGCGATGTCGTGCCGCCCGACCGCATCCCGCTGCTCACCGAGCAGTTCTACCGGGCTCGCCTGCGCACGAGCGGTGGTGCGGGTCTGGGACTGGCCATCGTCGCGGCGATCGCCGACACCCACCGCGCCGACTTCACCCTCACCCCGACCCTCCCCAACGGACTCACCGCCACAACGACCTTCCCACCCCGGATGGTTTGATTTGGTTTGGTCAAAACAACGTGTAGGGTTGGGGTATGGCCATTGGTACTGCTGCGCGCGAGGTGCTCGCTGAGCGCATTCGCGCGGCGGGGTTGAAGGTCACGGCTCCGCGGCTCGCCGTCTTGAGCATGCTGCAGGAGGCTCCGCACTCGAGCGCGGAGCAGGTCTTCGTGGGGGTGCGGGAGGAGCTCCCCGGCACATCGACGCAAGCGGTGTACGGGGTTCTGAACGCGTTCACCGGGGCGGGGCTCGTGCGCCGCTTCGATCCCGCCGGATCGCCGGCTCTCTACGAGTGCCGGGTGGGCGACAATCACCACCACGTGGTCTGCGTGCGCTGCGGCGATCTGCGGGATGTGGACTGCGTCGTCGGGGAAGCACCCTGCCTGACCCCGTCGGACACCTCCGGTTTCAGTGTGTTCGCGGCCGAGGTGACCTTCACCGGGCTGTGCGCCGACTGCCGAACAGCCCTCGCCGAGCTCGAGGCGACCTAGACCCGGGCAGCCAGCCGCCCCTCCGAGGCACCGTCATCCAGACGGCGCCCGCCTCTTCTGCGCGCCCGCTTCGCGCCCCTCCCCTGGGCGCTCTCCAACGACCAACCGCATCACCGCACAACCGCACAACCGCCCACCAGACCTACCCACCGCACACCAGAAGGAACCCGCTTCATGTCGACCTCCACCGCCTCCATCCCCCTCACCACCACCCGAAGCAGCCGCCTCCGCATCCGCACCCGCGCCCGCACGAACCTCGTGACGCACGCCGAGCACGCCCTCCACTCCACCGGGCAGAACGCCGACCTCCCCACCCCGATCATCGGCGGCTACGTCACGGCACGCACAGCCGACCAGACCCTCGAGGGCGGCTACATCGCCCCGACCGCCTACGCGACCCCCACCGACCGCATCCGCGGCTCCTACACGGGCGCGTCCGCCAACATCCGCACGACCACCCAGGGCACCTACATCACCCTCTGACCCCGCACAGCCCCGCCCACCTGGCGGATCGGGCCCCTGGTTCAGCGCGAGACGGGCCGGCGTCTACCGGCGTCGACGCCGAACTCCGCGGTGAAGCGTGCGAGCTGCTTCAGGGCGCGACCGAGCCGCGTGACACCCATGGCCACGAAGACCACCGGGACCAGAAGAGGCACCCAGGAGAAGGGTCGAGTCGGATCGACACCGAACGTGGCGAGACCCAGGCCGATCATGACCACCCCGAAGACCAGCATCGCGACGCCCACGGTGCGCCACCGCTCGAGCGCCATCCGCCGCTGGATCAGAGAGGCGTCGGCCTCGGCGCGCAGGCGAGACTCGTCGCCCTTTTCCCCCCGGATGTCGCTCACACCCGATGGTAGCGCGGGCGGGCCGAGCGCATCCGCGATTGTCACGATGGTGTCGGCGGTGCGCGGCACAATGGAGGGATGGCCAGACGACCTTCGACTCTCGCGCCGGTGATCGACGAGATCCGCCTCGGGGATCTCGGGGAGGGCGACGCCGGTGCGCTTGAGGCGCACGAGAGCTACGACGGCCTGAGCTACCGCGAGGCCGACGTGAGCGGTCGCGATCTCGCCGGCGTCTCGTTCCTCGAGTGCGAGTTCGTGGAGCTGTCGGCGAACGAGACCGACCTGCGCTCGGCGAGCTTCGTGGACACCCGCATCGAGCGGCTCAACGCGCCCGTCTTCACGGCCCCGCGGTCGCGGTTCCGCGACGTGCGCATCTCCGGGTCGCGGTGGGGATCGGCCGAGCTCTACGAGACGGACTGGCAGTCGGTGCACCTCGTCGACTGCAAGCTCGGCTACCTCAACCTGCGCGGCGCCACGCTGCACGACGTGCTCTTCACCAACTGCACCATCGACGAACTCGACCTTGGCGGCGCCACCGCCCACCGAACATCCTTCGCCGACACCCGCGTCGGCAGCCTCGACCTCACCAGAGCGACCCTCACCCACGTCGACCTCCGAGGCCTCGACCTCCAGAGCCTCACAGGCCTGGAAGGCCTCAAGGGCGCCACCATGAATGCCCAGCAGGTCGCCGAGCTGGCCCCCCTCTTCGCCGCCCACTTCGGCCTGAAGCAAGAAGAGTGAGCCACGAGGGGGGGGGGAACGCCACAGCGAGCGCCGACTCCGTCTCCGGCCCGGCGTGCGGATGACCCTCACCGAGAAACCGGCGAGCGGCGCCCTCGACCCGTGATCTGACGGGTCGAGGGCGCCGCATCCGGAGGCCCTACTGACCGCCGGAGGCAGGACGGCCGCCCGAGGGCGCCCCTCCGCCCATTCCGCCGCCGCCGCCCATCGTGCCCTGGGTCGCCTCGCCCGCCGTCACGGTGGTCGAGACCGTCGCACCGTCGGCACTGCCGGATTCGCCGAGGCCTCCGAGCAGGTCGCCGCTGACGGTGCCGCCCACGGAGACGCTATAGGTCGCACCCGTGGCCACGGCGGAGGAGGAGTAGACGAGGTTCTGGAACGCCTTGCTCGATTCGAAGGAGGCCACGACAGAACCGTCCTCGGCCACGACCTGCACGATGGTGCCGGCGTCGACCTCCGAGCCGAGGTTCGCCGAGATCCAGCCCTGGCTCGAATCGGCGCTCGGCGACACCGCCATTCCCGAGCTGCCCGCCGCGAGGAGCACGCCGCCCGAGATGGTGAACTCGCCGTTCACGTCGAGCGCACCGTTGCCGTTGTCGGTGGGACCGTTGACCACCACGGTGCCGCCCGTGATGTCGGCGGTGCCGTTCGAATCGAGCCCGTCTCCCCCCGCGTCGATCGTGAGGGTGCCGCCGGAGACCGTGACCGAGTAGTCGCCGGCCGCCTCACCCATGCCGCCGGCTTCGGCTTCGGCTCCGGTTCCGGCAGAGGCCTCGGCACTGGCACCCGCGGCATTGAGGCCGTCGTCGCTAGACGTGACCGCCACCGCGCCTCCCGCCACCGTGATGTGCGCGGACTCGATGCCCTCGTAGGAGCTCAGCACGTCGACCGTGCCACCGTCGATGAGCAGACCGGTGTCGGCGTGCAGCCCGTCATCGCCCGCGTCGACGGCCAGTGTTCCACTGACGACGTGCAGATAGGCGGCCGAGTTGACGGCATCGTCGGCGGCATCGACGGTGACATCACCGCCCTCCACGACCGTGATCACCTCGCTCGCGATGCCGTTCGACGTGGTGTCGTCCTCAGCGCTGTCGGTGGTGGCGCTGTCGGTCGACGCGCTGTCGGTCGAGGCCGAAGCGTCGCCGCCGGCCGTGATGTCGAGCGTGCCGCCCGTGACCACCACATCCGTCTGCGCCTGCACCCCGTCGTCACCGGCGGTGACCGTGACATCGCCCCCGCTCAGGTCGACGTAGCCGCGCGTCGCATCCTCGTCGTCGTCCGACTTCAGGCCGTCTCCGCCGGCGGTAACCATGAGGGTCCCCCCGGTGACGACCAGGTAGTCCTTGCCGCGGATGCCGTCGTCGACCGCATCGACGGTGATGTCGCCGGACTCGATCACGAGCGCATCCTTGCCGGTGATGCCGTCGTTGCCTCGGCCCGTGACGTTCAACGCGCCATCGCCCGTGATGAGCAGATCGGCGGCGCTGTAGAGCGCGGCGTTGGATTCGTCGGTGTCGGCGTAGGAGGAGGTGTCGCTCAGTGAGTTCGTGGTGCCGTCGGCGAGCACGAGCACGACCTCGTCGGCCGCGACCACATCGATGGCCGACGAGGTCGAGCTCGAGATGGTGGCGTCGTCGAGGATGACCCGCACGGTGCCCTCGGCGGCGCTGTCGATCACGAGCTGACCGTCGTCGAGCGAGCCGGTGACCCGGTAGGTGCCGGCGGCGGTGATCGTCACGGTGCTGCCGTCGACGGTCACGCCCGCGGCGGAGGAGTCGCCGGTCGATCCGGCCGTCACCGTGGCGGTCCCCCCCTCGAGCGAGATGGTGGTGGCGTTGTCGTCACCCGAGGCGTCATCGGTGAACTCGTGCACGTCGTCGTTCGCGGCGAGCACCGCGGCCGCGTTCTGACTCACGTCGGAGCCGGAGGCGGCATCCGACACCGTGGTGGCCGTGGTGTCGTCGGAGGTCGATGAGGTGTCGAGGGCGGCCACGGTGGCGCAGCCGGCGAGCAGGCTCACGGTCACGATCCCTCCGGCCAGCAGAGGGAAGACGTGGGGTCTACGCGAAGGCTTCATGGGGTGCTCCTTGTTCGGGGGTGGGAGAGGTCGAGTGGGTCATGGGGTCGGCGGAGGCGAAGTGACGGCGCAGGATGCGAGACCACTTGTTCGAGGCCAGTTCGGGCCGGAGGGCTGCGAGTCCCGTGCCGTACTTCGAGATGGTCGCGGGCCGGTGGCCCTGGGCCCAGAGGATGCGATCGACGTGCGAGGCGTGCGAGGCGGACTTCGTCTCGATGATCACGATGCCCGGGGTGCGCACCCGGTGCCGGTCGTCCACCGCCCAGTCGAGGTGGGTGTCGATGGTGGCGCGGCTCTCGCCCTCAGCCCCCGGCACGAGGAGGGTCGTGCGTCGGTACCGCGTGACGAGCGTGGGAGCCAGGGAATCGAGCGGCAGTCCGGTGAAGCCGGCGGCCGAGAGCGTGCTCTCGGCGTAGTCGAGACCGCCCTCATCGAGCATGCCGCGCCGGTCGAAGTCGTACTCGTACCGGTCCTTCACGGTGGCCGAGCGGGCGCCCTTGGTCTTGACCTCCAGGTAGGTGTCGGCCGAATCGACGTAGGAGCGGGTGCGCATCTTGAACCGGTGACGCCGCTGCCTGGCCGCCATCCAGTAGCTCGTGAGCTGCGGGGTGTCGAAGTAGACGGACTCGTAGCGGAAGCCGCGGATGCCGTGCATCTCGAGCACCCGGGTGCCGGGGGCGAGGCCCTCCGCCACCGAGGGGAGGGCGGTCGCCGGGAGCACGTACTTGCGGTCGATGCGGGTCTGCAGGGCCGCGCGCTGCACGAGCTCGTCGAGTCCGATCGGCTCGAGCTCCTGCAGCCGCGCCATGGCCTCGCCCACGCTCATCGGGCCACCGCCTTGTCGAGTGAGGGTGCGAGAGCGCCCGAGGTCGAGGTCGAGGTCGAGGGCAGCTGGAACCGCACATCGACGAGGGTGGTGTCGTTGACCAGATCGAGGTGCTTCACCTGCACCTGCTTCACCGTGCCACCGAGCAGCCGCTCGAGGTGGGCCACGAGAGCCGCCTCGTCAGTGAACGCCCGATCCAGCTGCATGCTCTGCTGCCGGTGGCGCTTGAAGAGCTGCGTGCTGTCGCCCACGAACATGACGGCCAGGATGAGGGCCATGAGACCGATGTTCAGCACACTCGGTGCGGCCGTGAGGCCGGCCAGGAGGCCGAGGGCGAGGGCCGAGAAGTAGTAGGCCACCTCGTGCTGGGCGATCTCATCCGACCGCAGCCGGATGATCGACAGCACGCCGAACAGCCCGAGGCCGAGGCCCGCGCCGATCGTGGTCGAACCCAGCACCATCGAGACCGCGAGAACCCCCACGTTCACACCGAGGAACGCCACCACGAGGTCACGGCGGTGGTGCCGACGGAAGTAGAGGGCGAAGGTCAGGATGCCGACTGCGAGGAGGTCGACGAGGATCATCAGGAGGTAGGACATGGAGTGCTCCGTTGAATGGATGGGAAAGACTTGGTGACCATTGGACGTCGCCCGGCTATGCGCTTCCTATGAGGCGTCTATGGCGATCTTTCGAGTGCTGGTCGCAGGGAAGACGACCCTTCGCTGCACCACAAAGGAGGCGACGTACAGCACCAGCTCCGTGGCGCACTTCGCCAGGAGCAGCGGCAGCCCCACCCGGGTGAGGGCCTCGAGCAGGAGCAGGTTCGCCACCAGCAGGGTCGCGGCCAGGGCGGCGTAGCGCAGCGCATCCTTCTTCACCGGTCGCCGCTCGCGGGAGCGGAAGGTGAGCTGGCGGTTGACGAGGAAGTTCACCGAGGCGCTCAGCACTCGCGCACCCACGACGGAGACGATGAGCGAACCCGTGACCCCGAACAGCACCTGCAGGGCGATGGCGTCGATCAGGAACGCCAGCAGGGACGACGCACCGAAGCGCAGCAAGGGGCGCATCACCCTCACGGAGTCGACGATGGGCCGGAAGTGCGAGGAGGCGTTGTGGTCGAGGTAGACGGTCTCGATGGCGATCTCGTCGATGCGGTGGCCCGCGGCCCGCGCCTCGAGCAGCACGTTCAGCTCGTACTCGAAGCGGTCGCCCTTCACGGTGATCAGCCAGTCGAGCAGGGAGGGGTGGTAACCGCGGAGCCCGGTCTGCGTGTCCTCGACCGCGATGCCGGTGGCCGCTCGGAACGCACCCCGTGAGACGGAGTTGCCGAGCCGGCTGCGAACCGGCACGGCACCGGTGAAGAGTCGACCTCCGAGAGTGATGACTCCCCGGCTCACGTTCTCCGCGACGCGGAGGATGTCTGCCATGCGGTGCTGCCCGTCGGAATCGGCGCAGACCACGACCTCACCGGGGTGGTGACGTCGCGCCTGCCGGAAGCCGTGCCTGAGAGCGTGCCCCTTGCCGTGGTTCTCGGCATAACCGACCACCTGGGCGCCTGCGGTGCGCGCGCTCTCGAAGACCGGTCGGTACTCAGGGCCGGAGCCGTCGTCGACCACGAGCACCGTGGCGTCGGGTGCGGCCAGCCTGAGCTCGGCCACCAGGTGGACCAATCGGGTGTCGGGTTGGTACGAGGGGATGAGGACGATCACGGTCGCCCGCCTCAGCCCGCGATGTAGAGGATGTCGGAGGTGCCGCGCTCTTCGCCCGTGCCGAGGGGGTTGTTCACCAGCTCGCCGTCGTAGTACATGGTGGAGGATCCTCCGCCGTCGATGTTGTAGGCGGTGGTGGCCCCGAGGGACTGCATGATCTCGGCGAGCTCGGTCATGGTGACCCCCTTGCTGTAGCCGGCGCTCCGGCCGTCGACTACCACGAAGACCAGGTGGTTGTCGTCGATCACGCCCACCGCTGTGCGCGGCTGCTCACCCTGGATGGAGTGGTTGCCGAGATTGGTGTCAACCTCCACCTCGTCGATGCCGTCCACGATCTCGCCGTCCTCCACGAGCGCGGGGCCGAACGACAGGGTGTTCCAGACGCCGTCGGCCACGAGCTGGTCGGCGGTGGTGGCGGTCTCGTCGTACACCTCCACGGTGCCGTCGGTGTAGAACGCGAGCCCCTCGCGGGCGCCGGTGTCTCGATAGACGACTCCGTTGCGGATGACGATGCCGGTGTCGCGGAAGCCGTAGTAGTCGCCGTTGATGGCGAAGATCGCGTTGTTGTCCTCCGCGATGTCGGAGGTGGTCTCCGTGATGTTCTCGCCGAAGGAGTTCTGCGCGAACGCCGACCGCAGCACCGTCGCATCCGAGAGGGTCACGTCGGCCACGTAGTAGGTGACCGTGTCGTCTCCGGTGCCTGTGGTGATGGTGGAGATGCTGATGTCGGCGCCCGTCGCAGTCTCGTCCGTCGCCGTGTCGTCGACGGTGCCGGTGAGTGCCGACTGCTCGGCCTCGTAGGCGGCCACGTCGGAGATCTCCACGTGGGCGATGACGTACCGGTCGAGGGCCCAGGTGGTTCCGAGCCCTGCCACGAGCGCGACGCCGAGCACCGATCCGATGATGACGTTGCGGCGGCGGAGCCACCTGTGGCGGCGGGTCGTGCGCGCCGGGACGGACGGCTGCGTGGTGTTCTGATTTTCTCGCATGCCTCATTGCAGGAGAGCCCCATAAGAGCCCGGCTGGAGGAACGTATCCTCACCCCGTGACTTGCTATGAGCCTGCCGAGAGCCGATCGGGAGGGGTCAGGACAACCGGAGCTGGTCGAACGAGAACTCGGTCACGTCGTCGACCCCGTCGAGGATGACCTCCCAGTACCCGTCCTCCACGGGCCCCACCACAGTGCCCGTGCGCCCGGTGGAGTCGATCGTGAAACGAGCGCCCGACTTCAAGCCACCCACCACACACCACCTCCCCAGACGAATTCTTGTACGGAGTCCACCATAGACACGATGCGTACGCATCAACATGGGCTCGCCCGTGAATTAACCTGTGGAATCACCCACGCCGCCGCAGAACCGCAGCACGATCCCGGAAGCTACACTTCTTGCTGATGGCCACGATCACGCCCGCGCACGCCCCCTCACCGGCAGGGGATCCCCCCGCGAGCGGCCGATCCGGCGGCAACCTCGACGACCTGCGTCGCCGCAACCTCTCGTCCATCCTGCAGGCCGTGCACGTGCGCGACGGCTGCACGCGCGCCGAGCTCACCCACGAGACCGGCCTCAACCGCTCGACCGTGCGTGCCCTCGTGGCCGATCTCGAGCAGGCCGGCGTCGTGTTCCAGCGCGAGCCAGCGAGCTCGGGCGGTGTCGGTCGTCCCAGCCCGTCGGTGCACGCCTCCGACGCGGTGCGGGTTCTCGCCATCAATCCGGAGGTGGATGCGACGGCGGGCGCGATCGTGGGGCTCGGCGGGCGGGTGCTCGCCCGGGCGAGGGTCGCCCACGCGCAGTCGCCGAGCCCCGCCGATGTCATCGAGGCCGTCGGCGAGCTCCGGCGCATCCTCGCCCCCGAGGGCGGTCTGCGCGGGATCGGCGTGGCGGTGCCGGGCCTCATCAACAAGTCCACGGGTGATGTGGTGATCGCCCCGCATCTCGGCTGGCAGAACGTGCCGCTCACCGAGCTGCTCACCTCCGCCGAGGGCATCCGCGTGGTCATCGACAACGACGCCAACTGCGGGGTGATGGCCGAGTCGCTCTTCGGGGCCGGTCGCGGGTTGGGCACGATGGTGTACCTGAACGGCGGCGCCTCCGGCATCGGCGGATCGGCGATGACCGACGGATCGCTGCTCGCGGGCGCCCACGGTTACGCGGGCGAGTTCGGTCACACGCTCGTGAACACCGTCGGCCGGCCGTGCGACTGCGGGGCCGCCGGCTGCCTCGAGACGGAGGTCACGCGCGCCGGGCTGCTCGCCGCCCTGGGCGGGGTCGCCCCCGACGAGCTCGAGCGCGAGCTCGTGCGCCGGAGCGAAGAGGATCGCGCGAGGCTCGCCGAGAACGCGGCCGACATGGGCGAGCCCTGCACCGGCACCGGCACATCCCCGTCCCTCTCCCCCGCCTCGGTCGAAGCCGATCGCCAACTCAGATACCTCGGCATCGCCTTGCGCACGGTCGTCAACGTCATGAACCCCGAGCGGGTGCTCCTCGGCGGCTTCCTCGCGAGCATGGTGAACGCCCGCGGCATGCAGTCGCTCGAGGCGGAGCTCGCCCACGCCCTCCCCGGGGCGAAGAACGACGTGCAGGTGGTCACGGCCGAACTCGGCGGCGACATCCTCGCGGTCGGTGCGGCCCAGCTCGTGCTCCGTCACGTGATCGACGACCCCCTCGGCACCCGCCTCGCCCCGCAGACCCGAGCGCCGGCGGCCCGCACCGCATAGGGTGCTCGGTATGAGCGCATCGGGAGCGGACGACGCGGGCCTCGCCCGCTACGCCATCATCGGAGTCGTAGCCGGGATGATCCTGGGGCCGATCCTCGGCCTCCTCATCCCGAGCCTCGGAGTGGGCTTCGGCATCGCGATCGGCCTGTTCGCCGGCATCCTCATCGCCACGATCCTCTGGATGATCCGCCGCCCCACCCGCTGAGCACCCGCGGGCCGAGAACCACGCCGCCGACCCTCACCGCGCAGCATGTAGCAGGAAGGCCTCCCGCGGCAGCTGCTCGTAGTCGGGCGGGCGCCGGAACAGCGAGAGCTGGTCGTAGTGGTCGCTGTAGGGCGGCCACGTGGCCACCCTCGTCATGCGCTCGAGCACGCGGTGCCGCTCGGGCGGGCCGAGCACGAGCAGGCGACGGCGCAGGCGCCCCTCGTAGAGTGCCGCCCCGTCGCTCACGACGGCCGCGATCATGACGCCGGCCTGGTTCGACGGATCGAGCGAGGCCGTGCCCTCCTCCGACGGCACGCCAGAGCACTCGATCTCGGCGATGTCGCCGAGCCGGAGCGTGGGCACCTCGAAGCCGCCGCCGATCACGGTGAGCGACATCGCCTCGGCGCGGTGGGGCGTGATGGTCACGACCGCAGGCACCCCGGTCTCGCCGGGCGCGATGTGGTCCCGCTCCTCGGAGGCCTCGTAGACGACGTCGGCGAGTGCGCCGAGCTCGTCGGTCACGAACGCCATCCACCACTTCACCCTGTCGTCCATCACCCCACCCCGTCCGCGACGGCCGGCCGCGCGGGGCGGCCCGACCACCACACGTACACCGCGGCTCCCGCCAGTACGCCACCGGCGATCAGCACCCACCACGGGAATGTCGGGATCTCAGGGCTCTCCCCGGCCCCGTCCAGATCCTCCTGCGGTGTCGGGATGACCCGCTCCCCGGTCACGAGGATCCGATGGCTGTTCACGCCGAGCGGCGTGCAGGTCACGAGCGTGATGAGATCGCGCCCGTCGACGGGCAGCAGACTCTCGGTCTCGGCGGGGTCGACCACGCGCTTGTCGAACACCCGGTAGGTGAGCACCTCGCCGAAGACCTCCACCGTGAAGGTGTCGTCGACCTGCACGCGGTCGAGGTGGGTGAAGAGCTCGGCTGTCGCGAGCCCCCGGTGGGCGGTGAGCACCGAGTGCGTGGTGCTGCCGCCGACGGGCACGGCGGTGCCCTCGAGGTGACCGACACCCTGGTCGAGCACCTCGTCGCTCGTGCCGTGGTAGATCGGCAGGTCGACGTCGATGGAGGGCACCTTGAGCCGCGCCATGAGCCCGTTCTCGTCGGCGCGCAGGATGCTGCCGTAGTCGCCGGGCTGCTCGGGCTGCTCGGCGAGCGGCAGACGTTCGTTCGCGGCGATGCTGGCGCCGCCGTTCGTGAGGTCGGCGTTGTAGTCGCGCGCCTGCTGCAGGCGTTCGCGCAGGGTCTCGGCGCTCAGGTCGGCCACGTCGGCCGTGAGCTCGTCGATGCGCTGCGACTGCTCGTACTGGCTGAACCACGAGACGATCGTGGGGAACAGCAGCAGCCCGACCCCGGTGACGCAGACGATCGCGATGATGAGGGGCAGCACCGGCAGTCGCCAGCGACGGCTGAGGCGCAGGGCCTTCCGCGACGGAAGGCCGGTGCCGGTTGCCTCGCCGTGGAACGGCGAAGGTGAGGCGCCGGATGGACGCCCCACCTTCGCTGTCATCACGTCAGCCTACGCAGCCGCCTGCGCAGCGGCGGCGCGGCGGCGCACCACGAATGCGGCACCGAGGGCGAGGACGATGAGTCCGGCACCACCGAGGCCGAACCACAGCCCGCCGTCACCACCGGTGAGCGGCAGCAGGAAGTTCGCCACCGACACCTGGGTGTGGTTGAACTCCACGTAGTTCTGCACGGGCGCGACCGTCGAGGTCTCCCCAGCCACGACCACGGTCGGCACCGGGTTCGAGTTCGGGAGGTTGAAGCCGACGGGCGGGGTGATCTCCCGCACGAAGTAGTTGCCTGGCGTCACGATCGGGATCTCGACGTAGCCGCTCTCGTCGGTCGTCCAGTTGGTCACTCCCTCGATGGAGATGGGGTTCTGCTGCAGGTTCGCGTCGTTCTGGCTGATGTAGACCTGGTAGACCGCGCCGGCGAGAGGCACGCGGGGGCTGCCGTTGTTGCTCTCGAAGGCGAAGACCGTGAGCTGGCCGATGGGGGTCGTGCCCGTCACCGTCTCCGTCGCGCCGTTGATGTTGGCCGTGGCGCTGTTCACGATCAGGCCGTTCGGCGGGATGGACACGGCTCGCGTGAGCACGTTGAACGACACGACGCCACCCTGCAGGTTGGTGAGACGCACGAGCCCCGCGGGGGTGAACGTGAGCGTCGACGTACCCGCCGTGGTGGTGATGGTGTAGTCGGCGCCCTCGGCGAAGCTCTGCGCGATGCCGGCTGCGCTCGTCACCGTGACCGTCGTCGGCGTGACGCCGGTCGGCGGGGTGGCCACGAACTCGAGGTCGGCGGGGATCTCGTCGACGAGCGTGAAGTTCGTGATGGGGTCGCCCACGGCGAGGGTGGGGATGCTCGACGCGATCGCCCAGCGGATGAGGTCGGGGTTGCGAGCCTCGGCGGAGTTCGCGGGTGCGGGCACCCGGGTCTTCGTGAGCTCGGTCACCGCGTTCTTCGGGTACACGTGCACGTCGTAGATCCACTGGTTCGCCGGAGCACCGACGGGGCCGGTGGGCAGCGGCAGCGACACGAGGAACGGCGCGGCCGGGTTGGTCGCGTCGGCGGGCAGCACGGTCTCCTGCACGTAGTACAGACCGATCGGCATGCCGGTCGGGTACAGGGCGGGATCGACGGTGAAGTCCGCCGTGCCGGTCGACGACGAGGGCGTCGACGTGAACGACGTGCTGCCGAGTCGCGTCGAGGCCGTGGCAGGAGTCAGGTTGGTGGCGATGGTCCAGCCCTCGGGGGTGGTGAGGTCGACACCCGAGACCTGGGTCGCGGTGAAGACCGCACCCGCGAGGGGGATGCCCAGGTTGGTGGAGGGCGGGAGCTCCTGGCCGGTGCCGGCGATCGCGCCGTTGCCGGCGCCGAGAGCGTACTTGTGCACGGTGAGGGAGCGCGGCTGCTCGGAGTCGATGTTGCCGGGCAGGATGACGGCCTGCGCCGGCGCGACGGCTACGAGCGCCACGCCCGCAGCCAGAGCGAAGGCCCCGATCGCGGCGGTGACCCGCCGAAGTGCGGTTGAGGACATGAGATTCTCCGTTCGATTGAGAGGTCAGGTGAAGCAGGTGCAGCTGATGGAGGGAGGTGCTGGATCGAGGTCACGAGGGATGGGCGTCTCAGACGGTTCTCCTTCGTGTCCGACGGCGCCCGTGCCAGATGGCGAGGGCGAGCGCGAGGGCGAGCACGACGAACCCGGAGATCAGGTAGGCGTCGACGCTCACACCGCCCGTGAGGGGCAGGTTCATGGGTGAGACGGGGGCGTTCACGAATCGGTAGACCGCCGTCTGCCCGGCCGCGGGGGCGGTGATGGTCGCCGAGGTCACGGGCGTCCACGTGCCGTTCGGCTGCCGCAGTTCGAGCCGCACCTGCCGGTAGGCGAGACGGGTGCCCGATTGGGCCAGCGCCTCGGTGAGCGTGTACGAGTGACCGGGGCGCACATCGAAGGTGCTGGGCGCGTTCCCCGTGGTCTGGAAATCGGCCCCGGCCACCGTGCGCGGTGTGAGCCCGGCGAGGGTCGCCGGGCTGGCGGTGAGGCTCCACGTCGACGGCTGGAACCCAGTGGACGGGTTCTGCACGTTCTTCAGCAGGGTCAGGGATGCGGTCGCGTTCGTCACGGTGCAGGTCACAGCGGTCGCCCTCGTGAGGGTCACGTCGCCCGCCGCCGTCACCGGCACGGTCGTGCCCGTGGCCGTGACGCACGACCATCCCCCCACCTGCACGTAGGTCGCCGATCCGCCGGTCTCCGTGAGGCGGTACGGGGTGTCGGCCGAGACGGGCACCGCGGTGAGGGCGCCGCTGCCGCCGGCTCCGCTCGGCCCCACGAGAGCGGTCGGCACGCTCCTGGTCGCCTGGAGCTGCCACGCCGAGGGCGCTGCGCTGCCGTAGGAGACGTTCTTCACGAGGGTGAGGGTGGCCACGGCGCGGTTGGTGAAGGTGCAGTCGACCACGTTGCCCGGCGCCACCGTGCCCGTGACGGGGCGCACGGCGTAGTTACCGGAGTCTGTCGCGGCGCTCGTGTCGGTGAATGAGGTCGTCGCCGTACCTCGGGTGACCGTGCAAGTGAGGTTGTCGAGCCGGTAGCCGGCCTGCTGGCGCTCGAGCACCGAGACGGTCGCGGCGCCGGCGGCGGAGCTGTAGAGCAGGAAGAACGACGAGGATCCGTTCGCGTTCGTGAGCACCTCGGAGCGCCCGGCGGTGGTGCTGGTGTTGGCGGGATCCGCGGGCAGCACGACCGTCCCCGGCCCTGCGGAGGCGACCGCCGTACCGACCGTCCATCCGGGGGCCGGCTGCGGGTTGGCCCCGAGACCGTCGACTGTGCTCTTCCTCACCGTGACCTCGGCCACCGGTTGGGCGGTGTTGTAGATCGTGCAGGCGACGCCGACACTGACCTGGTTCGGGATGGTCACCGTCGTCGACCTGGTGGAGTCCATGCGAGCCGACGCGATGCGGATGCCATCGGCGAAGCACTCGTAGATGACGGTGTAGGTCACGGGCACGGCGGTGGTGGTGGTCGAACTCGTCTGGAGGACCTCGGAGATGGTCATGACCGTGTTGACCGCTGCGGTGATCGGGGCGATCGTCGCGGTCGTGCCTGTCGTGCCGGTGGTGGCGGTGGCGACCTCGGAGCCGCCCGTCGCGACGGAGATGCGGAAGTCGTGCGCCTGCCCCGTCACCCGGCTCAGCACGACCTTGTTCAGGGAGAAGCTCGAGGGGGAGGCGCAGGTGGCGAGGTCGGTGTTGGGCACCGCGTCGGTCCCCATGGTGATCGTGGGGGTGTTGGCGACCGCCGTCCACGTCGCGGGGTCGAACTGGTACGCGTTGGTCCCTGTTCCCACGTAGGCGGTTCCGCGTGGCGAGAATGCCAGTCCGTTCAGGGGGCCGGCCCCGATGCCCGCGATGGCGCGCTGAGTCGTGGCGGTGGCGGCGATCTGGCCGCCGGCGGGTGTGGCGGCGAGCACCGGTCCGGAGACGCTGAAGAACTGGGCCGCCGTGCCCTCGCTGCGGAGGATGAACAGGTTGCCCTTCGCGTCGAAGGCCATGTCGCCGTTGCCCGCGGAGTTCGCGCCGGTGTTCACGAACCCCAGGAGCGTGAAGAGGGGGGTGGAGGTCAGTCCGTTGAAGCGCCAGAGGTTGATGCGACCGACGCCGTTGACCTCGCTCGTGGTTCCGATCACGTAGTCCCGACCGATGGGGTCGAACGCCCCCATCACGATCGAGGCCGGGACTCCCAGGGACTGAGGGGTCGTGAAGGGGGTGCGCGTCGCCGAGAGGGTGCCGGAGGCCGAGACCGAGTACGTGATGACACCGGTGGCCGTGTTGGTGTTCGTGCCCGTGCTGCGCGTCAGCGCGTAGGCCGTCTGGCCTTCGACGTCGATGGCCAGGGAGTTGGTGTTGGTGACGCCCGTCGGACCCGCGGCGATGACCGAGGCGGTCACAGCGCCCGAAGACGCGAGAGCGTTGGTCTGGGTCAGCGCCCCGTCGGATCGGACGCCGTAGAGGTAGCTCCCGTCGCAGTAGAGGCTGGGCACCGGCTGCGCTGTGTTGGTGAAGGTGCAGACGATGCTGAGGCCCGCCTCGTCGGGGATGGTCAGCGATCCCGAGACGGAGGTTCCTCTGGCGATCGTGGTCGTTCCCCGCACGCACTCGTATGTGGAGTTGTAGGAACGAAGCTGCGTGGTCGTCACCACGGTCTCCGAGACGGTGTAGGTGGCTCCGCGGGTCACCGCGATCGGGCCGACCTCCTGGGTCTGGAGGCCCACCGCGGTGCCGGCCGTGGTGGCGCTGCCGATCTCCGTGGAACCGGAGAGCAGCGCGAGGCGGAACTGATCGGCGTTCTGTGCGCGACTCACCACGTTCTTGCGCAGCGTGACGGTCGTGGGCTGCTCCACGGTCAGGGTCGTCGCCTCCGGGGCGTTCAGGATGGTCGTCACGTTCCCGGGACCGTTGGTGTACGTGCCTCCGGTGTTCGACAGCACGGCGACGGTGACCGTGCAGCTCGCGGCACCCGCAGCCAGGTCGCCCCCTGTCACGGTGATGGTGGGCGAGGCCGCGGGTGCGGTCACCACGAGGGCGGCGCCCGTGGTGCTCACGCAGGTGCCTCCGATGGCGGGGGCGGAGGGTGTGCTGGGAGCAACGACCAGGCCGCTCGGCAGCGCATCGGTGAAGCTCCAGTCGGGCTTCGCGGCCAGTTCGGCGGTGTTCGTGACGGTGAAGGTCAGCGTGGATGCGACGCCAGCCGGCACGAGCGCAGGACTGAACTGCAGGTCGAGGCTCGGCGTGGAGTCGAGCAGGCGCAGAGTGTCGAACGAGAAGTCGTTGCCCGCGATGTCGGATTCCTGGTTCGACAGCCTCACTCTCGCCGTCGCCACCTGCGCGGGGGTGAGGAGCACCGACGAGTCGGTGAAGAAGCGCCCGGCGCGGGTGGAGGGGCTGCTGCCGCCCCACGGATCGGACTGGCTGTCGGCGGGGAGGATGTTGGAGGTGTAGCGGCCGTTGGTGACGTTGCAGGCCACGATCGGGGCGGCGGTGAGGGGCCGCGCCGTCGTGCCTGTGACGAGCGCGAGGTCGAGTCGCGAGTTGTTGTTCTGGCCGCTCGGCCGGAGGGCGCAGGAGTCCTCGGAGACGTCGATCGACATCGAGTAGTAGCGGTCGGTCGTGGGGGTGGGGGCCGGGCCGACGGCCGCCACGGATTCCAGCACGACCTGGTTGGCGGCCTGCGTGCCCTGGGCCGCGTTCGTCAGGCCGGCCACCGAGTGGTTGAGGCGGGTCGCGGCCGTCGATCCGTTCACCGGTGCGGTGTCGGTCGACCCTCCGGGGTTCACGGCCCCTGCGGCGACGTTGTTCTGCACCTGACCGAGCACGTCGGCCATGCGGGCGGCCTTGAATCGCGACGCCGCCGCTGCCCCGAGGGTGCAGAAGGGAGTGGTGGGGAAGGTGGCGCTGTAGTTGACCACGACGCCGTTGCAGTTGTTCACGTTCAGCCAGAAGGCCGAGCCCGTGTACTTGTTGGTCGCGTACTGGTCGACGCGGGTCGGTGTGTTCGCCACGCCCTGCTCGAAGGTCTCGATCCACGTCTGGGTCGCCGCCTCGGGCACGCCGGCGGCCAGGGTCGAGATGTCGGATGCTGCTCGACGCGACAGCTCGGGCGGGTCATTCGCCGAGGGCTCGACCGGCTCCACGGGCACGTCGGTCTGCGCCGGGCCCTGCGGGGTGGAGGAGGGTGACGGAGTGGGGGACGGATCGCCCTCCGGGAGCTCCGGCTCGGGCTGCTCGACCGGGGGCTCGGTCGGCTCGACCTCCGGAAGCGGCACGGCGTCCGGCTCGTCAGCCGGCGGCTCCACGGGCTCGACCTCGGGTGCCGGCTGCGGCACCGGCTCCGCCTCGGGAACCGGCTCCGCCTCGGGAACCGGCTCCGCCTCGCGAGCCGGATCCGCCTCGGGTGCCTCAGCCGGCGGCGTGGAGGTCGCACCGGTCTCGACGGGGAGAGGAGCGGCGACGGATGCGGGCACCGCACCGAGGGTGAACAGACTGCCCAGGAGGGCCACGACCACCGCACCGGCCACGGCGGGGCGCACACGCCCGGCCGACTTCCCGACGCGGTCACGTCGGAGGAGCCTGGGGAGGGGAGTCATCGATCTCGCAGTGCTGGACGGGTCAGGTGTCGCCGAACAAGCACCCGCGCCTCCCGGCGTCGACCCGCTGGGCGCGCCGACGAACCCAACTTATGAGACCGCTGAGAACCCCCTCAAGAAGCCGACTACCGAAGTTCTACCTAGATCGGTACGGGTGCCCTAGGTGGTGATGAAGAAGAAGAACATCACGAACGGCACCAGCGACACCACGATGCCCGCGGTCGCCACCCAGCGCGCCGTCGAGGGTCGCGATCGCAGCACCGAGATCATCCCCGTGAAGAGCCCGATGATGGTCAGCCACAGCGGGATCCAGGTCGGGATGCCGACCGCGAGGGTCACGATGGCGGCGATCCCGCCGAGCAGCGACACCACGGCCATCGGATCCAACCCTCCGCGCGGTCGCTGGAGGGTCTGCGGGCGTTCGGTCGGATCGTCGATAACGGACATCTCTCCAGCCAACAGACCTCGGGCGCACCTGGCAAGGGGTTGTCCTCCTCCGCGCCACCAGGAGTTCATCGAGGTGCCCGAATGGAGGGCTGACGCGGTGGAGCGCCGCATCGCTACTGTCGAGAAGGCGAGCGACGACCACCCACCCCGTCGCTCGCCTCCATCCTGGGCTCGAGCCGGCGTCTCGTCTTGTCCATCGGCCCGGCCGACCCGGAGGACATCGAGTGCCGGACACCGTGACCGCGTATGGGGCTGTGAAGTTCGGATCGCGCGGCGCGCGGCCCAGGATCGTCGGGGTGTACGCCGGGGCGGGCGGCTGGCGAGAGGTCTCCGGATCGCGCCTCACCCGGGGCACGGCCGAGGAGCTCCGCGCCGAGGGCATCACGATGGTGCGGGTGCGCTGGCACTTCCGCACCCACGAGATCCTCCTGCGCCGCTACCTCGGCACCTGAACCTCACCCGGCAGCAGCCCGTCCGGGCCGTGTGCGCGGCATCCGGATACGCTCGGGGCATGACCTCAGAGACGCAGGACGAGAACACGCAGGACGCACCCGTCATGGCCGGTGCCGAGGAGGCCTCCTCCGAGGAGAAGGCCGCGGGCAAGCGCGAGCAGGATGCCGCCGACGAGGCGCACCACGGCGCCGAGCGCGACTTCACCGCCGACGCCGCGGCCGACGGCAACGACCCGGCGGAGAGCACCGACCCGACCGCGGATGCCCTCCGCTCCATCCGCGCAACGGGTGAGAGCCGCAACGGCTGACACCATCGGCCAGCCGCCGCATCCGACCCGCCGTATCCGACCCGCCGCATCCGAAACCATGAGCGACCACGCCTTCGCGCTCGGCACCGTCCGGCGCTACCACGAGCTCCTCTCACCCCTCGCTGCCCGTGAGACGCAGAACGCCGTCTTGACCGCCCTGCACGCTGACGGCTTCGGGATCGAGCCGAAGGAGTACACGGACGACGGATGGTCGGTGCGGTTCGCCGAGATCGGCGACGATTCGGCCTCGAACTGGGCGGGCTTCGCCCTCGAGGTCGTGCCGCTGCTGGCTCTCGTGGGAGTGCGGAGACCCTTCGCCCGCTGCGCCGTTCCCATCGCGGCGATCGACCTGCCCGAGGGCGGGTCGAGGCTGCTCGTGGCGACGGTCTGGGGTTTCCGCGGCGACGGCGGCACCGTGGGCCTCGTGGCGAAGCGCGTGACCGCCTCGGTCGAGCGCGCCGCCGCGCAGCTGGGCGCCGATCACCGCAGCGCCATGACGCCGATCGTCACCGACTCCCCCGTGGAGGGCCGCCGCTTCAAGCGGCTCACGGGGTGGACCTCGAAGCGCTAGCCCTCGGTCTTCTCACCCTCGCCGGCGTCGTCGATCCCGTCATCCACGATCTCGTCGTCCGCCGCCTCCACGAGCGACACAGCACTCCGCGGCGACAGCCCGGGGCTCTGCGCCGCCGGCACGGGCAGCCGCACGATGAGCGATGCGGGATCCACGCCGAACCGACCGCTCCTGGTCTCGCCCACGGGGTCGCCGTCGAGCTCGGCGAGCACGGGCTGATCGAGCGTGAACTCGAACTCGCGCCCAGGCCACTGCTTGATCGAGGCGAGGCCGTTGCGGTTGCGGGTGGCCACGTCGATGGCCACACCCAGCCAGCCGGCCACCACGTTCGGCCGCAGCATCACGAGCTCGAGGTCGCCGTCGTCGAGCACGGCGCCGGTGGCGAGCTCGATGTTGGCCACCACCGAGCTGCAGTTGCAGGCGAGCACCATGAGGCAGTCGGTGGGCTCCTCGGTCTCGCCGTCGATGGTGATGGTGGCCTCGAAGCCGCCCTTGAAGAGCGCGGGAGCTCCGGCGGCGACGTAGGCGCCCCAGCCGACCTTCTTCTTGAGGTCGTCGTCGGTCTTGTCCATGATCTCGGCGTCGAGGCCCACACCGCTCATCACCACGAACACCCGCTCCTCGCCGTCGTCGAAGGTGGCGGTGCCCACGTCGATGGCGCGGTCCTGGCCGAGCAGGGCGATCTCCACGGCGTCGTCGAGCGAGCCGAGCGGAATGCCGAGGTTGCGGGCCAGCAGGTTGCCGGTGCCGCTCGGCAGCAGGCCGTAGGGCACGCCCGTGCCGCGCAGCACGCCGGCGACCGCACGCACGGTGCCGTCGCCGCCCATGGCGCACACGAGGTCGGGCGCGGCCTCGAGCGCCGACCGACCGGCGGCGGTGCCGGAGTCGTCGATGCTCGTCTCGAACCAGAGCGGCTCGTTCCAGCCCGCGCGCTGGGCACCCTCCGCCACCGTCGCCTTGACGGCGTCGACGTCGTCGAACTTGCTGGGATTGATGACGACGGCGACTGTTCTCATGCGGTTATTCTGCACCGTCGGTGTCGTCAGCGGTGTCGGCAGCGTCGCCGTCCTCCTCCTCGGGGTTGAAGTGCGACCCGTCGGGGTCGTGGCCGAGCGCGATACCGGTGTCGGAGTTGGGGATGGTGCCGTCGCCGCCCAGGTTGGGGCCGTCGGCCCCGGGAGCGGTGGGTTCTTCGGAGTTCGACTTGTCGGTCATGGCCTTCTTCTCTCGTTCAGTTGGAATGGCAGTGTGGCCGTCACCCCTGGAGGAGAGGTGACGGCCACGCGGTGGAGGCGTCAGTGCTTGAAGGCATCCTTGACGTTCTCGCCGGCCTTCTTCGCGTCGGCCTTGGCCTGGTCGGCCTTGCCCTCGGCGACGAGCTTCTCGTTGTCGGTCGCGTTGCCCACGGCCTCCTTGGCCTTGCCGGCCAGGTCCTCCGCGGCGTTCTTGATCTTGTCTGCTGCGCTCATGATGAGCTCCTTCCAGTGTTCTTCTTCTTGCGGATCGGCCCCACGGGGTGCGGGAACCGGGGTTGGGGAGTAAGCGGCTACTGCAGCCGCGTGGTCGACGTCACGCGGGAGCGGAAGCCCCCGCTGATCTGCACGAGTGCAGGGAGCGGACGACCGAGCAGCTGGTCGAGGGCGAGCACGGCATCCTCCACGATGTCGGCCGCGTCCTTGGGCGAGACTCCGCGGCGACAGGTCACCGCGATCTTCAGCACCGGGGTGCGGCGCACCTCGTAGGTCGAGACGTGGGAGGAGACGAATTCGGGGCGATCCCGGATCGCGTCCTGCAGCACCTGCTCGACCACGCCGGACTCGACCACGGTCGTGCCGTTCTCGCTCGTGCGGTCCTCGAGCACGCGACCGGTGCGCCCTCGGCCCTGACGGACGATGAAGACGATGAGCACGATCACGGCCACGATGAGCAGCACGAGGATGGCGGGAAGGATCCAGCTCACCCCGAGGTCGCCGAGCGCGGTCTGCTGCAGCCAGGTGTCGACCTGGTCGGTGATCGCGGAGGTCGAGCTCGTCCAGCCGTCGCGCACCACGGGAACGAGCACGGCGGCGGCCGCTGCGGCTCCGAGGAGCAGGAGCACGAGGCCGACCACGAAGGTCAGGAGCCGGTTGGCGGCTCGGTTGGTGCTGTTCATGCGCCGATCCTCCCGCTCTCCGAGATGCGCACCTGCGACGTCACGCGGGGCTCGAGCCCGTAGGAGTCGAGCTGGCGCGAGACCTCCTCGTTGACCGCGGCCTTGTCGACCGGGACTCCCGAGGTGGGGGTGAGGTCGACCACGGCTCGACGGTGCGAGACGGAGACCGACGCGTTGTCGGGATCGACGTCGCCCGTGAAGGAGGCGTGGCGGGCGAGCGCGGAGGCGATCACCTCGTTGTCCACCACCACGGCGGTGCGCGAGGCGTTCAGCACGTGCCGTGCCCGGCGACCGGGCGACAGGGCCACGATCACGAGCACGAGGCCGATGACGGCCACCACGATGCCGGCCGCGGCCACGAGGGCTGCAGGGACGTCGACGAGGTTCACCGCGGAGGTGAACATGTCGCGCGGGGCGACGAGCAGGGCGGGTGCGCCCAGCAGGGCGATCACGATCTCGGTGCCGACCCAGGCGAACGCCAGGATCAGGAGCACGGCGAGCACGATCGCCACGAGCGAGCGCGGCGAGTGGGTCTCGCGCCGCAGGATGCGACGGTAGAGGGCCGCGAACGACGCGGGAACGGCCTCGGAGGCCGCACCCCGCTCGGGGCTCGACTGCGGAGTCGCGCCCACCGGCGCCGCCTGGGCGGTCTTGGTGAGTGTCGTGCTCATCGGACTCTCTCCTCGTGCTGGATGTCGACGGCGGTGAGCCGGACGGTGACCCGACCGATGGTCGAGCCGGTGATCTCGGTGACCCTCTCGCGGATCGTCTCCTGCGCGGCGGCGGCCCGGTCCACGACCGATCCACCTGTGCGGCCCACGACTCCGGCATCGCTGCGGATGCGGGAGAGCGGCACCACGCGGATGGGCGTGCTGACGGTGAGGGCCAGGAGCCCGCGCTCGTCGCCCAGGTCCACGCCCACGCGGGACGCCTTCACGCCGAGGGTGTCGGCGGTCACGGCGGCCACGACGCGGTCGAGCGCCTTCGCCGTGATGCGGTTGCGACCGCGAGCGGGCTTGGACGCGGCCGCGACGGGGCTCACGGAGCCCATCGCGACGCCGCTCATGACGACGAGCGCTTTCCGCGGAAGGCGTCGACGAGGCTGCTCACATCGAGCTTGCCGTCGAGGATCCGGCCCACGATCGCGCCGATCGCCATGGCGATCGCCACGAAGAAGAAGGCCCAGAAGCCGAGGATGATCCAGGTGAGGGCGAGGACCGCCCCGATCAGGATGCCGGTGCGCGTGCTGGAGCCGGTCACAGGACTCGCGCCTCGGCGGTCTCGTCGACGTCGTCGCTCGGCAGGTGCACGTCGTTGACGGTCACGTTGACCTCGGTCACCTGCAGGCCCACGATGGTCTCGACGGCCTGGATGATGTTCGAGCGCACGCCGTCGGCCACGTCCTGCAGCGACAGCGGGTACTCGGCCACGATCGTGACGTCGACGGCCACCTGGGTCTCGCCGACCTCCACGCGGATGCCCTGGGTCTGGTCGGTTCCGGCGACGGCCTCGCGGATGGCGCCGAAGGCGCGGGCTGCTCCGCCTCCGATGGCGAAGACGCCACGGGCCTCGCGGGCCGCGATGCCGGCGACCTTGGCGACGACGCCGTCGTTGATGACGGTCTTGCCGAGCGAGGTCGTGGTGCTCGTGGGGGTGCTGACGGCGGCGGGGGTCACGGTGGGGGTTGCGGTGGCCATGTCGATGCTCCTTCTGTAGGTGTTCGATGAGGTCTTACTGGTGAGACGCACCTGAGGCCGGATATGTCACACGGCAGCCGAGAGAACTTTGCGATCGTACGATCGTCCAGGTGTTCCGTCAGATAGTCCTCGAAGCCCGGCGTCGGGCGACGTAGCTTGAACAACGAACATCCCCTCCGGCCGTCGGGCCGGCAGATCAATGGAGACAAGGAACGCGGATGACGATTCTCACAGCACGCACCAAGAAGGGCCGGGCCGTCTTCGCGGCCACGGCCGCCGCCTTCGCACTGGTCGCCCTGAGCGCCTGCACCTCGGGCATGGAGACGGGAGGCGGAACCTCCACGGATGCCGCCGCCGCACCCTCGGACGGCCCGCTCACCATCGCCTTCCTGCAGAAGCAGGGCGATCAGCAGTACTTCATCGACGAGGCCAACGGCGCCAAGGAGGCCGCAGAGGCCGCCGGCGACGTGACGATCAACGTCGTCGACCTCGGCACCGACTCCAACAAGGCCATCTCCGAGGTGGAGGCCGCGATCGCGCAGCAGGTCGACGGCATCATCATCGTGGTGCCCGACCAGCAGATCGGCCCGCAGGTCATCCAGCTCGCCGAGGAGGCCGGCATCCCGATCATGGCCGCCGACGACACCATCGAGGACGCCGCGGGCAACGCCGCTCCGTTCTCGGGCTTCGACGGCACCTCGATGGGTGAGAAGGTCGGTGCCGAAGCCGCTCGTCTCTACCAGGAGGCCGGCTGGACCGCGGAGAACACCCGCATCCTCTCCGCCTACAAGGAGGACCTCTCGGTCTGCCAGCAGCGAGTGGAGGGTGCCGCGAGCGCCTTCGCCGAGGCCATCCCCGACGGCCCCGAGATCATCGACGTGGGCACCGACAACTCGGCCACGGATGCGCAGGACAAGGCGGGCGCCATCATCACGGCGAACGCCGGCGTGACCAACTGGGTGGTCTGGGGCTGCAACGACGAGGGTGAGACGGGTGTCGTGACGGCGCTGCAGAACTCGGGCGTCTCGGCCGACAACATCATCGGCGTCGGCCTCGGCGCGTACCTCACCTGCAAGGACTGGAAGGCCGGTCAGGAGACGGGCAACAAGGCCGCCCTGTTCATCTCGGGCATCGAGGTCGGCAAGGCCGCCGCGACGTCGATGATCGACCTGCTGCGCAACGGCACCGCCCTGCCGCCGCAGTCGATCGCGAACACCGAGATCGTCGACGCCTCCAACTGGGAGGAAGAGGGCGTGGTCTGCACCTAGCGGTTCCGGACGGCGGGGGCGGTCGCACGCGGCCGCCCCCGCCGTTCTCCGTTCCAGGTCGGTTCACCACGTCACCCCTCACCACGGATTCGAGGTCAGCAATGCCAGAGGAAGTCATCGCGCTGCGCGCAGCGGGAATCACGAAGAGCTTCGGCCCGGTCCGCGCCCTGCGCGGCGTGGAGCTCGAGCTGAGAGCAGGGCAGGTCACCGCCCTCATGGGCGAGAACGGCGCGGGCAAGTCCACGCTGCTCAAGATCCTCAACGGCGACTACCGCCCCGACGCGGGCGGACTCATGATCGACGGCGAGCCCGTGGCGTTCACGGATCCGGCGGATGCGAGGGCCGCCGGCCTCCGGGTGATCGCCCAGGAGCCCGAGATCATCGCCGCCGTCTCGGTGGCGGAGAACATCTTCGTGGGCAGCCTCGGCAGGGCCGGCTTCAACCGGCGCGCGCTGCTCAAGCGCACCCGCGAGGAGCTCAAGCGCTGGGGCTTCCACCGCACGCTGCGCGCCGAGGCGCTCGGCTCCGAGCTCTCCCCCGCGCAGCGCCAGATCGTGGAGATCATGCGGGCCGTCGTGAGCCGACCGCGCATCATCTGCTTCGACGAGCCCACCTCGTCGCTCGGCGACGAAGAGGTGGCGCTGCTGTTCTCGCTCATCCGCCAGCTGCAGGCCGAGGGCATCGCCATCGGCTACGTCTCGCACCGCATGGCCGAGATCTTCCAGCTCGCCGACCACATCACGGTTCTCCGCGACGGCGCCTTCGTGGGCACCAAGGCCGTGGGCGAGACCGACCACGAGGAGCTCGTGCGCATGATGGTGGGCCGCGACCTCGACAAGTTCTTCCACCGCGATCCCGCTCCTCTCGGTGAGACCGTGCTCGAGCTGCAGGGCGTGGGCAACCAGTTCGTCGAGGGCATCGACCTCAGCGTGCGGGCCGGCGAGGTCGTGGGCATCGCGGGCCTCGTGGGCGCCGGTCGCAGCGAGCTCATGAAGACCATCGCGGGCGACTACCCCATAGTCTCGGGCCAGATCCTCATCTCCGGCAGGCGCGAGACCATCCGCCAGCCCTCCGACAGCATCCGAGCGGGCATCGGCTTCGCTCCCGAGGAGCGCAAGGCCGAGGCCCTGCTGCTGCAGCGCTCGGTGCGCGACAACGCCGCCCTCGTGGTGCTCAAGTCGCTCTCGCGCTGGATCTTCGTGAACAGCCGCGCCGAGAAGGCGCTCGCGCAGGAGTACATCACGCGGCTCCGCATCCGCACCCCCTCTACCGAGCAGCTGGTCGGAAACCTCTCCGGAGGCAACCAGCAGAAGGTCGTGCTCGCCAGGTGGCTCGCCACCAAGCCCAAGCTCCTGCTGCTCGACGAGCCCACCCGCGGCATCGACGTGGGTGCCAAGAGCGAGATCTACGCCATCATCGACGAGCTCGCGCACCAGGGTGTCGCCGTGATCGTCGTCTCCAGCGAACTCCCCGAGGTGCTCGGCGTCTCGGACCGCATCTACGTCATGGCCGGTGGCCGCATCGCCGGGGAGCTCCCCCGCGCGGATGCGACCGAAGAGCGCATCCTCGCGCTCGCGATGGACGAGGACGTCGCCGCATGACCTCCACCACCCGAAAGGAATCCCCCGTGGGAACGACCGGAACAGCACCTCTCGAGACGGACACGGTGTCGCCGTTCAAGCGCTTCATCGGCGCCGTCGGCGTGCAGAACATCTCGCTCATCATCGCCATCGCCGCCGTGGTGGCCGTCATCGGCATCCAGAACCCGCTCTTCTTCACGGTGCCGAACCTCAAGGTCATCGGCACCGCGATCGCCATCGTGGGCCTGCTCGCGGTGGTGCAGACGATCGTGATCATCCTCGGCGCCCTCGACATCTCGGTGGGATCGATCGCCGGTCTCACCTCGGTGACCTCCGCCATGATCTTCACGGCCACCACCTCGGCCGCGCTCGGCGTGCTCGGGGCCGTGGCCATCGGCGTGGTCTGCGGGTTGATCAACGGCTGCATCATCGTGTTCGGCCGGGTCAACCCCGTGATCGCCACCCTGGCCACCCTCGCGGCGTTCAAGGGTGTGGCGCAGCTCATCTCGGACGGCCGCGCGCAGGGCTACACCGGCGCCGACCCGTTCTTCGTCTTCCTCGCCCGCGGCACCCTGCTGGGAGTCCCCACCCTCATCTGGGTGCTCGTGGCGGTGGCCGTGCTCGCCCACGTGGTGCTGCGCTACACCACCATCGGCCGCAACATCTACGCGGTCGGCGGCAACAACATCGCCTCGCGACTCGGCGGCATCAACATCAACCGCTACATCATCGGCGTCTACATGGTCACGGGCGCCGTGGCTGCCATCGCGGGGATCCTCATCACGGCCCGCACCGGATCGGGTCAGCCGATCTCGGGCTCCGAGGGTCTCGAACTGCAGGCCATCACGGCCGCAGCGCTCGGTGGAGCCGCGCTCAAGGGCGGAAAGGGCGCCATCGCCGGCACCATCCTCGCCGTGATCCTGCTCGGAGTGCTCACGAACGGCATGACGCTGCTCGGCGTGAACACCTTCTGGCAGAACGTGGCCCAGGGCACGCTGCTCGTGGTGGCCGTGGTCATCCAGCAGCTGCGCTCCGGCGAGCGCCGCATCGGCATCCCCGGCTGATCGTCACCCCTTGTGCTGCGATCGATACGTGGACGGGTTCACACCGTGGAGACGACGGAAATGCCGGGAGAAGTAGAGCGGATCGGCGTAGCCGACGGCGAGGGCCACTTCGGCGACGGGCATCGTGGTGGTGTCGAGCAGGGTGCGCGCACGGCCCATCTTGAGCGAGGTGTGGAAGGCGCCGGGCCCGCCTCCCGTGGCGTGCCGGAAGAGCGTGCTGAGGTGCGAGGGCGAGAGGCCCACGATCGCGGCCAGCTCGGTGACCGTGATGGCGCCCTCCACACGCGCCTCGAGGTAGCGCATGGCGCGCTCGAGCGGGGAGCCCGTGGCCGGCAGCATGCTGTCGGCGGCGAGCCGCGTGAGCAGGTGCCAGGCCACGCCGGCCGCGGCCAGCAGGTGGATGGGTGTGGTGCGCTGCTCGAGGCTGCCCACGAGCTCGTCGAAGAGCGCGGCGATGCGGTCGACCGACTTGAGCTCGATCACGGGCTGCTGGCCGGCCAGCACGGGGCCGATGAGGTCGGCCACGTCGGCGCCGCGCACATGCATCCACCAGATCGTCCAGGGGTCGTCGTCGGATGCCGCGTACTCGTGCGAGGTGAACGGCGGGATGATCGCGGAACTCGACGGCGTGAGCTCGTAGCTCTGGCCGTCGACGGTCACCGTGCCGCGGCCCGCCACGCACAGGATGACGATCGTCTCCGCCGCCCCGTGGCTCCTGCGCCGGCGGTGGTGGTGGGCGCGCGGGAAGTAGCCGGCATCCGTGACCAGCAGGCGGCGGGTGCCCGCCCGCACCGCCGCCGCATCGACCTGAGGCCTCGGGACCACGCACAAGCGCTGGTTCGCGAAGCCGTCCCTCACGTCGGACGCCGGCTCCCCGGGAGTCGCTTCGTTCATGTACTGCACTGTAATCCCTGCCGAGGAGGCACCCCATGACCATCGACCACGACGTCGATCTCTCGAAGATCCGCCTCCCCGAGGTGCCCGAGGCCCTGCGTGCCACGCTCGAGGCGGGCCGGCCGGTGGCCTGGAGCGAGCCGCTCACCATCCGCACCTACGACGCCGAGGCGCCGAGCGCGTATCCGATGTTCCTCGACCACCGCGTCTACCAGGGGTCGAGCGGCAAGGTCTACCCGATCCCGTTCACCGAGCGGGTCTCGGATGAGGGGCGGCCGCGCGAGTGGCAGGCCGTGCACCTCGAGAACGAGTACGTGCGGCTCGTGGTGCTGCCCGAGCTCGGCGGTCGCATCCACATCGGCTACGACAAGACCACCGACTACGACTTCTTCTACCGCAACAACGTCATCAAGCCCGCCCTCGTGGGGCTCGCGGGGCCGTGGGTGAGCGGCGGCGTGGAGTTCAACTGGCCGCAGCACCACCGGCCGGCCACCTACCTGCCCGTCGAGTCGAGCATCGAGTGGGGCGACGACGGATCGGTCACGGTGTGGTGCGCCGACCACGATCCCTTCGCGCGCATGGCGGGGCAGCACGGCGTGCGCCTGCGCCCGGGCAGCACCGTGGTGGAGCTGGCCGTGCGGCTGCACAACCGCACGAGCGAGCGGCAGACCTTCCTGTGGTGGGCCAACGTGGCCGCCGCCGTGAACGACGACTACCAGTCGTTCTTCCCGGAGGACGTGCGGTACGTGGCCGACCACGCGCGGCGGGCCCTCACGGCCTTCCCCGCGGCCGACCGGCCGTACTACGGGGTCGACTACCCGGCGCTCGCCGACGCACGGCCGGGAGCCGACCGCGTCGACTGGTACCGCAACATCCCGGTGCCCACGTCGTACATGATCGTGGACTCGCAGGACGACTTCTTCGGCGGCTACGACCACGGGGCCGGGGCCGGGTTCGTGCACTGGGCCGAGCGGCGGGTCTCGCCGGGCAAGAAGCAGTGGACGTGGGGCGACGAGCCGTTCGGGCACGCGTGGGATGCGCAGCTCACCGACGGGGACGGGCCGTACGTGGAGCTCATGGCGGGCGTCTACACCGACAACCAGCCCGACTTCAGCTGGCTGCTGCCCGGCGAGACGAAGGTCTTCTCGCAGTACTGGTACCCGCTGCCCGCTCTCGGGCCCGCGCATCAGGCGACTCCGGATGCCGCCGTGCACGTGCGGCGGGATGCGGCGGGGCGGGTGGAGGCGGCGCTGTTCGCGGTGACCTCGCCGCGACCTCGAGCCACGCTGCGGGTGCGGGCGGGGGGTGCTGTGGTGGCTTCCCGGGTGGAGGATCTGGTGCCGGGGGTGGCGGTGGAGCTCGCGGTGGCTGCGGGCGACGGCTCAGGCGGTGCCGCGGGTGCTGTTGGGGGCGCTGGCTCGGTGGTGACGGCGGTGGAGCTGCTCGACGAGAGCGGGCGGGTGCTCGTGCGGTGGGAGCCGTCGGACGTCTCCGACGAGGAGCCGTGGGTGGCCGACGAGCCCATGCTGCCCGAGCAGGTCGAGTCGGTGGAGGAGCTGTACCTCACGGGGCTGCATCTCAGCCAGTTCCGGCATCCGACCCGGTCACCGCTCGGCTACTGGCGGGCAGCGCTCGCTCGCGACCCCGGCGACGTGCGCACGAACCTCGCGCTCGCCGACCACGAGTACCGGGCCGGCGAGTACGAGAAGGCGCTCGAGCACGTGCAGACGGCGCTCGCGCGGCTGACGCGGCGGAACGCCAATCCGCTCGACGCCGAGGCCTTCTACCTGGCGGGGCTCGTGCTGCGTCGGCTCGGGCGGCATGTGGAGGCGGAGCAGTTCTTCGGCAAGGCGGGGTGGGACGGCACGTGGGCGGCCGCGGCGGGCTTCGAGCTCGCGGCCTCGCTCTCGCGGCGCGGTCGTACGCGGGCGGCGCTGCGGGTGCTCGACACGCTCGACGGGGTCGTGTCGCACGACAGCCGCCGCGCGGTGCTCCGCGCCCTCCTCCTTCGTCGCACCACCGCTGGTTCGGCCGGATCCGCCGGTGTCGCCGGCGTGGGCGGGGGAGAGAACGAGCTGGGTGGGCTGAGGGCTGAGGGGGCTGCCGAGGCGGTGCTTCGGGCCGAGCTCGCGCTTGAGCCGCTCAACCCCACGGTGCGGGCCCTGCTGGGCCTGCCGGGGCCCGTCGATGCCTCCCTGCTGCTCGACGTGGCGCTCGACCTGCTCGCGGCGGGGACGCTGCCGGAGGCTCTCGAGGTGCTCTCGACCGTGACCTCCCTGCCCCCCACCGCGGCGGGCAACGTCGTGCCTGTGGCGCACTACGTCGCGGCGAGCGCGCACGAGGCGCTCGGCGATCACGCCGCCGCCTCGGCATCCAGGGCCGCCGCACGATCCTCCGACCTCACCTGGGCGTTCCCGCACGGGCTCGATGCGCACGACGCCCTGCGGGCGGCCCTCGCTGCCGAGCCGAGCGACGCCGTGGCGCGCCACCTGCTGGGCATGCTTCTCTACTCGCACGGGCGACGGGCCGAGGCCCTCGCCCTGTGGA
Organism: Herbiconiux liukaitaii; assembly: GCF_041927495.1. Classification (NCBI taxonomy): domain Bacteria; kingdom Bacillati; phylum Actinomycetota; class Actinomycetes; order Micrococcales; family Microbacteriaceae; genus Herbiconiux; species Herbiconiux liukaitaii. The sequence goes on along the minus strand of NZ_JBHFHG010000008.1, from coordinate 100,733 downwards.
CCGAGGCTGTGGAGGCCGGGCTCGCCGAGCCGGTGCTGCTGCGCAACGCCGCCCTCGCGTCATACAACATCGCGCATGACGACACGCGGGCCTGGGACCTCTACGAGCGCGCGGTACAGCTTGCGCCCCACGACGCCCGCCTGCGCTACGAGCAGGACCAGCTCGCGGCCCGCCTCGGTCACTCCACCGCCGAGCGCCTCGCGCGGCTCGAGGGCGTGGAGCAGCTCGTGCTGGGGCGCGACGACTTCACGATCGAGTACGTGGGGCTGCTCGTGGCGGAGGGTCGCGCGGCGGCGGCGCACGGGATCCTGCTCGGTCGCCCGTTCCACCCGTGGGAGGGCGGTGAGGGCCGGGTGATCGCGGCCTGGGATGCCACGCTCGAAGCCCTCGGGCTGCCGCTCACGGATCCGCCCGCCCACCTCGGCGAGGCCCGCGCCCACTACACGCCCCCGGCGGCCGTGCGCGACGACGGAGTCACCGACTACTTCGCCACGAGCCTCCCCGAACTCCTCCTCTTCGCCCGCGCCTCCCCCACCCCCTGACCTCTTGCCCACCGCCCACCGCCCCTCCGCCCACCACCCCACCCACCGTGCCCGCCACCCCAACCACCACGCCCACCACCCCACCCGACGTGCCCACTCCGCCTCCGCGCGTCGCGGGGTCGCCGGGTCGCGCACTACTGGCCACCCACCGCCGCGAAGGCGCTTTCGCTCTCCCCGCGGCGCGGGTGCGAGGTAATCTGCGCGTAGTGAGGGAGGAGCGGGCATGGTGAGGGAGGAGTTCGGGATCGCGGCGGGTGGGTACGAGGCGCGCGTCGTCTCCGAGGGTGCCACACTGCGGGCGCTCACGTTCCGCGGGCGCGACCTCGTGGTGCCCTTCGGCGTCGACGAGCCCCGCCCCACTATGCGCGGCGCCCTCCTCGCTCCGTGGCCCAACCGCACCGCTGACGGCCGCTACACCTTCGACGGCAGCACCCACCAGCTCGAGCTCACCGAGCCCGAAACGGGCAACGCCGCCCACGGCCTCGCCCACTCCCTCCCCTTCCACCCCGCGCCAACCCCCGAGCCGGCCGCCACCCCAGCCCACCCCACGCCCACCGCCCCCACTCCGGTCGCCACCGCGGCCCCTCCGGCCCACCCCGCCGCGCGGGGCTCCGCGGCGGGGTCCGATCGGGTGGTGCTCACCGGGTGGATCGAGGCTCAGGAGGGGTATCCGTGGCGGGTGCGACTTGATGTGGAGTTCTCGGTGGGGGTGGGCGGGTTCCGGCAGCGCATCACCGCCACCAACGAGAGCGATCGGCCCGCGCCGTTCGGCATGGGGGTGCATCCCTACCTGCTCGCGGGGCCGGCGGCACCCGGCGCGGTCGACGGCTGGGAGCTCGAGCTCCCCGCCCACGAGGTGCTCCTCGTCTCCCCCGACCGGCTCCTCCCCGTGGCCCGAGTCGCGGTCGACGACCCCGGCGGCGTCACCACCACCCCCACCGGTTCCGGCGGCGGCCTCGACTTCAGCAGGCCGCGGCTCATCGGCGGCACCGTGCTCAACCATGCGTTCACCGCGCTGCAGCCGGATGCCGACGGTCGCGTGGTGATCCGCCTCACCGACCCCGCGCATGCGGCCGGCTCGGGCTCGGCGGGCTCGGGCGGGGGCGGGCCGCGCGGGGTCGAGATGGGGATCAGGGCGGGTACCCCCTGGGTGCAGCTCTACTCGGCCGACCACAATCCGGGGCCGGATCGTCGGCACGCGCTCGCCGTCGAGCCCATGACCTGCCCGCCCGACGCGCTCAATTCCGGCACCGACCTGCGCATCCTCTCCCCCGGCGCGAGCACCTCGCTCGAGTGGACCCTGAGGGCCCTCGACGAACCCTGACGCGGCTCTGGTCTCAGCCCGCCTTCCGGAATACTCTGAGCCCAGAACCCAGGAGGTGATCGCGGTGAAGAAGCCGAGCGAGACCAGTGTCATCGAGTACGACAGGGTGGGCACGTCGGAGGTGCTGCACTCGCGCATCCGCCCGCTCAAGCCGGCCGGCCGGGGCGAGGTGACCATCGAGGTCATCGTCACGGGCATCAGTCACATCGACGGCTTCATCCGCAGCGGCAAGGAGGAGTCCTGGGCCGACGTGCCGTTCCCCCGCCGCTCGGGCAGCGACTTCGCCGGCATCGTGGTCGACTCCGCCGACAAGGCGTTCCCCCGCGGCTGCGAGGTGGTCGGGCACGTGCGCTCGGGTGCGCACGCCACCTACATCACGGTGCCCGTGACGTCGATCGTGAGGAAGCCCAACCGCCTCGGCTGGGAGGCCGCAGGCGGCCTGTTCCTCTCCGGCGCGACCGCTCTCGACGTGCTCGACGAGCTGCGCATCGGCGCGGGCGACACCGTGGTGGTCTCGGCCGCCGCGGGCGGTGTGGGCAGCATCGAGGCCCAGGTGGCCAAGTACCGTGGCGCCACCGTCATCGGCACGTGCGGCGACCGCAACTTCGACTACCTGCGCCAGATCGGCATCACCCCCGTGAAGTACGGCGAGGGCATCGCCGACCGCATCCGCGCCCTCGCCCCCAAGGGCGTGACGGCGTTCATCGACAACTTCGGTCAGGACGGCCACCTGCTCGCCGCCGAACTCGGCGTTCCGATGTCCCGCTACCGCTCGAGCGCCGACCGCCGCGAGATCGAGCTCAAGCTGCTGCTCGACGACCCCGCGTCGGTGGAGCACGGCACCCGCCAGCTCGAGGTGCTCGTGGGCCTCGCCGAGAAGCAGGCGTTCCACCTGCTCGTCTCGGGGTACTACGCACTCAGCGAGGTGGCGGTGGCCTACGCCGATCTCGACAAGCTGCACTCCCGCGGCAAGATCGTGCTCGGCACCCACCCGGTCTCGAACACCCGCCACCTCAAGGCACGCGACGTGGCCGACGCCCGCAACTGACGGGGTACTACGTGCACCCCTGCGCGCGGGGCGGCACCGCCGTTAGGCTCGCGATCGTGAAGCGCCTCCCTGCTCTGCTGGCCGTGCCCGCCCTCGTCGCGCTCGCGCTCGCCACCCCGTCGCTCCCCGCCCAGGCCGCCCCCGCATCCGCCACCGCCCCCACGGCGACGGATGCCTGCACGCCGTCCCCGGCCTACGACGTCGTCAGGGCGCTCGGTATCGACTCACTGCAGAACGCAGGCCTCGACGGCGCCGGCCTCACAATCGGCGTCATCTCCACCTCCTACGACAACTACGCCCCCACCCCCACCAACCCCACGCCGGCCACGGATGCCGCCGCCGACGTGGCCTCCGGCGCCCTGCCCGGCCTCGGCAACCCGTGCGGCTTCACCGATCCGGTGCTCAAGGTCGACGACAGCGTCGCGAGCGACGACGAGGGCCGCGCGATGCTGCAGATCGTGCACGCCATCGCACCGGCAGCCAAGCTCGCGTTCGCGACGGGGGCTAGCAACGACCCCGACGGCACCCTCGCCGAGGAGGATCAGACGGTCGCCGACGCCATCGACGCCCTCGTGGCGGCCGACGTGGACATCATCGTCGACGACATCATGATCGAGGGCGACCTGGCCTTCGCCTCGGGCTTCGCGGCGAGCGCGGCCGAGCGCGCGACCGAGGCGGGTGTGCTCTACACGGTCGCCGCCGGCAACCTCAACCACGTGGGCGAGACGGATGACATCGGCCCGCCGTTCCCGAGTGCCGGCTACAGCATCGCGAGCTGGCAGACCACCGCCTTCCGCGACACCGGATGCCCCGCGAGCGTCGAGGAGCAGCTGCCCGGGATCGCGCTCGAATGCCTCGACTTCGATCCGGGCGCGGCGGAGGACAACACCGACACCATCACCCTCTACCCGCCGCCCAAGGCCTCCGACTACCCGTACTCGGGTGTGCTGCAGTGGGGCGAGGCTCCCTACGCCACCACCTCGCAGCTCTACGCGTTCTTCCTGAACGCCGACGGCACCGTCGACGTCGAGAACACGATCTCGCCCGACCCGGAGTCGGGTCTGCCCATCGCTGCGGGCGGCCTCTTCGCATCGCTCGCCACCGAGGTGCTCACCACGAGGTCGCTCGTGATCGCCCGTGTGGCCTCGGAGACGACCGATCCGCTGCCCGTGTCGTTCCAGTTCTTCAGCGACGACGGGGAGCGCACCGTCGTGGACGTCGAGTACTTCGAGTCGACCGAGACCGACACCATCGGATCGACCCTCGTGGGCCGCGCCGCCAACCCGAGCAGCATCACGGTGGCCGCGGCCTTCTCGTTCACCTCGCTCGAGCGGTTCAGCTCGGCGGGCCCGCAGGTGCGCTACTTCGGCGACGTCACCGAGGCCGGCATCGCCCCGGAGCGGCTGACCGAGCCCGAGCTGAAGGTGGGGCCGACCATCACGAGTCTCGACGGCATCCCCACGACGTTCTTCGGTGTGCCCTACGGCGACGTGTTCGTCTACTCGGGCACCTCGGCGGCCACTCCGGTGGTGGCGGGAGTGCTCGCCCTCGGCCGCCAGGCCGCGCCGACCGCCACGGATGCGCAGCTCACGGAGGCGCTCACGAGCTCGGCGACGCCGCTCACGCAGACCTGGCTCGGCACCGTGCCCGCCGAGACCAGCGGAGCGGGCCTCATCGACGTGGCGTCCTTCCTGACCGCGCTGCGAGCGCTGCCGACACCCACGCCGACACCGACGCCCGCACCCACCCCGGGCCCGTCGCCGACCCCTGCCGCGGGTCCCGCTCTCGCGGCCACCGGCGGTTCGCTCGACCCGGCCCTGTGGGCCGCGATCCTCCTCGCCCTCGGCGCAGCAGCCCTCGCCACCACCCGCCGCCGCCCGGCCTGACCGCGATCAGGCGCGGGGCTGGGCCGTCCAGGCCGAGGAGACCATGTCGCGCAGCGAGTGCCGCATGCTCCAGCCGAGGTCGCGCGCCGCGAGATCGCCCGCCGCCACGATGCGCGCCGGGTCGCCCGGGCGCCGCGGTGCCACCTCGGGGGTGAAGTCGATGCCCGTCACCTCGGCCACGGTGTCCATGATCTGTCGCACCGAGACGCCGTCGCCCGAGCCCAGGTTGTAGGCGGGCAGCAGCTCCTCGCCCGCGTCGAGCCGGCGCGCGGCCTCCACGTGGGCGAGCGCGAGATCCGAGACGTGGATGTAGTCGCGCACGCACGTGCCGTCAGGGGTGTCGTAGTCGTCGCCGTTGATGCGCGGTGTGCGCCCCTCGGCGAGCGCGGCGAACACGAGCGGGAACAGGTTGTGCGGGCTCGAGTCGAAGAGCTCGGGCGACCCCGACCCCACCACGTTGAAGTAGCGCAGCGCCGTGGCTCGCAGGCCGGCGGCCCTCGCCTGGTCGCGCAGCAGCCACTCGCCGATGAGCTTCGACTCGCCGTAGGGCGACTCGGGGGCCTTGGGGGTCTCCTCGGTCACGAGGTCGGTGTCGGGTGTGCCGTAGACCGCGGCGCTCGAGGAGAACACGAGCCGGTCGACACCGACGGTCTGCATGCGCTCGAGCAGCAGGGCGGTGCCCGTGACGTTCTGCTCGTAGGTGTGCAGCGGCCTGCTCACCGAGACGCCCGCGTACTTGTAGCCGGCCACGTGGATGACACCCGTCACACCGTGCTCGCGCAGCGTCGCCTCCACGAGGTCGCCGTCGAGGATGCTGCCGCGCACGAACGGAACACCCTCGGGCACGAAGCCCTCGTGCCCGCTCGAGAGGTCGTCGAGCACCACAGCGGTCAGCCCGGCCTCACCGAGCGCCTTCACCACGTGGGAGCCGATGTACCCGGCCCCTCCCGTCACGAGCCAGCTCACAGCGATCCCCCGATCGAGTCGATCCCATCCGTCGCGCCGACACCGGCACTCGCACCTGCACCTGCACCTGCACCTGCGAGCGGCAGCCGCTCGGCGCCCTGCGACGGTACCACCTCGAACACCACGGGCTCGGCGTAGCCGGCGGCGGCGAACGCCTCCCGCTGGGCCGCACGCAGCTCGCCGACGAGACGGCGGTCGATCACGGCGAGGGACGATCCGCCGAAGCCGCCGCCCGTCATCCGCGACCCCACAGCACCCACCCTGCGGGCCACCTCGACCGAGAGGTCGAGCTCGGGCACCGAGATCTCGAAGTCGTCGCGCATGGAGGTGTGCGAGGCGTCGAGCAGCTCGCCGATCGCGCCGGGGCCGGCGGCGCGCAACCGTTCCACGAGCGCGAGCACCCTGGCGTTCTCGGTGACGATGTGCCGCACGCGGCGGAACGTCTCGTCGTCGAGGTCGCGCTCGGCGCGGGGGAGGTCGTCGATCGTGAGATCGCGGAGCGAGGGCACCCCGAGCACGGCCGCCCCGCGCTCGCACGAGGCGCGGCGGTCGGCGTAGCCGCCCGTGGCGTGCGCGTGGTCGACGCGGGTGTCGGTGACCACGATCGCGAGCTGCTCGTCGTGCAGCCCGAGGGGCACGAGGGTCGACTCCTTCGAGCGGCAGTCGAGCAGAACGGCCGAGTCGCGGGCGCCGAGGAGCACGGCGGACTGGTCCATGATGCCCGTGGGCGCCCCCACGGCCTCGTTCTCGGCCAGGCGGCCGAGCTCTGCCAGGGTGGGGCGGTCGAAGCCGAGGCTCCAGAGCTCGTCGAGGGCGATGGCGACCACCGATTCGATGGCGGCCGACGACGACAGTCCCGCGCCGAGGGGCACGTCCGAGACGAAGTACAGGTCGAGCCCGTGCACGGCGGCGAGGTCGGCACCGTGCCGACCGGCGGCCCACACCACACCCAGCGGATACGCGGACCATCCCGAGAGCGTCTCCGGCGACAGCCCGTCGATCGCCGCCTCCACCACTTCGGGCGCCCCAGCACCTGCGTCCGCTCCGGACGCGGTGTCGGATTCGGATTCGGAGACGGTGTCGGATTCGGAGGCGGTGTGGGCACCCGCGAACTCGCTCGCCACGCGCATCACGCGGTCGGTGCGGGGGGCCGCCGCCATCACCGTGTGGCGGTCGATGGCGAAGGGCAGCACGAAGCCGTCGTTGTAGTCGGTGTGCTCGCCGATGAGGTTCACCCGGCCGGGTGCCGCCCACAGCGAGGTCGGGGCCCGGCCGTAGAGTCGGGCGAAGCCGGCCGCAGCCGCCTCGAGCAGGTGCTCACGGGTCACGACGGGTCCTCCACGCTCTCGGTCTCAGGATGCAGCTCGGCCTCACGGCGCGTTCCCGCCTCGGGATCCGTGTCGGCTTCCGGTCGCGGCTCGGCCGAGAGGCCTTGCCCGCCATCGGCCCAGCTGCCACTTTCGGCCCCGTCGCCGCCATCGGCACCATTGGCACCATTGGCACCATTGGCGCCATTGGCGTCATTAGCCCCATCGGCACCATCAGCCCGATCGGCGCGCTCGAGCGCCTCGCGGAGGAGACGGGCCGAGCTCTCCGGCGGCACGTCGCCGATGAACGCCCCCATGGCCGCCTCCGACCCGGCCAGGAACTTGAGCTTGTCGGCCGCGCGTCGGGGCGACGTGATCTGCAGCATGAGCCGGATGTCGTCGCGGTGCTCGTGCACGGGCGCCTGGTGCCAGGCCGCGATGTACGGCGTGGGCGTGTCGTACAGCCGGTCGAGCCCACGCAGGAGGCGCCGGAGCACCACCGCGAGCTCGTCCCGCTCCTCCGCCGTGAGCCCGGCGAAGTCGGCGACATGCCGGTGCGGCAGCAGGTGCACCTCCACGGGCCAGCGCGCCGCGAACGGCACGAACGCCGTGAAGTGCTCCCCCTGCACGAGCACGCGGTTCGACCCCTGCTCGAACGCGAGGATGTCGGCGAACAGATCGCCGTCGTAGCGCTCGATCGAGTCGATGAGCTTCTGCGTGCGCGGCGTGACGTACGGATACGCGTAGATCTGGCCGTGCGGGTGATGCAGCGTCACACCGATCGCCTCACCGCGGTTCTCGAACGGGAACACCTGCTGCACCCCGGGCAGCAGCGAGAGCGCCGCGGTGCGATCGGCCCACGCCTCGATGACCGTGCGCACGCGCGAGACGGGCAGCTCCGAGAGAGAGCCCTCCGTGGCGGGGCTGAAGCACACCACTTCGCAGCGCCCCACCGAGGTCGCCGTGCGGCCGAGCCCCACACGCCGGAGCTCGCTGAGCTCGTGCAGCGGATCGACGCCGGCCTCGGCGAGGTCGGGACCGAACGAGGGCGACTTGTTCTCGAACACCGCGACGTCGTAGTCGCTCGGCACCTCGGTGAGGTGGTCGGCGGTCGAGGGCGCGAGCGGATCGAGGTGCTTGGGCGGCAGCATCACGCGGTTCTGGCGGGCGGCGGCGATCGAGATCCAGTCGCCCGTCAGCACGTCCTGCCGCATCTCGGCCACGGGAGGGCGGGGGGCGACCGGTCGCGCATCCTCGGCCCGCGAGGGCGGGAGCCGGGTGTCGGCGTCGTCGAAGTAGATCAGCTCGCGGCCGTCGGAGAGGGTGGTGGCGCGCTTGATGACGGCGCCGCTCGGTGTGCTCACCCTCCGATTACCCCAGTTTCGTTTGCGAAAGTCAAGCGCGATCTGCTTTCGAATCTGTAAGCTGGCGGCATGCTTGACGAGGAGATCAGCAGCACAGGCGGCACAGGCGGTGCCGGCGACCCGGCCGCCGTGCGCCGACGCCGCATCCTGAGCCTCGTGGCCGAGACGGGCTTCGCGCGTGTGGCTGTGCTGAGCGGCGTGCTCGGCGTCTCCGAGGTGACGGTGCGCTCCGACCTCGCAGCCCTGGAGCGCGAGGGATCTGTGGATCGGGTGCACGGCGGCGCCGTGGCCCGCGGCTCCGCACCCCGCAGCGAGACCCCCTTCGACCTGGCGCGGGCGAACGCGGCCGACGAGAAGCGCCGCATCGGCCGAGCAGGCGCCGCACTCGTCGAGAGCGGATCGAGCGTGCTGCTCGACGTCGGCACCACCACGGCCGCGGTGGCCGACGCCCTGCTCGAGCGCGACGATCTCGACGACGTGGTGGTCATCACCAACGGCCTCAGCATCGCCCTCGCGCTCGAGCCCGCCATCCCGCGCTTCACCGTGGTGGTGACGGGCGGCACCCTTCGCCCGCTGCAGCACTCGCTCGTGGCACCGTACGCCTCGATGCTGCTCACGGGCATCCGCGCCGACCTGGCCTTCATCGGGTGCACCGGGGTGGATGCGGTGGCGGGCGTCACCAACGTCAACCTCCCCGAGACCGAGCTCAAGCAGGCCATGCTCGCCGCGGCGGATCGCGCGGTCGTGGTGGCAGATTCGTCGAAGCTCGGGCGCACGAGCCTCGGGGTCATCGGCGCCCTCGACCGCTTCGAACTGCTGCTGACCGCGACCCCGGCCGAGGGGCCCGCCCTGCACGCACACCCCGCGCGGCACGAGGAGGCCCTCGCACGCTTGAGCGCTGCCGGTCTCGACTGCACCTCGGCCTGACGCCGCCACCCACCTCCGCGAGCGGGATGCGCTCAGCCGGTGCAGACTGGGGGCATGTACGGAATCGTGATCGCAGTCATCATCATCGGCCTCGTCCTGCTCGCGCTCGGCATCTTCATCGAAGCGGCCAAGTTCCTGCTGTGGGTGGGCCTCGTGCTCGTGATCCTCGCGATCATCGCCGCCCTCCTGCGCTACATCCGCAGCCGCGCCTGACCTGCGCAGCGCCTGACCTGCGCAGCGCTGCCTCGCCTCCTGCTCAGGCGGCGAGCGCCGTCTTCACCGCGCGCACGATCGTGGCACGCGCGGCACGCCCCTCAGCGGTGGGCAGCAGCGGGAACACGTGCACGAGCCCCGCACCCTCGTGGTAGTCGAGCTCCACACCCGCCGCGGCGGCCTTCTGCACGAGCAGCCGCGCATCCGGATTCAGCACGTCGCGTGTGCCGCTGAAGAGCGTGATGGGCCCTAGCCCCGCGAGATCCCCCTCGAGCGGGCTCACCACGGCGTCGAGCAGATCCCGATCGCCGCGCCAGTGCTCGGCCAGCACACGCCCGCCCGGTGTGGCGAGCCACGGATCGCTCGGCTGCACCTCGGGGATGCGCGGATTGCTCCAGGTCAGGTCGAGTGCGGGTGAGATGAGCACCGTGCGCGGCAGCACGATGCCGTGCTCGTCGCGCAGCGCGAGCGCCGTGGAGAGCGAGATCTGACCACCGGCGGAGTCGCCCGCCAGCACCGTCGGCCCGTGCACGGCGAGGTTCGCGCGCACAAGGTCGGCCACGCCGTCCGCGGCCTCGAGCGCGGTTCCGAAGGGGATGAGCGGGTAGATCGGGAGGGTCACGGTGGTGTTCGCCTCGGCGGCGAGCTGCGCGGCGAGGTGCCAGTGCTGCGTGGCGATCTCGCCGACCCACCCGCCGCCGTGCACGTAGACCACGCTGCCGCGAGGTGCGGCCTGCTCACCCGTGCGAGTGCCCGCGCCCGCGCCGGCTCGGCCGGAACGGGGTGTGATCGTGTAGATCGGCCAGTCGGTGTGCGCCACGTCGACCCGCACATCGGGCCTCAACCGCGAGGGCGGCCCGTACGGCACGGGCCGCAGCTCGCGCTCCCGCACGCGGCGTCGTGCACCCTCCTCCGAGACGAAGACCCGGTTCGCCCTCATGAGGCGCAGCAGGGGGGCGACAACGCCATTGGGGAGAGTGACCATTCACCTATCTTTCACCCCCATTACCCCCGTTCGGGTGCGCCTGGCGTGCCATCGCCGCCGGATCGGGATACTCTCGGTACTTCCACAGTCGAACTACCAGGGGGACACCATGTCGAACAAAGACACACTCATCAGCGCGCCGGCCGGCACCGACTACCCGGGCAAGACCCTCGGCATCGTCGGTCTCGTCGTCGCCATCATCGCGAACCTCATCGGCCTGATCATCAGCGCCATCGCGCTGTCGCAGTCGAAGAAGGCCGGCTACAAGAACACGCCTGCACTCGCGGGCGTCATCATCGGAGCCGTGCTCTTCGTGATCGGCATCATCGTGTCGATCATCAGCTTCACCGCCGCCATGTCGATGGTGCCGACGACCTACTGATCACCGGTTGATCGCCGAAAGGCCCCGGCCTCCCGCAAGGGGAGCCGGGGCCTTTCGCGTACCTGCCGGCCTGCCAGCTACTGTCCGCGGCCGGTGGCCTTCTGCAGCCGGTCGATGTGCTCGGAGGCCTCCGCCTTCGTGAGGTTCGCCGGCAGCTCCTCGCCCGCCTCGCGGAGCAGGGTGTCGAGGTAGCTCTTCTGCGGGCCGGTCATCGGCTCGTCGCCGGTCACCCAGTCCTCGGGGTCCTTGCTCGCCGACTGCGAGGGGTCGGGGCCTGCGCCGCCGAGCATCTCGGGCTCGTCGGCGGATGCGATCTGCTCGTTCTCGGCGAAGCTCTCGCGAGCGCCGGGTCCGTTGGGGTTGTCCGGGGTGGTGTCGGGGGTGGTGGGGGTGTCTGCGGTGTCGCTCATGCGCAGGAGCGTACGCCGCAGATGGGAACCCGCCAGGGGTTGCGCCCCCGCGGGTTACCGGTCGCTGTCGCGCAGATCGTCGGGCGCCTTGTCGCCCACGGGCTGCGACTCGTCCTCACCGGCCACGCCGGGCGCGTAGTTCTCCCAGTCGGGCTCGGCCTCGCCGGGGGCACCCCCGGTGGGTCCGTCGTTGCCCTCGCCCTCGCCGGAGAACACGGTCTCCCCCGCCACGGCATCGTTCGTGACGGTCTCCTGGGCCAGGTCGAGGTCGTCCATGCGGTCGTCGTTCTCGCGTGCAGTCATGACTCCACATCTACTCCCCCGGTCGCCGTCCCGCTCACACGCACGGCCGGAAAATCAAGGGGGGCTGAGAAATCGGATGGTCGACCGATGGTGGGGGCAGAGCGGCGACAGGTCCGCTCCCAACGGAGGTCGACCATGTATTTCCACGCACAGGAATGGATCAACGAGATCGCGGCGGACGAGCCCGATCCCGCAGCCGCCAACGCCCTGCAGGAGGGTCTCGGCGGCCAGTTCGGCGAGATGCGCACGATGATGCAGTACCTCTTCCAGGCCATGAACTTCCGCGGCCCCGCCGCGAAGCCGTACCGCGACCTCATCCAGGGCGTCGGCACCGAGGAGATCAGCCACGTCGAGCTCATCGGCACCACCATCTCCCGGCTGCTCGACGGCTCGCCGCGCTACCAGGGCAAGCCCACCGATCCTCTCGACACCCCTGGTGCCGGCGGAGCGACCCCGCTCGGCATCGCGCTCGACACGGGCAACATCCACCACTACCTCGTGGGCGCCCAGGGTGCGCTGCCCGTCGACGCCGCGGGCAACCCGTGGCTCGGCAGCTACGTCTACAACTCGGGCAACCTCGTGCTCGACCTGCTCTACAACCTCATGCTCGAGTCGACCGGTCGGCTGCAGAAGTGCCGCATGTACGAGATGACCGCCAACAAGACGGCCCGCTCCACCATCGCCTACCTCATCGTGCGCGACCAGGCCCACGAGAACGCCTACGCCAAGGCGCTCGAGACGCTCGGCATCGACTGGAAGAAGACCCTGCCGATCCCGAAGACCAACGCGGAGCAGTTCCCCGAGGTCAAGAAGCTCGTCGACCTGGGGCTGCAGAGCAAGCAGTACTCGTTCGACCTCAAGGGCGAGTCGGAGGCGGGCCGCATCTTCCAGGGCGCATCGCCCTCCAACGACGGCACCGAGCTCCTGGCGACCGAGCAGGCCCCCATCGGCTCTCCGTCGTTCATCGCCCCCGAGCGCCTCGAGGAGTTCTCGCCCGGTCTCGACCCCGAGCTGCTCAAGCTCATCCAGACCACGGCCGAGCTCGAGCTCGCCGAGGTCGACGCCACGTTCGGGCCGCTCTCGGCCTGACACCAGACCACCCCGGTGCAGGAGCCTCCCCCCAGCCTCTCGCACCGGGGTGCAACCCGCCGAGAGTGACCCGATCCTCCGGAGGGATGGCGTGGGGGCCGGATCACGGCATCCTGGAGAGGATGCCTTCCACCCCCACGCCTCTTCCCCGTGCCGCCGTCGCGCCGTCGACCCCTCCGCAGGGCACCGTCGACGAGGGTCGCCGCCGCCACTTCGCGCGCTTCTACGGCCTCGACACCACGGATGCCGGCCAGGCGATCCCCGGCCCGACGGATGCCGGCCAGACGAATCCCGGCCCGACGGATGCCCGCCCGATCGGCCTCGTCTTCGGCAACTGCCAGGCCGAGTCGCTGCGTCTCGCTCTGCCCGTCTCCACGGCCTGGGTGCGCATGCCCCCCGTGCACGAGCTGACCGCAGCCGACGTGCCGCACCTCGAGGCCCTCCTCGCGGTCGCGGGTGTGCTCATCAGCCAGCCCGTGCACGACGACTACCACGGCCTGCCGCTCGGCACCCGCCAGCTCTTCGCGCGCGTGCCCTCCGACTGCCGCACCGCGGTCATGCCCGTCATCCGCTCGGCCGGGCTGTACCCCACCCACGCCATCGTGCGCCCGCCGAGCGATCCGTCGCTCACCCCGCCCGTGGCCCCGTACCACGACCTCCGCACGCTCGCCGAGGCCGCAGGCGACCCGCTGCCGCCGCTCACGGTGGCCGCCGTGCTCGCCATCGCCGAGCTCTCGCAGCGCGAGCTGCGCTCCCGGGAGTCGCGGCACGAGGCCGTGGTCATCTCCGACCTGTTCGACCGCCCGGGCTTCGAGCTCATGCGCACCATCAACCACCCCGGCAACCCCGTGTGGACCGAGCTCGCCACCCGCGTGGCCGACCACCTGGGCCTCGAGGGCCCGCCTGCGGAGCTCGACCGGCCACTGCTCAACGGCATCCACGCTCCGCGGAACCCCGTGGTCATCGAGGCGTGGGGGCTCGAGACGCCGAGCACCGGGCACTGGACGATCGACGGCGTGCAGGTGACCGAGGAGGAGCTGCGCGCGATCCACCTCGACTGGTATCGCGAGCACCCCGACGTCGTGACCGCGGGGGTCGCCAGGCACCGCACCGCGCTCGATCTGCTGGCCGCGTCGTGACCCGCGCCGACGACCTCGCGCGGCGGCCGGAGGAGGAGTGGGCGCCGCCCTCGCTCATCCTCACCGGCCAGCCGGAGCACGGGGTCAGCACCTACGCCCGCCACCTCGCCGAGAGCGTGCGAGCCTCGTACCCGGCCACCGAGCTGTGGGACGCGCGCGCCGCCGGGGCCCTGCCCGTCTCGTCGGCCGTGCCCGCCGTGGCGCAGGTGGCCTCGCCCTTCCGCCCCGCGGGCGAGGGGGCGGAGTGGGTGCACCTGCACTTCACCGACCGGCTCTGGGGGTCGGATGCCGCCTCGGCGGCGAGCGCCGTGGAGGCCGTGGCGGCGCACCACCGCGTCACGGTGACCCTGCACGACGTGCCCCAGCCCTCCGACCGGCAGCACCTGCCCCGGCGCGCGGAGGCCTACCGCCGCGTGGTGCGGGCGGCATCGGGTGTGGTGTGCAACAGCAGGCACGAGGCCGAGCTGCTGCGTCGGTTCACGGATGAGGATGCGACGCCCGTGGTCATCCCCCTGCCTGTCGCCGCCGCGCATCCGTTCGCCGTGCCCGAGCTGCTCGAGCCCGCGGTCGCGATCCTGGGCTTCTACTACCCGGGCAAGGGCCACGACCGAGCCATCGCGGCCGTCGCCGCTCTGCTTCACGAAGAACAGCTGCACGAAGACCAGCTGCGCGAGCACGCGGCCACCTCGGCAACCGACCGGGCGCTGCGGCCGAAGGTCATGGCGCTCGGGCGCGCCTCGGCCGGCCACGAGCGCGACCTCGAGACTCTCACGGAGCGCGCCAGGCGCCGCGGGGTGCTGTTCGAGGCCACTGGCTACCTGAGCGACCCTGAGCTGCTGCGCCGGTCGCGCCAGGTGGCGGTGCCCGTGATCGCGCACGACCACGTGTCGGCCTCGGGATCGCTGGCCTCGTGGATCACCGCCGGCCGCCGCCCCATCGCCGTGCGCAGCCGCTACATGGAGGAGATGGCGGCGCTCCGTCCTGGCACGATCGAGCTCGTGGAGGGCGACGACCTGCCCGCCGCGATCGCCCACGCCCTGCGGAACCCGCGCAGCACGTGGCTCACCGGCCACGAGTCGCTGCACCCCACGCACCGCGACACCGTGGACCTCTACTGCACCTTCTGGGCCGAGACGATGCACGCGTGACCGCTCAGCCGCCGTTCGGGCGTGCCGTGCCCGGCAACGACTGGAGTGTGCTCGACGGGGTGCAGCCCGCGGAGCCGCCGTTCGTCTCGGTGGTCGTGGTGCACTACGAGCAGCACGACGACCTCGCCCGCCTGCTCCGCGCCCTCGACGCGCAGACGCACCCGGCCGATCGGCTCGAGGTCGTGGTGGTCGACGACGGATCCGCGGTGCCGCCGACCGTTCCCCCCGGTGTGCGGCTGATCGTGCACGAGGACCGCGGATTCCGCGCCTCCGCGGCCCGCAATGCCGGCGTCGCCGCGACCACGGGCGAGGTGCTGTGCTTCCTCGACGCCGACACCGCCCCCGAGCCGGGCTACGTCTCCGCCATTATCCGCCTGCCCGCCCTCGCGCCCGAGGCCGTCACCGTGGGCCACCGCCGCCACGCCGCCCTGAGCGCCCTCAGCACCCCCGCGGTGCCCGCGCTCCCCATCGAGGTGTCCATCCCCATCGAGCTGGCGGGTCCCGCGCACGAGCTGCCCGAGCCCGCCTGGCTCGCCGAAGCGTACGCGGCCTCACGCGACCTCCTCGATGCCGATGAGCGCTCGTACCGCTACCTCATCGGCGCCGTGCTCGCCTGCTCCCGCTGGTTCTTCGACGAGCTCGGAGGCTTCGACGAGACCTTCGTGGAGTACGGCGGCGAGGACTGGGACTGGGCCCACCGCGCCTGGCTGGCGGGAGCGGTCCTGGCGCACGTGCCCGAGGCCGTGGCCTGGCACAACGGGCCGGACGCGGCGATCCGCGAGAGCGACGACCCTCGCCGGGCGCACGAGAAGAAGACCGCAGAGACCCTCGCGCTCCTCAGCCGCATCACCGTGCCCGGAGCCACGGGTCGCGGCCTCGCTCCGGCGGTCCCCGACGTCGTGGTCCGCCTCCCCGACGGCCCACCGGCCGCGCTCTACCGGTGCGTCGACACCGTGCTGCGGCTCCTCCCCACCGCCATCGTCGTCGTGCCGCTCGACGCCGGCCACCTGTTCGCCCACGACTCCCGGGTCACGACCGACGGCGACACCGCCCTCCGCGCGCGCACCACCGTGGAGGCATCCGCCCTCTTCGCCGTCGCCGAAGCCGACCTCGAGACGGTCGGCAGCGCCCTCACCGACGCCTCCACCCGCGTGGGCCGCGGCGCCCTCGCCGAGATCACCCTCGACGGCGACGGCGAGAGCGAAGGCGTGAGCGACGTCGAGCTCACGGTCACCTCGTCGCGCTCCCGCGCCAGGATGCGCCGCTGGGGCCACCTCGACGGCTGGACGACCGAGCGCCGATCCACCCCCGTGAGGCCTGCGGATCCGCTCGCCGACCTCGCCGCCCACCTCGGCGGCTGGGCCGAACTGTGAACACGATTCTCCACAGGTTCTCCACCGATGTGGATAACGGGAGGAACACTGATGACTAGACGCTCTAAGTAAAAAAGACCCGCCTGTCAATGGGTCACGCAGCACTATTTTTTTGGCTAGATTATCTAACGACTCGACAATCTAGCTAAGGCAGGATCATGACCGCAGTACTCCCCAGCCGCCCTGACACGGCGATCCTGCGTTGGGCCTCGCCCGAGACCAGGCTCTGGGTGGCGACGCACGACGGCGAGTACGCCGGCATGGTCGAGTTCACCGATGGTCACTTCGTGACCCACGACCGCGCAGGTCGCACGGTCGGCACCTCGAGCTCGCTCCCCGCGGCTCAGCGCGCCATCCTGCACCCCGTCGCCGCGCCCATCTCGCTGCCCTACGTCGCAGCGGTCGCGGGCACGGTAGCCCTCTCGCTCTCCACGATGGGCATCGCGGCCCTCGCCGCTTGACCCTCCCGATCGTCACCGGCACCACCCCCCACGCGCAGCATCCCCCTCCCCCACCGCTCCACCCCTTCCGAGACGAGGAACGACCATGATCGACACCGCCGCCCGCATCCCCACCATCACCCCCCTCGTGCACCCCGACGTGCTCGACTACGTGAAGAACCGCTTCGGCTACTCAGAGCACGACCTCATCATCGACAGCCTCGAGCCCATCGTCCCCGAAGCCGCCTGACCCGCTACCGATCCACCACGAGAAGGAGCACCACCATGGCCCAGATCATCGAGACCATCGACGTCGACGTCCCCGTGACCGTCAGCTACAACCAGTGGACGCAGTTCGAGTCGTTCCCGCACTTCCTGAGCGAGGTCGAGTCGATCACGCAGACCGACGACACCCACTCCCACTGGAAGGTCAAGGTCGGCGGCGCCGAGCGCGAGTTCGACACCGTCATCACCGAGCAGCACCCGGATGAGCGCGTGGCGTGGACGAGCACGGGTGGCGACACCGAGCACGCCGGCGTCGTGACCTTCCACAAGCTCTCCGACACCACGAGCCGCGTCACCGTGCAGATCGACTGGGAGCCCGAGGGCCTGCTCGAGAAGGTCGGCTCGCTCGTGGGCGCCGGCTCGCACGCCGTCAAGAAGGACCTCGAGAACTTCAAGGAGTTCATCGAGAAGGAGGGCAACGCCACCGGCGCCTGGCGCGGAGACGTCCAGGCCTGATCACGACGGTCCGCAGTGACGGACCGGCTCGAACACCTCCGAAGCGCGGAGCGGATGATTCCGCTCCGCGCTTCGTCGTGCCCGGACGATCGACGCCACCCGGCCGAGGCGGCCGCAGTCTCCCTACGCCCCTCGAGACCGCCCCACCACCCCCGTGCGGTCGGGCGCCCCGGGGTGTGCGATGGAAGCATGTCCTTCACACCGCGCCCCACCCTCCCGCCGTCCACCACCTGTCACCCTGGGGCACGTCGCCCGCTGGCCCGCCGCCTCCTGGCTCTGAGCGCGGGCACCGCCCTCGCGGCCGGCGCCGTGCTCGGCCTCTCCGGCTGCGGCGATGCCGACGCCCAGACCCCGTACCCCGAGCGCACCGAGTCCGGCACGCCCGTGCCGCCGGACGACGACATCAGCCCCGCTCCCGAGACCGCGGAGCCGACCCCCGCGGAATCGGACTTCCCGAGCCCCGTGCCCTCCTCCGAAGACGACTCCGGCACCCTCGACGGCTGAGCCGCAGGCGCCGCGCCGCCTCAGGCGCCCGACTGCAGCAGGGTGAACGACCCGTCGCGCACGATGAGCGTCGTGACGGCCCCCTCCACCTGCTGACCGGGGTCGCTCGAGGCGGCGAGCGTCCACTCCGCATCCGGGGCCGCCGGCACGGCGAACTCCACGCCGTTCTCCGCGGCGTTCAGCAGCAGGGCGAACGAGTCGGCCCCCGGGTGCGAGAACACGAAGCCGATCGAGCGCGCATCCGGGTTGTCCCAGTCCTCTTCGGCGAACGGCTCGCCGTCCGAGCGCAGCATGAGCACCGTGTCGGTCGCTCCCTGCGCGGTCAGCCCCTGCCGGAACCACGCGGGCCGGAGCGCCGGCTGCGTGCGTCGCAGCTCGAGCAGCGAGGTCGTGAACTGCAGCAGCGAGGTGTCGACGGCAGCCCAGTCGAACCACGAGATCTCGTCGTCCTGGCAGTAGGCGTTGTTGTTGCCGCCCTGGGTGCGCCCGAGCTCGTCACCGCCGAGCAGCATCGGCACCCCCGCCGAGAGCAGCAGGGTGGCGAGCAGGTTGCGGCGCTTGCGGTCGCGGCGCTCGTTCACGGCGTCGTCGTCCGTCGGCCCCTCCGCGCCACCGTTCGACGACTTGTTGTCGCTCTCGCCGTCGTTGCCGTCCTCGCCGTTGGCCGCGTTGTGCTTGTCGTTGTACGAGGTGAGGTCGTGCAGCGTGAAGCCGTCGTGCGCCGTGATGAAGTTCACGCTCGAGAGCGGCGAGCGCCTGTCGGCCTCGTACACGTCGGGCGAGCCGAGGATGCGCTGCGAGACCGTGCCGAGCACAGCATCCGTGCCGTTCCAGAAGTCGCGCACGTCGTCGCGGAACTTGCCGTTCCACTCCGCCCAGTCGGCGGGGAAGCCGCCCACCTGGTACCCGGCGGTGTCCCACGGCTCGGCGATCATCTTCACGGGCGCGAGCACCGGATCCTGCTGGATGAGGGTGAGGAACGCGCTGTGCAGCTCGGCGTCGCCGCCCTGCCGGGTGAGGGTCGTGGCGAGGTCGAAGCGGAAGCCGTCGACGTGCATCTCGGTCACCCAGTAGCGCAGCGAGTCCATGATGAGCCCGAGGGCTGCTGGGTGCCCCACGTTGAGGCTGTTGCCGGTGCCCGTGGTGTCGAAGTAGTTGCCCTCGTCGCCCTCGACGAGCCGGTAGTAGGCGGCGTTGTCGATCCCCTTGAGCGAGAGCGACGGGCCCATGTGGTTGCCCTCTGCGGTGTGGTTGTAGACCACGTCGAGGATCACCTCGAGACCCGCGGCGTGCAGCGCCTTCACCATCTGCTTGAACTCGGTGACCTGCCCGCCCGACTGGCCCGCCGCGTCGCTCACGTACTCGTTGTGGGGCGCGAAGAAGCCGATCGAGTTGTAGCCCCAGTAGTTGCGCAGGCCCTTCTCCTCGAGGTGGCTGTCCTGCACGAACTGGTGCACGGGCAGCAGCTCCACCGCGGTCACGCCCAGGTCGGTGAAGTGCTTGACGGCGGCGGGATGCGCGAGCCCCGCGTAGGTGCCGCGGATCTCCTCCGGCACCTCGGGGTGCAGCTTCGTGAACCCCTTCACGTGCGTCTCGTAGACGACGGTCTCGGAGTACGGCGTGCGCGGGGCGCGGTCGGCCTCCCAGTCGAAGCCGGGATCGGTGATGACGCACAGGGGCGTCGAGCCCGCGGAGTCGATGTCGTCGCGCCGCTCCGGCTCGTTCATGTCGTGGGCGAACACGGCCTGGCCCCACTGGTAGCCACCCTCGATGGCGGTGGCGTGGGGGTCGAGGAGGAGCTTGTGCACGTTGTGGCGGAGGCCTGCCTCGGGGTTCCACTCGCCGTCGACGCGCACGCCGTAGCGGGTGCCGACACCGGCGTCGTCGACGAAGCCGTGGAAGACGTGACCGGTGCGGTGCTCGAGCCGGGTGCGGGTCTCGGCGCCGCTCTCGTCGAAGGTGCAGAGGTAGACGGCGTCGGCGGTCTCGGAGTAGAGGGCGAAGCTGTAGCGCCCGTCGATCGACGAGAAGCCGAGGGGGTACGGCAGCGAGCGGGCAGGGGTGGAGGAGGGGGATTCGGGCATGACCTCATCTAGACATGACCCACGCCGATCGCTAAGGGGTTGCCGCTCCGGCCGAAGTCGGCCGTGTTCAGCCCGAAACGCGCGGCGGCACGGGCAGGCCCGCGATGGTCGTGGCGGCCGAGGCCGCACCGGCCGAGGCGTTCGGCAGGCGCTCCGGTGGCCCGAACAGCAGGCCCCGGCCGTGGGTGGCACCGAGCGCCCTGGCCGCGAGCAGCTGCTGCTCGGTCTCGATCCCCTCGGCGATCACCACGGTCGGCCGCCCCGTGGGCTGCGGCTCGATGATGCTCACGTCGAGCGTGACGACGTCGGGGTCGAGGAGCGGCAGCAGGGCGAGCGCGGCCGGCTCCGCTCGGAGTCCGTCGATGGAGATGCCGATGGCGAGGCCGAGGTCCCTGGCGCGATCGATCGTGGAGACCAGGTCACCCGCCGAGGCGAGCAGCGCACGCGCGCTGAGCTCCACCACGAGAGCGGGGCCGGCCCCTCCCCCCTCGAGGGCGACCCCGGCGCGGAACGACTCGGGCTGGATGCTCACGAGCACCCCGAAGGGGGCGGTGAGTCCCGCACGCGCGGCGTTGAGCACGCTAGCGCGCCTGAGGGCGCGGTCGAGCTCCAGCATGCGTCCGCCGGCCTCGGCGTGATCGAGGATCTCCTGCATCGAGCCGAAAGCCGAGCCGCGCGGCGGCCGGTTCACAGCCCGGTAGGCCACCGTCTCGCGGGTCTCGAGCGAGACCACGGGCTGGAACAGCGTGTCGATCGAGGCCGGGGAGCCGGGGGCGCGGGAGACCACGATGTCCTCGAAGTGGGACTCCTGCACCGCGCGCCATGTCGACATCCGGTCTCCAGCATCGCAGACCCGGCCGATCGCCCTAGGCGGGCACCGGTGCCACGCGCTCGATGATCGCCGACAGCCGGGACTGCAGCTCGAGCAGTTCCGCGAGATCGACACCGAGCGCGGCCACCACCTGCGGCGGCACCCGCTCGGCCTCCTGGCGGAGCGCCTCCCCCGCCGCGGTCAGCCGCAGCTCGAGACGCCGTTCGTCGACCGCCGCACGCTGCCTCGTGACGAGTCCGGCCGCCTCGAGCCGCTTCACGAGCGGTGAGAGCGTGGCCGGCTCGAGACGCAGCACGTTCGCCACGTCGGAGAGCGAGCGCGGGGCCCGCTCCCACAGGGCGAGCATCACGAGGTACTGCGGATGCGTGAGACCGAGCGGCTCGAGAATGGGCTTGTAGGCGCCGATCACCGAGCGCGAGGCCACCGCGAGCGCGAAGCACAGCTGCCGGTCGAGAGCGAGCGGATCATCCATATTCGTTAGTATACTAATCATTATGGCACGAAAGAAACGCGACGACCCGATGAACCCGTTCAGCGGCAAGCCCGGGTTCATCAACAACCTCAACCGCATCGTGTACAGCTACGCCGGTCCCGCCCAGGTGGGGATCGGCCGCACCGAGGCGCCGTACGTTCCCCCCGTCGATCCGCGCTGCCCGCTCTGCGGCAACCTCATGGCGGCTCACGACATCGACCGCTCCGGCGAACGCACCCAGCTGCACTGCCCCCGCTAAGCACCACTTGTCGATCAGCGCAACCCCTCGTCCATTCAGCGTGGCTGAATACGGTGTGAACATGGCAACGCTGCGAGCGACGATGACGAAGAACGGCACCACCGAGGAGTTCCAGGTGGAGGCGGCCGACTTCGAGTCGGCGAAGCACCGATTGCCGTTCTCCGAGGGCTGGGTCGTCACCTCGTACTTCTACGATGCGCGTGCGGAGTCCTCGCTCGAGGCAGCAGCCTGATCAGCACTTAAGCCCTGGTCAGTGGCCGATCCTGTCAGTGCCCGAAGACGCCCTCGATGCGTCGGGCGAGCTCTTCGGACATCGTGGCCACGCGCCAGTGCTCGTCCACCCCATCGGGGGCGGCGTAGGGAGCTGCACCGCGATACGCCGCTGCGATCTCGCGAGCGGCCCTGGCGGCCAGTTCGGGTGTAGCGGCATCGCGGATGCGCGACTCGTCGTAGACCAGGGGGAGATCGCCGAGCGGCGCACGGCGCAGCCGGATCCCCTCCAGCACCATGACCGTTCCGGTGATGAAGATCTGGTCGGAGAGATTCATCGCCTGCAGCCAGCGGGCGGTTCTCGATGTCTGTGGATTCTGCATGGTGCTCCGCACTGAGAGTACCGAGATCACCTGATGACCCGTACTCCCAGCCCGGGTGCCACCCGTTCGGGCGCCTACTCGGCGACGAAGAGCAGCGGCTTGCCGTCGTAGTAGTCGGAGTTGAACTCGACGGGATCGCCCGAGACCTTCGACTGCGAGAGGTGGATGAACGAGATCTCGAAGCCCTTGAGCTCATCCTTGTCGAACTGCTCGTTGAGGAACGCGACCTGCGCGGCGGCGGCCGCCGTCACGTCGACGAGCTCGGCGCTCAGAAGGGCCTTCTGCCCATCGGTACCGGTGAATTCGTACACGAGGGCTTCCCCTGCGCCCACTTGTGTGCCCGGCGCCGCCACATCACCGCTCGCGGCCGCGGCGTCCGAGCCCTCGTCCTCGGTCTCGGTGGTCGGGAGGGCCTTCTCGACCGGGTCTGTTCGGACACCACATATGGTGACTTTCCCCTACTCACAGCACTATGGGGAGTACTACCCATGGCGCTTGTCTACAGATGCTGTATAAGGTGTAACCCGGTCGGGGGAACTGGGTTCCGAAGTAGGAGACACCAAAGCACGCCCCCGGGACACGCACAAAGGAACTAGGGGTCTATGACGAACTCATGGAAGAAACGGCTCGCGTATCTCGCAGTCGGAACGGTCACGGTCGCCGGTATGACCGGCGCATTCGGATCCGCTGCATTCGCCGCACCCTCTGACGAGCGCCCTGCGCCCATCGGGGACTTCAATGCGTTCGCGCAGGAGCAGCTCGCTGCCTCCGACCAGGTCGCGGCAATCATGCCGACCGACAACGGCACCAAGGCCGTCGCGTACGTCGTCGCTCCGAAGGACGGCGAGTCCGAGGACGCAGCCGTCACCGAGCTCAAGGCCAACCCGAACGTCGAGATCACTCTGATGGACGGCGCCTTCGAGGCCTACGCCGACACCGACGTGGTCGGCGGCGCCGGCTACTTCGCCGGCGCGACCCCCACCGCCACGTCCGGCGGACTGTGCTCGGTCGGCTTCTCGGGCTGGTCGCCTGAGGGTGACCCCGTCGTCATCTCGGCCGGTCACTGCACGAGCGACAACGTCAACGACATCTCGTCCCTGACCCTGCCGACCGGTGACGCCGCTGGTGGCGGCAACGACTCCACGGTTGCGGTCACCTACCCGCTCGGCGAGCTCGCGTTCTCCCAGTACGGCGGACCGAACAACACCACCGGCACCAACGGTGACCTCACGAGCGTCGACATCTCGGTGTTCGATGTCACGAACGCCGACCTCACCACTCTCCCCGAGGTCACCGACTGGACCACGTCCAGCACCGAGGACCTCTCGGCGTCGACCATCCCCGTGCGCGAGATCGGCGAGGCCGTCAAGGGCCCGATCAAGAAGAGCGGCCGTACCACCGGGCTCACCGAGGGCACCGTCCTCCAGACCAAGGGCTGGGCGAACGTCGGAGGCCGTCAGGTCTACGGCTTCGCCGCCGCACTGGACTCCGCCGGTGGCGACTCCGGTGGATCCATGATCCAGGGCAACACCGCCGTGGGCGTGCTCTCCGGTGGCGGACCCGCCGCTGACGGAACCGAGATCACCATCGGTGCCGACCTCAACGCCGGCCTCGCGCTGGCCGGCGGTTACACCGTGGCTCTCTACCTCGACGCTCCGATCGTGACCTCGGTCGCGAACGGTGGCCAGGTCTACACGGGCTCGACCATCTCCGGAACCGGCCCCGCCGGTGCGACCCTCGAGGTCAGCCAGTCCTTCGGTGGATCGGGTGACACCTTCGAGGTGGCCATCGACGCCAACGGCAACTGGAGCTTCCCGGCCCCGAGCAACCTCGGCCCCGTCGACTACACGATGACGGCCGTCCGTGGCTTCGACCGCTCCGACTCCGCGACCCTCGCGGTCGAGGTCGTCCTGGGCGCTCCCGCCATCACGTCGCCCTTCGACGGCCAGCGCGTCGAGAGCGACGTTCCGGTCATCTCGGGCACCGGCTTCCCCGGCGCCACCGTCACCCTCACCGGTGCCGTGACCGGCGAGGCCGTCGTCGCAGCCTCCGGTCTGTGGAGCATCGAGACCGGCGGACTCACCTACGGTGCGTACTCCGTCTCGGCCACCCAGGCCGCTGAGGGATCCGTGTCGCCTGCTGCAGCCGTGTCCTTCCAGGTCATCCCGGTCGCTCCGATCATCACGTCGCCCGTGGGTGGAACCACCTACGAGCCCGGATCGGCTCCCACGCAGGTCACAGGAACCGGCATGGCCGGCGCCACGGTCGTCGTCTACGTCAACGGCCAGTCGGCCGGCGAGGTCGTCGTCTCCGAGAACGGCACCTGGGCCAAGCCCTTCTCCGCCGCACTCGCTGCCGGTGACTACGAGATCTCGGCTGCTCAGGTCATCAACGGTGTCGGCGGAACCGTCGCCTCCGTGAAGATCGCCGTCGCCGGCGCCGGGTCGGCTCCGACCGGCAACGGCCCCGGCCTCGCCAACACCGGTAACCCGGCCATGCCGCTCGTCGGCGGAGGCGCACTCGCGCTCCTGCTGGCTGCCGGTGGCGTGCTGCTGATGGTCCGTCGCAACGCGACGACCGCTGCTGACCGCCGTAGCTGAACACCGCTGTAACGCCTGAGGGCGGGTGCGACTCCGGTCGCACCCGCCCTTTCGGCATCCCAGGGCACTTTCGGCGGCCCACCCCCATTCGGGGTAGCGTGGTCAGGATGCAGCACAGAACCCCCGATGACGCGGGAGAAACCGAAGGCGTGGCCGCCGAGAGCGCTCCGGACGACGCCTACCTGATCGATGTGGCAGCCATTCCGAGCGGCAAGTTCGCCGAGCCGAAGCCCGGTCGGCACCACCCTCGTGGCCGCTTCTACCGGCCGGAGCTGTACAGCACCACCGAGAAGCTCGGGTCGAGCGTCGCCTTGAAGGTCGGACTCGTCTGCGCGCTCACGATCGCCGCGGGCACTCTCATCGTGCTCGCCGTCTCAACCGGCGCGATCCTCTAGCCAGGCGTTCAGCGACAGTCAGGCGGTCAGGCTCGGCCGACGGCCAGGGCTCCGACGCGCAGCACGCGCGCGATCTCCTCCACGGCGGGCACGAGCTGCTCGGCCGACCTCTCGTAGGTGGCGTCACTGCGGCGGTACGGGTCGATCACGTCGTCGTCCTCCGTGGTGGCAGGTGCCCCGATCTGGCCCTTCCGCGAGGCCACGAGTGCCACGACCTCGGCGAGACCCGCCCGCACGCTCACGCCGCGCGCAGCCGCCTCCGCCACCTCCGCGTCGGCGAGGCCCTCGGAGAGCCGGGCGAACTCGCGCAGGGTGAACGTGACGCCCACCTTGCGCGGCACGAGCTCCACGATCTCCCGTCGGTGGCTCCGCGACAGGGCGAAGATCAGATCGCTCGACTCCACGATCGGCTCGGTGAGGTACCGGGCGCGGTGGGCCTCCGGCGATCCCCCGTAGCGCGCCGAGAGCGCGGCGGCCTGCTCGGGCATGGGGTCGCCCTCCCCCGCGTACGTGCCCGCGCTCGCGAACCCGAGCGAGGGGATGTCGGCGAGCCGTGCCCGCAGGATCTGCTCGGCCATCGGAGACCGGCAGATGTTGCCGGTGCACACGGTCAGAACGGAGAAGTCGGCCATCCCCTCACGCTACCTGGTCGTCCCCACCACGGAATGCCGCGCCGGGTTGGTGCGTCGGCGCTCGGTCGAATATGTTGTGGGTGGATACTTTCTCGTCCTGTCCCGCAAAGACGCCCCGACACCGGCCACTGGCCCAGGAGACACCCATGACGCTCGTCGCCGGAATCGACTCGTCCACCCAGAGCTGCAAGCTCGTCATCCGCGACCTCGAGAGCGGCGCCCTCGTGCGTCAGGGCCGAGCGAAGCACCCGGCGGGCACCGAGGTCGATCCCGCCGCCTGGTGGACCGCCCTGCTCGAGGCCGTAGCCGAGGCGGGCGGTCTCGACGACGTGGCCGCGATCTCGATCGCCGGCCAGCAGCACGGCATGGTGGTGCTCGACGAGCAGGGTGAGGTCATCCGCCCGGCACTGCTCTGGAACGACACCCGCTCCGCCGGTGCCGCCGTGGCGCTCATCGAGGAGTTCGGTGCCGCAGCCCTCGCCGCCCGCACCGGTCTGGTGCCCGTGGCCTCCTTCACGGCCACCAAGCTGCGCTGGCTGCGCGACGCCGAGCCGGAGGCGGCCGCCCGAGTGGCCGCCGTGGCCCTGCCGCACGACTGGCTCACCTGGCGCCTCCGCGGCTTCGGGCCCGCAGGCCAGAGCCCCCTCGGGCCCGTGCTCTCCGAGCTGGCGACCGATCGATCGGATGCGAGCGGCACCGCGTACTGGAGCCCGGTCGCCGAGGACTACGACCGCGAACTGCTCGTGGCGGCCCTCGGGCACGACGCCGTGCTCCCACGCGTGCTCGGGCCCGCCGAGAGCGCCGGCGCCACCGCGGAGCTGCACACCGAGGTCGCAGGTACTGCAGTGGGCATCCCCGCGGGCATCGTGGTGGGCGCCGGAGCGGGCGACAACGCCGGCGCCGCACTCGGCCTCGGTGCGTCGGAGGGCGACGTGGTCGTCTCCATCGGCACGAGCGGCACCGTGTTCGCCGTCACCGACAGCCCCTCGGCCGACGAGACCGGAGCGGTGGCGGGCTTTGCCGATGCCTCCGGCCTGTTCCTGCCGCTCGTCG
Organism: Herbiconiux liukaitaii; assembly: GCF_041927495.1. Classification (NCBI taxonomy): domain Bacteria; kingdom Bacillati; phylum Actinomycetota; class Actinomycetes; order Micrococcales; family Microbacteriaceae; genus Herbiconiux; species Herbiconiux liukaitaii. The sequence goes on along the minus strand of NZ_JBHFHG010000008.1, from coordinate 73,722 downwards.
CCACCCTCAACGCTGCACGCATCCTCGACTCCGTCGCCGCCCTGCTCGCGATCGACCACACCGAGCTCGGCGTTCTCGCGCTCGAGGCCGATCCCGGATCCGGCGGTCTCGTGCTGCAGCCGTACTTCGAGGGCGAGCGCACCCCCAACCTGCCGGGTGCCACCGCCACGCTCTTCGGCATGACCCTGGCCTCGACCACCCGCCCCACGCTCGCCCGCGCGGCCATCGAGGGCCTGCTGTGCGGCCTCGCCGACGGCCTCGACGCCGTGCGCAGGGTGGGGGTGCAGCCTCGCCGCATCCTGCTGATCGGTGGCGCGGCGCTCAACCCCGCCGTGCAGGCCATCGCAGCCCAGGTGTTCGACGTGCCCGTGGCCGTGCCGCTGCCGGGCGAGTACGTCGCCGACGGAGCGGCCACCCAGGCGGCCTGGGCCCTCACGGGCACACGCCCGTCGTGGCCGATCGCGCTGTCGGCCGAGCCGACGCCCGACCACCGCCCCGTCATCCGCGAGCAGTACGCCGCCCGCGCCTGAGGCTGCTGAGAACGATCCCGGCGAGGGTGCCGCCTACGACTCGGCGCCCTCGGCCCGGAGTCGCTGCGCCTCACGCAGGTGGGCCACCGCCGTCTCCACGTCGTAGTCGGGATCCTCTTCGACGAAGTACTCGAGGATGGCCACGAGGGCGATGGCAGGCAGACGCCAGCCGCTCTCGTCGGCGCCGAGAGTGACGCTCGCGGGGCCGGGGAAGTCGGCGTCGACCAGATCGGGGTTGCCGAGGCGGCGGAGCCCCAGCCCTTCGACCACCGCGGAGATGACCACCGCATACGGCCGGTAGTCGTCCCCCCACTCCTCCTTGAGCCGATAGCCGAGCATGAGCGAGAACCAGCGGTAGAACTCGGCCATGCGGTCAATGAACTCCGCACTTCCTCCGCGGAGCGCCCCCTCGATCTCCTCCCTTGCCGACGACTCCATGTTGCTGAGCAGGGTGGCGGAGAGCCCCACGTACGACTGCCAGGCCACCGACGAGATCACCGCGCGGAAGTTGTGCTCGAGCGCGACCCTGATGACCTCGTTCATCACCTTGCGGCGACCCTCCACGTCGGCCAGTGCGTCGATGTTGGCGAAGAGGATGCGCTCACAGATCTCGAGCGTCTCGTCGTCGGCCAGTCGCTTCGAGGTGTCGCTGGCGATCTCGATCAGCAGGTCGGCCACGAACGACTCCTTCGAGTCCCACAGCCGGTAGGTGGAGCTGCGGGGCACTCCGGCCTCGCGGATGAGGTCGTCCATGACGATGTGCTCGAAGCCGATGGTGAGACCGATGCCCTGCACACGGTCGAGAGCCGCGTCGAGCACCCTCCGCCTCACCTCGGCGGCGCTCAGGCGCGATCGCCTGTTCTGGTCGCCTCCGGATGCAGCTTCATCGACCACGCTCGCACCCCTTCCCCGTCCGTCGACCCGCCGAAAACACGACAGGTGTAGTCAAATCTAGCGAACCACCGGCGCGTCGCCCTCGCCGCACCGCTGACGCGGCCGATCCGACATCCGATCCGAAGAACCTAGGCCATCTAGTAAAGAGTTGGACTACGTTTGAGGGATGACCACCGAACGACCCGACTCGGCACCGCACTACTGGTACGGCTCCGATTCGCCGACGGCCCGCGAGCGAGGTGTCGCCGTCCTCGAGGCGATGCGCTCCTTCCGCACCGCCGAGTCTGCCATGCGGCGGCGTTCCGAGGCCTCGCTCGGCATGGGTGAGAACGACCTCGTGGCCATGCGCTACCTGCTGCGGGCAGCGGAGCAGGGCAAGTCCGTCGGCCCCAAGGAGCTCGCGCAGTACCTCGGCATCACGAGCGCCTCCATCACCGTTCTGCTCGACCGGCTCGAGAAGCAGGGTCACATCCACCGCGAGCCCAGCCCGTTCGACCGCCGTGCGCTCATCATCGTGCCCACCGTGCCGACCGACGAGGTGCAGGCCGCCACCCTCGGCGACGTGCGCCGCGAGCTGCTCGACGTCGTGGAGCGCCTCACCCCGGAGGAGGCCGCCACCGTGGTGCGCTTCATCTCCGACCTCAGGGCAGCCGTCGACCAGGTCGACGCCCACATCGTGGAGCAGGATGACCGACGCTGACGACGGATCTCCGGCGTACGGCACCTTCGCGACGACCTCCCCCCACGGCACGGCCGTGATGCAGGAGCTCGTGGCCTATCGGCACGCCGAAGAGGCCATGCGCCGCCGCACACGCGACTCGATGAGGATGGGCGAGAACGATCTCGCCGCGCTCCGCTACCTGCTCCGCTCGCGCGGCCAGGGTGTGGTCGTCACTCCGGGCATGCTGGCCGAGCACCTCGGCATGAAGTCCGCCTCCGTCACGGTCATGCTCGACCGTCTCACCACCTCGGGCCACCTCAGCCGCAGCCCCCACCCCACCGACCGTCGGAGCCTCGCGATCGTCGCCTCCTCGGGATCGGATGAGGAGGTGCGCGCCACCCTCTCCCAGATGCACCGCCGCATGATGGGAGTCGCCGAGACCCTCGACGCCGAGAGCGCCGAGATCGTGCGTCGCTTCCTCACGGAGCTCGCGGCCGCCGCAGACAGTGCCGCCCAGGCCGACCCGAGAGCGGTCTAGTCCGCGTCAGCCCAGGCGGTCGATGTCGAAGTGCACGAGCAGTTCGTCGCCCACGATCTGCTCCGACGTGGTGCGGAACATGAGCCTCGTCATGCGGATGAACGGGATGACATCCGCCCGGAGCGCCCGCACGTCGCTGCTCGCACAGCGCACCGAGCCGAAGCGATCCGATTCGCCCTCGAGCAGCTCGAGGATGACGGATCCCGGTCGCGTGTGCGTCGACCCCTGCAGGGCGATGAGCAGCGTGCGGAGGGTGGCCCTGTCGTCTTCGTGCAGTCGCAACGAGAGTCCGCTCTCGTCGACGAGGAGGTCGACGTGGGCACCGAGCGAGTCGAGCGACTGCGTCTCGGTGATCGCCGCGTGCAGCGCGTGCGCGAGCTCGCCCGCCCTCGCGGTGTCGGCGGCCGTCAGCTCCCCGCTCCGCCGGAGCGCGGCGAGGAACGGCACGACCTCGCTCCGCAGCGAGCCGACCTGCCCCAGCACGTCGTCGTCCACGAACTCGCGCCGGAGCTCGTCGATCTGCCTGTCCCGCGCCTCGGCCTGCTCGAGCCGCTCGGCGTAGATGCCGAGCAGAAGTCGGCGGGCGTAGGCGACCGCACCGAGCCCGAGGGCCAGGGCGGGGGCCACGGCCACCGCGAGGGTCACCGGCAGGGGGATGCCGTCGCCGGGGCTCAGGAAGCTGTGCAGCACCGCGAGCAGCGCCGCCAGGGCTGCGCCCACCCCCGTGTAGATCGCGATCTCGCCCGAGGTGCGGAACGGTGCCGCCGCCATCAGCACGAGGCCGAGCGTCAGCAGCCCCCAGTCGTCGCGCACCACGATGTTCGAGCCGAGGTAGCTGAGGGAGTTGAGCACCCCCGCCACCGCCACGAGCGCGAACGAGAGGGCGTAGCGGTCGCTCGTGACGCCGAGGTCGAAGCGGAAGGTGCTCCGCAGGAACCACGCGTAGCCCGCGAGCAGGGCGACGAGCGCGGCGACGGCGAGCGGCCACGACGAGACCTGGTCGACCGTGGTGAGGGTGAGACCCACGGCGCACACGACCGAGACGAAAGCGGCCATCACGAGGAAGCCCCTCGCGCTGATGGCGGCGAGCGGATCGAGCTCGAGGGCCGTTGCGCCTTGAGGAGGGCGGATAGCCTGCGGGCGCGGGCGCCGCTCCGCGGTCAGGACGCCACCGCCGGAACCGTCATGAACACGGCCGTGCCGTCTCCCGGCCGCGACCAGATCTGCACCGAACCACCGATCTCCGCGATGCTGTCGACCACGATCATGCGCAGCCCCACCGCGAGGTCTCCTGTGTTGTTGACGTCGAAGCCCACGCCGGAGTCCGAGACCATGATGCTGAGCTCCGGCGAGCTCGCCATCACAGCGATGTCCACGTCGCGCACGCCGCTGTGCGCCAGCACGTTCGCCAGGCACTCCGTGAGCGCCCGCTCGAGGCTGCGGCCCACCGCCGGGGTCAGCAGGTTCACGGCCTCGAGGTCGCCCGTCACCCGCAGCTTGAGGCCCTGCTGCTCGGCGCGGCCCACGATGCCGGCGAGCAGCGGCACCTTCACGAGCGCGCGCGAGGCGGAACCGCCGAGGCCGGGGCCGTCGAGGATGAGGGTGACGTCGGCGAGGTTGGTGAGGTCGCGGTCGATCGCCTGGCGCTGGGAGGGATCGAGCGGGCCGGGCTCCGCCGCCGCGAGCGCGCGCAGGTCGGCGAGCACGGTGTCGTGCAGCCACGACGTGGCGCGGGCGTTGAACCGCGCCACAGCCACGTCGTGCTCCTCGGCGAGCGCGGCTCCCGCCATGAGGGAGGTGCCGCGTGCGGCGTCGCGACGGCCGATCCACAGCACGGAGACGAAGAGAGCGAGCGCCACGTAGCCGGCGATCACGGGCACGTCGACGGCGAGCGGCAGGCCCTGCTGCCAGGCGGCGAGCTGCACGAGGCCGGGGCCCAGCACGAGGGCGAGGGTGCCGAGCGAGAGGGCGCGGGTGAGCGAGCGGGCGGAGATGCCCACCACGAGCACGGCGAACTCCGGCATCGAGAGCAGCACGTAGTCGCTCGACGGAGGCGCGCCAGGGCCCTGTGCCGAGACCGAGCTGCTGACGAGCGCGTAGAGGTAGAGGCCGGCGCACGCGATCACGGTGCAGACGAGCGCCCTGCCGTGGCTGGACGTGCGCAGCCCGCCGAACACCCCCAGTCCCGTGATCACGAGGCCCACGAGCGCGAAGCCGATGTCGAGGCGGCCGGTGAGCGGGATGAAGAACGCCGCGATGAGGAAGGTGGCCCCGAGGAACACCCCGGCGAACCACATGCCCGACCGCGCGAGGGCATGGCTCGTGGCGACTCCGTCGACGTCGGTCGCGATCTGCAGCGTCACGCCAGGTAGCCGTCTTCGGCGGCGCGCAGCATGAGCTCGTGCTTGGTGTCGGCCTGACGGCCCTCGGAGGCGTACTGCCCGCGGATGCGCTCGAGCGCGTTCTTGACGGCCTGGATGTTGGTGCCGAGGATCATCGCCACCTCCACGGGGCTGTGGCCGGAGGCGTAGAGCCGCAGCGTCTCCTCCTCGTCCTCCGAGAAGCGGATGGTCGAGCTCAGCGCCCGCGGACCCGCCGGGTCGTCCCACGCTCCGCGGCCGCCGCGACCCACGCCGAGCACGCGCCGCACCTCGTCCACGAGCTCACCGGCGGGGCGGGCCTTCGACACGAACGCCGCGGCTCCCGCGGCGAGCACTCGCTTCACGGTCTCCGGACCGTCGAGAGCGCTCATGACCACGACGACGGCGCCCACCGAGCGGCAGATGCGCAGGCGCGCCTCCACCGAGATCGGCTCGCGCAGCTGCACGTCCATGAGCACCACGTCGGGCGGGAAGGCGGGATCGCGGGCCAGCTCGGACCAGGAGGCGGCGCGGATGACGACGTCGAGGTCGGGGGCATTGGCGTCGACCCAGGTGGCGAGGCCGTCGAGCATGAGGGCGTGGTCGTCGACGATGCCGACGCTGTGCACCGTGGAACCCGCCACATCTGCTCCGCCGACCTCGCGGGAACTCCGCCCGCTCACGCCTGACCTTCGATCACCCTGACACCCCTACCGGCATAGTATCCGCCCGTCTCGGACGGGTCCAATCGTGATGGTCGGCAGCCTGTAGCCTCAACACATGAGTACGGGGAACGTGCACACCGAGGCGGATCGGCGCTCCCGGTTCGACCGAGCCGTGTTCCAGTCCCAGCTGCTCCTGGCCGGCGCCCTGCTCGTGCTCTTGTGCGCCGCGTACCTCTTCGAACCCACCTCCGTCATCGACATCCGGTTCTTCGGGGGCATCGCCGCCGTCTTCGTGCTCACCGGGGCCTCCGCGATCGTTCCGTGGTCGCGGTTCGACAGGAGGTGGGCCGCCCTCCTCCCCCTCCTCGACATCTTCGCGGTGCACGCCGTGCGGGAGGGCAACCCCGACCTCGGCGTCGGCCTGCTGCTCGTCTTCCCGATCATCTGGCTCTCCAGCTACTACGCCCTGCCAGGAGCCGTCGCGGGGGTGCTGGGCTCCTCGGTGCTCATCTGGGTCTCCGCCGCCGTCAGCGGGCAGCCGCTCACGGTGTCGAGCCTCGCGGGGGTGCTCGTGCTGCCGATCACGCTCTCGTTCGTGGCCACCGCCACCCTCGCCACCTCGAGCCGCACCGCCGCGCAGCGCGGCCTGCTCCGCCAGCAGGCCGATCTGCTCGAGGTCGCGCTCCGCCGTGCTCGGCGCCAGGAGCAGACGCTCGACGAGGTGCTCAACGCCGTCACCTTCGGTGTGGTGGCCTTCGACCGCACCGGCCGGCTGTCGATCGTGAACCGCTCGCACCGCACTCTGCAGAGCCAGTTCGGCGAGCCGGAGATGGCCGTGGAGCCCTCCGTGCTCTACAGGCAGGACCGCACGACCCCCTACGAGGAGGAGGAGCGGCCATTCCACCTCGCCGTGCAGGGCGAGCGCTTCGACGATCTGGTGGTCTGGCTGGGAGAGCCGGGCGAGAACCGGATCGCCCTGTCGGTGAGCTCCCGACCGCTCACCGCGCCGGACGGCGAGCTCGACGGCGGCGTCCTGGTGTCGCGCGACGTGACCGCCGAGATCAACGCCATCCAGTCCAGGGACGATCTGGTGGCCTCCGTCTCGCACGAGCTGCGCACGCCGCTCACGTCGATCCTCGGCTACCTCGAGCTCGCCCTCGACGACGAGTCGCTCGATGCCTCGACCAGGTCGATGCTCGAGGTCGCCTCCTCCAACGCCGATCGCCTGCTCGCCCTCGTCTCCGACCTGCTCACGGCGGCGAGCCAGAAGGATCAGCAGATCGCGATGTCGTTCAGCCAGTGCGATCTGGCCGAGATCGTGGGCGAGGCCATCGAGGCGCAGCGGATCGCCGCGTCAGGGCGCAGCATCGAGATCGACAACTCCCTCGAGGGCCCCGTGCTGCTCGAGGCCGACGGCTTCCGCCTCCGCCAGGTGGTCGACAACCTGCTCTCGAACGCCATCAAGTACAACCGCGAGGGAGGTCGCGTCGACGTGGGGGTCACGGTCTTCGACGACCGGATCGACCTCGTGGTCTCCGACACCGGCATCGGCCTGAGCGAGGTGGAGCAGCAGAAGCTGTTCGACCGCTACTTCCGCGCGGAGGGCGTGCGGCAGTCCACGATCCACGGCTCGGGGCTCGGCCTCACCATCAGCCGCGACATCGTGCGCCGGCACGGTGGCGAGCTCACCGTGCAGAGCACCGCCGGAGTGGGGACCGCGTTCACCGCGACCATCCCGCGCTCGCGGTAAGCTCCAGATCGACGCCACCCACCCACGCGAGGAAGGCCTGCCGATGATGCTGGACACCGCCACGCTCCTGCTGGTCGCCGGTCTCATCATCGTGCTCTGCAGCGTCTCGTTCATCTTCAACACGGCCATGCGCAGGAACGACGCCTCCGGCCGGCTCTGGAGCATCTCGTTCATCGCCGGCATGCTCACGGCGCTGTCGTTCTCGGTGTGGAGCGTCTCACCCCATCTGTGGTGGATCCTCGCCATCGGCAACACCGCGTACGTGGTGTCGATCGGGGCCATCTGGTCGGGTGCCCGGGTGTTCAACGGCCGCAGTTCCTACATCTGGGTGCCGCTCGCCGCCGGGGTCGTGGTCTTCATCTGGAGCACCCTCGAGGGGCCGCAGGGCAGCATCTGGACGGGCTCGATCCCCCTGTTCACGGGAGTCGCCGCGTTCTCGGGACTCGCCGGCGCCGAGACCATGCGTGCCCGCATGCGGCGCAACCTGAACGCGCGCATCCTGAGCTTCTGCCTCTGGATCGTCTGCGCCTTCTTCGTGCTGCGGGTCTCGATCTTCCTCACCCTCGGGCCCGAGAGCGAGGTCTTCCAGGTCTACTTCGGCACCCGGATCGCCACTATCATCACCGTGCTGCTGGTGCTGCTCGGCACCATCTCGATGTCGATCCTGCAGGCCGAGCGCTCGGGCGCCCGTGCCCTCGGCGATGTCACGGTGGGGGTGCACTCGGTGGTGGGGGTGCTCTCGGCGGCCTCCTTCATGCAGCAGTGGGCCGATTGGGTGGAGCGCGCGTCGTTCCACGGCGAACGGCTGGCCACGATCGCCATGGACGTCGACAACCTGCCGCAGATGAACACGGCGTTCGGGCGCACCTTCGGCGACACGGCCATCCGCTCCGTGGCGCAGATCGTGCGCCACCACGCCCCGATCTGCGCACTGCTCGGCCACACCGGAGCGGGCCGGTTCGTCATCGTGAGCGTCGTCGCCAGCGCCGAGGAGGCCGAGGAGCTCGCCATCCGGCTGCAGACGGCCCTCGTCGACGAGCCCATCGATCCGCTGCAGTCGCTGCGGGCGACCGCGAGCTTCGGCGTGGTCGACACCGACTCCTTCGGTTACAGCCTGCCCGCGCTCCGCCGGGCCCTCGACGTGGCCACGAGCACGGCCCGCGACGAAGGCGGCAACCGCATCGTCGTAGGCCGCCCCCAGGCCGCCTGAGCCGGGCTATTCAGCCGGCTGGGCGATGGCGATCGTGAGCTGATCCGTGGCCGTCTGCTTGGCGTAGTCACCTGAGCCGGGAGCCGTCTGCAGCAGGATCTCGTAGGTGAACGAGACGGTGATCGAGGTCGCCGCCGGGTCGAGCGCCGGCAGGATGAAGGTCTGGCTGTAGGAGTACGGGCTCTTGATGTAGTAGCCGGGCGGCACCGAGGCCTGGTCCGTGAGCGGAGCGGGCGCGGGGAGCGACCCCAGCGGGCCGTCGACCCCGGGGGTGAGGGTCACGCGCGAGAGGTAGAAGCTCTGCCCGTCGTCGGTGCCGAGGGCGCCGGTGAGCGAGAAGGTGAGGGGCTTGTTGGCCTCCGCCGTCCACTGATCCATGCTCAGCGTGGAGTAGTAGTCGAGCGTGAGGGCGATGTCGCCCGCCTGCAGGGTGTGCCGTGCCGAGCCGGAGGCCAGCTCGTTGATGACGGGCGTGATGGTGGCGGGCGCGGTGGGCCGCGCGGAGCTCGAGGGAGTGGCCGCGGAGGTGTTGAACCCCGGCTGGTCCCACGGAGCGGTGCCGCACGCGCTCAGCGCCACGGCCGTGCCGAGGGCCAGACTCAACGCCGCTGCGCGCCTGACGACCGGCTTGCGCGCCGCCCGTGAGGTGCGTGCCATCGAAAAGACCTTTCCCTGGAGTGCTGATTCAATCCTAAGCTGATCCTGACGCGACCCTAGCGCATTGGCGGGGGAACGCTGGGGACGGCATTGGAGACTGGGAACATGTCAGAGATCAACCCGTACGTCACCGATCGCACCGAGTTCGGAGATGCGAACGACGAGTTCCAGAACGACTTCATCGAGTCGGTGGAATCGCTCCCGTCGTACCGCCCCACCATCGGCTGCATCATCCCCGCCTACAACGAGGAGGAGTCGATCGGCGAGGTGCTGGAGTCGCTGCTGGGCCAGACGCGCCTTCCCGACGTCATCCACGTGGTGGTGAACAACACCACGGACAACACGGTCAAGATCGCAGCGCAGTTCGCAGGTCCCCACCTCAAGGAGATCGACGGCGTCGAGCAGTTCACCGAGGTGTACGTGCACGACATCGGCAAGAACAAGGACAAGAAGGTCGGTGCCCTCAACTACGGCTACCAGCTGATCGAGGGCTGCGACTTCCTGCTCGGCGTCGACGGCGACACCACGGCGGCACCGGATGCGGTGGAGCGTCTCGCAGAAGAGATCACCTCTGACTCCCGCATCGGCGGCATCTCGGCGATCTTCTCGATCGACGACCGCCCGATCCAGGGCCTCATGGCCAAGTTCCTCATCACCGGCCAGCGCTTCCAGTTCGCCGCCTTCAACATGCAGAACATGCTGAAGGGCCGCAACATGGCGGTGCTCGGCGGCCAGTTCTCGATCTTCAGCACCAAGGCGCTCCGCCAGATCATGGTCGAGAACCACCAGAACACCCCCTGGGTGAAGGACTCCGAGGTGGAGGACTCGCTGCTGTCGCTGCAGATCAAGAGCGCCGGCTACCTCACCAAGATCTCGGCCCAGGCCCGCGCCGACGTGGGCGGCATGACCACGCTCCGCGGCCTCGACGGCCAGCAGGTGAAGTGGAACTTCGGTGCCATCGAGCTCATGTGGCCCGGCCAGCGCGGCGACACGAAGGGCCAGCCCTTCCACCCCAACCTGCGTCTTCGCTGGCTCGAGAACCTCTCGATGCTCACCAACCTCGTCACCCGCGTGCTCTTCGTGCTGCTGCTCATGGGGTCGCTCTCGATCAGCGCGTTCGTGTTCTCGCCGATCTGGCTGATCCCCCCGGTGATCGCCATCCTGCTGAACCTCCGCACGGCCCTGTCGATGAAGAACCGCAACAAGCGCGACATCCTCTTCGCCATCCTGCTGTTCCCCGCGGAGATCTACATGTGGGTGCGGCTCGGGCACTTCCTCCGGGCGTGGACGAAGTTCCTCAGCAAGAAGCAGACCGACAACTGGGCCGCCCAGGCCAAGGCCGAGCGCGGTCGAGGCAACGGCTACCTCGTGCCCCTCGTCATCCTCGTGCTCGTGGTCGCCGTGCTCGTGCTCGCCTGGTTCCTGCTCGATCCCTTCACCCAGTCGACCATCCTCTGGATCGGCTGGCCCGTGCTCGGCGTCATCACCATCCTGCAGACCATCACCATGACCGCCAAGGTGCTCACGCGCTACCGGGGGTACAAGGTTTGACCCGATACCGCTACGTCGATCAGGAGGCGCTGGTCTCGCTCCTCAACGCCGTGGGGGACGACGACCGGCGGGGCCGTTTCGTGCACGACTTCATCAGCATGTGGGAGACCCGCTCGCAGCGCCTCATGAAGGCCATGGGTCAGCACGACTACGAGGACGCCGACGTGGTGCTGCTGAGCATCCGCTCGTCGAGCACGATGCTCGGCGCGTGGCCGCTCGAGGCCATCGGCGGCATGATGCACCGCGAGATCAAGAACTTCGACATCCCGGGCGCGATGGTGCACCTCGCCCGACTGCACGAGGTGGGCTCGGCGACCTGCCGCGAGCTCACCTCGGTGCTGGACTCGATGCGGGAGAACCCGGCTCAGTCGCCGGAGGCCGCGAGCCGGTAGCCCACGCCGCGCACGGTCTCGATCCAGCGCGGGGTGGTGATGGAGTCGGCGAGCTTGCGGCGCAGATTGGCCATGTGCACCTCGATGGCGCGCTTGTCGGCCTCGCTCACGAAGTGGGCCGTGACGTAGCTCTCGCCGCGCAGCAGCAGCGCGAGATCGGCCTTGCTGCGCACCCGGCGCTGGCTCTCCATGAGCGCGTTCAAGAGGTCGAATTCGCTGCGGGTGAGCTCGACGGGCCGGTTCTCCTTCTCGGCGAGACGCATCTCGGAGTTCACGTAGAGGCCGTTGTGCTCGAGCCAGCCGTCTTCACGGCTGTAGCTGCGGGCCACGGGCGGTGCTGCGGGCGCCTCAGGGGCCGCCTGGGGGGCCACAGGAGCCGCGGCGGAGACGGGCGCGCCCGCGGGCACTCCGACGGCGGCAGCGGGCGCTGGGGCGGCGGGCGCGGCGGGGGCCGCAGGCGCTGCTGCTTGAGCGATGGGCGACACGGGGCCGCTGCCGTCGACGGCGAGCACCTGGCGCGGGCGGCGCAGCATGGCCTCCACACGGGCCCGCAGCTCGCGCGGGCGGAAGGGCTTGGTGAGGTAGTCGTCCGCCCCGGCCTCGAGGCCCTGCAGGGTGTCGATCTCCTCGTCGCGCGCCGTGAGCATCACGAGGTAGGTGTTGCTGAAGGCACGGATGCGCTTCGCGGCCTCGAAGCCGTCGATGCCGGGCATGCTCACGTCGAGCGTGGTCACCATGGGGTCGTAGGCGCGCACGGCCTGCACCCCGTCGATGCCGTTCCCCGTGGCGATGACCTCGAAGCCCGCCTGCGTGAGAACCGTCTCGAGCAGGTGGCGGATGTCGGCATCGTCCTCGATGATCACCGCGACGCGTCGTTCCCCTTGAGTGTCCATCTGCATGATCGTACCAATCGTTGGGCGCTCGGACGGGGGATTCGACCCCGCCGTGCGCGGCCGGGCTACCAGCCGGCGTCGGCCGCCAGTTCGAGGGCGTTCTCGTTCCACCACTCGCCGGCCTCAGGGCCGCCGTTGCATGGCCCGTCGCTCTCGCCCGGCGGCTTGATCCACAGTGTGGCGTCTTCGGCGGATCCGGCCTGGCTGGCCGCCGGGGTGCTGCCGAGCGCCCGACCGGGAGGGTTGCACCACTCCCCCGTCGATCCGTTGCCGTTGCGGCCGGTGTCGATCACGTAGTGGGCGCCGTTCGTGAGCCCCGAGATCTCGTCGGCGTAGGCGCGCTCGAGGTCGGTGGTGTTGTAGTTCGAGACGTTGGTCGAGAAGCCGCGGGCTTTCGAGACGCCGGCCTGCTCGAGCAGGGCGGCCATGTCGGCGGCCGGGCCCCAGTTGGAGTGGCCGGCATCGATGTAGACCACCAGCTCGGCGCCGGAGAGGATGTCGACGGCCCCGCTCACCTCGGCGAGCCGCTGGTCGACGTTGTCGCACTCGTCGGCGAGCGCGAGCGCATCCGGTTCGAGGATGATCACGGCGGAGCTGCCCGTCAGGGCGTCGGCGATCTCCTGCACCCACACGGGGTACTCCTCGGCGGTGAGCCCGCCCCCCGAGAAGTTGCCGCAGTCGCGGTTGGGCACCCCGTAGACGGTGAAGATGGGCGACTCGCCGAGCGCGTCCGCTTCCGCCACGAGGTCGCCCAGGTAGCCGCCGATCTCACCGGCGGGGTACTTCTCGGGCGTGAGCCAGATGGCGGTGGGCACCTCGGCGATGGCGTCGAAGACCTCGGCCGACGTCTCGTCGCCCGCCTCCCGCACGGTGCTGGCGGCGGTGGCGGCCTTCGAGGCGGGGTCGGCGTAGAGGGAGAGCGTGGCGAACGGGTTGTCGGCGGCCACACCCCGCTGCGTGAGGATCGAGGCGACTCCGAAGACCATGACTCCGAGCACACCCGCGATGGCGACCACGGCGACCGCCAGCCCGATGCGCGGCAGAACTCTCGTCACGGATGGCCCTTCGATCGCTGGTGGGATCAGCCTAGCGAACCGCGGGCACGGAGGCGTTCTTGCCCACGGTGCCCGCGGCGCCATTCGCCTTGAGGCGCGACATGGTCTGGGCGAACGGCACGGGGCGGCCGTAGAAGAAGCCCTGCGCGTGGCGCACACCGATGCCGATGAGGATGTCGACCGCTTCCCTGGTCTCCACCCCCTCGACCACGGTGGAGTAGTCGAACGCGTCGCCGAACCCCTGCAGGGCGCGCACGACCTCGCGCTGCCTCGTGTCGTCGAGGTTGTCGACGAGAGAGCGGTCGATCTTGAGGATGTCCATCGGGATGCGCACGAGGGCGCCCACGCTCGAGGCCTCCGACCCGTAGTCGTCGAGTGCGATGAGCACGCCCATCGAGCGGAAGAGCTCGGCCTGGGCCCGCAGGTCGTCGTCGATGTCCTTCGTGGAGCGCTCGTTGAGCTCGAGGCAGAGCGCGACATCCGGGTAGCGGGGCACGATGTCCTTGAGGAACGCGCCCACGTGCTCGTCGCGGATCTGCTCGACCTCGAGGTTGATGGTGACGACGCTGATCGAGGGCACCACCTTGCGGAACTCCCGCGCCGACTTGAGCGAGGCCTCGATGACCTGCGTGGTGAGGAGGTCCATGCGCCCGAGGCCCTTGGCCTTCTCGATGAGCGACGAGGTCGAGATGCGGCCGAGCTCCGGATGCGTGTAGCGCACGAGGGACTCGAAGGCCCAGATCTTGTCCTCCACCGTGTTGACGATGGGCTGGTAGACCACATTGAGCACGCCGTCGTCGATGGCCTTCGCCACGATCTCGTTGATGCGGCTCGACCGGTGCGGCGAGATGCCGATACTCGACTCGAACGCGGGGCCGCCCTGCCTGCGCGACTTCTTGATGGCGAGCATGGAGTGGTCGGCGTCGACCACGATCGACTGGGGGTCGGTCTCCTGGTGCCCGGAGTACGCCAGGCCCACGCTCACGAGCGGCCGGTACTCGCGGCCGCCGAGCGTGGCGGGGGCTCCCACGTTGGCCACGATGTGATCGGCCACGTTCTTCGACTCCGCGAGCGACTGCAGCTTGGTGAGGATCACCACGAACTCGTCGCCGCCCACGCGCGCCACGAAGTCGTGCGAGCGCACGCTCGCCCTGAGCCGCGTGGCCACCGTGGCGAGCACCTCGTCGCCGATGTGGTGGCCCGCGCTGTCGTTCAGCCGCTTGAACTGGTCGAGGTCGATGAACAGCACGGCGATGCCCGAGGCGTAGGTGCGGTCCTCGTTGAGGCGCGCCAGCGAGCGCTGGAAGGCGTTGTAGTTGGGCAGGCCCGTGAGCGAGTCGCGGTCCACCCTGTCCAGCAGGGTGTCGTAGGCGCCCCGCACGCGGGCGGTCTCCGAGGCGATGTGGCCGATCGCGTCGAGCGCGAGCTCGTCGTCGGAGGTGAACGGGGTGCCGCCGTTCTTGCGGCTCGCCACGAGGTACTCGGTGGGCTCGACGGCATCCTGCAGGTGCTCCCTGGAGACGCCCTCCGGACCGCTCGAGACCGCGTCGGCGGTGAGCTGCGGATCGGTCACATCGATGGAGGAGAAGCGGGCGCCGATCTCGTGCGGGCCGGGCGGGGTGCGGCGCACCTCGAACTCGCCGGCGTCGATGGCGCGGCGGGCGAACTCGACCATGAGCTGCTTCGTGTCGTCCTCGACGCCCCAGGGCAGGGCGCGTGCTGCATCCACCACACCGCTCAGCCGCTGCTCGCTCAGGCGGGTCTGGCGGCGCTTGGCCGCCCCGTAGAAGACGAGGGCGACGACGAGCAGCGGCACGGTCTCCCTGGCCAGCCGCAGCTCGGACTCCGTGCCCTCCATGAGCTGGAGCGCACCCGTGGTGGTGACGTGGATGCCGATGGCCACCACGGAGCCGAGCACCATGACCCCCACGAGCCTCATCCAGCTGAGAGCACCGATGCCGAAGGTGCCGTCGATGTTCCAGCGGCCGCGCTCCCACACGAAGGCGACCAGGAGCACCACGAACATGTAGGCCACGATGCCCGCCACGAGAGCCGCGAACGACCAGACGCCGACATCGACGAGCGACCTCGAGAGCACCACGAAGGCTATGGCGCCGATCGCCGCAGCACCCGCCCACTGCGCGGCCAACCAGATGCTGCGCGAGGTCACCCACTTCGAGACGAAGCAGGCCAGCACCCAGAGGCTCACGGTCAGCGCAGGATCGGCTCCGGCGGTGCCGATGGCCAGGAACGCACTCGCCACCCCGACAGGTGGAAGACCGGCCACCCGGCTGATCGGCAGCTGGTAGACGGCGGTGACCGCCACGCTGATGAAGAAGACGAGGCAGCTGATCCAGCTCGGCGGAGGGTTCTGCAGCCCGGTGACGACACCGGTGGCGACTGTCGCCGAGGCGATCACGACGAGCGCGATGGAGACGGCCTTGAGGCTCCTGTCGGCCCTGCCTCTGCTCGCTCGGAGCCTCACACCCATGTCTGGATTGTAGTGCGCGGCGTCAGAGCCCGAGACGCTCCAGCTCCGCGTCCATGCGGCTCGTCATCTCGGCGTAGCCGTCGTCGTTGGGGTGCAGCCGGTCGGCGGCCATCCACTCCGGATGACCCTCGATCCAGCGTGAGGCGCCCGGGATGTAGTCGGCGCCCACGTCGGCCGCGGCGTCCTCCACCCAGCCGATGATCGTGTCGACGGACTCGGGGCGCGCATCCGTGTACCAGAAGGGCTCCACCACGATCAGGCGGGCGTCGGGGAGCTCGGTGCTGAGGGTCTCGAGGTCGATCTCGATGGCCTGCTGGATCTCGTCGGCGCGCTGCGGCATGGAGAAGTTGTCGTTGAGGCCCATGGTCACGAAGACGATGTCGGGATCCTCCGCGATGATCTGCGACACCTCGTCGTCTGGTGCGTAGTCGGGCGGTGTGCTCGAGCGGTTGTTGACGAAGCCGAGGCCGTTGACGCTCGGGTTGAACTCGTTCCAGCCGCGCTCGAGGCTCACGACGGTCGACCACCGGTGGGACGGGTCGGAGGCGCCCGTGCCGAGTGTGTACGAGTCGCCGTAGAAGGCCACCACGGGGGCGTCGGGATCGACCGCCGAGGTGCGCACGCCGTCGGCGGTGCTGCTCCGACCCGAGATCATCGAGACCATCATGAGGAACACGGTGACGACCGCCACGAACACGACGACGACGATCACAAGGGTACGAACACGGCTCTCCACATCCGAGTGTTCGGAGCCGCCCCGGGATCGGATTGGAATTACCTCCCCGCGATTACCTCCGCGATCTGGACCGCGTTGAGCGCTGCACCCTTCCGCAGGTTGTCGTTGCTGATGAAGAGCACGAGGCCGCGCTTTCCCTCGGCTGACTGGTCCTGGCGGATGCGGCCCACGTAGCTGGGGTCGTTGCCCGCCGCCTGCAGCGGGGTCGGCACGTCGGCGATCGCTACGCCGGGGGCGTCCTTCAGCAGCTCGTACGCGCGCTCTGGCGTGATGTCGTTGGCGAACTCGGCGTTGATCGAGAGCGAGTGGCCCGTGAACACAGGCACGCGCACGCACGTGCCCGCCACGCGGAGGCCGGGCAGCTCGAGGATCTTGCGGCTCTCGTTGCGGAGCTTCTTCTCCTCGTCGGTCTCGAGCTCGCCGTCGTCGACGATCGAGCCGGCGAGCGGGATGACGTCGAACGCGATGGGGGCCACGTACTTGTTCGGGGCCGGGAACTCCACGGACGAGCCGTCGTGCACGAGGTTCAGCAGCGCATCCCGGTCGGCGGTGGCGGCGATCGCCTGGTCGGCGAGCTCCTCGGCGCCTGCGAGGCCCGATCCGGAGACGGCCTGGTAGGTGCTCACGATGAGGCGCTCGAGGCCGGCCTCGGCGTGCAGCACCTTGAGCACGGGCATGGCCGCCATGGTGGTGCAGTTGGGGTTCGCGATGATCCCCTTCTTCGCCTCGGCGATGGCGTGCGGATTGACCTCGGAGACCACGAGCGGCACATCCGGATCCATGCGCCAGGCGCTCGAGTTGTCGATGACCGTGACGCCCGCGGCGGCGAAGCGCGGCGCCTGGGCGCGCGAACCGGTCGCACCGGCCGAGAAGAGGGCGATGTCGAGGCCCGTGGGGTCGGCGGTCTCGGTGTCCTCCACCACGATGTCCTGGCCCTTGAAGGGCAGCACGGTTCCTGCCGAGCGGGCCGTGGCGAAGAAGCGGATGCTCGCGATGGGGAACTCGCGCTCCTCCAGCAGCTTGCGCATGACCTTGCCGACCTGGCCGGTGGCGCCGACGACGCCGACGTGGAGTGCCTTGCTCACGGTGATTCCTCTGTCTCGGGTGGTGCTGTCTGGTGCTGGTGTCTGGTGCTGTCTGTGTGGTGCTGCTGCCTGGGTGCCGGCGTCAGCGGCCGGTGCCGGCGTGCACGACGGCTTCGTCGTCTCCGTCGAGACCGAACGCGGTGTGCACCACGCGCAGGGCGTCGTTGATGGTGTCGGCGCGGGTGACGACCGAGATGCGGATCTCGGAGGTCGAGATCATCTCGATGTTGATGCCCGCCTCGTAGAGCGCGGTGAAGAGCTTCGCCGAGACGCCGGCGTTCGTGCGCATGCCGGCACCCACGAGGGCGAGCTTGCCGATCTGGTCGTCGTACTGCAGCGCCTTGAAGCCGGAATCCTCCTGCTCGGCGCGCAGAGCGGTGAGCACGAGCTGGCCCTCGCTCTTGGGCAGCGTGAACGAGATGTCGGTGAGACCCGTGCTGGCGGCCGAGACGTTCTGCACGATCATGTCGATGTTGGCGCCGGTCTTGGCCACGATCGTGAAGATCTGCGCGGCCTTGCCCGGGATGTCGGGCACGCCGACGACGGTGATCTTGGCTTCGCTCAGGTCGGTGGCGACTCCGGCGATCAGGGGCTCTTCCACAGCGGTCTCGCTTTCGGTGGGGTTGTAGACGATCGTGCCCTCGTTGTTGTTGAACGACGAGCGCACGTGCAGGGTGACGCCGTGACGCCGCGCGTACTCCACGGCACGGATGTAGAGCACCTTCGCTCCGTTGGCCGCGAGCTCGAGCATCTCCTCGCTCGTGATGCGGTCGATCTTCTGCGCCTTGGGCACGAGCCGCGGGTCGGCCGAGAAGATGCCGTCGACGTCGGTGTAGATCTCGCAGATGTCGGCGTTCAGGGCGGCGGCGAGCGCGACGGCCGTGGTGTCGGAGCCGCCGCGGCCGAGGGTCGTGATGTCCTTCGTGTCGCGGTTGAAGCCCTGGAAGCCCGCCACGATCACGATCGCGCCCTCGTCGAGCGCTTCGCGCAGGCGCACCGGCGTGACGTCGACGATGCGGGCGGCGCCGTGGCGCGCATCCGTGATCATGCCGGCCTGGCTGCCGGTGAAGCTGCGGGCGTCGTGGCCGAGGCTCTCGATGGCCATGGCGAGCAGCGCCATCGAGATGCGCTCGCCCGCGGAGAGCAGCATGTCCATCTCGCGCGGTGCGGGGAGGGGGGCCACCTCGTGGGCGAGGTCGAGCAGCTCGTCGGTGGTGTCGCCCATGGCGCTCACCGCCACGACGACCTCGTTGCCCGCCTTGCGGGTCTCCACGATGCGCTTGGCGACGCGCTTGATGCTCTCGGCGTCGGCGACGGATGATCCGCCGAACTTCTGCACGATCAAGCTCACGGGAACTCCTGGGGGGTGCGGGTGGTGGGTGCCGGGTGTCGAAGCCCGACTTCCCACTATATCGCCGGGCGGTATGCCGGTCGCGGTATGCGGGGCTCGGGGCGCGGGGTGCCGCCTGGGTTCACTTGGCCTGGTCGTAGCGGTCGACGATCGCGACCGTCACGGGGAAGTCGACGGGGGCGTCGCCGAAGATGAGGCGGCCGGCCTCTGCGGCGGCCTCTCGGAGCTCGTGTGCAACCTGTTCGGCCAGGTGGGCGGGGGTGTGCACCATGAGCTCGTCGTGGAGGAAGAAGGAGAGGTGGGGGCGCTGGTCGATGGTGGGGGTTCGGGCGGCTGCGCCATCCGCTGCGCCAAGTGCTGCGTCATGTGCTGCACCATCCGCTGCGTCGAGCGACCAGAGGCGGCGGCGGATGGAGCCGATCCAGCACAGCGCCCACTCGGCGGCCGTGCCCTGCACCACGAAGTTGCGGGTGAAGCGGCCCCAGCTGCGCGAGCTCGACCGGGCGCGGGCGCGGAGCTGCTCGTCGGCGCCGTCGGCGGCGGCCGCCTCGTCGCGCAGGTCGAGCCAGTCGTCGCCCGGCAGCGGGCTCGTGCGACCGAGGCGGGTCGAGACCGTGGCGCCCGCCTCGCCGGCGCGGGCCGCATCCTCCACGAACGCGATCGCCGCGGGGTAGGCACGGGCGAGGCGCGGCAGCATGCGGCCGCTCTCGCCCGTGGTGGCGCCGTACATCGCGCCGAGCATGGCGACCTTCGCGTGTGCGC
Organism: Herbiconiux liukaitaii; assembly: GCF_041927495.1. Lineage (NCBI taxonomy): Bacteria > Bacillati > Actinomycetota > Actinomycetes > Micrococcales > Microbacteriaceae > Herbiconiux > Herbiconiux liukaitaii. The sequence continues at coordinate 54,141 of NZ_JBHFHG010000008.1, read as the reverse complement.
GGGTGTCGACGGCCCCCGAGGCCACGATGCCGTCGTAGAGGTCGCGGCCGCGGCCCGCCGCCGCCATGGCGCGGTCGCCCGCGAGGGCTGCGAGGATGCGGGGCTCGAGCTGGGCGGCGTCTGCCACCACGAGCACGCGGCCCGCATCCGCCACCACGGCGCTCCGCACGAGCTTGGGCAGCTGCAGGGCGCCTCCGCCCTCGGAGGCCCAGCGGCCCGTGACCACGCCGCCCGGCAGGTAGGTGGGGTGGAAGCGGCCGTCGCGCACCCACGTGTCGAGCCAGTTCCAGCCGTTGGCCGTGAGCAGCCTCGCGCGCTTCTTGTAGTCGAGGAGGGGTTCGATGACGGGGTGGCGGATGTTCTGCAGCTCCCAGGAGCGGGTGCTGCTCACCGCGATGCCCGCTCGGCGGAGCGACTTGAGCAGCTCGGCCGGGGAGTCGGGGTTGGCGGTGGGGTCGTCGAGGGCTGCGCGGATGAGCTCGAGCAGCTCGGCGAGGCGGGCGGGGCGCTCGTCGGGGCGGGCGGGGCGGGGGCCGAGGAGGTCTGTGAGCACGGCGTCGTGGCGGGCGGCGCTCCAGGGGAGGCCGACGTGCCGCATCTCGGCGGCGGCGAGGGCACCGGCCGATTCGGCGGCCAGCAGCAGGGCGATGCGGCCGGCCGCGGGGTCGGCGGCGGCGGCCTCCGCCACGGCGGTGCGCTGCGCCCGCAGCTCGTGCACCTCTGGTGTCGCGCCGGGGTCGCCTGGATCGCCGGGCCCCCCGGGGTCCCCGGATCCGCTCGCCCCGCCGCGCGCCGCGGCCGGGTCGGGATGGCGGCGGGCGGGGCCGCGGCGGTCTGCGGTGGGGAGGATGTCGTCGAAGAGTGTGGTGTGCGTGGGCGCTGTGCGGAGGGGATCGACGGGGCGGCCGGCGTCGGACCGTCCCTCCTGGGCGGCGCCCGATCCGAGGTTGACGGCCGGGCGCAGGGAATCCCACGGCGAGGCGGGGGCCTTGGCGTAGGCGGTACCAGCGGTCAGCGAGGAGGTGCGCAGGATCGCGTGCGACAGCCGCAGGTCGACGCACCTCTCCACGCGCACACCGGCGTCGAGCAGCTGCGGATACCACCGCGCGGTGTCATCCCACACCCACCGAGGCCGCCCAGCCTCGAGCCGCGCGGCCACAGCCCCGAGCTCCCCGGGCCCCACGACCACCCCGCCGTCACGCGCGGCGCGCGTGGGGTCGAGGGGGATCGGATCGGCTGCGTCGTCGAGACGGGTGAGTCGGATGCCGCCACCCGGCGCATCCGAGACCACGACGAACCCGCTCATCGGGAGCACCCCCGCATCCCGTGATGAATTGCTACCGATCTGAGCGACAGCGACCTCGCATCGCCCGTCGGTGTGCCGCAGATCTGTAGTGACTCATCAGCACCCCGAGCGAGCCGGGGTGGCTGCATCCCGATAACTACAGAAATGCGCGAGACCGAGGCGCTATACGAGGTCGGTGCCGCGGATTTCCGTACTTGTCGGGGCGAGGCGGGCCGCACGTCAGTTCTCGACGAGGCGGCGCCCCTCGAACGCGCGGCCGAGGGTGACCTCGTCGGCGTACTCGAGGTCGCCGCCGACGGGGAGGCCGGAGGCGAGGCGGGTGACGCGGATCTCGAGGGTCGTGAGCAGGCGGGAGAGGTAGGTGGCGGTTGCTTCGCCCTCGAGGTTGGGGTCGGTGGCGATGATGACCTCGGTCACGGTCGCGTCGGCGAGGCGCTGCATGAGCTCGCGGATGCGGAGGTTGTCGGGGCCGATGCCGTCGATCGGGCTGATCGCGCCGCCGAGCACGTGGTACAGGCCGCGGAACTCGCGGGTGCGTTCGATCGCCACCACGTCCTTCGCCTCCTCCACCACGCAGATGAGGTTCTGGGAGCGGCGCGGATCGCGGCAGATGCCGCACGTCTCCTGTTCGGAGACGTTGCCGCAGACCTGGCAGAAGTGCACCTTCTCGCGCACATCGGTGAGGATCTCGGCCAGCCGGCTCACGTCGAACGACTCGGTCTGCACGATGTGGAAGGCGATGCGCTGGGCCGACTTCGGCCCGATGCCGGGCAGGCGGCCGAGCTCGTCGATGAGCTCTTGGACGATTCCTTCGTACATGGGCGATGCCTCTCAGCGGATGGAGCGGTGGCAGGTGGAGACGGGAGGAAGGAGGTGCAGGTGCGACCACCGATCGGAGACGAGCACGCCGCCTTGATCGGACCCGATCAGTTCTCGCGACCGGGGAGCGGCTGCTCCTCGATGAAGTTGGCCTGGAGGATCTCGCGCACCACGGCCTCGCCGTACCGCGCGCGCCCTCCGGTGGATGACGCTGGCACTGCGGAGCCCTTGCTGTCGGAACCCGCGCGTGAACCGGGCCGGCTGCCTGGAGCGGCATCGGAGCCGGCCCGTGTGCCTGAGCCCGCGCCGGAACCGGGCCGAGTGCCGGGGCCGGATCGCGAATCTGCCGAGGCGCTGTCCTGCCCCTCCGCGGAGCCCTCGAAGCGGAGTGCGCCGGGCCGGGCCGCCGGGTCGTTGCCGGAGCGGGTGGCGGGCGCGGGCGTTCCCGCCGGGGCCTGGTCTGCCGGTGCGCCCTGCGCGGGGCGGCCGGTCGGGCTGGAGGTGGATGCCCCACCGGGCACCTGGCGAGCCGGTGCACTGAGGCTCTCGGCGCGGTCGGCGGGCAGGTCGGGCTCGTCGCTCGGCATGGGCTCGTCGAAGGGAGGAGGCTCTTCGTCGGTCGACGTGGGGATGGAGACGACATCCCACGACGTGGTGGCCGCAGGAGAGGAACGGTCCGCGGCAGACCGGCCCGAGGTGGCGGACGCCGACCCTCGCCCACCCGAACCACCCGCAGCGGCTCCGGCGGGCGAGGTGGCCGATCGGGCCGAGGTGGTGGGCGCCGCCGGGGTGGTGCGCGCCGCCTCGGACCCGGCGGGCCTCAACTCGGTGGCGGTAGGCGCAGGCTCGAGGGCGGTGGGCGCAGGCTCGGTGGTGGGCGCAGGCTCGGTGGCGGGGCGGCCCGAGACACCGGGAGTGGCCCAGCCGACCGGCTCGTCGTCGCGCTTCGGGGTGGCGGAGGGGGCGGCTCCGTCGGACTGACCCGAGGTGGGGGATGTGACGGGCGGAGCCGCGGCCGGGGTGGCCGTCGAGGCGGGAGCAGGGTGCTCTTCGGCCGGGCGGAGGGTTGTGTCGACTCGGGCGATGTACTTCACGCGGAGGCCGAGGACATCGAGGATCGCCTGGCGGAGGTACTCGCTCACGCCCTGGCCGGGGGCCGAGCGCTCCTTGAAGCTCGCCACGTCGTTCTCGCTCGGGAAGGCGAGGGTGAGCACATCGCCGTCGAGCGCCCGCACCTGGGCGGTGAAGACCACGAGCCACGCCGTCATCTTCGCCTTCTGAACGGCCTCGAGGATCTCGGGCCACGCATCCTTCAGCTGCTGCAGCGACACCTCGCCCGCCGAGGCCGCCACATCGGGCGCGACGGACGTCGGCACCGCCACGACGTCGGGCGTCGCGGCCCCGCTCGCCTCAAGACCCGAGGCCGCCACCGCTGCGGCCGGTGCCGACCCCGAATAAGCCGTGCCCGAGGGCGCCGACTCCCCCGCGCCGCCATCCGCGGCGGACGTGGCAGCAGCCGACCGGCCGCCGGCGGATCGGGTATCGGCGGGCTGAGTCGTGGCGGTCGAGTTGGGAGCACCAGGCGCAGCGGAGGGGGACCCCGAGCCCACCCCGGTGGCGCCGCCGGCCGAACCGCCACCACTCGCAGGGACGGTCGCGGATGCGACCTGGGTCGCCTCGGACGAGGCCGGAGCGGACGCAGCCGCGGGAGTAGAACCGCTCGCGGGAGCAGAACCACTCGCGGGAGCAGAACCACTCGCGGGAGCAGAACCACTCGCGGGAGCAGAACCACTCGCGGGAGCAGTCCCATTCGCGGGAGTGGACCCGGACGCGGGGGTGGACCCGGTCGCGGGGGTGGATGCAGGTGCCGGGGCGGGGGCCGACGCGGGCGTCCGGGCCGGTGCCGGAGCGGGGGCAGGCGCCGGGGCCGCCGCCGGGGCGGGAGCGGGGGCGGAGGGGCGGCCGTCGTCGACTCCGATGCGGCGTTCGAGGCGCTCGACGCGCGCTAGGGCGCCGCGCTGCGTGTCGTCGGCGGCGGGCACGAGCGCGCGCGCCACCATGAGCTCCAGGTGCAGCCGCGGCGACGTGGCGCCCGTCATCTCGGAGAGCGCCGAGTTCACGATGTCGGCCACCCGCGACAGCTCCGCATGACCGAAGAGCGCGGCCTGGCGGCGCATGACCTCGATCTCATCGGCAGGCACCCCGCGGAGCACCGATGACGCCTGCTCCCGCGTGGCCGCCACCACGATGATGTCGCGCAAGCGCTCGAGCAGATCCTCCACGAAGCGCCGCGGATCCTGCCCCGTCTGGATGACGCGGTCGACCGCATCGAACGCCGCCGCCCCGTCGTGCGCGCCGAGCGCGTCGATGGCCTCGGAGAGCAGGGCGCCGTGCGTGTACCCGAGCAGTGCGACGGCCCGCTCGTACTCCACCCGGTTGCTCTCAGAACCGGCGATGAGCTGGTCGAGCAGCGAGAGCGTGTCTCGCGCCGATCCGCCACCGGCCCGCACCACGAGCGGCAGCACACCGGGCGCGACCTCGACGCCCTCGGAGTCGCACAGCGACTGCACGTACTCGAGCAGCTGCGCGGGCGGGATGAGCCGGAACGGGTAGTGGTGGGTGCGCGACCGGATGGTGCCGATCACCTTGTCGGGCTCCGTGGTGGCGAAGATGAACTTGATGTGCTCCGGCGGCTCCTCCACGATCTTGAGCAGCGCGTTGAAGCCCTGCGGCGTGACCATGTGCGCCTCGTCGAGGATGAAGATCTTGAACCGGTCGCGCGCCGGCGCGAACACGGCGCGCTCACGCAAGTCGCGCGCGTCATCGACACCGTTGTGGCTCGCCGCGTCGATCTCGACCACGTCGAGCGAACCCGGGCCGTCGCGCCCCAGCTCGACGCAGCTCGGGCAGACACCGCATGGCGTGTCTGTAGGGCCCTCCGCGCAGTTGAGGCAGCGGGCCAGGATGCGGGCAGACGTGGTCTTGCCGCACCCTCGCGGCCCACTGAAGAGATAGGCGTGGTTGACCCGGTTGGTGCGCAGCGCCGTCATGAGCGGATCGGTCACCTGGGACTGGCCGATCATCTCGGCGAAGGTCTCTGGCCGGTAGCGGCGATACAGGGCGGTAACCACCCGCTAAGACTACCCGCGGCCACCGACAGTGCTGGTTGGCCGGGGCCGTCGCTTCGCGATGGTCCCGGCTCCGCGCCGGTCCCCGCCCGGCGCGGGTGGGCGCGGGGGCCGTCGCTGCGCGGCGGCGCACGCGCCCGCGCTCAGCTGAGGCGCTTGGTGAGCCGCACCGTGACGGTGTCGCCCACCTCCTTGCCGAGCTTCTTGCGCAGCTTGGCGCTCACGGAGAGCATGTGCCCGCCCGTCCCCGTGGGCATGAACGCGGAGGCGATGGGCTCGGAATCGATCGTGCCCACCACCTTCACCGAGCGCCCCGTGCCGAAGAACTCCGCCGACCCCGGCATCTCGACGCACGACCACACATCCCCCTTCACGTCGACGCCGATCGGCGCGCTGAAGGAATGGTCGAGGGGCTGCGGGAAGTCGCTCATGCCGCGAGCCTAGACCACTGATGTGGACGGCGTACACATCAGTGGTCGAAGACCCGACTCACAGCTCCCGCGCGTAGCAGACCGAGTTCGCCGACCCCACGTACGGCCCGAACGCCGGGATCGACGAGTACCCCTCCCGCTCGTAGAACCGCATGGCATCGGGCTGCTCGATCCCGGTCTCGAGCACGAGCCGATCGAGACCCATGCCCCTCGCCTCCTGCTCGAGCGCCCTCAGCAGCGCAGTGGCGACACCCGATCCGCGGAACGGCCGCGCCACGAACATCCGCTTCACCTCGGCGCCGCCGCCCACGAGGGGTCGCAGGCCGCCGCAGCCGATCGCTGCCCCACCGGCGTCGCGCGCCACGAGGAAGACGGGCACACTCTCGGCCGTCGGCTTCTCGCCCGGCTCGTGGTCGTCGCTGCCGTAGCGCGCGTCGAGCTCGTCGCGCTGGGCCTGACGGAGCGCCGCGGCGTCGACGGAGTCGAACGGCTCGCGGGCGATGGAGATCGGGGTGGAACCGGGCATGTGTCCTCGTTTCGTGCAGCGATTCACCGTAACGCTTGTTACGGTATGAGGGCAAGCCCACCGGATGGAGAACCCATGGCCCGCCGCCGCGACCTCGACGACCAGCAGCAGAGGCTCTCCGAGGCCACCTGGTCGGTGCTCACCGAGAGGGGTCTGCCGGGGCTCACCATCCGGGCGGTGGCCGAGCGGGCGGGGTGCACCACCGGGCTCGTGATGCACGCGTTCCCCACCAAGCAGGCCCTCCTGCTGCACGCCCGCGACCTCCTGCACGCGCGCACGGCGGCCACGGCGGATGCGGCCGAGCAAGCGGGCGCCAGGGCCGACAGCGCAGCCGGCAGCGCAGCGGGCAGCGCCGCCGGCGGAGGGCCGGAAGGCGCCCTGCTCGCGGTGCTGTGGAACTCGCTGGCCCTGGATGCGCAGGGTGTGGACGCGGCGCGAGTGTGGATCAGCTTCCTCGCGGCCTCGCTCGCCGACGCGACGCTCGCCGAGCGCCACCGCACCCAGAACCGCCGCTTCGTGGAGCGGATCACCCGGCTCGTGCGCGGGTGCCGCCCGGAGTGGCCGGAGGAGAGGGCGCGCGCGGAGGCGCTGGGACTGGTCTCGCTCTCGGAGGGCCTGGGCGCGCTGGCGGCGGCCGACGCGGAGACCTACACGGTGGAGGTGCAGCGCCGCAGCATGGCGGAGGCCGTGGCCCGCGCCGTAGGCACGCGTGACTGACGCAGGCGCCGAGTAACTATAGAAATGCGAAGGAGCGACCCCGTATACGGCGTCGCTCCCCCTCAGATCTGCACTTACCGGGCCGAGACCGCCGCGAGCGACTGCCGCGCGATCTCGAGCTCCTCGTTCGTGGGCACCACGAGCACCTTCACGCGCGACGACGCCGACGAGATGACCCGCGCATCCGAACCGGCCGCCTCATTCAGCGCCGGATCGACCGAGATGCCGAGCTCGTCGAGCCCCGATAGCGACCCGGCGCGCACGAGCGGGTTGTTCTCCCCCACCCCGGCCGTGAACACGATCGCGTCGAGGTGCCCGAGCTGCGCGTAGTACGACCCCACATAGCCCCGGATGCGGTGCAGATACACCTCGAGCGCCAGCTGCGCCGAAGCATCCCCCGCGGCCGCCGCCTTCTGCACGTCGCGCATGTCGCCCTTGCCCGAGAGCCCGAGCAGCCCCGACCTGCGGTTGAGCAGCTCGTCGAGCTCGGCGAAGCCCATGCCGGTCTTGCGGTGGAGGTGGAACAGCACGGCCGGATCGAGGTCACCGGATCGCGTGCCCATCACGAGCCCCTCGAGCGGCGTCATGCCCATGGACGTCTCGACCGAGCGGCCGCCGTCGATGGCGCACACCGAAGCGCCGTTGCCGAGGTGCAGCACGATGAGCTTGAGCTCCTCGACATCGCGCTCGAGGAACGAAGCCGCCGCCCCCGCCACGAACTTGTGCGAGGTGCCGTGGAACCCGTACCGCCGGATGCGCTGGCGCTCGGCCAGCGTGGCGTCGATGGCGTAGGTGTACGCCGCCGGCGCGAGCGTCTGGTGGAACGCCGTGTCGAACACCGCGACCTGCGCCACCGACGGGAAGGCCTTCTGCGCCGCGTCGATGCCCGCGAGATTCGCAGGGTTGTGCAGCGGCGCGAGCTCGCTCAGGTCCTCGATGTTGATCTTCACGAGGTCGGTGACGACCGTGGCCTCGTGGAACCGCTTTCCACCGTGGACCACGCGGTGCCCCACGGCGGCGAGCGGATGCTCGTCGAGCGACGGACCGTGCTCGTCGAATGCCCCGAGCATCGCGGCGAAGCCCGCGGTGTGGTCGGCGATCGGATCGTCGGACTCCCACGTGCCGCCCGGCGTCGTGTGCTTGGTGTGCCCGACCTCCTCGCCGATGCGCTCGACGAGCCCGGAGGCCAGCACCTCCTCGGTCTCCATCTCGATGAGCTGGTACTTGAACGACGACGATCCGCTGTTGACGACCAGGATCGCGCTCACGAGGTCGCCGCCTGGATGGCCGTGATGGCGATGGTGTTGACGATGTCGGGCACGAGCGCTCCTCGGGACAGGTCGTTGATGGGCTTGTTGAGACCCTGCAGCACGGGCCCGATGGCCACGGCCCCCGCCGACCGCTGCACGGCCTTGTAGGTGTTGTTGCCCGTGTTGAGGTCGGGGAAGATGAACACCGTCGCGCGCCCCGCCACCTTCGACCCGGGCATCTTGGCGGCGCCCACCACGGCATCCGTGGCCGCGTCGTACTGGATGGGGCCCTCCACGAGCAGCGACGGCCGCGCGGCGCGCACGAGCTCGGTGGCGGCACGCACCTTCTCGACGTCGGCACCCGATCCGGACGATCCCGTGGAGTACGACAGCATCGCCACCCGCGGGTCGATGCCGAACTGCGAGGCCGTCTCGGACGACGACACCGCGATGTCGGCCAGCTGCTCACTCGTGGGGTCGGGCACCACGGCGCAGTCCCCGTAGACGAGCACGCGGTCGGCGAGCGCCATGAGGAACACGCTCGACACCACAGAGACGTCCGGCCGCGTCTTGATGATCTCGAAGGCAGGCCGGATGGTGTGCGCCGTCGTGTGCGCCGCCCCCGAGACCATGCCGTCGGCGAGGCCGAGCTGCACCATCATCGTGCCGAAGTACGAGACGTCGGTGACGGTGTCGAAGGCCATGTCGAAGGTCGTGCCCTTGTGGGCGCGCAACCGCTGGTACTCCTCCGCGAAACGCTGCCGCAGCTCGGGATCGAACGTCGAGACGACCGCGGCCCCCTCGAGGTCGAGCCCGAGCTCGGCCGCACGGGCGCGCACCTGCTCCTCCTCGCCGAGGATGGTGAGGCGGGCGACCCCGCGCTTGAGCACGGTGTTGGCGGCACGCAGGATGCGATCGTCGCCTCCCTCGGGCAGCACGATGTGCCGGTCGGCGAGGCGCGCCCGCTCGAGCAGCCCGTACTCGAACATGAGGGGTGTCACCACGTCGGCCTTGCTCACGTCGAGCAGCCGCAGCAGCTGCGGACCGTCGACGTACTGCTCGAAGAGCGCGAGCGCGCTGTCGAACTTGACCTGCGAGTCGGCGGCGAGCCGCCCCCGGGTGGAGGTGATGCGCACCGCCGTCTCGTAGGTGCCGAGCTCGGTCGAGATGATGGGGATCTTCGGATCGAGGCCCTCGATGAGCCGCATCACGGGCGCAGGCACCTCGAATCCGCCGTTCAGGATGATGGCCGCGAGCGAGGGGAACGTGCCGGAGGCGTTGGCCATGAGCACGGCGAGCAGCAGCTCGGCCCTGTCGCCGGGCACCACCACCACGGCACCCTCGGTGAGGCGCGGCAGCACATTGCGCATCGACATGGCGGCCACGACGACGCCGAGCGCCTCGCGGGCGAGCAGCCGCTCGTCGCCGAGCACGAGGGTGCCGTCGATCGACTCCACGATGCTCGAGACGCTCGGCGCCACGAGCACCCTGTCCTCCGGGATCGCCCAGACGGGGATGCGGCGGGGCTGCACGGGGATCGACGCGGTGATGGGAGCGGGCTCACCGGAAGCGCCGGCAGCGCCGGCAGCAGCGCCCGCGGGCGCCGCGGCGGCCGCCTGCACGAGCTCCTCCACGGCGTCGCGCGCGGCGAGCGAGATGGCATCCCGGATCTTCTCGAGGTGCTCGGGATCCGACCGGTTCGACACGATGCCCACGAGCGTGGCGTGCGCGTTCCGCAGCTCCACGAGGGCGAGCTCGGTGATCTGCCGCATGTCGTCGGCCGTGCGGGCCTCGGAGCGGCCGAGCAGCTCCTCGGAGCCCTGCCCCTTGCGACCGCCGAGCACGAGCAGCACGGGCGCCCCGAGGTTGGCGGCGATGCGGGCGTTGAAGCTCAGCTCGCTGGGGCTGCCCACGTCGGTGTAGTCCGAGCCGAGGATCACGACCGCGTCGTGGTCGCGCTCGACCGCCTTGTAGCGCTCCACGATGCGCGAGAGCGCCGCCTCGGGGTCGGCGTGCACGTCGTCGTAGGTGGCGCCGATGGCGCTCTCGTAGCCGAGATCGCTGCTGTCGTGCTCGAGCAGCATCTCGAGCACGTAGTCGCGATCGGCCACGGAGCGCGCGATGGGCCGGAACACGGCCACTCGCTGCACCGAGCGGCGCAGCATCTCGAGCACACCGAGGGCGATCGTGGATTTGCCGGAATGACCCTCGGCGGAGGTGATGTAGATGCTCTTCACGCCGGGGCCGGAAGCGGGGACGTTCTCAACTGATGGCACAGGATCCTCTCCGACCCCGATTCTAGAGCCGTCGGATGCGACCCGCCCTGAGAGCGGGCCGAGCGGCTCGAGCAGCCCGAGCCCGACTCAGGCTCCGCAGTACTCGCTCGCCACGCCCACCGAGTCGGACACCGAGATGATCTGGATCACGCCCGTTCCCAGGTCCTCGAAGTTGATCGTGCGCCCGTCCGCCGCGAGCTGGTAGTAGGTCGATCCGCCCATGCCCTGCTCGGCCGTCAGCTCCTGGTAGGCGGACTGCAGGTCGGCCACGGTGTCGCCGATCCCGATGCCCGCCTCGGTGAGCGGCTGGGCCTCCGTCGGGTCGCCCTCGCCGGTGGTGAGCATGCGCACCACGGCGATGGGCGCGGCGGGATCGCTCTCGTCGATGCCGCTCACGGCGGTGAAGCCGAGCGCGCCGAACACGTAGGTGTCGACGCCGGCGCGGCAGGTCTCGGGCTCGATCTGCAGCGACTCCTGCACCTCGGCGAGGGTCGACCCCACCACGAGCGGCCCGATGCCGGCGTAGTCGATGACCCAGGTGCTCGGGTCGTCGGCGGAGTAGGCGGCCGGGTCCGGCTCCGGATCGGGCTCGCTCGTGGGCGACGCCGATGGGCTCGGAGTGGGCGCCTCTGCCGTGACGGTGACCGTCGCGGTGGGCTCGGGCGTCGAGCCCGCGCATCCGGACGCCGTGAGCAGTGCGGCGAGTGCCAGTGCGGCGAGCGCAGCGCGGTCGAGTGTCTTCATCGAGTCCCCCTCGTGTCGCGGCGCCACGGATGCGAGACCCCTCCGCGCCCTCGTCGACCGACCCCCGGTTAACGAATGAGGACTCCCCGCGCACCCGCCAGAGCCCGGTTACCCTTGCTGCGTTTCCGCCCTGGGGGAGTTGGCCTGGATGGCGCCACACGGGGAGCCGAGGAACAGTGTAGCAAGCCGGGCGGCGTGCTGAACGCTCGCGGTGACATCCTGGCGGCCCGCTCGTGCGGGGCGTTGACTGGAGGCATGAAGGTAGCCATCGCCGGCGGGCACGGAAAAATCGCACTCCTGACCACCACTCTCCTACGCGACTCCGGGCACGAGGTGTGGGGCATCACCCGCAACGCCGCCCACGGGGCCGACATCGCCGAGGCGGGAGGGCAGGCGCTCGTGCTCGACCTCGAGCAGTCCGACCCCGAGCAGCTGGCCGCCGAGCTCTCGAGCCGCGAGATCGACGCGGTGGTCTTCGCCGCCGGCGCCGGCCCCGACTCGACCGCGGAGCGCAAGCTCACCGTCGACCGCGACGGAGCCGTGCTGCTCGCCGACGCCGCGTTCCGCGCCGGGGTCACCCGCTACGTCATGGTCTCCGCCATGTCGGCCGACGACTTCGACCCCGAGAGCGAGGAGATCTTCCAGGTCTACCTGCGCGCCAAGAGCGAAGCGGATGCCGCGCTCCGCGAGACGAGCCTCGACTGGACGATCGTGCGCCCAGGTGCCCTCACCGACGACGACGCGATCGGAACCGTCACCCTCGCCCGCTCGACGGGCCGCGGCGAGATCCCCCGCGCCGACGTGGCCGCGATCCTCGCAGAGCTGCTCGTCTCGGGCGGCGCCGTGCACGAGCAGTTCGAGGCCATCTCGGGCAGCACGCCCATCGCCGAGGCACTCGGCCAGCTGTAGCCGCAGCTCACCCCACCCGCAGCTCACCCCACCCGCAGCTCACGCAGACAAGCGAGAAGGCCCCCGATCCGCGGATCGAGGGCCTTCTTCGTGAGCGGAAGTGACAGGATTCGAACCTGCGAGCGCTTGCACGCTACACGCTTTCCAAGCGTGCTCCTTAGGCCGCTCGGACACACTTCCGAGGGAGAGCTTACACGACGCCTAGCGCTCGCCGGCCTCGATCGCGGCCACCGCGGCGGGGTCGGCGCCCTCGAGGAACTCGGTCAGGCGCACGACCTCGTCGGTCTCGCCGATGCCCTCCGCGGCACGACGCAGCGTGTAGAGCGCGAGCAGCACACCCCGGTTGCCGCTGCACGACCACGGCACGGGGCCGTGCCCCTTCCAGCCGGCCTTGCGCAGCGCGTCGAGCCCGCGGTGGTAGCCCACCCGCGCGTAGGCGTAGGACTGCACGGGCTCGCGCCGCGACCACGCGCGGTCGGCCAGGGTCGCCCAGGCGAGCGAGGAGGTCGGGTGCGCGGTGACGGTCTGCTCGAGCACCTCGTCGACATCGAAGCCGATCGCGCGGTCGAGCGCCTCGCGCACCTCGGGCTCGTCGGGCAGCTGGGTCTCGGGCACACCGAGGAGGTTCTGGTTGCTCATCCCTCGATCGTAGTTCGTGCACCGGATTCCGGCCGCCCCGCGGGCAGAACGGGGAAGCCCACGACGTCGGGCATGTCCTCGCCGTGCTCGCGCGTGTAGGCGCGGTGGGCGGCGCGCTCGTCGTCCATCCGCTGCGAGAGGCCCGCGTAGGCGGTGGTGAGCCGGGGCACGCGGCGGATGACGTCCATGACCAGCCGGAACCGGTCGAGGTCGTTGAGCATGAGCATGTCGAAGGGCGTGGTGGTGGTGCCCTTCTCCTGGAAGCCCCGCACGTGGATGTTCGCGTGGTTGGCCCGCCGGTAGGTGAGGCGATGCACGAGCGACGGGTAGCCGTGGAAGGCGAAGACCACGGGCTTGTCCACCGTGAAGAGCGCGTCGAACGAGGCGGCGTCGAGGCCGTGCGGATGCTCGGTGCTCTCCTGCAGGCGCATCAGGTCGACGACGTTCACGAAGCGCACCGCGAGATCCGGGATCTCCGCGCGCAGGATCTGCACCGCGGCGATGGCCTCGACCGTGGGCACGTCGCCCGCCGACGCCACGACGACCTCGGGCTCCTCGCCCTCGCGCTCGGTGCCCGCCCACTCCCACACGCTCGCGCCGCGGGCACCGTGGGTGCGCGCCTCCTCGAGGCTCAGCAGAGCGCCGGTGGGATGCTTGCCCGCCACGATCACGTTCACCAGGTCCCGCGTGGCGAAGCAGTGCTCAGCGGTGACCAGCAGCGAGTTCGCGTCCGGCGGCAGGTACACCCGCACGATGCTCGCCTGCTTGTTGACGACGTGGTCGAGGAAGCCGGGATCCTGGTGCGAGAAGCCGTTGTGGTCCTGCCGCCAGACGTGCGACGAGAGCAGGTAGGTGAACGACGAGATGGGCCGACGCCACTCCACGTGCGCCGCGGACTCGAGCCACTTGGCGTGCTGGTTGAACATCGAGTCGACCACGTGGATGAACGCCTCGTAGGAGGTGAACAGACCGTGCCGCCCGGTGAGCAGGTAGCCCTCGAGCAGACCGTGCAGCAGGTTCTCGCTCAGCACCTCGATGACCCTGCCCTCGTGACCGAGATGCAGATCGGTGGGGAGCACCTCGCCCTGCCACTGCTTGCCGGTGACCTCGTAGACGTCGCCGAGGCGGTTCGACTCGACCTCGTCGGGCCCGAACAGGCGGAAGTCGAGCGGGTTGGCCGCCATCACGTCGCGCAGCCACCGGCCGAGCACCCGCGTGGGCTCGACCTCCTCGGCTCCGCGGCGCTCGCCGATCCGCACCGCGCGGGGGTCGAGGGGCGGCAGGTCGAGGTCCTGGCGCAGCAGTCCGCCGTTGGCGTGCGGGTTGTCGCTCATGCGCAGCGTGCCCTCGGGGTGCACTGCGTCGAGCAGATCGACCGGGCGGCCGTCGGCGTCGAAGAGCTCCTCGGGGCGGTAGCTCCGCAGCCACTCCTCGAGCAGCGCGAGGTGCTCCGGGTTGTCGCGCACACCCGAGAGCGGCACCTGGTGCGAGCGCCAGGTGTTCTCGACAGGCAGGCCGTCGACCTCCTTGGGGCCCGTCCAGCCCTTGGGGGTCTTGAGGATGATCATGGGCCAGGCCGGGCGGGCGTCGTCGGAACCCTCCGCGCGGGCGGCGGACTGGATGGCGGTGATGTCGTCGAAGCATGCCGCGAGCGCCTCGGCGAACCGCTCGTGCACGGCCGCCGCATCCTCGCCGTCGAAGCCGCCGCTCACGATCCGCGGGGCGTAGCCGTAGCCCGTGAAGAGCGCGATCAGCTCGCTCTCGGGGATGCGCGCGAGCAGCGTGGGGTTCGCGATCTTGTAGCCGTTGAGGTTGATGATCGGCAGCACGGCGCCGTCGGTGGCCGGGTTGAGGAACTTGTTGAGGTGCCAGCTGGCGGCGAGCGTGGCCGTCTCGGCCTCGCCGTCTCCCACCACGCACGCCGTCACGAGCTCGGGGTTGTCGAGCACGGCGCCGTAGGCGTGCACGAGCGAGTAGCCGAGCTCACCGCCCTCGTTGATGGAGCCGGGGGTCTCCGGCGCCGCGTGCGACGGGATGCCGCCCGGGAACGAGAACTGGCGGAACAGCCGCTGCATGCCCTCGCCGTCGCGCGTGATGCGGGGGAAGAGCTCGGAGTAGGTGCCGTCGAGCCAGGCGCTCGCCACCACTCCTGGGCCGCCGTGGCCGGGGCCGGCGATGTAGACCACGTCGGCGGAGCGCTCGACGATCAGCTTGTTGAGGTGCGCCCAGATGAAGTTGAGGGCGGGGGTGGTGCCCCAGTGGCCGAGCAGCCGCGGTTTGATGTCGTCGCGGGTGAGGGGCCGCTCGAGCAGCGGATCGTCGAGCAGGTAGATCTGCCCCACGGAGAGGTAGTTGGCGGCACGCCACCACAGGTCGACGGAGGAGAGGGGGACAGTGCGGGGTTCTGTCATGGGGCCAGCCTAGGAAGCGTGGGGCACCGTGAGAAGGGACTTTGGACCTCGGTTCGAGGGGAGTAGAGGGGTAGCTGAGCGCTGGCTGGGCATGGGTGCCGCGATGTCCCCCACTCGACCGCCCCCGGCGGGCCGGATGCCGCCCGTATCCTCGACACGTGGATGCGGGGAACAGCCGGGCGGGCGTCGTGATGCGGCCGCGCGTGCAGATCATCCGGCAGGTGCGCCTGGCCGCCGCCGCCCTCATCCTGCCCGTGTTCACGGCCATGCTGTGGTTCGCCATCCCCCGCGGCACGTGGCTGAGGGTCGTCGTCGCGTTCGCGTTCGTGACCGCGCTCTACCTCGTGGGCGCCGCGCTGCTGCGCAGGGTCAGCATCCGTCTGACCGACGACGGTGTCGTCGAGCGCGGGTTCTTCCGACGCGAGACGCGTGTTCCGGCCAAGCGGATCGCGGCCGCCGTGGTGCTCGACGTCTACCGCGGGGTGACCGCCGAGACCGACCGCCAGCTGTTCCTCGTCGACTCGGCGGGCGAGCTCCTGGTGCGCCTGCGCGGCGAGTACTGGACCAACGAGGCCATCGAGACCGTCGCCTCCACGTTCGGCGTGCCCGTGCGCCGGTCGCCCGACCCCGTCACCACCGCTCAGCTCCGGCGGGACGTGCCCGAGCTGCTGTTCTGGTTCGAGCGCTGGCCGTGGGCGGGGCGCCTCACGATCGTGGGGATCATCGCGCTGCTCGCGCTCATCCTCATCGCGCTCCTGTCGCCGGAGATCCTCGTGCTGGGAGCTCCGTCGTCGGAGCAGTCGGCCGCTCGGGGCTGAGCGCGAACACGACCCCGTCGGGGCCGGTGCGCACGCGCTCGAAGCCCACCCGGGGGTAGAACGACAGCGCACCGGGGTTGCCGGGGTCGACCACCACGTGCACTCCCGTGTGAGCCGGGAGGGTGTCGACGAAGTGCTGCACGAGGCGCCTGCCGAGGCCTCCGCCGCGCCCCTGCTCGAGGATGTCGATGTGCAGGTGGGCCGGGAACGCGTCGCATTCCGGGATGAGCATATGTCGCGCGTGGTCGGATCGCTCCGTGTGATCGAGGGCGCTTCCCGCTGGCCCGATCCACTCGCCGGCCTCGAAGCGCGCGGCGAAGCGACGGGTGTCGGCCGTGCCGAGCACGTAGCCCACAACCGCGCCGTCGCGCTCGGCGACCACGGCGTGCGTGGGCTCGAGATTGAGGTACGGCGTGGCCCAGCGGTCGGTCAGCTCGCGCGGATCGTCATGCTGCCCTGTCGCATCCCGCCCGGCGTCGCCTGTCTGCACGCAGATGCGCTGCACCGCCTCGAGGTCGTCGGGGCGGTACGGCCGGATGAGGTCGGTCACGACACGGCGAGCTCGACGGGCGCCCGCAGCGCCCAGTCGGTGAGCAGCTCCTCGCGCACGGTCACGCCGGAGCCCGGGCCCGTCGGCACCGCGAGGCGGCCGTCGACGAGCACGAACGACTCGGTGAGATCCTCGGCGAAGTAGCGATCCGACGCCGAGGTGTCGCCGGGCAGCGTGAAGCCGGGCAGCGCGGCGAGCGCCACGTTCGCCGCGCGCCCCACCCCGGTCTCGAGCATGCCGCCGCACCACACGGGCACGTCGCGCTCGAGGCAGGCGTCGTGGATGCGGATCGCCTCGAGGTAGCCGCCCACCCGGCCCGGCTTGACGTTCACGATCGAGGTCGCATCGCGCTCGATCGCGTCGATGGCGACCTCCACGCCCGTGATCGACTCGTCGAGGCACACCGGGGTGTCGATGGCGCGGGCCAGCAGCACGTGCGCCCGGATGTCCTCCTCCACGAACGGTTGCTCGATGAGCAGCAGACGGAACGCATCGAGCTCGCGCAGGTGGTCGATGTCGGCGGTCGTGTACGCCGTGTTGGCATCGACCTGCAGGAGCGCTTCCGGGCCGAGCAGCTCGCACACGGCGGCGACGGGCTCGAGATCCCAGCCGGGCTTGATCTTGAGCTTGATGCGCCGGTACCCGGCCTGCACGTACTCGGAGACCTCGGCGAGCAGCTCGTCGATCGAGGGGGCGATCCCCACCGACACGCCGCAGTCCACCTCCGGTCGCACGGCGCCGAAGTACTCGCCGAAGCTCATGCCCGCCGCACGCGTCTCGGCGTCGAGCACCGCGGTCTCGAGGGCGGCCTTCGCCATCCGATGCCCCACCACGAAGCGCAGCAGGCCCGCCACGTCGTCGGCCCTCATGGTGCGGGCCGCGAGCAGGGCGGGGGCGAGGTAGGAGCGGATGACGGCCTCGGCGCCGTCGATGTACTCGTTCGAGTAGAACGGATCGGCCATCGCCACGCACTCGCCCCAGCCGTCGCCCTCCGCCGTGCGCACGCGCACCAGCAGCACCTCACGAGCGGTCTGGCGACCGAAGCTCGTCTCGAAGGGGCGCACGAGCGGCATGCCGATGCGGTGCAGCTCGATGGCTTCGACGGTGACAGGGAGCGCGCTCATGGGTCGACGTTACCGGCTGGCGGGCAGCTTCTTCCAGATCGGGGTGTGCGGAGCCTGGCGTTCCCGGTGCAGCCGGGCCGCGAACGGGGCCCACATCAGCACGGCCACGCCGGCGCCGAGCAGCAGCCCGCCGACGGTGTCGCTCAGCCAGTGCGCACCGAGGTAGGTGCGGCTCGCCATCATGAGCACGGTGTAGGCGGATCCGACGACCCAGACCCACACCCGCGCGAACACGATGCCGAGCGCCACCGCGAGGGTGGCGGCGTTCGCGGCGTGGCCGGAGGGGAAGGATCCGAAGTCGGAGACCACGAGCATGTCCTCGGGCCTCGGCCGCCCCACGACCGACTTGAGGATCTGCACGAGTGCGGCGCTCAGAATGGTGGCGAGCACGTAGAAGAGCGCCGACCACGGCCGGCGGAACACGAGCAGCAGGGCGATCACGAGGAGCGGGACCACGAAGACCGCTATGGCGCCGCCGCCGAGGTAGTTCATGAGGAGCGAGGGCGCCTCCCAGAACGCGTTGCGGTTCTCGAGCACCTCGTCCATCCACTCGGAGTCGATCTCGAAGGGCAGGGCGGTCTGGCCTCTGAGCACGAGCACGAGTGTGAGCAGGCCCACCACGAGCAGGGCCACCGCTGCGGAGACGACCGGCCAGCGGCGGGCGACCTTGTAGGGGGTGGGGGTCGGCGTTGACGGCATCTGGAGATGGTACCCCGCGTGATCAGCTCAGCGTCGGGGTGGTGGGGCCTGCTGCGCTCGAGGCGATGTCGATGACGGCCACCGAGAGGTTGAAGACCATGTGGGTGAGGATGGAGGGGCCGAGGCGCCGGGTGAGCACGGCGAGGCTGCCGAGCACGAGACCGACCACGAAGAGCGTCACGAGTCGGGAGACGGCGGCGGCGGTCTCGGGTGCACCGTCGAGGTGGAACAGCACGAACAGCAGCGACGACCCCACCACGGCCACGGCTGCGGCGAATCCCGAGCGCCCGCCCACCGCGTTCTCGATCGAGCGCAGCACGAGGCCGCGGAAGTAGAGCTCCTCCACCACGGGCGTCACGATCGAGGCCGCGACGATGGCGGTGAGCACGAACCAGAACGGATCGGGTCCGACGCCGCCGTCGTAGGGGGTGCTCGGAGTGCCGCTCGCGAGGCGGGCGAGCTCGGCGATGCCCACGGCGGCGGCGCGCAGCACGAGGCCGGCGAGCAGGCCGATGGCGAGGTCGATGAGGGAGAAGCGCAGCCCGAAGTCGGCCGCCAGACTGCGCCGGCCGCGCCAGAAGCACGCCACGAGCACCACGACCACGAGCGGCAGCCATCCCGCGACCACCTGCTCGAGCGCCCACCGCACCTGCGGCTGATCGGCGAGCTGCGGCAGCCGCACGAGCGCCTGCACGAGCGCCGACAGCAGCACGAACAGCAGCACCCCCGCCACCACGTCCACGAGCCCCCACCGCGCCGAGCGCCCGGCCGAGCCGTCCGCACCGCGCCCAGCAGCGTCGTCCGTCCCGCGCCGCGCACCGCGCCCCGCAGCCTCGTCCGCCGTCTCCCCCGCCCCCACGCTCACCCTCCCACGCTATCGCCTCCGCCCTCCCGCCCTCCCCACCTGCGGGGCGGGCGCTCAGGAGGGGGCGAGGAGGGGGGCGGCGTCGGCGAGGGAGGCGCCGCTCGGGAGGGAGCCCGTGATGCGGCCCTCGGCCATCGTGAGCACGCGGTCGCAGTTCTGCAGCAGGAGCTCGGTGTCGGAGGCGACGAGCACCGCGCCCTTGCCGCCCGCGAGGGCGGGGGCGAGAGCGGTGAGGATGGCGTCACGCTCGGCGGCGGAGGCTCCGTCGAAGGGCTCGATGAGGAAGAGCACCTGACGGTCGGAGGCGGGGAAGGCTTCGAGGAGTCCGAGCACGCGCGCGCCCTGGTCTCCCTCGCGGCTGAGGGAGCGCACCCGGCCGAGGAGCTTGGCGCCGGCGCTGCGGTCGCCCTCGTCGGGGGCGTCGGTGGCTTCGCTCAGCAGACCGAGGGAGGCGAGGCCGCGCACCCGGGTCTGCGAGACCGGCACCGTGAGTCCGCCGAGCAGGTGCATGCGGTAGCGCTGCTGCGAGGTGCCGGCGAAGAAGAGCCCTGCGGCGATGGCGTGCTCGATGGTGTCGGTCTGCACCACGGCGCCGCGCACGCTGACCTCACCGGTGGCGTCGACGCCGGCGGATCGGCCGTAGACGCTCAGCAGCAGGTCCTCCGCGCCCGACCGCCGCAGCCCGGCGATCCCGAGCAGCTCCCCCTCCCCGAGCTCGAACGAGGCGTCGTCCACCACGAGCCGCTCGCTCCGCAGCACATCCCGAGCACTCCACCCCCGCACCGCGAGCAGCACCCCTCCACGCCTCCCACCCGCGGCCCCGAGCGTCCCGGCGGGCGCGGATGCGGGAACCGGCGGAGAGGGTGGGGTGGGGGCGGCCGGGACGGCGGGCGCGGATGCGGGAACCGGCAGGGAGGCGGGGGCGGGCGGGGTGAGGAAAGCTGGGTCGGCCGCAGTGGGTGGGGAGGGATTGCCCGGGGCGGCGAACAGCTCGTGGAGGAGGGTGGCGTGGGTGGGGGCGGTGCCTGCTGCCCACTCCGTGCGGGGGTGGCGGGCCACGAGGCGGTGGCGGTTCAGCACGACGACCTCGTCGGCGTAGTCGAGGGCCTGCCGCGGCTTCTGCGTGAGGATCACGAACGCGGTGCCTCGGTCGCGAAGGGTGGCGAGGAGCGCGAAGAACGTCTCGCTGTCGGCGTCGTCGAGCACGGCGCTCGGCTCGTCGATCACGAGGAGGGAGGCACCTCCGACCAGTGCCCTGGCGAGTTCGACGCGCAGGCGGTCGAGCTCCCCGAGCTGATCCCCCTTCGTGGAGAGCGGCAGCGCCACGCCCAGGTCGCCGAGCACGCGTGTGGCCTCGGTGCGCATCCGCGTGCTGTCGACGCCGATCGGGATGGGACCGAGGCGGCGCATCGGCACGGATCCGAGGAACACGTTCTCGATGAGGTCGAACCCCCCGGCCACCCCCGAGCGGGCGGAGAGCACGGCCACGCGCGCCGGATCGTTCTTGTGCTGCCGGCCGACGCGGTCGGTCACGGTGGCGAGCACGGTGCCGAGCCCGGAGCCGTTGCCGCCGCACACCGCGACGATCGTGGCGGGCGCCACCCGGATGGCCGGCCCGGGTTCGAGCGCGATCTCGAAGTCCGGTCGTCCCGCGCTCTCGCTCACGCCCCCACGCTACCCGAGCGTCAGTGGCCGCCCGGGGCTGCGGTGCGGCGGGGGAGGGCGAAGACGAGGAGGAAGGCGACCACCGCGAACGCCACGCTCACGCCCATCGCCGCGGCCGAGCTGTTCACGAAGCCCGTGGCCACCGCATCCGCCGACGACCCGGCCACCACGAGCGTTCCGAAAAACACGCTGCCGATGACCGCGATGCCCACGGCGCTGCCGATGCGCTGCATCGCGCTGATGACACCGGAGGCCGCCCCGGCGTCTGCCCGGTCGACCGTCGCCACGATGAACTGCGCGTTCGGCGCGATGAAGAGACCGTTGCCGACACCGGCGATGAACAGCGGCGCGAGCAGCAGCCAGTTGGTGAGGTCGGCCGGGTTGGTGAAGAGCAGCACGAGCCACACCCACGCGAGACCGAGCGCCACCGCGGCGGTGCCGATGACGAGCACGGTGCGTCCGAGGCGCTGGGAGAGCCGGTTGCTCTGGCTCGACCCGAGGATGGAACCGATGGCGAACGGGATCGACACCGCCCCCGCCTCGAGGGCGGTGTGGCCGAGACCGCTCTGCCACAGCAGCGAGATGGTGAAGAAGATGCTCGTGAACGCCGCGAAGTAGACGAGGGCGAGCACCACTCCTCCCGTGAACGCCGGGTGCCTGAACAGCTTGGGCGGCACGAGCGGCAGGTTGCCCCGCTTGGTGTACGCGACCTCCCAGGCGCCGAACGCCACGAGCAGGAGCACGCCGGCGGCGAGGGTGAGGTAGGTCCAGAGCGGCCAGCCCTCGTCTTCGCCCTGGATGAGCGGCACCAGCAGCGCGATGAGCCCCCCGGACACGAGCACGAGCCCGACCCAGTCGATCCCGCCCTTCACCGAGCCGCCGGCCTCCCCGCCCCCGCGACCCGCAGGCGCACCGAGCGTGGTGGGAGTACCGGGAGCGGCGGATGCGCCGGAAGGGGCTGATCCGCGGGCGCCGGCAGTGGGGGCGGCGGCGCCCGCTGCTACCTCGGCGGTTTCGCGGCGGCCCGGGAGGAGGATGGCGGCCGCCACGAGGGTGGCGAGGCCGATGGGGAGGTTGACGCCGAAGACGAGCCGCCACCCCTCCTCGGCCCCGAACGCCTGGATGATGAGACCGCCGATGATGGGCCCGAGCGCCGTGGAGACACCGATGACAGCCCCCATGATGGCGAACGCCTTGCCCCGCATCTGCGCCGGGAACAGCAGCTGGATGTACGCGGTGACGGCCGGCACGAAGATGCCGCCCGCGAGCCCCTGCACCACCCGCGACGCCACGAGCTGGAAGTCGTTCTGCGACAACCCGCAGGCCACGCTCGCGAGAGTGAACAGCCCCACGCCGGTGAAGAACACCCACTTGTGCCCGATGCGGTCGCCCACCCGCCCCGCCGGGATGAGCGCGAGCCCGAAGGCGAGGGCGTAGCCCGAGATGATCCAGCTGAGGGTGGCCTCGCTGGCGTCGATGCTCGTGCGGATGGAGGGGAGCGCCACGTTGACGATCGTGGTGTCGAGCAGGGCGATGCACATGCCGGCGAGCAGGACGACGAGCGACTGCCAGGCACGCTTGGAAGCGGTCATCCCCTCACTCTGGCACCCTTCGGTCACCTCGGTGCGGCGCGATCGGGATCTGGGGAGAACCCGACCCGATCCACAGGATCAGGGGGTGAAGGCGCGTGCCAGTGCGGCACCGGCGGCCACGAGATGGGGTCGCGGATCGGCCATGGCGGCCTCGGCGGATCCCGCGAGCTCCGTGAGCGACACGGCCTCGTCGAACGACTCCGTCGGACCGCTGATCGACCCCGCCACGAGAGCGACCCGCGGCCCGGCTTGCGCCGTCGCACCCACCGCCGCGCGAGCGAGGTCGCGCACGGCGCCGGGCACCTTGCCCGACTCGGACTGGTCGTCGAAGCGCCCCTCCCCCGTGACCACCACATCGGCCCCCACGAGCCGCTGCGGCAGCTGAAGCAGCTCCGCCACGGCGGCGGCCCCCGGCGTGAGCCGCGCGCCCCACGCGAGCAGCCCGAATCCGGTGCCGCCCGCAGCCCCCGCGCCCGGCGTCTCGGGGTCGATGCCCGCCGCCCCCGAGAGCACTCGCGCGAAGACCGCGAGATTGGCCTCGGCCTGAGCTTCGAGCGCCTCGCCGATCCCCTTCTGGAGCCCGAAGACCCCCACAGCCCCGCGCCGCCCGAGCAGCGGGTTGTCGACGTCGCTCAGCACCGTGACGCCTTCGGGTGGCAGATCCCGCAGCCCGGCGAGATCGGCGCGACGGATCGACGCGAGCCCCCCGTTCCCCGGTGCCACGTGGCGCCCGTCGTCTCCCGTGAAGCTCGCGCCGAGCACCTCGAGGGCCCCGGCGCCGCCATCCGTGGAGGAGCTGCCGCCGATGGCGAGCACGACCGCATCGACACCTGCGTCGAGGGCGGCACGGATGGCCTGGCCGAACCCGATGGTGTGCGCCTCGAGCGGCCGCAGCCGGTCGAGCAGGGTGATCCCGCTCGTGCACGCGAGCTCCACGACAGCGGTCCCTCCGAGCCGCCCGCCGGCGCCGACATCCGCGCCCGCCTCCGCACCGCCGCCCACGGTGACGGACTCGACGCCGGCACCAGCAGCGGCGACAGGCGGGAGCCACAGCCACGTCGCCGAGATCACGCGATCGTCGGGCCCCGTGACGGTGACCGGCATGCGCTGCGCATCGGGGCGGGCGATCTCGAAAGCGTCGAGTGCGCCCTCACCGCCATCCGCCATCGGTATGCGCTCGACCACATCGTGCGGCCGTTCCGACAACCACCCCTCGGCCAGCCACTCCGCGGCCTCGACCGCGGTGGCGGTGCCCTTGAACGAATCCGGCGCGATCACGACACGAGAAGACACCCGCTCATCCCCTCACGCCGCCCCTCCCCCTGTCAACCGGGCCCAGGCATCCGAGGCCACGCACCCCACGGCGTCGACCCGAGATGCCAGAGTGGAGTCATGAGCGATGCGACGACGCCCTCCGTTCCCCCCAGGGGCAGCACCCCCGCCGAACAGCCCGCGCCCGGCACCCCCGCCGATCCCACCGCCACCGGCACCGCCACCACCCTCGACGCGGGCACGCCCCCGCACGACGCCGCCGTCGCGCGCCGCCCCCGCGCCCACCTCACGTTCGAGCTGCCCCCCAACGCCGCCGCCCGCCTCGCGGGCTCCCCCGTCGACGTCACCACGAGCACCGCCGACCGCGACGCCCTGCTCGCCGCCGTGCCAGGCGCCGCCGCCATCGCGAGCCTCGTGACCCACCGCATCGACGCCGAGGTCATGGACGCCGCGGGCCCCTCCCTGCGTCTCGTCGCCAACCTCGGCGTCGGCTACGACAACATCGACGTGCCCGCCGCCACGGCCCGCGGCATCGTGGTGACCAACACCCCCGGCGTGCTCGACGAGGCCACCGCCGACCTCGCCTTCGCCCTGCTGCTCGCCACGGCCCGCCGCGTGGTGGAGGCAGACCGCTTCGTGCGCACCGGGGCCGAGTGGCGCTGGCAGCCCGACTTCTTCGTGGGTCTCGACGTGAGCGCGGGTGCCACGCTCGGGATCGTGGGTCTCGGTCGCATCGGCATGGCGGTGGCCCGTCGCGCCGCCGCGTTCGGCATGCGGATCGTCGCCACCGGCTCCCGCGCCGAGAGCGAGGAGGCCGACGCCCTCGGCATCCGCCCCGTCGAGCTCGACGAGCTGCTCGCCGAGAGCGACGTCGTCTCGCTGCACTGCCCGCTCACCCCCGACACGCGGCACCTCATCGGCGCCGAGAAGTTCGCCGCCATGAAGACCTCGGCCATCCTCATCAACACCGCCCGCGGACCGATCGTCGACGAGCTCGCCCTCATCGAGGCCCTCCGCCACGGGGAGATCGGCGCGGCCGGCCTCGACGTCTTCGAGTGGGAGCCCGCCATCAGCCGCGGCCTGCTCGAGCTGCCGAACGTGGTGGCGGTGCCCCACATCGGCAGCGCTGGCGTGGCCACACGCGAACGGATGGGCGAGCTCGTGGTGCAGAACATCGTGGCGGTGCTCACCGGCAACCCGCCGATCTCGCCGGTCTGACTCCGAGCCCCCAGCGAGAACGCACGCACGAGCACTCAGTACCGGATCGCGTCAATCACCTTCACACGCACCGCCACGAGCGCCGGCAGCAGCCCCGCGAGCGCCCCCACGGCAGTCGCCGCCACGAGCCCGAGCACAGCGGCCTCCACGGGGAACGGCGGGAAGTCGGTGATCATCCCCTGCCCCACCAGATCCCGCACCATCGGGCTCTGCACCACGAGCACCGCCACCACGACCCCCGCCACACCGGCGGCGACCGTCGCCACGACGCTCTCCATCATGACCGCGAAGAACACCCGACCCGCCGTGGCCCCGAAGCTGCGCCTGATGCCGATCTCCCGCACCCTCTGCTTCACGGTCACGAGCGCGATGTTCACGAGCCCGAGAGCACCGAGCAGCAGCACGAGCACCGCGATCCCACCCACCACGAGCTTCGTGACGAGGAACGGATCGTCGCCGAACTGCGCGTAGTCCTGCCGGTAGACATCGACCTGCACCCCCTCGCCGAGGGCGGCGGCGAAGTCGCGCTGCAGCAGCGGCATGAGCGTCTCGGCGATGTCGGGCGGCACCCACATCTCGTACTGCGTCTGCCCGCCGAACGGGTTGAACCCGGCGTCCGCACCGCCCGCCGCCGATCCGCCGTTCGTGGGATCGGCCGCCTGCACGGCCGCGAACTGGTCGACGAGCATGAACATCGACGGCTCGGTCTCGTAGCTCGCCACCGGGGTCACCCCCGTGATGACCGCGATCGTGCTGGGCTGCGCCCCCTGGCCGCCGAGCTCGACCGTGGGATGCGTCTCGAGCGCCGGCGATCCGAGGCGCTCCCAGAAGATCTCGTTCACGATCACCCGCGGTGCGAGCTGCGTCTCGTCGGCGTCGGTGAACCAGGCGCCCTCGCTCACGCGCACGCGGTGCATCTCCCCGTAGGGCTGGTCGACCGCCTGCACACCCACGGGCACGATGCCATCGACGAACCCCACGTTCTGGGTGCCCGAGAGCAGTCGGCTGCCGTAGGTCACGTCGTAGCGCTCGAGGGTGTCGGCCCAGGTGGCGTCCATGAGCTCGCCGTCGATCTCGCCCGAGCCGGATCCCGAGGCCGCGCCCGCGCCCGTGCCGTCGCTGTACGCCGTCAGGTACAGGGTGGCGGGCCGCCCGCTCGAGCGCTCGCTGAGCTCCTCGTTGGCCTGCTGCACGATGCCGCCGAGCGCCACGACCGTGGTGAGCGAGCACACCGCCACCGCCACACCGATGAGCGAGAGCAGCACCCGGGTGCGATGGATGCGCAGCTCCTGCCACGCCTCGAGCACGGCCCCCACGAAGCCCGTGAGCACGCGCCTCATGCCGCAGCCCCCGCATCCGCATCCGCATCCGCCGGAGCCCCCACGCCCGCATCCGACCGCGTCAGCACACCCCGGTCGAGCCGGTAGTGGTCCCTGGCCCGCGTGGCGATGGCCGGATCGTGCGTGATGATCACGAGTGCCGCCCCCGTCTCCGTCGCCACCTCGTCGATGAGCTCCATGACGGTCTGCCCGGTGTCGAGGTCGAGGGCGCCGGTGGGCTCGTCGGCGAGGATGAGGCTCGGCCCGCGCACGAGCGAGCGCGCGATGGCCACACGCTGCTGCTCGCCGCCGGAGAGCCTGTCCGGCAGGCTCGTGAGACGATGGCCGAGCCCCACCTGCTCGAGCATCGAGGCGGCGATGGCCTTGCGCTTCCAGAACTGCTGGCCGGTGGCGTAGAGCAGCGGCATGGTCACGTTCTCGAGCGCGGTGCGCCCGGGCAGCAGGTTGAACTGCTGGAAGATGAAGCCGATCCGCGCCCCGCGCACCCGGTCGCGCTCGGCGCTCGAGTACGACTTGACGGGTCGGTCGTCGAAGGTCAGCACTCCGCTCGTGGGCTGGTCGAGCAGGCCCATGAGGTTGAGCAGGGTCGACTTCCCGGATCCGGATCGCCCCACGATCGACACCCGGTCGCCCGGTTCGACCGCGAGATCCACCCCGTTCAGGATGGTGAGCGCCGGCTGATCGGGCGGGAGCACCGTGCGGGTGACCTCGCGGAGTTCGAGCAGCGTCATCAGCCCGCGCAGCTCATGCTGCCGTCGGGCAGGCTCACGCAGCCCTCCATGCCGGGCTCGCCGCCCCCTGGCACGGCGAGCGCGCCGGGAGCGAACTCGAGGATCTCCTCGCCCTCGGCGAGACCCCCGGTGATCTCCACCACGGTGCCGTCGCTCAGGCCGAGCCCGACCGCGCGCTCCTCGGTGCCGCCGTCGGCGGTCGGCACCCAGACGGTGCCGGTCTGGGCGGCGCCGCGCACGGCGGTCATCGGCACCACGAGCACGTTGTCGACCTGGCCTCCCGCGATGGTCATCTCGGCGGTGAGCCCCGAGAACACCACCTGTCCGTCCGGCACGGGGCAGGTCACGGTGGTCCCGGATCCGGCCCCGCCGCCTGCGCCTCCGCCCGAGCCGCCTCCCCCGGTCACCCCTCCCGAGCCGCCGGCGTCGTCACCGGTGCTGCCCGGTAGCGGGGTGGTGATCCTGAGCCCCGTGCACGTGAACGGTGCCGGGCCTCCGCTGATGGCGATCGATGCCTCGGTGGGCTGGTTGACGAGCCGGTACTGCTGGGCGGGCTCGAGCGTGCCGGTCACCGAGAACGTGGGCGGGGCCACCTGGCCCGTGGTCTCGCCGATCGTGACGGACTGGCCCGGGATCACACCGAGCGAGCTCAGCGTGCCGGAGGTGGGGGCGGTCACCTCCACGTAGCGGAAGATCGCGGGCAGCGGCTTGCCCTCGGCGTCGATGGTCTCGGCGGGGTCGCGCTCGATCTCGACCTTCACGTCGTAGATCACGTCGCCCGCGTTCACGGCCGAACCCTGGGCGTAGAAGACCTCGTCGACCGCACCGGCGGCGGTGGCCTTCACGGGTACCGCGGCGTCGGCCGCGATGGTGGCCTGCACGATCACGTCGTTGGTGATGCTGCCGAGGCCCACGGTCGTGCGGGGCTCCACGATCTCACCCGTCGGCACGGCCGGATCCGCCTCCTCCGTGGTGTCGGGGAAGAAGGCCAGCTTGCCCAGCGCAACGGCGATCACGAGGATCAGGACGATTCTGAGGATCGGGAAGACCCACTTTCTAACGACGCCCACAGCACTCCTCATTCGCCGGACAGAACCACCAGCCTAGGGGGCCCCACCCCCCACCACCCATCCCCCACTTGAACACTCCGCGACGGCTCACGACAGACGCCCCGCCCACCTGGAGAGGCGGACGGGGCGTCGTGGTGCGGGGAGGAGGGGCTAGAAGTCCCAGTCCTCGTCTTCGGTGTTCACGGCCTTGCCGATGACGTAGGAGGAGCCCGACCCCGAGAAGAAGTCGTGGTTCTCGTCGGCGTTCGGCGAGAGCGCCGAGAGGATGGCCGGGTTCACGTCGGTGACCTGCTTCGGGAACATCGGCTCGTAGCCGAGGTTCATGAGCGCCTTGTTGGCGTTGTAGTGCAGGAACTTCTTGACGTCTTCGGTGAGACCGACCTCGTCGTAGAGATCCTGCGTGTACTGGGTCTCGTTCTCGTAGAGGTCGTAGAGCAGCGAGAAGGTGTAGTCCTTCAGCTCGTCGCGCTTGGCCTGGTCGACGAGCTCGAGCCCACGCTGGAACTTGTACCCGATGTAGTAGCCGTGCACGGCCTCGTCCTTGATGATCAAGCGGATGAGGTCGGCCGTGTTGGTGAGCTTGGCGTGCGACGACCAGTACATCGGCAGGTAGAAGCCCGAGTAGAAGAGGAACGACTCGAGCAGCGTCGAGGCGACCTTCCTCTTGAGCGGGTCGTCGCCGTGGTAGTAGTCGAGGACGATCGACGCCTTCTTCTGCAGGTTCGGGTTCTCGGTCGACCAGCGGAACGCCTCGTCGATGTCCTTCGTGTTCGACAGGGTCGAGAAGATCGACGAGTACGACTTGGCGTGCACCGACTCCATGAACGCGATGTTCGTGTAGACGGCCTCCTCGTGCGGCGTGATCGCATCGGGGATGAGCGACACCGCGCCCACCGTGCCCTGGATGGTGTCGAGCAGGGTGAGACCCGTGAACACGCGCATGGTGAGCTGCTGCTCGGCCGGCGTGAGCGTGGCCCACGACTGCACGTCGTTCGACAGCGGCACCTTCTCGGGCAGCCAGAAGTTGTTGACCAGGCGGTTCCACACCTCGACGTCCTTCTCGTCCTGGATGCGGTTCCAGTTGATCGCCTGCACCTTGTTCAGCAGCTTGAGCGGCTCGGAGGGAGGAGGGGTCATGAGAGTGTCTTTCGGATTGTAGGGTGGGCGATCACAGCATGCACGAGACGCAGCCATCGACCTCCGTGCCCTCCAGCGCGAGCTGGCGGAGACGGATGTAGTAGATGGTCTTGATCCCCTTGCGCCAGGCGTAGATCTGCGCCCGGTTGATGTCGCGAGTGGTGGCGGTGTCCTTGAAGAACAGCGTGAGCGAGAGGCCCTGGTCGACGTGCTGCGTGGCCGCGGCGTAGGTGTCGATGATCTTCTCGGCGCCGATCTCGTAGGCGTCGGCGTAGTACTCCAGGTTGTCGTTCGTGAGGAACGGAGCCGGGTAGTAGACGCGGCCGATCTTGCCTTCCTTGCGGATCTCGATCTTCGAGGCCACGGGGTGGATCGACGAGGTCGAGTTGTTGATGTACGAGATCGAGCCGGTGGGCGGCACGGCCTGCAGGTTCTGGTTGTAGATGCCGTGGGCCTGGATGGAGGCCTTGAGCTCGAGCCAGTCGCTCTGCGTGGGGATGGCGATCTCCGACGAGGCGAACAGCTCGGCGACGCGCGCCGTGGCCGGCACCCACGGAGCATCCGTGTACTTGTCGAAGAACTCGCCCGAGGCGTAGGTCGAGTCCTCGAAGCCGTCGAACTTCTCGTTGCGCTCGATGGCGATGGAGTTCGAGGCGCGCAGCGCGTGGAACAGCACGGTGTAGAAGTAGATGTTCGTGAAGTCGACACCCTCCTCCGAGCCGTAGTGCACGCGCTCACGGGCGAGGTAGCCGTGCAGGTTCATCTGGCCGAGGCCGATGGCGTGCGACTTGTCGTTGCCGTCCTCGATCGAGCGCACCGAGGTGATGTGCGACTGGTTCGACACCGAGGTGAGGCCGCGGATGGCCGTCTCGACGGTGAGGCCGAAGTCGGGCGAGTCCATCGACAGGGCGATGTTCATCGACCCGAGGTTGCACGAGATGTCCTTGCCGATGTGGTCGTACGACAGGTCTTCGTTGTAGGTCGTGGGCGTGTTGACCTGCAGGATCTCCGAGCACAGGTTCGACATGTTGATGCGGCCCTTGATGGGGTTCGCCTTGTTGACGGTGTCTTCGTACATGATGTACGGGTAGCCGGATTCGAACTGGATCTCGGCGAGGGTCTGGAAGAACTCGCGGGCCTTGATCTTGGTCTTGCGGATGCGCGGGTCGTCGACCATCTCGCGGTACTTCTCGGTCACCGAGATGTCGCCGAAGGGCAGGCCGTAGACCTTCTCGACGTCGTACGGCGAGAAGAGGTACATGTCCTCGTCGTTCTTGGCGAGCTCGAACGTGATGTCGGGCACGACGACGCCGAGTGAGAGCGTCTTGATGCGGATCTTCTCGTCGGCGTTCTCGCGCTTGGTGTCGAGGAACTTCATGATGTCGGGGTGGTGGGCGCTCAGGTAGACGGCGCCGGCCCCCTGACGCGCACCGAGCTGGTTGGCGTAGCTGAAGCTGTCTTCGAGGAGCTTCATGACGGGGATGATGCCCGAGGACTGGTTCTCGATCTGCTTGATCGGGGCGCCGGCCTCGCGGATGTTCGAGAGCAGCAGGGCCACGCCGCCGCCGCGCTTCGAGAGCTGCAGGGCGGAGTTGATGCCGCGGGCGATCGACTCCATGTTGTCTTCGATGCGCAGCAGGAAGCACGAGACGAGCTCGCCGCGCTGGGCCTTGCCGGTGTTGAGGAAGGTGGGGGTGGCGGGCTGGAAGCGGCCGCCGATGATCTCCTCCACGAGGTTGACGGCGAGCTTCTCGTCGCCCTGGGCGAGACCGAGGGCCGTCATGACCACGCGGTCCTCGAAGCGCTCGAGGTAGCGCTTTCCATCGAAGGTCTTGAGCGTGTAGCTCGTGTAGTACTTGAACGCGCCGAGGAAGGTCTCGAAGCGGAACTTCTTCGAGTAGGCGAGGTCGTTGAGCTGCTGGATGAACTCGAACGAGTACGACTCGATGAGCTCGCGCTCGTAGTACTCCTTCTCGATGAGGTAGTCGAGGCGCTCACGCAGGTTGTGGAAGAAGACCGTGTTCTGGTTGACGTGCTGCAGGAAGTACTGCTTGGCGGCCTCTTTGTCTTTGTCGAACTGGATCAGTCCGTTGTCGTCGTAGAGGTTCAGCATCGCGTTGAGCGAGTGGTAGTCGAGTGCCGGCGCCGCCTGAGGTGCGTCGATCAGAGTTGCTTCCACAGTGTGTCCAATCCAATCTGGACGGCCTCGCGGTCATCCGGGGTTCCGAATACTTCGAATCGGTAGAGCAGCGGCACCTGCGTCTTGCGCGCGACGATGTCGCCCGCAAGGCAGTAGGCCTCGCCGAAGTTGGTGTTGCCGGCGGCGATGACGCCCCGGATGAGTGATCGGTTGCCCTCCTCGTTGAGGAAGTGGATCACCTGCTTGGGAACCGCACCCGCTCCGTTGCCCCCTCCATAGGTGGGGAGCACGAGCACGTAGGGTGCGGTGGCCTTGAGCTTCTCGTCGCGAGCGCGGATCGGGATGCGCGACGCGGGCCGGCCGAGCGACTCCACGAAGCGATGCGTGTTGCCGGAGACGCTCGAGAAGTAGACGAGGTCTTCGGTCACACCGCTGCGCGGCTGGCGAGCTCCGCGATCTTGTCGGGGCGGAAGCCGGACCAGTGGTCGCCCTCGCTCGTCATGACCACGGGGGCCTGCAGGTAGCCGAGCTCCTTGACGGTCTCGAGTGCCTTCTCGTCGACCGAGAGGTCGAAGATCTCGAACTCGAGACCCTTGTTCTCGAGGGCGCGGTAGGTTGCAGTGCACTGCACGCAGGAAGGCTTGGTGTAGACCGTGATCGCCATGGGGTGAGCACCTTTCTCGAGTGTCGAAAAGAAGACGGAAGTGAGTGGTTTCCGACCTCGCGAGCCCTGTCAGGGGGCTCTCAGCGCCGGGAGTTCAATACTACATCTAGTTACCGGCGATATCGAGCACCACTAGATGAAGTGTTACACCGGTGTAATTATCCACAGGTCACCCCTCTTTGTGCACAGGGTTTCGACCCCTCACTCCACAGGCTGAAGGGCGGATTTCCGCCCATTCGAGGTCGCCTGTGGAGAGATTCGATCCCATGGCCTGAGGATAAGTCCGACCACCGACATCCGGGCCGCTCGGCGTGTCGCGATCAGGGCGATTCGTGGCGGGCGAGCCACCGGGTGAGGATGCGCTCGAGGTCGGCCCGATCGGCCGGATCGAGCTCGGCCACAAGCCGCGCCTCGTTGGCCATGTGGTCGGCGAACGCGGCGTCGATGAGCTCGAGGCCGGCGGGGGTGAGCGCCACCAGGCGTCGTCGCCCGTCGATGACTCCCTCTTCTGTGGGGTCCGCCTGGCGACGACTCACGAGCCCCTCGGCCTCGAGTCTGTCGATGCGCTTCGACATCGCCCCCGTGGTGACCATCGTGTGGGCGGCGAGATCACCGGGCGCCCGCTCGTAGGGTGCGCCGCTCCTCCGCAGCGTGGCGAGCACGTCGAACTCCCCCTCGCCGAGACCGTGCTGCCGGTAGACGGCCACGAGCTCGTGGGTGAGCGCTCCCGCCAGCCGGTGCAGCCTGCCGATGACCCCCTGCGGCGACACGTCGATGTCGGGGCGTTCCCGACGCCACTCCGACTGGATGCGCGCGACCCTGTCGCCGGTCTCCTCTGCCATCCCTCGACTCTATCTTCCCTCTATCTTCCCGGGAAGCTATAGTGTCTTCCATGGAAGTAAAATGGCGCTGGCTGCTCGTCACGGCGATCGCGCCGATCGCCTGGGGGTCGAACTACTTCGTGACCCGCCAGTTCCTCCCCGAGGACGCACCCCTGTGGGGAGCGGTCATCCGGGCGCTCCCCGCGGGCCTCCTGCTGCTCGCGCTCGCCCGCGAGCGGCCGCGCGGCTCCTGGTGGTGGAAGTCGATCGTGCTCGGCACGCTCAACGTGGGCGCCTTCTTCGTGCTCATCTACCTCGCGTCGCAGCTGCTGCCCACGAGCGTGGCCTCGACCGTGATGGCCTCCTCGGCCGCGGTGCTCCTGCTGCTGGCCTGGCCGCTGCTCTCGGAGCGGCCGGCGCTCGTCTCGGTGATCGGCGCGGCCATCGGATTCGCGGGGGTGTGCCTCATGCTCCTCAGCGGTGACGACACCGGCACCGGGAGCTCCCCCATCGACCCTCTCGGCATCGCCGTCTCCCTCGGCGCCATGCTCATGTCGTCGCTCGGCTTCGTGCTCACCAAGAAGTGGGGAGCAGGTGTGCGCCTGCTGCCGCTCACCGCGTGGCAGCTCATCGCGGGCGCCCTCGTGGTGCTTCCGCTCGCGGCGCTCGTGGAGGGCCCGCCTCCCGCGGTCGACGCACCGGCGGCGCTCGCCTTCGCCTACGTCACCCTCGTGGCCACGGCGCTCGCCTTCGTGGCCTGGTTCGCGGGCCTCCGCCACCTGCCGGCCGGCTCGGTCGGGCTCGTGGGGCTGCTCAACCCCGTGACCGGGGTGCTACTCGGCACGCTCCTGGCCCACGAGGCCTTCGGAGTGCAGCAGGCGGTGGGCACGGCGCTCGTGCTCGCCGGAGTGCTGACAGGTCAGCTGCGGACGAGGAGAATACACTCGCTCTGAGCTCGGCATCGCCGCAGGGCCGACGGGGGTGAACAGCATCACGATTCCGGGTCTGATGGGCGCGTGGGTGACGACCCTCACCGCCCGTCGTTGGCGCACGCAGTGGGCGCTGTTCACTCTCGTGCTGGCCGTGGCCGTCATCGCCGGATCGGTGCTGGCGGCCTCCCTGCTGCTCGTGCGGTCGGCCGAGCAGGCGGGCATCAGCGGAGCCCTCACATCCATGACGGCCGACCGGGTCGATGTCACCGTGCGCGTCGTGAACCCGGCGTCCCCTCTCTCCGCCACCCGCACGGAGATCGACGACGCGACGGAGCAGGCGTACGGCCCCGGCGTCGACTGGGCCAGCCGAGCGTGGGCGACCTCGGACTGGGCGGTCACACCCGACGAGGTGTTCTTCTCCCTCGTCGAGCTCGACGACCCGGATGCCGCTGCCACCCTCACCGAGGGCAGCTGGCCCGTCTCGCCGCCGGGGGTGGCCGTTCCCGCAGCTGCCGCGCGCTCCCTCGGGCTGACGCTCGGCGACAGCATCACCTCGAACGGCGAGACCCCGACCGTCTTGAGGGTCGACGGCATCTACGAGGCGGAGCCCCGGTCGGGGTACTTCTGGGAGAACGATCCGCTGGCGGCCGCCGGTGACGCCGTCGACTTCCCCGAGCCGGACCGCGGCTTCTTCAACCCGGTGCACGCGATCGGACCGCTCATCGCCGCTCCGGGCGGGATCGACGCGTCGGAGTTCGGAGCCGCGCAGCTCGAGGCGGTCGAGCATCCCACCTTCACGCGACTCGACCTCGGGGGGCTCACGTCGCTCCGGGACCGGGCAGCGGATGCCGAGTCCCCCCTCACGCGAGCGGGCTCGAACCAGGGCAGTTCGGTCTACGTCGACAGCGAGATCGAGGGCGCCGTGGGCGACGTGGAGGCCGGACTCGGTGCCACTCGGGGGATGGCGCTGGTGATCGCCCTCCTGCTCCTCGTCGTCGCGATCCTGGCCGTGGCAGCCGTGACGCGACTGATCGTGCAGGCCCGCTCGACCGAGCTCGACCTCCTGAACGACCGCGGAGCATCCCGCCGGCAGCGCGCCATCGTGATCGGGATGGATGCGGTGATGGTGGGTGCGGTCGTCGCGCTCGTCAGCCCGTGGGGTGGTGTGCTCCTGCATGCCACGATCTCGCGGCTCCCCGCGCTGGCCGACGCCGGCATCCCGGCCTGGATCGCACCCGACGGGGCGACCTGGGCGGGTGCCGCCTCGGTCGCGATCGTGGTGGCCGTTCTCCTCGGCCTCCCCTCATCGAGCACACGATCGCACTCCCCCTCGCCGAGAGGAGCGCTGTCGGTGGCCGGGACGACCGCGATCGTCGTCGTCGCCGGCCTGGTGACCTGGCGCGTGACGACGACGGAGCTGTCGAGCAGCGACCCCTTCCTCGCAGCGGCCCCCTCGGTCCTCCTCACCGCGGCAGCGGTGCTCGGCAGCAGAGCGGCACTCCTGCTGACCCGCCCGGTCGCGGCGCTGGCCGCGCGGGGGCGCGGTGTCGTCGCTCCGCTGGCAGGCTGGTTCGCGTCGCGCAGCCGGGGGCGCGCCGCCGGAATCGCCCTCGTCGCGCTGGCCGTCGGCGCATCGGTGGTCGTCATCGGTGTGGATGCGACGTGGCAGCGGTCTGTGCGCGACGAGGCCGCCGTGGCTGTCGGGCCGCCCGCGCGGATCCCCGCCGGAGAGGCGGGGGCGCTGCAAGCCGAGCTGCCCCCGGGAGCCGAACCGGTCATCCGCAGACAGGTGCTCGTGTCGAAGCCCGTCACCCCCGGCCTCGACGAGGTGGTGCCCGGTGCCTCCGCCCAGCTGCTCGGTCTCGACGCGGCCGCCCGCAGCATGCTCGGATCGGGGCTCGTGGGGGCGGCGGGCGGGTCGGCCATCGTCGACGAGTTTCCCGCAGACGGCGACGGCGACACCGGTCCGGCGGTACCCGAGGGCAGCCGCACGGTCGAGGTGCGCGCCGCCCTGTCGGCACCCGACGGCGTGACGGCCGACATCTCGATGGTGGTCGAGAACGACTCGGGCGCCATCGCGGTGATCCCGGCCGGTGGGGTCGCCGCGGGGGGCGGACCCGTCACCCTCACCGGTGAGGTGGACTATCGCGGCATCACGCAGCTGATCGGGGTGCTGATGCTCGTGCAGCAGACCGGCGAGTCTCTCCCGTCCGTTCCGATCGTGCTGACCCTCGATTCCTTCGCCACGACCACGGCGGAGGCTGCCCCGGCGACTCCCCTGCCGCTCGGTGAAGCCGCCGGATGGCGGGGTTCGGTGGACGACGAGACCATCGACGCCCCCGTGCTGACGGTCGCGGATTCGTCGATCGACGTGACGGTCACGGCGCCGCTCGGTTCGACACCGATCACCGTCGGGGCCGTCGGGTGGGATCCGACGGCCCCGATCGGTGCTGTGCTTCCCGAGACGCTCGCCGACGACCTCGACGTGACCTCCGGCGCCGGCTTCACGGCGATCGTCGCCGCGACCCCGGTGACGTTCCGCCTCGTCGGCACGACCACGGGGGTGCCGGGTGCCGCCACCGCCGACGACCTGCGGGCGCTCGAGGCCGGCATCCCCTCGACCTCGCGCAGCCGGTCGACGATCGTGGTCGACGGCCGGGCCCTCGTGCACCGGCTCGTGCAGGCCTCGGCCGAGGGTCCCTTCGTCGACGAGTTCTGGGCGACCGGCATACCGGCCCCCCAGAATGCGGCGAGCGCGGTCATCACTCCATCTCTCCTCGGTGACCGGATGCTGCAGGCTCCTCTCCGGGCGGAGATCCCCGCCGCCGCCGCCCTCGCGGTCCTGGCGATCGTGCTGCTGGCGCTGACGGGGTTCGGTGCCCGCGCGGCATCGGTGAGCCGCTCGAGGCAGCTCGAGGCCGCGCAGCTCCGGGCGTTGGGTCTGTCGCGCCGCGACATGATCGTGATCAGTGCGGTCGACACCGTCGCCACAGCTCTCGCGGGGATCGCGGTCGGCCTCGGCGGCGGTGTGCTGACGCTCCTCGTCATGGGCACCATCGTCGTGCCCGGCACGAACCCCTCCGGCGGCGGTCTGGTCGTGCCCTGGCAGGCGCTCGTGCTGCTGCCGGGAACGCTGCTCGCGGGTCTGGCCGCCGTCTCCGTGGGCATCGCGGTCGGCCAGCGCCGCCTCGCCCTCCCCGACCTGCTTCGAGCGGGGGCCGAAGGATGAGCGGGCGCCGGGGTGATCCGGTGCGGCGTGATCCTGTGCCGCGTGATCCTGTGCGGGGTGCCGTGGCCATCGGTGCGACACTCCACCTCGTGGCCCGCCGCGCCCGAGGCGACCTGATGGGCCTGCTCGGCACGGTCATCCTGGTCGCCCTCACCACCGGTCTCGCCGTGGCGGTGCCCGCCCGCATCGGCGACACGCTCGACAGCGGTGCGCGCGAGGCCGTGCAGGTCGGGGGCAGCGACACCGATCTTCTGCTGCGCTCCGCGATAGCAGGCACGAACGAGAGCGGCACCACCGTTGCCCGCTTCCTGGAGTACGCCACCGAGGTACCCGGTCGTCTGCCCGCCGATCTGGCGCGCTCGGCAGCGCAGTCCAGCACGAGCATCCTCGGCCCCGAGCTCGAGGCGACTCGACCCGTCGGCGAGGATCAGGTGCGGATCGGAGTCGCCGACCCGTCGGCCGGCTCGGCCGTGCGCCTCGTCTCCGGCAGCCTCCCTGCCGCCGACACGTCGGAGACCTCGGCGGATTCGCCCGTGGACGTCGTCATCTCGACGGCCACCGCCGAGACCGCCGGCGTGGCGGTCGGCGATTCGCTGGTCGCCGGGACCGGCCAGGTCGGCACGACCATCACCCTGCGGGTCGTCGGCGTGGCCGAGGCCGTCGACGAGGGTGCAGAGACCTGGTCCGACCTCCCCGGCCTCTGGGATCCGCGACTGCTCTCGGCGAGAGGGCGCGAGACCGGAGCGGCCTACACGGTGCTGAGCGATGCGACGGCCTTCGATCGGATCGCCGGTCGCCTTCCCGACGTCTCGGCGGGCACTGTGCGCACGGCATTCGACCCCGCCCTGTTCGATCTGCGCCTCGTCGATCGGGTGGGTGAGGCGCTCGACGAGCTGGAGACGTCGCCCTGGTTGATGACGCAGGGAGCGCCTCTCGAGGTCTCCGCGAGCTCCGGCTGGGAGGAGGCCCTCTCGTCGTTCCCGGCCGCGGCCGGAGCGACGACGGCGCAGCTGTCGACCCTGGCGGCAGGCCTGCTCGGCGTCTCGCTGCTCGTCACGGCGCTCATCGGGAGCGCACTCGCCCGTCGCCGAGGTGTCGAGATCGCCCTGCTGCGCTCGCGCGGGGCGTCGATCGGGCTGATCGGGCTGCATGCCGCCGTGGAGGCCGTGGCCGTGGCTCTGCTCGGAGCGTGCATAGGAATCGGCGCAGCGACCGCCCTCGGTCATCAGAGCGATTCGCTGCTGCTCCCGATCGGAGTCTCCCTCGTCGCCGCGGCGGTCCCGGTCGTCGCCACGCTCCGCCAAGTCGCATCACCGAGGGCGTCCCGATCGAGACCTCTGCGCATCATCGCCGCCGCCGCACTCGGCGCGGTCACCATCACGGCCATCGCGGCGCTGCAGGTGCCGACCGGCACAGCGACGGGCGCACAGACCGGCACAGCGGCCGGCGCCCTCGATCCGCTCGCTCTTGCCGCTCCGCTGCTCATCTCGGCAGTGGTGGCGCTCGGCCTCTCGTCGGTGCCCGCGGTGTGGTTGCGGCCGCTGTCGGCACTGGCACTCCGCGCGCGTGGCCCGAGGGCGCTGCTGGCGAGGTCGAGCGCCCACGAAGGTCGGTCGCCGGCGACCCTCTTCGCGCTGACTCTCGCGTGCTCCGTCGCCATCACCTCGCTGGTGCTCCTGCAGACCGTCGCCACCGGGCAGGAGGCCGCCTCGTGGCGCGTCGTCGGGGCCGACGTGCGCATCGACGGGGCGCCCGACCCTGCGGCACTGGTGACCGAGCTCACGGACGAGGGTGCGATCGCGGCGGCGATCGCCGAGCTCGACGACGTGCCCATGCAGGGAGTCGGCAGTTCGATCGACGCGACCGTTCTGGCCGTCGACGCCGACTACCCCGCCCTGCTGGCGGCCCTGCCCGCCGGCCTGGGCGGCTCCGCGAGCGCGGCTGTCACCTCGCTGCTCGAGCAGCAGCCGGCCGACGGCGACGAGGCCGTCCCCGCCCTGTTCGATCCGCGACTGACCGGAGTGGCGGGCGGCGAGACCGTCACGCTCGACATCGGAGGCACGATCGTTCCGGTGAGGATCATCGGGGCACCGATCGCTCTGCCCGGCTCATCCGGTGCACCCTTGGCCGTGGTCGACCGCAGCCGACTGGACTCCTACCTCGCGACGGCCCTCCCCGACGCGTCAGGCGCACCGGATACGGACATCCCGGATGCGGACATCCCGGATCCGGACCTCCTGGATCCTGGCGTCGTGCTCGCGGTCGGTGCGCCCGCCCTCACTGTGGCAGCGACGGAGGCCGCGAGCGCTGCCGACGCCGACCGTGTGCTCATCCGCGACGAGGTGCTCGCCGCAGCGCGCGACCGGGCCCTCGTCTCCGGCGTCACCTCGGCCACGGCCCTGTCACTCGGTGCGACCGGAGGGCTGGCGGCGCTCGCACTGCTCGTGACCACCGCGATCGGCTTCCGGCGGAGGGGCCGCATCCTGGCGCTGCTGGGAGCACTCGGGGTGCCTCCTCGGGCCGGCATCTGGCTCGCCCTCGGCGAACTCGGCCCGCTGGTGGTCGGCGGCGTCATCGGTGGGGCGATCGCCGCCGCCGTCGTGCTCGCGGCGGCCGCCCCCACCTTCGGTGCCGAGACCCTGGTGGGAGGCGCAGCGCCCATCGGGGTGCCGTGGTGGATGCCGCCGACCATCCTCGGGGCGGCCGCCGCCGCTCTCATCCTCGCCGTGTGCGTCGATCTCTCGAACACCCGCCGCGTGCGGACCAGCGACATCCTTCGAACGGGAGAAGACTCATGACCGTGACCAGCTCACTCGCGTCTGGCCGAACCACCGAGTTCGGAGACGATGCCCTGATCGCCTGCGACAGTGTCGTGCGCGTGTTCCGGGGTGGCGGCGTCGAAGTGCAAGCACTCCAGGGCCTCGATCTGCTCGTTCGGGCCGGCGAGGTGCTCGCGATCGTCGGCGCGTCCGGATCCGGCAAATCCACTCTTCTCGGCATACTCTCCGGGCTCGATGCCCCGACGGCGGGCCGGGCGAGGGTGGCCGGGCACGACCTCACGTCGCTCAGGGGCGCGCACCTGGTGGAGTACCGTCGGTCCACGGTGGGCTTCGTGCGCCAGCAGTCCTCGCGCAACCTGCTCCCCGCTCTCTCGGCGGCCGAGAACGTCGCTCTTCCGCTCGCGCTGGCGGGGGTCGGTCGCCGCCGACGCTCGGCACGGGCGGCCGAGCTGCTCGGGGCCCTCGGTCTCGCCGATCGGGCGCACCGACGGCCGGCGCAGCTCTCCGGCGGTGAGCAGCAGCGGGTGTCGATCGCGGTCGCACTCGCGAATTCGCCCCGCGTGCTGCTGGCGGACGAGCCGACGGGCCAGCTCGACGCCAGGACCGGGGACGAGGTCTTCGCCACCCTCAGAACCGCGAACGACGAGTTCGGCTGCACCGTCGTGATCGTCACGCACGACGGCGCCGTGGCCGGGCAGGTGCGTCGCACGGTGGCCATCAGGGACGGCCGGATCTCGTCGGAGACCCTCCGGCACGACGAACGGGATGCGCACGGCCAGAGCGACGCTCGCGGTCAGCTGACGGAGGAGGAGTTCGCGGTGCTCGACCGGGTCGGCAGGCTGCAGCTGCCGAGCGAGTACCGCACCGCCCTCGACCTGAACGACCGGGTGCGGCTGACACTCGAGGAGGATCACGTGGGCATCTGGCCACAGCACGCCCGCACGCAACCGGCGTCAGCCCCCGAGGCGGCCACGGAGGACGAAAAATGAGCGACGTGCTCGTGGTCGAGCACCTCACCCGCACCTTCCGCACCTCGGCCGGCGAGGTCACGGCGTTGGAGGACGTGTCGTTCACGGTCCCCCGCGGAGCGATCATCGCCCTGTCGGGTCGCTCCGGCTCCGGCAAGACCACTCTCCTCAACTGCGTCAGCGGCCTCGACGTCCCCGACGCGGGAACCGTCCTGCTCGACGGCCAGTCGGTCACCGGCCTCGACGAGGCGAGCCGCACGCGGTTGCGCCGCGACTCGATGGCGTTCGTCTTCCAGACCTTCGGGCTGCTGCCGCACCTCTCGATCACCGAGAACGTCGGCCTGCCGCTCCGGCTGAAGCGCGAGGACCCCGCCGTGCGGGAGGAGCGTGTGGCCCACCTGCTCGACCTCGTGGGGCTCGCCGGTCGCGGCCGATCCCACCCCTCCGAGCTCTCGGGCGGCCAGCAGCAGCGCGTGGCCATCGCCCGCGCCCTGGCGAACTCACCACGCCTGCTCATCGCCGATGAGCCCACGGGTCAGCTCGATGCCGCCACGGGGGCGGCCATCATGGAGCTGATCCGTTCGGTCGTGCACGCCGAGTCGGCGACGGCACTGATCGCCACGCACGACGAAGCGGTGCAGGCCTCCTGCGACCGCGTGCTGCGCATCGCCGACGGCCGGCTGGTGCACGGCCGTCACGCGGCCTAGGGAGCGGAGGAGGAGCGGACGGCCGCGTGCGGTCGGCTAGGCCGACGCCGTCGGGTTCCGGTAGTGTTCCCCCACCGAGACGGATAGGGGCCCACCATGAACGACTGCCTGCTGGCGGCGACCGGATCCGGCGACTGGCCCTGGCTGCTCGCGCTCGGCCTCGTGATCGCGGGGCTCGGCACGGCCGCCCTGCTGCTGCGCCGAGGGCGCCGCGCTCCCGCGGTCTTCGCGGCCGCTCCCCTGCTCGTGCTCGCACTCGTGGTCTCCGGCGGAGCCGCCCCCACCCCGAGCTACGCGCACGACATGAACTGCAGCACTCCGACGCCCACCCCCACTCCTCCGGCACCGACCCCCACCCCCACGCCGACCCCCACGCCCGACCCCACTGTCTACCAGCCGGGTTCCGACGGCATCGGCGACCCGTACTTCCCGCTCGACGGCAACGGCGGCTACGACGTGGAGCACTACGCCCTCGACCTCGCCTACGACCCTGCCACCGACGTGATGTCGGGCACGGCCACCATCACGGCGGTGGCCACCCAGAACCTCTCGGCGTTCAACCTCGACTTCGACACCCGCGACGTCGACGGCACCGACTCGATCGCGATCGGCGCCATCACGGTCGCCGACGCCGGCGTGCAGGGCGCCCCGGCCACCGCCGCCGACTGGAGCCTCGCGACCACGCAGATCAGCGCCGCGACCGGCCAGCCGCAGGCGCCGGGCAGCACGGACGACGACGCGACGCCGCCTCGCACCGAGCTCACCGTCATCCCCGTGGCCGGGCTCCCGGCGGGCACGACCTTCACCACCACGGTGGCCTAC
Source organism: Herbiconiux liukaitaii (assembly GCF_041927495.1). NCBI lineage: Bacteria > Bacillati > Actinomycetota > Actinomycetes > Micrococcales > Microbacteriaceae > Herbiconiux > Herbiconiux liukaitaii. The sequence goes on along the minus strand of NZ_JBHFHG010000008.1, from coordinate 11,841 downwards.
AGCGGTGTGCCCATCACGATCGACGACGCCTTCGGCCCGGCCGGGGTCTTCCGCTCGACCGACGGTGCCGTGGTGGTGGGCCAGCCTCGTGTCGCCGCCACCTGGTTCCCCGCCAACGACCACCCCTCCGACAAGGCCACCTTCACGCTGCGCATGGCGGCACCCACGGGCCTCGAGGTCATCGGCAACGGCGCCCTCGCCGCCACCGAGGTCGACGGCGCGAACACGGTCTGGACGTGGGAGACCACCCAGCCCATGGCCACCTACCTCGCCACGGCCACGATCGGCGACTACGAGGTGACCACGGAGGTCGACGAGACCACGGGCATCACCTACTACGACGCCATCGACCCCGAGCTCTACGACCGCACGCCCGAGGGCGGCAGCACCTCGGTGGGCGACGTGGCGGAGCAGATCTTCGCCTCCGAGCCCGAGGTGATCGCGTTCCTCGAGACGACGTTCGGCCCGTATCCGTTCACCGAGGCGGGCGGCATCGCCATCGGCGAGATCGCCCCGGGTGAGGATCTGCCCTACGCCCTCGAGAACCAGACCCGCCCGATCTACCCGGCCTGGGCCTTCCCGGCCGACGCGGATCCCGCCGTGGTCGTGCACGAGCTCGCCCACCAGTGGTACGGCGACTCGGTGGCCATGGAGCGCTGGAGCGACATCTGGCTCAATGAGGGCTTCGCCACCTACGCCGAGTGGCTGTGGAGCGGCGGCCACGGAGGCCCGACCCCCGAGGAGTACTTCGACGAGTACTACGCCAATCCCCCCGGCAACGACGACGCGTTCTGGTCGACCGTGGTGGCCGACCCCGGGGCAGCGGGCATCTTCGACACGGCGGTCTACTACCGCGGTGCGATGACGCTGCAGGCCCTCCGCACGGAGGTGGGCGAGGAGGACTTCGCCACCATCCTGCGCGAGTGGGCCACCTCGAACGCGGGCGGCTCCGTGACGACCGAGCAGTTCATCGAGTTCGCGTCGTCGGTCTCCGGCGAGGATCTGACGGACTTCTTCGACACCTGGGTCTACAGCCCCACGAAGCCCGTTCTCTGAGACGCTGCTCGGCCGGCCGGCTCGCTCAGAGCGGCAGGCCGAGCACCCGTTCGAGGTAGGCGTTGCGGAAGCGTCGACGCGGGTCGAACCGGTCGGCGAGCGCCACGAAGTCGTCGAACCGCTCGTACTGCGGCACGATCTGAGCGGCCTCGAGCGTGAACCACTTGCCCCAGTGCGGTCGCGGCGCGAACGGCGCGAGAGCCTCCTCGATGAGGGGCAGCAGCGCTCGCACGGCCTCGGGCCGGTTGAGCCAGGTGAAGTGGATGGCGAGGCTGTCCCGGTGGTAGGCGGGGCTCAGCCACAGCTCGTCGGCGGCGATCGCGCGCAGCTCGGTCACGAGCAGGTGGGGCGCGATCCGCTCGGCGAGCTCGCGCACCGCGATGAGCGCCGCCGCGGCATCCGCTCGGCCCACGAAGTACTCGCTCTGGATCTCGTCTCCCGCGCTGGGCGTGGCGTCGAGCCGGAAGTGCGGCAGCCGCTCGGCCCAGGGCCCGGGCACACCGCCCTGCACGGTCGTGTTGTCGACGTCGTCTCCTGCGGGCGTCATGGCCTTGGCCGTGGCCGCTCGCGCCCCGAAGAAATCGCCCCCGGAGAGGTCGGCGTCGGAGAGGTGCCCCTCGGCGGTGCCGTCGGCTGCGAGCCGCGACTTCACCCACGCCTGCTTGAGCGTCTCGCCCGTCCAGTCCGCGAAGAGGCTCACGCTGTAGGCCGACGAGAGGATGGCCTCCGGATCGGCGAGCACCGACTCCCACGGGAGGTCGACGAAGATGTCCTGCCGCATGCGGTAGGTGGCCTGCACATCGAGCACCACACGCGTGACGATGCCGAGCGCACCGAGGTGAACCACCATGCCCTCGAAGCCGTCGTCGCCGCGCGAGACGCGCACGAGCTCGCCTCGACCGTCGACGAGCTCGAGCGCGGCGACGGCCGTGGAGAGGTTGCCGTTGCCCACGCCGGAACCATGGGTGCCGGTGGCCGTGGCGCCCGCCACCGAGATGTGCGGCAGCGAGCCGAGGTTGTGCAGCGCCAGCCCCGCGGCCTCGAGGTGCTGCGCGAGCACGCCGTAGCGCATGCCGGCCGGCACCTCGACGGTGCGGCGGGAGGCGTCGACGACGGGCAGCTCGGTGGGCTCCACGAGCGTCACGAGGGTGCCCGTGCTGTCGGCGATGTCGTTGAAGGAGTGCCGGGTGCCGAGCGCGCGCACGCGATCCGCCCCCGTCACGACTCGCTGGATCTCGGCGACGGAGTCGGGGCGCACGAGTGACGGCGCCTCGAAGACGTGTGTGGCGGCCCAGGTGGCCCCGACCTCGTTCATGGCGGCGTCGCTCATGGAACGGCCCGCCCTACCGGCGCGGCAGTGCGCGGTCGATGTCGGCGATGAGGTCGTCGACTCCCTCGATGCCCACGGAGAGACGGATGACGTTGTCCGGCACCTCGAGGGGCGTTCCCTTCACCGAGGCGTGCGTCATCTCGGTGGGGTAGCCGATGAGCGACTCGACGCCGCCGAGCGACTCCGCGAGCTGGAACACCTGGGTCGACTCCGCGAACCGGCGGGCCGCCTTGGGGCCGCCCTTGAGGGCGAGCGAGATCATGCCGCCGAAGGAGCGCATCTGCCGCTTGGCGAGCTCGTGGCCGGGGTGCGTGGCCAGACCGGGGTAGTACACGGCGTCGAGCGCGGGGTGGCCCACGAGGTGCTCGGCGATGGCCTGGGCGTTCTCGGAGTGCCTGTCCATGCGCACGGCGAGGGTCTTGATGCCACGCGTGGTGAGCCAGGCGTCCATGGGGCCGGAGACCCCGCCCGACGCGAACTGCAGGAAGCGGATCTTCTCCTCGAGCGCGTCGTCGTCGAGCAGCACCGCGCCGCCGAGCACGTCGGAGTGGCCGCCGAGGTACTTGGTGGTGGAGTGCACCACGATGTCGGCACCGAGCGCGAGCGGCTGCTGCAGGTAGGGCGAGGCGAAGGTGTTGTCGACCACCACGAGGGCGCCGGCCGCGTGACCGATCTCGGCCAGCTCGGAGACGTCGCTGATCTTCATGAGCGGGTTCGACGGCGTTTCGAGCCACAGCAGCTTGGTGGTGCCTGCCTTGACGGCCCTGGCCACGGCCGAGAGGTCGCTCATCTCGACGACCTCGTTCTGCACACCCCACTTGCCGTGGATGCGCTCGATCAGGCGGTGCGTGCCGCCGTAGACGTCGTTGCCCATCACGATGCGGTCACCCGGCTCGAGCACCGCACGCAGCAGCGCATCCTCGGCGGCGAGGCCGGAGGCGAAGCTCAGGCCGTGCTTGGCGCCCTCGAGGGAGGCGAGCTGGGATTCGAGGGAGTCGCGCGTGGGGTTGCCGCCCCTCGTGTACTCGTAACCGCCACGGAACCCGCCGATGCCGTCCTGCACGAAGGTGCTCGTGAAGTAGACGGGAGGGATGATGGCGCCGGTCGTGGGGTCGAACTCCTGACCGGCGTGGATGGCGCGGGTCTCGAACTGCTGGGTCTTCTTGGAGGCCATGAGGGGTGCCTTTCGGATCAGGCTTCGCTGAGGAAGGTGAGGAGGTCCTGCCTGGTGATCACGGAGACGGGCTTGCCGCCGTCCGACACCAGCAGGGCCGGGGAGTCGGTGAGTGCCTGGCGGGCGGCCGCCACGGACTCGTTCGCGCCGATGAGGGGAAGGGGAGAGCCCACGAAGTCGCCCACCTTGTCGGTCATGGCGGCCCTGCCGCCGAAGACCTGGTCGAGCAGGGTCTGCTCGTCGAGTGATCCGATGACCTCGCCCATCACCACGGGCGGCTCGGCCGAGAGCACGGGGAGCTGCGAGACGCCGTAAGTGGTCATGATCTCGATGGCGTCGTGCACGGTGTCGCTCGGGTGCGCGTGCACGAGAGCGGGCAGGCCCGCGCTCTTGACCGCCAGCATGTCGCGCACGGTGGAGCCCTCGGAGACGTTGGCGAAACCGTAGGAGCGCATCCACTTCTCGTTGAAGATCTTGCCGAGGTAGCCGCGCCCGCCGTCGGGCAGGAGCACCACCACGACGGCGTCGGCCGGCAGGTCGCGAGCGGCCTTGAGCGCCACCGAGACGGCCAGTCCACTGGATCCGCCCACGAGCAGACCCTCTTCGCGGGCGAGACGACGGGTCATCTCGAACGACTCCGCGTCGCTCGAGGCGATGATCTGGTCGACGACCGTGCCGTCGTAGGCGGTGGGCCAGAAGTCCTCGCCCACGCCCTCCACGAGGTAGGGGCGACCGGTGCCGCCGGAGTACACCGAGCCCTCGGGGTCGGCGCCGATGATCTGCACCCGGCCGTCCGAGACCTCCTTGAGGTACCGGCCGACACCGCTGATGGTGCCGCCCGTGCCCACGCCGGCCACGAAGTGCGTGACGAGGCCGTCGGTGTCGCGCCAGACCTCGGGACCGGTGGTCTGGTAGTGGCTGAGCGGACCGTTCTGGTTCGCGTACTGGTTGGGCTTGAAGGCGCCGGGGATCTCCTGCACGAGACGGTCGGAGACGGAGTAGTAGGAGTCGGGATCCTCCGGAGCCACGGCCGTGGGCGTCACCACGATCTCGGCGCCGTAGGCCGTGAGCACGTTGCGCTTGTCGTCGCCCACCTTGTCCGGCAGCACGAACACGCAGCGGTAGCCGCGCTGCTGGGCCACGAGGGCGAGGCCGATGCCCGTGTTGCCCGACGTGGGCTCCACGATGGTGCCACCCGGCTTGAGCAGGCCCTCGCGCTCGGCGGCGTCGATGATGTTGGTGGCGATGCGATCCTTCGACGAACCGCCGGGGTTGAGGTACTCGACCTTGGCCAGCACGGTGGCGGCGATGCCCTCGGTCACCCGGTTGAGCTTGACGAGAGGGGTGTTGCCGACGAGGTCGATGATCGTGTCGGCGTACTTCATGCGGGAGTGGTCCATGGGATCGTGTCCTCGGATGGGCCTCGCGACCGCTTCATGCACGAGCGTGCACGGCGCGCAGCGAGAGCGGCGGCTGGGGGCGGTGACGAATCCGGGCGTGGTGAGGGGAGTCGTCGCTCAGCGACGACAACAACGGGGATTCACGAACACGGCTCCAGCTTAGCCCACCTGCACGTCGCCCGGTCAGGCCGCCGGCGTCTCGCCGATCGCGATGACCCCCGCGGCATCCCGCGCCCTCGACACCGCATCGACGGCGAGGATCCGCCGGTTGTCGAGCTGCTCGCCGATGCGCCGCGCGAGCTTCGGGTTGCGGTGCACCGAGGCGTCCACGATGTCGCGGGGAACCCGGAGCACGGTCACGGGTCGCGCGGCGGTGGCGAAGTAGGCGGTCGGCTGCCTCGTGAGCGCGGTGAGGCCGATCGATTCCCCGTGGCCGATCTCGGCGAACTGCAGGCGGCCCGTCTCGTACGGAGTCGTGAGCTGCAGCGATCCATCGAGCACGATGCGGAGCGCCTCGGGCACCCGGCCCATCCACTGCACGGTCTCGCCCGCCCCCCACTGCTCGATGCGGCAGAGGGGTGCGATCTCGTCGAGGTAGTCGCCGTCGAGACCGAACAAGGGGCCCACCGAGGCGAGCGCCGCCCGCACCCCCTCCGGGGTGTTCACGGGGTCGCTCGCGTCGTTGTCGAGGGCCAGCCCGCGCCGCCGCGCGGCGTACCACAGCCAGCTCAGGTACACCGTGAGGGCCTCGCCCTCGAGCGCCGGACTCGTGACGGGCAGGCTCACGGAGTAGGCGCCGTTGCCCGAGTAGGCGACGGCGGGCTTGTCGGCCGGGTCGAGCATGGGGAGCGCGGAGGCGAGCTGCACCAGCATGGCCGAGACCTCGTGCGGGGGGTCGTCGGTGGCGAACTTCACATCGGCGGTGGCCACGTAGGCGCCCGCCGGCTGACTGAGGTTGGTGAACGAGGCTCCGGCGAGCGAGGAGTTCGGCACGATCTGGATGCCGTTGCCCGTGTCGATGTGCACGGCCCTCCAGTTGACCTCCACCACCCGGCCGCGGCCCGCGGGGGTGTCGAGGAAGTCGCCGAGCTTGAACGGCTGCTCGAAGAGCAGCAGGAGCCCCGAGATCACGGATCCCACCGCGTTCTGCAGGGCGAGGCCGATCACGATCGAGGTGACGCCGAGGGCGGCGAACAACCCGCCCACGTCGGCCCCCCAGACCCAGGAGAAGAGGATGGCGAGACCCACGAGGATGAGGATCAGCCTGGCCAGATCGATGAAGATCGAGGGCAGCCGCTTCTGCCAGCTGCCCTCGGTGGCACGGCTGAAGAGCGCCACGTTGAACGCCGAGAGCACGAGCAGGATGAGCAGGAAGCCGAGCACGGTGCCCACCACGCGCACCCAGTTGAGGTCGAACTGCTGGTCGGAGGCGAGCGTGAGCAGGAGGAACAGGGCGAGCACCGGCACCACGAGGTTGCGCAGCAGCCGCACAGGCTTCGCCGCGGCGCTCCCCCGCCGCACGAGGGCGCCGAGCACCTCGGTGAGCACCACGAGCAGGATCGGCAGGCCGATCGCGAGCCCCACGGCCCAGGGGAACCACGGCTCGGTCCAGATCGCGGACATCAGGCGACCTGCCACACCGTCTGGGTGGCGCCCTGGATCTCGATCGTGCCCACCTCGGTGAGCCCTGAGGTGTCGGGCAGCTGGTCGCGCACGCGCTGGGTGAGGAAGATACCGGGGCGGCCCGCGAGCGACTGCACCCGGTTGGCGACGTTCACGGCGTCGCCCCACATGTCGTAGGCGATGCTCGCCTGCCCCACGATGCCGCTCGTGACGGTGCCGGAGTCGATGCCCACGCGGATCGACACGGCGGCCTCGTACTGGGCGTTGAAGCGGGCCACGATCTCGGCGAGCTGCACGGCGAAGTCCACGGTGCGCCTCGCGCTGTCGACGCGGGGCACGATGAGCCCGCAGCTCGCGAGGTACCCTGCGCGCAGCGTGCGCACCTTCTCCACGCCCGCGGCCGCGGCCGCGTCGTCGAACTGGCGCATGAGCTCGTTGAGCAGGGTGAGCTCGCGCTCGGCCCCGAAGGCGCTGCCGAACTCGTCGAAGCCCACGAGGTCGGCGTAGACCACCGCCACGTCCTGGTGGTTCTCGGCGATCGTCTCCTCTCCCTCGCGGTAGCGGCGGGCCACCTTCTCGGGCATCACGCTGAGCAGCAGGCGATCCGTCTCCGCACGCTGCTCGTCGATGAGCTGCTGCTTGACCTGCAGGCTCCTGCTCATGTCGTTGAACGCGGCCGAGAGGTCGCCGAACTCGTCGCGGGAGTTCGAGGTGACCTCCACCCCGAGGTCGCCGCCCGCGACCTTGCGCACCGCTCCCACGAGCGTGCGCACCGGGCGGGCGAACACCTGGGCGAGCAGCAGCGAGAGCAGCGAGACCACCACGATGATGGCCAGGATGGCGAGGGCGATGTTGCGGGTGAAGTCGTCGACGGGCGCGAACGCCTCCGCCGAGGTGATGCTCGAGACGAGCACCCACTGCACTCCCGCGATGTCGACGGGGGTGTAGGCGGCGAGGGTCTCCTGGCCCAGGTAGTTCGCGGCGATCGTGGTGCCGGCCTTGCCCGTGAGGGCCAGGTCGACGGGTGCGGTGTCGACCCGCTGCAGCTCGACCGAGCCACCCACGTCGACCATGCGCTGAGCGGTCTCGGGCGACGATCCGCCCTCGATCGAGAGCTCGCGGAACTCCTCCGGGTCCTCGATCAGCAGTCGCGACACCGATCGCATGGTGCGGTCGGGGCCCACGAGGTACGACTCCCCCGTCTCCCCGAGTCCGTCGGTCGCCCATTCGCCGTCGCCCGTCATGACGCGGTTGATGGCCTCGATCGGCAGCTGCACCGCGATGGCGCCGTTGACCACGCCGTTCTCACCGATGGGCGACACTCCCCACGCGGTGGGCACCCCGAGGGAGGGCTGGTAGCGCTCGAAGTCGGTGATCTCGGTGTAGTCGACCACGTTGGAGTTGAGGGCGGCGTCGTAGGCCTCGGCGAGCACCGTGCCCTTGTAGGGCCCCGTGTAGAGGTTGGTGCCGAGGTCGACGCCCTTGTAGACCGAGTACACGACGTTGCCCTCGGTGTCGAGCAGCAGCACGTCCTCGTACTGGTAGCTCGTGGCGAGCTCGCGGAAGTAGGGGTTGTACTTGGCGTTCACGGCCGACCACGCGCTGCCGTCGCCTGCGTCGTCGACGAGGGAGGCCGCCTCGAAGTCCTCCGGTGGAACGGTGTACTCCGCCTGCAGCGTGATCTCGCCGTTCGTGGTGGGCAGGAACACGTCCGGATCGGAGTTCTCGCCCGTGCGCTCCTCGAGGGCCGGGATGAACTCCGTGTCGTAGTACGCGTCGAGCACGGCCTCCTGAGCGGGGTCGACGGGCTGGGCGTTGAGCTCGGCGAAGGCGGCGGCGAACTCCACGGTGGCCTGGTTGCCCGTGGCGCCGCTCGAATCGACGCGCAAGCCGGCCTCGATGGTGGAGAAGAGCGTCTGGATGGCGTCGGCCTTCGCCTCCCGCACGTTCGTGAGCTGGTCGAAGGCGGCGTCGCGCAGGCTGTCCCGCCCGCTGCTGTAGCCCACCCAGCCCACCACGAGCGTCGATCCGATGCTCACCGAGAGCAGCATGATGAGAAGCTTCGACTGGATGCCCAGCCCACGCCGTGTTCGATTCCGCGCCATCGTGCCCCCGCACCATCCCCGGCCGCCCCGCTCGGTGCCGATAGCCGACACTCTAGCGGCACCGATTATCGAGGCGACACTGATGATCGGGGCGGTACCTGTTAGCCGGTGAAAGCCTTGCCGGGGTTCAGCAGGCCGGCCGGGTCGAGGGCGTGCTTGATCGAGGTGTGCAGGGCGCGCACGCGGGGCGAGAGCTCCTCGGCGGCGCCCGGGAGCTTGAGCAGTCCCACGCCGTGCTCGCCCGTCACGGTGCCGCCGAGCGCGAGGCAGTCGGCCACGATGCTGTCGAAGGCGGTCTTGGCCCTCGCCTTGGCGGCCTCGTCGCCCTCGGGCGCGATGATGAGCGGATGCAGGTTGCCGTCGCCGGCGTGCGCGATGTTCGCGATCGTCACGCCGTGGGTCGCCGCAGCGGCCTCGATGCGCTCGAGCATCTCGGGCACGGCGCCGCGGGGCACGCAGATGTCCTCGGTGAGCACGGGGCCGAGGCGCTCGAGCGCGGGATAGGCGAGGCGGCGGGCCAGGAAGAGCCTCGCCACCTCCTCGGGGTCTGTGGCACGCTCCACGCCGAGGGCGCCCGCGTCACGCATGCGCTCGGCGATGGCACGGGCCGAGGTCTCTCCGGCGTCGCCCGGCTCATCGACCTTCGCGAGCAGCAGGGTGTCGACGCCGTGCGGCAGGCCGAGGTGCTGCCACTCGTCGACGGCGCGCAGGCACGTGCCGTCGACGATCTCGAGAGCTGAGGGGATGATGCCTGCGGCGCTGATGGCGGCCACGGCCACCCCCGCCTCGCGCACCGAGCCGAAGGAGCCCACGATGGCGCGCTCCTCGCGGCCGGCGAGCGGAAGCAGCCTCACGGTGACGTCGACGATCACACCGAGCGTGCCCTCCGAGCCCACCAGGAGGTGGGTGAGGTCGTAGCCCACAACTCCCTTGGCGGTGCGACGGCCGAGGCGCACCACCTCGCCATCCGCGAGCACCACGGTGAGGCCGAGCACGTAGTCGCGGGTCACGCCGTACTTCACGCAGCAGATGCCGCCGGCATTGGTGGCCGCGTTGCCGCCGATCGTGGAGATGGCGGAGCTGGCCGGGTCGGGCGGATACCAGAGGCCGTGCTCGGCGACTGCCGCGCGCAGGGCGTCGTTGAGCACGCCGGCCTCCGCCACGGCGAAGCGCTCGGCGCGGTCGATCTCGAGCACACGCGTCATGCGCTCGAGCGAGAGCACGATCGAGTCGGCGGTGGCGTTGGCGCCGCCGGAGAGCCCGGTGCCCGCTCCCCGCGGCACGATGCTCACACCGTGGGCGGCGGCGATGCGCACCACGGCGGAGACCTCCTCCACCGACTCCGCGAGCACGACGGCCACGGGCGGGGCGAACGCGGCCCACTCGGCGTCGTCGTGGCTGTACGCCTCGCGCTCGGCGTCGCTCACGAGCACCCGATCCGAGGCCACCACCCCCCTCAGCGCCTCGTGCACGGACTCGCGAACGGATGCTGACCTGGTGCGCGTGCTCATCCCTCCAACTTATCGCCAGGGCGGGAGGGCCTGAGAATCACGGCGGCGAGCACGCCCGCGAGTGCCACGAGAGCGATGATGAGCGCGGCGAGGGCGTTCCAGCCCGCCGCGGCGAGCACGACGCCGCCGAACCAGCCGAAGAGGCTCGAGCCCGCGTAGTAGGCGAGGTTGTAGAGGGAGGCGGCCTGGGCGGGGCCGACCACGGCCTCACGTCCCGTCCAGCCCGAGGCGAGGGCGTGCGCCGCGAAGAAGCCCGCCGTGGCCACCACGAGCCCGATGAGCACCACGGCGAGCGAGTCGACGGTGGTGAGCGCGACACCCGCGATCATCACGATGCCGGCACCCACGAGCACGCGCTGCGATCCGAAGCGCGCCGCCACGCCGCCGGCCCACGAGGCCGAGACCGTGCCGGAGAGGTACGCCACGAAGATGAGGCTCACGAGCAGCTGCGGCAGCGCGAACGGCTCGCCGAGCAGCCGGAACCCCAGGTAGTTGTAGAGCGCCACGAACGCCCCCATGAGCAGGAAGCCCTGCGCGTAGAGCACGAGCAGCCGCGGCGACCTGAGGTTGACCGCGAGCCGGTGGGCGAGCCCGTGCCCTGCAGCCCCATGCCCCCGCGCGGCCGCCGAGGCGAACCCCCTGGGATGGGGCACGAGCACGATGAAGGCGACGGACGCGATGACGCACACCACTCCCACGGCGAGGATGCCGATGCGCCACGACACGAGCTCGCCCACGGGGCCTGCGATGAGCCGCCCCGAGAGTCCGCCGATCGAGGTGCCCGCCACGTAGATGCCCGCGGCCCGCACGATGTCGCGCTTCGAGATCTCCTCGCCGAGGAACGCGATGGCCGCGGCCGGCACTCCCGCCACGAAAAGGCCCTCCACGAAGCGCCCCGCGAGCAGCACGGGGATGCTCGGTGAGAAGGGCACGAGCAGTGCCACGAGCGACGCCCCCGCGAGCGCGATCGTCATGGCGCGCACCCGGCCCACGCGGTCGGCGAGCACAGACCACGGGATCACTCCGACCGCGAGCCCGATCGCCGCCACCGAGAGCGTGAGCGCCGCGGTGGCCGGTGCGATGCGCAGCTCGTCGGCGATCTCGGGCAGCAGCGCCTGCGTGGAGTACAGCTGAGCGAAGGTGGCCACACCGGCGAAGAAGAGCCCGGCGAGGATGCGCCGGTACTCGCGGCTCCCCCGCTCATGCCCGCGCCACTCCGTCACCCCGCGAGCCTAGCCATCGCGTGGGTGCCGGCACGCCAGGCGGCCGTCCGGCCCGACACGAAGTGCCCCTCTCCGCGAGGAGGAGGGGCACTCGGTGTGTGGGGCCGTGCGGTGGCGCTACGGGGTGCAGGCCACCAGGTCCTCGACGGACTGGCTCAGGGTGGCCGTGCCGCCCAGGAGGGTGACCTTCGTGGCCCCGAGCTCCTCGATCTGCGCGAGGGTCTCGGCCGGGATGCAGTCACCCTTGACCGTGAACAGCGGCGCGTCGATCGTCGGCGCGTATGCGGAACCTGCGAGAGCGTCGGAGAACTTCAGCCCCGTCGCGAGCAGCACATGATCGGCGGTGTCGAAGAACGCCGCGTTGATCGTCCGCGACGCCTCGTACCTGTCGGCACCACCCAGGCGGGTGGTGTCGGCGA
>NZ_JBHFHG010000007.1:0-439908 GCF_041927495.1 Herbiconiux liukaitaii | reverse complement strand
GCGCACTGCTGGGTGAAGCCGTTCTGGCTGGTCACGGTGTAGCCGGTGATCTCGGCGCCGTTGTTGACCGGTGGGGTCCAGGAGAGCACGACCGTGCGGTCCTGGATGCTCGTCACCGTCGGGGTCGAGGGAGCATTCGGGCGACCCTGCACCGTCAAGCGGATGCGACCCTCGGCCGTGCGCGAGGCATCGCCGGTGGCGTCCTGCACCGTGTAGCGCACCACCATGGTGCCCACGAAGTCGGCCGCGGGGGTGACCGCCACGTCCGATCCGGTCGCCTCGGCCGTGCCGTTGCCCGTCTCCACGACGGTCTCGGTGATGGTGAGGGGGGTCTCGGGGAACGGGTTGTAGTCGTTCGCGAGCACGGGCACCGAGACGGTCTGCCCCTGGTTCGCCTGCGGCACGACATCGTCGGTGGCCGACGGCGGGTTGCGCGTGGTGGAGAGCACATTGACGATGACCGTGCCGCGCACGGGCGGGTTCACGCCGTCCGACACCTCGACCTGGATGGCGGAGGGCGCACGGGCGGCGTTCGCGGCGGCGCTCACCACGAGCGTGGCTCCGTCGATGCGAGCCGAGACGTCGGCGGCCTCCTTCTCGGCGATCGTGAACGACAGCGCCTCGAGGTCGCCCTCGTCGGGATCCTTCGAGTTCGCACGCAGATCCACGGTGCCCTCGCCGTCGCCGGCTGCCACGTCGACCGAGGCGCCCACGAAGACGGGCGGGGTGTTGTAGTCGGAGACGACCTCGATGGGGATGACGATCATCGACTTCTTGCCCGCGGGGTCATCGGGGCCGGTGCCGTCGGTGACCTCGAAGCTCAGCGCATCCGGGCCGTCGTAGCGGGCCTTCGGGGTGTAGACCATCGAGTTCTCGTCGACGAGCAGGTCGTCGCCGTTCGCCATCGACGCGCGCACGGTGGCGGCCTCGGTGATGCGCGCGGTCTTGCCCGCGGCCACGAGCACGTAGTCCTCGAGCTCGATCGACGCGGTCTCGCCGTCGTTCACGACGATCGGTTCGATGCCCGGCCGGAGCACAGGGCCCATCTCGTCGATGCCCGGCACGTAGACGAACGCCGAGGCGCTCTGCGCATCCTGGTCGGTGACCGTGTACGTGATGATCTGCGAGACCGGCAGCAGCTCGATCCGCACGAGTCCGTCGCCGATGGCCGAGGCCGTGGCGTTCGGGGCGGTCACGGGAACCGAGACGGTCAGTTCGTCGATGATGCCGTCGGGGTCGTCGTCGTTGGCCCGCACGTCGATGTCGACGAAGGGCCGGTCGAGGGCGTCGGCGGTGGGCACGGAGTCGTCGCGCGCGATGGGCGTGGCGAGAGGCGCATCCGGGCTCACCGAGAGCAGCAGGGTGCCGATGGCCGTGGCCCCCCAGCGGTCCACGATCGTGTAGAGCAGGGTGTAGTCGCCGGGCCGGTCGGGAGCCGTGACCATGACGCGACCGCCCTCGACCGTCGCCTCGATGCCCTCTGGCACCTCGAGGCCGTTCTCTCGGATGGCGATGGGATCGCCGTCGGGGTCGGTGTCGTTGGCCATCACGTCGACCGCGAGGGTGCGGCCCGGCCTCGCCGCGGAGACGTCCTTGAGCGCGTAGGGCGGCTGGTTCGATTCACTCGAGGGGATGATGCCCACGAGCACCGTGGCCGTGGCGCTCGCGCCGAGCTTGTCGCGCACCTCGTAGGTGAACGTGTCGGTGCCGAGCGAGGAGGGGTAGGCCTCGTACACGAGCCAGGCCTCGCCGACCTCGGTGATCCGCCCCTTCGCGGGAGCGGAGTCCTGGCCGATGAGGCGCACGGAGTCGCCGTCCGGGTCGATGCCGTCGAGCGGGATCGGGATGCGCACGCTCGTGCCCTGGAGCGCCCGGATGGTCACGTCCTGCGGCCTGGGCGGGGAATTGTTGCCCGCGTCGGGAGCCACGATGCGGATGGTGACGTATCCGGCATCCTTCTGCCCTTGCGAGTCGACGACCTCGTAGGTGGCGTAGACGGTCTTGGCCTCGGTGCCGGCCTTGAAGCGCACGACGTCCTCGGCCACGAAGATCTCGCCGTCGGCCGGGTCGAGCACGGGCTCGATGAGTGTGGGCGACAGGGTGATGGTGTCGCCGTTCGGGTGGTAGTCGTTGGCCAGCACGGGGATGGTGGCCACGTCACCCGCCCGCACGGTGACCGTGTCGTCGACGGCCACGGGCGGTTGCAGCTGCTCGGGGGCCGGGATGGGCGTGATGAAGACCTCGCCCTTGGCCGAGGCCACCCCGTTCGACACCGCGTAGGTGATGGTGATCGGGGCGGTGAGCCCCCTGTCCGTGATGCGCAGGATCTCGTGCTCGAGCACCTCCACGCTGACCGGAGCATCGGCGGGCACCTGCACCGACTGCACGGCGAGGATGCCGCCGTTCGGATCGGTGTCGTTCGAGAGCACGTTGACGAGCGTCGATCGGCCCGTGGGCAGTTGGGCGGTGTCGCGCACCGCGATCGGCGGATCCTCGGAGTCGTCGTTCTCCACCACGTCGACGCGCACGAGCCCCTCGGCGGTCTTGGGGCCGTCGGAGGCCAGGTACTGCACGTAGTACTGGCCGGCCGCCGCGGCCGTGAAGCCGAAGATGCCCGTGGTGTAGTCCGCCTCGATGAGCCCGCCGGGGGTCTCGTTGACCTTGGCGAGCCGCAGCGGCGCACCCGAGGGGCTGAGGTCATTGTCGAGCGGCGCCACCGTCACGCGCTCCCCGACCGTGGTCACCACGAGGTCGATGTTGGTGATCGGGGCGAGGGCGCCCACATCGCGCACCTGGAACGTCACGGTGGCCTCGGTCTCGGAGCGGCCGTCGGAGACCACCACCGTCACGTCCTTCGGACCGGTGTCGGTCGAGATGCTCGTGAACGTGATCTCGCCGTCCGGCCGGAACTGCACCTGATCCTCGGTGCCCGTGGAGGCGCTCAGCACGAAGAGGTCGTCGCCGTCGGGGTCGATCATGTCCGGCAGCACGTTGTGGCGCACGGTCGCGCCCACCTCGGTGAGCACGTCGGAGACGCGCTTCTGGTCGGGTTGGGTGTTCTCGCTGTCCTCGCGCACGGTCAGCGAGACCACGGCGGTGTCGCTCCCCCCGCGGCCGTCGTCGACCCGGTAGCTGAAGCGGCCGGTGCCCGTTGCGTCGCCCGAGACCACGATCTGGAGGGCGGCTCCGTTGAGGATGCGCTGGACTTCGCCGATGACGGGTTGGCCGCCGTCGAGGGTGGCGGTGAGCACGTCGCCGTCGGGGTCGATGTCGTTGTCGAGCACGGGGAGGATGACGGTGCGGCCGGCGCGCACGCCGAAGTCGTCGTCGACGGCCTCCGGGGGAGTGTTCTCCTCGGTGCGGTCGGGGAGCAGCACCTGCAGCTCTTCCTCGGTGGAGTCCTCTTCCTCTTCGGAGTCGCTCTCTTCGGGGGGCGGTGCGATGTCGTCCCAGTTGTCGACCTTCTTCATGTCCTGGTTCACCAGGTACACGACTCCGGTCGAGAGGTCGTTGAGGACGATGACGTCGCGGTTCACGCGGAAGCGGAGTTCGGCGTTGGCGGCGAGGCCGTCGATCTTCTGCTCGATGTCGTTGGCGTCGCCGGAGCAGTCACGGAGGTAGTCCCCGGATCCGGCCCAGGCCGCGTACGCGCATCCGTTGAGGAACGCCGGCTGAGCGGGCTCACCAGGCTCACCTGACGTCTGCACGATCGTGGCGGCCCCGCCGTCGAGCGGCTGGCGGATGAGCGCCGTCTCGGAGGCGATGAGCACGTCGGTGCTCGCCGGCCCGGCATCCTGCACCCTGCCGCCCTCGGCCTCGGGCACCTCCACCGTGGAGCCACCCGGCAGGTACACCGTGCCGGAGGAGGAGTCGAAGAGCACGGCCTGGTCGCCGACCGTGGTGAGAGCGATGGGCGTGCCCTCCTCGATCTCGGGCAGGGCCGCGCTCGTGGGCTCCTCCGCGAGCGCGCCGGTCTCGTCGAGCGCGAAGGTGAGCAGGGCGTTCGACGAGGAGGAGAGGGCGTGGATGTTGCCGTCGACATCGGTGACCGCCGCCGATCCCGCGCCGAGCTCGGCGAGCGGCTCCTCGGGGTCGATCACGAACGACCCGGCTTGAGCTGCGGGGCTGGAGTAGAGGAAGCCGGTCTCGCCGTCGAGGAGGGAGACGGTGGGCCCGCCGAGCGAGACGGAGGCCTGAGGCGGCAGGTTCACGGGTGTCTCGAGCGCGACCGTCATGGGGTTGACCGGCGTGAGGGTGGCGCCCGACTTGTCGAGCATGAGCACGGTGTCGCCCTGCTGCAGCACGTCGAAATCGTTCGAGCCGGTGCGGAGGCCACCGTCGATCACCTGAGCGGGGTAGTTGAGGTGGCCGAGCAGCAGGCCGGAGGGCTTCGTGACCCACACGCCGCCGTCGTTGAGCTCCACGTCGGCCGTCTCCACGCCCTCGTACACGAAGGCCATCGTGGCGATGCCCACGGAGAGCGCCACGATGGTGGCCACAGAAGCACTGGTCGCTTTGTGGCGGCGGATGGTCTCGAACAGCCTCACACGGTCCCCGAATCGTCGATTCATTCAAACACGGCCGACGGGCGTGACTTCACGGCGACGGCCTCGGAGGACGGGGAGAACTCCCCATTGACACTCCAGATGTGTAGTATCACTTCACAACGAATGTGTACCGTGATGTGACAGGCGCTGATGATGGCGCCGCCTGCACGGTGGGAGGCGACGATTCGATGACGAAGATCGCAGTGCTGGGAACGGGCGCCAACGGCGCCGGCATCGGTGCGGACATGGCCAACGCGGGGCTCGACGTCACGTTCATCGAGCAGTGGCCGGCGCACGTGGCCGCCATCCGGGAGCGCGGCATCGAGGTGCGCCTGCCCGACCGCACCGAGGTGACCCGGGTTCCCGTCTTCGACCTGTGCGAGGTCGCCACGCTCCGCGATCGCTTCGACATCGTGTTCGTGGGGGTCAAGGCCTACGACACCCGGTGGGCGTGCGAGCTCATCAAGCCCCTGCTGAAGCCGAGCAGCCTCGTGGTCGGGTTGCAGAACGGCATGTCGATCGACGACATGGCCGACGTGGTGGGCATCGAGCGCACCATCGGCGCGGTCATCGAGCTCGCCTCGAACATGTGGGAGCCGGGCATCACCAACCGGCAGAACCCGCCGGAGGAGACGTGGTTCGCGGTGGGCGGGCTCACTCCGGCCGCGCAGGCGCGGGCGGAGGAGGTCGCGGCGGTGCTGCGGCACGCGGGCACCGTGGAGGTGTCGGACGACATCCGCTCGTCGAAGTGGATGAAGCTCGTGGTGAACGCGGCCGAGCTCGTGCCCTCCGCCATCCTGGGTCTCGAGCTCAACACGGCCGCCGAGGCGCCCGGCATGTACGACTTCATGCTCGGTTGCGGCAAGGAGGCCGTGCGGGCCGCGGTGGCGAGCGGCAGCCGCATCCGGCCCATCTTCGGCATGGGCGACGAGAACGTGGGCGATCCGGATGCCTTCGCCGAGCACCTGTTCGAGGTCGTGCTCACCACGTTCTCGCTGCCCGACACGAAGACCACCTCGCTGCAGGACTGGCTCAAGGGCCGCCGAAGCGAGGTCGGCGAGATCAACGGGCTCGTGGTGGCCGAGCTCGCGGCCATCGACGAGCCCGCACCGTTCAACCGGCTCGTGGTGGAGCTCGCGGAGCGCATCGAGGCGGGCGAACTCGCCATCGGCCCGCAGAACGAGGCGCTGCTCCGCGATCCTTCGTGAACAGTTACTGCATCTATAAGTAAAGCCCTACTTGACACTGTTGATCAGTGTTCACATACTGAGTACGACCAGCTTGCTCGATGAGGAGAATCATGGCTGAAGACCTCGCACCCGCGACCCGCGCCCAGGCGCAGGGTTCGGGGCGCCTCCTCATCCGTGGTGCCGCCGTGGCGAGCGTCGACCCGCTGATCGGCGATCTCGAGCGGGCGGACATCCTCGTGGAGCACGGTCGCATCGTGGCCGTGAGCGCCGTGTCGGCCGAGACCGGTGAGAGCGAGCTGGCCGCGGCCGCCTCGTCCGCCGAGGTCATCGACGCCCCCGAGATGATCGCCATCATGTACGTGGGCAACTACGCCGGCGCGCTCGATGCCCTCAACAGCGGCATCACCTCGCTCGTGGACTACTGCCACAACATCCTCGACCCCGAGTGCGCGCACGGCGCCGTCTCGGGGCTGCTCGACGCGGGCATCGGCGGGCTCTACGGGCACGGGATGTCGCCCGTCACCTCGAACACCTGGTCCGAGAGCGCCGGTGGCCGCGAGGGCGTGGCCGACCCCGCCGCCTTCGAGCCGCGCGCCCGGCTCGCCCGCGAGATCCGCGAGCAGTACTTCCGCGACGAGTCGCAGCCGCTGCGCTTCGGCATGGCGCCGCAGGAACTGCCCATCGCCCCCGTCGCCGCGGTGGAGGCCGAAGAGTGGGAGCTGCTGCGCGGCACGGGCACCGCGGTGTCGGTGTGCGCCGAGACCGAGATGCAGATGGGCATGGGGTTCCCCGCCATCCGCGAGGCCACCGAGTTCACCCCTGGCCCGAGCCTCGGCATCGACTGCGTGAGCGGTGACAGCGGCGACCTGCTCTCCCACGCCCGCCTCGTGCTGCAGGCCACCAGGTGGCGCGACGACGCCGCGGGCTACGAGCGGCTCGTGGCCCCGCAGGAGATGCGGTGGACCACGAAGGATGCGCTCCGCTGGATCACGCAGAACGGCGCGACGGCGGCCGGCGTGGGCCACGAGGTGGGATCGCTCACCCCCGGCAAGCGCGCCGACATCGTGCTGCTCGACATGAGCGGCATCAGCCAGGCCGGTTGGAACCGCCGCGACCCCACCGGCGCCGTGATCGCGCAGACCAACTCGGGCACCGTCGACACCGTGCTGGTGGGCGGCCGCATCGTGAAGCGCCACGGCCGTCTCGTGCACGTCGATGTCGAGGCCGCCCTCGCGCGCACCCGCGCCTCGCACGACCACCTCTACGAGCAGATGGATCGGAACGGCGGCTTCATCCCGCAGCCGCCCGTCGACATCCCGCTCTACCGGGAACGGGCCTGATGGCCCCGCCCACCTCCGGGCCCCCCTCCAGGCACCCCGCCCCCGTCCCTCCCCGCACGACCCGCAGCATCCGAAGGAGCACACCATGACCGACTCGAGAGACATCCTCATCACCGGAGGCACCGTCCTCACCGGCATCGCCACCGACGCCGCCCTCGCCGACACCGACGTGCTGATCCGCGACGGCAAGGTGGCCGAGATCGGCAAGGGCCTCGAGGCGCCCGCGGGAGCCGAGATCATCGATGCCGCCGGCAGCATCGTGATGCCGGGCTTCGTGGACACGCACCGCCACACCTGGCAGGCCATCGTGCGCAACATCGCCTCCGACTGGTCGCTCGACGAGTACATGGTGGGCCTGCACGTGGGCCTCAGCAAGCACTTCCGGCCCGAGGACACCTACACGAGCAACTACCTCGGCAGCCTCGAAGCCCTCGACTCCGGCATCACGACCCTCGTGGACTGGTCGCACAACCTGCGCACCACCGATCACGCCGACGCCGCGGTCAAGGCGCTCGAGGACACGGGCATGCGCGCCGTCTTCGCCCACGGCGGCGGCGCCGCGCAGTGGGGCGGCGTCATGCCCTCGCCCGTCGAGCACCCGCGCGACGACGCCACGCGCCTGCGCACCGAGCACTTCGCCTCGAACGACGGCCTCGTCACCATGGCCCTCGCGCTCCGCGGCCCGCAGTTCACCACGCGCGAGGTCAACCGCGCCGACTTCGCCCTGGCCAAGGACCTCGACCTGCGGGTGACCGTGCACGTCGGCGACGGCCACTGGGGCAAGATGCGCCCGATCATCATGATGCAGGAGGACGGCCTGCTCTCCGACACCATCACCTACGTGCACTGCACCACGCTGAGCGACGAGGAGCTGCGGATCATCGCGGCGAGCGGCGGCTCGGCCTCGGTGGCTCCGGATGTGGAGGCGCAGATGGGCCACGGCTACCCCGCCACCGGCCGCCTGCTCGCCGCGGGAGTGCGCCCCTCCTTCTCCATCGACGTCTGCTCCTCCAACGGCGGCGACATGTTCGGCACCATGCGCACGGCCATCGGCCTGCAGCGCGCGGCCGACAACGAGGCGCTCGTGGCGGCAGGCGCCGTGATCGAGCGGATCGGGCTGCACTGCGCCGACGTCATCCAGTTCGCCACCCTCGACGGCGCCAACGCTGCGGGCCTCGGCGGCATCACCGGCTCGCTCGAGGTGGGCAAGGCCGCCGACGTGATCGTGGTGAGCGGCGGATCGCTCGCCATGTCGCCCCTCAACAACCCGTTCGGCAGCATCGTCTACAACGCCCACCCCGGCCTGGTCAGTGACGTCGTGGTCGACGGTGTCGTGAAGAAGCGCGCCGGCGCTCTCGTGGGCGTCGACGTCAAGGCCCTCCGCGACGACGCGGCGAACGCTCGCGACTACATCCTGTCGCAGATGCCGGAGGCCTCGGTCGACGGCGCCTGGCACCCCGGGGTCGTGCACGCATGACGATGGGCACGCGCGGCGCGACCGCCCCGCTCGGCTCCTCCCCGGAGCGGCCGAGCATCAAGCCCATCACCCCGTGGGCGAGGGTGGCGTCGTGGCCCGCGGCGCGCGCCCTCATCGCCGTGGTCGTGCTCTTCGCGGTCAGCCCGCTGATCGCTCCCGGCAGCGTGTCGGCCACCGCGATGTCGTCGATGCTGCCGTTCGCCGCCCTCACCGCCGTGGTGGCCATCGGTCAGACCCTCGTGATCATGCAGGGCGGCCTCGACCTCTCGGTGGCGGGAGCCATCACGCTCGGCGCGCTCATCGTGGCGAAGTTCGGCGGCCCCGACCAGCTCGGCATCGGTCTCGCCATCGTGGTGGCGCTCGTGGTGCCGGCGCTCTTCGGTCTGCTGAGCGGTCTCGTGATCTCGCTGTTCGGCCTGCCGCCGCTCGTGGTCACGATCGCGAGCAACGCGCTCATGGTGGGCACCGTGCAGGCCGTCTCCGGCGGCTACGGCGGCCAGGTCGTCGACTCGCTCTCGGAGTTCTCGCTCTCGCGCTGGATCGGCATCCCCGTGCTCGCGATCATCGCCACCATCGTGGTGCTCGTCGTGCACGTCGTGCTCAAGTCGCTGCGGGTCGGCCGCCGCTTCGAGCTCGTGGGCGCCAACCCCAGGGCGGCGCGCTCCATCGGGCTCTCGCCGAACGGCTACGTCATCGGGGCCTACACGCTCTCGGCGCTGCTCGCGGCGTGCTGCGGAGTGCTGCTCGCCGGCCTCCTGCGCTCGCCCACCCTCACCGCGGGCGACGCCTACCTGCTGCCCTCCATCGCGGCCGTCGTGCTCGGCGGCACCGCGCTCACGGGCGGCAAGGGCAGCGTCGTCGGCACCGCCCTCGGCGCGCTCTTCCTCGGTCAGCTCGGCCAGCTCGTGCAGACCTTCACCCAGACCACCGCTGCCCAGAACATCATCCAGGCCGTGATCATCGCCGTCGGAATCGTCGTGCAGATCAAGCTCGGCGGCGGGAACACATCGCGCTTGCGCTCGATGTTCGGCACCAGACCATCCCGAAAGAACACCGCACTCGAAGAGGAGTCACACTCATGAACACAGCACGCACCATCACACCCCGCAGGCGGGCGGCACTCGCCGTCGGCAGCGCCCTCACCGTCACAGCCCTCGCCGTGCTGCTCGGCGGCTGCTCCTCCACCAATGCCGGTGGCGCAGCGGCCCCCACCGCCTCGGGCGGTGCCGACATCGCCGTCGGCAAGGTCGGCACCATGGACGAGTTCGCGAGCATCGAGGACATCTGCCCCGAGGAGGGCGAGATCACCGTGGGAGTCGTCGACGGCTTCGGCACCAACTCGTGGTCGAAGACCGTGCTGGCCGAGATCGAGGCCGAAGCGGCCCTCTGCCCCGCCATCACGAGCGTCGAGTTCGCGGCCGGCCGCGGCGACCTGCAGGCCACCACCGCCGCCATCACGAGCATGGCGGCCCAGGGCACCGACGTGGTGCTCGTCATCCCGGATGCCGGCCCGGGTGAAGCCCACCTCTCGGCGCTCCGCAGCGCCGTGCAGTCCGGATCGACCGTCGTGGCGTTCGCCTCCGACCCCGAGGGCTCGGCAGGCGCCGACTACCTCGACTACACCGACTGGTCGCCTCAGTTCAGCGGCAAGACCTGGGCCCAGTGGGTCGTCGACCAGCTCGGCGACGCGGGCGGCAACGTCGCCTTCCTCGGCGGGCCCGCGGGCAGCGCCGTCTCGTCGCAGGAGCTCGAGGGGGTCAAGGAGGTCTTCGCCGACAACCCGCAGATCACCCTGCTCACGGATGAGCCCGTCACCACCAACTGGGACCCGGCACAGGCCCAGCAGGCGATGAGCGGACTGCTCTCGCAGTACCCGCAGATCGACGCCGTGATCTCCGACTACGGCGCATCCACCGACGGTGTCATCCGCGCGTACCAGGCGGCAGGCATCTCGCTGCCCCCCATCGCCACGACCGACCAGAACAGCCTGAGCTGCGGCTTCGACGAGCTCAAGGCTTCCAACCCGTCGTACGAGCTCGCCACGGTCTCGTCGCGCACCTGGGTGGGCCGGGTGGCCCTCCGCAAGGCCATCGCCTCGCTCTCGGGCACCTCGGACACCGAGCCCTCGATCTACGACCTCTCCCTCTCGGAGGACTCCTCAGGGTCGACCGAGGGCGCCAAGACCCCCTCCGAGGTCTGCGCGGCCGACGCTCCCGCCGACGGCTCGCCGTCGTCGCTGCTCACGCCCGAAGAAGTAGAGAAGACGTTCGCGAACTGATGAACGAGACAGCTGACCGGCAAGAGCCGCTCCTCACCCTCGCGGGAATCGGAAAGCAGTACCCCGGGGTGCGCGCACTCGACGACGTCGACGTCGCCGTGCTCCCCGGGGAGGTGCACGCGATCCTCGGCGAGAACGGAGCGGGCAAATCGACGCTGGTCGGCATCGCCGCCGGGTCGGTCGTCCCCGATTCAGGGACGATCGGCCTCGGCGGGGTCTCCCAGCCCCGCATGTTCCCGCGCGACGCCCGTGAGCGCGGCCTCGCGATCGTCTACCAGATCCCCGCGCTCGCGCCCTCCCTCTCGGTGGTCGACGCCATGCTCCTGCTGCTGCCCGAGGCGGTGCGCCCCGCCCGCCGGGCAGCCACCGCGTGGACAGCAGAGCTCTTCGCCCGCCTCGGCCTCGAGATCGACGTGCGACAGCGCGTCTCGGCGCTCTCGCAGCGCGAGGCCCACCTCGTGGAGATCGCCGCGGCCCTCGCCTCCGACCCCAAGGTGCTCGTGCTCGACGAGCCCACCGAGGCGCTCGGCGCCGACGAGACCGCGTGGCTCTTCGCCCAGGTGCACGAGCTGCTCGCCAAGGGCGCCGGCGTGGTCTACATCACCCACCGCATCCCCGAGGTGCTCGAGATCGCCGACCGCATGACCGTGCTCCGCGACGGCCGGGTGGTGGGCCGCGGCGACGTGGCCTCGTACACGGCCGACCAGATCGTGGAGCTCATCGTGGGCCGCTCCCTCGAGACCACGTTCCCCGAGAAGGCCTCGGCCCCCGGCCGCGAGGTGCTCAGCACCTCCGGCTACACCGGTCGCGCCTTCCGCGACATCGACTTCGTGGCCCGCGGCGGCGAGATCGTGGGCCTCGCGGGAGTCGAGGGCAACGGCCAGCGCGACTTCATGAAGGCGCTCGCCGGAGCCGTGCGCGGAACGGGCTCCCTGCGCCTGAACGGCCAGGAGCTGCGCGGCCACAGCTCGAAGCGGGCGACCGCCGCCGGCATCGTGACCCTTCCCGGCGACCGCCTCGGCGAGGCGATGTTCGGGCAGCTGAGCGTGCGCGAGAACGTGATCGCCCCCAACCTCCGCCAGGCCATGCCGGCCGGCTTCGTGTCGCCGGCGCTCGAGAACCGCCTCGTGCACGAGGCCATCGGCGGCCTCGCCGTGAAGACCCCCACCATCGAGACGCCCATCACCTCGCTCTCCGGCGGCAGTCAGCAGAAGGTTCTGCTCGCACGCGCCAGGCTCGGCAGCCCCACCGTGCTGCTCGTCGAGGACCCCACCCAGGGTGTGGATGCGGGCGCCAGGGTCGAGATCTACTCCTTCCTCCGCGCCATGGCCGACGACGGGGTGGCCGTGGTCATCCTCTCCACCGACGCCGTGGAGCTGGAGGGCCTGTGCGACCGGGTCGTGGTGTTCTCCCGCGGCCGGGTGCAGGCCGAGCTCGAAGGCGAACGTCTCACCGAGCGCGAGATCACGGGGGCCGCGGTGCTCGCCACCGAGACCTCGATCAACGACGACGCGGATGCGGCGGAGCTCACCTCCAAGAAGGGCCTGCCGTTCTACCAGCGCGGCGAGGTGCAGACCGTCTCGATCCTGCTCATCACGATCGTGCTCGCCCTCGTGACCACCGGCATCGCACCGTCGTTCCTCAGCCCGCTGAGTCTCGGGCAGCTGCTAGCGACGGCGTCGATCCTCATCCTCGTGGGCCTCGCCCAGCTGGCGGTCGTCATCACGGGCGGCATCGACCTCTCCATCGGATCGGTCGTGGCGCTCTCGGCGGTCATCGTCTCGTTCTTCGGCGGGGGCGGCCCCGGCCTGCTCGCGCTCGGGGTGGTGGTGGCGATCGCGGCAGGGGCTGTGGTGGGTGTCGTCAACGGCGTGCTCATCACGAGGCTCGGCATGCCGCCCGTCATCGCCACCCTCGTCTCGTCGATCGCCGTGCTCGGTGGGGCGCAGCTGCTGCGCCCCCAACCGGGCGGGCAGGCGAGCACCGATCTCATGACGGCGCTCGGCACGGCCATCGCCGGCATCCCGCTCGTGCTCGTGGTGGCGGTCGTCATCGCCGTGCTGCTGTGGCTTGGCCTCAACAACACCGGCCTCGGGCGGGGCTTCAGGGCCGCAGGGTCCGACGCCGTCAAGGCCAACCGCATGGGTGTGAACGTCAACCGCATGCGGCTCGCCGCCACGGTCGCCTCCGGCGTGCTCGCGGCCGTCGCCGGTGTGGTGCTCTACACGAAGACCGGCATCGGAGACGCGGGGGCCGCCCAGGCCTTCACCCTCACCTCGGTGACCGCGATCGTCATCGCCGGTGTGAGCATCTTCGGTGGATCGGGCTCGGCCCTCGCGGTGGCCGCGGCGGCACTGCTGCTGCAGACCATCACGAGCGCTCTGCCGTTCCTCGGCGTCAACCTCTCGTGGCAGTACTGGCTGCAGGGCCTGTTCGTGCTCGTGGCCGCCGTGCTGCCCATGGCGGTGCGGCTGCGACGCCGACGGCGGATACCCGAGGCGTGACCGGGTAGTAGGGTTCGGCCATGGAGAGAACGGGCGCGGAGTCTGATCAGGGTCGGCCGGATCAGGGTCGGCCGGATCAGGATCGTCCGGGTCAGGATCGGCCGGATCAGGACAGGAGCGTGTCCCAGGTGGGCGAGCGCATCCGCGTGGTCCGTCAGGCCCAGGGGCTCTCGCTGCGGGAGCTCGGCAGCAGGGTGGGCGTCTCGGCCAGCTTCCTCTCGCAGGTCGAGCTCGGCAGGGCGATGCCCTCGATGGGCACGCTCTGGACGATCGTCTCCGAGCTCGACCTCTCGCTCGACGCGCTGCTCGGCGCCGAGAGCGGGTCGGCGACCGGTGCGCCCTCTCCGTGCCCCGATTCCCTGGGGGCCTCCGGATTCCGGCGGCTCACGAGTGTGGGCATCCCGGGCCTGCAGCGCGCGGCCGCCGCCCCCGACATCCGCATCGGCGGTGTGCGCTGGGAGCGGCTCACGCCCACCGACGACCCCCTCGTGGAGTTCGTGCGCGTCACCTACTCGCCCGGCAGCGAGTCGTGCCCGGCCGACAACATGATGCGGCACACGGGGTGGGAGTACATGCACGTGATGAGCGGGCAGATGGATCTGCAGGTGGGCTTCGACAGGGACACCGTGCAGCCGGGCGACAGCCTCACCTTCGAGGCCTCGGTGCCCCACCGCATCGTCAATCCCTACGACATCGACTGCATCTCGCTCTGGGCCGTCGTGGGCCGCCACGGCTACGGGCACCCGCACGAGATCGCCAAGCGCCTCACGGAGATCGGCGGTGCCGCCACCGGCATCCGCTTCGGGGGGACCACCCCACCCCCCTTCCCCAGCTGACCCCGCGCTAGGCTGGCGCGGTGTCGAGGGGGAACGTGTCGAGGGGGACCGTGTCAAAGGGGACTGTGCCGAAGGGGAGCGCGTCGAGGGGGAGCTCGCAGGGGTCGCGGGCTCAGCTGCGCGACGCCAGGAGGCGGGCGAATTCGCGCCGAGCGCTGCTGGCGGCGGGGGCGACCGTACTGGTCGCGGCCGTCGTGGCGGCGGGCACCCTCGTGGCCGCCGGCGTCTGGGGCTTCGGCGCGGAGCCGGGCGGCGGGGTCGCCACCACCTCGGTGTCGAGCACGACACCGGCCGTCTCCCCGACTCCGTCTGCTACCGTGCCGCCCATCCCCTCACCTGAATTCACCCCAGCGCCCGTGCCCACGCCGCCGCCCGTCGAGCCCCCCGCGTTCGACCGCGCCGCGCTCTCGATCGACGACCCCACGAGCCCGTGGTTCGTGGTGAACAAGCTCCGGCCCATCCCGGGCGCCGCCGACTACTCGCCGCCCGACCTCGTCGATCTCCCGGCCGACATGCCGAACCCCAACGGCTACCAGATGCGGGCGGATGCCGCCGCGTCGCTCGATGAGATGTTCCAGGTGGGAATGGCCGAGACCGGGGTGCAGATGGTGGCGCAGAGCGGCTACCGCGACTACAGCGTGCAGGTGCGCGCCTACGACTACTACGTGAACTCGCTCGGCCAGGCCGGCGCCGATCTCACGAGCGCTCGGCCCGGCTACAGCGAGCACCAGACCGGCATGGCCATGGACATCCTCGACACCGTGTCGGGCTGCTCCACCGACGGCCGCTGCTTCGCCGAGACCACGGCCGGCCAGTGGCTCGCCGCCAATGCCTACCGGTTCGGCTGGGTGCTGCGCTACCCCGAGGGCAAGACGGACGTGACGGGCTACGAGTTCGAGCCCTGGCACTACCGGTGGGTGGGGGTGCCGCTGGCCACCGAGATGCACACGACGGGCATCTCGACGCTGGAGGAGTTCTTCGGCCTCCCGGCAGCCCCCACCTACTAGCGGGTCGGGCCCCTACGCGCTGAGGCGCGGGTAGTCGATGTAGCCCTCGGGGCCCGAGGCGTAGATCGTGGCCTGCTCCGGCGTGTTCTCGGGGTGGCCGCCCTGCCAGCGCTCCACGAGGTCGGGGTTGGCGATCACGGGGCGGCCCACGGCCACGGCGTCGGCGAGGCCGTCGTCCATGATCGCGTGCGCCTCGTCGCGGGTGGTCATCACCGAGAAGCCCGTGTTGAGCACCACGACTCCGCCGAAGCGGCCGCGCAGCGACTGCACGAGCTCGCTCGACGGCTCGGCGTGCAGAATGCTGAGGTACGCCAGGCCGAGCGGCGCGAGGCCCTCGACGAGGGCGGTGTAGGTGGCGCGCACGTCGTCGGCGTCGTCCTCGATCACGCCCTGCACATTGTGGCTCGGGGAGATGCGGATGCCGACGTGACCGGCCCCGACCTCCTCCACGACCGCGCGGGCCACCTCGAGCACGAACGCGATGCGCGCCTCGGGAGAACCGCCGTAGGAGTCGGTGCGGGTGTTCGAGGCCGGTGAGAGGAACTCGTGCAGCAGGTAGCCGTTGGCCGCGTGCAGCTCGACACCGTCGAAGCCGGCGTCGATGGCGCGGCGGGCGGCGGCCACGAACTCCTCGCGCACCACGGGGAGCTCCTCGAGGGTCAGCGCGTGCGGCACGCCGTAGGGCACCTTGGTGCCGTCGGCGAGCCTCGTCTCGCCCTCGATCGCGATGGCGGAGGGGGCCACGATGCGCGGGGTGCCGGTGATGCCGGTGTGCGTCACGCGCCCGCCGTTCATGAGCTGCATCACGATGCGACCGGAGGCGGCGTGCACCGCGTCCGCGACCTCGCGCCAGCCCGCGGCCTGCTCGGCCGTCTCGATGCCCGGCTGGCCGGGGTAGGCCTTCGACTCGGCGCTCGGGAACACGCCCTCGCTCACGATGAGGCCCATGCTGGCCCGCTGAGCGTAGTGCTCGGCGATGAGCGCGCCTGGCACGCCCTGCTCGTCGGCGCGCATGCGGGTCATGGGGGCCATCACGAGCCGGTTGGGGAGTTCGATGTCGCCGGCGGTGAGCGGGGAGAAGAGGGTCATGGAGCACCTGTCTGTTCAACGGGAAAGGGGTCGCGAGCGCACGAAGCGCCCACGACCCCAACCCCCGAACGGGGGTCGATCATTCCCGTCGGGACTACGGAGTCAGGGAGTCCACATACTCCTGGTTCTCGGCGGCCCACTCCGCCACGATCCGGTCGTAGTCGCCGGCCGAGGCATCGCTGTTGAACATGGCGTTCTCGAGCGAGTAGAGCTTCTCCGAGTCGAGCTCGAAGTCCTTCACCCAGCCCGCGAGGGTGGGGAAGTCCTCCTCGAACGAGGTGCTGCCGACCGAGTGGATCGACTCCGCCCCACCGAGCGCGCCCTCGGGGTCGGCGAGGTCCTTGATGCCGAACTCGTCGTAGGCCCAGTGCGGGCGCCACAGCGTGACGGCCACGTTCTCACCGGCGTCGAGCGCCGCCGTGAGCTCGGCGAGCATCGCGGGGGTCGAGGAGGTGACGTACTCCATGTCCTCGAGGCCGTAGGTCGGGATGACCTCGCCCTCCGTGATCTCGGTGAGGCCCGCGCCCGGCTCGATGCCCACGAGGGTGTTGTCGAACAGGTCGGCGTTGGCGGCGAGCTCGTCGAGCGAGTCGATGGGGGCGTCCTCGTTCACCGCGATCGTGAGCACGGCGTCCTCGTTCCAGGCGCCGAGATCCACGAGGTCGTCGCCGTACTCGTCGAAGAAGCTCTGGTGGGTGGTGGGCAGCCAGCCGTCGAAGGCCACGTCGTAGTCTCCCGTGCTGAGGCCGGCGAAGACGGGTCCGGCATCCGCGTACTCGAACTCGACCTCGTAGCCCTTCTCCTCGAGCACGTGCTTCCACAGGTACGAGGCGGCCTCGCCCTCCGGCCAGCCGTTGAAGACGCCCACGGTGAGGGCCGAGTCGTCGCCGTTCTCGACGGTCTCGGCGTCGGCGTCGCCACCGGCCGAGCAGCCCGCGAGGGCGAGGGTGGCCACGGCTCCGAGAGCCAGGGTGGACAGGATGTTCTTCTTCTTCATTTCCTACCTTTCCTTTGAGTGCTGTGAGTCCTGTGGGGTGACGCGTGGATCCGCCGCCCGGAGCCGAGCGACGCGGTGAGCCGGTCGAGGATGATCGCGAGGATCACCACGCTCAGCCCGGCCTCGAAGCCGAGCCCCACGTCGACCCGGCTGAGCGCCTGCACGATGTCCTTGCCGAGCCCGCCGGCGCCCACCATGCCGGCGATCACGACCATCGAGAGCGACAGCATGATCACCTGGTTGATGCCGGCGAAGATCGACGGCGCCGCGAGGGGCAGCTGGATCTGGCGGAGGATGCGGCCGGGAGTCGATCCGAAAGCCGAACCGGCCTCCACGATCTCCTTGTCCACGCCGCGGATGCCGAGCTCGGTGAGCCGCACCCCTGGCGCCATCGCGAAGATGATCGTCGCCACGATGCCGGGCACCACGCCCACCCGGAACAGGATGAGCGCCGGGATGAGGTAGACGAACGCCGGCATGGTCTGCATGAAGTCGAGCACCGGCTTGATCACGGCGCTCGCCGTGCTGTGGCGGGCGGCGAGGATGCCGAGCGGCACGCTCAGCAGCACCGCGATGCCGGCGGCCACGATCACGAGGGCGAGGGTGTCCATGGCGTTGTCCCACTGGGCCACGCCGTAGACGACGACGAGCCCGATGGCCGTGCCGCCGCCGAAGACCCAGCCGCGGAGCAGCACGCCGATGGCGGCGATCACCACGATGACGATCCAGAACGGGGGAGTCGCCAGCACGAAGTCGACCCCGTCGTAGAGACCGCGGAAGAGGGTGCTGATGCCCGTGAAGAGGGGGCCGAGCACGTCGGTGAGGAAATCGACGAACGAGTCGGCCCACTCGCCGAGAGGAAGGCGGAATTCCATCAGCGCTCCCCTCCCGTCTGAGCGGAGACCGGTTCGGCGGCGGCGATGTCGGGATCCGCGCCCGAACCCGTGACGGCCGTGGCCCGCAGGGTCTGCGTCACGACGTCGACGGGGATGGTTGCGGGCGGGTCGATCATCGGCAGCTCGCCCGTCGAGGGCACGTTGCCGAGCGCGGCGAGCAGGGTCACACGCGGGATGACGCCGAGCAGGCGCCGCCCGTCGTCGACCACGGCCACGGGCAGCGGGTTCTCGACCGACAGCTCCACGAGATCGGAGATGGGCGCATCCGCGGCCACCTCGGCGAAGTCGCCGTGCAGCACGGCGGCGAGGTCGCCGCTGCCGCGGGTCACGAGCTCCATCACGTCGCGGTCGCGCACGGCACCGAGCACCGTGCGGTTCTGGCCCAGCACGAGCGCCGAGGAGGTCTGCAGGTCGCGCATTGTGCGCATGGCGGCACGCGGCCCCGCCGACATCGAGACCACCGCGCGACCGGGCTGCATCACGCTCGCCGCGGTGAGCACGCGCCCGCGGTCCACATCGTGCACGAACTGCTCGACGTAGGCGTTGGCCGGGTCGGTGAGGATGCGCTCAGGCGTGTCGATCTGCACGATGCGCCCATCGCGCATCACGGCGACGCGGTCGCCCAGGTACATCGCCTCGTTGAGGTCGTGCGTGATGAAGACGATCGTCTTGCCGAGCTTCGCCTGCAGCTCCACGAGCTGCTCCTGCATCTCGCGTCGGATGAGCGGGTCGAGGGCGGAGAACGCCTCGTCCATGAGCAGGATGTCGGTGTCGGCCGCGAGAGCCCTGCCGAGGCCGACCCGCTGCTGCATGCCGCCCGAGAGCTGGCCGGGGAGCTTGTCGCCCCAGCCCTCGAGCCCCACGAGCCCGAGGATCTCGTCGGCGCGCTGCCGCCTGGCGTCGGATCCGACACCCTGGATCTCGAGGCCGTAGGCCACGTTCTCGGCCACGGTGCGGTGCGGCAGCAGGGCGAAGTGCTGGAACACCATCGAGATGTGCTCGCGCCGCACGGCGCGCACGGTCTTCGCCGAAGCGCCCGAGATGGCCGTGCCGAGCACGGTCACCGTGCCCGCCGTGGGCTCGAGCAGCCCGTTGAGCATGCGGATGAGCGTGGACTTGCCCGAACCGGAGAGCCCCATCACCACGAAGATCTCCCCGGATCTCACGGCGAACGAGGCATCGATGACGGCGGGCAGGCCGAGCTTCTCGACCTCGGAGCGGCTGGCGCCGTTCCGCAGCCGCTCCACGGCGTCGTTAGGGCGACGGCCGAAGACCTTGTAGAGATTCGACACCTCGAGGGCGACGGATTCGGTCACGTTCTCTCCTCAGGGCGCGCAGAAGCGCACCGTGCTGACGACCGGGACGGAGACGTTCGAGAACCGCGGGCCCCTTTGGTGAGGCCATCCGGAACTCCTGACGGGCCATCGGGCGCACGTCGACTTCTCCGCCCGTACGGCCCCGGTCTGCTCGCTCTGAGCACCGGGGACGCGGACTGATCGGATTGGCCGACTCCGCTCACGGGCGGTTGTCGGCGACCCCGACCATAACGGAGTCTGGCAAGACCCCGCGAATCGAGAATCGGTCATGGAGCCCTCTGGAAGACGATTCCGGAGCGCAGAACCCTGTACTGTCAGGCATCCGCTGGGGTCGATCTCGTGATCGATTCGTTATGCGCGGGTGGGCAGGATGACCCCCTCATAGGGGACGCAAATAAAAGTGTGATGACATGAGGCAATGCCCCTACGCATGACCCGATCCACGTCTCTGCTCGCCGGAATGGCCGCCATCGTCGGCCTCACCCTCACCGGGTGCGCCGCCGGATCCTCCACGGGAGCCTCGGTCGCCGAGGGGGCCGGATCGGCGGATGCCGCGGCCGCCGCCGCCCAGGTGCAGGTCGACGCGGTCGAGCCGGCCGTCGGCGCGCTCTCCGGAGGCACGACCGTCAGCATCTCGGGCGAGGGCTTCGACGGCGAGACCCCCGTGACCTCGGTGGCCTTCGGCACCGAGCCCGCGCAGGCCTTCAGTGTCGAGTCCGACGGCTCCATCACGGCCGTGACCCCGGCCTCCTTCAACTTCGTCGTGGGCGAGGTGCCCGTGACCGTCTCGCTCGAGGACGGCACCCAGGACGACACGGGAGCCGCGTACACCTACGAGGTGCAGACGCCCGTCGATTCGCAGATGGCCTACGCCTTCAAGCACTGGCAGGACTACAACCTCGCCGAGTGGGGCATCTTCTCCGACAACGACTGCGGCAACTTCGTGAACCAGGCCATGGTGGCCCGCGGCTGGGAGCAGAACGCCGACTGGTACAGCGACTACGCCACCACGGGCGACTACAGCTTCAGCTGGATCCGCGGCAACCCCATGGACGACTACTACGCCTCGCGCCCCGACACCACGCGCTACGAGTTCACCGACCGCTCGCAGCTCAAGATCGGCGACGTCGTCATGCTCGACTGGGATCCCCAGAACGACAACGGTGTCGACCACACGCAGATCATCTCGAAGATCACCACGAACGCCGACGGCTCGATCTCGATCGCCATGGTGGGTCACACCCTCGACTCCACCTACCGCGATCTCGACAACGCGGTCACCGTCGAGAAGCCGGGCGGCACCGCCCACTTCTACTCGATCGCGTAGTGCTCGGGAGCTCCTCCGCGATCGAGCGGAGCGGGCGGTGCGACCGCTCTAGGAGTGGATGCGGCGTCGGCGGGTGACTGCGAGCACGAGGGCCAGGCCGATGGCCGTGGCGGCCACGGTGCCCGCGCCCAACAGGAGCGGTGCTGCGCCGGCTCCCGTGTTGGAGAGCTGGTTCGAGCCGCCGGAGCCACCCGATCCGCCGGAGCCGCCGCCCGAGGTCGACGAGCCGGAGCCGGTCGCTCCCGGGTTGGTGCTGCCGCCGGGCGGGTTGGTGGCGCCGGGCGACTCACCGTCGGGCGATTCGCCATCAGGGCCATCCGTGCCCGGGATGTCGGTTCCGGGGGTGTCCGTTCCCGGGATGTCGGTTCCGGGGATGTCGGTTCCGGGGATGTCCGTACCGGGGATGTCGGTTCCCGGGATGTCGGTTCCCGGAACGTCTGTACCGGGGATGTCGGTTCCCGGAACGTCCGTACCGGGCACGTCGGTACCCGGGATGTCGGTGCCCGGCGCGTCTTCGGTGCAGGCCGCATCCGTGAACACCGTGTTGATGAGGGTGACAGCACCGTTCCTGGCGAGCAGGCGGCCGTCGACGGTGGTCCCGCTCTCCGTCGAGATGGAGGTGAGCGCCATCATCGTGCCCTCGAACGTGGTGGAGGCGCCCATGGTGACCGAGCTGCCGACCTGCCAGAACACCCGGCACGGGTCGGCGCCGTTGATGGTGGAGACCGTGCTGCTCGTGGCCAGGGTGAAGTCGGAGGAGATCTTGAAGAGGAAGACCGCGTCCGAATTGCCTTCGGCGTCGAGCGTCACGGTGCCGGTGAGCTGCAGCGCGCCCGATCGGGAGTGCACGCCCGGCGTGAACACGGAGTTGCCGATGTCGGCGGTCGAGATGGTGGTGTCGGCAGCCTGGTCCGTGGCGGCGAGGTAGGCCGTGGTCAGAGCATCCTTCGCCTCGAGCGCGACCGAGTCGCCGAGGTGAGTCTCTCCCTGGACCTGGCCCGGGCCGAACCCGGGTGCCGTAGTGCCAGGGTGCACGCCGAGTCCGAGCTCGAGCAGGCTCGGGCCCGTGTTGGTCGCGGTCGAACCGGCGAGCACGTTGTAGGGTGCTGCCTTGCCGAGGTCGATCGCGGTGGCTATAGCTGTGGCGGATTGCGACCCCAGGGTCGCAATCGAGACGGTGCCCACCACGAGAGCTGCTCCCACGGCACCCGACCGTAGGAAAGCGAGCGTGCGCGGGTGGAGGGGTCGGTTGTTACGCGTGCGGTTACTCATCGAGTACTCCAGAATCCCCGATACCCTCGGGGGTCATCTCACGAGATGTGAGTGTCCTCAGAGTAACCCCGATACTCAGTAAGTAACCAGGGTCCAATGGCCCTGGTCGAGCGGATTCCCAGCTATTACCGCTAAATCCAATCCGATCGTCGTGCGGAGACGAAGAACCGCGGTGTGCGTCACGCCAGTGCGCGCTCCCGTCTGCGCGGGGCGAGGAGCTCCCGCAGCTGGGCGCAGGCGGCCAGGTGATCCATGAACGCCGAGCGGCTCAGCACCATGAGCACGTCGCCGTTCGAGCGGTCCATCTCCTGGAACCCGAGGCGATCGGCCATGGCCAGCGACCTCGTGTTCGGTGAGCGGATGACCGCGGTCACGATCTTCGCGTGCAGGCTGTCGAAGGCGATCCGGATCATGGCGAGGGAGGCCTCGGTGGCGATCCCGCGGCCCGACGCGCGAGGGTGCACGATCCAGCCGATCTCCACTGTGCGCACCTCGGCGGCCACGGCGCGGAGCTGCAGGGTCGCGTCGCCGATGAGCTCGCCGTGGTGCTCGACCGCCAGCGCCAGGATGTCGTCGGCCTGCCAGAGGCGGGCCGCAGGGTGAGGCGCGGGGTGCGGATGATGTGCGCGGTCACGTGCTCCTCGGCCTCCGAACCGCGCAGGAAGCGGGGTCGGCGCAGGGCGCGGCCGAGGAGCCGGGGGTGCAGCCCGACCGTCATCGGGTGCTCGGCTGCGGGTGGTGACGCGTGCTCGTCATGGACAACAGTCAAATCAGCCGACGGAGATGCGGCGAGAGGGTTGACTCTGCGGGATCGACGGGATCGACGGGATCGCGCCGGGCGGTCAGCTCCAGAAGCCCTCGTGCGAGAGCGCCGCCTCGTCCTCGAGATGGGGGCCTGAGACCTCGATGCTGCGCTGGCCGCGGGCGAAGACCTCGCGGACCGGCAGCGAGAACGTCGGGTTCTCGGGGTGGTCGCCCGTGAGCCCGAGCAGCTGCCACTCGGAGAGCGCGTAGACGACGCGGTCGATGCCGGTCCAGTACATGGCACCCGCGCACATCACGCACGGCTCGGCGCTCGTGAAGAGGGTGCTGCCCACCATGCCCTCCGCCCCGAGCGCGCGGGCCGCCGCCGCCACGGCGCGCAGCTCGGCGTGCTGGGTGGGGTCGCCCTCAGGCGGCAGGGAGTTGTTGCCGAACGAGGCCACGACCGCGCCGCTCGCGTCGACCACGATGGCGCCGAACGGATGCCGGCCCTCGGCGCGCGACTGGTCGGCGACGCGGATGCTCTGCCGCAGGTACTCGAGATCGCGAGCGCTGAGCGCCCCGTCGCCTGCGGGAGCGGCGCTCGACGAACGGGAGCTGGGGGAGTTTGACACAGGATCCTCCACATGTGCACAAGGTGGCTTCGGTTGCGTAACAGAGTGTCACACATCCGCGTATCCACGACGAAGTGTTACGCGCCGGTTACGTCCTTGGAACAAATGGCGCTCAACTTGTCAACAAGTGGATCCGCGGAGTTAGCCTGCTGTCCACCCCACTCGAAAGGCTCGAATGTCCGTCCCTGCCCCCTCCGCCGCTCCCGTCTCCACTCGAGCACGCATCGACGAGCAGGACATCCGGCTGCTGCCGAAGGCCGAGGTGCACGTGCACCTGGAGGGCACCTTCGCCCTCGTCGACATCCTGCGGCTGGCCAAGGAGAACGGCGTGGCGCTGCCGGGCCCCGCGGCCACCATCTTCGACGTGAGCACGCACCACGCCTTCTCCCGGCCCGAGGTCACCACGGGTGGCACGGCGCAGGGCGTCGGCGGGGCCGGGCTCAGCGGATTCCTGCGCTTCCTCGACTGGCAGTGCGGTCTCGTGCGCACTCCGGAGCAGGCGGCCCGCGTGGCCTACGCCTTCGCCGCGCGTCAGACGGCCTCGGGCATCCGCTACTCCGACGTGATCGTCAACCCCACCCACTGGAACGCCTGGAAGGGCCGCGAGATCGAGCTCATGCGGTCTCTCGCCGCCGGCCTCGACGAGGCGGAGCAGGATGGCCTGAGCTCGGCCAACATCGCCTACTCGCTGCTGCGCACGCAGACCGCCCTGGAGGCCGAGCAGGTCGTCGCCGACCTGGCTCTGCACCGCCCCGCCCGCGTGGTGGCGCTCAGCGTGGACGGCGACGAGAAGGCGAGCGGGCCCACGGGCGAGAAGTTCCGCACGGCGTTCCGCGCGGCCGAGGCCGCGGGCTTCCGCCGCACCGTGCACGCGGGTGAGTCGAGCGGCCCCGAAGGCGTGTGGGAGGCGCTCGACCACCTGCACGCCGAGCGCATCGACCACGGCGTGCGCTCGATCGAGGATGGCGTGCTCGTGCAGCGGCTCATCGACGAGGGCATTCCGCTCGATGTGTGCCCGCGCTCGAACATCACGCTCGGCCTCTACGACGACTGGGCGTCGCATCCGCTGCCCCTGCTCGTGGCGGCCGGCGTGCGGGTGACCCTCAACACCGACGACCCCGCACCGCTCGCGTGCACGCTCGACGAGGACTGGGCCGTCGCCGCCGACGTCTACGGGTTCGACAGGCCGCAGCTCGAGCGCTTCGCCGCGGAGTCCATCCGCGCCTCCTTCGCCGACGACGACCTCAAGCGCGACCTGCTGGCCGAGCTGGGGGCCACGACATGATCGGGGCACGCGGCCTGGCCGCCGCCGCTGCTGTCGTAGCGGTGACCACTCTCGTCGCCGTCGCCGCCACGGCCGCCGCCGCACCTGCGGCCGAGGACGGCGCCGTGGTGGAGCTCGCCCCCCTCGTGGCGAGCTGGCCGAGCGGCTACACCGTGACCGGCACGAAGTCGGAGCCCCTCTACGTGGAGCACATCACCTCCACCCGCGACGGCTCGGTCCTCTCGCTCACCATCGACGTCAAGTCGCAGGGCGAGAGCGCCCTCGGTGTGCAGACCGGATCGGTCGAGGTCGAGGCGGATGGCAGCATCCGCTGGCTCGACGGATGCACGAAGCCGGCCGAGGACTGTCTCGACGATCCGGGGCTCCGCGGCTTCCTCGCCCTGGCGGCGCTCCTCGGGGCGGAGAGGAAGGGCACTCTGCCGGCCACGGGCCGGGCAGAGACGCTGCACGGCCACCCGGTGGTGTGCGTCAGCGATGCGGCTCTGCATCCCGACTCCCCACCCGTGGTTGATGGGCTCGACCCGTGCTTCTCGGTCGCCACGGGAGCCATGCTCGGGCACTACTCGGCGGAGAGCGCCGCCTTCGTGGGCCCCACCCTCGCCGAGGGCCTCACCGACCGGCCCCACTGACCGACCTGCCCCTTACCCCCCTTGCCCCATCCCAGCACCATCCCTCCCGCACCACTCCCGTCCCACCGCCGAAAGGAACACCATGACCAGACGAAACGGAGCCCTCCTCACCGGAGCCGTGCTCGCCACCGTGACCGCCCTCGCCCTCACGGGCTGCAGCTCAGGCGGGGCCGCGAGCACCACGGCCGCCGAGGAGTCGTCGGGAGACGTGCTGAAGGTCGGCGCGCTGACCCCGGGCAACACCAACGACGGCGCCTTCAACCAGGCCCTCGCCGATGCGCTCGCGAAGCTGCAGGACGAGGGACTCATCGAGTACGAGCTGCGCGACCAGATGTCCGACCCCGCCGAGAGCGAGCCGGTGATCGCCGACTTCGCGAGCCAGGGCTACGACCTCATCATCGGCCACGGCATCGAGCTCGGGGACGCCGTCTTCTCGGTGGCCGAGCAGTTCCCCGACGTGCACTTCACCGCCTCGGGCGGCCCCGACATCCTCGAGAAGTACACCGACAACGTCGAGACCTGGACCTACGACACCCCGCAGGTCGGCTACGTGGCCGGCTACATCGCCGGGCTCACCGGGGCCTCGCCCATCGGCCGCGTCGAGAGCCTCGAGCTCGACTTCGTGAAGGCCACCGACTCGTTCTTCCAGCAGGGCGTGACGGCGGCCAACCCTTCGGCCGAGCTGCTACCCGTGGTCTACGCCGGCAGCTTCGACGATGCGCAGGCGGCCGCCGCGGCCACCACCGGGCTCGTGGGTCAGGGCGCCAAGCTCGTCTACACCACGGGCGACGGCATCGCCACGGGCGTCGGATCGGCCGCCGCCGAGGCGGGTGTGCTGAGCGTGGGCGTCTCGTCGGCAGGTGGAGAGGCGGCTCTGGCCAACAACGTCTCCACCGTCGACCTCGACATGTACCCCATCGTGAAGGCGTGGGTCGAGGAGGTCTCGGCCGACGAGTTCGGCGGCAAGGGCGTGAACTCCACGCTGCAGAACGGCGGCATCGTCTACCAGGAGATCAACGACGTCGACGGCCTCGTGCCCGCCGACGTCGCCTCGAAGGTCGAGGAGCTCGTGGCCGGGCTCTCCGACGGATCCATCACGATCGGCTGATGACCTCCTCACCCCGCGAGATGGACCGCGTGCTCGACGCGCGGTCCATCTCCAAGAGCTTCGGCCCGGTCCGCGCGCTCAGCGACGTGTCGCTCGTGGTTCGGCCGGGCAGAGTGCACGCCCTCGTGGGCGAGAACGGTGCGGGCAAGTCCACGCTCGCGAAGGTGCTGGCCGGCATCGAGCAGCCCACCTCGGGCAGCATGACCCTCGGCGGCGAGCCCTTCGCGCCGCGCGACCGGGCCGCCGCCAAGCACGCGGGCATCAACATGGTGCCGCAGCAGCTGAGCCTTGTGGGCGAACTGAGCCTCGTGGAGAACTACCTGCTCGTGGGGCCGCGTCGCCTCGCGAACCGGCGCTCCGCGCGCGCCCTGCTCACCGAGACGCTCTCCCGGGCGGGAGTGGCCGTCGACCTCGACGCTCCGACCGCCTCGCTCACGCAGGCGCATCGCCAGCTGGGCGAGATCGTGGTGGCGCTCGCCGAGGGCGCGCACACGCTCATCCTCGACGAGCCCACGGCGAGCCTCGGTCCGCTCGAGGTGGGAGGGCTCTTCGAGCACCTGCGTTCGCTGTGCGAGCTCGGCACCGCCGTGGTGCTCATCACGCACCGGCTCGACGAGGTGCGGCGCGTGGCCGACGACCTCACGGTGCTCTCGCACGGCGAGAACGTGCACCACGGATCGGCCACGGGCCTCGAACCGAGCGAGATCGCCCGGCTCATGGTGGGTGAACTGGCCGCTCCGCCCGAGCGGTCGCGCCGCTCCGTGGGGTCGGTCGTGCTCTCGGCCACGGGGCTCGTGGCCGCCTCGCCGAGGGACGCCTCGCTCGAGGGCGTCGACCTCGCCGTGCGTGCGGGGGAGATCGTGGGCATCGCCGGCGTGGCGGGCAGCGGGCAGAACCTGCTGCTCGACGTGCTCGGCGGGTTCGTGAAGCCCCACGCCGGATCCGTCTCCCTCGCCGGGGCGGCGCACGGGGCCTCCGCCTCCGTGCTCAGGGGTGCCGGCCTCGCCTGGATCCCCGAGGAGCGCACCGAGGCTGTGGTGCCCACGATGACCCTGGCCGAGAACCTCGAGGTGTACTCGACCGCGGTCGGGGCGCACCGGGCCCGTGGTGCCGGCGGGCCGAAGGGCGCCGCCGCCGCGGTCGCGGAGCGGCTCCTGGCGTTCGACGTGCGCCCCGCACGGCCCGAACTGGTGGCGTCGGGACTCTCGGGCGGCAACCAGCAGAAGCTCCTCGCCGCGCGAGAGCTCGGAGGTGATGCGGTGCCGAGCGCCGTGCTCGCCTACGGCCCCACCCAGGGCCTCGACCTGCGGGCGGCCCAGGCCATCCGCGAACGGCTCGTGGGGCTCGCGGCCGCCGGATCGGCCGTACTGGTCGCCTCCCACGATCTCGACGAGGTGCTCGGTGTGGCCGACCGCGTGCTCGTGATGTTCGGCGGCCGCGTGGTGGCCGACCTGCCGATCGCCGAGGCCACCACCGAGCGGCTCGGCCGCGCCATGGCGGGACTGCCCGCCGATCCGGACCCCGCCGATCCGGACCCCGCCGATCCGGACCCCGCCGATCCTGACGCACAGAATCACCAGAAGGACCCCTCATGACCGAGAAGACCGCGCTCTACCCCACCGCCGCCGAGCTCGGCCGGCTGCGCGCCGTGGCCCTCGGCACCGAGCGCCCCGACTTCATCGTGCGCGGCGGCCTCGTGCAGTCGCCGGGCACCGAGGAGTGGCTCGAGCGCGACATCCTCGTGGCGGGCAGGCACATCGCCGCCCTCACGCCGTGGGGTCACGTGGCCGCGGACGCCTCGGAGGCAGGCACGACGGAAGAGCTCGACGCCACCGGTTGCCATGTGGTGCCGACCTTCATCGACGCGCACCTGCACATCGAGTACACCAACCTCACGCCGGGCGAGCTCGGCCGGCTGAGCGTGGCGCGGGGCACGGGCACGGTGCTGACGGATCCGAACGGCGCCGCCAACGTGTGGGGCGCGCGCGGCATGGACCAGCTGCTCACCACGGGCACGCCGCTGCACATCTTCCAGCAGGTCTCGCCGAAGACCCCTGGCTCACCCCACCTCGAGCGAGGCGGAGCCGTCATCCCCGAGGAGGTCGTGCGCGGCCGGCTGTGGGACGACGTGACCACCAACCTCGGTGAGGGCAACCCCTTCGACTACGGCGAGGAGTCGACAGGCCGCTTCCGCGAGGCGCTCGCCGCCGGCCGCCGCATCACGGGCCACACGGCCGCGCAGACGGAGGAGTCGCTCTGGGGCTACCTCGCGGCCGGCGTGGGCGACGACCACAACTCCGCCACGATCGACGAGGTGCTCGAGCGCGTGCGACTCGGCGCCATGATCACGATCATGGGCGCCTCGCTCACCGACAACACCATCCCGATCTTCTCCGACCTCGAGAAGGTGGCACCCGCCCTCCGCAGCCTCTGCTTCTGCGCCGACGACAAGCACGCGCTCGACCTGCACACCGAGGGCCACATCGACCACCACGTGCGCCAGGCCATCCGCTTCGGGGTCGACCCCCAGCTCGCCTACCGCATGGCCACCACGCAGCCCGCCGCCTACTACCGGCTCGACCAGGTGCTCGGCCTCCTCGCCCCCTCGCGGCTCGCCGACCTGCAGCTCATCCCCGACCTCGCCGAGGTGCGGCCCTCCGTGGTGGTGGTCGGCGGCCGCATCGTGGCTCGCGACGGCGTGGCGCTGTTCGAGAACACCGACGAGCTGCCCGAGTGGATGACCGACACCGTGCACCTCCCCGAGCAGCTCGACCCGGCGATGTTCGCCGTGCCCGCTCCCGACGCGGTGGGCGGGCGCACGCGGGTGCGCGCCATGGAGATGTACAAGGGCTACTTCAAGCGCGCCTTCGAGGCCGAGCTCGACGTGGTCGACGGCCTCGTGCAGGGCGACCTCGAGGCCGACGTGCTCAAGATCGCCGTGGTCGACAGGCACCACGGCGAGGCCCTCACCGGCATCGGCTTCGTGAAGGGCTTCGGACTGCGGAAGGGCGCCATCGCCATCACGATGAACTGCCCCAACATGAACATCGCGGTCGTGGGCGCCGACGACGCCGCGATGCTGCACGCCGTGGAGGAGCTCCGCGCCATGCAGGGCGGCTTCGTCACGGTCGCCGACGGCGAGGTCGTGGGTCGGGTGGAGCTGCCGGTGGGCGGCATGATGAGCGCTGCCCCGTTCGAGGAGACGGCCGAGGCCCTCCGGCAGGGTCACGCGGCCACCCACGCGCTCGGCTGCCCCATCCCCTCGCCGTACATCATCCTGTCGTTCGTGGGGCTCTACGTGGTGCCGGATCTCGGGGTGACCGAGCTGGGGCTCATCGACGCCCTCACGCAGTCATTCGTGGACGTGCTCGTGCCGGGCCCCGTCGACCGGTGCGGGCACGAGCACGGACACGAGCACGAGGGGAGCGCCTCGTGAGCGCCTTCGATCGACGCCGCTGGGTGCTCACCGCCGCGGTCGTGCTCGCCGTCGTGGCCGTGGCCGGTGCCCTCATCGTGTTCGCGGGGGCCGACCCGGTCGTGGGCATCCAGGGCCTCATCGAGGGCGTCTCGAGCTCGCCCTACCGCGTGGGCGAGGTGCTCGTGGGTGCCGTGCCCGTGGGGATCGTGGCGCTCACGCTCATCCCGGCCCTCCGAGCCGGCGTGTTCTCGGTGGGAGCCGAGGGGCAGATCGTGGTGGGCGCCATCGCCGCCACGGGTGCCGTGCTGGCCGTCGACTCGCTGCTCGGGGGCGCCGCTCCCAGCGTGCTGCTGTGGCCCGTCGGCCTGCTCGCGGGTGCCGCGGGCGGCGGCGCGATGGCACTGCTGCCGGCGTTCCTCGCCGTGCGCTGGCGGGTCAACGAGATCCTCAGCACGCTGCTGCTCAACTACCTCGCCGCCGGACTCCTCGGCTGGACGCTCCGCACCTGGCTCGCGAGCCCCGACGAGACCGCCACCCCGCAGAGCGCCAAGCTGCCCGAGGCGGCGGCGCTGCCCGCCCTCCTGCCCGGCACGCGCGCCCACTGGGGCATCCTGCTGGTGATCGTCATCGCCGTGGCCTTCGTGATCTGGCGGCGCACGGCCGCGAGCAACCGCCTCACCGTGTTCGCGAGCCGCCCCAAGCTCGCGCTCCGGCTCGGCGCCACCCGCTCGCGCACGATCTACTCGACCATGCTCGTCTCGGGCCTTGGTGCGGGCGTCGTGGGCTGGATCCAGGTGGCCGGCGTCAACGACCGACTGCTCAACTCGGTCTCGGGCGGCGTGGGGTTCTCGGGGCTCGCCGTGGCGCTGCTCGGCGGGCTCGCGCCCCTCGGCATCGTGGTCGCCGCGCTGTTCTTCTCCGCGCTCACCGCGGGCGCCGTCGGCATGCAGTCGGCCACGGGAACCGTGCCCTCGTCGATCGCCGAGGTCATCAAGGGTGTGCTGCTGATCGGCGTGGCCTGCATCGCCGCCTACCAGCGCAAGGCCGTGGCCGCCCTCGCACCGGCGGGCGCGCCCGTCGACGCCGAGCACGACCCGGCGCCGGCCTCCGCCACCGAACCACCATCCCTGAGCGAAGGGAGCCGCTCGTGAGCGTCGAACTCTGGGTCGCCATCCTCGCCGGCGCACTCGCCCTGGCCGCCCCGCTCGTGTTCGCCGGCATCGGCGAGGGCTTCGTGGAACGCGCGGGTCGCATCAACCTCGGCATCGAGGGGATGATGATCATGGGCGCCTTCACGGGCGTCTGGGCCGCGAGCATCGGCGGTCCCGTGCTGGGCCTCGCGGCGGGAGTGATCGTGGGCCTCGTGCTCGCGGTGGGCATGAACCTCGTCATCCACCGGCTGCACGCCAACGAGATCGTGGTGGGCCTCGCCGTCACCATGCTCGGACTGGGCCTCAGCACCTACCTCTTCCAGCTCTGGATCCCGAGCGGCCAGACCAACGTCACGGTGCAGACCGTGCCCCGCACGGGCCTCGGCCCGCTCGCCGACATCCCGGTGATCGGCCCGATCCTCTTCGGCCAGAGCCCCCTCGTCTATCTGGCAGCCGTGCTGCTCGTCGTGGCCTGGGCCGTGAGCCGGTTCACGCGCTTCGGTCTGGCCGTGCAGGCCGTCGGCACCGATCCGGATGCGGCGGCCCTCCGCGGTGTGCGAGTGCAGGCGACCGGCGCCCGAGCCCTGCTCATCGGCGGTGCGCTCGCGGGTCTCGGCGGGGCGGTCATCACCGTGGGCACCATCGGATCGTTCACCCCCGACATCACCGCCGGGCGCGGCTACATCGTGCTCGCCGTGGTGATCATGGGCCGCAGCCGCCCCCTCGGCATCGCGCTCGGCGCCCTGCTCTTCGCTTTCCTGCAGAGCTTCGCGCTGCTCTCGCAGTCCACGGCGCTGACCCTGCCGAGCGAGGTGTACCAATCCGCGCCGTATCTGGTGACACTGGTGGTGCTCGTCATCACCTCCCGCAACCAGCTGCGGAGGCTCTACCGGGCGAGAACGGGAGTGATGGCCGCATGACCAGCGAGAGCGAGCGCGTGCTCGCGGGGGTGCTGCGCTTCGTGCGCGACGCCGCCGCCTCGGGATCGACCCTGCCGGGCGAGGTGGAGATGGCCGAGCGGCTCGGCAGCACCCGCAAGCAGGTGCGCGACGTGCTCGCCTCGCTTGAGCAGCAGGGCATGGTGCTCCGTCGCCAGGGTGCCGCCACCACGGTCGACCCGGTGGCCACGCGCATGAGCGTGCGCTTCGAGGATCAGCTCGAGTACAGCGTGCTGCTGCGCCAGCTCGGCTACCAGAGCACCGTCGAGGTGCTCGAGACCTCCGAGCTGCCGATGCCCGCCGAGATCGCCGGGCTGCTCATGACCGAGGCCGGCCGGCCCGCCGCCCGCATCGTCAAGCGCTGGCGGGCCGACGGCGCCGTGGCGATGCTCTCGTTCGGCACCGTGCCGCTGCCGTTCCCGCGCGGCGAGGTCGATCTGGGCGACTCCATCTACTCGGCCATCAAGCAGGTCTGGAACGAGTCGATCGCGTGGGAGGTGGCCACCCCGTCCGCCGAGGTGCTCACCGAGTCGGATGCCGCGCTCTTCGAGCACCCGGTGGGCACCCCCGTGCTCACGCTCGACATCGTGGGCATCGGGCTCAGCGGCCGGCGGCTCTTCCACGCTCGCGAGCTGCACGACCCCAAGACCGTCTCGTACTCGATGATGCGCACCATCCGCCCGCCGCAGGTGTTCTCCACCGCGCGCTACCAGTTCTGAACCCGCCCGCCCCGCACCGTCCCCCGCACCGAGAGGTCGCCATGCTCACCCGCCCCACCCCGTTCGCCTCCCTGCGGCCCGCCGCCGAGGATCGCTGGATCGAGACCGCCGAGGCGCTCGCCGAGCCGTTCCGCGCCACGGTGGCCGCCGACGACGTCTCGGGCGAGCTGCCCCTCGAGCACCTGCGCGCCATCTCGGCGAGCGGGCTCGACGTGGCGTTCCTCCCCG
This sequence comes from Herbiconiux liukaitaii, assembly GCF_041927495.1. Taxonomy (NCBI): domain Bacteria; kingdom Bacillati; phylum Actinomycetota; class Actinomycetes; order Micrococcales; family Microbacteriaceae; genus Herbiconiux; species Herbiconiux liukaitaii. The sequence continues at coordinate 406,980 of NZ_JBHFHG010000007.1, read as the reverse complement.
TGGAGCACGGCGGAGAGGCCCTCTCGTACGCCACGCTCGCCCAGGTCGTGCGGATCTTCGCCGCCGCGCACCCCGCGGTCGCGGCCGTGTGGCTCATGCACATCGGGGCCGCCCACGCGCTCGTGACGATGTCGGCCCCTCCCGCCGCCGAGCACTTCGCCGCGGCCCTCCGCGCCGGCGACCGCTTCTCGAACGCGCTCTCCGAGCCCGCGGGCGGCAACCACTTCCTCTCGTCGCAGCAAGACGTGGGGGCGGTCGAGGGCGGCTGGTCGCTCACCGGCTCCAAGCTCTTCGTCTCGGGTGTCGAGGCGGCCGACCACGTGTTCCTCAACGTGCGGATCGACGGGGTGCCCGGCTTCTTCGGTCTCGATCGCGACGACACGATGTCGCTCCCGCCGATCGAGCAGACCATCGGCATGCGGGCCACCCGCAGTCGCACCATCGACTTCGACGGAACCCTTCTCCCCGCCGACCGCCGCTGCGGACCGCCTCCCGCCACCTACGCGAACCTCATCACCATCGGGTTCGCCGCGCTCTCCATCGGCATCGCCGAGTCGGCCATCGACGCGCTCGTGGCCACGGCCACGAGGCGCAAGCACCCGGCCGCCGAGCGGCTCGCCGACTCCTCGTGGGTCAAGCAGGAGACGGCCATGGTGTGGGCCGAGCTCGGCGCCGCCCGGCTCGTGGCCGAGCGCACCGCCTGGCTCGCCGACCAGCGCGATCCCGTGGCGATGGCCGCGGCCACCGAGGGCAAGATGCTCACCAACGAGGTCGCCAAGAAGGCGGCGGCCCTCGCCCTCAAAGTGGGCGGTGGCGGCGCCTACCTCGCGAGGTCGCCCATCCAGCGCATCTTCCGGGATGCGCAGGCGGGCGCCCTCATGGCGTACTCCGTGCCCTTCAGCCAGGAGGTCGTGGGGGAGTGGGTGCTCGCCGAGCCGGTCGCTCAGGCGCCGAGCGCCCAGGCACCCATCGTCCAGGCGCCGGTCCCAGCTCCCGCTGCCTAGCCGCCGAGCGCCGTGTCGACGATCTTCTTCGCCTCGGCCTGCACCTCGGCGAGGTGCTCGGGCCCCACGAAGCTCTCGGCGTAGATCTTGTAGACGTCTTCGGTGCCGGAGGGGCGGGCCGCGAACCAGGCGCGATCCGTCACGACCTTCACACCGCCCACCGCCGCACCGTTGCCCGGCGCGTGCGAGAGCTTGGCGATGATGGGGTCGCCCGCGAGGGTGTCGGCCGCGATGGCCTCGCCGTCGAGCTTGGCGAGCTGCGCCTTCTGCGCCTTGGAGGCGGGGGCGTCGATGCGCTCGTAGACCGGAGCACCGAACTCCTCGGTGAGCTCCGCGTAGAGCTGCGAGGGGGTCTTGCCCGTCACGGCGAGGATCTCGCTCGCCAGCAGCGCGAGCAGGATCCCGTCCTTGTCGGTCGTCCAGACCGTGCCGTCGAAGCGCAGGAACGACGCTCCCGCCGACTCCTCGCCGCCGAAGCCCACGGAGCCGTCCACGAGGCCGGGCACGAACCACTTGAAGCCCACCGGCACCTCCCACAGGGTGCGCCCGATGGCCTGCGCCACGCGGTCGATCATCGACGACGACACGAGGGTCTTGCCGATCGCGGCCTCGGGCGACCAGCCCTCGCGTCGCGAGTAGAGGTACTGGATGGCGACGGCCAGGTAGTGGTTGGGGTTCATGATGCCGGCATCCGGGGTGACCACGCCGTGCCTGTCGGCATCTGCGTCGTTGCCCGTCGAGATGTCGAAGTCGTGGCGACGTGCCACGAGCGAGGCCATGGCGTAGGGACTCGAGCAGTCCATGCGGATCTTGCCGTCCCAGTCGAGCGTCATGAACGCCCACTGCGGATCGACCGTCTCGTTCACGACCTCCATGTTGAGTCCGTAGCGGTCGCGGATGAGCTCCCAGTACTCCACGCTCGCCCCGCCCAGCGGGTCGGCGCCGATGTGGATGCCCGACTTCTGGATGGCGTCGAGATCGATCACGTTCACGAGGTCGGCCACGTAGCCCTCGCGGAAGTCGTAGCGGTCGCTCGGCACACCCTCGCCGCGCGCCACGCGCTTGACGTCGACGAGGCCTGCCGCGATGAGCTCGTTGGCGCGGTCGGCGATCCAGCCCGTCGCATCCGAGTCGGCCGGTCCGCCGTGCGGGGGGTTGTACTTGAAGCCGCCGTCGGCGGGCGGGTTGTGGCTCGGGGTCACCACGATGCCGTCGGCCTGGTCGTCGTGACCGGCGCGGTTGTAGGCGAGGATCGCGTGCGAGACGGCGGGGGTGGGGGTCCAGCTGTCGCGGGAGTCCGACCACACGGTGACGCCGTTGGCGTTCAGCACCTCGAGGGCCGTGTCCTCCGCGGGCTTCGAGAGGCCGTGGGTGTCGCGGCCGATGAAGAGCGGGCCGGTGATGCCCTGAGCGGTGCGGTACTCCACGATGGCCTGCGTGATGGCGGCGATGTGGTCCTCGTTGAAGGCCGTGTTGAACGACGAGCCGCGGTGACCGCTCGTGCCGAAGATCACCTTCTGCTCGGGGTCGGCGACATCCGGATGAAGGTCGTAGTACGCCGCCACGAGGGCGTCGACGTCGATCAGGTCTTCGGGGAGGGCGACTGTGCCTGCGCGATCATGCATGCCCCAAGTCTGGCACCGACCAGGCGCGGGTGACTCGATAGGCTCGGACCATGTCGGAGACCTACAGCTACCTGGGGCCCTCGGGCACGTTCACCGAGGCCGCCCTCGCGCAGGTGCCTGAGGCCAGAGGCAAGCCGTGGCGCTCGGTCAACAACGTGGGCGAGGCTCTCGACGACGTGGTCTCCGGCCGCAGCGTGGCCGCCATGATCGCCATCGAGAACTCGATCGAGGGCGGGGTCTCGGCCACGCAGGACGCGCTCGCGAGCATCCCGAACCTGCGCATCGTGGGCGAGTACCTCGTGCGTGTGCAGTTCGTGCTCGTGGCGCGGCCGGGCACGAGGCTCGAGGACGTGCGGGTCGTCAACGCGCATCCCGTGGCCTACGCGCAGACCCGCACGTGGCTCGACGAGCACCTGCCCACCCACGGCCACATCCCCGCCACCTCCAACGTGGCGGCCGCGCTCAGCCTGCTCGAGAACGACCTCGCCGACGCGGCCGTGGCGCCTCCGCAGATCACCGAGCACCACGACTTCGAGGTGCTCGCCACCGGCATCTCCGACAACGCCAACGCGGTCACGCGGTTCGTGCTCGTCTCGCGCACCCGCTCGATGCCGGCGGCCACGGGGGCCGACAAGACGAGCATCATCGCCGAGCTGCCCGAGGACCGCTCCGGCGCCCTGCTCGAACTGCTCGAGCAGTTCTCCACCCGGGGCGTCAACCTCTCGCTGCTGCAGTCGAGGCCCATCGGCGACGCCCTCGGGCGCTACCGCTTCGTGATCGACGCCGATGGGCACATCACGGATGAGCGGGTGGCGGATGCGCTGCTCGGCGTGCGGCGGTTCAGCCCCAAGATCGTGTTCCTCGGCTCGTACCCGCGCGCCGACAAGGCCGTGGTGCAGTACGTGCCGCGCTACGACAACGAGGTGTTCCTCGAGGCCCGCGACTGGCTGCGGGCTCTCGTGACGGGCGAACCCGAGGCCTGACCCGCGGTCTGCTCGGCCAGGCGGACCCGCCCGCCCGATCCGCTCGCCCTAGCGGGGGCGGTTGGCGAGGTGGGTGATGGCGTTCGCCGGGATGGCGACCCAGTCGGGGCGGTTGCGCACCTCGTAGCTCACTTCGTAGAGCGCCTTGTCGAGCTCGAAGGCATCGAGCAGCACACGCTGCGCCCGGAGGTCGAGGCCGGAGCGCGAGCTGTAGCCGTCGATGAACGCCTCCCGCGCCTCGTGCGCCCAGGCCCGAGCGGCCTCGGCGTTCTGCGACGCGGCGAGCGTGCCCGCCACGTAGTCGAACGAGCGCAGCATGCCGGCCACGTCGCGGAGCGGCGCATCCGGTTCGCTCCGCTCGGCCACGGGCCGGAGAGGTTCGCCCTCGAAGTCGAGCAGCACCCAGCCGCGGCCGGGCACGCCCAGCACCTGGCCGAGGTGGTAGTCGCCGTGGATGCGCTGGAACGCCGGCCACTCGGCCTTCTCAGCCGCCGCGAACACCTGCTCCACGGCGTCGGCCTGCTGCACGAGGCTCGGCAGCTCGGTCATGGCCTGCGCCGCCCTGCCGCGCATGCTCGTGAGCACGGCACCGATCTCGGCCTTGCCGGCGGCGTGCACGGGGAACAGGCGTGCGAGCTCGGTGTGCACCTGGGCGGTGGCCTCGCCGAGGGCCGTGGCCAGCTGCACGAACGACTCGCCCGACTCGGCCGAGCGCAGCGCCACACGCCACGCATCCTCGACCTCGGGGATGAACTCCTGCGCGAACGCGAGGTGCCCTGAGGCGCGCCCTGCGGTGCCGCCCGCCTCGACGCTCACCCGCGGGTCGCGCCAGGCGCCCGTGACGTAGCCGATCGAGCGCGGCACGAGGCGCGAACCGGCGTCGCTCAGGGCGGACTGCACCACGACATCCGGATTCGGACCGTCGCCGAGCGTGCGGAACACCTTGCAGATGACCGGCTGGGCCGGCTTGCCGTTCGGGTGCACGAGGTCGTAGATGATCGAGGTGTTCGACTGCTCGCCGCGCAGCACGTGCGAGTCGGTCACCCGCACGTCGGAGTTGGTGAGCGCGTGGTGGCCCTCCACCTCGGTGTCGTCGAAGGCGTCGCCCGGCTCGCTCTCGTCGTCGAGCATGAGGCTGAGCAGGGCCCGCGTGAACGCGGGGTCGTGCGGGGCGTCGTAGACGTAGATGTGCGATCCGTCGGTCTGCACGTGCTCGATGAGCGCGCGCTCGCCGCCGAGCAGGCTCGACCCGCGGAACGAGAGCGGCACCTGGTAGAGCACGGGCTCACCGCCCGACTCGACCGCCGACTCGTCGAGGATGAGGTGCGTCTCGAGAGACACCTGATGGCGGTGATCCACGAGCGACCACATGCCGACGCGAGTCAGCTTGGGGGTCTCCGAGGATGACGCGAACCATCTCTGCTGGCGGATCCACTCGGCGAGTGCCGGGCGGACCTCCCTGGACGGGGGGAAGCTCACCGTGGCTGGGCTCATGACTCGGACCCTACGCGGTGGCGGCGGGATCTGCCAGCGTGTCGCACCTGGGCATGTGCCAGGAAGGGCGGGAGCGGCGCGTGGTACGGGATGAGCGGTACGGGATCAGGCGTCGTCGCGGTCGGCGGACGCGTGGTCGCTGGCGTCGTCGCGGTCCGCTGCCACGGCGGCCTTGCCGGCCTTCACGTCTTTGACGCGGCGGTTCTCCTCGCGCACGGCGGCCTGCGTGGCGCGCTCCGTGACGAGCCACTCGGGCGGCGACTGCAGCAGGGCGGCGATCTCGGCGGTCGTGAGCGCCTCGGTCACCCCGCCCCTGGCGAGGCCCGAGATGGAGACGCCGAGCTTGCGCGCCACCACGTCGCGCGGGTGCGGACCGTGCAGGCGCAGCTCGACGAGCCACTCCGGCGGCGTCTCGAGCAGGGCGTTGAGGGCCGTGCGGGTGACGGGCTGCTCCTGGAACTCCGCGGGAGCCGCGGGCAGGTAGACACCGAGCTTCTTCGCGGCCGTGGCGGGCTTCATGGTCTGCGTGGACTTCTCGGTGCTCATCTGCCCAGCGTATCGCGGGCCGCCGGCCGCGTATTCTGTGACCGCGCACTCTGCGACCTCGTTCTCTGTGACCCCGTACTGTGGGGGGCATGGCTCTTCGCGTCGCATTCGCGCCCGGCGTGACGCCGTCCAAGTGGTTCGGTGTGTGGTCGGCCCGCATGCCAGACGAACCGCTCGAGGTGATCCCGCTCGAGTCGGTGCCCACCGCCACGGCCGACGCCATCGCGCTGCTGCTCGAGGATGCGGCCGACGTGGCGCTCGTGCGGCTGCCGCTGCCGGCCTCCGCGCCCGACGATGCCTTCCGCTCGATCCCGCTCTACACCGAGCTGCCCGTGGTGGTGCTCCCGAAGGATCACGAGCTCACGCTGCTCGAGCAGGTCTCGGACGCCGACATCGCCGAAATCGAGCAGGTCGAGGTGCAGGCGGGGCGCACTCCCCTTCGCGCGCTCGCGATCGCCGCGGGCGCCACCGGGGGTGCGGATGCCGTGGAGCTCGTGACCGCGGGCGTCGGCTACCTCGTGGTGCCCAAGTCGGTGGCGCGGCTGCACTCCCGCAAGGATGTGGTGGCGCGCGACTTCGTGCCGGCCGAGGGCGACTCCGGCGAGCAGCGGGTGGCGCTCGTGTGGCGGGCCGACGTGCAGAGCCCCGAGGTGCTCGCCGCCGAGCCCGAGCGCTGGCGCAACGTCGACGAGTTCATCGGCGTGGTGCGAGGCCGCACGGCCAACAGCACGCGCGGTGCCGACACCGTCGAGGCCATCGAGGCCGCCAAGAAGCTCAAGCCCACGGCGGTGGCCAAGGCCAAAGCCGCCGAGGCGAGGGCCGCGAAGGCCAAGTCCCAAGGATCCCGCGCCAAGAAGAAGCCCGCAGCCCCCGGCCGCACGAGACCCCGCCGCTCCCGCTGACCCACCCGCCTTATCCTCCGCCCCGGCCGATCCACCGGCTCACCAGATCCACCCGCCCGCCGCCCCTCTGATCCGTAGGCAGGGCGCATCCGTCAGCCCTCGAGGAGAGCCGCGGGCACGCGCACGAGGAGGGCCGCAGGGTCGACGCGGCAGCGCACCGCGCGGGCCGTGCCCCAGGCATCGCCGTCGAGCTGGATCTCCTCCGTGCTCTCGAGCTGCAGGTCCACGTCACGGCCCGTGGCGTACGACACCGAGCGCACGTCGTGGTTGAGATCGATCAGTCGCCGGCCCGCCGCCGACCGCCGCAGCACGCCGTTCTCGAACGCGATCGTGTTCCACACCTTGAGCCAGCCGAGCGGCCCCTGCGGCCGCAGCGCCACGATGTCGAGCACGCCGTCGTCCGGCTCCGCATCCGGGATGAGCAGCAGCCCGCCGGGCAGCAGCCCGCAGTTGCCCACGATCACGGTGTGCGCCGTCGTCGACTTCCACGCCCCTCCGTCGATCCGGTAGCGCAGCTTCACGGGCGTGAGCTCCGGCAGCGCCCGCCCGATGCCGTCGACGTAGGCGAGCCAGCCCACCGCCTTCTTGAGCTTCACGTTGGTCTTCGCGATCATCTTCGCGTCGAGCCCCAGCCCCGCCATCACGAGGAAGGCGTGCTCCTCCACGCGGCCGTCGCCGCGCGTGGCCTCGATGATCCCCAGATCGATCGCCCGCACCACACCCGTGAACGCGGTGGCCACGGCGAGCTCCACGTTCGTGAGGTTGAGCCCGAGGTTGCGCGCCAGCAGGTTGCCCGTGCCCACGGGCAGCAGCCCGATCGCCACCCCCGTGCTGCGCAGCCCCTCGGCCACCGCGCGCACCGTGCCGTCGCCGCCCGCCGCCATCACCACCGTGGCTCCCCTCGCCACGGCCTCGTGCGTGACGAGCAGGCCCGCATCCGTCGCCGTGGTCTCGAACCACTGCGTCTCGCCCCACTCCGCCGCCTTCTCGGCCGCGGCCACGATGGGGCGCAGTCGCGCGGCATCGACCTTGAGGGGGTTCACCACGATGGCGGCGTGCGGTCGCGTCACGCGTTCACCGTAGCGGCTGCGACCCCGCACAGGCCCGCAGGAACCCCGCAGGAACCCGCCTGGAGCCCGCCGACCGCCCGCATCCGCGACGGTAGGATGGATGCCGTGATCGATCCAGTCCTCCTGCGTGAACAGCCCGACGTCGTCCGCCGATCGCAGCAGGCCAGAGGTGCCTCCGTGGAGCTCGTCGACGCGGCCCTCGCGGCCGACACCGAGCGCCGCTCCGCCATCCTCGAGTTCGAGAACCTGCGTGCGGAGCAGAACGCCTTCGGCAAGAAGGTCGCTGCTGCTCCGAAAGAGGAGAAGAAGGCCCTCGTGGCCCAGGTGCAGGAGCTCGCCGGGCGCGTGAAGGCCGCCGGCCAGCGGGCCACGGATGCCGAGAGCGTGTTCACCGAGACCGCCCGCAGGATCCAGAACATCGTGGTCGACGGTGTGCCCGAGGGTGGCGAGGAGAACTTCGTGACCCTCCGCGAGGTCGGCACCAAGCCGAGCTTCGACTTCACCCCGCGCGACCACGTGGAGCTCGGCGAGTCGCTCAAGATGTTCGACCTCGCCCGCGGCGCCAAGGTCTCCGGCACCCGCTTCTACTTCCTCACCGGCATGGGCGCGCGCCTCGAGCTCGCGCTCATGAACCTCGCGCTCGACCGCGCGCTCGCCGCGGGCTTCACGCCGCTCATCACCCCCACGCTCGTGCGGCCCGAGACCATGGACGGCACGGGCTTCCTCGGCGAGCACGCCGACGAGGTCTACTACCTGCCCGCCGACGACCTCTTCCTCACCGGCACGAGCGAGGTCGCGCTCGCCGGGTTCCACATGGGCGAGATCCTCGATGTGCCGGAGGGCGGCCTGCGCTACGCCGGCTGGTCCACCTGCTACCGCCGCGAGGCCGGTTCGCACGGCAAGGACACCCGCGGCATCCTGCGGGTGCACCAGTTCAACAAGCTCGAGATGTTCAGCTACGTGCTGCCCGAGAACGCCGAGACCGAGCACGAGGCGTTGCTGAGCTACCAGGAGGGCATGCTCACCGACCTGGGCCTGTCGTACCGCGTGATCGACGTGGCGGCGGGCGACCTCGGGTCGAGTGCGGCCCGCAAGTTCGACACCGAGGCGTGGGTGCCCTCGCAGGAGACCTACCGCGAGCTCACCTCCACCTCGAACTGCACCACCTATCAGGCGCGTCGCCTCGACACCCGCTACCGCACGGAGTCGGGCAAGACGGCGCCGGTCGCGACCCTCAACGGCACGCTCGCCACCACGCGGTGGATCGTGGCGCTGCTCGAGACGCACCAGCAGGAGGACGGCACGGTCGTCATCCCCGAGGTGCTGCGCCCCTACCTCGGTGGCCTGTCGCTCATCGAGGCACCGTGATGGCGGCGAGCGGTTCGACTCCCTGGCTCATCGCGCTCGACATCGACGGCACCGTGCTGCACGAGGACGGCTCGCTGAGCGACGCCGTCGGTGCCGAGGTGCGCCGCGTGGTGGCCGAGGGCAACGAGGTCATGCTCGCCACCGGGCGGTCGTGGGCCCACACCGCTCCCGTGCTGCAGCTGCTCGACATCGCTCCCGAGTTCGTGGTGTGCGCGAACGGTGCCATCACGCTCATCCGCGATGCGGAGGCGCCGCTCGGCTACCGGCAGCACCACGTCGAGATCTTCGATCCCTCAGCCGTTCTCACGCGCATCCGTTCGCACCTCACCGAGGCCGTCTTCGCGGTCGAGGATGCGCACGGCCGCTTCCTCTACACCGAGTCGTTCCCCGACTCCGTGCTCGGGGCCTCGAGCGAGCAGGTCTCGTTCGAGCAGCTGCTCGAGACGGAGGCCACGCGTGTGGTCGTGGTGTCGCCCGACCACGACATGGAGGACTTCCTGGCCGTCGTGGAGCGGATGGGGCTGCACCGCGTCTCGTACTCCATCGGCTGGACCGCGTGGCTCGACATCGCGCCCGACGGCGTGAACAAGGCCACCGGGCTCGAGCGCGTGCGTGAGGCGCTCGGCATCCCGATGTCGCGCGTGATGGTGGTGGGCGACGGTCGCAACGACGTGGACATGCTGCGCTGGGCCGGCGTCGAGGGGCGTGCCGTGGCGATGGCGCAGGCCCCGGCCGACGTGATCGCCGAGGCCTCCGAGGTCACAGCCTCGGTGCACGACGACGGCGTAGCCGCCGTCCTCTCCACCCTCTAGCCCGCCGTCGCCGCCGTCCTCTCGGCCCTCTAGCCCGCCGCCCGGGCGGCCCCTGTACACTCGACTCGATCGCTTCGGCGGTCGGGAGGGCTGTCCGAGCGGCCGATGGAGCCAGTCTTGAAAACTGGTGAGGTGTCAAAGCCTTCGCGAGTTCGAATCTCGCGCCCTCCGCCGAGTCGCTTCATAATCTTGAGCGCGTGAGCGAAGATGAATCGTGCTCATCGCTTACATCGACGAGACCGGTGACACCGGATCGCTTTCGAAACGGGGCGCGAGTGCCTGCTACGGCCTCGGCTGCGTGGTCATCGACGCGGACAAGTGGCCGGATGCTATCGACCGCATGCTGCTGCTCCGGCGAGACCTGCGGGGCCGGCACGGGGTGCTCATCCGCAAGGAGCTGAAGTCGACCCAGATCATCAGCGGTTCCGGGGCGCTCACAGGGCTGGCCCTGCCGCCCTACGTGCGTCGCGGCATCTTCAGGGCACACCTCGAGGCGGTGCGCGACTTCGGCGGACGAGCGTTCTCGATCATCGTCGACAAGCGCGTCCACCCTCACGCGGACTGGTTCCATCTGGCCTGGGAGACGTTGCTCCAGCGCCTGGAGCGGCTGTCCTACTTCGACGAAGGCCAGAACATGCTCATCGTGCACGATGACGGCGAGAACCTGAAGGTGAGGGGCGAAGTGCGGAAGGCGCGGGTCTATCTCACGGCCGGCCGGATCGCGGGCGGAGGCCAGTTCAGGTTCGCCGCCCCGATCATCGAGGACTCGATACCGCGGGATTCGGCGTCGTCGTACATGCTCCAACTCGCGGACATCGTGGCCTACGCCGGATGGAGGACGTACGTGCCTCCGAGCCGTTTCGTAGCGCAGGTCGTGCAGCCGACCACCTGGGACGCGCTCGGCGCCGCCATTCACCGACCGGTGAACCGACTCAAGTTGAACGGAAGCGTTCCCGGCGTGGTTCTGCGCTGACTTAAAGCAGGGAGCCCCCCAACGAGTTGGGGGGCCGGGTGGGAACCTACCCCGGAGAATGCTCCGGTTCAGCGCCTGCGATGAATGTACCAGCCGCCGCCGACGTCCGGGCGTTTTGCCATCGGTAGGTCGCTATGGAGAACTGGTCCTCATTCGGTGAGGAGGGTGTCTAGGCGGGCGTAGCCCTCGACGACGCCCTGCTCCATGCCGTTGGCGAGCATGCCGTCGCGGGCCTCCACGGCCGCGAAGGTGCTCCATCCGGTGGTGCGGGTGCGATCGCCCGGCAGGGCCTCGAAGCGCAGGGACTCGAGCGAGACGTGGTCGGGAAGACCCTCCCACTCGAAGGTCTGGATGACGAGCTCGCCGGGCTTGACGGTGTGGAAAACACCGTGGAAGCCGTACTCGTTGCCCTCGGGGTCGGTGTTCACGTAGCGCCAGCTGCCGCCGGGCACGAAGTCGTAGGTCTCGATCCGCATGCCGTAGCCGTCGGGCCCGAGCCACTGGGTGGCGAGCGCGGGGTCGGCCCAGGAGTTGTAGACGGCCGCGACCGGGGCGTCGAACTCGCGCACGATCTCGATGAAGGGCAGACCCTCGGGGGCGGTGATGGTGGTGGGGTTGGTCATGATCCGGACTCCTGTTCGGGGGTGTGGTTCGCGAGCAGCGCGTCCAGCGCCCTGAACTGCTGCTCGTGCACGAGGCGGTAGCGGTCGATCCACGCCGTGAGCGGCTCGAGGGCGGCGGGTGCGAGATGCACGGGCCGGCGCTGGCCGTCGCGGCTGCGGGTCACGAGCCCGGCCGCCTCGAGCACCTTGATGTGCCGCGAGACCGCCTGGAGCGTGATGGCGAACGGCTCGGCGAGCTCGTTCACGGTGGCCGGGCCCCGGCTGAGCCGCGCGATGATGCGGCGCCGCACGGGGTCGGCGAGGGCGAGGAAGGCGACGTCGAGGAGGTCTTCGTCGATCTCCAGCATGGCCGCCTTCCGTATTCAACTGATGTGTTGAATATAGGGCGGTTGCCCGAGGGCGTCAAGGCCCGCTCGTCTCCTCACGGGTTCTCAGGATCGTCGGCGATGATGGGAGGTCTGGAAAACCCGCCCAGGCCCAGGCCCCATCCGCCCCCGATCCCGAGAACAGCACCCGCCCATGACCCATCCGATCGCCCGTCACGGTCGGCAGAAGACCCCGAAGCCCGCCGCCCTCGTGGCCAGGTGGCTCGGTGTCGCCGCCGCCGTGGTCGCCGTGAGCGGCGGCGCCTTCGCCGGTTACGCCACGTGGAGCGTCTCGAGCGAGGTGCAGACCGTGGCCCTCGCCGGTGACGTGGCGGGCGAGGTGCCGCAGATCGACGCGATCGACGGCGGCGTCAACCTGCTGCTCGTGGGCAGCGACTCGCGCGAGGGCCAGGGCGAGGCCTACGGCGACACCGAGGGCAACCTCAACGACGTCACGATGCTCCTGCACATCGCCCAGGACCACTCGAGCGCCACCGTCGTGAGCTTCCCCCGCGACATGGTGGTGCCCATCCCCTCGTGCCCCGACCCGGCCGGCGGCTCGTTCGACGCCATGAGCGCCCAGCCCATCAACGTCACGCTCTCCTATGGAGGCCTGCCCTGCACGGTGCTCACCGTCGAGGCGCTCACGGGCCTCGACATCCCGTTCGCCGCCGAGATCCAGTTCAACGGGGTCATCGAGATGTCGAACGCCGTGGGCGGCGTGCCCGTGTGCGTGGTGGATCCGATCGACGACGAGTTCACGGGCGTCTCGCTCACCACCGGCACCCACATGCTGCAGGGGGCGGATGCGCTCGGCTTCCTGCGCACGCGTCACGGCGTCGGCGACGGCAGCGACCTCGGCCGCATCTCGTCCCAGCAGGTGTTCCTCTCGTCGCTCGTGCGCACCGTGAAATCGGATGCGACGCTCTCCGACTTCGGCAAGCTCTACGGTCTCGCTCGCGCGGCCTCGGGCAACATGGTGCTCTCGCAGAGCCTCGCCTCACCCGACACCCTCGTGTCGATCGCGCTCGCGCTCAAGGACATCGACCTCGACAGGGTGACCTTCGTGGCCTACCCCGGCAGCACCGACGGCAGCGGGGAGTACGCAGGCAAGGTGCAGCCGCTCTACGACGACGCCGAGGTGCTCTTCGCGGCCATCGCCGCCGACCAGCCGGTGACCACGGCCGACCCGGCCAACACGGGTGTGGGCGCGGTCGTCGACCCCAACGCGCCCGTGACGGCGAGCGGCGAGGCGGATCTGGACGCCGCAGCCGGCGCGAGCACGGAGGCGCTGGACGCCCCCGCATCCCCCACCCCCTCTTCTGGGGCGGCGGATGCGGCCCCCGACACGAGCGGGAATGCCGCCGAGCCCGCCACCGCCCTGCCACAATCGATCACGGGACAGACCGCAGCGGAGTACACCTGCTCGAAGGGGAACGACTATTAGCCGCAAGACGTCCGGGTCGGAGCGCGCGACCCCCAAGCCGATCGCGCGGCACGGCCGCCAGAAGACCTCGCATCCGCTGCGCGCCATCGGCACCGCAGCCCTCGCCTCGCTCGCGGTCGTGCTCGTGAGCGGCGTCTCGATCGCGGCCTACGCGGCCTGGGACGTGACGGCGTCGATCACCACCGTCTCACTCGCGGGCGACGGCGAGGGCGGCGACGGCGCTGCCCCGCCCCCCTCCATCGACGCGATCGACGGCGGCGTGAACCTGCTGCTCGTGGGCAGCGACTCGCGCACCGGTCAGGGCGACGCCTACGGCGAGGACGAGGGCGGCGAGCTCAACGACGTCACGATGCTCCTGCACATCTCCGAGGACCACTCCAACGCCACCGTCGTGAGCTTTCCCCGCGACCTCGTGGTCGACATCCCCGAGTGCCCGGAGGGCGGCGGGTACACCGCGCCCATCAACACCGCGCTCTCGCAGGGCGGACTGGCCTGCGTGGCGCTCACGATCGAGTCGATGACGGGGCTCAGCATCCCGTTCGCGGCCGAGATCCAGTTCAACGGGGTCATCGAGATGTCGAACGCCGTGGGTGGCGTGCCGGTGTGCGTGACCGACGTCATCGACGATCCGTACACGGGCGTCTACCTCGAGCCGGGCACGCACCCCTTGGCGGGGGCGGATGCGCTCGGCTTCCTGCGCACGAGGCACGGCGTCGGCGACGGCAGCGACATCGGTCGCATCTCATCGCAGCAGGTGTTCCTCTCGTCGCTCGTGCGCACGGTGAAGTCGGATTCGACGCTCACCGACTTCGGCAAGCTCTACGGCCTCGCGAAGGCGGCGGCGAGCAACATGACCCTCTCCGACCGTCTGGCGTCGCCCGACACGATGGTGTCGATCGCGCTCGCACTCAAGGACATGGACCTCTCGAAGGTCACGTTCGTGGCCTACCCCTCGTATGCGGCCGACTGGGTGCCCGAGGGCAAGGTGGCGCCCGACACCGAGGCGGCCGACGTGCTGTTCGCGGCGATCCAGGCGGATCAGCCGGTGGCTGTGGAAGCGGCCGGGGGAGTGGCGTCGGTGGTGGATCCGAACGCGCCCGTCGACCCGAACGCGCCCGTCGATCCTGCGCCGGTCGACCCCGAGGTGCCTGTGGATCCGGATGCGCCCGTCGACCCCGAGGCCCCGACCGTGCCGACGGAGCCCACCGAGCCCGAACCCGGGTCGGTCAACGCCGATGGAGCCACCGTGCTGCCCTCGGCCGTGAAGGGCCAGTCGGCCGCCGACTACACCTGCTCGGTCGGCAACGAGTAGCCCGCGGGGCATGGCCGACGCACCCGCTTCCCCCAGCACTTCCGAGCTGCTCTGGGAGGGACCGGTCGGTGCGCCCGTGCTCGTGCTCGCGCACGGGGCCGGTGCGCCGATGGATTCCGAGTGGATGAACCGCATGTGCGCCCTGCTCGCCGAACGCGGGGTGCGCACGGCGCGCTTCGAGTTCGGCTACATGGCGGCCCGGCGCACGGGTTCCCGCAAGCCCCCGCCGAGAGCCGAGAAGCTCGTGGGGGAGTACCGGGGGGCCGTGGAGGCGGTGGTGGAGGCGGCCATCGAGGGCAGCGGATCGGGCGCGCGCGCCCCACGCGTGGCGATCGGCGGCAAGTCGATGGGCGGTCGGGTCGCGAGCCTCGTCGCCGACGAGCTGCACGGGGAGGGGCTCGTCGACGCGCTCGTGTGTCTCGGCTACCCCTTCCACCCGCCGGGCAGCCCCGAGAAGCTGCGCACGGCGCACCTCGAGCACCTCGAGACCCCGGCGCTCATCGTGCAGGGCTCGCGCGACCCGTTCGGAACCCGCGAGGAGGTGCCGGGCTACGCGCTCGATGCGCGCATCCGCCTGCTCTGGCTCGACGACGGCGAGCACGAGTTCAAGCCGCGCGTGAAGATCTCGGGGCACACCCACGCCGAGCACCTCGAATCGGCCGCGGATGCGGTCGCCGCCTTCCTGAACGAAGCCACGCCCCCGCATGTCGTATGATGGCGGAGGCGTAAGCCGAGGAGACGTCGCATAGTTCGGCCTAGTGCACCACCCTGCTAAGGTGGAGTACCCGCAAGGGTACCGTGGGTTCAAATCCCACCGTCTCCGCACTTCGTACCTGTTCCACCTTCACCACCCGCACACTTCGGCCCTTGGAGCTACCCGCGTATTGCGGCGACCCGGGGGCCGATTCGTTTTAACTGCTGCCCGGGTGTCTTCATTGCCCGGTGCTCGTCACCGCTCAGTCGGTCGAGCGGCGGAAGACGACCTCAGAGGCCACGACCCGACGCGTCTCCTGCAACGTGGAGCGCTCGGGGTCGGCCGCGGCGGCGATCGCGATGTCGGCGAGTTCCTGCACGGGCTGCCGCACCGAGGTGAGCTGCAGCACCTGGGCCACGAGCGTGTCGTCGAACCCGGAGACCGCGATCCGCCGATCCGGCGACGACCGGGTCGATGCAGGCGATCCGGATCCGGCAGGCCCGGCAGCGCCCAGAGCCTCCAGGTGCTCCAGCACCCCCACCGCGATGAGGTCGTTGGCGCAGATCACCGCGTCGATCTCCGGCCAGCGCTCGAGCAGCGCCTCGACGGCCGCCCGACCGGACTCCGGCGAGGTGCCCCCCGTGACCGCGCGGAGGGGTGCGCCCGCGAAGCGCTCCGACATCACGCGGGCGAACGCCACCTCGCGCTCCCGCGACGTCGCGATGCGCGGATCCTGCCCGATGAACGCCACGTGCCGGCGACCGGTCGCGATCATCCGCTCCACGAGCGCCTCCACCGGCGCCTCCTGGTCGACGCGCACGAACGGCAGGCCCTCGTCGATCACGCGGTCGATCTGCAGCACGGGCACGGTCCTCGCCGCGGCAGCCAGCCCCTCTCGACTCGCCTCGAGGTCGACGGGCGAGATGAGCAGTGCGTCGACGCGCCGGTCGAGGAGGGTGTGCACGGCCGCGGTCTCGGCCTCGACGTCGTTGCCGGTGTCGGCGATGAGGATGCTGAGCCCTCGGGATCGGGCCGCGTGCTCGAGCGCCTGGACGAGCGCGGGGAAGAACGGATTGGTGAGGTCGGGCACGACGAGACCGAAGGTGCCGGTGCGCCGGGTGCGGAGGGATCGGCCGACCGTGTCGGCCCGATAGCCGAGCTTCGCCGCGGAGTCCTGCGCCCGGCGGGCGAGCTCCGGCAGCACCGAGCGCGAGCCGGTGAGCGCCCGGGAGACCGTGGAGATCGACAGTCCCGCATCCGCCGCGACCTCGCGGATGGTGACGCGTTGGGGCCCCTGGTCCATGGCACCTCCCTTGCGCTCAGTATGCACTGCGCGTAGGTTCGAACGCGAAGCCGGAAAACGTTTGCCGAGCAGACTCCGAGTAGCCCACCCCCAGCATCCGGGAATCATCCCGAAGAACAGGAGAACCACCATGTCCGCAGAGACCCGCAGCTTGTCAGGCACCGTCGTGGCCATCACGGGGGCGAGCTCCGGCATCGGCCGTGAGGTCGCCCGCCAGCTCGTGGCCGAGGGTGCCCGCGTGGCCCTCACCGCCCGTCGCGAGGAGCGCCTCGTCGAGCTCGAGACCGAGCTCGGCAGCGACTCCGTGGTGTGGGTGGCCGGCGACATCGCCGACGCCGCCACGAGCAACGCCCTGGTGAAGGCCGCCACCGAGAAGTTCGGATCGCTCGACTCGCTCGTCGCCTCCGCGGGCATCGGCGCCTACGGCGGAGTGCTCGACGGCACCGACGACGACATGCAGCAGATGATCGACACCAACTTCACGGGCACCGTGTGGAGCGTGCGTGCAGCCGTTCCCGCCCTGCTCGAGGGCGGCGGCGACATCGTGATCGTGAGCTCGGTCGCCGGCATCCGCGGCGGCGCCGACGAGGCCGTCTACGCGGGCACGAAGGGCGCCCAGGTGATCTTCGCGGGCGCGATCGACCGCGAGCTGCGCGAATCCGGCATCCGGGTCACGACCGTGTGCCCCGCGGCCGTGAGCACCGAGTTCGCCATCGGGCGGGGTCGCACCGAGGGCGACGCATGGCTCGACGACGTGCTGATGCCGTCCGATGTCGCCCTGTCGATCGTGCAGGCGCTGCAGCAGCCGCGCCGCGTGCGCACCTCGCAGATCGCCATGTGGAGCGCCGCCCAGGGCAGCTGACCCGACCGACGGAAGACCTCGGGGCCGGCGCGATGAAGCGTCGGCCCCGTCTTGGTTCCGCCCAGCGTCGGCGGGACTTCGCTCAGCGGGATCTCGCGCAGCGAGAGTTCGCTCAGCGCTCGTTCACAGGCCTCAGAGGTCGTCGATGTCGAACGTGTCGGTGGTGTCGCCCGCAGCCTGGTCGCTGTGCACGGGATGCGCGGGCTTGAGCCGGGCCGAGCGGTGACGCAGATCCTGCACCACGGCGTCGTCCTCGAGCTCGTCGCCCTCGGTCTCCTCTGACTCGGCGAGCAGCTGGCTCGCGGGGCCGACCAGGATGTTCGCCACTCCCGCACTGCCGTCGGTGTGCCGCACCGGGATCTCGACGGTGTCGGAATCCTCGGAGACGGCGAGCGCACGCGCGTACTCCAGCAGTTCTCGGGCGATGGCCGTTCCGGTCAGCACGGAGTCTCCGGCGTAGTGAATGCGTTCCATGTCCCCATCATCGGCGTTCTCCGCGCGCAGACAACTGGGGTGCCGTATCCCCCGGATCGTGACACACTCCCCGCCCCGTCCGACTCGCCAGGGCTCCAGGTCGCCTCGAGGTCGGAGGTCGATGCCGTCGTGCCCCGACGAATCGCGAGTCCTATCGGCGCCGACGCCCGTCTGCCATCCACTCGATCATGCGCTCGGCGAACCACTCGGGTTGCTGCAGAGGGATGCCGTGGCCGCAGTCACGGACGATCTCGAGCTCGCTCGTCGGCAGCGCCGTGTGGATGGTCGACGCGGAATCGCGCATCAAGCGGCGCTCCTTCTCTCCGACCATCACGAGTGCCTGACCGGGGAACGAGGCCCACCCGGCCGGCACCTGGAACGCGATGTTGTCCCTGACCGCTGCGAGGAGAGTCGGGGCGGTGATCGCGGCGCTGGTGGAGATGTAGTCCTCCATCAGCCGGGAGGGGATGAACAGCTCCTTCGCCTGCAGCTTCGCGAACCATCTCTGACGCGCCAGGGGCGCCGTGAGCTTCAGCGCCTGGAGGGTCATCGCCGGGAACGGCAGAGGCTTTGCCTGGGCGCTGATCACGGCCACGCGCTCCACGAGGCCCGGCCACTCGGATGCGGCTCGGATGGCAAGCTGGGCTCCGAGGGAGAAACCGATGATCGAGAGGGGTCGATCCTGAACAGCCGCCGACAGACTCGATCGAAGGAGCTCGAGCGTGTGGGTGTGCGAGATGTACGGCTCATCCGCGGACCGTCCGTGCCCGGGGAGGTCAGGAACGATGACCCTGTAGGTGGTCTCGAGCCGAGCTCGCACCGCGTCCCACATCCAGCCGGCGACTCCCCCGCCATGGAGCAGAACCACCGGATCGGCACTCGTGGGCCCAGCGTCGGACACATACATGCGGACTCCGTCTTCAGGTCGTCGAGGCTGCGGCGAAACCCTCGGGGAGCCTGCGGTTCACGAGAGTCGCGATGGCTTCACTGATGGCGAAGAGGGCGATGAAGACCCCGGCGCCGAGAAGCAGGCCCCACGGGATGAACTCGATGTCGGGGAAGACGAAGATGCGCAGAAGGATGACGCCGGCGATCGCGATGAAGGGAGTCAGTCTCCGGAGCACCTGGACGGGTGCGCCCTTGCGCGTTCCCGTGAAGTTCTCCGCATAGTGTCGCGCCGGCCCGAACTCGCTCTCCGGCGTGCTGCCGCTCAAGGTCGTGGTCTCGTGCACGTCTTCCAGAGCTTCACGTACCTGCGTCTCGGTGCAGTTGCGGTTTCGCAGTGCCTTCGCAAGGGCGGCGTAGTACGTCATTCGTTCTCCTCGTTCGTGGTCGCGCGTTCTGCGGCAGGACTCGTCAGGACGGCGTCGATCTGGTTCTGGAACTGAGCCCATTGGTCCTGGAGATCTCGAAGTCGCTTCCGGCCGTCGTCGGTGATGGTCATGATCTTGCGAGCCGGGCCGCTCTCGGGGGCATGCCACCGCGATTCGATCTCGCCGGCCTCACTGAGGCGATTCAGGTGGGGATAGACCGTCGCTCCTCTGACGTCGAACCCGGATGCTCGCAGCCCCTCCATCAGTGCATATCCATGCATGGGTCGCTCAGCGAGAAAGCGAAGCAGGAGCATCGGTAGCGCCGAGCGCACCCAATCACCTGTCGGCTTGTCTGGACTCATATCTACATCGTACATCAAACTAATTCAGATTCGGACTAGTCGGGAAGTTGATCGGGTGTAAACGAGTCCCGCTCAGGCGGCCCGCGGATTGGTGCTTGCTCTTTCGGCGGGATTGTCAGACGATTGAGTGAATCTCCGAACACGTGTTCGGAGAGCGAACAGTCGGGATGAGTGTGATCTCAAAGCTGAGAGACGATGCGGCGTCGGCCGTGGCCGGGATCGAGGACGGCTCGACCGTGATGATCGGCGGCTTCGGGCTGGCCGGGCAGCCGGTCGAACTCATCGAGGCGCTGGTGGAGCAGGGTGCTCGCGGGCTCACTGTCGTGAGCAACAACGCGGGCAACGGTGACTCGGGCATCGCGGCGCTCATCGGCGCCGGGCGGGTCGACCGGATCGTGTGCTCGTTCCCCCGGCAGAGCGATTCCCACGTGTTCGACGCCGCGTACCGAGCCGGGAAGATCGAGCTGGAGCTCGTGCCGCAGGGCAATCTCGCCGAGCGCATCCGGGCGGCCGGAGCGGGGATCGGCGGGTTCTTCACGCCCACAGGTGCGGGCACGCCGCTCGCCGCCGGCAAGGAGTCCCGCACCATCGAGGGCCGCGAGTACGTGCTCGAGCACCCCCTCAGGGCCGACTACGCGCTCATCTCGGCCTTCAAGGGCGACCGCTGGGGCAACCTCGTCTACCGGCGCACCGCCCGCAACTTCGGGCCCATCATGGCCGCGGCGGCTCGCGTGACGGTGGCCCAGGTCGACGAGGTCGTGGAGCTCGGAGCCCTCGATCCGGAGTCGATCGTGACGCCGGGCATCTTCGTGGACCGCCTCGTCGCGGTCGGCGAGCGCGCCTGGCTCGACGCCGGAGTCTTCGTGGGCGCGGAGTCCGCCTCGTGAGCGGCGCACCCGCCACGGACGCCGGGAGCGGCACGCCGGCCACCTCCGACGCCACGTCCGGCACGCCGGCCACCCGTGCACCAGGCCTCGATCGGCGCGCGCTCGCCGCCCGCATCGCCCGCGACATCCCCGAGGGCTCCATCGTGAACCTCGGCATCGGCGCCCCCACCCTCATCGCCGACTCCCTGCCCGAGGGGCTCGAGATCATCCTGCACACCGAGAACGGGATGCTCGGCATGGGCCCAGCCCCGGCGCCCGGCCGGATCGACCCCGACCTCATCAACGCGGGCAAGCAGCCCGTCACCGAGCTGCTGGGCGCCTCGTACTTCCACCACGCCGACTCGTTCGGCATGATGCGCGGCGGCCACCTCGACATCTGCGTGCTCGGCGCCTTCCAGGTCTCCGAGCGCGGCGACCTCGCCAACTGGCACACGGGCGCCGAGGGGGCCATCCCCGCGGTGGGAGGCGCCATGGATCTCGCGATCGGCGCCAAGAACGTCTGGGTCATGACCGACCTGCTCACCCGCGACGGCGCCTCCAAGCTCGTGGCCGCGTGCACCTATCCGCTCACCGGCGTCGCGTGCGTGAGCCGCGTCTACACCGACCGCGCCGTCTTCGACGTCGCCGGCCCGGGCCTCATCGTCACCGAGCTCTTCGGCGACACCACGGTCGACGAGCTCCGCACCCTCACCGGCCTCGACCTGACGGACGCGACAGGCCCGACGGATGCGACGCCGACGGATGCGACTGGGCCGGATGCGACAGGGCCGGCTCACATCACCGGGCCGGCTCACACCACAGAAGGGCACTCCGCATGACCGCGAGCTTCGTCTACGACGCCGTGCGCACCCCGTTCGGGCGCTTCGGCAAGGCGCTCGCGGGGGTGCGCCCCGACGACCTGCTCGCCACGACCGTGCGCGGCATCCTCGATCGCCACCCCGACCTCGATCCCGCCACCATCGACGACGTCGTGGCCGGCGCCGCCAACCAGTCCGGCGAGGACAACCGCGACGTCGCCCGCATGGCCGTGCTGCTCGCCGGCCTGCCGACCTCGGTGCCCGGTGTCACCGTCAACCGCCTCTGCGGTTCGAGCCTGCAGGCGGTGATGGACGCCAGTCGCGCCATAGAGGCCGGCGATTCGCGACTCGTGCTCGCGGGTGGCGTGGAGTCGATGAGCCGCGCCCCGTGGGTGCTGCCGAAGCCCGAGCGCGCCTACCCCGCCGGCAACGAGACCCTGCATTCCACCACACTCGGCTGGCGGCTCGTCAACCCGCGCATGCCCAAGGAGTGGACCATCTCGCTCGGGGAGTCGAACGAGCTGCTCGCCGAGCGCTTCGGGATCACCCGCCAGGAGCAGGACGAGTTCGCCGCGGCCAGTCACGTGCGCGCGGCCGCGGCCTGGGATGCGGGGCTGTACGACGGCGAGATCGTGCGGGTTCCCGGCGTCGACCTGGCCCGCGACGAGGGCATCAGGGCGGAGTCGACGGTGGAGTCGCTCTCAGCGCTCAAGCCCGCCTTCCGACAGAACGGCACCATCACGGCCGGCAACGCCTCTCCGCTCAACGACGGGGCCTCGATGGTGATCGTGGGCTCCGAGCACGCGCCCATCGAGGCCGAGCCGCTCGCGCGCATCACCGGTCGCGGGGCGGCGGCGGTGGATCCGGACGTCTTCGGCATCGGACCGGTCGAGGCCGTCAACCGGGCGCTCGCCAACGCGGGCAAGACCTGGGCCGACGTCGACCTCGTGGAGCTCAACGAGGCCTTCGCCGCGCAGAGCCTCGCTTGCCTGCGGCTGTGGCCGGAGCTCGACCCGGCGCGAGTGAACATCCACGGCGGCGCGATCGCCATCGGGCACCCGCTCGGCGCATCCGGTGGTCGAATCATCGGGCACGCCGCGCACGAGCTCGTGCGTCGGGGTGGCGGAGTCGCGGTCGCCGCGATCTGCATCGGAGTGGGCCAGGGCCTCGCGGTGGTGCTCGAACGATGAGCGGCGTCGTGCAGGCGGCGGCCGCAGAGCTGGCGGCCACAGAGGCGGCGGCTTCGGAGACGAACGCCACCGCTTCCCCACCCGGCGAGCAGTTCGTGCAGTCCCTCGCGCGCGGCCTCGGCGTGATCAAGGCCTTCACCGCCGACCACCCCGTGCAGACCCTCAGCGAGGTCGCCCGCGCCACGGGCCTCACCCGCGCCTCCGCCCGTCGCTTCCTGCTCACGCTCGTGGAGCTCGGGTACGTGCGCTTCGATGGCAAGCAGTTCCAGCTCACGCCCCGCGTGCTCGAGCTCGGCTTCGGCTACCTCAGCGCCCTCACGCTGCCCGAGGTGGCGCAGCCGCACCTCGAGGCCCTCGCGCACGAGCTCGGCGAGTCGACCTCCGCCTCGGTGCTCGACGGCACCGACATCGTCTACGTGGCCCGCGTGCCCGTGCGCCGCATCATGGCGGTGGCCATCACGGTCGGCACCCGATTCCCGGCCTACGCGACCTCGATGGGCCGTGTGCTGCTCGCCGGGCTCCCGGATGACCAGCTCGAGCGCGCCCTCGACGCCGCCCCGCCCGTGGGTCTCACCCCGAGCACCGTCACCGACCGCGCCGCCCTGCACGAGCAGATCCTCGCCGTGCGGGAACGCGGGTGGGCCGCCGTGGACCAGGAGCTCGAGATCGGGTTGCGCTCCGTCGCCGCCCCCGTGCGCCGCGGCGGGCGGGTGGTGGCTGCCATCAACATCTCCACCACGGTGGGGGTCACCACGCTCGAACGCATCGAGGCCGACTTCGCACCCGCCCTCATGGCCACCGCGCGCGCCATCGGCACCGACCTCGACCACACCCGCTTCGGAGCCCGCTGATGCCCGCGCCCGGCCCGCTCGACGGCCTGCTCGTGGCCGACTTCTCGCGCGTGCTCGCCGGCCCCTACGCCACCCAGACTCTCGCCGACCTCGGCGCCCGAGTCATCAAGGTCGAGAGCCCCGCCGGCGACGAGACCCGCTCGTGGTCACCGCCCGAGCGCGACGGCGTCTCCACTTACTACCTCGGTGTCAACCGCGGCAAGAGCGCCGTGGTGCTCGACTTCCGCGACGACGCGGACCTCGCCGTGGCCCACGAGCTCGCCCGCCGCGCCGACATCGTGATCGAGAACTTCCGCCCTGGCTCGCTCGCCAAGTTCGGCCTCGACTTCGCCACCGTGAGCGCCACCAACCCCGGTGTGGTCTACGCCTCGATCAGCGGCTTCGGCACGGCGGGCGGGGCTGCGCTCCCGGGCTACGACCTCATCGTGCAGGCCGCCTCGGGCCTCATGAGCCTCACCGGCGACGCCGAGGGCCCCGCCTACCGCAGCGGCGTCTCGGTGTTCGACGTCATGACGGGCATGAACGCCGTCGTGGGCATCCTCGCCGCCCTCCGCCACCGGGATGCCACGGGCGAGGGCCAGCACGTGGAGGTCAACCTGCTCGCCACGGCCCTCGCCGCCATGGCCAACCACAGCTCCACGGTGGTGGCGGCGGGAACGGTGCCGTTCCGCATGGGCAACGCCCATCCGAGCCTGTTCCCCTACGAGCCGCTCCCGGCGAAGGATGGCGAGCTCATCGTGGTGGCGGCCAACGACGGCCAGTTCGCCAAGCTCGCCACGGCTCTCGCTCGCCCCGAGCTGCTGCAGGACGACCGCTTCGCCACGACCGAGGGGCGCAACCGCCACCGGGCGGAGCTCCGGCCCCTGCTCGTCGAGGCTCTCGCCGAGCGCACGGTCGCCGAGTGGTTCGATACGCTCACGGCCGCCGGGGTGCCGTGCGGGCCGATCAACACGATCGACGGCGGCATCGCGCTCGCCGAGCGGCTGGGTCTCGATCCTGTGGTCGCCGTGGGGGAGGGCGATCGCGAGGTTCCCATGATCCGCAACCCCATCACCTTCTCCCGCACCCCCGCCCGCTACGACGCACCACCACCCCGCCTCGGCGAGCACGACGCCGCCATCCGCCAGTGGCTGTCGCATCCGGAGCCCACGAAGGCGCCGAGCAGCCCGCCGCCGAGCCACCCGCAGACCACCCCCGACGAGCCCAGCAGAGACGAATCCAGCAGAGACGAGCCCACCGATGCCTGAATACCCCACCCGCATCGGCACGAGCACCGCCGACTCCATCTCACTGCTCGGCCACGACCTGCCCGGCGAGCTCATCGGTCGGATCGGCTTCGGCGAGCTCGCCTACCTCCTCGTGACCCGCCGCCGCCCCACCCCCGGCCAGCTCCGCGTGTTCGAGGCGGTGCTCGTGGCCCTCGCCGACCACGGCTTCACCCCCACCGCCATCGCGGCCCGCCTCACCCTCTACAGCGCCCCCGACTCCCTGCAGGGCGCACTCGCCGCGGGCCTGCTGGGCGGCGGATCCCGCTTCCTCGGGGTCACCGAGGACACCGGGCTCTACCTGCAGGGAGTGCTCGCCCCCTTGGGCGACACGAGCGCTTTCACCACCGCCTACTGGGACGACGCCGCGCGGGCGGCGGTGCAGGCCACCTCCGCCGCCGGAGCCAAGGTGCCCGGCCTCGGCCACCCCGTGCACAAGCAGGGCGATCCGCGCACTCCCGTGATCATCGGCATCGCCGAGGAGGAGGGCGTGAAGGGCCCGTACCTCGAGCTGTTCGAGGCGATCGGCCGTGTGCACCCCGAGATCCTCGGTCGCACCCTGCCCCTCAACGGTGCCGGAGTCGCGGGGGCAGCCCTCGCCGACGCCGGCCTCCCCGTGCAGCTTCTGCGCGGCTTCGCGCTGCTCGCCCGCACTGCAGGACTCCTCGGCCACCTCGCCGAGGAGCTCGAGCACCCCATCGCGCCGGATGTCTACCGCGAGGTCGACCGCAACGCGGTGTACATCGAACCCTCCGCCCCGACGGAGTAAAGCCCCGGGCTGCAGTTCACACCATCAAAGGAGATGACAATGACGTACGTCGCAGGTTCCCACCACGTGACCCTCTCGGTCGGCCACGCCCAGGAGGACGTGGACTTCCACACGCGGATCCTCGGACTCCGCTTCATCAAGAAGACCGTGCTCTACGACGGCGGAACGCCGGTGTACCACCTCTACTACTCCAACGCCGGGGGTGACCCCTCGGCGGTCATCACCACCTTCCCCTGGGCGCAGGTGGGTCTCATGGGCATCCGCGGCACGAACCAGGCCAGGGAGGTGCTGCTCTCGGTGCCCTCCGGATCGCTCGACTTCTGGTCGAAGCGGCTCGCCGAGCACGGCATCGACAGCACGTTCGAGGACGTCTTCGGCGGCCGCCGCCTCAACCTCCGCCACCCGTCCGGCATCGAGTACGTGCTGATCGAGGTGGAGAACGACCCCCGCGTCGGCTACACCAAGAACGGCGTCTCGATCGAGAACGCCATCCACGGCATCTACGGCGTGGGCATCCACGTGTTCGACCAGGACCGCATGGTGGACTTCGGCAAGGAGACCTTCTTCGCCTCGGACGACGTGGAGGAGGAGGGCGACCGCGCCCGCTACCGCGTGGGCACCGCCGAGGTGGGCAACTTCGTGGAGCTCACGGGCAACCGCACCGATGCGCAGGGCACATGGCGCTACGGCGCAGGCGCGTACCATCACTTCGCCTGGAACCTCGACAACCTCGAGAACCAGAACGAGGTCAAGTTCGACATCGAGGGTGCCGGCTACACCGACATCTCCGAGCTCAAGGACCGCACGTACTTCAAGTCGCACTACGTGCGCACCCCGGGAGGTGCGCTGTTCGAGCTCGCCGTGACCCACAACGAGGGCGGCTGGGACTGCGACGAGTCGCCAGAGGAGCTGGGACGCGCGTTCATGCTGCCGCCGTTCTTCGAGAGTGAGCGGGAGTCGATCATGGCCCGCCTCGAGCCGCTGCGCGACGAGGACTGACGGCACCGGATCGCGACGCACACGATCGCACGATCACCGAGGAGGGGATGACGGGATGACGGAGCCGGAGATCTGGGGCGAGGCGCACGCGGGCGATCCGCACGCGCTCGCCGTGGTGGCGCTGCACGGCCGCACGCAGGACGTTCCGTTCGTGCGCGGTCTCTCGGAGCGCCTCGGGGTGGCGGGCCTCCGCTGGTTCGCCCCCGAGGCCGAGGGCAACTCGTGGTACCCGCATCCCTTCCTCGACCCCTCTCCCGAGAACGCCGAGCACCTCGCGAGGGCGCTCGACGTGGTGGAGTCGAGCATCGCCACCGCCCGCGCGGCGGGGTTCGAGCGGGTGGTGGTGCTCGGCTTCTCGCAGGGCGCGTGCACCCTCGCGCACCTCCTTCTCACACGGGGGGTGGCGGTGGAGGGCGCCGTGCTCTTCACGGGCGGCTACGTGGGTGCCGATCCGCTGGACCCCGCCGTGGTCGCCGAGGCCAGGGCACGCGCCGGGGTGCCCGTGCTGCTGCGGTCGATCGACCGCGACCCCTGGGTGCCCGCCCACCGCGTGGCCGACACCGCGCGACTGCTCGTGCTCGCGGGTGCGCGGGTGGATGCTCTCATCGAGCCGGGCGACGAGCACGGCATCACCGACAGGGCCGCCGCCGATGCGCGCGTGCTGCTCGAGACCCTCAAGGAGTCCGCATGAAGTTCGACCACCGCACCCTCCAGCAGCGCGTGCGCTTCGGCACCGGCGACGCCGCAGGGGCGCTCGCCGCCGAGGTCGCCGAGCGAGGTGCCCGCGCCGTGATGATGATCGCGGCCCCCTCCGAGACCGAGCTCGCCCGCTCGATCGCGAACGGCGTCGACGTCGCGCTCTGGTGGCACGACGTGGCGCCGCACGTGCCCATCGCCCACGCCGACCGCGCCCGCGAGGCGGCCCGCGAGGCGGGCATCGACCTCGTCGTCTCGGTGGGCGGCGGATCGACCACCGGTCTCGCCAAGGCCATCGCGCTCACCGAGCGCCTCCCCATCGTGGCCGTCCCCACCACCTACGCGGGCTCCGAGGCCACCAACGTGTGGGGCCTCACCACGGACTCCCGGAAGACCACGGGGGTCGACGACGTGGTGCTCCCCGCCGTGGTCATCTACGACGCCGCCCTCACGCTGAGCCTGCCGGTCGAGCTCTCCGTGGCCTCAGGCCTCAACGCCATCGCGCACTGCATCGACTCCATGTGGGCACCGAACTCCGATCCGCTCAACCGAGCACTGGCCGAGGAGGGCATCCGCGAGATCGCCGCGGCCCTCCCGGTGCTCGTCGGCGACCCCGAGGACGTGCCCGCCCGCGAGCGCATGCTCTACGGGGCATACGTCTCGGCGGTGGCCTTCGCCTCGGCCGGATCCGGCCTGCACCACAAGATCTGCCACGTGCTCGGCGGCGCCTACGACCTCCCGCACGCCCAGACGCACTCGGCGGTGCTGCCCCAGGTGCTCGCCTTCAACGTCGCGGCGGCACCCGAGGCGGAGCAGCGGATCGCCCGTGCGCTCGGTGCCCCGACAGCCGTGGCCGGCCTCGAGTCGCTCTACGCCTCCCTGCCCGCGGTGCGAGCCCTCGCCGAGGTCGGGTACCGCGCCGACAGCATCGCCGAGAGCGCCGAGCTCATCCTGCCGCTCGTGCCTCCGAGCAATCCGCGACCCGTCGACGAGGCCGCCCTGGAGGGCATCCTGCGTGCCGCACTGGAGGGCCGTGCGATCGCCTGACCAGGCCGCCTGTCCTGCCGCCTGACCCGCCCGCCCCCTGTCAAGACCGGGCGGGGAGGCCACGAACACCCCATGCTGGCTATGGGCGATTCCGCTCGCAGTATGGAAGGCACAGCATGCACGATGACCGACGGAACGCCCGGACACGGCGGGTGGCACGGCCCATCGAGCGGCGCATCGACGTCGACGGCTTCGCCTTCAAGGCCTACAGCAGCCCGGCGTCGGGTGCCCGATCCGCCGGCAGTGACCGGGCCACCGCCCCCGTGCACGTGCTCATCCACGGCATCGGCGCCTCGCACCGCTACCTCTCCCTGCTGCACGACGAGCTCGCCCAGCACGGCGAGGTGCACTCGATCGACCTTCCGGGGTTCGCGGGCCTGCCCAAGCCCGACCACGCGCCGAGCGTGGAGGAGATGGCCACGGCCCTCGCGCGCGCCATCGACCGCCTCGACATCCCCCGCAGTGTGCTCGTCGGTCACTCCATGGGGTCGCAGTGGGTGGTGGAGCTCGCGGTGCAGCGGCCCGACCTCGCCGCGGGAGTCGTGATGATCGGCCCCGTCTCGGACAACGAGCACCGCTCGCTGCGAGCCCAGGCGGTGGCGCTGGGGCTCGACACCCTCATCGAACCGCCGCACGTGAACGTCGTCGTCTTCCAGGACTATCTGCGCAGCGGGCCGATCTGGTTCCTGCGCGAGGCCCGCCCCATGGTGACGTATCCGATTGAGCAGAGGGTGGCCGAGGTCGAGGCGCCCGTGCTCGTTATCCGCGGCGGCCGTGACCCTATCGCGGGCACGGCCTGGTGCCGGCGGCTGCGCGACAGGGCCATGCTCGGCCGCTTCGCGGTGGTGCCGGGCCACGGTCACGTGGTGCAGCACAGCGCCCCGCGTGCTGTGGCGTCGGCGGTGCGCTCGCTCGAGACCGGCAGGTGACGCGATGAGCGGCCGCCGCCCCGGATCTGGCTCTGGCACCGGCGCCGACCCCGGCAAAGGCACGGGCATCCGCGAGCTCCTGCGCGACGCCGACTGGTGGATCCGCGACTACGCGTACGCCGTGGTCTGGCAGCTGCGCGCCATCGTCGACCGCACCGATCCCGACTCGTTCCACGACGGCGAGCGCGCGCCGATCGTGGTCATCCCCGGCGTCTACGAGACCTGGCGCTTCCTGCAGCCGCTCATCACGGCGCTGCACGAGCGTGGGCACCCGGTGCACGTGATCGGACCGCTGCGCTGGAACAACCGCCCCGTGCCGGATGCCGCCCGCCACGTCTCCGACTACCTCGACGAGCACGACCTCACAGGCGTCGTGCTCGTGGCGCACAGCAAGGGCGGGCTCGTGGGCAAGTACTCCATGACCCTCGGATCGGCGGCGGCGCGCGTGCAGTCGATGCTCGCGGTCGCGACCCCGTTCGGCGGATCCTCGTACGCGCGCTACATGGTGGTGCCGAGTCTGCGCATCTTCCGGCCGGGCGACTCCACCCTCGTGGCGCTCTCCGAGCAGCACGACGTGAACACCCGGATCGTCTCGGTCTACGGTCGCTTCGATCCGCACATCCCGGGCGGCAGCAGCCTGCCGGGCGCCAAGAACGTGCAGCTCGACACGGGCGGGCACTTCCGCATCCTCGCCCACCCCCGCGTGCTCGCCGAACTGGCCGCCCTCGCCGGCTGAGAGCCGCTCCAACCACGCCTCGCAGGATTTGGCAACCGGGGCGCGGGATCCGCGTGCCGACCCTCGAATGAAGTCAACCGGACGCATCGCCGGGAAAATCGAGAGGGAAACCATGTCGGACATCTACGCTCCCGGGCCGCCCAGCGGCACCGAGCACTCCGCAGGCGACGACCAGGGCAAGGTCGACTCCGCCAAGCAGGGTGCAGCCGATCTCAAGAACACCGCCGCCGAGCAGGCCGGCAACGTCGCAGGCACAGCCAAGGACGAGGCCGCCGGCGTCGCCCACGAGGCCAAGACCCAGGCGAAGGATCTCTACCACCAGACGCAGCACGAGCTCAAGGAGCAGGCCGGCGTGCAGCAGGAACGTGCGGCCGCAGGGCTGCGCACGCTCGGCGACGAGCTCGGCGGCATGGCCGACGGCTCCGAGAACCAGGGTGTCGCCTCCGACCTCGTGCGCCAGGTGTCGAACCGCGCGAGCAGCGCCGCGTCGTGGCTCGATGCCCGCGACCCCGGATCGCTTCTCGACGAGGTCAAGTCGTACGCCCGCCGCAAGCCGGGCACGTTCATCGCCGCTGCCGCGATCGCCGGTCTCGTGGCCGGCCGGCTCACCAGGGCACTCGCCCAGGGCGCCGCCGAGGAGAAGGCCGCCGAGGCATCCGCGCCCCGCACGCCCGAGACCGCGCACGCTCAGACCACCCCCGCAGCGCACGCCGCTCCGGTCGCGACGACCGTGCCGCCCGTCACATCCGACGTCCCCCCGGTCACGTCGAACGTGGCCCCCGTCGCCGACGCGACTCCGCTCTACACCGAGCGCGCCTCCACCCTGGGCGACGGCTACCCGGCAGAGGGCGATCGGCGATGACCGACCCCACACCGTCGGAGCAGAAGGCCGCGGACACCTCGCTCGGCGACCTGCTCGGAGAGGTCACGCGCGACCTCTCCACCCTGATGCGGCAGGAGCTCGAGCTCGCGAAGGCCGAGCTCAAGGTGTCGGCCGCTCGCGCAGGCAAGGGAGCGGGCATGCTCGGCGGCGCGGGCTACGCGGCGTCGATGACCGTGCTGTTCCTGTCGATCGCCCTCTGGTGGGCGCTCGGCACCCTGATCGGCGGCGGCTGGTCCGGCGCGGTCGTGGCCCTGCTCTGGGGCATCGTCGCGCTGATCCTGTTCGTGGTCGGCAAGAACCGGCTGAAGGAAGTGAACGGCGCCCCGAAGACGGTGGAGTCGTTGAAGAAGGTCCCCGAGACGTTTAAGAGGAATGAGGAGAACCGATGAGCGATTCACCCGAGCAGATCCGTGCCGAGATCGAGAAGACCAGGCGTGAGCTCGGTGGCGACGTCGACGCTCTGGCCGACAAGGTCACCCCGTCGAAGATCGTGCACCGTCAGACCGACAAGATGAAGGGCGCCGTCGGATCCGTGCGCGACAGCGTGTTCGGAGCCGCCGACGACGCGAAGTCGTCGCTCTCCGACGGAGCGTCCTCCGCCTCGGGCGCCGTCTCCGGAGCCAAGAGCGCAGTGACCTCCAAGGCCGGCGGCAACCCGCTCGCCGTGGGCCTCATCGCCTTCGGCGTCGGCCTTCTCGCCGCCTCGCTCGTGCCCGCCTCCACCAAGGAGAAGGACCTCGCCTCGTCGATCAAGGACCAGGCGCAGCCCCTCATGGGTGAGATGACGGATGCGGCCAAGGAGATGGGCGAGCACCTCAGGGAGCCCGCTCAGGATGCCGCCTCCGCCGTGAAGGACGCCGCCACGGGCGCCGTCGACAACGTCAAGTCGGAGGCCACCTCGGCCGCCGACGAGGTCAAGGGCCAGGCGCAGCAGTCGAAGGACACCGTCGCCGGCAGCTGATCACCCCACCCGCGTGAGGCGGTGGAGTCGCGTCTTGTGACCTCCACCGCCTTTCGTCTCCCCACCCGCACCGGATGCCCGATCCCTTTGGAAGCCACACCCTCATGAGCAGCACCAGCAGCACCAGCAGCACCCGCAGCACCCGCGGCGCCACGGCAGGCAGGACCGAGCACGACAGCCCGGACCCCGACGACTCGCGCAAGCCCGATTCGCCGAACGAGATCACCAAGCGCTCGTGGCTCTACGTGCTGCGCAAGACGGTGCGCGAGTTCTCGGCCGACCAGTGCACCGACATCGCCGCGAGCCTCACCTACTACGCAGTGCTCGCGCTCTTCCCCGCCATGATCGCGATCTTCTCGCTGCTCGGTGTGTTCGGGCAGGGCCCTGCCGCCACAGAGGCGCTGCTCGACATCGTCGACGACGTGGCACCCGGCGGCACGGCCGACGTGGTCCGCGGCCCCATCGAGCAGTTCGCGAGCTCTCCCGCCGCCGGCTTCGCCCTCGTCTCAGGGCTCGTGGTGGCCATCTGGTCGGCCTCGGGCTACGTCACCGCCTTCAGCCGCGCCATGAACCGCATCTACGAGATCGACGAGGGCCGGCCGTTCTGGAAGCTCAAGCCGCTCCAGCTGCTCGTGACTCTCATCTCGATCGTGCTGATCGTGATCGCCGCCGTCATCCTCGTGATCTCCGGCCCGGTGGCGGATGCGGTGGGCTCGGCCCTCGGCATCGGCGAGACCGCCACCATCGTCTGGTCCGTCGCGAAGTGGCCGCTGCTGGCGATCGTGGTGGTGCTCGTGCTCGCCATCCTCTACTACGCCACACCCAATGCGAAGCAGCCCAAGTTCCGGTGGATGAGCCTCGGCGCCCTGCTCGCGATCGTGCTCCTCGTCATAGCCACGGTGGCCTTCGGTCTCTACGTCACGAACTTCTCCAACTACGACAAGACCTACGGATCGCTCGCCGGCGTCGTGATCTTCCTGCTCTGGCTCTGGATCGTGAACATCGCGATCCTCTTCGGCGCCGAGTTCGACGCCGAGCTCGAACGTGGTCGCCAGCTGCAGGCGGGCATCGCGGCCGAGGAGGACATCCAGTTGCCCCCTCGAGACACCGCGAAGAGCGACAAGGCGGCGAAGAAGGAGGCCGCCGATGTGGCCGAGGGCCGTCGCATCCGCCAGAACAACGGCTAGTCCCTGCATCACCCCCTCTCCACGAAAGGCACGATCATGACGAACGACAACCGAGACCTCCCCACCAACGAGTCCGTGCCGGCGGGCGGCACCGCATCCGTTCCCCTCGAGCAGCGGGGCACCCTCCGCGAGGAGGTCGTGGGCCGCGAGAAGGAGGAGTTCGGCGGCTTCAAGTTCGGCTCCGCCTTCTTCGGCTGGCTCACGGCCACGGGCACGGGAGTCATCCTCACCGCGCTGGTCGCGGCCACCGGAGCGGCTCTCGGCCTCGGAGCCACCGAGAACGGGCAGGCCCTCGACGAGAGCGAGGCCACCACGATCGGCATCGCCGGCGCCATCGCCCTCGCGGTGGTCGTGCTCATCTCGTACTTCTGCGGCGGCTACGTGGCCGGGCGCATGGCCCGCTTCGACGGTGTCAAGCAGGGCCTGGCCGTCTGGATCTGGGCGGTCGTCATCGCCGTCGTCGTGGCGGTGATCGGCGCCATCGCCGGCAGCCAGTTCAATGTGCTGGGCAATCTCGACACGTTCCCGCGCATCCCCATCAATGAAGGTGCCCTCACCGCCACGGGCATCATCACGGCAGTCGCCCTCGCCGTGGTGAGCCTCATCGGTGCTCTGCTCGGCGGGATCGCCGGAATGCGCTTCCACCGCAAGGTCGACCGCGCCGGGCTCGGTCGCTGACCGATGCTCCCCTCCACCAATCTGCAGAGCCTCGTGGGTGCGACCCTCTTCGGGCCCGGCGAGGTCAAGCTCGGTCGGATCGCCCAGATCTACGTGGATGCCACGGACGGTCACCCCACCTGGGCCGAGGTGCACGTGGGTGCCGTGATGCGGCACTCCACGCTCGTGCCGCTCGACGAGGCCGTGTGGGAGCACGACGACGTGCGGGTGCCGTTCGGCAAGGAGCTCGTGAAGGATGCGCCGCGCATCGAGAGCGGGCGGGGTCTCGATCCGGAGCTCGAACAGGAGCTCACGCGGCACTACTCCTCGCGGTAGCGGCGTGGGCGTCGACTGGGAGTCGTGAGACCAATCTGCGACGCGACCAATCTGTTTCCGGGGTGGTGTCGAAGTATCAGTGTCTGGCAATCACGGACATCATCCACACGGAAGAAGGCATCATGCGACACATCACCAAGGCCACGATCGGACTCGCTGCAGCCGGTCTGCTCACGTTCTCCCTGGCCGCCTGCTCCGCTTCGAGCACGACGGACACCAGCAGCCCGGCCTCGTCGAGCTCCTCCTCGGCCAACGAGACCCCCGAGCCCCTGGCCTCGATCCCCGCGCTGACCGGTGTCGACACCCAGGTCGCCGTGGACGCCGGCTTCCTCGACGCTCTCACGAGCCTCGGCCTCACCCCCGGCGTCGTCGGAACCGCCACCCTCACCGACGGTGTGCTCGCGTTCCCGATCACCGGCGGCAACGTCGACTACTACGACCCCGAGTCCGGCTACCGCCCCTACGTCCAGGGCGAGATCGAGCACGACGGATCCGGCCTCTCGCTCACCGCGGGCGACACCGTCGTCGAGCTCACCAACTTCACCATCGATCCCGGAGAGTCCAAGCTCTACGGTGACGTGACCGTCAACGGCACCGTCGCTGTCGAGCAGGCCTACCTGTTCGAGCTCTGGGGTGGCACGCTGAAGCCGCTCGAGATGGGCCCGAACGACACCGCCATCCTCGAGGGCACCACCGTGCACATCTCCGAGGACGCCGCCGGCCTCCTGAACGAGACCTTCGGCACCACCGCCGTCGAGCGCGGACTGCTCGTGGGCGTCGCCAAGATCACCGTCAACACGAAGTAGCACCTGCCCCACAGCACCACCCAGCACCACAGCAGCCGATGGCCTGCCGCACACGCGGCAGGCCATCGTTGCGTTCGGGGGGCGTCGTTCGAGGGGCACGGTCAGGGGTGCGTAGTCTGTGGGCATGTCTGCCGATGCGCTGTGCGAACCCGGGATCTACGAGCACTTCAAGGGGGCGCGCTACGAGGTCGTGGGGGTGGGGCGGCACAGCGAGACCGAGGAGCAGCTCGTGTTCTATCGCAAGCTCTACGACGACTACTCGTTCTGGGTGCGGCCGCTCGCGATGTTCGTGGAGCACGTGGAGCGCGACGGATACAGCGGGCCGAGGTTCGCGCGCGTGGCGTGAGGCCGCCGGCTGCACCTGGGCGGGCGGTGCGGCCTCAGCGCGTGAGCGCCACCACCACGAGGTACGCCGTCGCGGCGGCCAGGAGTGTGCCGGCGACCAGCTGGAGGTAGGGGTTGCCGACGATCCGGTGCCATCCGGGCTCGAGTTCGGGGCGGAAGAAGCGCCCGCGGCCCGTGCCGGTCGAGGGGGCGGGAGCGCTCGGCTGCACGGAGCGGTACCGCGGCCGGGTGTGCACGGGCACCTCGTCGTCGGATGCGGATTCGGGTGCGGCTGCGGGCGCCGGGGTGGTGGCGACCGGCGGAGCCGGCTTCATCGGCGTGACCGCATCGCCACGGGGTCGCCGCGCGGTGACGTCGATGTCCCAGAGGAAATCCTCGAACTGCTCGTCCGCCTGATCGGCTCTCTCAGGTCTGCTCGAGTGTGCCATGGGTGCCCTGCCGTTCGCGGATGCGGATGTCCTCCGAGAGTAGGCACCCGCATCCGCTCTGCCCATGGGGAGAACTCCCCATGCTTGGACGATGCTGGGGGCTGGGTGGCGCGCGGCGTGGCACCACCCGATGTCGGAGGTGCGGCGCACAATGGGCGCATGAACAACTTGGACACATGCACACGGTGCGAGGGCTCGGGTGCCGACCCGCGTCAGGCCTATTTCGACGACATGGTGGAGCTCTGCTCGGAGTGCCGCGGCGACGGCATGGTGCTCTCCCACGAGCAGTTCGTGCACGCTCTCGAGCTCGCCGGCAGTCGCGCCGCGTAGCTGCCCAGCCGCGGTTTCATGCGAACGCACTGTTCACATGAAACGAACTGGTAACGAATTCCGGAGGGGGATGCGGCGCATCCCTGTTCGGAGGACGATTCTGGCAGAGAGGTGAACCGATGGGCCGACAGCACTATCGCAGGGCGAGCCCCGCGCCGGTCCCGGTCGGCCTCACGGAGCCAGGCTCCGATCCCTATGCCGCGTATCTCGAGTGGATCGCGCGTGGTCGCCCCTCGGTCTCCGGCGGTAGCACTGTGCGTCCGGAACCGGGAACGGTGCTGCTGACCGAGCACGTGCAAGTGCAGGAGAAGGAGCTCTCCGGCGCCTCCGAGTTCGCCGGACCGATCGCGGCCCCGCAGCCCAGTGCCTGGCAGCGTCTCATGGGTGCATTCCGCCGCAACAGCTGACGAGTCTTCGCTGGCTGGGCGATCCGGCTCAGGTGCCGGGGCGGGAGAACCTCGTTGCACCCGCCTGGGTGGGATCCTCGCCGATGAGGCGCCACACGGTTCGAGTGAGAGCCGGGTGATCGAGAGCGATCTGGCGGAGCACGCGGTAGTTGCGGGCGGCGTTCGGCCTCTGCCCGCCGTTCTCGTTGATGTTGTCGGCGCGCAGCAGGTAGACGACGAGCTCGTCGACCGTGGGCAGCTGCTCCATGAAGTCCCACGGATCCTCGCCCGCCAGCAACCGCTCATGCACGATCGTCTCGCGTTCATCAGCGGCCTCGGCGCGCAGCACCTCGAGGCTCGCGCGCCCCCGGGGCAGATGCTCCTCATTCACCCTTTCGAGCCTATGCGCGCACCCGCCCCCACGCGACTCGAGCCCCCCTCACGAACGCCCATCCCGTCCCATAGAGCCAGCAACCCATCTCGATAACCCAACCCATCCCATCTTCGGCAAGCGCGGAGCGCGCGGCAGCCCCGATCGCCTCCTAGCCGTGCTCCTCGGGGGCCGACTAAGCTGCCGCGCGCTTCGCGCTTGCCATCGGATCGGATGGCTGCGTCCCAGTGTCGGTGGCTGATGATTGAATAAATCTCATGAAGCCGATCTTCTCCGAGACACCCGCTAGGGATAGCGACGCCGTCGAGCGGTGTGACGAGAAGTTCCGGATGGCGGTCGAGAGATTCACGCGGGCGGATCGGATGATCGCCGCACTGCAAGCCCGCCAGGCCCAGGCACTCGCTCAGGCGGTCGAGGCGTGTGAGACGAGGGCGGAGATCCTCGCGGGGTCGTCGACACCGGATGGCCGGGAGTGGGCTCGTCGCCTGGTGAAGTCCGAGGTCGCCACAGCAGCGAACCGCTCAGAGGGTGCAATCGTTCGTCTGATCGCCGATGCAGAAACGCTCGTCACAGACCTCCCCGACACGCTCGCCGAGCTCGGCACCGGCAAGATTTCGTACGCTCACGCCCGCTCGATGGTCACCCACGCGACCTCGCTCCCAGTGGAGTCACGAAGCTCGTTCGAGAAGGCACTCCTGCCGCGGGCAAAGGAGTGCAATGCGGCCCGCTTCGACGACGCGGCCCGCCGCCTCCGCGAAACTCACCATCCCGACTCGATTACTCAGCGCGCGAAGAACGCTCACGCCGACCGGGCCGTGTGGCTCGACGCGGAGCGAGACGGCATGGCCACCCTCCACCACCACTTGCCCGCAGTGGATGCTCTGGCGATCCACGATGTTCTCGACAAGGCCGCTCGAGCAGCGCGCTCAGACAACGAGCCCCGCACCCAAGCGCAGCTCCGCTCCGACATCCTCGCCGACACCATTCTCGGCCGCACCCACGGGGCCCTGGGATTCACCCCCACGGTGATCGTCACGGTTCCGGCGGCCATCCTCGCCGGGTGCGAAGACGAAGACGGTGGGGAGGCGGGCGCCGGGCACACCCAGTTGCACGGGTACGGCCCCATCGACCCCGAGCTCGCCACGCGGCTCGCGGCGAAGGCACCCACCTTCCTCAAGGTGCTGACGCATCCGGGGACGGGCGACACCATCGAGGTGGCCGGCCGGTACCGCATCCCCGCCGCCCTCCGCGAAGCCCTCATCGTGGCTGACGAGCACTGCCGCTTCCCTGGTTGCGGCCGCCGGGCGGCGCGTTGCGAACTCGACCACACCGAAGACTGGGCCCACGGAGGCCGCTCCACCGCCTCGAACCTCGCCCACCTCTGCACCAGCCACCACCACCTCAAGCACAACGGCGGCTGGAAGGTCGACCGCCCACCAGGCTCACCTCCGGGATCGCGAGAACTCGAATGGCGTTCCCCCTTGGGTGCCACCTACCGCACCACTCCACCCACCCGGCACACATGGGTAGCGCCGCCGACCCAGCCCGCCGCCGATGCGCCCCCGTTCTGACGTGCCGGCTGCCACTCGGGGTTCCTTCGAACTGCCACTCGGGCTTCTCTCGAACTGCCACTCCGGCTTGCCTCGAAGCGGGCAGCTCAGATCTCGGCGACGGTGGCCTCGAGGCGCACGCGGTCGCCGCGGAAGTGGTCGAAGACCACCTGGATCGGCGTACCGTCGACCGAGTAGTAGATCATCTCCCGCACGATCAGCGGCCAGCCCTCGCTCACCTTGAGCAGCCGCGCCGTGTGCGCATCCGCACGCGCACTGCTGATCGAGACGAACGCCTCGCCCGGCTGCACCCCGAAGAAGATCTCGATCGTCTGCTTCATGTCCATGGGCCCCGCCAGATCCCGCGGGTCGGTGTCGAGAGGGGTGGCGAAGTACGCCGCCCTCACCCCCACGATCTCGCCCGCGAACGAGAAGGTGTTCTCCACCATCCGCACCTCGTCGACATCCACCCCGAGCCGCTCCTTGAGCAGCCGCACGTTGGGCACGATCCGATCCTCGATCACGGCGATGTTCAGATCCTCCACGAGCGGCGGGATCTCGGCGATCGGCACGGCCAACCCGAGCTGGTTCACCCGCGTGCCCACCCGCGGTGTGCGCTCGATGAACCCGGAGTCTCGCAGCTCGTTGAGAGCCGCCCGCACCGAACCCCGGCTCGAGTCGAACAGCGCCACGAGCTCGTCTTCGGCCAGCAGCTCGTCGGCCCCGATGATGCCCTCCCGGATGGCCGCGTTCAGCAGATCGCGCACTCGACGGGCGGAGAGCTGCTTTCCGCGCGCCGTTCCGCCGTGCTCACGTGGATGCTTAGAGGTCGGGTCCATGATCCTGACCTGAATCTACCCCAGCCCGCGTGAACATATCGCAAAACGAGCACTGATCGGGCCAAACCCGTCGGCGCGAAGGCCGCCCGGGTCGCGCAATAGAAGTGTTACTTTACACGCCGCTACCGGAAATACGCCGGTGTGAGGATGGGGCAAGCCCAGGGACGCGCCCCCTGTCCGGGGCTGCATCCCTCCACCCAGCGGAGGTCATCCGAATGAGCGTGAGTGAGAGCATCGACACCGTCGACGCGGCACCACCGCCGGCCGCTACACCAGCACCCGCCCCGCCCACCGAGCCGAAGCCGCGCCGCCACGTGCCCGGCGCCTGGCTGCTGCGCCCGATCCTCACGACGGTCATCAACTTCGCGGTCTTCGTGCTCATCGCGTTCTTCCTCGTCAAGCTCATCCCGGGCGACCCGGTGGTCGCCGCCACAGGAGGCCGCCTCACGGGCGACGCCCTCGAAGCCGCCAGGGAGTCGTACGGCCTCACCGGCTCGTGGTGGGACCAGCTCGTCACCTACCTCGGCCAGATCGCGAGCTTCGACCTCGGCAACTCCATCGCCACCGGCCGCCCCGTGGCCCAGGAGCTCGCCGCCCGCATCCCCTCCACCCTCGAACTCGTCATCTCCGGCCTCGTCTTCTCCTCGATCGCCGCGGTGCTCCTGGCCCATTACGTCGTGACCCACCGCGCCAACCGCGTCTCGCGGTTGCTCACGAGCTACGCCCGCTCGGCCGGAGCCCTGCCCGAGTACGTCATCGGCATCGCGTTCCTCTTCCTCTTCTACGCGGTGCTGCACTGGGCGCCCGCACCCTCGGGCCGCCTCGACCCCATCCTCATGGCACCCCCGACGGTCACCGGATTCCCCGTGCTCGACGCCCTCCTCGCGGGCGACGTCACCGCCGCGGGCTCCTACATGAGCCACCTCGTGCTCCCCGTCATCGTCATGGTGGTCGCCCACACCGCGCTGCTCATGAAGATGCTCATCCTGAGCCTCAACGAGGCCATCGACGAACCGGCCACCAAGTTCCGCGTGGCCTCGGGCGCACCGAGGCGGGTCGTCCTGGCGAGCATCTACCGCCGCGCACTGCCCTCGGTCGTCGCCACCCTCGGCATGCTGTTCGGGCTCCTCCTCGGCGGAGCGGTGGTGCTCGAGGCCCTGTTCGGCCTCGGCGGCCTCGGTCAGTACGCGGTCGACGCCGTCAACTCCTCCGACGTCTTCGCCTTGCGCTCGTTCCTCGTGGCCACCGCGGCGCTCTGCCTCGTGATCTACCTGCTCGTCGACATCGCCACCATGCTGCTCGACCCCCGCCGCCGCTCCGGCGCGGCCCGAAAGGACTCGTGATGTCGATCAGGCTCACCGCGGTGTCGAACGCCGCCCTCGACTCGGTGCTCCCGAAGAAGACCCGCCGCCGCATGCCGCCCCGGGCCGCCTTCGCGCTGCGCGCCATTCCGTTCGCGATCGTGGTGGTGCTCGCCGCGATCGGCCCCCTGCTCGTCACGACCGACCCCACCGAGGTCTCGGGCGCCGGATCGAGCGCCCCCTCCGGCGAGCACTGGTTCGGCACCGACGCCAACGGCCTCGATGTCTACTCGAGAGTGATCGCGGCGTTCCAGATCGACGTGCTCATCGCCCTCACCATCACCGTGGTCGCCACCCTCGCGGCGCTCGTGATCGGTCTCGTCGCCGGCATGTACGAATCCCGCCGCTCCCCGCTCGGTGTCGTGGCCCGCCTGCTGGGTCGCGCCGTCGACCTGGTGCAGTCCATCCCCGTCATGATCGCGGGCCTCGTGATCGTCTCGTTCTTCGGGCGCAACGCCGTGGTCATCACCCTCGCGCTGGCCGTCGTGCTCATCCCGTTCCAGGCGAGGCTCATGCGCACCGAGGTGCTGCGCACCCGCAACGACGGCTACATCGATGCGGCTCGCATGTCGGGCGAGTCGGAGCTCAGCATCCTCGTGCGGCACGTGCTGCCGAACTCCTGGCGCCCCACCATCGAGAACACCTCCACCATCTTCGCCATGGCGATCATCTTCAACGCCGCCCTGGGCTTCCTCGGCGCCGGCATCCCCATCCCGACCCCGGAGTGGGGCAGCATGCTCGCCCTCGGCGCTCCGGATGCGGCGGTCGGGCGCTGGTGGCCGGTGCTGTTCCCGGCCCTCGCTCTCGCCTTCGCGGTCTGGGCGGCGTCGATGCTCGTCTCGGCGTTCACCTCGTATCCCCGCCGCCGCTGACCCGCTGACCCGCTGACCCGCTGACCCGCTGACCCGCTGACCCGCTGACCCGAAAGCTCCACCCGCACCACAGGCACCTCTCATCATCCCCGCACCTCCGAACGGAGAACACAGCCATGAGACACCCCCGCCCCGCCAGTCCCCGCCCCACCCGGCACCACACCACCAGGCGCCTCCTCGCCCTCGGCGCGGCCGCCACCGCGAGCGCCCTGCTCCTCGCCGGCTGCTCCACCCCGTCGGCCGGCAGCACCGACGGCACCTTCGTGATCGTCACCGCCGCCCAGCCGCCGAGCTTCAGCTACGAGACGAGCGTCACCGGCTACGAGGCCGCGGAGTTCAACACGAACATCGGCGCCACCCTCATCCGCAACCCCTACGTGGCGGGGGAGGACGGCCTGGCCTCGCACCAGGACTACTACTCCTTCGAGCCGCTGCTGGCCGAGAGCTACGACGTGAGCGAAGACGGCCTCACCTACACCTTCCACCTCG
The DNA here is from genome assembly GCF_041927495.1 of Herbiconiux liukaitaii. Taxonomy (NCBI): domain Bacteria; kingdom Bacillati; phylum Actinomycetota; class Actinomycetes; order Micrococcales; family Microbacteriaceae; genus Herbiconiux; species Herbiconiux liukaitaii. Next base: position 365,461 of record NZ_JBHFHG010000007.1, on the reverse strand, counting down.
ACCCGGATGCGGTGAGCGCCCAGGGCAACACCCTCACGGCCGACGACGTGGTCTTCTCCATGGAGCGCAAGTTCAACGTGGCCACGAGCATCGTGCCCTTCATCAGCAACCCGGTCTTCACCGACGTGGCCCAGCAGGTGAAGAAGATCGACGACAGCACCGTGTCGTTCACGGTCTCCGACCCCGGCTACGGCTTCACCCTGCTCTCGCTCCTGGCCAACACGCCCTACAACATCTACGACTCCACCGCGCTCAAGGAGCACGCGACCGACGACGACCCCTACGGTGTCGCCTGGTCGGAGGAGACGGGCACCTACGGCTTCGGCGCCTACTCCCTCGTGGACTACACCCCCGGCGAGCAGATGGTCTACGAGGCCAACCCCGGCTACGTGCTGGGTGAGCCCGAGGTCAAGCGCATCGTGCAGCGTGTGGTGGCGGATGCCGGCCAGCGCTCCAACCTCGTCAAGAGCGGCGACGCCCAGATCGCCACGCAGCTGCGCCCGGCCGACCAGGCCACTCTCGCCGCCGACGAGAGCGCCCAGGTCTTCGACGTGGCCACCAACGCCTTCGTCTACATGCCGCTGCTCACCACGTCCGCTCCCTTCGACGACGTGGCCGTGCGCAAGGCACTGGCCCTCGCCATCCCGTACGACGCGATCATGGAGGACGTCTACAAGGATCGCCTCGGCCCCATCGACTCGATCCTCTCCGACCAGGCCCCCGGTTACGACGGTGAGGGCCTCGCGGCCAACACCACCGATGTCGACGCCGCCAAGAAGCTCCTCTCCGACGCCGGGTACACCGAGCCGATCGAGTTCACCCTCACAGTGAACAACGCGGTGCCCGACCTGCAGGAGACCGCCGTGCAGATCCAGACCGCGGCCAAGGAGGCGGGTTTCGAGATCACCATCGACTCCGTCAACTCCGCTGCCTTCCAGGAGGGGCTCGGCACCAAGGCGTTCCAGGCGTCGATGGGCCGCGACTACGCGGTCGTGCAGTCGCCGCCCTACGTGCTCTCGCTCTTCTACACGCCCGGTTCCCCCATCAACTGGCCCGACTTCGACGACGAGGCCCTCAACGGCGCCATCGCCGCGGGCAACGCGGCGGGAGACCCCCTCTCCGACGCGGCGGGCGCGGAGTGGAACGCGGCAGAGAAGGTGCTGCAGTCCGAGCTGCCGACCATCTACATCGGCTACGTGCAGCCCCTCAATGCCTTCGCGAACGGCGTGGAGGGCTACCAGTTCCGCAGCGACAACGTCATCGACTACTCGCAGCTGAGCGTGGCGGAGTGATCATGGGAACGCCGATCGAGCAGAGCGCCGGCAACATCTCGAAGCCGGCCGAGCGCCCCGTGCTGCGGGCGCAGGGCCTGACGGTGCGCTACGGCGCAGCCCAGGCCGTGGCCCCCGCCGACTTCGAGATGCTCCGCGGCCAGCGGGTCGCGGTGGTCGGTGAGTCCGGATCGGGCAAGACGAGCCTCGCGAACGCCATCGCGGGCTTCGTCGATCCGCTAGCCGGTGTGGTCGAGGCCGATGTGCTCGAGCTCGACGGCGTTCCCCTCCGCCGCACCTTCGCCCCCGGTCAGCAGGAGCGCATCCCGCGCCGCACCCCGGGCCTCTCGATGGTGTTCCAGGATGCGATGAGCAGCCTCGACCCCGTCTGGACGATCGGCAGCCAGCTGATCGCTGTGCTCAGAGCCACCGAGGGTGTCTCGCGCAAGCGGGCCAGAGCGGATGCGCTGGTCTGGCTCGAGAAGGTCGGCATCACCGATCCGGAGCGTGTGCTGGGCGCCCGCCCGCACGAGCTCTCGGGCGGCATGCGGCAGCGCGTGATGATGGCGATCGCGCTCTCGTCGAAGCCCGTGCTGCTCATCGCCGACGAGCCCACGAGCGCCCTCGATGCCTCGCTCGCCGTCTCGACCATGAAGCTCATGGTCGAGCTCGCCGAGAGCGAGGGCACGGCGGTGCTCATCATCTCGCACGACATCGAGCTCTGCCGCCGCTTCACCGACTTCGTGATCGTGATGTACCACGGCGAGATCGTGGAGCAGCTGCCCTCCGACCGCCTGCACGAGGCGGCGCATCCGTACACCCAGGGCCTGCTGCAGTGCGTGCCCACGCTCGCGAGCGCCGAGCTCGACCAGCTGCCCACGCTCGAGTCCGTGCGTCGCGAGATGGAAGGCAGGGCCGCATGACGATCCGCATCGAGTGCCGGAACGTGGCCAAGCGCTACGGCCGCAAGACCGCGGTGCAGGACGTCTCGTTCGCCGTGGGCCAGGGCGAACGGGTCGGCATCGTGGGCGAGAGCGGATCGGGCAAGTCGACCGTGGCGAAGATCGTGGTGGGCCTCGAGCGGGCCACCTCGGGCTCGGTCACGATCGATGGCCGAGAGCTCTCGTCGCTGCTCTCCACGAGGGCCGGCACGCTCGAGTACCGCCGTTCGGTGCAGCTCGTGGCGCAGGACACCACCTCGACCTTCGACCCGCGGCACACCATCCGCCGCTCGCTCCGCGCTCCCGCGCAGCTGCTGGCCGGCCACGACCAGGCACGCGCCGACGAGGCGATCGCCGAGATCGTGAACGAGATCGGCATCGCCCCCGAGCTCGTGGACCGCTACCCCGACGAGCTCTCGGGCGGTCAGCGGCAGCGCATGGCGATCGCCAGGGCGCTCGTGATCCGCCCCGACCTGCTGGTGTGCGACGAGGCCGTGAGCGCCCTCGACGTCTCGGTGCAGGGTGTGGTGCTCAATCTGCTCAAGCGCTACTCCGAGCAGCACGGCGCCGGCATCCTCTTCGTCTCGCACGGGCTCCCAGCCACCGCGTTCCTCACTCGCGAGCTCGTGGTCATGAACCAGGGGCTCGTGGTCGAGGCCGGCCGCACCCTGCAGGTGCTAGAGACGCCCCAGCACGAGTACACCCGCTCGCTCGTCGCGGCCTACCGCGACGTCGAGCAGGCGCGCTAGCCACCTCGCGCCTGCCAGCACGCTCCACCCCGCCCCCCAGATCCCCCAGACAGTTCCCGCAACGCAGAATGGAGTCCCCCATGTTTCACCTCGCCTGGTTCCTCGGTGACGGCTTCGGCATCCACCCCTGGAGCACCATCAACGGCGACGGCCCCTGGGTCGGCAGCAACGTGAACGACTGGATGAAGCCCGACATCTACATCGACCTCGCCACGAGTCTCGAGCGGGCCGGCTTCGACTACATCCTCATCGAGGACACGGCCATGGTGGAGGACAGCTACAACGGCAGCTCCGACACCAGCCTGCGCCGCGGGTTCATGGCGCCGAAGAACGACCCCATGCCGCTCGTGCCCCTCATGACCCAGGCCACGAAGCACATCGGCATCATCCCCACCGTCTCGACCATCCAGTACCCGCCCTACCTGGCGGCGCGTCTCTTCACCTCGCTCGACCACCTCACTGGCGGCCGCGTGGGCATGAACGTGGTCACGAGCGTGACCGACCGCGTGGCGCAGAACTTCGGCTACGAGCGGCACCTCGACCACGACGAGCGCTACGAGATGGCGATGGAGTGGACGGATGTGGTGCAGCAGCTGCAGAACACGTGGAAGGAGGGCGCAGTGGTCGCCGACTCAGTGGGCGGCGTCTACGCCGACCACACCAAGGTGGAGACCATCGACCACAAGGGCAAGTTCTTCTCGTCTCGCGGTCCGCTCAACACCATCCCCGGGCCCCAGCGCACGCCGCCGGTGTGCTCGGCGGGCAGCTCGCCGATGGGCCGCGAGCTCGCGGCGCGCTACGACGACACGATGATCTCCCTGGTGAAGGACGGTGCCACGGGCCGCGCCTACCGCGACGACATGCGCGAACGGGTGGCGAGCTTCGGCCGCAACCCCGACGACGTGAAGTTCCTCTTCCTGGCCTCACCCGTCATCGGCGCGACCGACCGCGAGGCCCAGGAGAAGAACGAGGCGTTCCAGGCCTACCGGGCCAGCGACAAGGGGGTCGAGTACAACCTCTGGAACATGTCGTACACCTCGGGCGGCCGCATCGACTTCGGCGGCATCGATCCCGACACCCTGGTGAAGGACATCGACCTGTCGAAGCAGAACGGCGAGCACACGTCGATCCTCAACCTCTTCCAGGACGCCGAGAACATGACGCTCCGCGAGGCGGTCACCACCAAGTTCCAGGTGAGTGACATGGGGCTCGTCGGCTCGCCCGACACCGTCGCCGGAAAGATGGAGGACCTGATGGACGAGATCGGCGGAGACGGCTTCCTCATCTACATGCCCATGACCCGCATGAACATGGCGATCGTGGCCGACGGGCTCGCTCCGGCGCTCCGTCGTCGCGGGCTCATCCGCGAGGAGTACACGGGATCGACGCTGCGGGAGAACCTGCTCGCGTTCTAGAGCTGGCTGTGTCCCTAGAGCTGGCTGTGTCCCTAGAGCTGGCTGCTCCCCTAAAGCTGATCCGCGCCGGCCGCGAAGGTGTCGCAGGCTCCCGCCCCGGAGTCGAGGCCCGTCTCGAACCAGCGCTGGCGGGAGTCGCTCGATCCGTGGGTCCAGGAGTCGGGATCCACCGAACCGGACTGCGACTGGATGCGGTCGTCGCCGATGGCGGCGGCCGCGTTCAGCGCATCCGCGATCTGCTCGCGCGTGACCGGCTCGAGGAAGACGACGCCGTTCTCGTCCTCGATCGTCGAGGCCGCCCCCACCCAGGCGCCCGCGAAGCAGTCGGCCTGCAGCTCGGCGCGCACCGACGAGGAGTCGGGCCCGGTGTCGGAGTGGTCGATCGAACCGAGCACACCGGAGAGCTGCTGGATGTGGTGGCCCCATTCGTGTGCCACCACGTACATCTCGGAGAGGGAGCCGCCGCTGGCCCCGAAGGTCGAGCGCAGCTCGTCGAAGAACGCCGTGTCGAGGTAGATCGTCTCGTCGCTCGGGCAGTAGAACGGGCCCGTGGCGCTCGAGGCCTGACCGCAGCCCGAGCTCGTGGACTGCGGGAAGAGCACGAAATCGGTGGGGGAACGGTAGTCGAGCCCCAGCTGCGGAGCCTCCTCGGCCCAGTAGACATCGAGCGAGGTGGCCGCGCCCACCATGAGGCACTCCACGTTCGCGTTGGCGTCTTCACCGGTCTGGCAGTCGAGCGCCTCCTCGGACTGCGAGCTCGTGCCCGTGCCACCGCCCGCACCGCCGCCGAGCAGGCCCGTGAGGTCGACGCCCACGAGCTGGGAGAGCAGGATCAGCCCGACCACCACCACGGCGCTTCCGCCGCCGATGGCCGCATTGCGACCGCGCTTGCTGACCTTGCCCGAGTCGAGCTTCGAGCCGCGATTGAACGTCATGACCGCGAACCTACCGTGACTGCTCTCGCCGGGCACTGTGTATACACGGATGCGTGCCAGACCCTTGATCAGGGCTTCCTGAGGGCGTAGCCTGACCCCAATGTATACAGACGAGCGGGGGGCGTAGTGGCCCGGGCGAGTGACACCGCCTACGCGGCGCTGCGCGGAGAGATCATCTCGTGGCAGCTGGCGCCTGGCGCCGTGCTCGCCGAGGTCGAGCTCTCGCAGCGCCTCGGGCTCTCGCGCACCCCTGTGCGGGAGGCTCTCGCGCGGCTCGTGGCCGATGGCCTGGTGGCACCGTTCGGGGGCCGTGGGCTCGTGGTCTCCGACGTCTCGGCCGAGAACGTCTCCGAGCTCTTCGAGCTGCGGCAGGCGCTCGAGGCGAAAGCCGCTGCCCTCGCCGCCGAGCGCCGCGACCCGCAGCCGTTCCTCGCGCTGCAGGCCGAACTGGGCCGGGTTCCGGATCTGCTCGCCGACCCCGATCCGGCGCACACCGCCTACTACTCGCTCGTGGAGCGCTTCGACGACGCCGTCGACGAGGCCATGCGCAACCCGTTCCTCGCGCAGGCGCTCGCCGGGGTGCGCACACACCTCGCGCGCATCCGTCGCCTCTCGCACGACAACCCCGGCCGGTTGCTCGATGCGGCTCGCGAGCACCTGCTCATCGTCGACGCCATCCTCGCGGGCGACCCGCAGCTGGCCGCCGACGCCACGCGAGTGCATCTGTTCCGCAGCCTGCAGTCGACCCTGAGCTCGCTGAGCCCACCTGACCTCCAGCACATCCACGACCAGAACCCCGATCCGCAGAACCCCGACCTCCAGAACCCCGACCCCCAGAAGAAGGGCGCACCCGCGCGATGAACCTCCACGAAGTCCGCGTCCACAAGAGCGACGAGAACCTCCGCCGCGACGACCAGCTCGCCTGGAAGATCGCCGAGGTGGCGGCCGACCCCGTGGCCGTGAGCCCCGAGGTCACCGAGATGGTGATCAACCGCATGATCGACAACGCGGCCGTCGCCGTGGCGAGCATCACCCGCGGCCCCGGCATCGCGGCCCGCGCGCAGGCGCTCGACCACCCCTACAGCTACGGCCCCACCCGCAACGGTGCCTCCGTCTTCGGCGTCGAGGGCGGCTACGGCCCCGAGTGGGCGGCCTGGGCCAACGGCGTGGCCGTGCGCGAGCTCGACTACCACGACACCTTCCTCGCGGCCGAGTACTCGCACCCTGGCGACAACATCCCGCCCATCCTCGCGGTGGCCCAGCACGTGGGCTGCACCGGCGCGGATCTCGTGCGCGGCATCGCGACCGGCTACGAGATCCAGGTCGACCTCGTGAAGGCCATCAGCCTGCACAAGCACAAGATCGACCACGTGGCGCACCTCGGCCCGTCGGCCGCCGCGGGCATCGGCACGCTGCTCGGCCTGAACGGGGAGACGATCTTCCAGGCCATCGGCCAGGCGCTGCACACCACCACCGCCACGCGCCAGTCGCGCAAGGGCGAGATCAGCACCTGGAAGGCCCACGCCCCCGCCTTCGCCGGCAAGATGGCCGTCGAGGCCGTCGACCGTGCGATGCGCGGCCAGACCAGCCCCACCCCCATCTACGAGGGCGAGGACGGCGTGATCGCGTGGCTGCTCGACGGCCCCGACGCCCGCTACGAGGTGCCCCTGCCCGCCGCCGGCGAGGTCAAGCGCGCCATCCTCGACACGTACACCAAGGAGCACTCGGCCGAGTACCAGGCGCAGGCCTGGATCGACCTCGCACGCAAGCTCCACCACGAGCACCCCGAGCTCGCCGACCCCTCGGTCATCGGCAGCGTCACCATCCACACGAGCCACCACACCCACTACGTGATCGGCTCTGGCGCCAACGACCCGCAGAAGTACGACCCCACCGCGAGCCGGGAGACCCTCGACCACTCCATCCCGTACATCTTCACGGTGGCGCTGCAGGACGGCGCGTGGCACCACGTCGACTCCTACGCCCCCGAGCGTGCGGGCCGGGAGGACACCGTGGCGCTGTGGAACAAGGTGCGCACCCTCGAGGACCCGGAGTGGACCCGCCGCTACCACTCCAACGACCCCGCCGAGAAGGCGTTCGGCGGTCGCGTGGAGATCATCCTGCACGACGGCTCGACCATCATCGACGAGATCGCGGTGGCGGATGCGCATCCGCTCGGCGCCCGGCCGTTCGCGCGCGCCGACTACGTGCACAAGTTCCGCACCCTGGCCGAGGGTGTCATCGAGGAGGCCGAGATCGTGCGCTTCCTCGCCCTCGTGGAGCGCCTGCCCGAACTCACCGTCGAGGAGGTGCGCGAGCTCAACGTCGTGGCCCGCCCCGGCCTGCTCGAAGCACTGCCCACCCCGAAGGGACTCTTCTGATGCTGTACTCCACCGTTCCCGCCCACGAGAAGCGCGCCGCATTCCGTGCCGCGCTCGCCGGCGGCACCATGCTCCGGATGCCCGGCGCCTTCAATCCGCTGAGCGCTCGCCTCATCGAGGAGAAGGGCTTCGAGGGCGTCTACATCTCCGGCGCCGTCATCGCCGCCGACCTCGGCTTCCCCGACATCGGGCTCACGACCCTCACCGAGGTCGCCACCCGCGGTGGCCAGATCTCGCGGATGACGAACCTCCCCACGCTCATCGACGCCGACACGGGCTTCGGCGAGCCCATGAACGTGGCGCGCACGGTGCAGACCCTCGAAGACGCCGGGGTCTCCGGCCTGCACATCGAGGACCAGGTCAACCCCAAGCGCTGCGGCCACCTCGACGGCAAGGCCGTGGTCGACGCCGACACCGCCGTGAAGCGCATCCGGGCCGCGGTGGAGGCGCGTCGCGACCCGAACCTGCTCATCATGGCGCGCACCGACATCCGCGCCCTCGACGGGCTGGGGGCGGCCATCGACCGCGCCAAGCAGCTCGTCGATGCGGGGGCGGATGCGATCTTCCCCGAGGCGATGGCCGATCTCAGCGAGTTCGAGGCCGTGCGCGCGGCCGTCGACGTGCCGCTGCTGGCCAACATGACCGAGTTCGGCAAGAGCGAGCTGTTCTCGAACCAGAAGCTCGCCGACGTGGGCATCAACCTCGTGATCTACCCGGTCTCGCTGCTGCGCATCGCGATGGGTGCGGCGGAGCGAGGGCTCGACGCGCTCGTCGCCGAGGGTTCACTCAAGGGGGAGGTCGCCGGCATGCAGACCCGTGCGAGGCTCTACGAGCTGCTGGACTACTCCGCATACAACGCGTTCGACACGAACGTGTTCGATTTCGATGTACCCAGTGCCCGTTGAACGTGCCCGTTGAACACGCCCGCTGAACCGCCGAACCGATCACTCACCGAGGAGCTGACATGACCGAACCGTCCGACATCAAGAAGGGTCTGGCCGGTGTGGTCGTCGACTACACCGCCGTCTCGAAGGTCAACCCCGAGACCAACTCGCTGCTTTACCGGGGCTACCCCGTGCAGGAGCTCGCGGCCTCGTGCTCGTTCGAGCAGGTCGCGTACCTGCTCTGGAACGGCGAACTGCCGAGCCCGGCCGAGCTGGCCGCCTTCGAGCAGCTCGAGCGCTCGCAGCGCGCCCTCGACCCCGCCGTGAAGCGCGTGATCGACGAGCTGCCGCTCACCGCGCATCCGATGGACGTGGTGCGCACGGCCGTGAGCGTCATCGGCGCCCTCGACCCCTCGTGGGAGGATGCGAGCCCCGCCGGCACCCTCGCGAAGTCGCTCACGCTGCTCGCCAAGCTCCCCGCGATCATCTCCTACGACCAGCGCCGGCGCCGCGGCCAGGAGCTCGTGGAACCGGATGCCTCGCTCGGCTACTCCGCGAACTTCCTCAGGATGACCTTCGGCGAGGTGCCCTCCGACGTGGTCGTGAAGGCCTTCGACGTGTCGATGATCCTCTACGCCGAGCACTCCTTCAACGCCTCCACGTTCACGGCGCGCGTCGTGACCTCGACCCTCTCGGATCTGTACTCCGCGGTCGTCGCCGGCATCGGCGCGCTCAAGGGTCCGCTGCACGGCGGGGCCAACGAGGCCGTCATGCACGTCTTCGACGAGATCGGATCGGCCGACGCGGCCGAGGGCTGGCTCGAGGATGCGCTCGCGTCGAAGAAGAAGATCATGGGCTTCGGCCACCGGGTCTACAAGAGCGGCGACTCGCGGGTGCCCACCATGAAGGCCTCGCTCGACACCCTCATCGAGGAGTACGACCGGCCCGACCTGCTCGCGCTCTACGACGCGCTCAACGACGCCATGCAGTCGCGGAAGGCCATCCAGCCGAACCTCGACTACCCGTCGGGCCCTGCGTACCACCTCATGGGCTTCGACACCGAGCTGTTCACGCCGCTCTTCGTGGCGTCGCGCATCACGGGCTGGACGGCGCACATCCGCGAGCAGCTGGCCTCGAACGCGCTCATCCGCCCGCTCTCGGAGTACAACGGGCCGGACGAGCGCCACATCTAGCCGGGAGTCGGTCAGGGCAAGTCTGGGGTCAGGGCGAGCCTGGGACCGCGTCGCGGATGCGGCCCCAGGTGCCGCCCTCGTCCATGTTCTCCACCCCGATCAGGTGCTCGAAGATGATGTTGGTCTGGGTGGAGGCCACCGAGCTGTCGAGGCTCAGCTCGGTCGCCACGAAGTCGCGCAGCTGCCCCGTGGAGGAGCAGGCCACGTGGATGAGGAAGTCGTCGGGGCCGCCGAGGAAGAAGACGTTGAGCACGTTGGGCAGCGTGATCACGCGCTGCGCGTAGGTCTTGATCTGGCCGCGCGCCTGCGCCTTCAGTCGCACGGCCACGATCGCCTCGATCGAGAGGCCGAGCGACGCCCAGTCGGGCTGTGCGTGGAACGACCGCAGCACGCCGCTCCTGTGCAGGGCGCGCACCCGCATGAGACACGTGGAGGGCGCGATGCCCACCCGCTCCGCGAGCTCCTTGTTGGGCAGCCGCCCCTCGCGGCAGAGCTCCCAGACGATCCGCTCGTCGATTTCATCGATCGCGCTCATGCACGGGCCTCCTCGAATGCCTGAGGCCGAATCGGCCGTTCATCCGAATTATATTCGGGACCAGTGACACGGGGCCAAATCGCTTCGATACTTTTCCTGACCGTCCCGCCCCGCAGGACCCCGCAGAAGGAGAAGCCTCGTGATCATCGGAGTTCCGAAGGAGATCAAGAACAACGAGTTCCGAGTGGCCATGACGCCCTCGGGGGTCTTCGAGCTCGTGCGGCACGGGCACACCGTGATGGTCGAGTCGTCGGCGGGCCTCGGCGCTGCCATCTCGGATGCAGAGTACGAGGCCGCGGGCGCCTCCCTCGTCGACGTCGACACCGTGTGGACTGCCGAGATGATCGTGAAGGTCAAGGAGCCCATCGCCCCCGAGTACGGGCGACTGCGCGAGGGCCAGCTGCTCTTCACCTACCTGCACCTCGCCGCCGCCGAGCCGCTCGTCGAGGCGCTCCTGGCCTCGAAGGCCACCTCCATCGCCTACGAGACCGTGCAGCTGGCCGACGGATCGCTGCCGCTGCTCGCCCCCATGAGCGAGGTGGCCGGCCGGCTCTCCGTGCTCGTGGGCGGCTACCACCTCATGGGCTCGCAGGGCGGTCGAGGTGTGCTGCTCGGCGGTGTCCCCGGTGTGCGGCCCGCGAAGGTCACCGTGATCGGCGGCGGAATGGCCGGCGAGAACGCCGTGCAGCAGGCCGTGGCGGCCGGCGCCGACGTGACCGTGCTCGATCTCAGCATCCCGCGCCTGCGCCACCTCGACGAGGTGTACTCGGGCCGCGTCAAGACCGTCGTGTCGAACGCCTTCGAGGTCGAGCGCAGTGTGCTCGAGGCCGACCTCGTGATCGGTGCCGTGCTCGTGCCCGGTGCGAAGGCCCCCAAGCTCGTCTCGCACGAGCTCGTCTCGCGCATGAAGCCGGGATCAGTGCTCGTCGACATCGCCATCGACCAGGGCGGCTGCTTCGAAGACTCCCGCCCCACCACGCACGACGATCCCACCTACCTCGTCGAGAACTCGATCTTCTACTGCGTGGCCAACATGCCGGGTGCCGTCTCGTCGACCTCGACCTCCGCCCTCACCAACGCCACGCTGCCCTACGTGGTGCAGCTCGCCGACCTCGGCTGGCGCGAGGCCATCACGCGCAATCCCGCCCTCGTTCCCGCGGTCTCGACCGTCGACGGTCGCCTCACCCACGAGGGCACCGCCGCCGCGTTCCCCGCCTTCGGCTACACCCCCGTCACCGAGCTGGAGGAGCTCAGGAAAAGCTCGTCGTAAAGATTCGACCCGCGTAATACGCCTGTAACGCGGGACGTTCATACTGAAATGGCAACGTAAGCCGTTGCGGGCCCACCGGGCCACAAGATCTCGGTGGTGTGTGAGGGATGTCGGTGTCCCCGCCTTCGGCCTGCGATGCATCGCTTTCGCCTCGGGCACGGTTCCGGCCCTCCTCATTTCCTGACAACCGGTATGAAGTGAGAATCATGGCACTCAAAGCAACGATCGTGGTGGGCAACCCCAAGCCCAAGTCACGCACCCTCAAAGTGGCCGAGACCCTCGTGGAGAAGCTGCTGCAGCAGGGCTCGTACGAGCTCGAGGTGATCGATCTGGCCGACCACACGGCCGAGATCTTCGCCTGGCCCTCGGATGAGATGGCCGCTCTGAACGCCCGGGTCGCCGAGAGCGACTTCGTGGTGTTCGCGTCGCCCACCTACAAGGCGACGTACACCGGGCTGCTGAAGGCGTTCCTCGATCGGTATCCGGCGAACGGACTCTCGGGGGTGACGGCCATCCCGGTGCTCACCGGAGGCGACCTCACCCACGCGATGGGCCCCACCGTGAACCTGGCACCGCTGCTCGTCGAGCTCGGCGCCACCGTTCCCGGTCGCGGCTTCTACTTCGTGGCGAGCCAGATGGATCGGCTCGACGAGATCGTGGAGACCGCCGCCCAGGAGTACATCGCCAACCTCGACCGCCTCGCCGCGGTCGCGGGTGCCACCCGCTCTCTCGCCTCCGCATCCGCGCCGGTCTCGTAACCCCGCACTAGGAGCTGACAATGACACTCGACACCAGAATCGCCACCGACTCCACCGATATCGCCACCGGGCCCGCCTTCGACCCCAGGGTCTTCCGCGACACGCTCGGCCACTACGCCTCGGGCATCACCATCATCAGCGGCATCGACGAGGAGGGGCCGATCGGCTTCACCTGCCAGTCGTTCTACTCGGTCTCGACCGAGCCGCCGCTCGTGTCGTTCAGCGTGATGACGAACTCCACCACCTACCCGCGAGTGCGCGAGACCGGCAAGTTCGCCGTCAACGTGCTCGCCCACGACCAGCACACGGTCTCGAACCAGTTCGCACGCAAGGGCACCGACAAGTGGGCCGGCGTCTCGTGGAACCCCACGGTGGCCGGCAACCCGGTGATCGCCGACACCCTCATGTGGCTCGACTGCGACATCTGGGCCGAGCACGAGGCGGGCGACCACTACATCGTCATCGGCCGCGTCAACGAGATGAGCCCGGCCTCCTGGCACAAGGAGGAGCCGCTGCTCTACTTCAAGGGCCAGTACCGGCACCTGCGCGACCTCGACGCCCTCGCGGGCTGAGCGGCATGTGAGGGAGCTCAGGCGAGCAGGGCGCGGATGTCGTCGGCCGTGAGGGCGGCGTCGAAACCGGCGTCGTCGAGCACGGCGTCGAAGAGCTTCGCCTTGTGACGCTTGAGCTCCATCACCTTCTCCTCGATGGTGCCCGTCGCCACCAGGCGGTAGACGGTGACCGGCTTCGTCTGGCCGATGCGGTGCGTGCGGTCCACGGCCTGCGCCTCGCTCGCCGGGTTCCACCACGGATCGAGCAGGAAGACGTAGTCGGCCTCGGTGAGCGTGAGCCCGAATCCGCCTGCCTTGAGGCTGATGAGGAACACCGGCGCATCCCCCTCGCGGAAGCGCGCGATGACCTCGGGGCGGCGTCTCGTGGAGCCGTCGAGGTACTCGTGCGCCATCCCCTCGGCGTCGAGCCTGTCGGCGACCTTCGCGAGGTAGCTCGTGAACTGGCTGAACACGAGGGCGCGATGCCCCTCGGCGGCGAGCTCGGTGAGGTGCTGCACGAGCACGTCGAGCTTGGAGGAGGGGATGCTCGCGTGCGCCTCGTCGATGAGGCTCGCGTCGAGGCTCAGCATGCGCAGCAGGGTGAGCGAGCGGAACACGATGAAGCGGTTGCGGTCGAGATCCTCGATGAGGCCGAAGAGCTTCTGGCGCTCGCGCTGCAGCACGGTGTCGTAGAGGTGGCGGTGGGCGGGGGCGAGCTCGACCGGCAGCACCTGCTCCTGTCGCGGGGGCAGTTCGGGCGCCACCGACTCCTTGGTGCGACGTAGCAGGAACGGGCGGATGCGACGGCGCAGCGTCTCGAGGGCCCGCACATCCTGGCCGCGTTCGATCGGCCGCTGGAACCTCTCGGCGAAGCGCGTGGGGGAGGGGAAGAGGCCGGGGGCGGTGAGGTCGAAGAGGGCCCAGAGCTCGAGGAGGTCGTTCTCGAGCGGGGTGCCGGTGACGGCGAGCGTGAACGGCACGTCGAGGTCGCGGGCGCAGGCGTGCAGACGGGAGCGGTGGTTCTTGACGAACTGCGCCTCGTCGAGCACGAGGCCCGACCAGGGGATGCGCTGGTAGGCGGGGGCGTCGAGGCGGAAGAGGGCGTAGCTGGTCACGACGATGTCGGCGCCGGTGGCGGTGTCGGCGATGGTGCTGCTGCCGGCTGGGCCGGTTGCGGTGCCGGTGGACTCTGTGGCCGTGATGGTGCGGACCGTGAGGCCAGGGGTGAACCTGGCGGCCTCGTCGGCCCAGGTGGCGACCACGGAGGTGGGGGCCACCACGAGGAAGGGGGGCGCATCCGGGGCCTGCTCGCGCGTGGGGGCCTGCTCCCGGGTGTGGGCGATGAACGCGAGCGTCTGCAGTGTCTTGCCGAGCCCCATGTCGTCGGCCAGCACTCCGCCGAGCCGGTGCCGCCAGAGGAACGCCAGCCAGTCGAAGCCGGCCTTCTGGTACGGCCGCAGCTCGGCACGCACACCCTCGGGCAGTGGTGTCTCCGGCACCCGGTCGACGTCGCGCAGGCCCTCTACGGCCTCCCGCCAGGCCACCGCCTCCACGCTCTCGTCGGCGAGGTCGTCGAACTCGGCCCAGAGGGTGAGCTGGTGCCGGGCGATCCGCACACCCGTCTCCCACTCGTCGAGGGTGCCGGCCTCCTCGAGCAGCTCCTTGAGGCGGTCGAAGGCGGGGTGATCGAGCGAGAGGTAGGTCCTGTCGACCATGAGCATCTTCTTCGAGCCCTTCGAGAGGGCCTTGAAGAGGGGGCCGAACGGGATCCGGTACTCGCCGATGTTCACCACGATGCCGAGGTCGAACCAGTCGCGCTTGAGGGTCTCGACGGTCGTGAGGGTGATGTCGGGGTGGCCGGTGAGCTCGCGGTAGACCGGTCGGGGGCCGATGACCTCGACCTTCACCCCGTCGAGGGCGTCGAGCATGGGCAGGGCCTTCTCGGCGAAGGCGGCCGCGTCGACTCCCCGCAGGGTGACGCTGTCGAGCCGCGGGCCGAGGGGAGCGATGGTGGAGGGGAAGCGGGTGAGCACGGCGTCGAGCTCGATCACCGTGGCGTCGACCAGGGCGCGTTCGGCGTCGGGGTCGCGGATGCCGAGCCACTCCCAGTCGAGCTGCAGCAGGTCCTCGCCGCGGAAGCGGGCGGTGAGCAGCAGCTCGGGTGGGGGCACCTCGGGGAACTCGACCGAGCCGTCGGGGGACGCGATGTCGACGCCGCGGCGGAGGGTGGGGAAGTACTCCTCGAAGAACTGCGCGGTCTCGGCGCCGGGCACGACGACGGGCGTCCGCCCCAGCAGCGCGACCTGCTCGGGGGTGAGCGGCGTGGGAGTGAGGAGGGCAGGAGTGAGCGGGCCGGGAGGGAGCGGGCCGTTTGCTGGCGCTGGCGCTGGCGCGGATGCGGATGCGGCTGCGGGTACGGATGCGGATGTTGAGGGCCCGAGCGTGATCGTGGGGCGCTTGGCGAGGCGGTAGGCGTAGATGCCGTGGGTGCCGATGGCGCCGGCGCCGGTTGCAGCCGCGGCGGCCGCGGTGGCAGGTCCGGGTGTGGGTGCGGCCCCGGGGGCGGTCGCGGTTGCCGGCGATTCTGTTGCCGCGTGCGACGCGGTGTCGACCGGGAGGAACGGGGTGGGGCCATCGCCGACCGCCCGGTCGCGGTGCCAGAACGCGACCACGGGGTCGAGGGTGAGCGCGCCGTCGGAGCCGCGCCGCGCATCCAGGCCCACAGTGGCGCCCGCGGTGACCTCGACGGTGCCGCCCTTGGCGGACGTCACGAGCGCGATGCCGAGGCGCCTGGCCTCGTCGAGCAGCTGCCACAGCAGGGGGCTCGTGAAGTCGTCGAGAGCGAGCCAGTCGGTCTCGGGGGCGGTGAGCCCGGTGCGGGTCGCGCGGTGCAGAGCGGCGAACTGGGCGAACCACCGATGATGCTCGGGATCGAGGTTGAGCCGATTCACCTGATGCGTGAACGACCCCCACGTCACGTTGGCCTTCACGAACCCCCCGGCCCCCACCCGCACCACAGGCCGCACCCCGAGCCGCCGCGAGGGGACACTGCCCGCCCCGCCCCCGCCCGCACTCTCCGCTGCACCGGCACCCCGGGTGCCGTCCACCCCACCCGCACCCTCCGCCCCGCCGGCACTCCCGGCACCGCTCGATTCGGTGGGTGCAGCGGTGGGCGGCGTCGCGGTCTTCGAGGTGGGGCCGCGCCAGCGGTCGTGCGTGCGCGGCGTGAGCTCGCGCACCTCGAACTGCAGCCCCATCGGAGTGGTGGGCTCAGCGGAGCGCGCCGGAGCCCCGACCACGTCGCCCATCACCGCCTGCCAACTCCGCACGCTCCATGCTCCCACCCTCCACCGACCCCGAACCCACCCGTGCGCCGGCTGATGCGGGCTCGACTTTGTGCTGCATTCCGCTCGTGCTAGGCTCTGATGTTCGTGCGGAGAAGTCATCCGCACCATGCGCCCTTAGCTCAGCTGGATAGAGCGTCTGACTACGGATCAGAAGGCCAGGGGTTCGAATCCCTTAGGGCGCACCACAGAAAGCGACTCGCGAAAGCGGGTCGCTTTTGTGTTTCCCAGCACCAGTAACGTCATGCCACGAGTTCGATTGACGATTACTCGGCTTTAAGCATCCTGTTGTGGCAAGGTAGTCACCGTGTGGGTCGCCTATCTCGATGAGTCCGCGCGCAACGACGACTTCTATTTCATGGGGTCTGTCATCGTCGACAGCTCCTCCATCCAGCGGATCGAGACGAGTCTCGACCACATCGGCAGGATGATCGCCGCCGATGTCACGGGATTCGATCCGCTGGCCGAGTTCCACGGCTACGACATGTTCCACGGCCGCGGCGAGTGGGAGATCGTTCCCACCGGGTGGCGGGTGAAGGCCTGCAAGCTGGTGGCGAAGGCGCTTGCCGCGTCCGGCGCGAAGTACGTCCTCCGAGGAATCGATGTGAACAGGCTCGAGGCGCGGTACGGGGCGAGGACGCATGCACCACACGCCCTCTGCACAGCGCAGACGTTCGAATCCATCGACGAGATCGTGCGCAAGGACGCCCCCGAGGGAACGGTGGCGCTCGTGGTCGCGGACGAGCATCACTCCGCTCCGGACAGTCGCCGCAACCTGCGTCAGTTCAAGTCCACGAGCGCCAGGGGGTACACGACCAAACCGGTCGACCGGATCGCCGACACCATCTACTTCGGACCCTCGCACTCCAGTCGCCTGCTGCAGATCTCAGACGTGGCGACCTACTTCGTGAATCGGCACGAGACCGTGATCGAGTCGGATGCGCGAGTCGCAGCGGCGGTCGAGTCGATCTTCACGACGGTGATGACCGCATGCCGGTTCTACTACATCTGGAAGCCCTGAAGACAGGCTTGCGTCAAGCCCTGACTTGAACTGGAGGCTTAAACACAGATCCCCCGCACGAGGCGAGGGAACTGGCTGGGTGCGGGAGGCCCGTAGGCGTCCTGCGCGGGAAGGATAACACGTCATGCCGACACCGGGGCGGTAGCGCATGAGAGACGCGGCGGGTGAGGGGCAGGTGGGCTCAGAGGGAGAGGAAGCCGAGGATCGCGGCTGCCAGGGGGAGCAGCACCAGCACGACGGCCGGCAGGGGGGTCTCCTTGCGGCGCACGTGCACGATCACCGCCCCGATCATCACGACCGCGAGGCAGAGGCCGGCGATCGGGGAGAGGATCGGCGCGATCCCCGTGGCCATGGGGAGGATCAGACCGAGCGCTCCGAGCACCTCGGCGAGACCGATGAGCTTCACCGAGGTGCCCGAGAAGTCGTCGACCCACGCGAGGCCGCTCTGCTTGAGGGCTGCCTTCGGCCTCGCGAGCTTCATGAGGCCGAAGGCGAGGAAGGCGAGCGCGGTCAAGCCGGCGACGATGTAGAACGCGATGATCATGATGCTCCAGGTGGTGAGGGGGAAGGTGCGAGGGGGAAGGGGCGAGACGGGGGTCGGGTTACGCCGTGACCGAGAAGCCGCCGGTGAAACCGATCTTCTGACCGATCGCGAGCTGCAGCTGCAGCAGCCCGAGGGCCTCGAGCTCGCGCGCCGAGGTGAGCGGCCCGACATCGAGGGCCTTGACTCCGCCGGCCGTGACGGCAGCGGCGAGGGCGGCCTTCGCATCGGCGTCGTCACCGGCGATGAGCACCGTGGTGGGGTTGTCGCCCACCGTCCTGCCCACGAGCGAGGCGGCGAAGTTGGTGTTGAAGGCCTTCAGCACCTTCGACGACGGCAGCGCGGCGGCCAGCTCCGCGGCAGCGGCACTGTCGGCCGGCACGGCGAGCTGGAAGGTCTGGAAGTCGATCGGGTTGGTGATGTCCACCACGATGCGGCCGGCGAACTGGTCGCCGTAGGTCGCGAGGATGTCGCCGAAGGCCGCGTAGGGCACGGCGAGGATCACGATGTCGCCCGTCACGGTGGCGTTCTCGGTCGCCGTGTCGATGTGCTCCACGTCGGCACCGCCGGCCGCGAGGATCCCCGCGATCGCACTGCCCATGTTGCCCTTGCCGAAGATGGTCGCCTTGGTCATGATGTTCTTCCTCTCGTGCGGCGTCAGCTCGACGCCGGTTGTCGAATACCCGGAGATTACTTTCCAGGGCAAGTAAGAGCATGGACCGCAAAACTTTCCATGTCAAGTGAATCGACGTAGAGTGGCGGGTATGAGCACGAACGAGACGGATCCGCTGTGGCTGACCGACGACGAGGGCGCCGCCTGGAGGTCGCTGGTGACGAGCACGATGTGGCTGCCGTCGGCCCTCGACATCCAGCTGCAGGCCGACTCCGGCGTGAGCCACTTCGAGTACGGTGTGCTCTCCGCTCTCTCCGAGCAGGATGACCGCACCATGCGGCTCAGCGAGCTCGCCCGCTTCGCCAACAGCACCCTCTCCCGGCTGTCGAAGGTGGTGAACCGCCTGGGCGACCAGGGCTGGGTCGAGAGGAGACCCGATCCGGAGGACGGCCGCAGCACCCTGGCGACGCTGACGGATGCCGGATTCGCGAAGGTCGTCGCCACCGCTCCCGGGCACGTGGCCCGCGTGCGCGAGCTCGTCTTCGACCACCTCACGCGAGCCGAGGTCAAGCAGCTCGGGAGCATTGCGGCCAAGATCTCGGCGGCCGTCGGCCCGGACGGAGCATGCTCGGGCAAGCTCGGCTGAGCGGGGCCCGGTCCGGCTGAGCTCGGCTCGTCGCCCTACGCGCTCCGGAACTCCGGCTCTCGCAGGGTCTGCACGCCCAGGAAGAACTCGCGGGCCGCGACCGGGTCGCCCTCCACGCGCTGGTACTGCTCGAAGGCCTCGTCGATGTCGGCCTGCACGCCGTCGTAGACGAGGTGCTTGAAACGACTCGCGGTGGGCGACGCCTTCTCGAGGAACGCGGTGCGGCGGCGCGTGGCGTAGTCGTCGAGAGCACTGCCATCCGCCTCGCCCGCGATGACCGCCCCCAGGCGGTCGACGAGCAGCTCCACGTCGAAAACCCCCGTGGTGAGCCCCATCGCGCCCGTCGGGTTGGTGAGGTGCGCGGCATCCCCCGCAAGCAGCACCCGCCCCACGCGATACGTCTCGGCCGAGCGCTGGTGCATGTGGTACGGCGAGTACTGCACGAGCTCGTACTCCTTGCGGCCGGCAGCACCGGGCAGGAAGGCCTGCAGGAAGTCGTCGATCCGCTCGGGGATCGTCTCCTCGGGCAGCTCCTCGCTCTCGGCGAAGGTCACCCGCCACAGCCCCTCGCGGTCGAGCAGCGCCACGATGCAGCCGAGCTCGGCATCCATCACCATGTTCGCCCGGTTGAAACCGTGCGCCTCGAAGTCGAAGCGGATGTTCGTGGCCACGAACCGGTCGTCCCAGGTCATGCCGGGAAAGCCGAGACCGAGGCTCGTGCGCACGGCGCTCCGACCGCCGTCGGCACCGATCACCCAGTCGGCGCGGATCGACTCGCCCGATTCCAGCATCACGGTGACGGAGTCGTCAACCTGCTCGAGCGACACCACTCCCTCTCCCCAGCGGATCTCGGCCTCCGGCAGTCGCGCGAGGTGGTCGAGGCAGATCTGGCCGAGCCTGTCCTGACCGAGGTTGAGGTTGTAGGGGTAGGGCACGACGCCCGCGATGGCCTCCTGGCCGATGAGCACCGACTCACCCGTCGACGGCTTGCGGAACGCGTTGCCCCGCACGATCACGCCCTCCGCCTCGGCGTCTTCGCGCACCCCGAACTTCTCGAGCACCTCGAGCACGCACCAGTGGTAGACGGCGGCACGGGGGGAATCGTTGAGTCGCGTGTCCTTCTCCACGACCGTCACGCGGATGCCTCGCTGCGCGAGGGCCAGCGCCGAGAGCAACCCCACAGGGCCTGCGCCGACGACGATCACCTGGGGTGTGCTCATCCAGACCTCACTGTCTCGGAAGCGGATGCCTCGTGAGGTGATCCGACTGTCTTACAATCCGAGGTCCATCTTCGCACTCCGATGGGCCGAGCGCCATGGGGGATCGCTCGGCTCCCGAGACGGCCGTTACGCCGCCGCGGGCGTCGACGCGAAGCCGAGCCAGGTGTGGCGGTTGCCCGCCCAGCACCAGCCGACCTTCGGGGCTCCGCGGCGCAGGCGACCGTCGCGCCCGCTGCCACCCGAGATCCAGATGGCGGGGGTGCGCGTGTCGAGCCCGCCGTCGACCTTCTTGCGCGATCCGATGGTCATGAAGCAGTGGCCGGGCTCGAGCAGGTCGGGCTGCTGCAGCAGCCAGCTGAGGCCCTCGTTGACGGTGAGCGGACGGCGACCGCGAGCGGAGAGCTCGGGCAGGGCCTCGTCGGGTGTGCGGTTGGCGAGATCGTCGCCACGCTCAATGCCGTGCACGAGGTAGAGCGGCTGCTCGGTGAGGCGGAGCTCGTCGAGGGGTGCGAAGTCGTCGAGGTCGGTCATGTCCTCCACCACGAAGCCGCGCTTGCCGCCGCGCTGCAGCAGGGTGGCGAGCTTCGACGGCGGCGCGATGCAGGGGTTCACCACGAGGATCGAGTCGGGCCGCGCACGCAGCTTGCTCGCGTAGCTGCGCAGCTCCTCGGGGCTCACGCCTGCGGCCTCGGGCAGGCCGAGCTCGATGAGGCGAGCGAGCTGCTCGGTGATGGTGGGGGTGCGGGTGGTGGCGTCGGTCGTGAAGGTCAGGGACATGATGGGCGCCTCTCGTGCCGGATATGCACCCCAACGCCGAACCCCCCACCCCTATTCCACCCTCCCGGCCCGAGACGCGCCTGCAGTGCGCCCGAGCGGGTTCTCAGGCGACGCCGTCGGCGTCGAGGTTGGGGCTGTCGGCGTGCTCGTCGGCGGAAGGTTCGGGCTCGAGGCCCGAGCCGGTGACCGTCTCGGCCACGGGGTCGTCGGGGTCGGCGACGCGCTCCTCGTAGGCGAACTCGTCGAGGTCCGGATCGCGGTCGGCGTCGTCGGGCGTGGCGGCTCCCGCGAGCTTCTCGCCGTCGGCGCGCGAGCGATCGGTGCGGTCGTTTGCTGTGGGGTCGAGGTCAGGCGCGTCGTTGTCGGTGGGGTCGAGGTCGTCGGTGCTCATGCGGTCTCCGCATCCGTCGTGGTCGGAGCCGAGTGCTGCCGATGGGCGCGAGCCTACGACGGAAGGTCTCGAGCGCCGAGCGCTGCTCGACGGATGCCGGGGCTGCGAGAACGGAACGGCGAGCGGATGCGGATGCGGGCTCGGTGGCAGGGTGCGGATGGCGGGTGCAAGTGCGGGTGCAGGTGCGGGGTCCTTAGAGGGCCTCGACGTAGAGCCAGTGGCCGTTCTCGCGGAGGAAGCGGCTGCGCTCGTGCACCTCGCCGGCCGTCGCGAGCGGGCGGTCGGGCTTGGGGCGGTAGCGGGCGCGGAACTCGACCTCGCCCTCGGTGTCGAGCACGCCCCCCGCCCGGCGGTCGAGGATGTCGAGGCGGTACCAGCGCACGTCGTCGTCGAGCTCGAGCGCAGGCGGACGGGTGCTCGGATGCCAGCTGGCCCGCAGGTAGTCCGCGTCGCCGATCGCGAAGGCCGAGTAGCGCGAGCGCATGAGCCGCTCGGCTGTGGGGGCCGCGGCGTCACCGCGGTGGTAGAGCCCGCAGCACTCGCCGTAGGTGCTCCCGCTCAGGCAGGGGCAGCGTGTGGAGTCGTCGATCGCGGGCACCGGATCATTATCGATCCGCGCGGGAGGGCGACGCCACCGTGCCCGCCTAGCCTGGGAGGTGTGATGCGGAGCGCGACGTGACGAGTGGAGAGCGGATGCCCGCTCGACAGGGTGGACCTGATCGGCAGGGTGGGGTCGTCGTGCGGCCCGATGGTGTGGCCGTCGCCTGGGAGGCGCTGGGCGATGTGGCGCATCCGGTGGTGCTGCTCGTGCACGGCTTCGCCTCGAGTCGCGAGGGCAACTGGCTGCGGGCGCGCTGGGCCGAGCCGCTGCTCGAGGCCGGGTTCCGCGTGGTGACGGCCGACCTGCGCGGCCACGGCGAGAGCGGCCGGCCCCGCGCGCTCGCGGCCTACGGCCTGGCGCGCTTCCGCGGCGACCTCGTGGCCGTGCTCGATGCGGCGGGCACCGGCGGACACGAGCTGCCGGGCGAGGGCGAGGGCGAAGGTGCGGGCACCGGCACCGGCACCGGCACGGACACCGGCACCGTCACAGGCACGGGCACCGGCACCGTCACAGACACCAACACCGGCTCAGGCACGGATCCCGTCCATGTCATCGGGTACTCGCTGGGCGCGCGCCTGGCGTGGGACCTGGCGCTCCGCCATCCGCAGCGCGTGCGCTCGCTCGTGCTCGGCGGCGCTCCCGTCACCGGCTCGTTCGCGGGCTTCGACCACGCGGCGGCCCTGTCGGCGCTCGCCGAAAGCGATGACCAAGCGGATGCCGCGCCGGCCGATGCCGTGACCGCGCGCTACCTGCGCATGGCCCGCGGGGTGCCCGGCAACGACCCGCACGCGCTCGTGCGGGTGGCCGAGGCGATGCGGCGTCACGGCTTCGACCCCGCCGCCCGCGTGCCCCGCCAGCCGATGCTCTTCGTGGTGGGCGCCGACGACGACCTCGCTCCCGCCGTGCGCCAGACGGCCGCGAGCATCCCGCACGCCGACTTCGTAGAGCTGCCCGGCCGCGACCATCTCAGCGCCGTCACCTCCCGCGTCTTCAAGCAGGCGGCGGTGGGCTTTCTGCAGCGGGCCGGCGAGGCGCACGCCGCTTCTGCACCGCCTGGATAGGCCCGAGCAGCAGCAGCGCGAAGAGGGAGAACAGGCCCAGCCCCGGCACGATCTGCGACAGCACGAGCGCCACCACGAGCATCCCGAGCGCGGTGAGCGACGGCCACATCGAGAGGGTGCCCCGCACATCAGGTGCCTGCAGCTCGGGGTGGCGGATGACGATCCAGTGCGAGAGCGACGCCGCAGCGCTCGTGAGCACCATGGTGCCGATGTAGAGCAGCACGGTGGCCTGCGACGTGTTGCCCCCCTGTGCCATGAGCTCGGTGGGGAAGGGCAGGAACACGATCGTGAGCAGCCAGAACAGGTTCGTCCACATGAGCGCCGTGTTGTAGTCGGAGTACTGCTCGAACGCGCGATGATGCGCGAGCCAGAACCGGCCGATCACCGCGAAGCTGATCGCGAAGACCATGAGCGACGGCCACTCCTTGTCGAGCAGCTCACCGAGCGTCGCATCGCCCAGCTCGCCCGCGACATCGACGAGCGGCAGGATCAGGAGTGTGATGGCGATCGCCACGACGGCATCGCTGAAGTTGACCAGCCGGTCGAAACCGCGCTCGGTGCGCTTGAGCGCGGCACGGTTCGCGGGGGCTCTGCTCATGTGCCCATTATCGCGATCCGAGGCGATCAGGAATACACACGGCCTCCGACCGGTTGCACGCTAAAGTACTTTACAGGGGGCAATCATCTCGGACCAGAACTTCACGTCGATCGACACCGCCAGCACACCGTGGCTGACGGATGACCAGCGCGCACGCCTGCGCCGGCCCGTCAATCAGCGCGCCGTCGTGTTCACCCTCGCCTTCACGGGGCTCATCGCCGCGTTCATGATGACGCTGCTCACCCCGCTCGTTCCCTCCCTCCCCGATCTCCTCGGCGTCTCGGCCGAGGACTCGCAGTGGGCCGTGACCGTCACCCTCCTGGCCGCCGCGGTGGCCACCCCCATCTCGGGCCGCCTCGGCGACCTCTACGGCAAGCGCCGCATGGTGCTCGTGCTGCTGCTGCTCGTGATCGCCGGATCGGCCGTGGCCTTCTTCGCCGACGACCTCATCCTCCTCATCGTGGGCCGGGCCCTGCAGGGTGTGGGCCTCGGTGTCATCCCGCTCGGCGTCAGCATCCTCCGCGACGTGCTGCACCGCGATCGCCTCGGCGGCGCCGTGGCCCTCGTGAGCGCCACGCTCGGTGTGGGCGGCGCGGTCGGGCTGCCCGTGGCCGCCGCCATCTCGCAGTACCTCGACTGGCACCTGCTGTTCGTGCTCTCCGGAGTGCTCGCGGCCGTCGGCTTCGTTCTCGTGCTCAAGCTCATCCCGGTGAGCACGCTGCGCAGCGAGGGCACCTTCGACGTGCTCGGCGCGATCGGTCTCGGCATCGGCCTCATCGGCGTGCTCCTCGGCATCACGAAGGGCGGCAGCTGGGGCTGGGGCAGCCCCATCACGCTCGGTCTGCTCGCGGGCGGGCTCGTCGTGCTCCTGCTCTGGGGCGTCTACGAGCTCCGCATCAAGAGCCCACTCATCGACCTGCGGATCGCCGCCAGGCGCACGGTGCTGCTCACCAACCTCGCCTCGGTGACCGTGGGCTTCGCGTTCTTCGCGAGCACCGTGGTGCTGCCGCAGATCCTCGAGGCGTCACCCGCGACCGGAATCGGCCTCGGACAGTCGATGCTCGTGGCGAGCCTCTGCCTCATGCCCTCCGGCCTCGTGATGTGGGCGATGTCGCCCGTCGCGGCTCGGCTCACCCGCGCGCGGGGCGCTCGCACGAGCCTGCTGCTCGGCATCGTGATCATCGCCGTGGCGTACCTCATCGCCGTGTTCCTCATGACCGAGATCTGGCACATGGTGGTCATAGCCACGGCCGTCGGCTTCGGTGTGGGATTCGCCTACGCGGCCATGCCCACGCTCATCATGGGCGCCGTTCCCGCCACCGAGACGGCCGGCTCGAACGGCCTCAACTCCGTCATGCGCACCCTCGGCTCCACGCTGGCGAGTGCGGTGCTCGGCGTGGTGCTCTCGGCCAACATCGTCGGATCCGGCGAGCTCGCGACCCCGAGCGCCACCGGATTCCAGCTCGCGTTCATCATCTCGGGCGTCGCCGCGGTGGCGGGCGTTGTGGTGGCCGTGTTCATCCCGCGCCACCACAAGGCCTACCGGGGTGCGAGCATCCCGGACGCCGACGACGTGGCGTAGAGCAGGCAGACCGCTCAGCGCGGGGTCGCCAGGGTCGCCGGGATCGCCGGGCCTCAGACGGCCGAGATGGTCCAGGATGCCGTGGCCCGCTCGCCCGGCTGGATCAGGATCAGGTCGCGGCCCGTGTTGAACGCATCGGGCGGGCACGTCATGGGCTCGACCGCCAGGCCGATCCGCGGGCGCACCGGGTCGAGGTCGGCGGTGTGGATCTGCACCCAGCCGCACTCCTCGCCGAAGCTCATCCGCACGCCGCTGCCACTCGCATCCGTCACCCTCACCGTCGCCGTGCCGGAGGAGTCGCGGGTGAGGCCCGTGTAGGCGTGGTCGATGGCCGTCTCGGCGAGCACCCGCGGGGTGCGGAAGTCGAAGACGCCGCGCGCCTCGGTCTCCACGGCCACGAGCTCGAGGGGGATGAGCCGATCCGGTGTGACCGTGAGCACCTCGGCGGCGGGCAGATCGAGCGTCCACTCCTCGAGCGGGGCGGGGCCGGCCACGAGGTACGGATGCGGTCCGGTGCCGTAGGGCGCGGCGGTCGAGCCCGTGTTGACGGCGGTCACGCTCTGGTGCAGGCCGTCGTCGTCGAGGCGGTACTCCACCTCGATCGCGAGCCGGTGCGGGTAGCCCGCCTGGGCCGGGATCTCGGCCCGGAAGACCACGGAGTCGACCGACCTGTCGGTCACGGTGTACTCGAGCCAGGTCGCGAGGCCGTGCAGGGCGTGACCGCGAGAGGGCTCGGTGAGCGCGAGCTGCCGTTCCTCTCCCTCGAACGTGTAGCGGCCGTCGACCACCCGGTTCGGCCACGGCACGAGGGTGACGCCGCGGTAGGCGGGGCGCACCTCGTCGGCCTCGAACGGCACCACGAGGTCGCGACCGTCGTGCTGCAGCAGGCGCAGGCTCGCGCCCACGCCGGCGAGCGAGGCGCGGTAGGCGCCGTGCTCGAGATCGATGCGGGTTCCGGAGAGGGGGGCGGATGCGGGCACGGTGCTCCTTCGAACGGTTCAGATCAACGCTAGCCCGTCGTGCCGGGGCCCGCCGCCGCTCTTCCGTGCCGTGCGGAGGGCATCGCGGTACCCTGGCAGCGTCCTGGACGTTGCAGAAGAGTAAGGAATCACCATGACTGATGACTACAAGCCCCCGGTCCCGCCCCAGTCTTCGCCTCCGCCCGCCGCTCCGCAGTACCAGTCCGCGCCGCCGGTGAACCAGCAGGGCTACGGCCAGCAGCAGGGCTACGGCCAGCAGCCCGCCGCCGTGCCCGGCAAGACCATGGGCCTCGTCGGCATGATCATCTCGATCGTCTCGTTCTTCGTGTTCCCCCTGGTCGGCCACATCGCCGGCATCATCGTGAGCGCCATCGCGAAGAAGCAGTCCAAGAACGGCGGGGTGCCCAAGAACACACCCGCCACCGTCGGCATCATCCTCGGCATCATCGGCGTGGTGCTGAGCATCATCGGAATCATCCTGTTCATCGCGCTGATCGCCGGTGTCGTCGCCGAGTGCAACACGCTCGGCCCGGGGTACCACGAGCTCGACGGTCGCACCGTCACCTGCGGCTGATAACGCAACTTCTCGTTCGAGCCTGTATCCCGCGTCACAAAAAGACGCGAGGGTGCAGGCTCGAACTAATGTGGAGAGCAAGCTTCACGGCAGGACACGATCGCGCCGGGCCCCGATCCCGGTCTCATTGAGAAGGACCCATCCCATGGCAGCTCGCATCTACGACGACGTCACCGCACTGGTCGGCCGCACCCCCCTCGTGCGCATCAACCGCCTCGCCGAGGGCACCGGCGCCACGGTGCTCGGCAAGCTCGAGTTCTACAACCCCGCCAACAGCGTGAAGGACCGGATCGGCGTGGCCATCGTGGATGCAGCCGAGAAGTCGGGCGCTCTGCAGCCAGGCGGCACGATCGTGGAGGGCACGAGCGGCAACACGGGCATCGCGCTCGCCATGGTGGGGGCGGCCCGCGGGTACAAGGTCGTGCTGACGATGCCGGAGACCGCGTCGTCCGAGCGCCGTGTCGTGATGCGCGCCTACGGCGCCGAGCTCGTGCTCACCCCTGGCCCGGAGGGCATCAAGGGCGCACTGGCGAAGGCCGAGGAGATCGTGGCATCGACGCCCAACTCGATCCTCGCCCACCAGTTCGAGAACGAGGCGAACCCGGCGGTGCACCGCGCGACCACGGCCGAGGAGATCTGGGAGGACACGGACGGGGCCGTCGACATCTTCGTGGCCGGCATCGGCACGGGCGGCACCATCACGGGTGTGGGTCAGGTGCTCAAGGAGCGCAAGCCCGGTGTGCAGGTCATCGGCGTCGAGCCCCTCGACTCGCCACTGCTCACGCAGGGCAAGGCCGGGCCGCACAAGATCCAGGGCATCGGCGCCAACATCGTGCCGCCTATTCTCGACCGCGAGATCTACGACGAGATCATCGACGTGTCGCTCGACGACTCGCTCGTCACGGCCCGTCGCCTCGCTAGCGAGGAGGGCATCATGGCGGGCATCTCGTCGGGAGCCATCCTGTGGGCGGCCGTCGAGGTCGCGAAGCGCCCCGAGAACGCCGGCAAGACGATCGTGGCCATCGTCTGCGACCTGGGTGAGCGCTACATCTCGACCCCGCTGTGGGCCGGCCTCGCCGACTGAGCCGCTGCTCGTGAGCGGTGGTGCCGGGCGGGTGCCCGGTGGTGGATCGGCGCGTGGCGCTCTGGGCGCTCCGGGTGCCCTTCGCCGGGTGCTCGGGCGGGTGCGGGAGGACGTGCGGGCGGCCAGGCAGCATGATCCCGCCGCCCGGAGCGACGTCGAGGTCGTGCTCGCCTACCCCGGGGTGCACGCGGTGTGGGTCTACCGGGTGGCGCACCGCTGGTGGAGGAGCCCGGGCCTCAAGCTGCCCGCGCGGTTGCTGTCGCAGTTCGCGCGCTTCCTCACGGGCGTCGAGATCCACCCCGGCGCGCGCATCGGCCGGCGCCTCTTCATCGACCACGGCATGGGGGTCGTGATCGGCGAGACCGCCGTGATCGGCGACGACGTCATGCTCTACCACGGCGTCACCCTCGGCGGTCGAAGCGCCCGGCGCGAGAAGCGGCACCCCACGCTCGGCGACCGCGTGGTGGTGGGTGCCAACGCCACCGTGCTCGGCCCCGTCGTCATCGGCGCCGACGCGGCCGTGGGCGCCGGAGCGGTCGTGGTGAAGGATGCCCTGCCCGGCGCGGTGCTCGTCGGCATCCCGGCCCGCGACATCACCCACCTCCCGGCCCACACAGCCGCCCCCGCGGCCACGCGCGAGTCGCTCACCGACCCCGCCTTCTACCTCGACCCCGCCATCTACATCTGAGGATTGCTCGGCATCTGGTAGTGTCCTCCCATCATCGCGTCCTGTTGTGGTGATGGGCGGAGGGTCTCGTGAGGCGAGCAGTGCTGGCGATGGTTGCAGTTGCGACGGCTCTGGCGACAGCGGGAGTTGTATCCCCGAGCGCCATGTCGACGGCATCGGTCGTGGCGGTTGCTGATCTCATCCCGCCCTCTGTCACGCGGCTCGCGAGCACTACCGCGGCCGGCGCTGGGGCCAGCGGGCCCTCGCGACTTGCCTCGGTCTCGCAAGACGGCCGGTACGTCGCGTTCTCGTCCTCGGCCAGTGATCTGACCTCGACCTCCACCTCCGGCACCGACCAGGTCTATCTCCGAGACACGGTCGAGGGTACAACGACGCTCCTCAGCGCCGGGGTCGGTGCCGTTCCCGGGGATGCGCGCTCCTATGCGCCGAGCATCTCCGCCGACGGATCGCGGGTCTCCTACATCTCATACGCCAGCAACATCGCGGTCGGCACGCGGTCTCGAACCTCGCAAGTGCTGCTGTGGACGAGGGGGGCGGCCGGCGCCCAACTGGTCACCTTGAACACCGACCCCGTCCCCGTCGGTTCGTCCGGCACTGCAGATCAGGCAGTGATCTCCGGTGATGGTGAAACGGTGGTCTTCACCAGTCGTGCGAGCGATCTGACTGCCGCGAACTCGCGGGGCGAGACCCAGGTCTACAGCCGCTCACTCCGCACTCGCGCGACGACCCTGCTCAGCTCGGTGCCCGGTGCGCCGCTTCAAGGGACTCCGAATGGCGCTCGGGACATCTCCGTCTCGTTCGACGGATCGACGGTCGCCTTCGTCAGCGAAGACTCGTTCACGAGCACGCCGTCGAACGCTGTTCCGCAGGTCTTCGTGAAGAACGTTCCGGCCGATCGGGTAGTGCTGGCGAGTGTCTCGAGGGATGGCGCCAACCCTGCCTGGAGGTCGGCGGGTTCACCATCGCTGTCGGCCGACGGGAAGACCGTGGCCTTTGCGAGCGACGCTGAGAACCTGGCTGATCTCGATCCGGCTGGGGCGACACAGGTCTGGTCCCGTGATCTCGACGAGGGAATCACTCGTCTCGAGTCAGCTGACCCGGCAGGAAACCCCTCGCGGTGGTCGAGTGAGAGACCGAGGCTCTCCGGCGACGCGAACACGATCGTCTTCTCCTCGTCCGGCGCGAACCTGACGCCCGAGGCGTCGCGCGCTGAATGGAAACCCCGGCAGGTCTATCTCCGCAACCGCACAACGGGTGAGACGAGGCTCGTCTCAATCGCGGCCGATGGGTTGCTCGCGGGGGATTCCGACGGGTACAACGCGAACGTGAGCAGCGACGGTCGGGTGGTCGTGTGGGAGTCGCAGGCGGGGAATCTCATCGCCGGTGGGCCGACGCGGTTGCAGGTGTATCAGCGCAACATGACAGAGGTTGCGGGCGTGCAGCGGTTGGGCGGTGCGGACCGGTATGTCGTGTCGGCGGCGATCTCGCGGGATGCCTTCGCGGAGGGGGTGCCTGTGGCCTATGTGGCCTCGGGAGCTGGATTCGCCGACGCGCTCTCCGGATCGGCGGTCGCCGGTATCCGCCATGGACCGGTGCTGCTGGTGGGCAAGAGCTCGATCCCCCAGGCCGTCTCCGACGAGCTCGCCCGGCTGAAACCGAAGAGCATTGTGGTGCTCGGTGGCCCTAATTCCGTCGATCCCCTCGTTGAACAAGCCATGTTCGCCTACACGGGGTCGGTGACGCGGGTCGGCGGCGCCGACCGCTACGAGGTCTCGGCCAACCTCGCTAACTCGATCGATTGGGCACAGGTCGGCAGGCCGCCCGGCCAGCCGGTGGCATTTGTGGCCTCGGGCGAGGTGTTCCCCGACGCGCTCTCCGGCTCCGCCGCGGCGGGCCGCCTCGGCCCAGTCATCCTCGCGTCGAAGGGCGGGTTCTCCGCGCCCGCCCTGGCGGCTCTGCAGACGGCCGCCCCGAAGTCGATCGTGCTGCTCGGCGGGCAGGCCACACTCTCGGACGCCGTCATGCTGCAGTCCGGCACCGTGGCCCAGACCTCACGGATCGGCGGTGCCGACCGCTTCGCGGTGTCGGCCTCCGTCTCCGAGAAGCACTTCGATCCGGGCCTCCGCACCGTCTACGTCGCCTCTGGGGCGGTGTTCCCCGACGCGCTGTCGGGATCCGCGGCGGCCGCTCTCCGCGATGCTCCCGTGCTCTTGGTGCAGGCCGGTTCCGTGCCCGAGAAGGTCGCCGCTGAACTGGACCGGCTGGACCCGGTGCGCATCGTCGTGCTGGGGGGACCGAGCTCGGTCAGCGACGCCGTGGTGGCCCAGCTCGCGCAGTACGTGGTCGCGCCGAGGTGAGGGTTGACCCGGTGTCGGGGGTCATGTGTACGTTGTTCACATGAGCTTCGAGCAGCCTGTGCAGGCCACCCCTCAACCCGCCGAGACCGCCGGCGCGGCCGACGCGCATCCGCACTGGAAGCGCAACGTCGGGCTGTTCCTGAGCGGGCAGACCGTGTCGCTTTTCGGATCGATGATCGTGCAGTACGCGGTCATGTGGTACGTCACGTTCGAGACGAGATCCGGCCTCGCCATCGCCCTCTACGCGGTCGCCGCCTTCCTCCCGCAGGGTGTGGTGTCGATCTTCGGCGGCGTGCTCGCCGACCGCATGAACCGGCGCGTGCTCGTCATGGTGGCCGACGGCACGATCGCGGCGGTCACCCTCGTGCTGGCCCTGCTCATGCTCAACGGCATCACCGACCTGTGGATCATCCTGCTCGCCGTCGCCGCCCGCTCGATCGGGGCGGGGGTGCAGACGCCAGCGGTGCAGGCGATGATCCCGCAGATCGTGCCGCCCGAGCACCTCATGCGAGTGAACGGGCTGTTCCAGACCATCCAGTCCGCCATGGCCCTGCTCGCCCCGGCCGCCGCCGGTGCGGTGTTCGGCATCTTCGGCATCGTTCCGGTCTTCTTCATCGACGTGGTGACCGCAGCCATCGGCATCCTCCTGCTGGCCTTCGTGGCGGTGCCCACCCTCGCCTCGATCGCCGAGAAGACCTCGAGCTACCGGCAAGATCTGGTGGAGGGCATGCGCTACATCTGGACCCACAGGATCGTGCGCTGGCTGCTCGTGGTCTTCGCCATCATCTTCCTGCTCACCGTGGCGCCGTCGTTCATCACCCCGCTCATGGTGGCGCGGAGCTTCGGCAGCGAGGTGTGGATGGTGACGGTGCTCGAGATCGCCTTCAGCGTGGGCATGCTGCTGGGCGGGGTGCTCGTGTCGACCGTGCTCGCCAAGCGCAGTCGGATCGGCCTCATCCTGGGTGCCTCGTTCGGGTTCGCCGTGTGCACGGTCGGGCTGGGCCTCAGCCCCAACCTCTGGGTGTTCTACGCGTTCATGTTCCTGTTCGGTCTCGGAGTGCCGCTCTTCTCGGCCCCGTTCATGACGCTGGTGCAGGAGACGGTGCAGCCCGAGATGCACGGGCGGGTGTTCAGCTACGTGGGCATCGTCATGGCGCTCGCGACACCCATCGGCATGTCGGTGTTCGGGCCGCTCGCCGATGTGGTGAGCGTGCAGATGCTGCTCATCGGCGGTGGCGTGGCCACGGTGCTCGTGATGGTCGTGGCCATCATGCTCCCCTCGGGGCGCGCGGCGATCAGGGCGGCGAACGCCACGAAGTCCGAGGAGGACGCGGGAGCGGAGGTGGGCACGCGGGCCGGCGAGGGCAAGGGGGTGACCGAAGGAGACGGGTAGGAGCAGGCTCGGGGGCATGACAGACGAGCCGCTCGACGACCGACCCGCAGTGACAGACCCAGCAGGCGCGGACCCCGATCCTCGCCAGCGGCCGGGTGCGGTCCACACCCGCCCAGCCGGCGTGAGCGACGAGACGGTCGCCGCGCTCGGCAAGCTCTCCGAGGCGCTCGAGGTGGTGGAGCAGGCGCGCGGCATGCTCTACGGCTTCCACCGCCTCACCGGAACCGCCGACCTGGCGCTCGGCGAGGCCGTCGACCTGCTCCGCTCGGCGGGCCACGGTGCGGTGGCCGACCAGATCGACCGCACGCTCGTGGGCCGCAACGTGATCGACGGCCGGTGGACCTTCCAGATCGTCGAGGACTACGACGACGGCTACTACGCGGCTTTCCGCGCCGCCGACACCTCGGCGCGCGAGGCCCTGGCCGGCGGGCGGCGCCACCTCTTCGAGGCGGAGATGAAGGAGGACCGCCGCACCCACGGAGCGCCGGGGCACGAAGCCCGGCCCTGACCAGGGGCTCCGATCCGCCGCAGGGCCGGTCCAGCCTTAGGGCCGGTCTCGCCTTGGGGTCGGTCCCGCCTTGGGGCCGGTCCCGCTTCAGGCCTCGGCGCCCAGCAGCAGCTCGATGTTCTGCGGTCCCGCCTCGAGCGAACCGGACTCGATTCGTCGTGCGAGGTCGGCCACGAGCGAATTGTGCGGAGCACTACCACCCAGCCGTGCCTGCTCGCGGGCGACGAGCCCGTTGAGCTGATCGGCCTCCGAGCGGCGGCCCTTCCGCCAGTCCTGCAGCACGGTGGTCATCGTGTCGGGCAGCGTGTACCGGTCGAGCACGATGTCGAGCAGATCCTCGGCGAAGCGGTCGGGGTCGGTGGGGGAAGCACCTTCTGCGGGGGCGGCCATGCCGAAGATCGGGATGGTGCGATTGCCGAGTGCGACCGCCGTGCGCACCGCCTCTTTGCCCGTCTCCACCATGAACGAGCGCATGCCGGGCACCTTCTCGGCGTCGGCCAGCGGCAGGTCGAGGATGGCGGAGGGCACCAGTTCGGCGGCGTTCACGACGAGCTTCATCCACTTCGACGAGCGGATGTCGGCGGAGATCTCCACGACCCCGGCATGTCGCAGCACCTCGGCCACCTCGGGCTCCCGCCCGGCGGTGGAGGCATGGAAGCTCCCGAGCGCGAACCACAGCGGAGCCTGCTGGTTCACGATGCCGGGTTCGAACATGTTCGCGGCCACCTCGATCACGGCACCGAGCGTGCGGTGGGCGCCGAGGACATCCGCCATGTCGTCGAGCGTCATGCCGTTCTGCAGGCCGACGGCGAGGCCGCCCTCGGCCAGCAGCGGCCTGATGAGCGCGCACGCCCACCGGGTGTCATACGCCTTGACGGCCACGAAGACGATATCGAACGGCCGACGGATCTCGGCCACCTGGCAGAGGTGCAGCACCTCGACCCGGGTGACGGTCGTGCCGGAGGCCGTGTGCACGGTCACGCCGTCGCGGCGCATCGCCTCGACGTTCTCGGGCCACTGCTCGATGAACGTGACGTCGAGCCCCGCCCGCGTGAGGTCGGCGCCGATGGCGGCACCGTTCGCCCCGGTCCCGACCACAGCGACCCTCACGAGCCCGACCCCGCTGACGACGGCGACCCCGCTGAAGACCCCGACCCCTCTGCCGACGAATGGAAGGCTCGCTCCCGCAGCGGCTCGACCTGGTGCAAGCCGCGTTCGGCGTCGCCGCGTTCGATCTCCCGAGCCAGCTCGACCATCGCGGTGTTCACCGGCGCCGATCCACTGTGCGCAGCGAGCGTCGCCACCACGTGGCCGTTCAGCTCGTCGACCTCGCTGTGTCTGCCCTTGATCCAGTCCTGCAGCACGGTCGAGCGCGAGTGGGTGAGCACATAGTGGGCGAGCAGCTCATCGAGGATCGTCTCGACGAACGTCTCCGGGGTGGTCTCGGCCATGCCGAAGATCGGGCGGATGGTCGCGCCGTCGAGCTGGGCGGCCCTGACCGCCTCGTTGCCGGCCTCGAGCATGAGCTCGCGCATCTGCGGATGCCGGGCGCTGTCGGCGATCGACAGGTCGACGATGGCCGAGGGCACGAGCTCGGCCGCGTTCAGGATGAGCTTCATCCACTTCGCGGAGTGGATGTCGGTGGTCTCCTCCACCGTGCCGGCATGGCGGAGCAGCTCGGCCACGAGCGGCACCCGGCCCGCGGCGGCGGGGTGCACAGCCCCGACGGCGAACCACGAGCGGTCGTGTGCGCTGTGGCGCTCGACGACTCCGGGGGTGTACATCGCCGAGGTGATCTCGATCACGGCGCCCACCGCACGGTGCTCGCCCAGCACCTCGGCCAGCACCTCGCCCGTCATGCCGTTCTGCACGCCCACCACCACGCCATCGTCGGCCACGTAGGGCTTGATGAGTTCGGCGGCCCAGCGGGTGTCGTACGCCTTCACGAGCAGCAGCACGACGTCGAAGGGGCGGCGGAGCGTGGCGACCTCGCAGAGGTGCAGGATCTCGACGGGGGTGACCGTCGCATCCCCCGCCAGCTCGACCCGTACGCCGTCGCGGCGGATCGTCTCGACGTTGTCGGGCCACTGGTCGATGAACGTCACGTCGAGCCCCGCGCGCACGAGATCGACGCCGATGGCCGACCCGTTGGCGCCCGTGCCGAGAACGGCGATGCGCGGCCCCGACGCGAGGTCGGAACCCTGTGGTGTGTGCTCCATCGCACCTTCCCTGTCCCGCGTCCGCTGTGCAGCTGAGATGCACATGACAGCGCTGATCGACAGTGTTAGCGTACATCGTGATCGACATCGGACCCATGATCCCGAGGTGAGACCGTCAGCGAAGACCTCTCACTCCCCAGGCGAAGGACACACGACATGACTGAACGACTCACCGGAAAGACCATCATCGTCACGGGCGGAGGCTCGGGCATCGGGGCGGGCATCGGGCACGGACTCGCCGCCGAGGGGGCGAACGTCGTGCTCGCCGACCTCAACCTCGAGGCCGCCCAGAAGGTGGCGGACGACATCACCGCCGAGGGCGGCAGCGCGCTCGCCGTGCAGGTCGACATCACCGACCGCGCCGCCGTGGCCGCCGGGATCGCGACCACGGTGGAGGCCTTCGGTCGCCTCGACGTCTACTTCAACAACGCCGGCATGAACTCGCCCATGAAGTTCCTCGAGATCACCGAGCA
This sequence comes from Herbiconiux liukaitaii, assembly GCF_041927495.1. Lineage (NCBI taxonomy): Bacteria > Bacillati > Actinomycetota > Actinomycetes > Micrococcales > Microbacteriaceae > Herbiconiux > Herbiconiux liukaitaii. The sequence goes on along the minus strand of NZ_JBHFHG010000007.1, from coordinate 329,907 downwards.
GAACTTCGAGCTCATCATGAAGGTCAACGCCCTCGGCGTGCTCATCGGCACCCAGGAGGCCGCCAAGCAGTTCATCACCCAGGGCGGCGGAGGCAAGATCGTGAACACGGCCTCCATCGCGGGTCGCACCGGCTTCGCGAGCTTCGCGCCCTACAGCGCCGCCAAGGCCGCCGTCATCTCGCTGACCCAGGCGGGCGCGCGGTCGCTCGCGCCCGAGGGCATCACGGTCAACGCCTTCGCACCCGGTGTGGTCGCGACCCCGCTCTGGAAGAAGCTCGACGCCGACCTCGAGAAGATGGGTGAGGGCGACTCCGGCTTCGACTCGATGGCCTCCGGCATCCTGCTCGGCCGCCCCGCCGAGCCCGAGGACATCTCGCCCACGGCGATCTTCCTCGCCTCGAGCGATTCGGACTACATCACCGGACAGGTGATGGCCATCGAGGGCGGCATGATCCTCGTCTGAGCCGCGTGCGGCGGTGCGAGCCGCCGACGAGCGACAGCGGGACGGGCTGGAGGGCCCCGGTCACCCCTCCAGCGCGTCGCGCAGCGCCACGGCCGCCTCGATCAGCGCGAGATGGCTGAGCCCCTGCGGCAGGTTGCCGAGGAAGGAGTGGTCATCGGCCGAGATCATCTCGGCATACAGCCCCACGTCGTTGCCGAGGGCCACGAGCTCGTCCATGCGCTCCTTCGCCTCGTCCACGCGGCCGAGGTGGGTGAACGCCTCCACGAGCCAGAAGGCGCACGCCACGAAGGTGCCCTCCTCCTCCCACACATCGGAGTAGCGGTAGAGCAGCGGGCCGGCCGAGAGCTCCTCGTCGATGCGCGCGACCGTCTGCTCGATCCGCTCGCGGGGCCCGAACTCGCGGGCGGCGTGCAGCAGGATCGAGGCGTCGAGCGCATCCGACCCCGGGTGCATCGTGTACGCCTGTCGAGACTCCGACCAGGCCTCCTCGGCCAGCCACTCCTCGATGAGGCCCCGATTCCTGTGCCAGTGCTCGAGGTCGTCGTCGGTGGGCTTGATCTCGCCGAGCGACGCCAGGTGGATGGCATCCGAGATGGCCTGCCAGCAGCCGATCTTACTCGAGGTGTAGTGCTCGATCTCGGGCAGTTCCCACATGCCGGAGTCCTTCTTCTGCCAGTTGCGGCAGGCGGAATCGGTGAACTTCACGAGCAGCTCGCTCGTGCGCTCGTCGAGGATGTTGCCCGCCTCCACGTAGCGGCGCATGATGCCCACCACGTCGGCGAACACCCCGAGCTGCAGCTGTCCTGAGGCGTCGTTGCCCACGAGCACGGGGCCGATGCCGTTCCAGCCCTCGGCGGGTACCACGCGCACCTCGCCCGACCCAGGACCCTTCGGCACCGTGCCGTCGAGCTCGAAGAAGATGTGCATGTCGCCCTCGAAGCCCTTGAGCGTCTTGAGCACCCACGAGACCGCCGCGTGGGTCTCCTCGCGCAGGCCGAAGCCGATGAGGGCACCGACCGTGTAGGCGAGGTCGCGCACCCAGGCGAAGCGGTAGTCGTAGTTCTTGCCGCCGTGGAGGTTCTCCGGCAGCCCCGTGGTGGCGGCCGCGGCGATCGCCCCCGTGGGGCTGAAGATGAGCAGCTTGAGGGCCAGAGCACTCCTCCGCACGGCCTCCGCCCACGGGCCCTCGTAGTCGAACTCGTCGAGCCAGCCGGCCCAGCTCGCGACCGTGCGGTCGATGCCGCGATCCACGTTGCCGATGTCGGGCACGTGGATGGGCTCGTCGTCGGTGCCGCAGAGGGCGATGACATGGCGCGATCCCGGTGCCGTGGTGAAGGCGCCGAAGAACGAGAGCGGGCCGTCGGGGAATCCGTCGGAGGGCTCGTGCGGATCGAGCCTGCCGTGCTCGGAGCCCACCAGCACGAGGTCGATGTGGCCTGCGCGCAGCAGCGGGCCGTGCAGGGTGTCGATGCGCTGCACCGCCCTGCCCTCCTCATCGAAGACGTTGCCCGGCACGACGGCCCAGCGCATGGGCACCTCGCCCTCCACACCGTCGACCCGGCGGGCGAGCTCGAGCCAGGGCAGGCGGCCGGCCACGCCGGTCACGAGGGCGTCGGTGACGGTCACGGTGCCCGTGGAGGTGCGGAAGGTCGTGCGCAGCACGTTGCTGTCGGTCACGTACTCGCGCGTGGCCTCGAAGCCGTCCTCCTGGGGGCGCAGCTCGATGCGGCCGCCGTTCTCGGCGTCGAGCAGCCCGGCGAACACGGGAGGGGTGTGCAGAGCCGGAACCGGCAGCCAGTCGACCTGCCCGTCGAGGGCGATGAGGGCCACGGTGCGGCCGTCCCCGATGGCGGCGTAGTCGCGGAGGGGCACATAGGTGCGGAGCGGCACGAGGTCATCGGATCGGGTCATTCTCTCCTGACTACGCCACACGGGCGGCGGCGGCAACCCCGCGCGGGCGGGCAGCACCCGGCCTAGCGTCGACACCATGGCTCAGAACATGTACTCCCCCCAGGACCCGAACACCCAGTTCCCCCGCCCTCCGTTCCCGCCCCAGCAGCAGAGCGCCCCCGGTGACGTGCGCAAGATGGATCCGGCCCCTGACCACGGCGAGACCAGCTACATCGGCAACGGCCGTCTGGCCGGCCGCAAGGCGCTCGTCACAGGAGCCGACTCCGGCATCGGCCGCGCCGTCGCCATCGCCTACGCCCGTGAAGGCGCCGACGTGGCCCTCAGCTACCTCCCCGAGGAGCAGGCCCAGGCCGAAGAGGTCGCCACGCTCATCGAGGAGGCCGGTCAGAAGGCCGTGCTGCTCCCCGGCGACCTCCAGGAGGAGGCGCAGAACGAGAAGATCGTCGCCGAGACCGTGAAGGCCTTCGGAGGCCTCGACATCCTCGCCATCATCGCGGGCGTCATGCCCACGGTCGACAGCATCGACGACTTCGAGACCGCCACGCTCGACCACGTGCTGAAGGCCAACATCTACCCGCTGTTCTGGCTCACCAAGGCGGCCTCGCCGCACCTCCAGCCCGGCGCCTCGATCATCACGTGCTCGAGCATCCAGGGCTTCGTGCCGTCGCCCTCGCTCGCCGAGTACGCGGTCTCGAAGGCCGGCATCGCCAACTGGACCCGCGCCATGGCCCAGCAGCTCGCCGAGCGCGGCATCCGCGTGAACGGCGTGGCCCCCGGCCCCGTCTGGACCCCGCTGCAGCCCTCCTCGGTGCCCAACGAGAAGATCGAGTCGTTCGGCGAGGAGACCCCTCTCGGCCGCGCCGGCCAGCCGGTCGAGCTCGCACCGCCGTTCGTGTTCCTCGCCTCGCAGGAGTCGAGCTTCGTGCTGGGCGAGACCATCGCGGTCACGGGCGGCAGCCCCACCCACTAGCGCTCGGCCCACGGGGCGTCGACCGGTCGATGACCGGTCGCCCTCCCGTCACGGCCAGGTGACGAGGCCCCGGGCGGCGAGCGTGCCGCCCGGGGCGATGGCGTGCACCTCCGTGCGGCCGTCGGGCAGGTCGTGCCCGGCGATCGTGAGCGGGCGGTCGACGAAGAGCGGTGCCATCGACCGGAACGCGAAGCCCGAGGGGCGGCGTTCCGGATGCGCTTCCGCGGCGGCATCCAGCAGCAGCATGCGGGTGAGCGGCCCATGCACGAGCAGGTCGTCGAGCCCCTCGGTCTCGCGCGCCCAGACACGGTCGTAGTGCACCCGGTGCGTGTTGAAGGTGAGCGCCGAGAACCGGAACAGGTGCCGGGAATCGAGCACGCGCTCGCTCCGCCACCACTCGCCTCCGAGGTCCACCGGGTCCGCAGAGGGCGCCTCGACAGACCCGGGCGGCGTCGCCTCGAGGAACACGTCGTGCCAGATGCTCCGGATGCGCAGCTCGCCGCCCACGCGGTACTCGCGCACCGCATCCGCGAACACGAGCCGGCCGCTCCGGCCGTTCTTCTCCGTGACCTCGCCGAGCGACGTCGTCTGCTCCACGACCTCTCCGAAGCGGAGCGGCGCGAGGAACTCGGTGTCCTCGCCCGCGAAGAGCCGGCGGGGCAGGCCGAAGTCGGGGATGACGTCGGCGGAGGCGTCGGGCGACCCGTCGGCCCTGAGCCGGTCGAAGGGTGTCTCGAAGGCGAAGTACACACCCTCCCACCCCGCCGGCAGCTCGTCGCCGAGCGGAGCGGGCGTCGCGAACGTGTCGCGATAGCTCGCCGCCGGCCCCGGCCCGATCGTCTCGGTGCGCACCACGGAGGTCGCCATCACACCACCCCGCGTTCTCGCAGCCCGGCGATCCTCTCCGGCGAGTACTCGGCCAGACCCTCGAGCACGATGTCGGAGTGCTCGCCCATGCGGTTCGCCACGCGGGTGGGATCGGCGGGGGTGGCACTGAGTTTCACCGGCTGCCCGAACATGCGCAGGGTGCCGAAGGGGCCGTAGTCGGCCTCGACCACCATCTCGCGCTCGGCGGTGCCGGGATCCTCCACCACGTCGCCGATCGTCTTCACCGCGGTGAGGGGGATGATGTCGCCGGCCAGCTCCTCGAGCTCGAGGCGTGTGCGCGAGGCGAACCACGAGGTGACGAGCGGCTTGATTCGGCGCTCGTAGACCTCCTCGTCGAACCTCTTGCGCATGGTGTCGATCTCGGGATCGGAGGCCGCCTCCGGGGTGCCGAACAGCTCGCAGCTCGCCCGCCAGAGCTTGTCGGTGTAACCGCCGAAGAAGACCTGACCGTCGGCGCACGGGAACAGCTCGTACGGTCGCACCCACGCGTGCGCGTTACCGGCGGGCGAGGCCACCTTGCCGTCGACCGTGTAATCCACCACGGCGGTCTCGGTCATGGCGATGATGCTGTCGACCTGCGCCACGTCGACGAGCTGGCCCTCACCGGTCCGCTCGGCGTGCCGGAGCGCGGCCAGCGTGCCGACCACGCCGAACAGAGTGGCCGAGAGGTCGCCGATCGTGACGCCCACGCGCACGGGAGGCTGGTCTGCGTAGCCGTTCATCGACCACAGGCCGCCCGCCGCCTGGGCGGTGTTGTCGAAGGCCGGCCGTCTGCTCCGCGAGCCCGTCTGGCCGTAGCCCGAGATGGCGGTGTAGACGAGTCGCGGATTGAGCTCGATCAGCGTCTCGAAGCCGAGCCCGAGCTTCTCCATGGTGCCCGGCCGGAAGTTCTCCACGAGCACGTCGGCCTTCACCACGAGGTCGCGCAGCACCTGCTTGCCCTCCTCGCTCTTGAGGTCGAGCGCGAGGCCGAGCTTGCCGCGGTTGTACTGGGCGTAGTAGCCGCTGAACTCCTCGTCGCCCGAGGTGAGGTACGGCGGGAAGCCGCGCGAGACATCCGGATCGGCCGGGTTCTCGATCTTCACCACGGTGGCGCCGAGATCGGCGAGCATGGTGGCGGCGTAGGGGCCCGCGAGCACGCGCGAGAGGTCGAGCACGAGCACTCCGCTCAATGCGCCCGGGGTGGGGGCGAGCAGCTCGAGCGGCAGGGCGAGGGGGTTCGGTGCGGTCATGCGGTGGATCCTCGAGACGTGTTCGCGGGGGTGCGGGAGTTCTGGACGGCGGTGAGCGCTCTGACCACTCGAGAGGGCGCGGGCCGGCCGAGCTGGGTGGCCATCCACTGCGACGTGGCCACGAGGGCGTCGAGGTCGAGTCCCGTCTCGATGCCGAGGCCGTGGAGCATCCAGACCAGATCCTCGGTAGCCAGGTTACCGGCGGCGCCCGGAGCGTACGGGCAGCGGCCGAGACCGCCGGCGCTCGAGTCGAACTCGGCGACCCCTTGCTCGAGAGCGGCGAGCACGTTGGCGAGCGAGAGCCCGTAGGTGTCGTGCAGGTGCAGCGCGATGGCGTCGACGGGCACCCCGGCGGCCACGGTGAGCTCGAGCACCCGGCGCACGTGGTGCGGGGTGCCCGTGCCGATGGTGTCGGAGAGGGCGATCGTGGAGCACCCCGCGGCGTGCAGGCGAGCCGCGAACTCGGCCACACGCTCGGGGGGCACCGGCCCCTCCCACGGGTCGCCGAAGCTCATGGAGAGGTAGCCGCGCACGGGCACTCCGGCCTCCGCGGCACTGGCGGCCACCTCCGCGGCGCGCGCGAGCGAGCCCTCGGCGGTGGTGTTGAGGTTGGCGGCGGCGAAGCTGTCGGTGGCGCTCACCACCACGGAGACCGAGCGGATGCCGGCCGCGAGCGCCCGGTCGAGGCCCCTCAGGTTCGGCACGAGAGCGATCGTGCGTGGGGCGTCGGGCCCCTCCGCGTTCAGGTGACCCGTGGCGGCGAGGCCCGCCACGACCTCCTCCGCGTCGGCGAGCTGGGGGATCCAGGTGGGCGGCACGAAGCTCGTGACCTCGAGCTGCGAGACGCCGGCGGCCAGCAGCCGGCGGCAGAACTCGATCTTGGCGGCGGCGGGCAGAATGCCGGGCTCTGCCTGCAGCCCGTCGCGAGGGCCGACCTCGAAGACCCGCACGGCAGTGGGCAGCGGGGTGCCAGACGCGGAGGCGGGTGCGGGGGTCGGCTGCGGCCGGGGGAGCCAGAGCTCGGCGGGAGCCGCCGCCGCTCTGGCGCCGCTCATCCGCTCCGTCACAGCACCGGGGTGCCGGCGCGCAGCTCGGCCAGCACGGTCTCGGCGTAGTCGAGGCGGATGCGCTTCTCGCTCACGATGCGGGCGGCCACCTCGCCCACCTCGTCGGCGCGGGCACCGGCGGAGGCGGCGATGGTGCGGGCGTGCAGCGTCATGTGGCCGCGCTGGATGCCCTCGGCCGCGAGGGCTCGGCACGCGGCGAGGTTCTGGGCGAGGCCCACGGCCGCGATCACGCCGGCGAGCTCGGCCGCGGTCTCCACGCCGAGCAGCTTCACGGCGGCCTGCGCCACCGGGTGCACCCGGGTGGCGCCGCCCACGAGGCCCACCGCGAGCGGCACCTCGAGGGTGCCCACGAGGTTGCCCTCCGCATCCTTCTCGAAGCGCGAGAGCGCGGTGTAGCCACCCGCTCGGGCCGCGTGGGAGTGGCAGCCGGCCTCCACGGCGCGGGTGTCGTTGCCGGTGGCGAGCACCACGGCGGAGATGCCGTTCATGATGCCCTTGTTGTGGGTGGCGGCGCGGTACGGATCGGCTGTGGCGAAGGCGCTCGCCCGCACGATGTCGTCGACCACGTCGGGGCCGCCGAGGAGCTCGGCGTCGAACACACCCCGCACGCGGGTGAGGCGGCGGTCGGCCTTGTTGCTCAGGATGCGCAGCAGGGCGCGGCCACCGCTCAGCTCGGCGAGGCGGGGCGCGAGGGCCTCGGCCATCGTGTTGACGGCGTTGGCGCCCATGGCGTCGCGCACGTCGACGACGAGATGCACGATGACGTGCACGCCGGTGCTCGTGCCGACCAGCCGCACCTCCACGTCGCGGGCGCCACCGCCGAGGCTCACGAGCATCGGATCCTGGGCGTCGGCCGTGGCCAGCAGCTCGTCGCGGGCCTCGAGCACCCGCAGCCGGGCGCCCTCCGCATCCACGGTGTCGACGAGCTGGATCTGCGCGATCATGACGTCGCCCGTGGTGGAGGTGCGGAAACCGCCGTGCACGCGGGCCATGCGCGCGGCGTTGGAGGCCGCGGCCACGACGCTCGGCTCCTCGGTGGCCATCGGCACGAGGTAGTCGCGGTCGTTCACCCGCAGGTTGGTGGCCACGCCCACGGGGATGCCGATCACGCCGATGGCGTTCTCGATCATGTGGTCGGCCTTCTCCACGTCGAGCCCGTTCGCCGGTTCGAGCACCTCGAGCACGGCCTCGTCGATGCCGGCGTTCGAGGCCACGACGGCCCGTCGCTCGGCGGGCGTGGAGTCACGCAGGCCTGGGATGCGGCTGTTGATCGCCAATGATCCTCCTCAGCGGATGCGGGCCGGCCTCGGCACCGGCGCCACGCGCATCGCACCCCTCCGACGGTATCGACAGGTATCGAGTCGCCCTATGGAGCGATCACTCACCTCTCCGCGTCGGTCATGTGCGATTCATCCATTGAGTGAGTGGGTCTCCCGGGTCCCGGAGAGCTCGTCGCGCAGCTCGTCGAGCCGCACGGCGATGCTGAGGCGGAAGAACCTCTCGTCGCCGCGCCAGTCGTCTCCGAGCACGCGGTCGAGGCGGTCCAGCCGCTGCAGGATGGTGTTGGTGTGGAAGTTGAGGTGCCGAGCGGTGCGGGTCGGGCTCGCGTTACAGCGCACGAAGGCGCGCAGGGTGCGCAGCAGCTCGGTGCCGCGATCGGCGTCGTACCGCCGCACGGCCCCGATGGAGCGGTCGATGAAGGAGCGCAGCGCCCGTTCGTCGGCGTCGAGCACGGCGGAGTACGGCAGGTAGTCGTCGGTGGAGGCGGTGATGTCGTCGACTCCGAGGGCCCCGAGCAGCCTGGCGGTGCGCCGCGCGGAGTCGAAGGCGGCGGCGAGGTCGCGCGACGGCGGGGCCGAGACGGCGAGCACCGGGGCGGCCAGGGCAGCTGCCGTGCGCCTGCGCAGGTCGGCGGGATCGAGCGGCGACGCGGTCTCGGCCGCCACCTCACCCTGCGGTGACCCGGAGGGGCCGCTGGGCGAGAGCACCACCACGAGCCCGTTGTGCTCGCCGACGAGGCTGCGAGGCCCCACGAGGGCGGCGAGGGTGCGCGACGCGGCGGCGCGGTGCTCGCCCGGAACGGAGTAGGCGGTGAGGCCGTCGAGCTCCCTGGCGTCGACGCCGAGCCGACGCACCCGGCGCTCCACATCGCCGCGGTGCTGGGGGTCTGCGGCCAGGAGCTCGGCCACGAGCTCGCTCTGCACCCGGTGCTCGGCCTCGGCCACCGCCTGCTGCTGCAGGGCGAGCAGTGCACCCACCTGGGCGGCCCGCTCGATGGTGCGGCGATCGACGGGCCCGAGCTCGAACTCGCCGCCGCCGAGGAGCACCGCTCCGAACCGCTGCGAACCCGCCACGAGCGCCGAGACGGCGCGCACGGCTTCGCGCGGGGACCCCAGCGCCATGCCGTCCCTGTTCTCGTCGTCGTCCTCATCCACCAGCACGCAGTGGCCGGAGAGCCTGCTCTGCTCGATGGCCGCGAGGGTGGGGGCGTCGAGCCGCAGCGACCCGCCGCCCCCGGATCCGCTCTCCGCCGAGCCGCCCGAGGCCGCCATCACCACGCCGTGCTCGTCGATCACGGTGACCGCACGCCGCAGTGCCGACGAGAGCGTGCCGGCGAGCGGCGCGAATCCGCCCCCCGCGAGCACGGCGTGCACGAGCTCCTGGTGCACGGTGTTCGACCGGTCGCGCTCGGCCAGGTGGCCGGTGAGCCGGTCGAGCGCTCGCCTCGCCTCGTCCTCGCTGCGCTGCAGGCTGCGCAGGGTGCGGGCGGTCTGCAGCACGATCGACGCGTGGTCGGCGAGAGCCGAGAGCAGCGCGATCTGCTCGGGGGCGAAGCTGTACTCGGTGCGGGTCGCCACGAAGAGCACCCCCAGCACGTCATCGCCCGAGAGCATCGGCACGCCCAGCATCGAGACGATCCCCTCGGCGTTGACCGCCGCGTCGATCGACGGATCGTGCCGCTCCTCGCGGTACTCGTCGTAGCGCAGCACGGTGAGCGGCGCCCTCGTCTCCACCACCACGCTCGCGAGCCCCCGCCCCGGCGGCACGCGCAGGGTGCGGAACGCGGGGCTCACCGATCCCGTGGTGGTGCGCACGTTGAGCTCACGGCTCAGCGGATCGAACTCCGAGAGGTAGGTGAGGTCGCTGCCCATCATGTCGTGGGCGCGCTCCACGAGCCGGTCGAGCAGTGCCGCGGTCTCCCGCACCTCGGCGAGTTCGCGGGCGCTCGAGAACAGCGCGGTGAGCTCCTGCTCGCGGCGCCGCAGGCGCACGTGCTCGCGGTGGGAGCGGTTCACGGCCTCCGCGAGGCGCCGGCCGTCATCGCCCGCCACCCCCAGGGCGGCGAGGGCGTCGTAGACCTCGGCCGCACTGCGGTCGGCGTCGCCCTGGGTGGCCTCCAGCAGCACCGCTGCCGCTGCTGCTCTCTCATCCGTCATGGGTTCATCATTCACCAGAACGCGGGAACGGTGTGCGATCAGCACATGGGAGGGCCCGTGGGCGGGTGGCTAGTCTGATGCCGCGCACCGATCAGCACGACCCACGCACGAAGGAGTGTCATGGCCATCCAGAACGACATCGACGCGGCAGGACTCGACTCCCGCCAGCAGCGTCGGCACGCCATCATCGGCAGCTCGGTGGGCACGGTGATCGAGTGGTACGACTTCATGCTCTACGGCCTGGCATCGGCGCTCGTGTTCGCGCCGCTCTTCTTCGGAGACGGCGGAGTGGCGGGCACCCTCGGTGCCTTCGCGACCTTCGCCGTCGGATTCGGCGCCCGCCCCATCGGCGGCCTCATCTTCGCGCACTTCGGCGACAAGGTGGGCCGCAAGGCCACGCTGCTCGTGACGCTGCTCACGATGGGCGCGGCGACCACCCTCATCGGACTGCTGCCGACCACCGAGTCCATCGGCGTCTGGGCGCCGATCGCGCTCATCGTGCTCCGCATCTTCCAGGGTGCAGGCGCCGGCGCCGAGTTCGCCGGTGCGATGACGATGGCGAGCGAGTCGTCAGGCACCCGCAACCGTGCGTTCACGGCGGGCTTCCCCGGCGCCGCCGTCTACGTGGGCATGGCGCTCGCCACGGCCACCTTCGCCATCCTCACGGCCGTCATGCCCGCCGATGTCTTCCTCGCCTGGGGCTGGCGCATCCCGTTCATCGCGAGTGTCGTGATCGTGGCCTTCGCCCTCTACTTCCGCCTGCGGGTCAAGGAGACGGCGGCGTTCGAAGACGCCGAGAAGAAGGGCGCCGTGAAGAGCGCCCCCCTCGTGGAGGCCGTGCGGTCGCACTGGCGTGTGCTCGTCCCCGGCATGGCGCTCTTCACGTTCGCGCTGCCGTGGGTCTACGTGGTGCAGACCTTCTCGATCTCGTACACCACGGGCACCCTGTCGGTGCCGGCCACCGACGCGCTCATCGGCCTCATCGTGGCCGAGCTGCTCACGATCCCCGCCACCCTGCTGTTCGGCCGCCTGGCCGACCGCATCGGGCGAAAGCCGGTGCTCATCGGGGCGGCGATCTTCGCGATCGTCTTCGCCTACCCGATGTTCATGCTCTACCTCACCGAGTCGTCGTTCCTCGTGGGCGTGGGTCTCGTGCTGGGCCTGGCGATCGTGCAGGGCGCCACCATCGGCGTCTCGGCGGCGCTGCTGGCCGAGGTGTTCCCCACCAACATGCGCTGGTCGGGCATCGCCATCTCCCGTGAGATCCCCGCAGCTCTCGTGGGCGGCACGGCGCCTCTCGTGGCCACGTGGCTGGTCTCGATCTCGGGAGGCACGCCCTGGCTCGTGGCGGGCTACCTCGTGGTGCTCAGCATCATCGGGCTCGTGGGCATCCTGTTCCTCCCCGAGACGCTGCAGAAGAAGGGCGCGGCCCGCACCGGCTCGTTCGCCGAGGCGGATGCGGCGTCCGACGCAGCGGACGAGGCCCGCGCCGCCAGGGCGCGAGCCTCGTCCCGCTAACTGGATCCCGCTAAACCGGATCCCGCTGGCCGGATCCTGCTGGCCGGAGAGCTCTCTACTCCTCGTAGCCGAGGTTGTCGTTGAGCACCTCGACGTCGTCGTCGAAGATCGGGTCGACGGCCACGTCGTCGGTCGCCTCCACGAAGTCGTCGAGCTCCTCCGCCTCGCCGGGGTCGACCGACTCGGGGTCCACCGGGATGGGGCTCTCGAGCAGTTCGTCGTCGATGCGGTCGGTCGGGTCGGTCATGATGACTCCTCGTCTGGAAAACTGGCGATCCCACCGTAGGCACGATCCATCCGCTCTGTCGACCGCTACCTGCGATGGTGGCCCGGGTGTTCACTGAGCACATGACCACCGAGCAGAACGACCCGCAGCGCACGTCGCTCTGGCGGAGCGGCCGCGAAAGCATCCCCACGCAGCCCTTCACTCCAGGCCCAGGAGCTGACGGCACGGTCTACGACGACGTGATCGTGGGCGCCGGCCTCACCGGCCTCAGCACCGCATTGATGCTCGCCGAGGCGGGCCGCAGCGTGGTGGTGCTCGAGGCGCGCGAGATCGGCAGCCTCGCGACAGGCAACACCACGGGCAAGATCTCGCTGCTGCAGGGCAGTCGGCTCTCCACCATCCGCAGCCACCACTCCAAGCGCGTGCTGCAGGCGTATGTCGACAGCAACCGCGACGGTCAGGAGTGGCTCCTCGAGTTCTGCGAGCGCGCCGGAGTCGCCGTCGAGCGCCGCACGGCCTACAGCTACGCCCAGCACGACGACGGCGACTCCGCCTCGGCCGTCGAGGCCGAGCACAGGGCCGCTCGCGAGGCGGGCCTGCCGGTGACGCTCGTGGAGCGCGGTGACGACCTCGACGTGCCGTTCCCCTTCGCCTACGGGGTGGCGCTGCCCGGGCAGGCGCAGTTCGACGCCATGGAGGCGCTCGAAGCCCTCGCCGAGGCCTTCATCGCGGCGGGCGGCCGCATCCACGACGACACCCGCGTGCTCGGCGTGCGCGCCAGGGGTGGGGCAGCGGATCCCTGCCGGGTGCGCACGTCGCGCGGCGAGATCCTCGGCCGCGACGTCGTGCTCGCCACGGCCACACCCATCCTCGATCGCGGTCTCTACTTCACCAAGACGCACGGCCTCCGCTCGTACGGCGCCGCCTTCGACATCGAGGATGCGGGCGAGCAGGGTCTGCCGAACGGCATGTTCCTCTCCATCGGCGATGCGGATCCGAACCGGTCCAGGTCGATCCGCACCGCACCGGGCCGCGAGTTCTCGACGGGCGACCTCCTGGTGCTCGGCGGCGACGGGCACCCCGTCGGCCGGCCGGGCGACTTCACCGAGCAGCAGCGCCTCGACGACATCGCCGCGTTCGCCCGATCGATGTACCCGGGCGCGCGCCTCACCCACACCTGGTCGGCCCAGGACTACGAATCGCACAACCTCGTGCCCTTCGTGGGCCTCCTGCCGCGCGGTCGCGGCCGCGTCTACGTGGCCACGGGCTTCGCCAAGTGGGGCATGACCAACGGGCCGGCGGCGGCACTCCGCCTCCGCGACGAGATCCTCGGCGTGCCCCGCGACGACCGCAGGCACTGGCACACCGTGCTCGGCACGCGCCTCACCAAGCCCGCCGACCTGGGCCGTGGAGCCAAGGAGGGCGCGACCGTCGGCATCACCATGACGAGCGGATGGCTGGGCGCCACCTCGCGCCCGGTTCCGGTGCCGCAGCCGGCCGAGGGAGAGGGCGTCATCGCCTCCTCGCGCGGCCTGCCGGTGGGCATCTCGACCGTCGACGGCACCACGTGCGCGGTGCGCGCCGTGTGCCCCCACCTCGGTGGAGTGCTCGCCTGGAACGACGCGGAGCGCAGCTGGGACTGCCCGCTGCACGCCTCCCGCTTCGCCGCCGACGGCACCCGGCTCGAGGGCCCCGCCGTGACCGACCTTGCGGTGCTGCCCAGGAGGGGTCGCTAGCATTCCGCTATGACTCGAGTGCAGGGCGGGGGAGCCGGCCGGGAGTCGCTCACCAGGCAGACGACGGCGGGGGCCGTGAGCGGCATGCGGGAGCGCAAGCGCGATCCGCGCGATCGCGAGGCGACGGGCCACGAGGGCGCGGGCCGCACGGTGCTGAGCTGGAAGGGCATCCCGTTCGCGGCGGCCCCCGTGGGCGAGCTCAGGTTCCGCCGACCCCAGCCGCCCGAGCCGTGGGAGGGCACGCGCCCCGCCACCCGCTTCGGGCCGATGGCGCCGCAGAACGTGCTCAAGTCGATGGAGGTCGTGCCGGGGGTGGGCATCTCGGAGGACTGCCTCTCGGTGAACGTGTGGGCTCCCGCCGGCGCCGAGCGCGGATCGAAGCCCGTGATGGTGTGGATCCACGGCGGCGGCTACTTCCAGGGCTCCACCGCTCAGCGCTTCTACGACGGCCGCAACCTCGCCTCGGAGGGCGACGTCGTGGTGGTGACCGTCAACTACCGGCTCGGCGTGATCGGGTTCGTCGACTTCTCCAGCCTCTCTTCGTCGTTCGAGTCGAACCTCGGGCTGCGCGACCAGATCGCCGCGCTGCGCTGGGTGCAGGAGAACATCGCCGAGTTCGGCGGCGACCCCCACAACGTCACGCTCTTCGGCGAGTCCGCGGGCGGGGCGTGCGTGCTCGCCCTCATGGCGTCGCCGCTCACCGAGGGGCTCTTCCACCGCGCCATCGCGCAGAGCGCCCCGGTCACGAGCGTCTACGGGCGCGAGCGCGCCGCCGCCGTGGCCACCCGCTACCTGGGGCTCGTGGGGGTCGATCCCGCCGAGCCGCACCGCCTCGAGGAGCTCGATCCGTTCACCATCGTCGACGCCGGGTCGGAGCTCGTGCACGAGGTCTCCGGCGAGGTGCCCGGCACCCTCGCCCTCGCTCCCGTGCACGGCGACGACGTGCTGCCGGAGTACCCGCTCACGGTGTTCCAGGAGGGCAGGGCGCCGCGCATCCCGCTCATCATCGGCACCAATCGCGACGAGTCGTCGTTCTTCAAGCTCATGCGCTCGCCGCTGCTCCCCATCACGCCGGATGCGGTCACGCAGATGTTCCTCGAGATCGCGAGCGACCGACCCGAGTTCGAGGGAGCCGCGGAGCGCATCACGAACGCGTACCCCTCGTACCCTCGGCGCAGCACGCCCGCCGAGGTGTCGCGCGATGCCGGGTTCCGCATGCCCTCCATCTGGCTCGCCGAGGCGCACAGCCGCTACGCCCCCACCTGGATGTACCGGTTCGATCACGCCACACCGCTGCTGCGCATCACGGGCATCGGTGCCACCCACGCCGCCGAGCTCGCCTACGTGTTCGGCTCGTTCGCGCCGTGGGGCAAGGACATCGTGTTCCGCCTGGGCGGTCGTGCCGAGGCGCTCGCGGTGAGCGGGCGCATGCAGTCGCGCTGGATCGCCTTCGCGCGCGACGGCGTACCCGAGCCCGAGGGCGAGCCGTGGCCGCGCTACGACGAGGAGCACCGCAGCACACTCATCTTCGACAGGGAGGACGTGATCGAGCACGACCCGGATGCGCCCATCCGGCGCGCCTGGGGGCCGGAGATCGTCGCCTTCCGCTGATCCGTAGCCCGCAGAGCGGATGCGGATGGGCCGGGCAGCGGATGCGTGTCGCCCGCTCGTGCTAACAATGGAGCATGGTCGCCGAGCAGTTCGTCACGCCGTTCTGGCTCGACCTCGCGGCGACCGGTCTCGGCAGCGTGCAGGGCGCCATGTTCGCGGCGCAGTTCAAGGACCGCAGGCTCGACCTGCTGGGAGTGGGCGTCATCGGCCTCGTGGCGGGAACGGGCGGCGGCATGCTCCGCGACATCCTGCTCGACCAGCCGCCGGTCTCGCTCTCGAACAACTGGTTCATCCCCGTGGCCGTCGTGGCCGCGCTCGTGGGCATGCTGCTCGAGCGGCTGTTCTCGCGGCTCAACGTGGCCATCACCATCCTCGACGCGGTGAGCCTCGGCCTGTTCTGCGCCATCGGCACGAGCAAGGCGCTCGCGCTCGGGCTGCCGGTGGTGCCCGCCATCTTCGTGGGCATGGTCGCCGCGGTGGGCGGCGGCATCCTGCGCGACATGCTGCTCGGCATGCCCATCGGTGTGATGCACGTGGGCTCGCTCTACGCGGTCGCCGCGGGCGCGGGGGCGGTGTTCCTCACGGCCACCACCTCGGCGGGGCTCTCGATCGAGTTCGGGGGGATCGGCTGCGTGGTGGTGACCACGGTCATCCGGCTGCTCGCCGTGCGGTTCGGCTGGAGCCTGCCGGAGCAGCGCACCATCAGCACGCTGCGCCGACTCCGCAGGCAGCGCTCGAACGGTCGCTGAACTCGTCTGAACGATTCGCGCCGGTGCCGCGTTGAGCCGGATTGAGGCCACCCCGCGGGTTGCGCGAGGTGTCACACAGAACGCATCGGCGGCTCATAGCGGGCTGCCAGCATCGCTCAATACGTTCGAAGCCGCCGCACCGGCCGGCCTCACCACGACCGACCGCACCAACGACAGGGAGCACCATGAACATCCGCCAGAAGAAGATCGCCCTCGCCTCGATGACCGGCCTGTCCATCAGCGTGGCCCTCGCCGGGTGCGCCACCGACACCTCGGGCGCGGCCACCGACACCGAGACCTCGGCCCCCACGAGTGCGGCCACGAGTGCACCGAGCACGGGCGCGGCCACCGACTCCGGCACCACCACGGATTCCGGGTCCGCCGCCGACAGCGGCAGCGTCTACACCGACGGCACCTACGAGGCCACGGGCAGCTACACCTCCCCCAACGGCCAGGAGGAGATCGACGTCTCCCTCACCCTCGAGGGCGACATCATCACCGCCGTCACCGTCACCCCCGAGGCCACGAACCCCAACTCGGTCAACTACCAGAACCAGTTCGCCGATGGGATCGCGGCCGTCGTGGAGGGCAAGAACATCGACGAGATCGACGTCTCGCGTGTGGCCGGGTCGAGCCTCACGAGCGGTGGCTTCAACGAGGCCGTCGAGACCATCAAGGGCGAGGCCTCCTAGGCAGCCATGACAGCGACCCGCACCGGCATGGCCCCGGCCTCGGATGCCACGGCGACGGCGACACCGTCGGCGACGGCATCGAGCGATCTGCGAGGGCCCGACGTCTTCGCGTTCGACGCGATCGGCACGTCGTGGCAGATCGAGACCCCCGCGCCGCTCGAAGAGGCCGAGCGCGCCGCGGTGCTCGCGCGCATCGAGGAGTTCGACCGGGTGTACTCCCGGTTCCGCCTCGACTCGCTCGTCACGGCCATCGCCGAGGCGCCGGGTGCGGGTCGCTACGAGTTCCCCGCCGACTCGGAGGTGCTCTTCGATCTCTACGACCGGCTGGCCCTCGCCACCGGGGGAGCGGTCGATCCGCTCGTCGGTCGCGATCTCGAGCGCCTCGGCTACGACCGCGACTACTCGCTGCGGGCGGAGCCGACCAGTGCGAACCCGGCCGGTGCCGTGGCATCGCCTCGGGCATCCTGGGGCACCGACGTCTCGCGCGAGGGGCGGATGCTCCGCACCACGGCCCCGGTGGTCATCGACGTGGGAGCAGCGGGCAAGGGCTACCTCGTCGATCTCGTGGCCGAGGTGCTCCGCGAGCACGGTCGCACCGAGTTCGTGGTCGACGCGAGCGGCGACCTCGTGCAGGCGGGGCCGGAGCCCGTGCGCATCGGCCTCGAGCATCCGCTCGATCCGTCGAAGGCCATCGGGGTGGCGCGTCTCCGCAACGCGTCGCTCTGCGCGTCGGCGAGCAACCGGCGGGTCTGGGGCGACGGGCTGCACCACATCGTGGACGGGCGCACGGGCAACCCCGCACGCGAGGTCATCGCCACCTGGGTCATCGTGAACGGCACCGCACCGGCCTCCACCGCCCTCGCCGACGGTCTCGCGACCGCCCTCTTCTTCACCGGCGCGCACCGCCTCGCCGAGACATTCCATTTCAGCTATGTACGCATGTACGCCGATGGCCGCGCCGAGATCTCGCGCGACTTCCCTGGGGAGCTCTTCACATGAAAGCACGACTCGACACCCTCATCGGGCGCGTCACGATGTACAACCTCATCATCGTGGTGCTGCTCGCCATCACCGTCGTGGCGCTGATCGGCAGCCTCATCGGTCAGATCTTCTACAGCCCGGCCGCCATCCTCGCGAGCGTCGTGGTGGCCGTGGGAGCCACGCTCATCTCGAGCTGGCTGTTCGCGCGGCTCTTCCGCACGTCGGCGCACCTGCCGTCGTCGGTCATCACCGGGCTCATCATCCTCTTCGTCTTCATCCCCACGGCCGAGCCGGGTGGCCTCGCGCTGCTCGCGCTCACCGCGGTGGTGGCGTCGGCCTCCAAGTTCGTGCTCGCCATCCGGGGCCGGCACGTGCTCAACCCCGTCGCGGCAGCGGCCGTGATCATGTCGGTCACCGCGCTCAACCCCTCCGGGTGGTGGGTGGCCACGCCGCTGCTGCTGCCGTTCGTGGCCGTGGGGGCGTTCCTCGTGCTCTACCGCACGCGCAAGCTCACGATGGGGGTGGGGTTCATCGTGGTGGCGGCCGTGATCATCACGGCTCGCATGATGCTGCTCGGCACTCCCTTCGCGGATGCGCTGTGGCTCGCGGTCGGATCGTTCCCCGTGGTGTTCCTCGCGGGCTTCATGCTGAGCGAGCCGCTCACGCTGCCGCCGCGCCGGTGGCAGCAGTTCGCGGTGGCGGGGATCGTGGCCGTGCTGCTGGCCATCCCGTTCCAGATCGGCCCTGTGTACTCGTCGCCCGAGATCGCACTCGTGGTGGGCAACATCGTGGCCTTCGCGTTCGGTCAGCGTCGGGGGCTGCGGCTGCGGTACCTGGGGTCGCGAGCGCTCACGCCCACGAGTGCGGCGTTCGACTTCGAGCCGGTGGCACCTGTGCGGTCGCTGCCCGGGCAGTACCTCGAGCTCGCGCTGCCGCACCGCAAGGCAGACGCTCGCGGCACGCGCCGCATGTTCAGCATCGCGTCGGGTGCGGGTGCGGGTGCGGGTGGGCCGGCCGGCGCGAAGGCGCCGCTCAGCGTGGGGATCAAGCTCTCGCAGCCGTCGAGCTCGTTCAAGACGGCGCTCACCGAGCTCGAGCCCGGCGCGATCGTGCGGTCCACGTGGGTGGGCGGCGACTTCGTGCTGCCGTCCGACACCTCGGTGCCGCTGCTGCTCGCGGCGGGCGGCATCGGTGTGACGCCGTTCATCTCGCAGCTCGAGGGCCGTGCGCGAGGTGCATCCACACCGTCCGACGTCGTGCTGCTCTACTCGGTCTCCGGGCCGGATGAGCTCGCCTACCAGCCCGAGCTCGTCGCGGCGGGCATCCGGGTGCTCGTCACGGCACCCACCCGCCCCGTCGATCTCCCCGACACGTGGGAGTACCTCGGCGCCGGCCGCGTGACCGCCGACACCCTCAGCGCCTCGATCGGCGACCTCGCGTCTCGTCGAGCCTTCGTCTCGGGCCCTCCCGGCTACGTCGACCACGTCACCGCCGAGCTCCGCCGAGCCGGCGCCCGCCGCATCCACACCGACCAGTTCGCCGGCTACTGAGCCGCCCGCTGCTCGCCGGCTGAGGCTCAGTTGGCGGGCTGTCGAGGCCGCTCCGGCACCAGGGCCGGAACGAGCTTCACGAACACCACCATGCCCACGAGCTCCACGAGGGTCTGCGTCACCACGGCGAGCGGCGCCAGCTCGAAACCGGCGGGCAGTGCGAGCGCGATGGGAAGCACCACGAGCGAGTTGCGGGTGGCCCCGCTGAACGTCAGTGCCCGGATGCGCGGCACCGGCAGTCGGGCCACCCGCCCGGCCACGATCCCCACCCCGAGCATCACCACGAGGAACCCCACGTAGAGCGGCACCACCCGTGCGAGCGCCCCAGCTTCTGCCCCGACCGCCGCCACCTGCGAGCACACCACCACCGCGAGCGTCCCGGCCATGAGCGGCACCATCGCGCCGGCCCCCGCCATGGTGATCCGCCGCGCGGCCCCCTGGACCGCGCCCGCCCGCCCATCACTGCTCGAGCGGGCGGTGTCCGAGCCACCCACCGTGCCCACCGGGCCACGCAGGCGCGCCAGCAGCTGCACGAGCGCGGCGGCCACGAGAGGCAGTGCGATGAGCAGCACGAACGCGCGCACGAAGGGTGCGGCGTCGAGGCCGTCGGCGCCGGTCGGGGTGCCCGTCCCACCCGTCACGAGGGTGGCGTCGGGGGTCAGCGCGGCGAACACCGCGAGGTAGACCGGCAGCAGCACGATCTGCGCGAGCATCAGCAGCGGCGTCGCGGCGAGCAGCCGGCCCCGATCGCCGCCCGCGAGCCCCGCGAACACGATCACGTAGTCCACACACGGGGTCAGCAGCACGAGCAGCACCCCGGTGAGCAGCGCCTGCTCGTCGGCCACGAACCTCGACAGCCCGAACACCACCACAGGCACCACCACGAAGTTCACCACGAGCACCGCCCCGAGGAACCGCAGGTCGCGCACCGCCCGCCCCACCTCCACGAGCGGCACCCCCAGGAACGTGGCGAACAGCAGCAGCCCCAGCAGCGGCTCGATCGCCCACTCCGCCCCCGCCATCACCGCCCCGGCGACAGCCCGCGCCGGTCCGCCATCCCCGCCGCCAAGGGCAGCACCCGCACCCATGTCGCCCGCGATCCACCCCAGGAGCAGCCCCACGGCGGCGGCGAGCACGATCGCACCCAGGTAGATGCCCACCTGCCGCCGATCCCACCACCCCACCATGCGCTCCACCCGGCCAGCCTAGGTGCCCGATCCGCCCCCGAACCCCCGGATCCCTGGCCCCCGAGACCGCGGGCCGCGAGCGGCGGGCGAGCTCAGCGGATGGTGGCGTAGGCGTCGAGGGCCGCCCGGCGCGACTCCTTGAGGTCGACCATGGGCTCGGGGTACTCGGGAGTGCCGACCTCGGGCACGTACTGCGCGATGTACTGCCCGTGCGCGTCGAACTTCGACGCCTGCAGCTCGGGGTTGAACACCCGGAAGTAGGGTGCCGCGTCGGGCCCCGACCCCGCCACCCACTGCCAGTTGAGCGCATTCGACGCCGGATCCGCATCGACGAGCGTGTCCCAGAACCACTCCTCGCCCACTCGCCAGTCCACCCGCAGGTTCTTGATGAGGAACGACGCCACCACCATGCGCACCCGGTTGTGCATCACGCCGGTCTGCCACAGCTCGCGCATGCCGGCGTCGACGAGCGGGATGCCGGTGCGCCCCTGCTGCCAGCGCTCGAGCGAGGCCTCGGGCAGCTCCTGCCACGGGAACCTGTCGAACTCGGGCCGCATGTTCTCGGTCGTGATCGAGGGCAGGTGGAAGAGCAGGTGGTACGCGAAGTCGCGCCACACGAGCTGCCGGAGGAACGCGGAGGCCCCCGCAGAGGCAGAGGCTCCCGCCCGCGCCCGGTGCTTCTCGGTGGCGTGCCACACCTCGAACGGGCTCAGCTCGCCGAACCGCAGGTAGGGCGAGAGATTGGAGGTGCCGTCTTCGGCGGGGAAGTCGTTCTGCTCGCTGTACTGGTCGACCCCCGAGCGCAGGAAGGCGCTCAGACGGCTGTGCCCCTCCACGGCACCGGGCGTCCAGCGCTCCCGCAGCCCAGCGGCCCAGTCCGGGCGGGTCGGCAGGAGCGCCCAGGAGTCGAGCTCGTCCGAGTCGACCCGCCGGTGCTGCAACCCGTCATCCGCCCCAGGAGCCGGCAGCGGAGCGCGCGGACCCGGCTTGCCGAGCACGGCCCGGTAGAACGGGGTGAAGACCTTGTACCAGCCGCCCTGCCCGGTGAGCACCGTCCACGGCTCGGCGAGCACCGAGGCGTGGAAGCTCTCGACCTCGAGACCCGCCTCGCGCAGCGAGCTCTTCAGGTCGGTGTCGACGGCCCGCTCCGCCTCACCGTAGCGGCGGTTCCAGAAGGCGGCCGTGGCCTGCACCTCGTCGACGACCGAGCGCACCACGCTGCCGGCGGGCCCGCGACGCAGCGTGAGCTCGAGCCCCACCTCGCGCAGCTCCCCGGCGAGGGCCTCGAGACTGCCGTGCAGCCACCAGCGCGACGCCGCCCCGAGCGGCCGGATGCCGGGGCTCTCGTCGTCGAGCACGTACAGCACCACGATCGGATCCCCCCGCAGCACGGCCGCGTGCAGGGCGGGGTTGTCGCGCACCCGCAGATCGTCGCGCAGCCAGACCAGCGAGGTGGGGGAGGTGCTCATCGTCCCAGTCAACCCGGTTGTCGCCGTTCCCGCCCGCGGTGTAGCCTCCCGCCGCCTACCGCTCGGTCACACCCGCGCGCAGCTTGTCGCACAGCTGGGCGAGCTGCACGAGCTCCTCGGGGCTCAAGTGCCCCGCCATGTGCGCGGTGATCGACTCCGCGTGCAGCACGGCCGCTCGCCGATACACCTGCACACCCTCCTCGGTGAGCGCCACGAGAGTGCCGCGGCCATCCGTGGGGTCGTCGCTCTTCTCCAGGATGCCGCGGGCGGCGAGCCTGTCGACCAATCGGCTGATGGAGGGCTGGGTGAGCAGCACCTTCTCACCGAGATCCCGGATGCGCAGCACCTTCTGCGGCTGGATGAAGAGATTGAACATCACGTCGTACTCGTTGAGCGACACGATCTCGGTGGGGAACTCGAGGGCGAGCTGCCGCATGACCGTCACCTGCGCCCTGAACAGGGATTCCCACGCCGCCACGGGCGAGACCTCCGGCGACATCGCGACTCCTGACACTTCGATGGATGAGGGACGTAGGGATGAGGGTTCATTCTGCCACGGAGAGGGCAGTCGCCCGCGGCACGGCGCCGGTGTCGGTTCGTGAGAGGACCGGGCGTTAAATGATTGAGGGCCCGTCGTAGAGGCTAACGACGGGCCCTCTCCCTTGCACCAAGAGTGTCCTGCAATCACATTCCGCGGGAGCTGCCACAGCAAACAACTTCCGCTCTTCGAATATATAACGGTCTGGTAACGGAGCGCTAGTTATCAAAACGTTATTTTTCTGACAGTTGTCTGGGCGCCCTGAATGGAGGTCTGAGTCTGTGTTCGGGTCCGATTCGCGTCCGAAACGCTTGCATTCGGAAACAAACGGACATAGAGTCACCGAAACGCAGATTCGCACAGACGCAGAGCACGCGCAGGAGCAGGGGTCAGAGTCGACATGTACGCCATCGAACGGCACGAGCGCATCAGCGAGCAGCTCGCGGATTCCGGCCGCGTCACCGTCACCGGACTGGCCGGCGCCCTCGGCGTCACGCCCGAGA
Source organism: Herbiconiux liukaitaii (assembly GCF_041927495.1). Classification (NCBI taxonomy): domain Bacteria; kingdom Bacillati; phylum Actinomycetota; class Actinomycetes; order Micrococcales; family Microbacteriaceae; genus Herbiconiux; species Herbiconiux liukaitaii. The sequence goes on along the minus strand of NZ_JBHFHG010000007.1, from coordinate 307,179 downwards.
CCGTGCGCCGCGACCTCGACGCTCTCGAGCGCCGCGGGGTGCTCCGTCGGGTGCACGGCGGTGCCGTGGCCAGCGGCAAGACGAGTCTCGCCGAGACCACGGTCGCCGATCGGGCCGACCGTGCCCGCGAGGCGAAGGCCGCCATCGCCGCCGCGGCCTTCGAGCTGCTGGGCGAGGGCTTCACCGGATCCGTGCTGCTCGACTCGGGCACCACGACGGCCGCCCTCGCCGAGCTCATCGCCCACCGGCGCCCGGATGCGCAGGGCGCCCGACTCACCGTCATCACCAACTCGGTGCCGATCGCGGCCCTCCTGCACCACGACGACGCGCTCGAGCTGCACCTGCTCGGCGGTCGTGTGCGCGGTGTCACGAGTGCGGCGGTCGGCAGCCCGGCCATCGACCAGCTCGCGCACCTCCGCCCCGACATCGCCTTCATCGGGGCCAACGGCGTGAGCGCCGAGTTCGGGCTCAGCACTCCCGAGGAGCACGAGGCCTCGGTCAAGGCGGCCATGGTACGGAGCGCGCGCCGGGTGGTCGTGCTCGTCGACTCCTCCAAGCTGGGCGACGAGGCCCTGCACCGCTTCGCCGAACTGCGCGAACTCGACGTGCTCATCTCCGACGCCGACCCCGCCGGCACCCTGAGCGCCGCGCTCGATGCGCACGACGTCGAGGTGATCGTCGCGTGATCGTCACCGTCACCCTCAACCCGTCCCTCGACCGCACCATCGAGCTCGAGGATCGCCTCCTCCGCGGTCAGGTGCAGCGGGCGGCCCGCATCACCCAGCAGCCGGGAGGCAAGGGGGTCAACGTCTCGCGTGCGCTGCACGCCGCGGGCGTCGACACCCTCGCCATCCTGCCCGGGGCACCGACCGATCCGATGATCGTGGCTCTCCAGGCCGACGGCATCCCCGCCGCGAACCTCGCCGTGCCGGGGCCGGTGCGCTCGAACACGACCATCACCGAGCCCGACGGCACGACCACCAAGATCAACGAGGCCGGCAGCGCCCTCGACGAGGAGGAGGCGGATGCCCTCATCCGCCTCATCGTGGAGCACGCCCGTTCGGCGAGCTGGCTCGTGCTCGCCGGCTCGCTGCCGCCCGGTGTGCCCGACGACCTCTACGCCCGCATCGTGCGCACGGTGCGCGCGGATCGAGCGGCGGGGGAGCAGCTCGGGGAGCGGATCGGCGAGTCGCTCGGCGAATCACTCGGCGAACCGCTGCGCATCGCGGTCGACACGTCGGGTGCGCCGCTGGCCGCGCTCGTGGCGTCGGGCGAGACGGTCGATGTCATCAAGCCGAACGCCGAGGAGCTCGTGGAGCTCGCCGAGGCGCTCGGTGTGCTGCCGTCCGAGCCGATCGGCGATCCGGATCTGCTCACCGTCGACGACGAGCGCCTCGCCCGCCTTGCCGACGCCGTGCTCTCGCCGGCGCTCGGTGCCGTGCTCGTGACCCTCGGTGCCGAGGGCGCCGCCCTGTTCGAGCGCGACGACGTGCACACGGCGCCCGCTCCCGTGATCGTGGCCCGCAGCACGGTGGGCGCAGGCGACTGCTCGCTCGCCGGCTACCTGCTGGCCGCCGAGTCCGGTGAGGGTGCCGCCGGCCGCCTCGCCCTGGCCATCGCCTACGGCGCGGCGGCGGCCTCCCTGCCCGGCTCGACCGTGCCCACGCCCGACCTGACCCGCCCCGAGGCGATCCACATCACCCGCCGCTCCCGCGTGCGCTCCCCCTGAGAGCGCCGCACCACCTCTCGACAGCGCTTCAGCTCCACCCCCCAACCCCGTTCGTCCCCCGCCCCGTTCGTTCCTCACCCTCGCCGCACCGCCGCGGCGCCCGCCCCCTAAGGAGTACCGATGTCCGTCCTCATCACCCCCGAGCTGGTCGTCCTCGACCAGGATCTCGGCACAGACCGCGCGCCGGTCATCCGCCGTCTCGCCCAGCTCGTCGTCGACGCCGGCCGAGCGAGCGACGTCGACGCTCTTTTCGCCGACGCCTGGGACCGCGAGAGCAAGACCGACACCGGCATCCCCGGCGGCCTCGCCATCCCGCACTGCCGCTCCACCGCCGTGCTCGAACCGACGCTGGCCATGGCGCGCCCGAACCCCGGCGTCGACTTCGGGTCGGCCGACGGCCCCGCCGACCTCATCTTCTTCATCGCGGCCCCCGACGGCGCCGACCAGGAGCACCTCAAGCTGCTCTCGACCCTCGCCCGCTCGCTCATCAAGCCCGAGTTCGTCGCCGCGCTCCGCGCCGCCGCCACTCCTGCCGAGGTCGTCGCGCTGGTCGAGGGTGCGCTGGCCTCGGCACCCGCCGCGGCGCCCGCTTCCGCAGCGCCGGCCGCTGCAGGCCCGGCTGCAGGACCCGCCGTCACAGGCCCTCCATCACCCGCGGCCAAGCCCGTCATCGTCGCCGTCACGGCCTGCCCCACCGGCATCGCCCACACCTACATGGCGGCCGACTCCCTCGTGGCGGCCGGTGAGCGCGCCGGCATCGAGCTGCACGTCGAGACCCAGGGATCCTCGGGCGCCACACCCCTCGACCCCGCGATCATCGCCCGCGCGTCCGCCGTGGTCTTCGCGGTCGACGTCGACGTGCGCGACAAGGGCCGCTTCGCCGGCCTCCCCGTGGTGCAGTCGCCCGTGAAGCGCGGCATCGACGAGCCGGACACCATGGTGGCCGAGGCCCTCGCCGCCGCCTCGGACCCGAACGCCCGACGAGTGGCCGCGACCGACGGATCCGGCGCAGGAGCGGGCGCGACGACGGACGGCCGCACCGAGCACATCGGCCAGAAGCTCAAGCGCTACCTGCTCACCGGTGTCAGCTACATGATCCCGTTCGTGGCGGGCGGCGGTCTGCTCATCGCCCTCGGCTTCCTGCTCGGCGGCTACCGCATCACCGAGAACGCCACCGAGATCGTGCTCGGCAACAGCCTGTGGAACCTGCCCGACGGCGGCATCCTCACCTACCTCGGTGCGGTCGCCTTCGTGATCGGTGCCGCATCGATGGGCTTCCTCGTGCCGGCACTCGCGGGCTACATCGCCTACGCCATCGCGGATCGCCCCGGCATCGCCGTCGGCTTCACCGCCGGTGCCGTCGCGCTCGTCATGAACGCCGGCTTCCTCGGCGGCCTCGTGGGCGGTCTGCTGGCCGGGTTCATCGCCTGGGCCATCGGTCGCATCCGGGTTCCGCGGGTCATCCGCGGGCTCATGCCGGTGGTCATCATCCCGCTGTTCGGCTCGATCTTCGCGTCGGGGCTCATGCTCCTCGTGCTCGGCGGCCCGATCGCCCTGCTCATGACGGGTCTCAACGACTGGCTCTCCTCGCTCACGGGCGCCTCGGCCGTGCTGCTCGGCGTCATCCTCGGCACCATGATGGCCATCGACCTCGGTGGGCCCATCAACAAGGTCGCCTACGCGTTCGCGGTCGCCGGCCTCGGTGCGGGAACCATCGCGAACCAGGCGCCCTGGCAGATCATGGCCGCGGTCATGGCCGCCGGAATGGTGCCGCCGCTCGCCCTGGCCCTCGCCACCCTGATCGACCGCAAGCTGTTCAGCGCCGCCGAGCGCGAGAACGGCAAGGCGGCCTGGTTCCTCGGCGCGGCCTTCATCTCCGAGGGTGCCATCCCCTTCGCGGCGGCGGATCCGCTGCGCGTGATCCCGGCGGGCATCGTGGGCAGCGCGCTCACCGGCGCGATCGTGATGGGCACGGGCGTGACCTCGCAGGCACCGCACGGCGGCATCTTCGTGTTCTTCGCCATCGGCAACGTGGGCATGTTCATCGTCGCGATCCTCGCGGGCATGGTCGTGTCGGCCGCGCTCGTGGTGCTGCTCAAGCGCTTCGTGCGCCGCCGCCCGGTGACGGGTGCAGAGACGGATGCGGAGCGCGCGACCGGTTCGGCCGTTCCCGCCAAGGGCGCCACCGCGGCCGCTCCGGCACGCACGCCCGTCGTCGCCCGCTGATCGTCGCCCGGCTGATCGCCGCTCCGCTGATCGCCCCCCACCCCCGAACGCTCCACCCCCGGAAGGAATCCACCATGACCGAACGCACCGCCACCATCGCCAGCCGGGTGGGCCTGCACGCCCGCCCCGCCTCCATCTTCATCGAGGCCGTCAAGCGCCAGAGCATGAAGGTCACCATCTCGAAAGACGGCAGCACGCCGATGGATGCCTCGAGCATCCTCTCGATCATGAGCCTCGGCGCCGCGAACGGTGACACCGTCACCCTCGCCGCCGACGGCCCGGAGGCCGACGCTGCCCTCGCGGAGCTCGTCGGCATCCTCGAGACCGACCTCGACGCCGAGTGACAGAGAGCCGAGTGGCCGTGTGACCTCGTCACCGGTCGCTCGGTGACCGACTGACATCGCGTGCTGCCCGTCTCCCGGGCAGCACGCGATCCGTCGCTCAGAACAGGTCGGGCGAGGGAGTGCTCGTGTGGCGCACCGAGACGTCGGCGTGGCGGTCGAAGCGGTAGCCGACGCCGCGCACCGTGCGCACGATGTCCTCGTAGTCGCCGAGCTTCGAGCGCAGGCGACGCACGTGCACGTCGATGGTGCGCTCGTTGGGCACCTCGTCGTCACCGGCGCTCCAGAGCGAGGTGATGAGCTCGGCGCGATCGATCGTGCGACCCTCGCGCAGCACGAGGTACTGGAGCAGCTCGAACTCCTTGTAGGTGAGGTTGGCGGGGTTGTTGTCGAGCAGCACGCGCTTGCGCGAGAGATCGACGACCACGCCGTCCCGCGCGCGGTCCTGCTCCTCGGGTGCCTGGCGCTGCTTGGCGAGCGCGGCTGGATCCTGCAGGGCGAGCCGCACCACGTCGACGTCGCGGCCGCCCACGCCGCGGGGGGCGAGGGCCACGGCGGCGTAGGTCTCGGAGGAGGGGGCGAGCTCGGCGGCGAGGGCGCGGAGCGCCTCGACGATGCGGCCGAGGTCGGTGCCGTCGGCTCCGGCCTTGACCTCGTCGATGCCGACGTAGAGCACGAAGCCGCGGGCCTCGGTGCCCTCGGGCACGGCGCGGAGGCGGGCGGCGGCCGAGGAGGAGGAACCAGCGGCGGTGGCCGAGGCAGTGGCGGGGGAGGAGGTGCGGGGGGCGAGGTGGGTGATGGTCATGGCAGTTGTCCTTCGAGCGACGACCCACGAGGGGCCGGAAGAGGTGTCGGTACGCGGGATCCACGGGGATCCGGAACGGCTCCGAGAACGGAGACCGTGAGCGCGACTCGACCGAACCGAAAGCGGTTCAGGAGTCAACGGGCGAGAGAACTCGTCAGCGACACATTCGACAACACATGACGACGCTGCCGGTCATCATCATGCCGGCATCCCCAGGGGCCTCAAAGGAGGTCAGGGCGTGCACGTTGTCAGTCATGCCCTCATCAAACCCGAAGGGCAGGCGAGAAGTCAAGTGCTCAGCGTCGGAAATCCGTCGACTCCCAGACCGAGGGGGATAGTTACCACAGGTATAGGTTGTGCCGTATGAGCTCCCCCTCTGCACTCCAGATCTCCCCCCGCGCACGCTGGCAGGCCTTCGGCGTCTGCGTCGCCGTCGCCGCCCTCACGATCCTCGATCTCTCGAAGGTCAACGTGGGGCTGCCCTCCATCGAGAAGTCGCTCGGAGCGGACTCCACGGCGCTGCAGATCATCGTGGCGGGGTACGCCCTGGCCTTCGGCCTGGCGCTCGTGCCCGCAGGGCGGCTGGGCGATCTCTACTCGCGCAAGGTCATGTTCATCGTGGGCCTCAGCGGCTTCACCCTCGCGAGCGCATTCTGCGCCATCGCGCCCGACATCGAGACGCTGCTCATCGCCCGCATCCTGCAGGGGGTCGCGGCCGGTGTGCAGATGCCCCAGGTGCTGGGGCTCGTGCAGCAGCTCTTCCAGGGGGAGGAGCGGGGCCGCGCGTTCGGGCTCTTCGGTGCCACGATCGGCATCTCCACCGCCTTCGGCCCCACGCTTGGCGGTCTGCTGATCGCCGTCGGGGGGCCCGACGACGGGTGGCGACTGCTGTTCTGGATGAACGTGCCCCTCGGCATCATCGCCCTCGTGCTGGCCCTGTGGCTGCTGCCGAAGACGCAGCCGCACCAGCCTGGTGCGCGCAACCTCGACCTCGTGGGTATCGTGCTGCTCGGCGCCTCGGTCTTCTTGTTCATGCTGCCGTTCGTGCTCACCACGGGCGGGCCGGATGACAGCCCCCTGAGGTGGCTGTCGCTCGTCGGATGCGCGGTCGCCGTCGTGCTGTTCATCGCGTGGGAGCGGCGCTACGAGGCCGCGGGCAAGTCGCCCGCCATCCACTTCGCGCTCTTCAAGCTCGGCTCGTACCGCAACGGACTGCTGCTCGCCGCCGCCTATTTCGCCGCGATCCCGGCGGTCTTCCTGCTCACGACGCTCTTCCTGCAGGAGGGTCTCGGCTACGAGCCGGTGTTCGCGGGCATGGTGAGCATCCCGTTCGCCCTCACCTCGGCGGTCACGGCGCTCATCGGCGGGCGGCTCGTGGCGAAGTACGGGCGCTCACTCGTGGTGATGGGGCTCGTGGTGGCGTTCGTGGGCTTCGTGCTCGTGCTGCTGGGGGCCACGCTACCGCCCGCCGAGTACTCGATCTGGTTCATGGCGGGTGCGATGGCGGTGGCCGGAGCCGGTGGCGGCTTCGTGATCTCGCCGAACCAGACGCTCACGCTCGCCGAGATCCCGGTCACCGAGGGTGGCGTGGCGGGGTCGATGGCGCAGGTGGGTCAGCGGGTCGGCACCGCCGTGGGTGTGGCGGCGGCCTCGTCGATCTTCTTCTCGACCCTCTACAGCGAGGGGCCCGGCAACTCGGACAACGTCGAGGTGTACCACGACGGCTTCCGCAACGCGTTCTTCGTGACGCTCGCGCTCATCCTCGTGGCGCTGGCGATCGGGCTCGTCGATCTGCTGCGGCGGAAGCGGGAGGCCGACGACCCGGAGGATGACGCTTCTGACTCGGATACTGCGGCTGCGGTGCCGGTGGCTGACCCGGTGGCGACTGACGAGTAGTCAGGCTGTCGTGACGCTTGGGCGCTGACACTGGTCATCCGCAGGGACCGCCGACGATTCCCGAAGCTGCAGGCCGTACTCGCTGACCCAGGGTGAGGGCGTGGCCGCGAAGCGACCACACCCGAACATGTCGCCTCGCGCCGCAGAGGCGGCGGCGCGAGCGGAACGGTCTGCGGCCGTAGGCCTCAGACCGTTCCGTACAAGCGGTCTCCGGCGTCTCCGAGGCCGGGCACGATGTAGCCCTTCTCGTTGAGCTTCTCGTCGAGGGCGCCTAGTACGAGCGTGACGTCGCGGCCTGCGGTGGCCTTCTCGAGGGCGGCGACACCCTCGGGGGCGCCGAGCAGGCAGATGGCGGTGACATCCTGGGCGCCGCGCTTGAAGAGGAACTCGATCGCGGCGCTCAGCGACCCACCGGTGGCGAGCATGGGGTCGAGCACGAAGCACTGGCGGTCGCTCAGGTCGTCGGGGAGGCGCTCGGCGTAGGTGGTGGGCTCGAGGGTCTCCTCGTTGCGCACCATGCCGAGGAAGCCGACCTCGGCGCTCGGCACGAGCTTGACCATGCCCTCGAGCATGCCGAGCCCCGCACGGAGGATGGGCACCACGAGCGGACGCGGCTCGGCGATCGCCACGCCCTGCGCCTCGGAGACGGGCGTCTGCACCGTCACCGGCACGACGGTCACGTTGCGGGTGGCCTCGTAGGCCAGGAGGGTCACGAGCTCTTCGGCGAGAGCGCGGAACGTGGGCGACGGGGTCGCCTTGTCGCGCAGCACCGTGAGCTTGTGCGTGATGAGCGGGTGATCGGCAACGTGTACTCGCATAGGCTCAATCTACTGGACGCGGAGGGGGGCGATCGTGGCGGAAGAGTCGGCGAGGTGGGCAGCTGCCGACGTCGCCCCGGCTGCACGGGATCACTTGGTCGCCCCGGATCGCTCTGCTGATTCGGATCACTCGTCGGCTCGAGATCTCGCACCCACTCGGGAGCGGTCGGTCGTGCCGCTCGGTCCTCTTCCCTCCGACGCCGTGCTCGAGGAGTGGATGGCTCTCGCGCTCGCCGAAGCGCGCCGGGCCCTCAGCTGGGGTGACGTGCCCGTCGGCGCGATCGTGGTGGGGAGCGATGGCACCGTGCTCGGGGTGGGCCGCAACGAGCGGGAGCTGCACCAGGATCCGACCGCGCACGCCGAGGTCGTCGCCCTCCGTCAGGCGGCGGCGGCCCTCGGCGACTGGCACCTCTCGGGGGCCACCCTCGTGGTCACGCTCGAGCCGTGCGTCATGTGTGCGGGGGCCATCCTCGCCGCGCGTGTGCCCCGTGTGGTCTTCGGCGCCTGGGACGAGAAGGCGGGGGCGGCCGGTTCCGTCTACGACGTGCTGCGTGATCGGCGGCTCAACCACCGGGTCGAGGTGGTCGCAGGCATCGAGGCCGAGGCCTGCAGCGAGCTCCTCACGACCTTCTTCCGAGGCGCCGACCGGTCCTAGCGCCGCAGCGGCGCAGCGGATGTGCGGCGGCGTGGCGGTGCGGTGGCGCGGGCGTGCCGGCGCGATGAAGCGGAGGTGCGGGTGTGCGGCGGGAGCTCAGCGGGGGGCGAGGCCGTCGAGGTACTCGCCGAGGAGGCGGGCGGAGGCCTCCTGCAGCGCGGCGCCGTGCTGCGCGCGCTCGGTGCGGAGGGTGGCGGGGTCGATCCCGTGGCGCTCGAGATAGGCGGCGTCGGAGACGACCCACTGCTCGTGCATCGCATCCGTGAGCTCGGGGTGGAACTGCACCGCGAGCAACCACCCGCCGATCCCGAACGCCTGGTTCTCGTAGGCCTCCGACGAGGCCAGGAGCGTGGCCGCAGCGGGCAGCTCGAAGGTGTCGCCGTGCCACTGCGCCATCGGCGTGCCCGCCACGTGCCGCACGGGTGAGGCGAGGCCCGCACCGGTCGGCGTCACGAGGCGGTAGCCCACTTCGGGCGCACGGCCGGGCTGCACCTCGCCGCCGAGCGCCGCTGCGATGAGCTGCGCGCCGAAGCACACACCGAGCGTTGGTCGTTCGGCGGCGATCCGCTGCCGCACGAAGGCGATCTCGGGCTCGATGAACGCGTGCCTGTCGGTCTCGTAGACGCCGGCCGTGGAGCCGAGCACGATCACCAGGTCGGCCCCGGCTGCCCGCTCGAGCGCGGCGGATACATCCTCGGCGGTGTGGCTCTCGAGCACCTCGACGACGTCGATCCCGTAGCCGCGCGCCTCGAGCACGGGCCCCAAGTTCCCGAGCCCGATTGTCTCCGCATGCCGCACCACCGCGACCCGCCGCCCCGACCGACTACCGCCCCTGAGCCCCGATCCTCCACCGGCCCCGAGCCCAGATCCGCTGCCGCCCCGGGGCCCCGATCCGCTGCCGGGTTCGACGGCCGATCCGTGACCGGCCTCGAGATCCGGTTCGCGTCCGGGGTCGCGGTCCGATGCGCTTGTCAATCGGCGCTCTTGATGACGATGGCCGAGGTGCTCGTCTCCACTTCGAGCGGCTCCACGTAGACGTCCGGCTCGATGTAGATGACCCGGGCCACGGGCACCGCCTGGCGTATGCTGCGCTCGACCGCGTTGATGGTGTCGGCCACGTCGCGCAGCTCCGAGTCGGGGGCGAGCGCGATCTTGGCCGCGACCATCAGCTCGTCGGGCCCGAGGTAGAGGGTCTTGATGTGGATGAGGCGATCGACCTTGGCGGTGCTCGTGATGGCGCCTTCGATCGCGGCCTCATCCGCATCGCTCGCACCCTCTCCCACCAGCAGGCTCTTCGTCTCGATGCCGAGGATGATCGCCACGAGCACCAGCAGGGCCCCGATGAAGAGGGTTCCGATGCCGTCCCACAGGCCGTTGCCCGTGATGGCCGAGAGGCTCACGCCCACGAGCGCGAACGCGAGACCGCACAGGGCCGCGGTGTCTTCGAGCAGCACCACGGGCAGCTCGGGGGCCTTCGCGCGGCGCACGAACTGCACCCAGGTCTGCTTTCCGCGGTGGTGGTTCGACTCCTTCACACCCGTGCGCAGCGAGAGGCCCTCGAGCACCATGGCGATGATGAGCACGCCGATCGGGATCCACGGCGCCTCGATGGGGTGGGGATCCTCGATCTTCTCGATGCCCTCGTAGATCGAGAACACACCGCCGACCGAGAACAGGATGATCGACACCACGAAGGCGTAGACGTAGCGCTCGCGACCGTAGCCGAACGGATGCTCCTTGTCGGCCCTCTTCTTCGCCTTGCGACCGCCGAGCAGCAGGAGCAGCTGGTTGCCGGAGTCGGCGAGCGAGTGCACGCTCTCGGCGAGCATCGACGACGAACCCGAGATGAGGTAGGCCACGAACTTCGCGATGGCGATGCCGACGTTCGCGAGCAGTGCCGCGATGATCGCCCTGGTGCCGCCCGATGCGCTCACGAGCATCCTCCCTGCCGGTGCGCCGGTCTGGCCGGCCCGTCTCCTCCGCCCGCCCGGAGGCCGGTCGAGCGCCGGGCCCGGTCGGTCCGACCAGGCCAATTCTAGGATGGACGGATGAGCCTCGCTTCGCCCTCCTCCCAGATCGTCCGACTTCCCTCCATCGCACTGCTGGGGGCCGGCTCCATGGGGCGCGCGATCCTCAGCGGACTGCTCGCACCGACGGTGTCGGTGGAGGGTGGCATCCGAGTGACGAACCGCTCGGCGTCGCGCGCCGCCGAGCTCGACGGCACCCCGGGCGTCACCGCTCTGGCCACCGACGATGATCCCGACGCCAACCGCAAGGCGGTGGCCGGAGCCGCAATCGTGCTCGTGGCCGTGAAGCCCGCGATGGTGCCGGCGCTGCTCGACGAGATCGCCGACACGTTGGAGGAGGGCGCGGTGGTGGTGAGCGTGGCCGCTGGCGTGACCGTGGCGACCTTCGAGGAGCACCTGCCTGCCTCGGTCGCCGTCATCCGCTCGATGCCGAACACGCCGGCCGTGGTGGGAAAGGCGGTCACCGGACTCTCGGCGGGTACGCGCTCGACGGCGGAGGAGCTCGCCCTGGTGCGGTCGCTCTTCGAGACGGTGGGGACTGTGGTGGAGGTGCCGGAATCACAGCTCGATGCTCTCAGCACCATCTCCGGCTCGGGCCCCGCCTACGTGTATCTGTTGATAGAGGCGCTCACCGAGGCTGCTGTGCAGAAGGGGTTCACCGAGGCGCAGGCGGCCGAGCTCGTGAACGGCACGTTCGCGGGGTCGACCGAGCTGCTCGTGGCCTCGGGCAAGTCGCCCACGGAGCTGCGGGTGCAGGTGACGAGCCCGAAGGGCACCACCGAGCGCGCCCTCGCGGTGCTGCAGGAGGCCGCGCTGCCGCAGCTCTTCGCCCGAGCCACCGACGCCGCCCTGGCCCGAGCCCGGGAACTGGCCGCCGGCTGAGCCGTGCCGGTCTGGGGATGGGGCGCGGCTCAGGGTTCGAAGCGGGCGTCGCGGGCGAGCATCGCGGCCTGCAGTCGCGAGGAGCAGCCGAGCTTGGCGAGCACGCGGCTCACGTGGGTCTTGGCGGTGGTCTCCTCGATCACGAGGCGCTCGGCGATGCCCTGATTGCTGAGGCCGTCGGCGAGGCAGCCGAGCACGTCGCGCTCGCGAGCGGTGAGGTCGGCGAACGGGGCCGGTGCCACCGCGGCGCGGCGCGCGTCGGGTGGCAGCGTGTCGGCGGGCCGCCGGTCGGCTGTAGGCACTTCGGGGGCAGGGGCCACGGCCACGGCCGCATCCACGGCGGCAGCGGTGGCGGCTGCGCGGAGCACGCGGCGGGTCACCTCGGGCGAGAGCATCCCCTCGCCGACGGCCGCCCGCTGCACCGCCGCGATGACCGTCGCCGCATCCGAGGTCTTCACGAGGAAGCCCGCCGCCCCCGCCCGGATCGCCCCGAACACGTACTCGTCGAGGTCGAAGGTGGTGAGCACGATCACCTCGGCGAGCCCCTCCGCCACGATTCGGCGGGTGGCCTCGATGCCGTCGGTGCCGGGCATCCGCACGTCCATGAGCACGACGTCGGGCCGCAGGTCTCGCGCGAGTCGCACGCCCTCCTCGCCGTCTCCCGCCTCGCCCACGACGGCGATGTCGCCGGCCGTCTCGAGCATCATCCGCAATCCGCCGCGGATCATCGCGTGATCGTCGACGAGCAGCACCCCGATCACGCGCGACCTCCGAGGGTGCGGGTGGGGAACTCGGCGTGCACGATCCACTCGCCCTCGGACGGCCCGGCCATGAAGACGCCGCCGAGCGCCAGAGTCCTCTCGCGCATGGTCACGATCCCGAGCCCGCCGCCCCGGGATCGCCCGGTCGCCGCGACCCCTGCCCTGCCACCCGCTTCGGGGTGCGGGGCGAGTGGGTTGCGGGACTCCACCACGAGGCGCTCGCCGGCGGGGTCGTCGCGGAGGGCGACGGTCACGGGCAGGCCGGTGGCGTGCTTGCCCGCGTTCACGATCGACTCCTGCACGATGCGGTACGCCGCCTGCTCGACCGCGGTCGGCGGCCCCACCCTGGCGAACGACCAGGGCGGGTCGACCCGCACGTCGATCCCCGCTCGCCGCGACGCCTCCGCGAGCTCGCCGAGGCGCTCGAGCCCGGGTGCTGTGGCGAGCGGATCGGCGTCGCCGTCGCGCAGCAGCCCGATCATCTGACGCATCTCCCCGAGCGATCGCACGGCCGACTCCCGCACCACGGCGAGGCTCTCGCGGTCGCGCTCGGCGTCGGCGGGATGCGCGAGACTCGCCTCGGCGCGGATGGCGATGACCGAGAGCTGCCCCGCGATCGTGTCGTGGAGGTCGCGCGCCATGCGTGCCCGTTCTGCGCGCACGGCGTCGTCGCGGTCGGCGGCGGCCACGCGCTCGAGGGCGTCGGCGCGATCCCGTTCGAGATCGGCCCGCTCGCGTTCGAACTCGGCGGCGCGGGCGGCCAGCTCGGCGAGCTCGCCCTTCTGCACCACGTTGAGCGCCCACCACACGGGCACGAGCAGCAGTGCGACCGTCTGCAGCGCGAGCAGCACCGCGACCTGCAGCGAGGCTCCGAGGAGGAGGGGCACCACGCCCACCGCCACCACGGCCGCCACGGCTCCCCGCACCACGAACCGGCGCCGACACTCCGTCGTGTAGGCGGTCGCGGCGTAGAGGAGGTCGAACAGCACCACGATCATGGCGACGCTGCCGCCGAGCCCCCAGTCGACCACCACGGCGGCGACGCCCACGAGCAGCATCGAGATCGGCCGCCGCCGCTTGAGGAGCATCGCCCCGCAGCCCACCGCGAGCGGCACGAGGTGCACCCAGGGCGAGACGTCGTCGCCGAGCCAGCGCGGCGCATCCGACCACACCCCGCTCGAACCGAGCGCGACCAGCAGCACCCCGAGCGCGAACACGACCCCTGCCGCCAGCGCATCCTCCCCCCGCGCCCCGACCCCCCGCGCCTCCGCGGTCGCACTGGAAGAGGCGGATCCGCCGGGCGGGGTGGTGGATGCGTCGCGTGGGGTGGGGATGCCGGGCGGGGCGGTGGGGCCGTCGGGTGGGGTGGGGGTGCCGCCGGGCGGGGTGGGGGGCTCGCTCCGGGGGGTCATGTCCGCCATCCCATCACAGGGCCTGCCGGGGCGCATCCTCCGAAGGATGGAGGAGGTGCCGTCCGGGGCGATCGGCGATGGCATGCCGGTGTGGGAGATGCTTCGTTCGGCCGACGACAGCGGGCCCGGGTGGCGCGAGCCTGGGTGCATGAGCATCGAACTCCTCGGATCCCTCGCCGTCCTGGCCCTCATCGACAGCACCAGCTTCGGCACCCTGCTCATCCCGATCTGGCTCATGATGGCCCCCGGTCGCATCCGGCCCGGCCGCGTGATCGTGTTCCTCGGCACGGTCGGCGTGTTCTATCTGGGGGTCGGGATCGCCCTGCTCACCGGGGCGCGAGCGCTCACCGGGGCGCTCGGCGGCGAGGTGGAGTCGCTGCTCGAGAGTCCCGTGGTGCGCGGGGTGCAGCTCGTGCTGGGCGTGGGGCTGCTCGTGCTGAGCTTCGGCATCGACTCACCGAAGCGCCGCGCCCGCGCCTCGGGCGCCGAGCCGGGTCGCGTGCACCGCTGGCGCGAGCGCGCCATGGGCACGAGCGAGGAGATGCCCGCGGGTGCGCCATCGCGGGTCGCCGTCGCGCCCGCCGCCGGGCTGCTCAGCCTCATGGGGCTCGCGCTCGCCGCGGCCGCCATCGAGGTCGGCAGCATGATCCCCTACCTCGCCGGCATCGGCCTCATCAGCACCTCGGGCCTCACCTGGCCCACCGCGGGTGTGCTCCTCGCCGCTTACTGCGCCGTCATGATCCTGCCCGCACTCGTTCTGCTGACCGCACGCATCGTGGCGGCCCGCGCCGTGGAACCCGTGCTCTCCCGCCTCAGCGCGTGGATGACGAAGCACGCCGCCTCCACCACCGCCTGGATCGTCGGCATCGTGGGCTTCCTCATCGCCCGAGACGCCGCCATCGCCCTCGGCCTCTTCGGTGAGCTGAGCAAGCTCGGCAGCTGAGCGAGCTCGGCACCTGAGTACCTGAGCGCCGAGCGCACCCGCGCAGCTAGCTCCCGATCGCCGCGAACACCTCGATGTCGGACGACTTGCCCGACACGATGATGAGATCGTGATTCGACACCACGGTCGTCTCCGTCGCATACGTGAACGGCTTGCCGGGGCTCTTCACTCCCACGACGGTCACGTGGTACTTCGACCGCACCCCCGACTCCGTGAGGTTGAGCCCCCGGATCGGCTTCGGCGGATACATCTTCACGAGAGCGAAGTCGTCGTCGAACTCGATGAAGTCGAGCATGCGCCCCGACACGAGGTGCGCCACCCGCTCGCCGGCCTCGGCCTCGGGGTAGATGACGTGGTTGGCGCCGATCCGCTCGAGGATCTTGCCGTGCGAGCGCGAGATCGCCTTCGCCCAGATCTGCGGGATGCGCAGATCGACGAGGTTCGCCGTGATGAGCACCGACGCCTCGATCGAGGAGCCCACCGCCACCACAGCCACCTGGAAGTCGGCGGCACCGATCTGCCGCAGCGCCTCGACGTTCTTCGCATCCGCCTGCACGGTGTGCGTCACACGCTCCGACCATTTCTGCACGAGACGCTCGTCCTCGTCGATGGCGAGGACCTCCCGACCGAGCCGATCGAGCTCTCCCGCCGTGGCCGCGCCGAAGCGGCCGAGGCCGATGACGAGCACGGGTGCGTCGTGCTTGATGCGATCAACCAACGATGGGCCTCTCTTCCGGGCGCTTGTACAGCTGCTGCCGCTGGCTCGCTGCCAGGGCGGCGGCAAGAGTCACAGTACCAACGCGGCCCATGAACATGGTGGCCGCCATGATGTAGACGCCCTCATCCGGCAACGACGCCGTGAGCCCCGTGGTGAGCCCCGAGGTTGCGAACGCCGAGATCACGTCGAACAGCACGAAGTCGAGCGGCGCCTTCGAGATCTGCAGGATGAGCACGCTCGAGACCGCCACGGTCGTGGCCCCCCACAGCACCACCGAGACACCGAGCCGCAGCACGTCGCCCGGGATGCGGCGACCGAACGACTCCATGTCCTGCACACCGCGCGCCTCGGCGAAGGCCGCGAGGAACAGCACGGCCAGGGTCGTGACCTTGATGCCGCCCGCTGTCGACGCCGATCCGCCTCCGATGAACATGAGCATGTCGGTCACGAGCAGACTCGACCCGTTGAGGTCGGCGATGTCGATGGTGGAGAAGCCGCCGGAACGCGTCATGACCGAGAGGAAGAAGCTCTGGAACACGGTGTCGGCGGCGTCGAGCGTTCCGAAGGTCTCGGGATTGTCGAACTCGAGGATGATGTAGAGCGCGGCTCCCGCCACGATCAGCAGCGCACTCGTCACGAGGGTGAGCTTGACGTGCACCGACCAGCGCACGCGCATCTCGGGCCCGTGCCCCTTCGTGCGCTTGCGCCACGCGCCGAGGCTGCGGGCGAGCGCGTAGATCACGGGGAAGCCGATGGCGCCGAGGAAGACGCCGACCATGAGGATGCCGAGGAAGAAGTAGTCGTCGGCGAACGGCGTGAGCCCCTCGGCGTTGGGCGCGAAGCCCGTGTTCGTGAAGGCCATGGCCGAGTAGTAGAGGCTGTGCCAGACCGCCTCGCCCAGCTCGATGCCGTCGATGAGCATGCGGGGCAGCAGCAGTGCCGCGATCACGAGCTCGATCACGAGGGCGCTGATGGCCACGGTCGCGAGCAGCGAGCCGATCTCGCCGAGCCGCACGGCCTGACCCTCGGCGACGGGGCCGTGGTGCATGCGGAGCGGGTTGGTGTCGCTCGCCGCGATGAGGCGGGCGCGCAGCCCGAGCCGGCGGGAGATGACGAGCCCGAGGATGCTCGCCAGGGTGAGCACGCCGAGGGCTCCGATCTGCACGCCGATGTAGACGACGACGTGCCCGAAGACCGACCAGTGCGTGGCCATGTCGACGGTGGAGAGCCCCGTGACGCAGATGACCGAGACCGCTGTGAAGAGGGCGTCGGCGAAACCCGTGGCCTTGCCGGAGGCGCTCGAGACCGGCAGCGAGAAGAGGATCGTGAAGATCACGATGAGGCTCGCGAAGATGAGGATCGCGAACCGGGACGGCGACTTCTCCGAGAACTCGCGCATGCCCTGGCGCACCCGCCCCGCCCAGGTGCGGCTGCGATTGAAGGGGTTGCGGCCGACGACGGTGCTGCGGATGCTCATCCCAGTTCCTCGCTTCGGCCGGGCATCGGCGCCGCCAGTCGGCCGCCCTCGGTGAACGCTGCAATGCTACCCGGAGGTGGCGCGGATGAGGGGCCACCCCACTACCCTTGGGGAATGGCCGACATCTTCTCCGTGATCGCCGACCCCACACGGCGCCAGCTCCTGTCGCTGCTGCTCGAGAGGTACGTCTCCACCGACCAGGTGAGCGCCTCCGGAGCGGGTGACGGCGAGTTCAGCGTCTCCGAGCTCGTGGCGCAGCTGGAGCTGAGCCAGCCGACCGTGTCGAAGCACCTCAAGGTGCTGCGCGACAACGGTCTCGTGGCGGTCCGCGAGGAGGGCCAGCACCGCTTCTACAAGATCGACGTGTCGCCGCTCGAGGATGTGGAGGACTGGCTCATCCCCTTCCTCTCGGCCGATTTCGACACGGCGGAGGAGGACGAGCTCTGGGACAACGCCTCGGATGCCGTCAAGTCGGCTGCCGCCGCGTTCGGCCAGAACGTGGGTCGCCGCGCCGCCGCCACCTCGTACGCCGTGAAGACCGTGGCCGACGACCTGGTGTCGAAGCTCCGCCGCTGAGCTCGCTCCACCACGCACCGGGGGCGCTCCGCACCGGTTTCGTGTGCGGTTCATCGATGTGACCTGAGTGACTGCTGTTGCCGCTGAGGGTGCCTGGGCCCTATAGTTTCGCCATGACCCAAGACCTCGACGACGTGCGCTTCCTCACCGTCGCCGAGGTGGCCGAGATGATGCGTGTCTCGAAGATGACGGTCTACCGCCTCGTGCATGCCGGTGAGCTGCCCGCCATCCGCTTCGGCCGATCCTTCCGGGTGCCCGAATCCGCCGTGGCCTCCGCCGTCAGCAAGCACATCGCCGATTCGGCCTGACGCGGCCTGCTACACTTCTCCGAGGCTCTTCAGCCTTCTGACCGCCGGAACTGCGCGGTCTTCCCTGATACGTGTGAGGTTTGTGTGGGTTCTGTAATCAAGAAGCGTCGCAAGCGCATGGCGAAGAAGAAGCACCGCAAGCTGCTTCGCAAGACTCGCCACCAGCGTCGCAACAAGAAGTAGCGCCAGACTCACGTCTCGCGCGCTACGCGAGCAGAGCGCCAGGTTCCGACCTGGCGCTTTTTGCTTTGCCGGCGCACGATCTCTCTATGGCATCTCCCGAGTTCTGCGCCACCCTGGTCGTCCGCGATGCGGTGACCAAGCTCGACGCGCTCGCGATCGTGTCCCTCGCGGTCGACCGGCCGGTGTCGGGGGCTCGCACGGTGCATCCGTTCATCGAGCTCGAGGGCGGGGCGCGGGTGGAGATCGAGATCCCCAGGTTCGGTGAGCCACCGCCGCTCGCGCTCGACGTGTACTCCACGCTGAGCTTCGACCACGCCGCGATGAGCGCGCTCGCGCTGCTCTCGCGCCTCGAGGCGACGACGGCCTGGACGGTCAAGCCCGACTTCACGCTCTGAGCGGCCGGCTCGCTAGGCTGGCAGCGTGCCCACGCCCGTCGCCCTCGCCCTCATCGGCAAGCCGGGTTGCCACCTGTGCGATGACGCCCGCGCGGTGGTGAGCGGAGTGATCGCCGACCTCGGCGACGCCGTCTCGGTCGAGATCACGGAGCTGTCGATCCTCGAGAACCCCGCCCTCATGGACGAGTTCGCCGAGGAGATCCCGGTCGTCATGATCGACGGCCGCGTGCACACCATCTGGCGGGTCGATGAGGCCCGTCTCCGAACCGCCCTGCTGGAGGCCTCCGCATGATCCGCCACATCGTCGCCTGGAAGCTCGCCGCCACCGATCCCGACCAGAAGGCCGCCGATGCGGCCGAGATCGTGCGGGTGCTCTCGGCCCTCCGCGACACCGTGCCCTCGGTGAAGGCGCTGAACGTGGGCGCGAACATGGCGTACTTCGAGAAGAACTGGGATGTCGTGCTCGTGGCCGACTACGAGACGCTCGCCGATCTCGATGCCTACCAGACGCATCCGGAGCATGTGGCGGCGGCGCCGGTGGTGGCCGCGCGGGTCTCCGATCGCGCCTCGGTCGACATCGAGATCTGACGTCGTGGCCCGATAACTACAGAAATGAAGAGGACCGACGCCCTATACGGGGTCGGTCCTCTTCATTCTGTTACTTACCGGGGCTACGGGGTGAGGCGCGTCGGCCCGCGGAACAGGTAGACGACCTCGCGCAGGTTGGTCTGGTGCAGCATGAGCATGAGCACCCGCGAGAGCCCCATGCCGAACCCGCCGTGCGGCGGCACGCCGTAGCGGAAGAAGTCGAGGTAGAAGTCGAGCTCCTCGGGGTCGAGCCCCTTCTCGCGCGCCTGCTCGATGAGCACCTCCACGCGGTGCTCGCGCTGGGCACCGGTCGAGATCTCGACGCCGTTGTAGATGAGGTCGTAGCTGTTCGTGAGCCCCGCGTCGCCCTCGTGGCGCATGTGGTAGAACGGCCGGATGCTCGAGGCGTAGTCGGTGAGGAACACGAAGTCGTGCCCGAACGTCTCCTTGACGTAGGCGGCGATCTGGCGCTCGCCCTCCGGGTCCATGTCGTCGTCCTCGCGCGGCACGACGTACCCGCGGTCGGCCACGATCTGCTTCGCCTCGGCGAGCGGGATGCGCGGGAACGGCTGGGTGGGCACCTCGACGTCGACGTCGAAGAGAGCCTTGATCTCCGCGCCGTGCTTCTCCTTGACCGCGCGGAGACCGGCGACCATGAGCTCCTCGTGCAGCTGCATGACGTCTTCGTGCGAGTCGATCCAGGAGATCTCGGCGTCGACACTCGTGAACTCGGTGGCGTGACGGCTCGTGAACGAGGGGTCGGCGCGGAACGCGGGCCCGACCTCGAAGACCTTGCCAAAGCCGGCCGGCTGCGCCATCTGCTTGAAGAACTGCGGGCTCTGCGCGAGGTAGGCCTTGCCCTCGAAGTAGTCGACCTCGAAGAGCTCGGCGCGCGACTCGCTGGCCGAGGCCATGAGCTTGGGGGTGTGGATCTCGATGAAGTCGTGCTCGACCCAGTAGGTGCGCCAGGCGTGCTCGAGCGTGGTCTGCACGCGGAACACGAGGTTCTGCTCGGGGCGGCGCAGGTCGAGGAAGCGCCAGTCCATGCGCTTGTCGACACCGGAGTCGGGCGCGATCGGCGTCTCGGGGATGGCCGCGGTCACGACCTCGAGGGCGGTGAGCTTGACCTCGATGCCGCCGAGCTTCACGCGCTCGTCGTGCTTGAGTTCGCCGGCCACCGTGATGAAGGAGCCCTGCGCGAGGCTCGAGATCGTCTCGGAGATCGCCTCGGTCTCGTCGGTGCGCGGGTTCACGAGCTGCACGGCCCCGGACTCGTCGCGCAACACGACGAACTGCACCTTCTTCTGGTCGCGAACGGTGTCGACCCAGCCCGAGACGACGACGGGGCCGGCTTCGAGGGCGGAGAGGTTCTTGACGAGGGTGCGGGAGCGGGGTTCAGTCACGGTAGAGGAGTCTACCGGGCGGGCGCGCCGTGCCCCGAGGGCCTGGCGTGCCCGGCGGCCGGTGAGCTCAGACTCGGTTGGCTCAGACCCGGCGGGTGGGCAGACGGTGGTAGCCGTCGATGCCGATGGCGCGGATGGTCGCTGCGATGCCGGCGACGGAGACGAGGGCGAAAGCGGAGAGGGTGATGATGGTCATGGTCGGTGCCTTTCTTCCTCTCTATTGCAGCTGCTATGACTGTTCAGCACAATCACGGAGTTCTACACGTCTCGTGTAGCTGAGCTACATGATCCCGTTCTCGGCGGTTACACGGCGACCGCGATCGTAGACTGGATGGGTGCCCGCCGCCCAGCTCCATCTCGTCCGTCACGGTGAAGTCTTCAACCCCGACGAAGTGCTCTACGGGCGCCTGCCGAACTTCGGCCTCTCCGAGCTCGGGCACCGCATGGCCGGAGCGGCCGCCGACGACCTCCTCGCCCGCAACCGCCCGGTGAGCGCGCTCTACACATCTCCTCTGCAGCGGGCGCGCGAATCGGGTCAGCCGATCGCGCAGGCCTTCGAGCTCTCGCCGCGCATCGAGGAGCGGATCATCGAGCCCACGAACGCGTTCGAGGGTCGCCGCATGAAGGGCAAGGGCGGGGCGCTCCGGGATCCGCGTATGTGGCGCTACCTCTACAACCCGTGGAAGCCGGCATGGGGCGAGGCGTTCTCGAGCGTCTCCGCGCGCATGCTCGCGGCCATGAACGCCGCCTTCGACGTCGCAGCCGCTTCCGCCGCCGCTGAGGGCGATGAGGATCACGGGGACGTCATCATGGTCAGCCACCAGCTCCCGATCTGGATGGCGCACCGCACGATCGTGGGGGAGCGCCTGCCGCACGACCCGCGCAAGCGCCGCTGCGCCCTCTCGAGCATCACCACGTTCGAACGCCGCGACGGCCGCTTCGTGGAGGTCGGCTACTCCGACCCCGGCGCACCGCTCGCGGCCACGGCGCTCGACGTCGGGGCGGTGTGACCGGCATGCGCATGCGTTCGCGCGGGATCCGCGTGGCACTGGCGGCGACGCTGGCCGCCACGGCCCTCGTGCTCGCCGGGTGCTCGAACGATCCGCTCGCCGAGCAGTACCGCGAGGGCAGCAACAAGGGCTACATCTCGGGCGACGGGGTCGTGACCGAGTTCGCCGAGTCGGAGCGCACCGATCCGATCGCCTTCGAGGGCGTCGACGAGTCGGGTGAGCAGGTCTCCTCCGACGACTACGCAGGCCAGGTGCTCGTGCTCAACTTCTGGTACGCCGGATGCGCGCCGTGCCGTGCCGAGGCACCTCTGCTCGAGGAGGCCAACGCCGAGTTCGCCGGCCGTGGGGCCTCGTTCCTCGGGGTGAACGTGCGCGACCAGGCCTCCACTGCCGCCTCGTTCTCGAAGACGTTCGACATCACCTACCCGTCGGTGGTCGACACCGACGGCGCGATGCAGCTGGCCTTCGCGGGCAAGGCCGCGGCCAACGCCGTGCCGACCACCCTCATCCTCGACACCGAGGGTCGGGTCGCCGCTCGCATCCTGGGTCAGGTCAAGGATGCGTCGATCCTCGAGACGCTCATCGAGTCGAATCTGCCGGATGGTGCGGATGGCGCGGATTCCAGCGACTCCGGGTCGACCGATTCCGGGTCGACGGGCGAGCCCACCGAACCGGCTGAGCCCACCGCACCGGCCGAAGCCGACTGACAGTGGACAATCCCTTCGCCGAGATCGTGCTGAGCGGTCAGCTGCTGCTCGCCGTTCCGGTAGCCCTGCTCGCGGGGCTCGTGTCGTTCGCGTCGCCGTGCGTGCTGCCACTCGTGCCCGGATACCTCGGCTACGTGGGCGGCATCTCCGAGGCGGGGCGCGCATCGGTGGGCAGTCGTGCCGGATCCGGCGCCGCCGGTATCGCAGGCACCGCCGACGCCGCCGCGAGCGAGAGATCCGCCAGGCGAGCCGGTCGTCGGCGCATGCTGCTCGGCGTGGCCCTCTTCATCCTGGGCTTCTCGCTCATCTTCCTCGCCTACTCGGCCGTGTTCGGCACCCTCGGCTTCTGGCTGCTGCAGTGGCAGGACACCATCACCCGCGTCATGGGCGCCGTGGTGATCGTGCTCGGTCTCGTGTTCATCGGCCAGTTCAGCTTTCTGCAGCGCACGTTCAAGCCGAGCTGGCGGCCCGCGACGGGCCTCGTGGGCGCACCCCTGCTGGGCATCGTGTTCGGGCTCGGCTGGACCCCGTGCATCGGCCCGACGCTCAGCGCCATCCAGGCTCTCGGCCTCACGAGCGGCTCCGCGTGGAGCTCCGTGCTGCTCGGCCTCTTCTACTGCATCGGGCTCGGCGTGCCGTTCGTGCTCGTGGCTCTCGGCTTCGAATGGGTCGCGGGATCCGTCGCATTCCTCAAGCGGCATATCCGCGCCATCAACATCATCGGCGGCGTGATGCTCGTCGTGATCGGAGTGCTCATGGTCACCGGCCTCTGGACCCTCTGGATCTACGAGCTGCAGGCGGTGATCACCGGTTTTGTCACGCCCATCTGATCACTACGACTCCGCCGAGGTCGTGCAGCCCCGGCTCGGACCCGTGGGCTGGCTGCGCTGGTTCTGGCGGCAGCTCACGAGCATGCGCACGGCGCTGTTCCTGCTCCTGCTCCTCGCACTCGCCGCCGTGCCCGGATCGCTCGTGCCGCAGCGGGCCGCGGATCCGAACGGCGTCACCCAGTACTTCGTCGACAACCCCGACCTCGCTCCCGTGCTCGACCAGGTGCAGGCCTTCGACGTCTACACCTCGGTGTGGTTCTCCTCCATCTACCTGCTGCTGTTCGTGTCGCTCATCGGCTGCGTCATCCCGCGCACCAAGCACCACCTCGACGCGCTGCGGGCCAAGCCCCCGCGCACGCCGGCGCGCCTGTCGCGCCTTGCGGGGTTCACGACGCGCGACGTCGAGGGGAGCTCTGCCGCCTCCGTCATCGACTCGGCCAAGACGCTGCTCAAGCGGCAGCGCTATCGCACGGTCGTGTTCACGAACGTCGACAAGCGCACCGGCCAGGAGGTCGTCTCGGTCTCGGCCGAGCGCGGCTACATGCGCGAGACCGGAAACCTCGTGTTCCACTCCGCGCTCGTCGGCATCCTCCTCGCGGTGGGCATCGGCGGCGGCTTCGGCTACAGCGGGCAGCGCGTGATCGTGGAGGGGCAGACCTTCGTCAACACCCTCCTCGCCTACGACTCCTTCAATCCCGGCCGCTTCTTCGACGACAGCGGACTCGATCCGTACTCCATCACCCTCGACCAGTTCGACGCCACCTACGAGACCCAGCCGAACAACGCCTTCGGCCAGCCGCTCGATTACACGGCCTCGGTGACGACGTCGGAGGACGGCCAGGAGTCCGAGGCCGCCATCAAGGTCAACGAACCGCTCAAGATCGGCGGCACCGACGTCTTCCTGCTGGGCAACGGCTACGCGCCCACCATCACGGTGCGCGATCCGCAGGGCGAGGTGGTGTTCACGGATGCCGTTCCGTTCCTGCCCCAGGACTCCAACCTCACCTCGCTCGGCGTCATCAAGGTGCCGGACGGCCTCGACGAGCAGGTCGGGCTCATCGGGTTCTTCTACCCCACGCAGGCCGAGTCGAGCACGGGCGCCTACTACTCCTCCTTCCCGTCACTCGAGTACCCGGTGCTCACGCTCAACGTGTACGACGGCGATCTGGGCCTCGACGAGGGTGTGCCCGCATCCGTCTACTCGCTCGACACCGACTCGATGAACCAGCTCACGGGCGGATCGACCGGGGTCGACTCCATTGAGCTCGCACCAGGCCAGACCGCCGACCTGCCGAACGGGCTCGGCACGGTGAGCCTCGACGAGGTCAAGAGGTTCGCCTCGTTCGACGTGCACCACGACGCCACGCAGGGGTGGGTGCTGCTGTTCGCCATCCTGGTGCTCGCGGGGCTGCTGACGTCGCTGTTCATCCCGCGGCGCCGGCTGTGGGTGAAGGCGACCTCGCGGGCCGACGGCACCGTGCAGGTCGAGTACGCCGGACTCGCCCGCGGCGACGACCCCCGGCTCGACGAGGCCGTGGCCACGCTCGCGTCACGGCATGCCGCGCAGTTCCCGTCGGCTGCGAGCTCGTCGGATCCCTCCACCACCCCCGAAATCAAGGCTTAGGCTCTTCCTGTGACGCAAACGCTCGATGATCTCTCCCTCATCCTGATCTACTCGGCCATGGGGGTGTACGCGCTGGCCTTCATCGCGTTCACGCTCGACCTGGCGCGTCGGTCGTCGACGGTGAAGAAGGCCGTCGTGGCCGAGGTGCCTGTGGCGGTGGGGGCCGGGGGTGTGGGCGCCTCCGGAGCCGGTGCGTCCGGTGCCGGTGCCGGTGCGGGTGACGCCGACTCGTCGCTGCTGTCGCTCGAGGGGCGCGACTCCTCCGGTCGTCGGTCGCTCGCGCTGCGGCTCGGCGTGGTGTTCACGGTGCTCGCGTTCGTCATCCAGCTCGTCGCCGTCGTGCTGCGCGGCATCGCGGCCGCCCGGGTGCCGTGGGCCAACATGTACGAGTTCTCCATCACGGGCACCGTGCTCATCGTGGCGGTGTTCCTCGTGCTGCTCCTGCGCGAAGACCTGCGGTTCCTCGGCACCTTCGTGACGGGCCTGGTGCTCGTGCTGCTCGGCGTCTCGACCATCAACTACTACGTGGCGATCTCGCCGTTGCCGCCTGCACTGCAGTCGGCGTGGCTCGTCATCCACGTGCTCGTGGCCATCCTGGGTACGGCGTTCTTCGCTCTCGGTGGTGCGCTCTCGATCGTGCAGCTGCTGCAGACGAAGGGCGACGCCATGGGGCGGCTCGGCAGCGCGCTGCGACTGCGTTTCCTGCGCACGCTGCCCGACGCCGACACCCTCGAGCGGCTCGCCTACCGGGTGAACATCGTGGGCTTCGTGTTCTGGACCTTCACGCTCATCGCCGGTGCCATCTGGGCCGAGCGCGCGTGGGGCCGGTACTGGGGCT
Source organism: Herbiconiux liukaitaii (assembly GCF_041927495.1). Taxonomy (NCBI): domain Bacteria; kingdom Bacillati; phylum Actinomycetota; class Actinomycetes; order Micrococcales; family Microbacteriaceae; genus Herbiconiux; species Herbiconiux liukaitaii. The sequence continues at coordinate 282,027 of NZ_JBHFHG010000007.1, read as the reverse complement.
GGGACACCAAGGAGGTCTGGACCTTCATCATCTGGACCATCTACGCGGGCTACATCCACGCGCGGGCCACACGCGGGTGGCGCGGGTCGCGGTCGGCGTGGCTGGCGATCGTGGGTTTCGCGGCCGTGCTGTTCAACTTCGGTGTGGTGAACGTGTTCTTCAAGGGCCTGCACGCCTACTCGGGGCTGTAGACCGCCCCTTTCGGCTCTGTGTCCGCAGTGCTCGCGTCAGAGGAGGGCGTGCACGCGGGTGATGCGGGCGCGCCACCACGTGTCGCGGTTGGGGTCGGCGCTCTGGGCCGCCAGGAGGGCGGGGTCGGGCGTGACGCGCTCGACCGGGATGCTGCCGCCGCGGGGCCGCAGGCTGCGCTCGGCGCTCACGACGTCTGCCTCGAAGAGGTCGACGGTGGCGAGCCCGCAGTCGTAGGGCAGCTCGGGTAGCGCCGCGGCGAGGTGCGCGCCCATCGCGATGCCGATCGAGCTCTCGAGGGCAGACGAGATCACGGCGGGGAGGCCCGCCTCGGCCACCACGTCGAGCGCCCGTCGGATGCCTCCGAGCGGTTGCGCCTTCACCACGAGGAGGTCGGCGGCGCCCGCGCGGGCGACCGCGAGCGGATCCTCGGCCTTGCGCACGCTCTCGTCGGCCGCCACCGGGATGCCGAGGTACTTCGTGCGGCGGCGCAGCTCGGCGAGCTCCTCCACGCTCGCGCACGGCTGCTCGAGGTACTCGAGGTCGAACTCGGCGAGGCGGTGCACGGCGTGCTCGGCCTCGTCGAGGTTCCAGCCGCCGTTGGCGTCGAGGCGGATGCGACCCTCCGGCCCCAGCAGCTCGCGCACGCGGGCGATGCGCTGCACGTCGTCGTCGAGGGTCTGGCCGCTCTCGGCGACCTTGACCTTCACGGTGCGGCAGCCGTCGTAGTGGGCGAGAACGCGCTCCACGTCGTGGGCGGCGACGGCGGGGAGCGTGGCGTTCACCGGGATGCTCGTGCGGATCGGTGCCGGAGGCGTCGACCAGCCGAACTCCAGTGCTGCGCGGAGCCAGGCGGCGGCTTCCTCGTCTGCGTATTCGGGGAAGGGGGAGAACTCGGTCCAGCCCTCCGACCCCTCGAACAGGGCGATCTCGCGCACGGTCTGGCCGCGGAAGCGGGTGTGCAGGGGGAGTGCCACCACGTGCAGGCGGTCGAGCAGGTCGGCGAGCGGGGGGAGGGGGGTGTCGGTGTCGCGATCGTCGGCGGTGGTGGTCACGTCGGTGTCGCGTTCGTCGTCCTGCACTCCACAAGTGTCGCCCCGCGCACATCCATCCACAATCCCGCTCGGCCATGGGGGCTTCCCTGTGGGGCGCGTACCCTTGCAGCATGAGCGATCGCACCACCGTCTCCGACATCTTCGACCCGGCCGAGTGGGTCGTGGCGCCGGGTTCCGAGGGGTTCACCGACATCACCTACCACCTCGACCACGCGAGCCAGGTGGCGCGCATCGCCTTCGACCGGCCCGAGGTGCGCAATGCCTTCCGGCCCAAGACGGTCGACGAGCTCTACGCCGCGCTCGACGATGCGCGGCAGAACCCGCGCGTCGGGGCGGTGCTGCTCACGGGAAACGGGCCGAGCCCGCGCGACGGCGGGTGGGCGTTCTGCAGCGGGGGTGACCAGCGCATCCGGGGTCGAGACGGCTACAAGTACTCCGACGAGGAGACGGCGGCCGGCATCGACACGGCGCGGGCCGGGCGGCTGCACATCCTCGAGGTGCAGCGGCTCATCCGCTTCATGCCCAAGGTCGTCATCGCGGTGGTGCCCGGGTGGGCGGCCGGGGGCGGGCACTCGCTGCACGCCATCTGCGACCTCACCATCGCGTCGGCCGAGCACGGCCGGTTCAAGCAGACGGATGCGGATGTGGGGTCGTTCGACGCCGGCTACGGCAGCGCCTACTACGCGAAGCAGATCGGGCAGAAGTTCGCGCGCGAGGTCTTCTTCCTCGCCGAGGAGTACAGCGCGCAGCGGGCCTACGAGATGGGGGCGGTCAACAAGGTGGTGCCGCACGCCGAGCTCGAGACCGAGGCGCTCGCCTGGGCGCGCATCGTGCTCGGCAAGTCGCCGACGGCCATCCGCATGCTCAAGTACGCGTTCAATGCGGTCGACGACGGGCTCGTGGGGCAGCAGATCTTCGCGGGCGAGGCCACCCGCCTGGCCTACGCGAGCGACGAGGCCGTGGAGGGCCGCGACTCCTTCCTCGAGAAGCGCGACCCCGACTGGTCGTCCTTCCCCTACCACTTCTGATGCCCACCCCAGCGGTGATGGCGGTCGCGGCGATGCCGGTGGCACCGGTCGCCGTAGGTGCGATGGTGCGCGTGCGGGTGGCGCCCGCCGCAGCGCCGGCGGTGGCTGGGGCGGTGCGGTCGTGAGCCGGCGGCTCGAGGTCATCGACGGGTCTGACCCCGGTGTGGTCGAGCGTGAGCTCCGGCGCGCGCTGGCGAATGACGGCTCGGCGATCCTTCCGCGCGATGCTTCCGTGACCCCACCGCGAGACCAGCCGAGCGATCCCGCAAGCGGATCGACGAGCACCGCGGTGGCCGACGTTCCGGCAGCTGGCGGGCGTGGTGCGGCCAATAACCGCGGGGCAGATCGTGCGCGCAGCGCGGGTGACGAGCGCGTGGTGGGTCGTGGGGGCGGTGTCCGGGAGGGCGACGTCCATGGGGGCGGGCGCGGGGTGGGGCTGCCGGGGGAGGTGGCTAAGCGGGTGTCGGTGGTGATCGAGACGTCGGGGTCGTCGGGGGAGCCGAAGCGGGTGGCGCTGAGCTCTGATGCGCTGCTGGCGTCGGCCGGGGCCACCGAGGCCGCGCTCGGCGGCCCGGGGCAGTGGCTGCTCGCCCTGCCGACGCACTACATCGCGGGGGTGCAGGTGCTCGTGCGCTCGATCGTGGCGTCGACGAGGCCGGTCATCCACCCGCGAGGTCACTTCTCCGTCGAGACGTTCGTCGACCTCGCCGCTCAGCTCGACGCCCCCCTGCGCTTCACGTCGCTCGTGCCCGCCCAGCTGCTGCGGCTCGTGGAGGCGGCCGAGGCCGACGCCCGCATCCGCTCGGCCGTGGCCCGCTTCGACGCGGTGCTCGTGGGTGGGCAGGCGCTGCCTGAGCTGCTGGGGGAGCGCGCGAGCGGGCTGGGGATCCGGGTGGTGCGCACGTACGGCTCGAGCGAGACGGCGGGCGGCTGCGTCTACGACGGCGTGCCGATCGGGCGGACGACGGCGCGCATGGTGGGCGGCGAGATCGAGCTCTCGGGGCCGACGCTGGCCGAGGGCTACCTCGGCGACGACGAGCTGACCGCCGAGCGCTTCCACACCGAGGTCGATGGGCGCTGGTACCGCACGGGGGACACCGGGACGGTGGTCGACGGGGTGGTGCGCGTCTCTGGCCGCAAGGACAACGTGATCATCTCTGGCGGAGTGAAGGTGTCGCTCGACCTCGTGGAGCGCCTCGTGCAGAGTGTCCCCGGCTTCGAGCAGGCCGTGGTGGTCCCGCGCGCGAGCGAGCGCTGGGGTCAGGTGAGCGAGCTCGTGCTCGAAACCGGCGAAGGAGCAGGCTCTGGTGCTGGTGCTGGTGCTGGTGCTGGTGCCGCGGGCGCGGGTGGTGGCGGTGCGGGTGGCGATGATGGCGCAGGTGGGCGTAGCGGTGCGCGCGGTGACAATGGCGCAGGCGCAGGCGCAGGTGGTGGCGCGGGCGCGGGCGCAGGCGCAGGTGCAGGTGGTGGTGGCGGTGTGGGTGTGCGGGGGCCCGACAGTGCGCTCGAGGCGGTGAGGGCCGTCGTGATCGAGGCGGCCGGGCGGGCCGCGGCGCCTGCCGGGCTCACTCAGGTGCAGGCCCTGCCGCGCCTCGCCTCGGGCAAGCCCGACCGCGCCACCCTCGCCCGCTGGTTCGAGACTCCCCGCCCCTGAACCGACGACCCCACCTCTGCCCGTTGGTGCGAGACGCCCCGCCCCTGAGCCGCCACCACCCGTCCTCGCCCGCCGGTTCGACCCCCCATCCCTGAACCGACGACCCCGCGTGTGCCCGCTGGTTCGGCCCTCACTGCCAGGCGGGGCGCGGGGTGCGGGGCGGGCTGGCAGGTGGCGGGAATAGGATCGGGGCGATGTCGAAAAGCAAGAGCAAGCGACCCTCCGGCCATCCTGCGCGCGTGAACCGCGGCGCCGCTGCGCGCGGTGCCGGTGGCGGCGCCGGTTCGGGCAACCGCACCCCATCCGCCGCGGGCGTCGGTCCAGGGGCGCGCGCCGCCGCCGGGGCAGGGGGGCGCGCCGCCGCCGGGCCGCGGTCGGCTGCCGGGGCCTGGATCGCCGGGGCCCGACTGCGCACCCTCACCCTCTCCATCGCCCCCGTCGCCCTCGGCGCGGGAGCCGCCGCCGTGATGACCGACATCGACATCACCCTCGCCCTGCTCTGCCTCGCCGTCTCGGTGCTGCTGCAGGTGGGCGTCAACTACGCCAACGACTACAGCGACGGCATCCGCGGCACCGACGACTACCGCGTGGGCCCGCCCCGCCTCACCGGATCGGGGCTCGTGCCCGCCAAGCGTGTGCTCGCCGTGGCGATCGTGTGCTTCGGCCTCGCGGCGGTCGCGGGCCTCGCCATCACCGTGATCACGGGCCACTGGTGGCTTCTGGCCGTCGGTGCCGCCGCGATCGCCGCCGGCTGGTTCTACACGGGCGGCAAGCATCCGTACGGCTACTACGCCCTCGGTGAGGTCTTCGTCTTCGTGTTCTTCGGGATCGTGGCGACCGCGGGCACCACGTTCATCCTCGCCGGCGACGTGAGCACCGAGAGCTGGCTCTCGGGCATCGCGATCGGCCTCATCGCGTGCGCGGTGCTGATGGCCAACAACATCCGCGACATCGACCAGGACAAGCTCGCCAAGAAGCGCACGCTCTCGGTGCTCATCGGGCGCACCGCATCCCGCGTCGTGTACGTCGTGTACCTCGTGCTCGCCTACGCGATCCTGTGGTTCTTCAGCCTGCTGTACCCGCTCGCGCCGCTGGTGTTCTTCACGCTGCTCATCACGGTGCCGGCGTCGATCATCATGATCACGGCCAGGCAGCCACGCGAGTTCATCATCGTGCTGCAGCTCACGAGCCTGTTCGGGCTGCTCTACGGAGTCGGGCTCGGACTGGCGTTCGCGCTCTAGTCGGAGCTCTTCGTGCCGCTCCGGTCGATCGCGGTGTCCTCCACGTCCTCATCCTCCGAGGCGGCGGCGGGCTTGGTGCTCTGCGCCTGGCCGCGGTTGGCGCGCGCCTCGTAGAGCGATCGGGACGCCTCGTCGCGAGGCTTGCGCAGCACGATGATCGAGATGCAGAGCGAGATGAGCGCGGCGATGACGGCCGCGAGCCACGGCGTGATCTGCAGCACCAGCAGGAGCGCGAGCACGGCGGCGAAGATGCCCACACGGATGAGGGTGTACACGAGCCAGGTGCGTCCAGGATTCACGCTGTCGAGTCTAAAGCGTGCATCCTGACCGCCTGCCGGGACGCCGGAACGGGTGCCGATCCGCGGGGCGGACCCCGGTCCGGATCGACCACCGGAGATGCCCAGGTCACGGTCCTGCAACACGCAGTCTGCTCCCGGATGCCGGGGGTACGCTTACTCACATGGCCCGCGTCCTCCTCGCTCTCGTCATCGTCGTCGTGGCGTTCACCGTCTACGCCCTCGTCGATTGCCTGATGCTCCCGAAGGCCCGCGTGAAGGTACTTCCGAAGGTCGCGTGGGTGTTCATCATCATCCTGTTCACCCCCATCGGCGGCATCCTGTGGCTCATCTTCGGGCGTGCCCGCCGTGTGAACTCCGCGCCAAAGCGCGCGATGGGGCCGGACGACGACCCCGACTTCCTCGGCACCATGCGCGTCGTGCCCGACCCCACTGAGGACGAGCGGATCCGCGAGCTCGAGAAGCGTCTGGCCGAGACCGACGACGAGACGGACAACGACAGAACCGACCGGTGAGCCCGACCGAGCCGCGGGCCGACCGCGCAGGTGGTTCGGCAGACGACCGCGAGCCCCTGGTAGGCCTCGATCCCGACCGCGCAGAGGGTTCAGCAGGCGATCGCGAGCCCCTGGCGGGCCTAGATCCCGATCACGCAGAGGGTTCAGACGATCGCGAGCCCCTGGCCGGCCTCAATTCCGATCACCACGAGGTCATAGCCGCAGACGCGGGCGCACCCACGGCGAGTGCCGCCGCCACGTTCGCCGACCGGCTGCTGCGTGCGTTCGTCGAGCGCGGGGTGCAGCACGCGATCGTGTCGCCCGGCTCACGTTCGCAAGCCCTCGCGCTGGCGCTCGCGGCGCTCGAGACGGAGGGCCTCGTGCGACTGCACGTGCGCATCGACGAGCGGGTCGCGGCCTTCACCGCCCTCGGCATCGCCCGCGAGACCGGCCGGCCGGCCCTCGTGGTGACGACCTCGGGCACCGCCGCCGCCAACCTGCTGCCGGCGGTCGTGGAGGCGGGCCACTCCGGCGTCCCCATGATCGTGCTCACGGCCGACCGCCCCTCCCACCTCCGCGGCACCGGATCGAACCAGACCACGTGGCAGCCCGGTCTCTTCGGCCGCTTCGTGCGCTCCGAGATCGACGTGCCGGCCCCCACGCTCGAGGCGATCCCGGATGCGCGGGCGCTCGCTGCCGCGGCGTTCGAGACGGCGACGGGCGCAGCGCGGGGGCCCGTGCACCTCAACCTGCAGTTCGTCGAGCCGCTCTCGGGCCCGCTGTTGCCGGAACCCCCGGATTCGCTGGAACCCAGCGATGTTAATGGCGACCTGATCCTGGGCTGGGCGGGCGCGACGGCCGTCGCCGCATCCGTGCCCCGCATCCTGCACCTGGCCCGCGGCCCGCGCACTCTCGTGGTGGCCGGTGCCGACGCGGGGGAGCGGGCCAACGCCGTCGCCCTCGAGGCGGGCTGGCCGCTCGTGGCCGAGGTGTCGAGCGGGGCGCGCTTCGGGCCCAACCTCGCGCAGCACCACCGCGAGCTGCTCGACCACCCCGACTTCGGTGGCCGCGTGGAGCGCGCCGTCGTGTTCGGCCACCCCACGCTCAGCCGCCAGGTGGCGGCCCTGCTCGCCCGTGACGGGCTCGAGCTCGTGGTGGTGGAGGGGCCGGGGGAGCCCGTGGTCCCGCATCCGGATGCCGTGCTCGTCGACGACGTGACCGTCGACCCCGAGGACCGCTCCGACCGCGCGGCCCGCGCCTGGACGGGCCAGTGGGTGTTCGCCGGCCGCGAGCTCGCCGAGCTGGCGGCGGAGGGCGACGACGTGGCGCCCCCGGTGATCGTGCAGGGCGGCAGCGACGACATCGAGGGCTCGCGCGCCTACGCCAAGCGCGAGCTCGAGGTGCTCAACGCCCCCATCACGCGCCGTTCCCTCGTACTCGCCGTGTGGCGGGCCACCTGGCCGCACGACCGCCTGGTGCTCGGCGCCTCCCGCCTCATCCGCGAGCTGGATGCTGCGGCGCCCGGCAAGCGGATCCCGGTGCACTCCAACCGCGGCCTCGCGGGCATCGACGGCACCATCGCCACCGCCACGGGCATCGCCCTGGGCAGCCAGACGGCGGCGGCCCGCGCGGGCACCACACGCGTGCTGCTCGGCGACCTCACGCTGCTGCACGACGTGGGAGCGCTGCTTCTGCCGATCGGCGAGACGGAGCCGCGTGTGCAGGTGATCGTGGGCAACGACGGCGGCGGCACCATCTTCGACGGGCTCGAGGTGGCGGGATCGGCCTCTCCGGACGCCTTCGACCGCGTGATGTTCACCCCGCAGGGCGTCGACATCGCGGCGCTCGCCGCGGCCTACGGCTGGAGCCACCGCCTCATCGCCCGCCGCGGCGACCTCGACTCTGCACTGGCCTCGCCTCCGGCGGGTCGCAGCATCGTGGAGGTCCGCTTCGGGCGCTGAGCGGATCGCGGGACAGCGCCGGGCCAGACCTGGCAGGCGACCTCTCCTGCACAATCGCGCTCGGCGCGTGACGGATCAAGGGACCTGGGGAGAACAGCTCGCTGTCGGATCCGCGAACTAGGCTCGACACGTGACAGACACCACAGCCTCCGCCGCTCTCGACACCCTCAGCCGGGTGTTCGGCTACGACTCGTTCCGCGGCGACCAGGCCGAGATCATCGACCACATGATCGGCGGCGGCGACGCCGTGGTGCTCATGCCCACGGGTGCGGGCAAGTCGCTCTGCTACCAGGTGCCCTCGATCGTGCGGAAGGGCACGGGGGTGGTGGTCTCGCCGCTCATCGCGCTCATGCACGATCAGGTCGAGGCCATGAAGGCCGTCGGCGTGCGTGCGGCCTTCCTCAACTCCACGCAGGACTCGGCCACGAGGGCCGAGGTCGAGAACGCTTACCTCGCAGGCGAGCTCGACCTGCTCTACGTCGCTCCCGAGCGGCTCTCCTCCGAGAGCACGAAGCGCTTCCTCGCCAGCGGCGAGATCGCGCTCTTCGCGATCGACGAGGCTCACTGCGTGTCGCAGTGGGGTCACGACTTCCGGCCCGACTACCTCGCGCTCGCGGAGCTCGCCGAGCGCTGGCCGGATGTGCCGCGCATCGCCCTCACAGCCACGGCCACCGAGGCGACCCACAAGGAGATCACGTCGCGGCTCTCCCTCGGCGAGGCCAGGCACTTCGTGGCGTCGTTCGACCGGCCCAACATCCAGTACCGCATCGATCCGAAGAACGAGGTGCGCAAGCAGCTGCTCTCGTTCATCCGTGCCGAGCACGCGGGCGATGCGGGCATCGTGTACGCGATGTCGCGCAAGACCGTGGAGCAGACGGCGCAGTTCCTGGCCCAGAACGGCATCGACGCCATGCCGTACCACGCGGGGTTGGATGCCGGGGTGCGTGCGCGCACGCAGGCCAGGTTCCTGCGCGACGAGGGTGTGGTGATCGTGGCCACGATCGCGTTCGGTATGGGCATCGACAAGCCCGACGTGCGGTTCGTGGCGCACATCGACCTGCCGAAGTCGGTGGAGGGGTACTACCAGGAGACCGGTCGCGCGGGGCGTGACGGTCTGCCCTCGACGGCGTGGATGGCGTACGGCCTCAACGACGTGGTGCAGCAGCGGCGCATGATCGACGAGTCGCCCGGCGACCTGGCGCACCGCCGCCGGCTGTCGTCGCACCTTGACGCGATGCTCGCGCTGTGCGAGACCGTGCACTGCCGCCGGGTGAACCTGCTCGGCTACTTCGGGCAGCCGAGCGAGCCGTGCGGCAACTGCGACACGTGCATCACGCCTCCCGAATCGTGGGACGGAACGGTGCCGGCGCAGAAGCTGCTCTCCACGGTGGTGCGGCTCGATCGCGAGCGCAATCAGCGCTTCGGGGCGGGGCACCTCATCGACATCCTGCGCGGCAAGCGCACCGACCGGGTGGGTCAGCAGGGTCACGACACGCTGAGCACGTGGGGCATCGGGGAGGATCTGAGCGAGTCGCAGTGGAGGGGCGTGGTGCGGCAGCTGCTGGCGCAGGGCCTGCTCGCGGTGAACGACGACGGGTACGGCACCCTGGTCATCACGCCCGCGAGTGCCGAGGTGCTCTCGAGCACGCGCACGGTGCAGCTTCGGCGCGAGCCTGAGCGGCCGGCGCGGTCGGGGTCGGGCAGCGCATCGGGAGGCGCGGGCGGATCGGGTCGCACCCGCTCGTCGGCGGCCAAGGCCGATCTCTCCGATGCTGACGCCGACCTGTTCGAGGAGCTGCGTGCCTGGCGTGCCGCCACAGCGCGCGAGCAGGGGGTGCCCGCCTACGTGGTCTTCCACGACGCCACCCTCGCGGCGGTCGCGTCGTTGCGACCCGCCTCGGTCGAGGCGCTCGAGGGCATCGCCGGCATCGGGGAGCGCAAGCGCGACTCGTACGGCGCCGGTCTCGTGGAGGTGGTCACCGCGGGTGTCTTCACCCCGTCGGAGGAGTCCGCAGACGGAGCCGCCCCGGCTCCCCGAGCGGCCCGAGCGACCTCGTCGCCCTCCGCTGGCGGCACATCGGGAGGCTCGCCATCCTTCGGCTCACGGTCGGGCGGCACGCGCTCGGGTGGCGCCGGGTCGGGCGGCTCGCGCTCGGGTGGCTCGCGATCCGGTGGTCGCAACGACCGGCGTTCGGCGCCGGCGCGGGGCGCCCAGCCCTCGTTCGACGACGCGCCCCCTTACGACGCGCCACCCCCCTTCGACGACGTGCCGCCGGACGACGAGTACCCCCCGTTCGACGACATCCCTCCCTACGACGACGCAGACGCCCCCCGCTGACGCACCTGCCCCCCCGTTGACGCACAGGGGTGGGCGGCCGAGGCCGGTGGGGCGGGCGCTACGTGCGGGCGGCCAGGAGGGTCTGCATGTACTCGATCTCGCTCTGCTGGGCCACGATGATGGCGTCGGCGAGCGTGACCACGAGCGGGTTGGTGGTGCGTGAGACGGCCGCCTCGGCCATTTCCACGCCGCCGCGGTGGTGCGCGATCATGAGCTCGAGGTAGAGGCGCTCGGCGTCGACGCCCTGCAGCTGCTGCAGCTCCTGGAGCTGCTCGAAGGTGGCCATGCCGGGCATCTCGCCGCCCGGGGTCATCGGCTCGGCGGTCGCCGCCGTGCCCGTGCTCGCGGCGTCGCCGGTGCCGGTGCCGGTGACGGCGTCGGCGCCGTGGCCGTGGCCCGAGTCGGAGCCGTCGAGGGTGGGCTGCGACATCCAGCTCATGACCGGCTGGCTCGACGCCTGCGGGAGGCCCCACGAGTTGAGCCAGGCGTACATCTGCCCCGACTGCTGCGACTGCGACGTGGCGATGTCGTAGGCGAGCGATCGCACCTCCGGATCATCGGTGACGTCGCGCAGGATGAGCGACATCTCGACGGCCTGGTTGTGGTGAGTCTGCATGTCGCGCGCGAAACCCGCCTCGACGCTCGTGTCGGTGGGAGTCGGCACGCGGGGTGCGGCCAGCCATCCGGCCGAGAACGCAGCGACCACGAGCACCGCCACCGCCACGACGGCCGCGAGCACGACCCGACCGCGCCCCGCGCTCTTCACAGCGACCGCGGGGTCGGACGGGGCGGTCGGGTCGCCGGAGGAACGAGGGGCGCTGCCGCCCTGCTCAGCCCCGGTCGTCAAGCGACCTTGCCCGCGGCGTCGAGCCCGCCGGTGCACGCGGCACCGGGCTCGGGAGCGTCGTTGGAGCGCCAGAACTTCTGCACGAAGTCGCCGAGGCGCTCGTCGTTCACACCATCGAGGAAGACCTGGTTGTCCCACGCCGAGATCACCACGGGCGAGCTCAGGCCGGGGAACGGCGAGAGCACCACGTAGTTATCGGGCAGCTGGTCGCGCAGGGTCTGCACACCGGCCTCGTCGACGACGTCGGGGTTGTACGTGACCCACACGGCACCGTGCTCGAGGGCGTGCACGGCGTTCTCGTTGGGCACGGCCTCCTCGTAGACACCGCAGTTGAGCCAGACGGCGTTGTGGTCACCGCCGGCGGGCGGGGTCTGCTCGTAGTCGACCGTGCCCTCGACGTGGTTGGCGGTGAGGTCGTAGGTCTGCAGGTCGGCGATCGAGATCGAGGCCGGATCGACCTGCGGCTCGGCGCTCGTGACCACGAAGGTGATGATGAGCCCCACGGCCACGACACCCGCCACGGCCCCACCGATGATGCCGAAGCGCTTGTTGCGCTGCTGCCGCTTCTGCTGCGCTACGAGGGCGGCGACCTTCTCGGCCCGGCGGGCGTCGCGCTCCTCTTTGACGGTCAGCTTCTTGGCCTGCTCCTTCGCCTTGGGGGGCACGCCACCGGCCGAACCGGAGGAGGACGACGAGGAGGAGGACGAGGAACGGGTGGCGTCGTCGTTGCGAGGAGTCACGGGTCTCATTTCGAAAGGGACTTATTGTCGAGACAACTATTCCGGATCCTGCTGGGGAATGCATGAATACACGCGCATACCCGATGGGGAATGTGCGCCGTGTGAGGGTAGGGGCATGTTCAAATCCGTGCTGCGCGGCGTCACCCGACCCGTGGCCCGGGTGCTCTACCGACCGACCGTCGAAGGGCGCGAGAACGTGCCCCGCGAGGGGCCCGTGCTGTTCGCCAGCAATCACCTGAGCTTCATCGACAGCGTGGTCATCACGCTCATCGCACCCCGTGACGTGCGGTTCCTCGCCAAGTCGGAGTACTTCGACGCCCCCGGCGCGAAGGGCAGGCTCTCGAAGAGCTTCTTCGAGTCGATCGGCGCCATCTCCGTCGACCGCGAGAGCGCCACCGCCGCGCAGGACTCGCTCGAGAGCGGTCGCGAGGTGCTCGAATCCGGCGGCGCCTTCGCCATCTACCCCGAGGGCACCCGATCCCGCGACGGTCGCCTCTACAAGGGCCGCACGGGCGTGGCCTGGCTCGCACTCACCACGGGGTGCCCCATCGTGCCCGTCGGCCTCACTGGCACCGAGGAGCTGCTGCCGGTGGATGCGAAGATCCCGCGGATCCGGCCGGTCACCATCCGCTTCGGCGAGCCGATCGACCCCACGACCTATGGGGAGGCGGGCGCCGCGCGGGCCCGCCGGCGGCTGACCGACGACGTGATGGCGGCCATCGGCACCCTCTCGGGCCAGGTGCTCGCCAACGCCTACAACGAGCCGCCTCCCGCCTCGGTGGTGGAGCGGGTGCGCCGCGCCCTGCACCGCAACGACCCGCTCTGACCCGCGACCCGCTCTGAACGACCCGCTCTGACCCGCTCGGCAGCCCCCAGCCAGCCAGAGCGCGTTTGTCTCTCTCGGCTGGGAGAACGCCCCGCTGACTGTGGGATCCCTACAGTCGACCATCGAGCGCCCCGGCCCCTCTTTGTAGGCCGCTGACGGGTGATTTCGAGGCGGATCGAAGGCCTCTTAGCGTGGGAGTCGACTCAATCAGCGATGAAGAGGACCAGAGATGACGAACACGCTCGACACCGAGACGGCCGAGATCGAGAAGGACCTCGACGAGACCGCCCGAGTGCCCCAGAAGGGTGCAGGCAAGAACGGCAAGGGCGCCGGACGAGACGGCCGGAGCGGCAAGCCCGCCAAGACCGACCGCGCCGACGTGGTGGTCGCCCGCACCGACGTGGAGTGGCTCGGCCGCTACCTGCTGGGCACCTGGTCCGAGGTGCGCCTCGCCTCCCGTGAGCTGACGGCCCGCCCCGAGATGCAGCGCATCGACGGCCAGAGCGTGGCCGAGCACCGCGAGCGCGTGTTCGAGCAGCTCAAGCTCCTCGTCAAGGACGGCGCCGTGCACCGCGCGTTCCCCAAGTCGGTCGGCGGCCAAGACGACCACGGCGGCAACATCGCGGGCTTCGAGGAGCTCGTGACGGCCGATCCGAGCCTGCAGATCAAGTCGGGTGTGCAGTGGGGCCTCTTCGGTGCGGCCGTGCTGCACCTCGGCACGAGCTACCACCACGAGACGTTCCTCCCCGCGATCATGAGCCTCGACGTGCCCGGCGCCTTCGCGATGACCGAGACCGGCCACGGATCCGACGTCGCCTCCATCGGCACCACCGCGACCTTCGACGAGGAGTCGGGCGACTTCGTGCTGAACACCCCGTTCCGCGGCGCGTGGAAGGACTACCTCGGCAACGCCGCCCAGCACGGCATCGCCGCCGTGGTGTTCGCCCAGCTCGTGACGAAGAACGTGAACCACGGCGTGCACGCCTTCTACGTGCCCATCCGCGATGCCGCGACCGGTGAGTTCCTGCCGGGCATCGGGGGCGAGGACGACGGCATCAAGGGCGGCCTCAACGGCATCGACAACGGCCGCCTGCACTTCGACGACGTGCGCGTGCCGCGCGTCAACCTGCTCAACCGCTACGGCGACGTGGCAAAGGACGGCACGTACTCGAGCCCCATCGAGAGCCCCGGTCGCCGCTTCTTCACCATGCTCGGCACGCTCGTGCAGGGCCGCGTCTCGCTCGACGGCGCCTCGGTGGCCGCGGCGAAGATCGCCCTCACCATCGCCGTGACCTACGGCAACGAGCGCCGCCAGTTCACCGCCGGCAGCGACACCGACGAGGAGGTGCTGCTCGACTACCAGCTGCACCAGAAGCGCCTCATGCCGAAGCTCGCCACCACCTACGCCGCGAGCTTCGCGCACGAGCAGCTGCTCACCAAGTTCGACCAGGTGTTCTCGGGTGCCGCCGACACGGATGCCGACAGGCAGGACCTCGAGACCCTCGCGGCCGCCCTCAAGCCGCTCAGCACCTGGCACGCGCTCGAGACGCTGCAGGAGGCTCGCGAGGCCTGCGGCGGCGCCGGCTTCCTGGCCGAGAACCGCCTGGTGGGCCTGCGCGCCGACCTCGACATCTACGCCACCTTCGAGGGCGACAACCACGTGCTGCTGCAGCTCGTGGCCAAGCGCCTGCTGAGCGACTACAGCCGCCGCTTCGCCAAGGCCGACTTCGGGGTGCTCGCGCGCTACGTGGTGGAGCACGCCTCCGACAGGGCGGTGCACGGATCGGGTCTGCGCTCGCTCGCGCAGCGGGTGGCGGACTTCGGATCGACCGCCCGCTCGGTGGGGCAGCTGCGCGAGACCGCCGCCCAGCGCCAGCTGCTGACCGACCGCGTGGAGACCATGGTGGGCGAGGTCGCCACCAAGCTGCGGCCCGCCTCGAAGCTCTCGCAGAAGGCCGCTGCCGATCTGTTCAACCAGCACCAGGCCGAGATCATCGAGGCCGCACGAGCGCACGCCGAGCTGCTGCAGTGGGAGGCGTTCACGGATGCCCTCGAGGGCGACGCCGTCGGCGCAGGTATGGACGACGGCACCCGCGTGGTGCTCACCTGGCTGCGCGACCTCTTCGGGCTCGGCCTCGTGGAGAAGCACCTCGCCTGGTACCTGCTCAACGGTCGCCTGTCGCCCCAGCGGGCCCAGGCCGTGGGCCTCTACACCCAGCGGCTCTCGGCGCGCATCCGCCCGCACGCCCAGGACCTCGTGACGGCGTTCGGCTACGGCCCCGAGCACGTGCGCGCGGCCATCGCGACCGGCGCCGAGAAGGCCCGCCAGGTGGAGGCCCGCGACTACTACAAGGCCGCTCGAGCCGATGGCACCCTTCCCGCTCCCGAGAAGAAGCCCAAGGCTCCGCGCCGGTAGCACGTACCGCGCCCGTCGGAACGGGGCTGACGGGCTTCGTAGAATGAACCCGTGACCTCGGCTCCGCGACCCTTCGATCCGCCGCAGCTCGAGGCCACGGCGTCGATGGTGCGCGGCATGAGCCTGGGGCTGGCCTGCCTGTCGATCGTGCTGCTCGTGTTCGTCGTGGGCCTCGAGACGGTGCTGCCGGTCGCGCCGGGCAACGCGGTGCGCGACGGCATCGGGCTCGGCATGGTGGCGGTGGGCTCGTGGGCGCTCTTCGCGGTGGCCGCCTCGGTGCGCTCACGGTCACGGTCGCGCCCCGGGCGACCGGATGCGGGTGCCGCGTTCGGCTGGACGGTCGCGCTCATGGTGGTCTTCGGCGGCGGCAGCATCCTCACCGCCTTCGCGCTCGACATCGCGCTCGAGACGTCGGTGCTCGCCATCGCCACACCCGCGGCGGTCGTGCTCTGCATCGTGGTGCCCGGGGTGTACATCGCCTTCGCGGCCCGCGGCGTGCAGAGGGCCGCGCGGGGGGTGCCGCCGCACCCCGCCGATCCGTCCGCCGCGTCCGCCGCGGGCACTGCCGACTGGCTGCATCCCGCCGATCCTGCGTGGGCAGGCAACCCGCCCCACCCCGCCCACCCTCTGCCGCCTCCGCCCGGCGCCTTTCTCACCGTCCAGCAGGCCGAGGCCGCCCTCGACCTCGCCGTCTTCCCCGCGTGCGCCGTCACCGCGAGCCCCGAGCACATCGACGCCGCGGCGATGCTGCTCGACCAGCAGCTGCGCACCGCTGACTACCGCCCCGCCGAGCCCAGGACGCCCACGCCCTCCGTGCGCCTCTTCGAGCGGGGCCCCGGCCGCCGGGCCCTGGCGCTCGCGGCCGACGTGCTCGTGCAGGGCGGCGGGGGAGACTTCACCCTCGCCCTGCGGGTGCTGCTCGAACGCACCTCGCCCACCGAGCTGCTCGTCTCGGTGCACGGCGTCGACACGACACTGCGGGCGCGCTTCGACCCGGAGGCGGAGTTCGGCGACACGCTCGACACCGTGCGGTCGTCCATCCCCGGCGTGCAGGTGAGCCCCTGGTTCGGCGCGAGCTCCCTGCCCCCGCACCTCGCCTCCTCCCCCTCCGGCTTCCGCCACCTCGTGTAGCAGGCCGCGCACGCCCGCGCGGAACCCCTGGCGCCCGCGCCCCGTCGCCCGACTGGTACCGGGGTACCACGCTGCGCTGCGCGGCGGGCCGAAGGACCAGACCTGGGGCGGATGAGCGCGCCGGGCGCCGTCCGTAGCGTGAGAGATGCGCAGAGAGCGCACCCATCACGACCCAGGAGGACGGATGATCGAGGCGACGACCTTGACCAAGCGCTACGGCGCGAAGACAGCGGTGGACGGGGTGAGCTTTGTCGTGCGGCCCGGCCAGGTGACGGGATTCCTCGGCCCGAACGGCGCGGGAAAGTCCACCACCATGCGCATGATCGTGGGGCTCGACCGGCCCACGAGCGGCCGCGTGACGGTCAACGGCATGCCCTACTCCGAGCACCGCTCGCCGCTGCACGAGGTGGGGGCCCTGCTCGAGGCGAAGGCCGTGCACACCGGCCGCAGCGCCCGCAACCACCTGCGCGCCATCGCCGCAACCCACGGCATCCCGCGCCGTCGCGTCGATGAGGTCATCGACCTCACGGGCCTGCACTCGGTGGCCGGCCGTCGCGTGGGCGGCTTCTCGCTCGGCATGGGCCAGCGGCTCGGTCTCGCCGCCGCCCTGCTCGGCGACCCCGCCACCCTCATCCTCGACGAGCCCGTGAACGGTCTCGACCCCGAGGGCGTGCTGTGGGTGCGCGGCTTCGTGCGGCAGTTCGCCGCCGAGGGCCGCACCGTGCTGCTCTCGAGCCACCTCATGAGCGAGATGGCCCTCACCGCCGACCACATCATCGTGATCGGCAAGGGCCGGGTCATCGCGGATGCGCCGGTCGGCGACATCGTCGGCTCCACCCAGACCTTCGTGCGGGTGCGCAGCCCCCGAATCGACGAGATCGCCCGCCGCCTCTCGCAGCCCGACGTGGAGGTCACGAGCACGACCGCCGACACCATCGAGGTGCGCGGGCTCGACGCCGACGTGATCGGCGACGCCGCCCTGCAGCTCGGGGTGCCGCTGCACGAGCTCACCCCCGTGCAGGGCTCGCTCGAGGACGCCTACATGAGCCTCACCCGCGACGAGGTGGAGTACCGCACCGCCGTGCCCTCCGAAGCCGCCACCACCGAAGGAGCACTCCGATGACCGCCGTGACCGCGCCCGCCGTGGCCCGCCTCTCGCACCAGCCCCTGCCCGACGCGAAGCTCACCTTCGGGGGAGTGCTGAAGAGCGAGTGGATCAAGCTCACCACGGTGCGCTCGACCATCTGGGCGTACGCGATCATGATCGCGCTGCAGGTGGGCATGGGCGCGCTGATCGTGCTCACCCAGGAGCCGGAGTACCTCGCCGCCTCACCCGCGGCCGACACCGTGGTCTTCTCGGCGAGCCTCGGTGTGATGCTCAACCAGCTCGTCATCTCCGTGCTCGGTGTGCTCGTGATCACCGGGGAGTACGGCACCGGGCAGATCCGCTCGAGCCTCACCGCCGTGCCGCGTCGACTGCCTGTGCTCTGGGCGAAGGCGATCGTCTTCAGCGTCACGAGCTTCGTGGTCGGCCTCGTCTCGGTGTTCGCGAGCGCCGCGGTCAACTGGGGGCTGCTCGATGCGCGCGGGGTCTCGCTGAGCCCGTTCGACATCGAGGTCTGGCCGCACCTCGTGGGTGCCGCCGGCTACCTCGCGCTGCTCGGGCTGATCGCCTTCTTCGTGGGTGCCCTCATCCGGCACACCGCCGGAGGCATCGCCGCGGCGATGGGCCTCATCCTCGTGGTGCCGAGCGTGCTGGCCTTCATCACCGCCGAGTGGGTGACCGTGCTCAGCCAGTGGCTGCCCTCGAGCGTGGGCCAGGGGCTGTTCTTCGCGAGCGACGTGTTCGAGCCGTGGCAGGCGCTGCTGGTTATGCTCGGGTGGATCGCGGTCGTCGCCACGCCCGCCGCCGTGCAGCTGAAACGGAGAGACGCCTGACCGACGAAAGACGCACGGCCGACGAGAGACGCACGGCCGACGACCTGCGCCTGCCCAAGCCGCCCGGGTTCATCCGCTCCTACTTCGCCCGCTACCCGTGGGTGCTGGACGGACTGATCGCGGGCGGCTACGCGGTGCCGATGGGCGTCGTGGCGCTCCTCTCCTTCGGGGGCGCGGTGTTCGGGTCGTCTCCGTACGGGGACGACCCGATCCGCAGCACCCCGCTCTGGGGTCTGTTCCTCATGTACGTGACGGCGGGCCTCGCCATGGCGCTGCTCTTCCGCCGTCACGTGCCCGTGGTCACGGCGGCCATCTGCGCGGCCTCGATGTTCGTGGTGCCCCCCTTCACGAACCAGCTCGACGTCGTCCCCATGATGTTCGCGCTCTACGCGCTCGCCGTGTACCGCTCGGCCAGGTCGGCCTGGCTCTGGACGGCGATCGGCGCAGGCATCGCCGTGCTCTCGACCGTGCTGGCGAATCCCTTCGAGCTCGCCGTGATCGTGGGCTACGTGGTGCTCACCACCATGCTCATGACCATCGCCACCCTCGTGGGCATCACCTTCGGCAACCGCCGCCGCTACATCCTGGCCCTGCTCGACCGCGCGAGGCAGCTGGCCCGCGAGCGCGACCAGCAGGCGCAGCTCGCGGCCGCCGCCGAGCGGGCCCGCATCGCCCGTGAGATGCACGACATCGTGGCGCACTCCCTCACCGTGATCGTGGCGCTCTCGGATGGCGCGGAGGCGAGCATCGACCGCTCGCCCGAGACGGCCAGGGAGGCCGTGCGGCAGACGGGCATCACGGCGCGGAGGGCCCTCACCGACGTGCGGCGCTCGCTCGGCGTGCTCACCGAACCCGGTGGCGAGGGCGCGACGGGCCGTGCGACCGGCGAGCCCGCTCCCATCGCTCCCCAGCCCGGGCTCTCCGACCTCCCCGAGCTCATCGCCTCCTTCCGCGCCGCCGGGCTGCCGGTGCGCTTCACCACGGCCGGCGACCCGCCCACCGACCTGCCGCTGCAGGTGACCGTCTACCGCGTGGTGCAGGAGGCCCTCACGAACGCCCTGCGCTACGCCGTGCAGGTGACGGCGGTCGATGTGGTGCTGCGCTACGTGGCCACGCCGGGAGGGGGATCCGCCGTGTCGATCGAGGTGGCCGACGACGGCGTCGACCCCGGTCGCGAGGCCTCCTCCACCGGGTCGGGCCGTGGACTCATCGGCATGCGCGAGCGCGTGGCCGTCTACGGCGGCACCGTGAGCGCGGGCCCCGCAGGCAGCCGCGGCTGGCGTGTGCACGCGACCCTCCCCACGACCCCCCGCGACGACGACGGAGCCCCACGATGACCGACGACGCCCCCGCGCTCTCCGCGCCCGCCCCGGGTGACGGAGCCGCCCCCACCGCCGGCCGCATCCGCCTGCTGCTCGTCGACGACCAGCAGCTCATCCGGCTCGGCATGCGCATGGTGCTCGATGCCGACCCCGGTTTCGAGGTGGTGGGCGAGGCGGGAGACGGGTACGAGGCCGTGGCCGCGGTGGAGCGGCTGCGCCCCGACGTCGTGCTCATGGATGTGCGGATGCCCGGCATGGACGGCATCGAGGCCACCAGGCGGGTGGTCGCGGCGCACCCGCAGAGCCGCATCATCATCCTCACGACCTTCGACCTCGACGAGTACGCGTTCGCCGGGCTCAACGCCGGGGCCAGCGGATTCCTGCTCAAGGACGCCAAGCCGACCGAGCTCGCCACGGCCATCAGGGCGGTCGCCTCGGGAGATGCGGCCGTGTCGCCGCGGGTCACCAGGAAGCTGCTCGAACTGTTCGGCCCGCAGCTGCCGAGCTCCGCACCGGGGACGGGTGCAGGCACCGGCTCCGCCGCGCCCCGGGAGTCCGCCTCCGATCCGCGCTTCCAGAGCCTCACCGAGCGCGAGCGCGAGGTGCTCGTGGCCATGGCGGAGGGCCTCACCAACACCGAGATCGCCGCGCGCTTCTACCTCTCGGAGTCGACCGTCAAGACGCACGTGGGCCGTGTGCTGCAGAAGCTCGAGCTGCGCGACCGCGTGCAGGCGGTCATCTACGCCTACGGCGCCGGGCTGGTCTGAGGGCCTGGCTGGTCTGAGCGCCGGATCGGGCTGAGCGCGCACGGTACTCTTGGCTCACCCGCCCCCGATCGAGGAGAACGCATGTCCGTCGGACTGCTCGCCGTCGTCGACGACATCCTGACCGCCGCCCTCAAGGCCAGCGCCAAGACCGCCGGCGTCGTGATCGACGACGCCGCCGTCACACCGCAGTACGTGCAGGGCCTCACGCCGGCGCGCGAGCTGCCCGTGGTGTGGAGGATCGCGCTCGGCAGCCTCTTCAACAAGTTCATCATCATCATCCCGCTCGCCCTGCTGCTCTCGGCCTTCGCGCCCTGGGTGCTGCCGTTCCTGCTCATCATCGGCGGAACGTACCTGTGCTTCGAGGGTGCGGAGAAGGTGACCGAGTGGTTCGGGGTGCACCACGGTGCCCACGACGAGGGGGCTCGGGATGAGAAGAAGCTCGTGTTCGGCGCCATCCGCACCGACCTCATCCTGAGCACCGAGATCATGCTCATCGCCCTCGCGAGCCTCGACCCCGACTTCGGCATCTGGATGACGCTCGGATCCCTCGTGGTGATCGGCCTCGGCATGACCGTGATCGTCTACGGTGCCGTGGCCCTGCTCGTGAAGATCGACGACGTGGGCCTCAGGCTCATGAAGAGCCCCACCAGGCGGGTGCGCCGCACGGGGGCCCGCATCGTGGCGTCGATGCCCGCCGTGTTCCGCGTGATCAGCATCGTGGGCACCGTGGCCATGCTCTGGGTGGGTGGCCACCTCGTGATCGCCAACCTCGCCGAGACCTTCTGGCACGGACCCTACGACCTGCTGCACGTCGTGACCCACGCCGTGGAGGGTGCGGGCCCCGTGGTGGTGTGGATCGCCGACACCGCGATGTCGGCCGTCTTCGGACTCGTGCTCGGCATGCTCATCGTGCTCATCATCACGGGCATCAAGCGCGTGCTGCCGCGCCGCGAGACGGCCGCCGCCGCGCACTGACCCGTCGCGCACTGACATCCCCTGACGAGAGGATCCCGATGTTCCAAGCCCAGGAAGTGCTCCGCAGGAAGCGCGATGGACTCGAGCTGTCGACCGAGGACATCCGTTCGTTCGTAGCCGGCATCGGCACGGGCGAGGTGGGTGAGGCGCAGATCGGCGCCTACACGATGGCCACCTACCTCAACGGCATGACCACCCGCGAGATCGTGGACCTCGTGCTCGCCATGCGCGACTCGGGCACCGTGGCCGACTGGACCGCCGCGGGCGTCGACCACTCCAAGGTGATCGAGAAGCACTCCTCGGGCGGGGTGGGAGACGAGAAGATCACCCTGCTCGTGGTGCCGATCGTGGCGGCCGCCGGTGTCTTCATCCCGAACATGTCGGCCTGGGGGCTCGACTACTGCCCGGGCGAGATCGACATGCTCGACTCGGTGCCCGGTTACCAGGGTGCACCGAGCGTGCAGACCTTCGTCGACACGGTCGCCCGCACGGGAGGCGCGATCATCGGCCCGAGCCCGGAACTCGCACCGGCAGACGGCACGATCTTCAAGGTGCGCGACACCACGGCCACGGTCGAGAGCGTGGCGCTCATCACCGGCTCGATCATGTCGAAGAAGCTCGCGGCCAACCCCTCTGGCGTCGTGATCTCGGTGGGCTGCGGCAACGGCGCGTTCATGCACACGCTCGATCGGGCGCGCGAGCTCGCGAACTCGATGTCGAACGTGGCGACGGGCGCGGGCATCCCGAGCGTGATCATGATCACCGAGCTCAACTCGGTGCTCGGCACGACCGTGGGCAGCGCCGTCGAGATGATCGAGACGATCGACTTCCTCACCGGGGCCGAGCGCGACCCGCGGGTGCTCGAGCTCGTGCTCGAGCTGTGCTCCGAGATCATCGCGATGGCGGGCCTCGCGGGCGACGCCGCCGGGGCACGTGCGATCGCGCTCGAGCAGCTGGAGTCGGGGCGAGCGGCCGAGAAGTTCGGCGAGATCATGGCCGCTCAGGGATGCCCGGCCGACCTCGTGCAGAATGCGCGCGCGATCCTGCCGACGGCCACCGTCATCCGCCCGGTCGTCCCGGCCACCGCGGGGTTCCTCGCCGCGATGGACACCACCGAGGTGGGGCTCACGCTCGTGGAGCTCGGCGGCGGGCGGCAGAAGCCCGAGGACGACATCGACTTCACGGTGGGCTTCAGCCGGTTCGCGCAGCTCGGCGACGCGGTCGGGCCTGAGGCGCCGATCTGCGTGGTGCATGCGCGGAGCGAGGCAGAGTGGGAGCGGGCTGCCGCCCGCGTTCTGGCCGCGATGACCGTCTCGGTGGAGCCCGCAGCGCCCGCCCTCCCCATCGTCATCGAGAAGATCGTCGCCAGGTGAGACGCGGGGCGCTCGTCCCGCTGGCCGCCACGACTCTCGCCCTCGTGCTCACAGGGTGCGCGGCGTCGGGGGTCGGACAGGCCGGGGTGGCACCGCTGCCCGCTGACGCGGTCGTGGACTACCAGCTCGGTGGTGCCTACCCTCCGCCGGACGGCGTGACGGTCGTGGCGCGCGACAGCACCGACGAGCCGGCGGAGGGGATCTACAGCATCTGCTACGTCAACGGCTTCCAGACCCAGCCCGGCGCGGACTGGCCGAGCGAGCTCGTGCTGCACGACGCATCCGGAGCCGAGGTGTTCGACCCCGGCTGGCCCGACGAGCGGCTCCTCGACATCCGCACCGCCGAGAACCGGGAGCGCGCGGCCGCCGAGATCGGGCGAGCGATCGAGGGATGCGCCGACGACGGCTTCGAGGCCGTGGAGTTCGACAACCTCGACTCGTACACCCGCTCGGGCGGCGCCTTCGGCCTCGAGGAGGCGGTGGCCTTCGCGACCCTCCTGGTCGACCGGGCGCACGCCTCGGGGCTCGCCGCGGGCCAGAAGAACACGCCGCAGCTCGGCGAGAGGGGGCGCGACGACGTGGACTTCGACTTCGCCGTGGCCGAGGAGTGCGTTCACTACGAGGAGTGCGGCGCGTACACGGATGCCTACGGGCAGCAGGTCATCGACATCGAGTACGAGGGCTCCATCGAGCAGATCTGCACCGACCCCGAACGACCGGCGGGCACGGTGCTGCGCGACCGCGACCTCACCCCCGCGGGCGACCCCGCCCACGTCTACGAGCACTGCTGACGCCCAGCCCGAGAGCAGCCGCCCGCGACTTCACCTCCCGTTCACCCGACATTGGGTTGCGGCGACGCGTGCAGGCCGCTTCGGGCACGGAGGATGGTCGGCATGGGTGGCGTCGCGGGTCGAGGGTCGGGCCGCACCGGCGTGCCCGAGATCGACTCGAGGCTCTGCGAGACGATGGTGATGTTCGCCTGGAACGGCACCATCGTGGTGGATGCCGATCGCGCTCGCGCCGCCCTCAACCACGTGCTCGTGCGCCGTGGCCTGCCCGCCCTCGGGGAGGCCGAGTTCGCTGTGCGGTTCCGGCTGCCGATGGGTGAGCTGTTCGAGCGCCTCGGGGTGGAGACGGGCGACCTGCCCGGCGCCGAGGAGGAGTGGGCCGTGGAGCTCGCCGCCGTGCGCGCCCACCTCAGGGAGGGCGCCGTGGAGTGCCTCGGTGCGCTCAGGGGTGCCGGAGCCTGGCTCGGCGTGATCTCGTCGGCGTCGACCGCCGCGGTGCGCTTCGACCAGCGCTCGCTCGCGGTGCCCGCGGTCTGGAACTCGGTCGACACCGCGGTGTCGGACACCTTCGAACTGCTGCTGAGGCACCGCCCGGTGCGCCCGATCGCCTACTTCGTGGGGGATGCGCCTGACGACCTGCGATCGGCGTCGGCCGCGGGCTACACGCCCGTGGGAGTGTTCGACCCCGCCACCGCGGAAGCGGGGCGGGGTCGGGACGCACTGCGCGC
The DNA here is from genome assembly GCF_041927495.1 of Herbiconiux liukaitaii. NCBI lineage: Bacteria > Bacillati > Actinomycetota > Actinomycetes > Micrococcales > Microbacteriaceae > Herbiconiux > Herbiconiux liukaitaii. The sequence goes on along the minus strand of NZ_JBHFHG010000007.1, from coordinate 257,920 downwards.
GGCCGGGGCGACCCATGTCATCGACAGCCTCGAGGAGCTGCTCGACATCGTCGCCTGACCGCCCGCCCGATCAGTGGGCGTGCGAGTGGGCGGGTGCCGCGGGGGCAGCCTCCGCAGCGGCCGGCTGCTCGGCGTCGTCCTTGAGGTACTGGTACGGGTTCGTGAGGATCTCGACCTCGGGGATCTCGGGGTTCATGCCCGACTTCCAGGTCTCCTCGCCGAGCTCGCCCTGCAGGTAGGCGACCGTGTCCTCGAGCTTCGCGCGCACCGAGGGCAGGTGGCCGCCGGTGAGCTTGCCGTCGAACTTCACGGCCTCGCCGCCCACGAGCACGGTGTGCACGTCGCCGCGACCCACCTGGTAGACCACGTGGCCGTAGGGGTTCACGATCGGGGTCATGGTGGGCGAGTCGTCGTTCTTGAGCAGCACGATGTCGGCGAGCTTGCCCTTCTCGAGGCTGCCGATCTGGTCGAACTTGCCGAGCGCCTTGGCGCCGCCACGGGTCGCCCAGTCCACCACGTCCTCCACCCGCAGCACGGCGTGGGTCACGGTCTCGCCCTTCTCGTGGGCGATCAGGTGCTCGAACGACCGGTCGGCGCCGATGGTGGAGCGCATGGCCGCGAACATGTCGGCGCTGAACCACACGCTCGTGTCGACCGAGAGCGAGGTCTGGATGCCGTGGCGACGCAGAGCGTGCGCCGGCGGGTAGCCCTGGCCGCACGTCTGCTCGCTCTCGGTGGAGAGCGAGACGGTGCCGCCGGTGCCCGCGATCATCTGGTACGACTCGTCGTTGAGGCTCGCGGCGTGCACGTAGACGGTGCCGGGATCCATGACCTTGTTCTCGTACATGCGGCGCACACCGGTGTCGTCGGTGGCTCCCCACACGCCCACGTGGGTGGTGACACCCACGCCGAGCTCGCGGGCCGCCTCGAAGGCGGCCTTCTCGAGGAAGTCCTCCTCGGCGGCAGGCACGTCGAAGGCGAGCTGAGCGCCGAACAGGCGCGAGTCGTCGCGAGCGCGCTCCACGAGGCGGCGCACCTCGGGATCCTTCGTCCACTCCCAGGGGGCGGCGGCGAGGTTGCCGTAGGCGAAGACGAAGCGGCCGGGCGAGCCGGCGAGCGCGTCGAGCGCCGCCTCTCCGTGCTCGGGCGTGCGCAGGCCGTGAGACCAGTCGACGCTCGTGGTGACGCCGGACTCCACGGCATCGAGCGCCGAGACGAGGTTGCCCGCCGCTACGTCCTGCGGGCGGAACTTCATGCCGTGCTCGAGGTAGTACCACACGAAGTACTGCGTGAGGGTCCAGTCGGCGCCGTAGCCGCGCATGGCGGTCTGCCACATGTGGCGGTGCGTGTCGACCATGCCGGGCATGACGATCCCGCCCTTGGCGTCGATCTCGAAGGCGCCGTCCGGCACGGCCAGGTCGACGCCGACATCAGCGATCTTCCCGTCGATCACGAGCACGTCGCCGCGCGGGATGATGGTGTGGGCGTCGTCCATGGTGAGGACGATGGCGTTCCGGAACACGATGGGCTGATCGGGCCGGGGGGTAGGGGTACTGGACATGGTGGGCGCTCATCCTCCTTGACTTGCGATTCACTGCTGAGTTCACATTAAGCGTTGCTGCACAGGCTGTCGAGTAGAGCTTGTCATAATTGTCGGACAATATAAACGCACATTTAGTTATAGTGTGTACAACGAACACGCGCGAAGAAGGGCTGGTTGAAGTGAGCGATCGAACCATCGTGATTGTCGGGGGCACCTCGGGCATCGGACTGGAACTCGCGAAGGACTGCATCGCGCAGGGCGACAGCGTGGTGATCACCGGCCGGGACCAGACCCGCACCGAGGAGATCGCCGCGACGCTCGGCTCCTCCGCCACGGGCATCGCCCTCGACATCTCCGAGCCGAGGACCATCGCCGAGCAGCTCAAGCCCGTCGGCCAGGCGCACGGCCTCGTGCTCGCCGCCATCGAGCGCGACCAGAACACCATCCGCGACTACGACATCGAGCGCGCCATCCGCCTCGTGACCCTCAAGCTCGTGGGCTACACCGAGACCGTGCACGCCCTGCTCGACCGGCTCGACCCCACGGTCGACACCGGCATCGTGCTGTTCGGCGGCCGGGCGAAGGATCTGCCCTACCCGGGCTCCACCACCGTCTCCTCCATCAACGGAGGGGTCACGGGCCTCGTGACCACGCTGGCCCTCGAACTCGCCCCCATGCGCGTCAATGCGCTGCACCCCGGCATCATCGGGGACAGCCCGTTCTGGGCGGGCAAGCCGGCCGGAGTGCTCGACGGCTACGAGAGCCGCACCCCGGGCGGAAAGCTCGCCACCATGGAGGACGTCGTGGGCGCCACGCAGTTCCTCCTCCGCAACCGCGGTGTCTCCGCGGTCAACCTCTACGTCGACCGCGGCTGGTCGATCACCTGACCCGACACCCGCACGGGTGCCTTTTCAACGACGAAAGGAACGCACGATGACCATCACCGAGGAAGCCAGAGTGACCGGGATCCACGAGGATCCGGCTGCCGTGGAGAAGCGACTCGTCGCCACCGCCCGTGCCATGAGGGACGAGATCATCTCGTACTCCGCCGAAGGCCAGGAGGTCACCCACATCCCCGAGGGGCTCCGCCGTCGTTTCGACGAGGAGGGCTTCTACGGGATGTACATCCCGCGCGCCCACGGCGGGCTCGAGGTGACCCCGGTGACCTTCTTCAAGGTCGTGCAGGAGATCGCCCGTGCCGACATGGGCATCGCCTGGAGCTTCTGCCTCTCGGCCAACCACGCCCTCATGTTCGCGAACTGGTTCCCCGAGGAGATCCACGAGGAGGTGTACGACGGCGGCAACTTCCGCGCCGCGTCGATGTACGCCCCCACCGTGGCCGCCACTCCCGTGGAGGGCGGCTGGGAGCTCAACGGCGTCGTCAACTACTGCTCCGGCATCCCGTGGTCGACCTACTTCCTCGGCCAGTGCCGCCTGCCGGGCCAGGCGGAGCGGGGAGGGCCCCGGCTCGGCCTGTTCATCGCACCCCGGGAGACGTTCGAGATCCTCGACGACTGGGGCAACATGATCGGCCTGAGCTCGTCGGGCTCGAACAGCATCCGGTTCGACGGCACGTTCCTGCCCGAGCGCTTCCTCGTGGAGGACGCCGACCTCATGGACTACGCCTTCGACGGCGACAGCCCCGGATCGCGCGCCTACGGCAACTCGATGTACTCCGCGAGGCACATGAGCTCGTTCGGGCTCGCGCTCGCCGTGCTCTGCCTCGGCGGTGCCTACGGCGCGCTCGACGAGTACGCCGAGCAGATGACGACGCGCAAGACCACGATCCCGCCCTTCGTGCTGCGCAGCCAGGACCCCGACTTCCTGCGCTACTACGGCGGCGCCATCGCGAAGCTCGCCACCGGTGAGGCCGCGACCTTCAAGGCGCTCGAGAAGTGGCAGGAGGCCGCCGCCGACAACGTGAGCGGCGCCGCATCCTTCTCGCAGGAGACGGATGCCATTCTCGGTGCGATCGGCCGCGAGGTCATCATCCAGGCCTGGGAGGTGGTGGAGCGGGATCTCTACCGCACCATCGGCGCCTCGGCCTCGAAGAAGGGCGAGCGGTTCGAGCAGATCTTCCGCGACATGGCGCAGGCGGCCGGCCACCGCAACCCGCAGCTGCGGGATGCGACGTTCCAGCTGATCGCCCGCCAGTCGCTGGGCCTGATGTGAGCGGGGCGGCACAGCTGCCCCGGGAACTCGCGCACTACCCCGTCCGCTCCGTGCGGCGCGGCCACTTCTGGATCATGGGCGAGCGGGTGGAGGGCGAGCGCGGCACGGTGCAGCGCGCGCCCCTCTTCGTGGAGTGGGAGGCGCCGGAGGAGATCACTCGGCCCTACCCGCTCGTGCTCGTGCACGGCGGCGGCGGTCAGATCACCGACTGGCGCGGCACGCCGGACGGCCGCCCCGGCTGGGCCGACCTGTTCGTGGATGCCGGGTACCTCGTGTATCTCGTCGATCGTCCGGCCCACGGCCGCTCCTGGTCGCACCCCGACGTCGTGGGGGCGCCAGGCGCCCAGTTCAGCTACGAGATGTCGATGGGGCTCTTCGACACCGGCATCCCCGGCCACGACCAGGCTCCCTGGAGCGGCGGCATCGGCGATCCGCTGCTCGACCAGCTGACTGCGGGCATGGGCTTCCTCCCCGCCGATCTCGCCGAGTCGCACCGCATGGACCAGGACAGGGTCAGCCGACTGCTCGACCGGATCGGCCCCGCTGTGCTCGTGACGCACTCGGCGGGCGGCCCCACGGGCTGGCTCGTGGCCGACGCCCGACCGGAGCTCGTGAAGGCGCACGTGGCGATCGAGCCGATGGGCCCGCCGTTCCACGAGTTCGGGCCGGGAACGCGCCTCGACTGGGGCATCGCCGCGGCTCCGCTGCGGTACGAGCCCCCCGTGGCGGATGCGGCGGCCTTCGAGGCGGCCGTGACCGCCGCACCGGGTCGGCACACCCTCCCGGCGCTCGTGGACCTGCCCGTCGTGGTGGTGGTGGGGGAGACCTCGCCGTTCACGGCCTGGGCGCCGCTCATGGTCGACTTCGTGAACGCCGCGGGTGGGAGCGCTGAGTTCCTCAACCTCGGGGAGCACGGCGTGCGCGGCAATGGCCACGCCATGATGCTCGAGAAGAACTCCGACGAGGCCATCGTGCCGATCCTGGACTGGATCGCCCGGATCTCCTGACGGATCACGCCCTCCGGCGGGCGAGCACCGTGACCGTGCCGAGCGCGAGCAGAGCGATCGCGAGCGCCGATCCGATGGCCGTGATCGCGGGCGCGGTGCCCGCCGCCGCTCCGGTGGCCGCGAGCTCCGCCGAGGGGCCTCCGGCGGGAACCGGCACGGGCGCGGGGGTCGGCACAGGTGCGGGTGACGGCACGGGAGTCGGTGCCGGTGTCGGTTCGGGAGCCGGCTCGGGCAGCGCCGCGAGGAACCCGGCGGCGTCCACGAGGCCTGCACCGGCCGAGTCCTCGGCGGTCACCGAGGGCACGATGCCCGGGATCTCCTGGGCGGTCGACAGAAGGGCGGAGCGCACCGCCGCCTCGGTGGCGGCCGGTCGCAGCTGCAGGCCGAGAGCGGCGACGGCGGCCACCGACGGGGCGGCGGCCGAGGTGCCCGTGAATGAGTAGACGCCCTCCTGGCCCTCGACCGGTTCTCCGAAGAAGTCCGTCCATCCGTCGTCGACGCCCGTGAGTGTCGGCGCCCCCACTCGGAATGGTGCCGGGAGTGCATCCGTGCCGGGGTAGGGCTCGAAGTAGAGGGTGATCGGGCCGGTGCCGCTGAACCGCTCGAGTGTCGTGGGTGTCTGGGCTGAGGCGGCGGCGACCCCCACGGCTGCGGGGGTGCCGGCGTGGCCGTAGATGCTGGGCCCCACGATGTCGCCGTCGCGGCTCTCGAAGTACTCGGCCTGCCACACGTTGCCGCCCGTGAAGATCGCCTTCACGCGCGGCAGCGAGGTGGGCGCACCCGTGCTGGTGTCGCGCACCACGATGAAGTCGTAGGTGCCGCCGGAGGGTGCGAAGTTGCCGTACTGCACCGGGAAGCCGTCGGTGGGCGGCGGGGTGAGCGCCACGAGGGTCCCGGTCGAGTCGACGAAGGCGCCCAGCAGCCTCGTCTCGGCCGCGCCGAGCGGCTCGCCCCACTGCAGCATGAACGACTGGGATCCACCCACCGATGCGAGGTTCGGGAGGTAGAGCGAATCCGTGGCGTCCTCGCCGGCGCCCGGATCGAAGTCGAGGCAGTCGGCCGCGGTGATGCCGAGCTCGGCGAGCCCGACATCGATGGTGGTGGGGCACTCCATCGGGCGGTACTCCGGTGTCTCCCACGACGAGATGACCGCCCCCTCGCTCGCGCCCCCGAGACCGATCGAGGTGTCGTTGCCCGCAGCTGTGAAGAACGGGATGCCGAGGGCGACCGCGTCGCTCACCGAGTTGGAGACCGGGCCGTCCTGGAACATCGGCTCGTTGAGGTACCCGATGTCGTCGACGATGATGTCGGCCCCGGCCTCGGCGAGCTCCTCCACGGAGCTCGCGAAGTCGGCGGGGCCGTCACCGGTCGAGAACATCAGCGTGCTGCCCGGGGCGATGCTGTGGATGAGCTGCGCCATCGCGCGGCCCTCGTCGGCGAGACCGCCGGGCACGGACGTGTCCTTGAGCACCTCGACGGGCTGCGTGTAGCCGCAGGGATTGCCGGGGCCAGGGAGCATGCCGAGGGAGATGTCCTCGTCGGGGGTGGTGGGGCGGGGCGACCTGGCCCTGTCGAACGAGTCGGAGATGATGCCCACGCGCACGCCGGTGCCGTCGACCCCGTACAGCTCGCGGGCGAGGGGCACGTTGAGCGGATCGGCGAGGTTGGCGGGCACGGCGCGGCACGAGTCGTCCGGACCGTCCGGAGCTGCGGCAGCGGCGGGAGCTGCGGGCGCCGATGACTCCCGTGCCGCCGTCGCGGATCCGCTCGTGAGCGGAACGGGGTTCTCCTCCACGGCCGTCACGTTCGGCAGTGCAGCCACCGCGGTGAGCTGCCCGGTGGGCACCGAGGCATCGACCACGAGGTACTTCGCGGCCACGGCGCGCACGGTGCCGAGGGCCTCGAGTGACGCGATGTCGGAGGCCGTGGGAGGGGCCGAGTAGTAGACCGTCACGGCGACGCTGTCACCGGTGACCTGCAGGCTGCCGGGGCCGGACGCGGCGACCGCGAGGGAGTCGAAGGTCGCCTCGATCTGGGACTGCGCCTCGGCGGGATCGCTCGAGGTCGGGAGCTCGGAGAGGATGGACAACCGCCCCGAGAGCTTGTCGTCGCCCTCCCCGGCCGGTGCCGCCGCGGCCCCGCTCACCCCGGCCAGCACGATGCCCGCCGCCATCGCCGCCGCTGCGCATCGCGCGATCGTCGTCATCGGAATCGCCATGATCTCCCCCATCGTGTGCCCCGAGCCGAACTTAGCGCATCCGTGCGCCGAGGTCACGAGCCCGGTCGAGGTCAGCCCGGCGCTCGGCGATCAGTAACTGGGCGGCGTGATGGCCACGATGTACGTGGCGGGCTTCGCGCTCGCGTTGAAGAGACGGTGCGGCAACCGCGAGTCGTAGTGGCAGCTGTCGCCCGCCTGCAGTACCACGGTGCCGCCGTCCACGTCGATCGACAGGGTGCCCGCCACCACCACGATGCACTCCTCCGAGGCGTGGCTGCGCGGCTCGGTGCTCGACTCGCCTCCCGGCGCGATGTCGCCCTGGAGCACCTCGAGCTGACCGCGGGGCTTCGACAGCCGCGTGTAGGTGATCGAGGTCGCCGGCGCGGTGATCTCGATGTGCTCCCCCTGCCGCATCACGGCCACACGGCCCGACTCCTCGTCGTCGACGAAGAGCTCGAAGAGCGGCACCTCGAGCACTCGCGCGATCTGCCGCAGCGTCTCGAGGCTCGGATCGGCGAGGTCGCGCTCGACCTGGCTGATGAGACCGCTCGACACGTGGGCCGCGGCGGCGAGCTGCGCGACGGTCAGGCCCCTCTGCGCGCGGATCTCGCGGATTCGGAAGGTCATAGGGTGATTCTACGATCCCGCCGATCCGCATATTTCAATCACGTTAACTCTCTTTCACCCAGGTGATGGATGGGGTTAGAGTCGCGTCCATGACGACGACGTACCCCCTTCAGGCGACCGCCTTCTCGGCGGAGTCCTTCCGCTCGAACTTCCCGCCGCTCGACTCGATGGTGCACCTCGCGAGCTGCAGCCAGGGGGCGCTCTCGAACGAGCTCTCCGCGGCTCTCGGCGCTGTGACGGACTCCATCACCGAGTCCGCCGCCCCGTGGGGGCTCTGGATGGACGAGGTCGAGTCCCTCCGCCGGCGCTTCGCGGCCTTCATCAACGCCTCACCCGACGAGATCGCCATCGTCTCCTCCGCCTCCGAGGCCGCCTACCAGATGGTGTCGAGCTTCGACTGGTCGAAGGGCGGGGCCATCGTGACCTCGGCCCTCGAGTTCCCCTCGGTGGGGCACGTGCTGCGGGCGCAGCAGGCCAACGGTGCCGAGATCCGCTCGATCGACGACCGGTTCGCCGCTCTCGACGTCGACGCGTGGGCACCGCTCATCGATGGCGACGTGCGGCTCGTCTCGGTTCCGCTCGTGAGCTACCACGACGGATCGCGCGCCCAGGTCGACGCCATCACCGCCCTCGCCCACGAGGCGGGAGCCCGCGTCTTCGTCGACGCCTACCAGGGGGCCGGCGTGGTGCCCATCGACGTCAAGGCGCTCGACTGCGACTACCTCACCACCGGATCGCTCAAGTACATGCTCGGCCTCGCGGGCGTCGCGTTCCTCTACGTGCGCGGCGGCATCACGAGCGAGCGGGCACCCGAGCTCACCGGCTGGTTCGGCCGTGTCGATCCGTTCGCGTTCGACCCCACCCTGGTCGACTACCCCGAGACCGCGAGGCGCTTCGAGAGCGGCACCCCCGGCATCCCCGCCGTGTACGCCGCCGGCGCCGGGCTCACGCTGCTCGAGTCGATCGACCGGCAGGCCGGCTGGGCCCACGTGGTCGGGCTCACCGACCTCCTCGCCGACGGGCTCACTGAGATGGGTGTGCAGCTCAGCCGGCCCGCCTCGCCCGACCAGCGCGGCCCGCAGGTAGCGCTCTACGACGACGACCCCGTCGCCCTGTCGGCCGCCATCCACGAGCACCGCGTCATGTCGGCTCCGCGCAGCCGACTGCTGCGCCTCTCCCTGCACTACTACAACACCGAGAGCGACGTCACCGCCGCCCTCGCCGCCATCTCCACCGCACGTCGAGCCAAGGAGCAGTCATGACCGAGAGCACCACCACATCACACACCGGTGCCGGGAGCGCTGAGGCGACGGAACCGCTGAAGTTCCGGATCGGGATCGTCGGTGCCCTCGTGGCGCCCTTCATCTTCCTGATCGGCGTCATCGCCTACTTCGTGATCTTCGCGGTGTTCGACATGAACGCGCTCACCGCGTCCGGACTCGCGGGCATCCTCATCGCGGCGCTCTTCGCCCGCAAGTACAGCCGGTTCTGGGAGGCCGTGATCTCGGGTGTCTCGTCGCGGCCCTCGGTGACGCTGCTGCTCATCCTGCTCGCGGTGAGCCTCGTCTCGGCGCTCATCACCGCCACCGACGTCTCGGGCGGCTTCGTCTGGCTCGCCAGCACGCTCGGGGTGAGCGGCGGGCTCTTCATCGCCGTCATCTTCCTCATGGCCTGCGCCATCTCGATGTCCACCGGAACGTCGATCGGAACGCTCTTCACGGCGTTCCCGATCTTCTACCCGGCCGGTGTGCTGCTCGGCGCGGATCCGCTTCTGCTCGCCGGTGCCATCCTCTCCGGAGCGCTCTTCGGCGACAGCCTCGCGCCCATCTCCGACTCCACGATCGTCTCCGCGTCGACCCAGCGCTACCGGCGCAAGATCGGCACGGCGGAGATCGGCGGAGTGGTGCGGTCGCGCGCCAAGTTCGCGCTGCCGGCCGCGGCCGTGAGCGCCATCCTGTTCCTCGTGATCGGCTCGATCGTCTCGCCCGGCACCGACCTGAGCGCCTCCGACATCGTGGACGCCACCGGAGCCGGCCCGCTGCCGCTCATCATGCTCATCCCGATCGCCCTGCTGCTGTTCACGGCGTTCTGGAAGCGCGACATCTTCCTGGCGACGACCGTGGGGCTCATCTCGGGCACCATCCTGGGGCTCGTCACCGGGCTGCTCAACCCGGCCGACATCATCTCGGCGAACGACGACGGCACCCCTGGCGGGTTCCTGGTGGCCGGCATCGCCGACATCATCCCGCTCATCGGGCTCGGCATCGTGATCTTCGGCATGATCGGCGTGATGCAGGAGGCCGGTGTCTTCGACGCGATCGTGAACGCGGCGAGCCGCTCCGCCTTCGCCCGCACCCCGCGTGGAGCCGAGGTCGTGATCGGCCTCGGAGCGCTCGCCACCGCGACCGTCTTCGCCGGCGTCAACGGGCCCTCGATGATCATGTTCGGCCCGGTCGCCGACCGCATCGGTGCCGCAGCGGGGCTGCACCCGTACCGGCGCGCGAACGTGATGGAGGGCTTCACGCTGGGTCTCGGCTCGGTGGTGCCCATCGTGAGCTCGTTCCTGCTCATCGCGAGCCTGCTCACCCAGGGCCACGAGGGGGTTCCCGAGGTCGCGGCGCCCGCGATCTTCCTGGGGGCCTTCTATCCGCTGGCCCTCACGGTGGTCGTGGCCATCTCGGTGCTCTCCGGCTGGGGCCGTCGCTTCGAGGGTGAGAACGGGGCCGAGTCGAGGACTCCCGTGGCACCCGTCACGGCCGACGCCGCCTGATCCATCGGGGTGGGGAGTTGTCCCCATTGAGACGGTGCGGCTCCTCGACCAGTCTGGAGGAGAGCCGCACCGGCTCGACCGAACACGAACAAAGGGGAGATCGATGCACAGCGAACTGCGCACTCACAAAGCACCGCGCACTCACACGACACTGCGGCGATCGATCGCATCGGCCGCCATCGCGGCACCTGTCGCTCTGCTGCTCGCGGCGTGCGGCATTCCAGCCGACCTGAGCCTCGGCGACAGCGTCGACATCTCGAACGGATCGGTGACCGTCACCTCCATCGAGGAGCGCCCGGCCTCCGACGTCGCCGACATCGAGCTCGACGAACTCGCGGGCCAGACCCCGTACTTCGTGCGCTTCGAGGTGCAGGCCGAGGGAGACGACTTCGACGAGAACCTCTGGAAGGGCAAGGCCACAGGCGGAGAGGTCACCCCGCTCAACATCATCGACATCAGCGGCGGCTTCGACTGCAACGGCCTCGGCGAGATCGTCGACGGCACGGCCGAGGGCTGCCAGCTCATGATGGTCGAGAGCGGAGAGACGCTCGAATCCGTCTCCTACGGCCAGGCGGCCACCTGGAAGGCCTCCGAGTAGATCCTGTCTTCGATGGGCCGGTCCACCTTGTGGACCGGCCCATCGGCATCTCTCACATGGTGAGCGGCTGGCCGAGGAGCACCCGGCCGAGAGAGGCCAGCAGCACGTCGTGCTGGGCGCCGATGTGCGTGCGGTACATCGCCGCATCCAGGTAGTACTTGCCGAGCTTGGTGCCCGCGAGGCCCGCCGAGGTGGTGCCCGCCGTGGAGAAGGCCACGTCGATGGCCTCCTGCGCGAGGCGCGCCGCCTGCACGATCTGGCCGCGGATGCGCACGTCGTCGCGCGTGGTGAACTCGGGGCCGCCGTCGACCCACGCCTGGTTGAGCTGCTCGAACTCGCGCACGGCGGCGAGCAGCAGGGTGGCCGACGACTCGGCGAGCGAGACGGCCTTGCCATACCAGAGCTGGTACTCGGGCGACTCGCTGCGGGGGATGCGCGGAGGGAAGCTCGATCCGCGGTCCATGAGGCGCTCGTACTCGTCTCGGCAGGCGAGAGCGCAGCCCACCATCGTCTGGGTGAGCCCCGCGATGAAGATGGAGGAGGTGCGGCCGAGGTAGAGCGGGTTCTCGTGCAGCTGGTAGCCGGGAGTGCCCTCGTCTCCCCACTCGATGTCCTTGAAGTTGAACGGCACCGCGTTGTAGTCGGCCACGAACGCGTCGTGGATCTCGATGGAGTTGGAGCTCGAGGCGTGCAGGCCGATGGTGCGGCCCTCGCCCCAGTCGTCGATGATGGTGAAGTCCTCGCGGGGGAGGATGAACATGAAGGGCCGCTTGGAGCCGTCGGCCTGCGTCACGAACGCCACGGGCATGAAGTGGGTGCTGAAGGTGCAGCCGGAGTTGTAGTCCCAGCGGCCGGTGAGGCGGTAGCCCCCCTCGACCTCGGTGACCGTGGCCTTCTGAGGGAACGCGCGCGATGCCGAGACGAACGGCTCGGATCGGAACGCCTCCTCCTGGGCGCGCTCGGGGAAGTGCGAGGCGAACTGGTAGGCGTGGCTCGAACCGAGCTCCCACGACCAGCCCACGGCGGGGTCGCCGCGCGAGATCTCGATCGCCACGCGGAAGTAGGTCTCGAGGCCGAGCTCGAGGCCGCCGTACCTCTTGGGGCGCAGGATGTCGTAGAGGCGGCCGGCCACGAAGGCCTCGTGGATCTCCTCTGAGTAGGTGCCGAGGCGCGCGTGCTCGGGCTGCAGTTCGCGCAGGCGGTCGCGCAGACCGCGGGCGTACTCGACGAGGTCGTCGGCCGTGGGGGTCTCCGTGATCGGGGTGTCTTGCAGGAGCGACATGCGTGCTTCTCCGATTCGCGTCATTGCGGTTCCGGCAGGCGGCCGAGACTCGGTACTTATAGTAGCTATAACTATATGGATCGGCCGCTCGTCCTGCAAGGGGCTCGGATGCCCCGCGCTACACTCGACGGATGACCGGCACCCGGCCCCGCGCCGAGCTCCTCGGTGAGCTGGGCGAAAGCGTGATCGAATCCTTCCGCTACCTGCAGCGCGAGGTCACCGTGCCGCATGCGGGGCTCATCCACATCACGCGCTCCGAGGCCGACATCATGCGCATCCTCATGGAGGCTCCGGGCACCACGGTCACCGAGATCGCGCGCACCTTCGGCCAGCACAAGAGCAACACGAGCGCGCGCATCGCGGCCCTCGTGGAGAAGGGCCTCGCCGAGAAGCGCTCGGCCGCGGGCGACGGTCGTGAGGTGCGCGTCTACCCCACAGACACCGCGCGCTCCAACCTCGCCGGCTACCGCACCATCTGGGCCGAGCACCTCGCCCCGCTCTCCACCGCCGACGACGAGCGCCTCGCCATCGCCGTGGAGGTCCTCGCCGAGATCGCCGAGGCCCTCGCCGCCGAGTCCCGCCGCACCCCCACCCCCGACTGACCCCCGCACCCGGGTCTCGACGCAGGGCGGGTCAGGGGAGGAGGACTCCCGTGAGGTCGTCTTGGGAGAGGGAGCGGCGGAGGGTGGTGTCGATGTCGGCGAGGGCGTAGCGGCGGGTGATGAAGGGGGAGGGGTCGAGGGCACCCGACTCGAGGAGGGACATCCAGCGCGGCATGTCGTGGCGGGGGCTGATCTGGCCGTTCTGGCAGCCGAGGATGCGTTTGCCGTGCACCGTGAGCTGCAGCTGCGGGAGGTCGACCTCGGTGGCGGAGTGCGCCACCCCCGCGAGCACGATGGTGCCGGCTCGCCGCGCCATCATGACCGCCTGCCGCGTGGCGAGGGCCGGGCCCGCCGCCTCGATCACGACATCCGCACCCCGACCCGACGTGAGCTGCTGCACGGCGGTCACCGGATCGACGCGGGCCGAGTCGACGGCATCCGTCGCCCCCATCTCGAGCGCGAGTCGGCGACGGGCCGGGTGCCCGTCGACGCCGATGATGCGCCCGGCACCCGCCAGCCGCGCCGCCTGCACGGCCCACAGCCCCAGGTGCCCGAGCCCCACGATCGCCACCGACTGCCCCGGCTGCACCTCGGCGACCGTGAAGACCGCGCCCAACGCGGTCGAGATGCCGCAGCCGAGCAGGCACGCCACCTCGTCCGGCAGCGAGTCCGGCAGGCGGTGCACCTGGAAGGCGTCGGCGAGGATGAGCTCCGAGTATGCGCCCACGCGCCCAGCGGCCCGCACCTCCTGCCCGTCGGAGAGTGTGGCGACCACGGGATCCGTGCCGTCCATGAGCACCGAGCACTGATCGGGCCGCCCGATGCCGCAGTAGAAGCACTCGCCGCACTCGGGTGTGCCCGCCACGAGCACGCGGTCGCCGGGCACCAGATCCGCGACGGCCGATCCGACGGCCTCCACCACCCCCACGGCCGTGTGCCCGAGGATGACGGGCGGCTGCTTGCGCCGCATCGCCCGCCACCCCATCCAGTCGGTGGAGCAGAACGGCGCCGCGGTGGTGCGGATGACGAGCTGCCCGGGCCCCGGCTCGGCCAGCTCGACGGGCCCCACGAAGAAGGGGCTCTCGAACTCGGTGAGCACCGCGGCGACGCTCCGCATCAGACCGTCTCCTGGGCACCGCCGCTGTGGATGAGCCGGGCCACGTGGCCGCGGAGGTGGATGAACGCCGGATCCTCCCGCGTGGTGATCTGGTCGCGCGGTTCGGCGAGCTCCACGCGGATGTCCTCCACGAGAGTGGCCGGCGGCCGCGAGAGCACGAGCACGCGGTTGGCGAGGTAGACGCTCTCGTCGATGTCGTGCGTGACGAAGAGGATGGTCATGTCGTAGCGATCCCGGATCGACAGCACGAGGTCTTCGAGGCCCTCGCGCGTCTGTGCGTCGACCGAGGCGAACGGCTCGTCCATGAGCAGCAGCTTGGGCCGGTAGGCGAGAGCGCGGGCGATGGCCACACGCTGCTGCATGCCGCCGGAGAGCTGCCACGGGTAGCGCTTCTCGAAGCCCTTGAGCCCCACGGCCTCGAGCGACTCGTCGACGATGGCGGTGCGCTCGGCCTTGGAGAGCGACGAGCCGGCGAGGGGGAACGCGACGTTCTTCTCGACCGACAGCCACGGCAGCAGCGAGCGGCTGTAGTCCTGGAACACCATCGCCATGCCGTCAGGCACCCCGGTGTTGCGCTTGCCGTTGACGAACACGGCGCCCTCGCTGGGCTGCAGCAGCCCCGCCAGGGTGCGCAGGAGCGTGGTCTTGCCGGCGCCGGAGGGCCCGACGATCGAGACGAACTCGCGGGGCTGCACCGAGAAGGCCAGATCGCGGATGGCGTGGTGCGCGGTGTCGCCGCGACCGTAGGTGTGCGAGACGTGGTCGACCACCACGGTCGCCTCGGCGAGGACCGAGGCGGTTGGTGAGGCGGCAGGGGTGGGGTTCGGGCTGTCGGTCATGGGAGCACCGTCTTTCAGATCTTCTGGCGGGAGAGCGAGTGCCACGAGAGCACGCGGTTCTCCACGGCGTCGAGCAGGACGTTGATGAGCAGGCCGAGGAGCGCGAGCGCGAGCATCCACGACCACATGTTGAGCAGCTGGAACCGCCCCTGCGCCTGGATCAGCTGGAAGCCGATGCCGTTCGAGGCGAGGATGAACTCCGACACGATGGCCAGCAGCAGCGCCGCCGTGCTGGCGATGCGCAGCCCCGCGAAGATCTTGGGGCTCGCGGCCGGCAGCACGATGCTGAAGAGGCGGCGGGCGGGCGAGATCTTGAACACCTTTCCGAGGTCGAGCATGGTGCGGTGGATCGATCCCACACCCGAGGCGGTGTTGATGAGCACGAACCACGAGACGCCGTAGGCGATGAAGACGATGCGCATGTCGTCACCGCCGCCGAGCAGGATGATGAAGAGCGGCAGCGTGGCGGTGGCCGGGATGGAGCGCAGGAACTCCACGATGGGCGTCACGGTCTCGCGCGAGGCCTGGCTGAGCCCCATGGCGGTGCCGATCACGATGCCCCAGGCGGCTCCGATCGCGAAGCCCGCGAGCATGCGCCCCACGGTGGCGAGCAAGTCCTCGTAGAAGACCGCCGTGAAGAACGCGTCGCCGCCCACGAGCAGTGTCACGAGGTTCTCGCCGATCTCGACGGGAGGCGGGAAGAACGGGGAGGGCGCCACGGTGGTGGCGATCTGCCAGAGCACCACGAGCACCACGAGCGGCACGAAGAAGTAGGCGAGGCCGACGAGCACACCACGACCACGGCCAGGGCCGCGATCACGATCACGGCCGGCACGGGATGACGGACGCCCCGGCCCTCCGGTCCGGGCACCGGCACCGTTCTTCTTCTCGGGCGCGACGGTCATCACGCACCCCCTCTCGCGGTCGAGTCCCAGCCGAAGAAGCGGCGCTCCAGCCAGCCGATGCCGAGGTTGATCACGAGGCCGAGCAGCCCGGCCGTCACGGTCGCGGCGAGCACGGCGAGGTAGCTCTCGGCGTCGCTGAACGCGCGTTCGCGCGAGATGAAGGCGCCGATGCCCTGGGCGCCGCCCGCGATGAGCTCCACCGTGATGACCACGATCAGCGCGATCGACGAGGCGATCCGGATGCCGGTCATCACGAACGGGGCCGCCGAGGGGATGACCACACGTCGGATCACGCCGAACCGGCTCACACCGAAGCTGCGGGCCATCTCCTTGGCGTACGGATCGACGTCGTGCACGCCGTAGAGCGTGTTGAACATGATCGGCCAGATCGCGGCGAACACCACGATCACGAGCTTCATCTCGAGGCCGGCGCCCAGCACGAGCAGCACGAGCGGCACGAGTGCCACGGGCGGGATCGGACGCATGAGCTCGACGATGGCCCTCGCCCCACGGTAGGCGGGGCGGAACATGCCGAGCACCACGCCGAGCGGGATGGCGATGGCGCAGGCGATGAGCATGCCGTAGACGTAGGTGAGCAGGGTCGAGAGCACGTCGGCGCGGAAGACCTCGTCGCCCCAGAGCGTGACGGCCTTCACCAGCACGCTCGAGAACGGCGGCAGGAAGTTCGTGTTGACGAGCCCCGAGCGCGACACGAACTCGAGCAGGAGGATGAGGCCGAGGGCTCCTCCGAGGCCGCGCAGCACGGCGTTGCGGCGCGCGGTGCTCTTCGGGCGGGCGGGGGTGCCCGCCGCGGGATCCCGCGTGGGGGAGGGGGTGGGCGGAGTGGGAGTGGCGATCGCCAAGGCGGTGGTCTCCAGACGGTCGGATGCGGCCGGTCGGGCGGGTGTGCGGGTGCTCCCACCCGAAGGCGGGAGCACCCCGTGCGTCACGCCGCGTCGCAGCTCTCGGGAGCGGGCAGCACGTACTCGGTGAGGTCGAACTCCTCGGTGAGGCGCCCGCTCTCGAAGTAGACCTCGGCGTTGCGCTGGATCTCGTCGAGACGGTTCTCGGTCTGGTACTCGAGCATCACCTCGGCGGCGGCGACCGCGGGAGGAGCGCCGAGGAAGGCCGAGAACTGCTCCTCGAAGTAGGCGCGGTCCTCCGCGAGCGCACCCTGGGCGGTGAAGAGCGAGCACTGGATGGCGGCGATCGTGTTGGGGTTGGCCTCGGCGAACTCGCGGGAGGCGACCCAGCCCGATTCGGCCATGCCCTCGTAGTCGCCCGATCCGTAGTCGAACACCGTGACGCTGCCGAGACCGCGCACGGCGGCCAGGGTGGGGCCCACGGCGCTCGAGGCGTCGATGGTGCCCTGCTCGAGGGCGGCGGCGACCTCGCCGTACGGCAGTTCGACCCAGTCGACGGCGTCGGGGTCGAGCCCATCCTTGAGCATGGTGTCGCGCAGCTTGATGGCGTGGCTCGACGAGAGCGAGATGACGTTCACGGTCTTGCCCTCGAGATCGGCGAGGCCCGTGATGCCGGAGGATTCGAGCGCCTCGAGCGATCCGGTCTGCGGCGTGGAGGCCCAGCCCTCGGCGATCACCACGAGGTCGAGGCCCTGCTGGATGGCGTCGATCACGCCGAAGTAGCTCGTGTTCGCGGCGGCGGCGTCGCCCGAGATGACCGAGGTCACGGCCACGCCGCTGTTGTCGACGAAGTACGGCTCGATGGCGAGGCCGAACTCGCTGCCGGTGGAGTCGGCGGCCACCTGGAGCGGCACGGTGCCCGGCCCCTTGATGCCGGTGAGCGAGACGTCGGCGGTCTCGGGTGCGAACGGATCGCCGGGGGTGATCTCCTCGGCGGCCTCACCGCCGCCCTCCGGTGCGGAGTCTCCTGACGAGCAGGCGGCCAGTGAGGCGGCGAGTCCGAGGGCGGCGACGCCGGCGAGAGTGCGGCGGATGGCTGTGCTGTGCTGTGTGCGGGCAGGCATGATGATGGGTCCTCTCCATTGAGAATGATCATGGCTTTTGTCGGACAATATTACGGGCAGTCCGAATGGTCAAGGGCCATGACCCCATGCCCAGCTACACGGGAGGTTCGCCTCCGGGGTGTGGCTGGGCTCAGCCGGCGTCGGGCCCGTTCTCGGCAATCCGCAGGCTCTTGAGCGCGGTCTTCGAGGCGTTGCGCACGTGCGTGGCGCACAGCTGCGCGGCCAGCGCGCCGTCTCGCCGCACCGCGGCGTCGGCCATGGCCTTGAGCTCGGCCGCGGCCAGCTCGGCGCGCCCCGGCTCGCCCATGGAGGTGGCGCGCAGGATGCGCACGCGGGCCTGGATGCCCTCGATGATGTTCTTGAGTGCCGGGCTCGCGGCCCCCTCGATGAGCACGACGTAGAGCACGTCCTTGGCATCGAGCACCACGCGGATCTCGTTGCTGCCCGCTGTGGCGGTGGCGAAGTGCTCGACCGCGTCGACCAGCCGGGTCATCTGCTCGTCGGTGGCGCGCTCCACGAACCGCTCCACGAGGATCGCCTCGAGCACGGCACGGATCTCGTAGAGATCCTCGGCCTCGGCGAGGGAGGGAGCGCTCACGATCGCCCCGCGCTGCGGCACCACGGTGACGAGGCCCTCGCTCGTGAGCTCGCGGAGCGCCTCGCGGATGGTGGTGCGGGAGACGCCCAGCTGCTCGATCAGCTCGCGCTCCACCAGCCGCTGGCCGGGGCGCAGCGTGAAGTCGAGGATGGCCGACCGGAGTGCGGTGATGACCTGCTCGCGGAGGGGGGCTGCCACGCGTTCCACGTGCGCGCTCGACCAGGCCGCGGAGAGAGTGTTGGGAGCGCTCATGGTTGATCCTTACTGCGTGACGGTGTGCCGATCATACAGTGACCTGTTGCGCTGGCCGGGAGGGGACTTGCGGCGCGTGCGAAGCGCTCGGCACTATATTACTGTCAGACAATCCATGGGGGCAGATCCGACGCGACGATGCATCGGGCGGCCATGGACGACCGGAGGGATTCCGGGCAGCGAAGGGCGGCACGATGACGTACGCAGGACTCGAGGGCAAGGTCGCGATCGTGACGGGGGGCGTGGGCGGAATCGGATCCGCCGTGGTCGACCGGCTGTCGGCGGCTGGTGCCCGTCTCGTGATCGTGGACCTCGACGGGGACCGTGCCAAGGCGGCCGCCGATGCGCTCGACGGCGAGGCCATCGGCGTGGGGGCCGACGTCTCCACCGAGGCCGGCGTCGACGCCTACCTCGAGGCCGCCCTGCAGACCTTCGGATCCGCCGACCTGCACCACCTGAACGCCGGCATCGCCGGCAGGCCGCGCCTGCAGCTCACCGAGGCGACCGTCGACGAGTGGGACGCGGTGATGGCCGTGAACCTCAGAGGGCCGTTCCTCGGCACCCGCGCGGCTCTGCGGCACTTCGTGAAGACGGGCACCACGGGCTCGATCGTGGTGACGGCGTCGATCGCGAGCCTGAGGGGTGCCGCCGACCTGCTGGCCTACACGACCTCGAAGCACGGCGTGATCGGCCTCGTGCACGGCGCCGCCGTCTACGCGGGCCCGATCGGGGTGCGCATCAACGGCGTGGCGCCCGGCATCGTGCCCACCCCGATCTTCGGCGAAGCGGGCATCCAGGACATGAAGAAGCGCGCGAGCACCTCGCCCCTCCGTCGCGCGGGAGAGCCCGACGAGGTCGCCGCGGCCGTGGCGTTCCTCCTGAGCGACGACGCCTCCTACGTGACGGGAGCGGTGCTGTCGGTCGACGGCGGCGCGAGCGTGCAGAACACCAACCGCTGGGGCGGGGGAGCCGGGCTCTGGGATCCGACACCCATCGACGCCGATCTGATCGCCGCGTTCCACGCCGACTAGACCCACGTGATTGTCATACAATATTGACATCATACAATCCGTGGGCAACCATGGACCCAGGAGCCGCGACGACGCGGACGAGCAGTTTCGAAGGGGAAACCGCATGCACATCGTGACCGGAGTTGGCGGCTACGTCTCGGGAGCCGTGGCCGAGCAGCTGCTGGCCGAGCTCGGACCGGGCGAGATCATCGTCACCAGCCGAGACGACAGCACACTCGAGAGCTGGAGGCGCCGCGGCGTCTCGGCGCACAAGGCCGACTACACCGACAAGCAGTCGCTCATCGAGGCGTTCCAGGGCGGAACGCGGCTCTTCATGGTCTCGGCCATGGAGGCGGGGCAGAGCAGGCAGGCCCAGCACCGGAACGCCGTGGAGGCGGCGGTGGAGGCGGGTATGCAGCACATCGTCTACACCTCCTTCATCGGCACCGAGCGGCCCGAGGTCAACTCCGTCGAGGTGGCCGACCACAAGTTCACCGAAGCCCTCATCCAGGGCAGCGGTCTCACCTGGAACTTCCTGCGCAACAACCAGTACGCGGATGCGATGGCCGAGAACCAGGCGGCCATCGCCATCACCTCGGGGCGGAGCATCGGCAACGCGGCCGACGGCCTGGTGGCCTTCGTGGCACGCGCCGACGTGGCCGCCGTGGCCGCCGCCCTGCTGAAGGGCGAGGGGGAGCCCGACACGGGCTACGACGTGACGGGCCCCGAGCTGCTCACGTACCGGCAGGTCGGCGAGATGATCGCCGAGCTGAGCGGGGCCGAGATCGAGATCATCGATCTCACCGACGACGAGATGTACGCGATGTGGGATGCGCTCGGCGTGCCCCGCGATGCGACGGGCGACTTCTCGAACTCCCCGGTGCCGTGGGGCAGTGACGGCATGGTGACGTTCGGCCGGATGATCCGCGCAGGTCACCTGGCGCGCACGACCGACGTGGTCGAGCGCTTCACGGGCCGGCCGCCGCGCAGCCTGCGCGACCTCATGCTCGAGCGCCGCAGCACGTGGCCGCCCGCGCCCGCGCCCGCTCGCGTGTCGGCGGAGACCAGCGCGTGACCACGGGCAGCGAGCAGTACGAGTTCACGATCGTGCAGTACGGCACCCGCCAGGGTCATCGTGCCGAGGTGTTCCTCAACTACCACGTGCACGGGCAGCCCGACGCGCCGATCGGCATGGACTACTTCGTGTGGATCGCCCGCAACGAGAACCGCACCGTGCTCTTCGACACCGGCTTCTCGGTGCAGGGCGGTGCGAACCGCAACCGCACCTTCGTGGCCGAGATCCCGGATGTCTACGCCGCTCTCGGTGTGGACATGGCCGCCGAGCAGACCCTCGTGGTCACGCACGCGCACTACGACCACATCGGCAATCTCGCGGCCTTCCCGAACGCGAGGATCGTGATCGCGCAGTCCGAGCTCGACTTCTGGCTGTCGGCGATGGCCGACCGGGCGCAGTTCGCGTGGTCGACCGAACCGGAGGAGCTCGACGCGCTGCGCACCGCCCTCGAGGAGGGGCGCGTGACGGCCTTCGAGGGCTCGATCGAGGTCGCACCCGGCATCGAGGTGATCGAGGTCGGCGGCCACACCCCCGGCCAGGCCATCGCGAGGATCGCCACGAGCGAGGGCGAGGTGCTGCTCGCCTCAGACGCCCTGCACTACTACGAGGAGTTCGAGGAGGACATGCCGTTCGCCTACGTGGCCGACCTGCCGGCCATGTACGCGGGCTTCGACCGCATCCGGGAACTCCTCGACGGCGGGGTACAGCACCTCGTGAGCGGGCACGACCCCGACACCCTCACTCGCTTCACGATGGTGCGCGAGGGCCCGCTCGCGGGCATCGCAGCCACCATCGGCACCCGCATCGGAACCACCAGGAAGGACGCCTGACATGGCCGACAGCATCGGTTTCATCGGCCTCGGCAACATGGGCGGCCGCATGACGCGCCGCATCGTGGACGGCGGGGTGGAGGTGCGCGGCTTCGACATGCAGCGCGCCGCCGTGGAGGCAGCGGGAGCGGCTCCCCTCGGGTCGGCCGCCGAGGTGGCCGCCGCGAGCGACGTGGTGTTCCTCTCGCTGCCCGACAGCAAGGTGGTGGAGAAGGTCGTGCTCGAGAACCCCTCGTTCATCCCGGCCCTCCGCGACGGCGCCGTGGTGGTCGACCTCAGCACGGCGGCCCCCGCCTCGACGAAGCGCATCAGCGAGCAGCTCGCCACCCGCGGTGTCTCCTACCTCGACGCCGGGATCTCGGGCGGTGCCGCGGCCGCCGAGAAGGGCGCGCTCACCCTCATGGTGGGCGGCGACGAGGCCGCGCTCGACCGGGTGCGTCCGGTGCTCGCCCACTTCGCCACCAACGTGTTCCTCATGGGGGGATCCGGTGCGGGCCACAGCACGAAGCTGCTCAACAACTTCCTCAACGCCATCAGCCTCGCGGCCACCGCCGAGGTCATGGTGGCGGCCAAGAAGGCGGGGCTCGACCTCGCCACCGTGCTCGAGGTGCTCAACGCGAGCTCGGGTGTGAACTTCGCCACGCTCAACCGGTTCCCCAAGATCATCACGGGCGACTACCTCAAGGGCGGCCTCACCAACGCGCTCATGATGAAGGACGTGGTGCTCTACGTCGATCATCTGCACGAGCTGGGTGTGGCCTCGCTCAACTCCGCCGGCCCGCTCGCGAGCTTCGGGCTCGCGGGAGCGCTCGGCTACGGCAACGAGATCAGCAACACCGTCGTCGATGCCATCGGAGACGTCTCGGGGGGCGTGCGGCTGCACGAGCCCGACCCACAAGCCACCGACACGAAGGACTGAAGCCATGACCGATCAGGATCAGACTCGACGGCAGACCTACGAGGCCGGTCTGAACGTGCGCCGCGAGGTGCTCGGCACCGACCACGTGGATCGCTCGCTGGGCGCGGTGACGGAGTTCTCCCGCCCCATCCAGGAGCTCGTGACCGAGTACTGCTGGGGAGCGGTATGGACGGGCGACGGCATCGACCGACGCACCAGGAGCCTGCTCAACATCGTGATGCTCACGGCGCTCAACCGCTCGCACGAGCTCGGGGTGCACGTGCGCGGAGCCATCCGCAACGGCGTGACGATCGAGGAGATCCAGGCCACCCTGCTGCAGACCGCCATCTACGTGGGAGTGCCCGCGGCGCTCGAGTCGTTCCGCGTGGCCGAGGCGAAGCTCACCGAGATGAAGGCGGCGGGCGAGCTGTGAGCGGTGGTTCCGAACGCCCCACGATCGGCTTCGTCGGTCTGGGCAACATGGGCGGCCCGATGTCGGAGCGGCTCGTAGCAGCCGGCTACCCCGTGGTGGGCTTCGACCTCGCTCCCGCCGCACGCGAGCGGCTCGAGGCAGCGGGGGGCTCGACCGCCGACACCGCGGCCGAGGTGGTCTCGCGCTCCGACGTCGTCATCCTCATGCTGCCGAACTCCGACATCGTGGAGGCTGTGCTGACCGGT
Organism: Herbiconiux liukaitaii; assembly: GCF_041927495.1. Lineage (NCBI taxonomy): Bacteria > Bacillati > Actinomycetota > Actinomycetes > Micrococcales > Microbacteriaceae > Herbiconiux > Herbiconiux liukaitaii. The sequence continues at coordinate 234,912 of NZ_JBHFHG010000007.1, read as the reverse complement.
GCGGGGGCCGCGGAAGCGGGCGGCGTGCTCGCCGGTGCGCGCGCCGGCACCCTGTTCGTCGACATGAGCTCCTCGGAGCCGCTGCGCACCCGCGCGCTCGCCGAGGTCGTGGATGCTGCAGGATCCCGGCTCATCGACGCCCCGGTCTCCGGCGGCGTCAAGGGCGCCCTCGCCGGCAGCCTCACCATCATGGTCGGCGGTGCCGAGGAGGATCTCGCTCGCGTGCTCGACGTGCTGCAGGTGCTCGGCAAGCCCACCCTCGTGGGCCCGATCGGTGCAGGCCACGCCCTCAAGGCCATCAACAACCTCATGTCGGCCGCGCACCTCTGGGTGACGAGCGAGGCGATGCTCACGGGCATCGGGTTCGGGCTCGATCCCACCGTGATGCTCGACGCCATCAACACCTCGAGCGGGCGCAGCGGATCGACACAGCTCAAGTGGCCCAACTTCATCGTGGGCGAGACCTACGACTCCGGCTTCGGGCTGAGCCTCATGCTCAAGGACATGCGGATCGCCACCGGCCTCGCCGAGAGTCTCGGGGTGCCCCATACGCTGAGTGACCAGGCCGTCGCGCACTGGAGCGCGGCGAGCGGCGACCTCGGACCCGCCGCCGACCACACCGAGGTGGCGCGCTGGCTGCGCGAGCGCGAGAACGAGCGCGAGAACGAAGGGAGCGGGGCATGACAGACGACACCCGCAAGGCCGACATCCGCCGCGAGTACGAGGCCTCCCACGGCGAGTGGGATGCCGGCACCCAGGCCGTGCTCGACCTCGACCCCGAGTTCCTGGCCGCCTACTCCCGGCTCGCCGGTGTGCCCGCCAAGGTGGGCGCCCTCGAGGAGAAGGTGCAGCACTTCGTGCGCCTGGCCGTGGTGGCCAACTCCACGCACCTCTACCTGCCTCCCGTGCGCGGCCACATCCGTCGCGCCCTGCAGGCCGGTGCCTCGCCCGCCGAGGTCATGGAGGTGCTCGAGTGCTGCGCCACCCTCGGCATCCACTCGATGAACATCGGGGTGCCCATCCTCGTCGACGTGCTCGAGCAGGAGGGCCTGCGCACCGAGGCCGCCGAGCTCGACGACCACCAGGAGCGGCTCAAGGCCGAGTTCACCGAGAAGCGCGGCTACTGGCACAGCTTCTGGAACGAGATCCTCGAGCTCGCACCCGAGTTCTTCGACGCCTACACCGAATTCTCCTCGGTGCCGTGGGTGAGCGGAACGCTCGAACCCAAGGTGAAGGAGTTCATGTACATCGCCTTCGACACGGCGGCGACGCACCTCTACACCTCGGGCCTGCGCCTGCACATCGAGAACGCGGTGCGCTACGGCGCCACGGCGGGCGAGATCGTGGAGGTCATGGAGATCGCGGCGACCCTCGGCATGCACGGCGTGTTCGAGGCGGCCCCTGTGCTGATCGAGGAAGCGAGGAAGCTCTCGTGACCCCCGACACCACGCCCTACGTGCTCGGCGACGACGCGGTCGCGCGGTTCCGCGAGGTGCTGGGCGACGAGGCGGTCGTGACCGACCGGGCCGGCCGCGACGAGTACTCCGATCCGTACTGGGTCCGGGGCGACCGCACCTACGACTCCTCCGCCGTGCTCTACCCGTCGAGCACCGAGCAGGTGCAGGCCGTCGTGCGCATCGCCGACGAGCTCGGAGTGCCGCTCTGGGTCTCGTCGCAGGGCCGCAACAACGGCTACGGCGGCCCCTCGCCGCGCGTGGCCGGATCGGTGCTCGTGAGCCTGCGCCGCATGAACCGGGTGCTCGAGATCAACGCCCAGCTCGCCTACGCGGTGGTGGAGCCCGGTGTGAGCTGGATGGACCTGCACGCGGCCATCGCCGAGGCCGGCCACGACGACCTGCTCGTCTCGGTGCCCGACCTCGGTTGGGGCTCCGTGGTGGGAAACTCGCTCGACAGCGGCATGACGTACCTGCCGCTCGGTGTGGACTTCCAGGCCCCCACGGGCATGGAGGTCGTGCTCGCCGACGGCTCGCTGCTGCGCACCGGCATGGGCGGCATCCCCAACTCCAAGGCGTGGCACGCCTACAAACGGGGTCTCGGCCCGAGCCTCGATCCGCTCTTCGTGCAGTCGAACTTCGGCATCGTCACGAAGATGGGCTACTGGCTCATGCGCAAGCCGGAGGCCTACGCACCCGTCTTCCTCACCGTGCCGCGCGACCACCAGCTCGAGCAGGCCATCGACATCCTGCGCGAGCTGCGGCTCGACGGCGTCATCCGCGGTGTGCCCGTGATGCAGAACACCCTCACCCTCGCATCCCATTTCCCCGACCTGCTCGGTCAGATGCAGGCGGGTGGCACGCTCGGGCCGGAGCAGCTCGACGAGCTCGCCGACGTCTCGGGCGTGGGGCGCTGGGGCATGCGCTGCGCCGTGTGGGGCGACGAGGTGGTGGTGGCCCGCCACGTGCAGAAGATCACCGAGGCGTGGTCGGCCATCGAGGGCTCGAGGGTGGACCACCACCGCACCTACCTGCGCGACGAGTGGGACCAGATCGAGCACTTCGTCGACAAGGTGCAGGCCGGCATCCCCACCCTCGACATGCTCGAGTCGCTGCCGCCGGACTTCGGGCACGTGGGCTTCTCGCCGGCCGTGCCGCTCGTCGGCTCCGAGATGCGGAAGGTAGTCGACACGCTCGAGCACATCGTGACCCGTGACACCGGCAACAGCTTCCTCGTGGGCATCTGCGTGTCGAGCGAGCGTAGCGCGCTCGTGGTGAGCGGCTTCGGCTTCAACACGGCCGACGACGAGGAGACCCGCACCGCCTACGCGACCGTGAAGACGATGATCCGCGAGGTGGGCGAGCTCGGTTACGGCGAGTACCGGGCGCACCTCGACTTCATGGAGGAGGCCTCGGCCGAGTACTCCTTCGGAGACCACGCCTACCGGCGCTTCGTGGAGCGCATCAAAGACGCCGTCGACCCGAAGGGCATCCTCTCGCCCGGCAGGCACGGCATCTGGCCCTCGGGCCGCCGCACCAGCTGACCCCTTCGCCACCCACACCCGAGGAGCAACGATGCCCACCCTCTCCGAGACCGACCTCGCATCCTTCCGGTCCGCACTCAGCGGACCGCTCCACGAGCGCGGCGACGACGGCTACCAGGCCGAGATCGACGGCTTCAACTCCCTCTCGCCCATGCGCCCCGACCTCGTGGTGGGGGCCGTGGACGAGGCCGACGTGCAGACCGCGGTGCGATTCGCGGCCGAGCACGGTCTCGAGGTGATCGTGCAGGCCACCGGTCACGGCTCCTACCGGGGGGTGGAGGGCGGTGTGCTCATCCGCACCCATCGCCTCGACTCCATCGAGATCGACACCGAGGCGCTCACCTTCACCATCGGGGCGGGCGGCAGGTGGATGGACATCCTGCCGAGGCTCGGCGAGCACGGGCTCGCGGCGGTCACCGGATCGTCGCCGAGCGTGGGCGCCGTCGGCCTCGTGCTGGGCGGGGGAGTGGGGCCGCTCAGCCGCACGCTGGGCTGGGCCGCCGACCGGGCCGTCTCGTTCCGCGTGGTGATCGGCGACGGGTCGGTGGTCGTCGCCAGTGCGTCGAGCGAGCCCGACCTCTTCTGGGCGCTCAAGGGCGGCAAGGTGGGCCTCGGCGTGGTGACCGAGCTCACGCTCGAGGCCCTCGCGCTGCCCTGGATCTACGGCGGAGGGCTCTTCTTCGCCCAGGAGGACATCGACACCGTGCACCGGGCCTGGCTCGACTGGACGGCCACGCTCCCCGAGTCGGCGAACACCTCGATCGCCATCCTGCGCCTGCCTCCCGTGGGGGTGCCGGAGCCGCTCGCCGGCCGCACCCTCGCGCACGTGCGCTTCGCCTACGTGGAGGAGGGGGCGGATGCCGGGCAGCTCGCGGAGCGGGGAGCGGCCCTGCTCGCGCCGATGCGCGAAGCGGCGCCCGTGTACCTCGACGGTGTCGACGTGATGCCGACCTCCGAGTGCGGCTCGATCCACGCGGAGCCCTTCGGACCGCTGCCCATCTGGGAGCGCGGCGAGTTCCTCGACGAGATCGATCAGGGGTACGTCGAGAGCATCCTCGCGCACGCCGGCGGCTCGGTGGAGTCGCCGTTCGCGACCGTGGAGACCCGGTTCCTCGGCGGCGCCATCGCCCGCGAGCCCCGGTCGCCCAACGCGATCGGCGGTCGGGGGGCAAAGTTCTCGCTGCTCGTGATCGCCGCGGTCATCCCCGGCCTCAACGACGAGCAGCTGCCCGTGGCCGGGCCGGCGCTGTTCGACTCCGTCGCCGACTACTCGCACGACGAGATCAACTACAACTGGGCCGGGCATCCGAGCCCCGAGGTCTTCGCGCGGCTGTGGCCCGCCGACATCGCTGCCCGCCTCGCCGAGGTGCGGCACCGCTACGACCCGGCCGGCACCTTCGGCTACGGCAACTGACCCACCCCTCGAGGAGCGAACATGACCAGCATCACAGGGCGCGTGGCCGTCGTCACGGGCGGAGCCTCCGGCATCGGCCGCGGCATCGCCGAGCAGCTCATCGCGGAGGGCGCGCAGGTGGTGATCGCCGACGTGCAGCAGGATGCGCTCGACGCGACCGCCGCCGAGATCGGGGCCACCGGCATCCGCGTCGACGTCACCGACCCGGAGAGCGTGGAGGCGCTCGCCTCCGCGGTGGTGGAGCGCTTCGGATCCGTCGGCATCCTCGTGAACAACGCCGGCGTCGGGCCGCTCGCGCGCATCGCCGAGCTCTCGCTCGCGGACTGGAAGTGGCTGATCGACGTGAACCTGTGGGGCGTCATCCATGGGGTCACGACCTTCCTGCCGCTGCTGCAGGCGAACCAGGAGGGCGGCCACATCGTGAACACCGGATCAATGGCCTCGTTCTCGCCCATGGCCGGCGGAGGCGCCTACTCGGTCACCAAGTACGGCGTGGCCGCGCTCACCGAGTCGCTCGCCCTCGAGCTCGAGGAGGACGGATCCGACGTGCACGTGACCCTGCTGGCTCCCGGCACCGTGCGCACCAACATCAAGAACAGCCTGCGCAACCGGCCCGAGGGTCTCGCGGGGGTGCTCGCCGACGTCGACATCTCCGAGGGGGTGGCGGCGGATCTGCGGTGGATCGACCCGATCGACGCCGGGCGCATCGTGACCAGGTCGATCCGCAACAACGATCTGTATGCGCTGACCCACCCCGACTGGTGGCACATCGTGGAGGGGCGGCAGGCCACCATCAGGGCGGCGTTCGAGAAGTACCCGGTGGATGCGTCTTCTGGGGCGTCCGCATGAGCACCTGGCGCGGTCGCGCCGGAGTGCTCCGGGCCATCAAGGAGCCGTTCTCGATCGAGGAGGTCGATCTGCTGCCGCTCGGCCCCCACCGGGTGGTGGTCAAGACGCATGCGAGCCCGTTCTGCTCGACCGATGTGAAGAACTGGAAGGGCAAGCTCTACAAGATCCCACCCACCATCCTCGGCCACGCCTCGATCGGGGAGGTCATGGAGGTGGGGTCGGCCGTCACGGGCGTGCGGGTGGGTCAGCGTGTGGTGGTGCCCGGAACGCCCGAGTGCGGCGTGTGCTACTACTGCTCCATCGGGGAGCCGTGGCAGTGCGGGGAGCTCTTCGACCTCGGGGGCATCTACCCCGACATCGCGGCGGGCGACGACGGTGCGCGCATCTCGTGCGCGGGGTGCGTGGGCGGCTACGCGGAGTACATGTCGATCTCGGGCAACCAGGTGTTCCCGATCGAGTCCTCGCTGCCGTCGGACGTGCTCTCGATGCTCGGGTGCGGCATCTCCACGGGGGTCGGATCGGTGTTCAACGTCGCCCAGGTGCAGCCGGGGGAGTCGGTGGCCATCGTGGGGGCCGGGCACCTCGGGCTCTGGATGGTGCAGGCCGCGCGGCTCGCGGGAGCCGGAACGGTGGTGGTGGTCGAACCGCATGCCGGGCGGCGTGCACTCGCGGGCTTGCTGGGGGCCGACCACCTCGTGGATCCTGGTTCGGATGAGGAGGGTGCGGCGTCGGCGCTCGCCGAGGTGCGCGCGCTCACGGGTGGGCGCGGGGCGGATGTGGTGCTCGAGGCCGCCGGCCCCGCCGTGTCGCAGAGCTTCGCGGTGCAGGCGGCGCGTCGAGCCGGCCGCACGGTGCTCACGGGGTTCGAGATCGGGGGCGCCACACTGCCGCTGCCCCAGGTCGAGACCGCGCTGCAGAGTCGGCGCATCCTGAGCTCGCAGAACGGGCAGGTGCACATGAGGAGCGACCTGCAGCGCTACGCGGGCCTGCTCGAACGGGGGCTGCTCGATGCGGAGCCGATCCTCACCCGTCGGTATGCGATCGACGAGCTCGACCTGGCGCGCGACCGGTCGGAGAGCTACGACGACGTGTGCGGTGTGATCGTGTTCGATCACTGATACTGGATGCTGCTCAGTGACCCCCGGCGCGGGCGGATGCGCGTGATGCGGGGCACACTCGGGAGTGGGACGGCTCGCGTCCTCGGACGAGGAGCAGCATGCGCATCGTGATCATCGGAGCATCCGGCAACCTGGGCACGGCTCTGCTGCGCCGGGCGGCGCGGGAGCCCGACACGGAGCTCGTGGGCGTCTCGCGACGGCGGCCGGGGCATGCCGAGCCGTACGCGTCGGCCACCTGGCACACGATCGACATCGGGTCGCCCTCGGCCCCCGCGCGGCTGCGGGTGGCTCTGCACGGTGCGGATGCGGTGGTGCACCTCGGGTGGGCCCTGCAGCCGAACCATCGCGAGCCCGTGATGGCGCGCACCAACGTGGGCGGCACGCGCGCCGTGCTCGATGCGGCGGCCGCTGTGGGGGTGCCGCATGTGCTCGTGGCGTCGTCGGTGGGGGCGTACAGCTTCGGGCCCAAGCACTCGCGGGTGTCGGAGGACTGGCCGACCGGCGGGTTGCAGACCTCGCACTACTCGCGGCACAAGGCCATCAACGAGCGGGCCATGGACGTGTTCGAGGAGGAGAACCCCGAGACGGTGCTCACGCGGCTGCGGCCAGGGCTCGTGTTCCAACCGGATGCGGCGCGCGAGATCGCGCACCTCTTCGCCGGGCGGCACATCCCGGTGCAGCTGCTCGGGCTCATCCGCCACCTGCCGGTGCTGCCGCTGCCCACGTCGCTCATCTCGCAGGCCGTGCATTCGGACGATGTGGCGGAGGCGTTCTGGCTCGCGATCTCGCGGCGGGCCGGCGGGGCCTTCAACATCGCGGCGGAGCCGGTGCTCGGTCCGTCGGAGATCGCGGCGGCGCTCGGCGTGCCGTGCACGGTGCCGTTCCGGCGGGGCGTGCTGCGGGCGATCGTGGCGCTCAGCTGGCGGCTGCGGCTGCAGGCCTCCGACCCGGGGTGGATCGACATCGCCACGTCGGTGCCCGTGATGTCCACGGATCGCGCGCGCCGCGAGCTGGGCTGGGAGCCCACGATCTCCTCGACAGAAGCCCTCCGCGCCATAGCCGACGCCTTCGCAGTGAACCGCGGCCTCCCCGGATCCCCATCCCTCGGCGGCTGAGTCTGGGGTCGACTGGGCTGCCGCGCGCTGCGCGCTTGCCATCGGATCGGATGGCTGGGTCTCAGTGTCGGTGGCTGCTGATTGAATAAAGCTCATGAAGCCGACCTTCTCCGAGACACCCATTACGGGTAGCGACGCCGTCGAGCGGTGTGACGAGAAGTTCCGGATGGCGGTCGTCAGGTTCACGCGGGCGGATCGGATGATCGCCGCACTGCAAGCCCGCCAGGCCAAGGCGCTGGCGCAGGCGGTGGAGGCGTGTGAGGCGAGGGCGGAGATCCTGGCGGGGTCGTTGACTCCGGATGGCCGTGAGTGGGCTCGTCGCCTGGTGAAGTCCGAGGTGGCCACGGCCGCACGCCGTTCGGAGGGCACAATCGTCCGCCTGATCGCCGACGCAGAAACGCTCGTGAACGACTTGCCCGCCACGCTCGCCGAGCTCGGCACCGGGAAGATCTCGTACGCTCACGCCCGCTCGATGGTCACCCACGCTACCTCGCTCCCAGTGGAGTCACGAGGCTCGTTCGAGCAGGCGATCCTGCCGTGGGCGAAGGAGTGCAACGCGGCCCGCTTCGACGACGCGGCCCGTCGCCTCCGCGAAACCCACCACCCCGACTCCATCACTCAGCGCGCCAAGGCCGCGCACGCTGATCGGGCAGTATGGCTCGACCCAGAGCGAGACGGCATGGCCACCCTCCACCACCACCTCCCGGCGGTCGATGCCCTCGCGATCCACGACGTCCTCGACCAGGCCGCCCGAGCAGCCCGCTCCGACACCGAGCCCCGCACGCAGGCGCAACTCCGCTCAGACATCCTCGCCAACACCATCCTGAATCGCACCGACGGCGCCCTGGGCTTCACCCCCACGGTCATCGTCACGGTCCCCGCCGCCACGCTGGCTGGATGCGAGGGCCCGGAGGGTGGGGAGGCAAAGTTGCACGGCTACGGCCCCATCGACCCCGAGCTCGCGCGACGCCTGGCCGCGAAGGCACCCACGTTCCTCAAGGTGCTCGTGCACCCGGGCACCGGCGACACCATCGAGGTCGCCGGCCGCTACCGCATCCCCGCGGCACTCCGCGAAGCGCTCATCGTGGCCGACGAGCACTGCCGCTTCCCCGGCTGCGGCCGCCGAGCAGCCCGCTGCGAACTCGACCACACCGAGGATTGGGCCCTCGGAGGCCGCTCCACCGCCTCCAACCTCGCCCACCTCTGCACCAGCCACCACCACCTCAAGCACAACGGCGGCTGGAAAGTCACCCGCCCACCCGGCTCCTCACCAGGCTCCCGAGACCTCGAATGGCGCTCCCCCCTCGGAGCCACCTACCGCACCACCCCACCCACCCGGCCCGCCACGCAGTTCCGCCACGCCGCCAACTTGCCCCACCGCTCAGCGGCAGACCCGCCCCCGTTCTAGCACTTCCCGCCCGAGCACTCCGTCCCCCCCCAGGCACCCGACCCCCGGGCGCGTAATCCGCGCTCGACGGCGCGCTGCCTTCCACTCTGCGCCGCCGCGCCGCCGCGCGCCGTGTTCCGGCGACACCCGGCTCGCCGCGCGCCAACGCCCACCGGGCCCTCGGCCGGTCAGGCGGGGGCGGCTGCGGTGGCGGGGTCGGGGTCGGGGGCGGCGCCTGCGTCGGCGAACTGGGAGGCGTAGAGGGTGGCGTAGGCGCCGCCCGCTTCGAGCAGGGAGGCGTGGGTGCCCTGCTCCACGATGCTGCCCGACTCCATCACCAGAATGAGGTCGGCATCGCGGATGGTCGAGAGGCGGTGCGCGATCACGAAGCTCGTGCGCTCGGCCCGGAGCGCCGACATGGCCTTCTGCACGAGCTGCTCGGTGCGGGTGTCGACCGACGACGTGGCCTCGTCGAGGATGAGCACACTCGGCTCGGCCAGGAACGCCCGCGCGATCGTGAGCAGCTGCTTCTCACCGGCCGAGACGTTCGACGCCTCGTCGTCGAGCACGGTGTCGTAGCCCTCGGGCAGCGAGTGCACGAAACGGTCGACGTAGGTGGCCTTGGCCGCCGCGAGGATCTCCGCCTCCGTGGCAGAGGGCCGCCCGTACGCGATGTTGTCGCGGATCGTGCCCCCGAACAGCCACGTGTCCTGCAGCACCATGCCGGTGCGCGACCGCAGATCCTCCCTCGTCATCTGCGCGATGTCGACCCCGTCGAGCGTGATCCGCCCACCATCGAGCTCGTAGAACCGCATGATGAGGTTCACGAGAGTCGACTTGCCGGCCCCCGTGGGCCCCACGATCGCCACCGTCTGCCCCGGCTCCGCCACGAGCGACAGATCGTCGATGAGCGGCCGATCCGGCGTGTAGCGGAACGAGACGTTCTCGAAGCGCAGCCGACCGGGCCCATCCACGGGCGGCGTCTGGGCGGGCACCGGATCCGGAGTCTGCTCGGGCGCATCGAGCAGCTCGAACACCCGCTCGGCCGACGCCACCCCCGACTGCAGCAGGTTCACCATCGACCCCAGCTGGGTGAGCGGCTGCGTGAACTGCCGCGAGTACTGGATGAACGCCTGCACGGCCCCGATGCTGAGCGCCCCCGTCGCCACCTGCAGCCCGCCCACCACGGCGATGACCACGTAGATCAGGTTCCCCACGAACATCATCGCCGGCATGATGATGCCCGACACGAACTGCGCCCCGAAGCTCGCGGTGTACAGCTCCTCGTTCTTCGCCGTGAAGGAGGCTTCGGTCTCGCGCTGCCGACCGAACACCTTCACGAGCGCGTGCCCGGTGAAGTTCTCCTCCACCTGCGCGTTGAGCTCGCCCGTGGTCTTCCACTGCGCCACGAAGAGCTTCTGCGACCGCTTGGCGATCACCGCCGTGATGAGCACCGTGAGCGGGATCGTGACGAGCGAGATCACCGCGAGCAGCGGCGACGTGATGAACATCATCACGAGGATGCCCACGACCGTCAGCAACGAGGTCAGCAGCTGCGAGAGGGTCTGCTGCAGGCTCTGCGCCACGTTGTCCATGTCGTTCGTGACCCGACTGAGCAGCTCACCCCGCGGCATCGTGTCGAAGTACGACAGCGGCAGCCGGTTGATCTTCGACTCCACCTCCTCGCGCAACGCGAACGTCGTGCGCTGCACGACCGTGTTGAGCAGCCGCCCCTGCACCCACGAGAACACCGAGGCCAGCACGTAGAGCACGAGCACCGTGCCGAGCACCATCCCGAGCGCCGTGAAGTCGATGTGCTGACCCGGCACGAGGTCGATGCCGCTGATGAGGTCGGCCTGCGAGTCCTGACCACTGGCCCGGAGCCCCGCGATGACCTCCGCTTTGGTGGAGCCCGCGGGCAGGGTCTGGCCGATGGCCCCCGCGAAGATGAGGTTCGTGCCCATGCCGAGCAGCCACGGCCCGATCACGGTGAACCCCACACTGATGGCACCGAGCAGCACCACCACGAGCACCGGGATGCGGTGGGGGGCCAACCGGCGCACGAGACGCAGAGCGGATGGCCCGAAGGTCATCGACTTCTCGGCCGGCAGCTGGGCACCGCCGAACGGACCACCGCCCGGGCCGCCACGACGAGGGCCGGGGGCAGCCGCCGGTGCACCACTCCGAGGCCCGCTCATACCGCCTCCTCCGCCGTGAGCTGCGACGCCACGATCTCGGCGTACGTCTCCGAGCTCTCGAGGAGCTCCTCATGGGTGCCACGCCCCACGATCGCCCCGTCCTCCAGCACGATGATCACATCGGCGTCGAGGATCGTCGACACCCGCTGCGCGACGATGATCATGGTCGCCCCCTTCACGTCCGCACGCAGGGCGGCGCGGAGCCGCGCATCCGTCGTGAGGTCAAGCGCAGAGAACGAGTCGTCGAACACGTAGATCTCGGGCCGCTTCACGAGCGCCCTGGCGATGGCGAGCCGCTGCCGCTGACCGCCCGAGACGGTCGTGCCGCCCTGGGCGATGGGAGCCTCCAGCTGCCCCTCCATGGCCCTCACGAACTCGGCGGCCTGCGCCACCTCGAGCGCGTGCCACAGCTCCGCCTCGGTGGCGTCGGGCTTGCCGTAGCGGAGGTTCGAGGCCACCGTGCCCGAGAAGAGATAGGGCTTCTGCGGCACCAGCCCGATGCGACTCCACAGCAGATCCGGATCGAGCGAGCGCACATCGACCCCGTCGACGAGCACGGCCCCCTCGGTGGCGTCGAAGAGGCGGGGGAGCAGGTTCACGAGCGTGGTCTTGCCGGCCCCCGTCGATCCGATGATCGCCAGGGTCTGCCCGGGCGAGACCGCGATGTCGAGGTCACGCAGCACCGGCTGCTCGGCGCCGGGGTACGAGAACGAGGCGCCGCGCAGCTCGACCGTGCCGTGCTCCGCGAGCTCGTGCACCGGCTTCGCGGGCAGGGTCACCGAGGTCTCCGTCTCGAGCACCTCGGTGATGCGATCGGCGCACACCGAGGCGCGCGGGATCATCATGGCCATGAAGGTCGCCATCATCACGGCCATGAGGATCTGCACGAGGTAGCTCAGGAACGCGATGAGCGTGCCGACCTGCATCGAGCCCGAGTCGATCCTGAACGCCCCGAACCAGATCACGGCCACGCTCGAGACGTTCAGGATGAGCATGACGGTGGGGAACATGAGCGCCATCAGCCGCCCGGCCCTGAGCGCCGAGTCGGTGACCTCGCGGTTGGCCTCGGCGAAGCGCTCCGTCTCCACCCCCTCGCGCACGAACGCCCGCACCACGCGGATGCCCGTGAGCTGCTCCCGGAGCACCCGGTTGACGGTGTCGATCCGCTTCTGCATGCGCCGGAACTGCGGCACCATGCGCACGATGATGAGGCTGAGCGCCACGAGCAGCACGGGAACGCTCACTGCGATGATCCACGACAGCTCCAGATCCTGCTGCAGCGCCAGCACCACTCCGCCCACGGCGAGGATGGGGGCCGAGACGAGCAGCGTGAAGGTCATGAGCGCGAGCATCTGCACCTGCTGCACGTCGTTGGTGGAGCGCGTGATGAGCGAGGGCGCCCCGAACTTCGAGACCTCGCGCTCACTGAACCCGCTCACGCGGTGGAAGATGGCACCCCGCAGATCGCGCCCGAGCGCCATGGCGACCTTCGCGCCGAAGTACACCGCCGTGATGGCTGCCGCGACCTGCACGAGCGTGATGCCGAGCATCCAGAGGCCCGTCGACAGCACGAACGCGGTGTCGCCCTTGGCCACGCCCTCGTCGATGATGTCGGCGTTGAGGGTGGGCAGGTAGAGCGACGCCACCGACTGGATGAGCTGGAACAGCACCACCAGCACGATCGGGCGCCAGTGCGGGCGGAGGTAGCGCCCGAGCAGTCGGAGGAGGGTCACACCCTCCAGGGTAGGCGCGTCAGTCGTCGTCGCGGTACTTCGCCGGCCACACCCCGTGGCGGCCGGGCGAGAGGATGCCCTTCGGGTCGACCGCGTCCTTGATGGCCTGGGTGAAGCGCCGGTAGGCGTGGTCGCCGAACGAGTATTGCTCGGAGGCGAGATCCATGAAGTCGAGGTGCGCGCGGTACTCGCCGTAGCCGAGAGCCGCGACCTCCTCGATGAGGATCTTGACGGTCTCGAACGTGCGCGCCACATCCGCCGCGTTCGTGCGGTCGAAGCTCACCGAGCTCACGATCATGGCGCTGCGGTCGTTGGTGGGAAAGATGGCGCACACGAAGTTGGTGCCCGTGCGCTCGATCACCCGCGCCTTGATGCGGTCGACGACCTCCACCACCTCGGAGCCCTTGAGCGGCACGATCGGTGAGAACCCCACGTGACCCACCCAGTCGGGCATCTGCTCCATCATCTCCATGGTGGGGATGCCGGCCGAGATCTTCTGCATGAACGTCGAGATCTCGTGCCAGTTGTCGGGCCCGAACCGCCCGAGCTCGTCGATCCGCGAGCCCTCGATGGCCGACCAGGCCTCGCGGATGCGCGAGAGGTGGTGGTCGATCACGGGACCGTCACCCCAGAGCGCCGTGCGCACGCCCCAGCGGCCGATGCCCGTGGTGTCGGCGAGGGCGTCGAGACGATCCTCCGACCAGGTGGCGTCGGCACCGGGGAACATGCCCATGTGCTCCGGGAACTGGGTGCCCATGGTGATGAGGTTCTGCAGGTTGGGCACTCCGCGGATGACACCGTCTAGCCGCAGCTCCCGGATGATGTCGATGGCCCGGGCCAGCTGGTGGTCGCGCGGCACCGAGAGATAGAGGGGAGCGTAGGCGCGCGGGCGGCGCATGAGCCACACACCCATGCGCGTGACGATGCCGTAGTTCGACTGCGTGAACAGCGGATCCAGCGTCGGTCCGAGACCCCGCTTGTAGACGTGCCACGACTTCGACTCGGGGATCGCGCCCATGCCCGTGCGGAGCAGCGAACCGTCGGCGAGCACGACCTCCATTCCCGTCGGAGCCTGGAAGTCGACCCCGAGCGGCAGATAGGTCATGCCGTTGTCGAGCGAGTTGCCGATGATCGAGCCCCAGCCGATGTCCGGCACCGACAGCATGAGCTCGTCGCCGAGCTCGTGCAGCGCGGCGTGCAGGTCGAGCCAGCGCACGCCGGGCTCCACCACGGCGTAGGCGAGCTCGGTGTCGATGTGCAGGATGCGGTTCATGTTCCGCAGGCTGATGAGCACCGATCCGGCCACCCGCGGCGACGGGCCGCCGTAGCCGTTGTTGCGGCCCTGCGAGGAGGTCCACACGGGCACCTCGTGGCGGCCCGCGATGCGCACGATCTCCTGCACCTGCTCCACGCTCGTGGGGAAGACCACGGCCGAGGAGTCGTAGGTGCGGTCCTCGTGGTGCCAGTAGGGATCGCGGAAGGTGTCGCGCTCCTCCTCGGTGAGCAGGATGTTCTCGCGACCGACCACGGCGATGAGCTCGTCGCGCGCGGCTTCGGGGAGGGTGGCGGGGGTCGGGGTGCGCGCGGTCACTCTGCCGTCAGCTCCGCTGCAGCCGCGTACTCCTCGTCGGAGACCTCCTCGAGCCACACGGTGTCGCCGAGCGTGATGGCGGTGTGCCCGAGCAGCGACTCCGCGGTGCCGCCGTGCCAGTGCCGCTCGCCCGGCTCGATCCAGACGGTGTCGCCCTCGGCGATGATCCTGGGCACCCCGTCGGCGCCGGCCACGAAGCCGCGACCGCGGAAGACCTGCAGGATCTGCCCCTGCGAGTGGTGGTGCCAGTAGGTGCGCGAGCACGGGGTGAACAGCACGGTGTTGATCTTCACGTCGCTGCGATCGGTGATGACCGGATCCTGCAGCACCTGACCCGTGAAGGTGCCGGTGGCCGTGATGGAGGGGGCGCCGGATCGGCCCGAGATGATGCGCATGTCGCTCGCTTCCGTGAACGTCGTCGTTCGGATTGTCAGACAGTACTATAGCTCGCGACCGAGCCAGCAAACTAGTTGTAGGTGTTGTAACTAAATGCTAGCATCGGCCCCACATCGAAGTCAGCGCAAAGGGGCGAGACATGACCGTAGTCGACACCACCACCACGGATGGACCCAGCAAGGGTGAGTTCCGCGACGTCATGGGGCGATTCGCGAGCGGGGTGACCGTGATCACCACGCACTTCGAGGGCGAGGACCTCGGGGCGGCCGCGAGTGCCGTGAGCTCGCTCTCGGACGAGCCGCCGAGCCTCCTGATCTGCCTCAACGTCACCTCCACCACCGCCCAGGCGATCGTGAAGACCGGCACCTTCGCCGTCAACGTGCTCGCCGAGGACTCGGCGCCGATCGCCCAGCGCTTCGCGAGCAAGGCGCCCGACAAGTTCGCCTCGATCGCCTTCGAGCGCGGTCACGCCGACGTGCCGCTCATCGCCGGCAGCATCGCGCGCTTCGAGTGCGTGGTCGACGAGACCGTGCGCGGCGGCACACACCTCGTCTTCCTCGCCAGGGTGGTGCGCGTCTCCTCCGAGCCGGGCAACCCTCTCGCCTACTTCCGCGGCTCGTTCGGGCGCATGGAGACGGCACCGGATGCCGCGGCCCTGCACGCCGTGCGCGACTACGTGGTGGCGTCGGTCTCGGACGAGTCCGTGCCGCTCGACGCCGAGGCCATCGCGGGCGAGCTCGGCATCGAGGTGGGCCGCACCTTCCAGGCGCTCGTGGCGCTCACCGCCGAGGGTCTCGTGCGGCGGGCCGGTGGCACCTTCGAGGTCGAGCCCGTTCCCGACGAGGTCATCTACGACTACTACGCCGCCAAACTCGCCATCGAGGTGGGTGCCGCCGCGCAGACCGTGGGCTCCGTGCAGGAGGATCAGCTCGCCGAGCTGCACCGTCTGCTCCAGGAGACCCTCTCGTTCAGCGTCGACGAGCAGTTCAGCGACCCCAAGGGCTGGATCAAGGCGAACGCCGACTTCCACGAGTACCTCGTGGGGCTCGCCGGCAGCGTCATCCTCACCGAGACCTACAAGGGCCTGCAGCTGCCCGCCCTCGAGCGCCGCTCGATCAAGCCGTCCACGAAGGCCACGGCCGTGCTGCACGACGACCACAAGGCGATCGTGGAGGGCTACGAGAGCGGCGACGTCGAGCTCGTGCTGCGCACCCTCGCCGCCCACAACCGCCGCCCGCAGGAGATGCGCACGCTCGCCTGAGGGCCGTCCGTCACATGACCATGCCGCCGTTGGAGTTGACGGTCTGGCCCGTGATGAACTGCGCCTCGTCGCTGCACAGGTAGACGATCGTGGCCGCCATCTCGGAGGGCGGCACCACGCGCGGGATCGGCTGCAGCTTCACCATCGAGGCGAGCAGTTCCTCGTCCTCCGGCAGCATCGCCGTCTGCGTGGCCGCCGGTGCCACGGCGTTGATGCGGATGTTCTCCACCCCCACGAGGGCGGCGATGGCCCGGGTCATGCCGAGCACGCCCGCCTTCGAGGCGGGGTAGGCGGCGGCGAGCGGATATGGAGCGAGCGCCCCTACGCTCGAGATCGTCACGACGGCGCCTCCTCGGGGTCCGTTGCGGCGCAGCAGGGGCAGGGCGGCGCGCACGCAGTAGAACGTGCCGGTGAGGTTGACCCGGATCACCAGGTCCCAGGCCTCGTCGTCGATCGTGGCCGGATCCGGGTCGCTGTTCATCTCGGTCAGCCGCCACGGCGCATCCGAGATGCCCGCCGCCGTCACGAGCACATCGAGTCTGCCGTGCTCGGCCTCGACCTGCGCGAAGGCCGCGTTCACCTGCGCGCTGTCGCCCACGTCGACGCCGAGGGGCGTGACCTCGGCGACGCCCGCCCACACGGCCTCGAGCGCCTCGGTGGAGCGGTCGAGCGCGTAGACCACGGCGCCCTCGGCCACGAGGCGCTCCACCACGGCTCGGCCGATGCCCGAGGCGGCGCCCGTGACGACGGCGATGCGCTCGCCGAAGCGATGGGCGCCGTAGGTCTCGACCTCGGTGGTCCCGACACGGATGGGTGGGGTCTGTTCGTGGTTCGGCATCGTCGCCTCCTGGTCGTTCCGGCCGACACCGTCGTCCGCCGGTTGCAATATGTCTGATTGTCGTACAACAATGAGGCCGATGGTAGATGCGGCATGAGCGCACCGCCACCGCATCCGCAGATTTCGAAGGAGAGATCGACGTGCACACCTTTCCCCGACCCCGATCAGAACGCCTGTCGGTCGAGCGCGAACCCGTCGAGGCGACCTGCCCCGAGTGCGGCGGCTCCGACATCAAGCGCTATCGAGCACTCAGCGAGGGCGGGTGGTGGACGGTCGTGAAGTGCCAGGACTGCCTCGCCTCGCTCGAGCGCACGCCGGCACCCGCCCTCGGTTCGTTCGTGCCGCTCGGCACCACGGTGGGAGGCGCCGCATGATCGGCGTCGACGTGGGGGGCACGTTCACCGACGTCGTCGCCATCCGCGACGGCAGGGTGACGGTCACGAAGGTGCCGAGCGGGCGCAGCGACCCCGCCGGCTCGGTGGTCGAGGGCGCGCGCCGTCTCGGCGTGGAGGGCAGCGCGGTGTTCAACCACGCGAGCACCATGGGCCTCAACGCCGTGCTCGAGCGCCGGCTGCCGAAGGTGGCGTTCCTCACCACCGAGGGCTTCCGCGACGTGCTCGATCGCGGATCCGTGCACCGCCCGTTGAGCGCGCAGACCGATCCGTCGTGGCGCCGGAGCTTCGGCGACGCGGCCCGCCCGCTCGTGCCCCGCTACCTGCGGCGCGGCATCGTGGAGCGCAAGACCGCGGATGGCGGCACCCTCATTCCGCTCGACGAGACGCAGGCCAGGCACGAGCTCGAGATCCTCGGCCGTCTCGACGTGGACGGCGTGGCCATCTGCCTGCTCAACGCGTACGTCGACGACTCGCACGAGGTGCGCCTGCGCGAGCTCGTGCGCGAGGTGCTCGGCCACGAGGTGGAGGTGTCGATCTCGTCGGCCACCTCGCCGCTCGCCAAGGAGTACGAGCGGGCCTCGACGACCGTGATCGACGTGGTCATGAAGCTCCTCTTCAGCGAGTACTCCGAGCAGCTGCACACCGGGCTCGGCGACCTCGGCTTCCACGGTCAGCTCAACTTCGCCGACTGCGCGGCCAACCTGCTGCCGTGGCAGGAGGCGCTCGAGCGCCCCTTCCGCATCCTGTTCGCCGGTCCCGCCGCCGGCACGGTCTCGAGCGGCCACCTCGGAGCCGCCATCGGGCGGCCCGACCTGCTCTGCGCCGACGTGGGCGGCACCTCCACCGACGTCTCGATCATCGTGGGCGGCGCACCCTTCGTGCAGAACACCTTCGAGATCGAGCACGACCTCATCATCAACGCGCTCTCCACCGAGGTGTCGAGCGTGGGCGCGGGCGGCGGCAGTCTCGTGACGGTCTCCTCCTCCGGCGGCATCCTCGTGGGCCCCGGCAGCGCGGGCGCGGAGCCCGGCCCGGCCTGCTACGGGCGCGGCGGCACGCAGCCGACCGTCACGGATGCGGCGCTGCTCATCGGCATCCTCGACCCCGCCGGGTTCGCGGGCGGCGAGTTCGAGCTCGACAGGGAGGCCGCGCGGCGGGCGTTCGAGTCGCTCGACACCCCGGTGCCGTTCGACGAGCGGGTGCGCACGGCCTACCGGCTCGCGGTGGCGCACATGGCCGAGGAGATCCTCAACGTGGCCGTGCGGCACGGTGTCGACATCCGCGACTTCAGCCTCATGGCCTACGGCGCGGCGGGCGGCATGCTGCTGCCGTCGGCGCTCGAGCTGCTGCCGCTCAAGGACGTGGTCATCCCTCCCCACCCCGGCCTGTTCTCGGCCATCGGACTGCTCTCGGCCGATCAGGTCTACTACGAGGCCGAGAGCGCCTACGTGGTCTTCGGCCCCGAGAGCGCCGAGGGCATCGACGCCGTGTACTCGCGCATGGAGGCTCGCCTCCGTGAGCGACTGGGCGAGGCGGCCGACGGGCTGCCCGTTCGCCGGAGCTTCGACGGGCGACTGGTGGGCCAGAGCTGGGAGACGCCGTTCGTGCAGATCCCCGCTGGGCCCATCACGGCCGAGAGCATCGGCGCCGTGGTGGCGGGATTCCACGACACCTACGAGGCCCGCAACGGCAACCGCTTCGACGCCTTCCCGGTGGAGGGCGTGACCTACCGGGTGGAGCTCGTGGTGCCGTCGGAGAAGATCGACTACACCCCGGCCGAGGCCCGAGATCCGTTCCCCGCCTCGCCGCAGGGCACGCTCACCTTGACGCACCTGACCGGGGAGCCCGTGGAGGCGGAGTGGTTCAGCCGCACAGCCCTCGAGGTGGGTGCCACCGTCACCGGTCCCGCCGTCATCCGGGAAGAGCTCAGCACCACCTTCGTGGCGCAGGGGCAATCCGCCGTCGTGGGCCGCTGCGGCGAGCTCGTCATCACCTCCGGGAGTGCATCATGACCGCCACCACCACCACCATCACCACCACAGCCAGGACCGCAGCGCTCATCCGCGATCTCGACGAGACCGCGTTCCGCGAGCACTACGACTGCGACCGCTACACCGCCACCGTGCTCGGCAACCGCTTCGACTACCTCGTGGAGCATATGAGCGCGCGCCTCCTCACGGGTGCGTTCTCACCCGTGCTGCGCGACTTCTACGACCTCGCCTGCACCGTGGCGGGCCCCGCGGAGCTCGGCTACCCGGTGCCCGCGGCATCGAACGGCATCGTGCTCATGGCGGGCACCACGATCGACGCCGTGCCCACCATGGTGGGGGAGTACGGCGCCGAGCGGCTGCACCCGGGCGACGTGCTCATCGCCAACGACCCGTACCGCACCGGCAACCACAACAACGACCTCGTCTTCACCCGGCCCGTGTTCGTCGACGGCGCGATCGTGGCGTTCGTGACCCTCAATGCCCACCAGCTCGACATGGGCGGCACGGTGCCCGGCGGCTTCAGCGCCACCAAGCAGAACGTGTTCGAGAACGGCCTCGTGCTCTCGCCCCGACTGCTCGTGAGCCAGGGTGTGAACGTGCAGGAGACGTGGAGCGTGATCTTCGACAACGTGCGCATGGCCGAGGTGCTCCACCCCGACATGAAGACGGTCTGCTCGAGCCTCGAGCTCGGCGAGCGGCTCGTGCTCGAGTCGATCGAGCGCTACGGCCTCGCGGCGTTCCACGGCGCCATGCGCTATGCCACCGACGTGGCGGCCGAGCGCATGGCGGTGGGCATGGCCGAGCTGCCGGACGGCGACTGGGAGGCCGAGCACGGCGTGGACTGCGACGGGATCGACGACACCGAGGGCTACCCCGTGCACGTGGCCATCCGCAAGCGCGGCGACCGCATCGAGGTGGACTTCTCGGGCACCCACCGGCAGGCCCGCACCTCCATCAACGCCACGGTGTGGGAGGTCAAGACCGCCATTGGTGTGGCCCTCAAGTACAACTTCGATCCGCGCGGCCGCTTCAACTCCGGGCTCTTCCGCAACATCGACATCGTCATCCCCGAGGGCACCGTGGTGTCGGCCCTGCCGCCCGACGGCGCGGTGTTCCTCTACTTCGAGCAGAGCCAGGTCATCCTCGCCACCGTGCTCATCGCGCTCGAGAAGGCGCTGGGCGAGCGGGCGATCGCGGGCGACCGCGCCGGCACCAACCTGCACACCGCGTTCGGAGCGCATCCGGATGGCACCCCCTGGGTCTCCGCGATGCAGTGCGGCGGCGAGATCGGGCCGTTCGGCGCCAACCGGCACGGCGACGCCGACACGCAGTGCATGTCGTACCTCGCCAACGGGGTGGCGCCCTCGGTCGAGGCGATCGAGAAGGGCAGCCCCGTGGTGATGCTGCGGCACGAGCCCGTGGCCGACACCGCGGGCCCCGGCCTCAACCGCGGCGGCAACGCCATGCTGCGCGACACCCTGTGGCTCACGGATGCCGCCCACTCGATCATCGAGCTCAGGCACAAGACGGTCACCGGTTTCGGGGTGCACGGCGGCGGGGGCGGTGTGAACGGCGGGGTGTGGATCTACCCGCCCGACGCCGCGGGCCACGCGGTGGTGCCAGGCACGGGGCGCGACTCCTTCGGTGCAGGCACGGCGTGGGCCGGCGTGATCGATCCCACCTCGAACGGGCCGTCGCCCACGGGCGAGTACGTCTATCCGTTCGCGAACGCCAACACGAGTGCGGAGCAGTCGGTGCTCCGCTACATCACGAACGGCGCCGGCGGGTGGGGCGACCCGCTCGACCGCGAGCCGGAGCGCGTGCTCGTCGACGTGCGCGACGAGTACGTGACCATCGAGGGCGCAGCGAGGCTGTACGGCGTGGTCGTCTCGGGCGACCCGCACGAGGATCCCGAGGGCCTCGTGCTCGATCTCGAGGCCACCGCAGCCCTGCGCGGGCGCCTGCGGGCCTGATCGCCGAGGGCCCGACGAAGCGTAAAGCACGGGTTTACAACAACCGCAAAATGCCCCTGGTGTTCGTGCACCGCGAGTGTATGATTACCCCATTGTCCGACAATTATTGTCCGACGCTATGACAATGACGTCACTAGAAAGTGAGCAATCACATGCACACACGCACCATTGCGACGCTGCGCACCGCAGCCGTGCTCGCCGCCCTCTCCCTCCTCGCCACCGGGTGCTCCGCGGGCGGCACGAGCGACGGCGGCGACGGCGGGGGATCCGGCGACGAAGCCGCCCTCACCTACCAGACCGCCGACGGCGAGTGCGAGTCGGGCCCCGCCGAGGGCGTGGACTACGACACCGCCAACGAGCTCGTCAAGTCGTTCCAGGAGCCGTCGACCACCCTGCTGCAGACCGAGGCGCTGCCGGAGCCCGTGACCGCCGACACCACCGTGGCCTTCCTCAACAACGACACCGCCGTCGCCGGCATCATGTACTCCTCCATGCAGCTCGCCGCCGAGGCCGCCGGCATCAACCTCGTGAACGTGAGCACCGGCACCGACGCGCAGAGCATCAACACCGCCCTGAACACCGTGGTCGAGCTCGATCCGGATGCCGTGATCTCGGTGGCGATCGACGCCACGTTCTACCAGGAGCAGCTCGCGCAGCTCGAGGAGAACGGCGTGGCCGTGGTGTACTCCTCGCAGCCCAACGCCGACGACTTCGGCCTCGACGACTCGCTCGGCGGCTACAACGGATCGCTCGTCAACGGCCGTGTGCTGGCCGCCGGCGCCGTGGCCTTCACGTGCGGGACCGGTGACGAGTTCGTCTTCTACAACATCCCCGAGCTCGGCTTCTCGGCCATCCAGCTCGAGTCCACCCAGGAGTACCTGGCCGAGCTGTGCGCAGACTGCAACCTCCGGGTGGTCGACATCTCGATCGCGGATGCCAGCCCCGCCGACAAGATCGTGAGCGACCTGCAGTCGCACCCCGAGACCGACTACTTCATCACGCCGGCCGACCAGTACCAGGTGGGTCTCGCCGACAAGGCCCAGCTCGCCGGGCTCACGAACGCCTACGGCTTCGGTCAGTCCTCTCTTCCGCCGAACATCCAGCAGCTCGCCGACGGGCTGCAGTCGGCCGGTTTCGCGGTGGACCTCAACATGTACATGTGGCTCACGCTCGACGAGGCGTTCCGCAAGGTGCAGGGCGTCTACGAGCCGTACTCCGACTGGGAGGCCGTGAACCGGTCGATCTCGATGGTGCTCACCCCGGCCAACGCCTCCGAGTACCTCGACGGCTTCGTGGCGTACCCCGACATGGAATCCGACTTCAAGACCCTCTGGGGCAAGTAGGGGGTCAACCCTCCCACCGGTCCTCCTCTTCCCGACACCGCTGTCACCCTGAAAGGGATCACTCACATGCAACGACGCATCACCAACGCCCTCCGAGCCGCAGCCGTGCTCGGATCCATCTCCCTCCTGGCTGCGGGCTGCTCCGCCGGGGGCGGCGACACGGGAGGGGGTGACACCGGGGGAGGCGAGGTCGAGCTCACCTACGTGGCCGAGGACGGTTCGTGCGCCTCAGGGCCCGCCGAGGGCATCGACCTCGAGGCCGCCGACGAGGTCGTGGCGAGCTTCGAGGTGCCCAACGAGAAGATCCTCGCCACCGAGCCGCTCGACGAGCCGATCGATCCGAACACCACCGCCGTCTACCTCAACAACGGCACCCCCGTGGCCGGTCTCTTCCAGGCCGGTCTGCAGGCAGCTTCCGAGGCCGCCGGCATCAAGTTCGTCAATGTCGACACCGGCACCGACGCGCAGAGCATCAACTCGGCGCTCAACTCGGTGGTGGAGCTCAAGCCCGACATCGTCTTCGACCAGTCGGTCGACGCGCGCTTCTTCCAGGACCAGCTCGAGCAGCTCAAGGAGCAGGGCGCCGCCATCGTCTACGGCGGTCAGCTCAACGCCGAGGAGTTCGGGCTCAAGGACTCGCTCGGCGGCGCCGGCAGCATCGAGGTCAACAGCAAGGTGCTCGCCAACGCGGCCATCTCGCTCACCTGCGGCACCGCGACCGAGTTCGTGATGTACTCCATCCCCGAGATCCCGGCCTCCGAGATCCAGAACGAGGCCGTGCCCGCCGCTCTCGCCGAGCTGTGCCCCGAGTGCACGCTGCGCATCGTCGACATCTCCATCTCCGACCCGAGCCCCGCCGACAAGATCGTGAGCGACCTGCAGGCCAACCCGCAGACCGAGTTCTTCATCACCCTCGCCGACCAGTACCAGATCGGCCTCGACGAGAAGGCCCAGCTGGCCGGTCTCACCAACGCCTACGGCGTGGGCCAGTCGTCGCTGCCGCAGAACATCCAGCAGATCGCCGACGGCACCGAGGTGGCCGGCTACGTCGTGGACTTCAACATGTTCATGTGGCTCCAGGTGGATGAGGGCCTCCGCACCATGCAGGGCATGGAGGTGCCCTACCTCGACGGCGACTGGGACTCCGCGGCCAAGGCCGTCTCGCACATCGTGACCGTCCGCAACGCCGACCAGTACCTCACGCCCGCGGGCTACGTGGCGCTCGAGGGCTTCGAGGACGAGTTCCTGACGCTCTGGGGCAAGTGATCCGATGACCATCGAGACGCCGACGACGGCCGATCCGCGCACCGCTTCGCCGCTGCTCCGCATCGAGGGGATGGTGAAGGACTTCCCGGGGAACCGGGCCCTCGACTCCGTCTCGCTCGATGTGGCGAGCGGTGAGGTGGTGGCGGTGGTGGGTCACAACGGCTCCGGCAAGTCCACGCTCGTGAAGATCCTCGCGGGCGTGTACACCTCCGACGGAGGCACGGTGGAGCTGTCCTCCGAGGACGGCTTCGACACGGAGCTGCACATCATCCACCAGGATCTCGGCCTCGCCAACGAACTGACGGGCATCGAGAACCTCGGCATCACGCACTACCACGGCGCCTCATCGTTCGCCCCGTTCAACCGCAGGAAGGAGCGGGCGAAGGCCCTCGAGCTCATCGGCCGCTTCGGCGAGCCGTTCGACGTGGACATCCCCATCTCCAAGCTCGCCCCCGCCCAGCGCTCGATCATCGGCATCGCCCGGGCGCTCGACGGGTGGCAGCACCCCCGCAACGTGCTCATCCTCGATGAGCCCACCGAGGCGCTGCACGCCACCGAGGTGCGGGTGCTCTTCGACGCGGTCAAGAAGCTCGCCGCCGATGGCGCGGGGGTCATCTTCATCTCGCACCGGCTCGACGAGGTGCTCGACCTCGCGGATCGTGTGGTGGTGCTGCGCGACGGCCGCAAGGTCGCCGATCAGGAGCGCTCCTCGCTCGATCACGACCAGCTCGTCTCCTACGTCACGGGCATCCCGGCCGGCGAGGCGGAGCACGGCGAGAACGCGCGGAACGCCGGCGAGGTCGTGCTCGACATCCGGGGGCTGACGGGGGAGATCCTGCAGGGGATCGACCTGCAGGTGCGGGCGGGCGAGGTGGTCGGCGTGGCCGGCGTGCTGGGCTCGGGCCGCGAGGCTCTGCCGGCGATGATCTACGGATCGATCGACGCCGACGTCGACGGGTTCACGCTCGCGGGCAAGCCCTACCTCAAGCGGTCGCCGAGCGAGAGCATCCGCCGGGGCACCGCCTTCGTGCCAGGCGACCGGGCGAAGCTCGGCTCGGTGCGGCCCATGACGGCACGCGAGAACGTGACGCTGCCCGAGCTCAAGTCGCTCACGGGCGCCTCGGGGTCGATCAACCTCAAGCGGGAGCGCGAGCACGCCGCAGCTCTCATGCGCGACTACGACGTGAAGCCGCCGCGCGCCGAGCAGGTGTTCGCCCAGTTCTCGGGCGGCAACCAGCAGAAGATCGTGTTCGCGAAGTGGTTGCGCAACCGGCCGCAGCTGCTGCTGCTCGAGGAGCCGACGCAGGGTGTCGACATCGGCGCCAAGCAGGCCATCTACGACGCCATCGACGGGGCGGCCTCGGCCGGCACCGCTGTGCTCGTCTGCTCCTCGGAGGCGAAGGAGCTCGTGCGGCTGTGCGACCGCGTGCTCGTGCTCCGCGAGGGAAGGATCGCCGCCGAACTGGCGGGCGACGAGCTGACCGAGACGCAGCTCGTCATCGAAGGCTATGGACTGAAGAGCGAGGACGAACTGTGAAGAAGACCGAGGGTATCCAGACAGTCGACCCGGCGGTCGCCGAACGGCAGCCGGCCAAGCCGAGCGGTGTGCTCGCGGCGCTCTCGTTCCGCAACATCAGCGCGATCTACATCTTCGTGGTGCTGTTCGTGATCTTCGCGATCATCACCCCGCGCACCTTCCTCACCCCCGGCACGTGGCTCGTGCTGCTCGACGCGCAGTCCATCACGGTGCTCGCAGCCATCGCGGTGCTGATCCCGCTCGTCAACGGCGTGTTCAACCTGGCGATCGGTGCGGAGGTCGGCTTCTCCGTCATCCTCGTGGCGGTGCTGCAGGCCAAGCTCGACATGCCGTGGGGCATCGCCATCCCCGTGGCCATCCTCATCGGCGCGTTCATCGGACTGGTCTCGGGCCTCATCATCACCAAGGGCAAGATCGACTCGTTCATCGCCACCCTCGGCATGAGCTCGATACTGCTCGCTGGGCTCGCGTTCCTCTCCGAGAACCGCCAGATCATCGGCCTCGAAGACGGCTTCCGGCTGTTCGCCACGGGCGGTCTGCCGCTCGCGGCCGACAACCCGAACTTCAAGATCACCAACCCCGTGTTCATCATGCTGCTGGTCGCGTTCATCGTCTGGTACGTGCTCGAGCGCACCCCCGTGGGCCGTCGCATGTACGCGGCGGGCTACAACCCCGACGGCGCCCGGCTCTCCGGCGTCAACGTGGGCCGACTGCAGATCGCCTCGCTCGTGGCCGGCGGCATCATCGCCGCCCTCGCCGGTGTGCTGCTCGCCTCGCGCATCAACGCGGGCGACCCCACGGTGGGCCCAGGCCTGCTGCTGCCCGCCCTCACCGCGGTGTTCCTCGGATCGACCCAGTTCAAGGGTGGCCGGTTCAACGTGTGGGGCACCGTGATCTCGGTGTACGTGCTCGCGGTGGGCATCAAGGGTCTGCAGCTGCTCGGCGCTCAGAACTGGGTGAGCGACCTGTTCAACGGTGTGGCCCTGCTCGCGGCCGTCGGCCTCTCCCGCTGGGAGCGCACCGCGAAGCGCGGCAGTGCCATCAAGCGGGCGACCCCGAGGTTCGGACGCGGCAAGTAGCGCGCACGAAGAAGCCCCCTCCGCGAGTGTGCGGAGGGGGCTTCTCGTTGTGCCTGAGTGCCGGTGTGCCGGTGCGTCAGAGCAGGTCGCGGCGGGAGACCTCGGCGATGGCGCTCCAGTCGGATTCCTTGAGATCCGGATCAGCCAGAGCTCGGTCGAACACCGCGATGAGGGCCGGGAGTGTGGCGGGGGTGACCCCACCGGCCTCGGCGACCTCCTGGGCGAGCCCCAGATCCTTGCGCCCGAGGGCGATGTGGAAGCCGGGAGGGGTGTACTCGCCGCGGGCGATCATGCCGCCGTAGCCCGAGTAGACGACCCCGCCGAAGAGCGTCGACGAGAGCAGCTCGGTGAACAGCTCGGGATCGACACCCTGGCGCTCGGTCATGGCGACCGACTCGCCGATGGCCTGCATGGCGTGGATGATGTTGTAGTTCACCGCGGCCTTCACGGCGTTCGCCGCCGAGGGCCGCTCACCGAGCCGCCAGGTGCGCTTGCCGAGCTGGGCGAAGAACGGCTCGAGCGCGTCGAGCGCCTCCGCCGGGCCGGCGGCCAGGATGTTCAGCTGTCCGGCGGCGGCCACGGGAGGGCGGCCCAGCACGGGAGCCGCCACGTAGGTGGCCCCCGCCTCGGCGAACGCCGCCGCCAGCCTGTCGGCGAGCGACGGGCTGATGGAGGCCATCACCACGTGCGTGCGGCCGGCGAGCGAGCGGATCGCCTCCTCGTCGAGAACGGACTGCACGGCCAGGTCGTTCGCGAGCATCGAGAACGACACCTCGGCCGCGAGGGCCTCGGCGGGCGACTCGGCCCGACGTGCCCCGGCGGCGACGAGGTCGTCGGCGGCAGCGGGCGAGCGGTTCCACACCACGACGTCGTGACCGGCGTCGAGAAGCCGCTTGGCCATGCCCTGGCCCATGGAGCCGAGGCCGAGGAACCCGAGGGTCATCACGCTTCCCCGCGTCCCCAGGTGGTGTTGAGGTGCGACTGCGAGTCGCGCTTGAGGTCGAGGGGCCCATCGATCGTGAAGTACCGCTTGCCGGCCACCAGCAGTTCCTCGGCGGGGAACTTGGTGATGACCTCGCAGCCGTCGGCCGTGACCACGACCTCCTCCTCGATGCGGGCGGCGCCCCATCCGTCGGCGGCCGGCCAGTAGGTCTCGAGGGCGAAGACGTTGCCCTCCTGCAGCACCTCGGGGTGGTCGAGCGAGGTGAGGCGCGAGAAGATCGGCTTCTCCCAGATCGACAGCCCAACACCATGTCCGTACTGCAGGGCGAAGGCGGCTTCCTCGTCCTCGAAACCGAACTCCTGTGCAGTGGGCCACACCGCGCAGATGTCGGCGGTGGTCGCACCGGGCTTCACCAACGCGATGGCGCGGTCCATGTACTCACGGGCGCGGGTGTACGCGTCGCGCTGGGCCGACGACGCCGACCCCACCGCGAAGGTGCGGTAGTAGCAGGTGCGGTAGCCGTTGAAGGAGTGCAGGATGTCGAAGAACGCCGGGTCGCCGGGGCGGATGAGGCGGTCCGAGAACACGTGCGGGTGCGGCGAGCAGCGCTCGCCCGAGATGGCGTTGACACCCTCGACGTACTCGGAGCCGAGGTCGTAGAGCGTCTTGGCGACCAGGCCCACGGCCTCGTTCTCGCGCACACCGGGGCGGAGGAAGCGGTAGAGCTCCTCGTAGGCGGCGTCGACCATGGAGGCGGCTTGGGTGAGCAGGCGGATCTCGTCCGGCGTCTTCACGCGGCGGGCCTCCATGAAGACCTGCTGGCCGTCGACGACCTGGATGCCCTCCTGCTGCAGGGCGAAGAGGATGGGGAGCTCGATCACGTCGACACCGAGCGGCTGGTCGGCGAGACCGAACTTCTCGAGCTCGCGCTTGATCTTCTTGGCCACCTTCTCGGCGATGTGCGCATCCGGCGGGAACGCACCGCGGAGGGTGGAGATGCCGGCGCGGGCACCCGACTCGAGGCGGGGGCGCTTGGCGCCCTCGTGCGGGGCGTTGGGGTCGGCGTCCATCTCGGCCGTGGTGGTGTCGAGCCACGGGTTGTAGAGCTTGTGGTGCTTGGCGGCGGAGCCGAAGTCCCAGACCACCGGGTCGGTGTTGCGCGTCAGCAGGGAGAACCGGATGAGCTTGTCCATCGCCCAGGTGCCGATGTGGGTGGCACTCATGTAGCGGATGTTCGAGAAGTCGAACGCGAGCACGGCTCCGAGATGGGAGATGTCGAGCTCCGCCTTCAGGCGCGCGAGCCGGGCATCGCGCAGCCGCTCCATGTCGACCCGCTCCTCCCAGTCGACGGCGTTCGTTCCTGTGGTGCCGGTGCTCTTCATCGAGTCCTCCTGTATAGCGGTGGCCGCATGTGCTGATGATGGGATGCCGCGCTTTACACGCGTACAGCGTTACTTAACACTACAACACCGGCATTCCGTTCGCGCGGGCTCTACTATGGACTCCATGCCTGACGGACTCGGTGCGCGACTACGCGAAGCTCGCTTGAAGCGGGGGTTGAGCCTGCGCAGTGTCGCCCAGTCGCTCGGCGTCTCCGCCTCCCTCATCTCGCAGGTCGAGATCGGCAAGACACAGCCCTCTGTGGCCACTCTCTACGCCATGGCGAGCCACCTCGGCGTCTCGCTCGACGACCTGCTCGGCATGGGCCCCGGATCGATCGCCTCGGCAGGCGGCGCGAGCGCGGGGTCCGGATCCGGATCCGGTGACGCTCCCACACAGATGTTCGGTCACGCCGGCCCGCCGCTGCCCGACGTGCAGCGCGCCGCAGAGAACCCCGTCATCGAGATGGAGAACGGCGTGCGCTGGGAACGGCTCGCCGCCGGCGCGGGCGGTCCCGTCGACGCCCTGCTCGTCACATACGAGCCCGGCGCCTCGAGCTCGGTGGAGGGCAAGCTCATGCGGCACGCGGGCTTCGAGCACGCCTACCTGCTCGAGGGCGAGCTCACGCTGCACATCGACTTCGAGACGCACGTGCTCGGCCCGGGCGACTCGCTGCAGTTCGACTCGGTGCGCCCGCACCTCTACTCCAACCGGGGGTCGGTGCCGGCCAAGGGCGTGTGGTTCGTCTTCGGCCGCCGCCAGCAGAATCTCGCCATGCGCGACGCCCCGCAAGGCGAGACGGGCGCCCCCGAGGGTTCCCCGGGGTCGGCCGTCGACGTGCTGCGGCAGATGGACGGGCTGGGCGTCTAGCTCGAGTGCCCGCTGGCCCGCCCGCCCGCTCTGCGTCTAGCTCGAGTGCACCGCCGGGCGCGACTCCGTGGCCCACGGGTCCACGAGCGTCTTGATCTGCGCCGAGCGACCGTCGATGAGCGGCTGCAGGGCGCCGTCCGCCACGCGGTCGAGGGGGATGACCTCGCTCGCGATGTCCGACCAGTCGGGCCGCGTGCCGAGCAGGCGCACCGCCTCGGGGAAGTCGATGGCGAAGACGTGCGCCACGGTGCCGATGATCGTGTACTCCCGGAGCGTCCACGAGCCGAGCGGCAGAGCCGGCTCGCCGTTCTGGATGCCGACGGGCACGATGGTGGCGCCGGGCTTGGCCGCCTCGAGCACGGAGGCGAGGCCGGGGCCCGATCCGCTCACCTCGAAGAAGACATCGGCATCCATGCCGAGCTCCTCGAGACGGTCGGCGATCGTCCCGGTGCCCGCCTTGAGGGTCTCCGAGGCGCCGAGGCGCATCGCGAGGTCGAGGCGGTCGTCGTTGAGGTCGACCACGAGCACGCGGGCTCCCGTGGCGGCGGCCGCCACCGTGAGGAACGCGCCGATGCCGCCGACGCCCACGACCACGGCGTCCTGCCCCGACGTGAGACCGCTGCGGCGCACGGCGTGCACGGCGATGGCCATGGGCTGGGTGAGGCCGAGCGTGTCGAGGGAGAGGCCGGAGTCGCTCACATCGAGGGTGATGGCGGCGGGCGAGATCACGTAGCCGGCGAGCCCGCCCTCGTGGTGGAAGCCGATGGTGGAGTAGGTGCGGCACAGGTTGGTGCGGCCCTGAAGGCACGGCTTGCACTCGCCGCACGAGATGCCCGCGCCGCTCACCACGGTGGCGCCCACGGGGGGTGAGGTCACGCCCTCGCCGACCGCCGCCACGGTGCCCGCGAACTCGTGGCCGAGGGCCACGGGCGGAGAGGCGAGCAGGATGTGCCTGCCGAACTCGGTCGCGTCGCTGCCGCACACGCCGCAGACGGCCACGCGGATGAGGACCTCGCCAGGCCCCGGCTGAGGCACCTCGCGCTCCTCGATGCGCAGGTCGCCGACGTCGTGGAGCACGGCCGACTGCATGGTGGTCTCGAGCTGAGGTGTCTCGGTGGTGGTCACGCGAACGATCCGTTCTCGATGGGCAGCTGCACGGCGGAGCGCTCGGCGATGAGGCGGCCGAGGTGCTCCTCGTAGACGGCCTTGTGGGCGGGGTGGTCGAGGTAGGCGTCGAGGCCCGCCGCGTCGTCGACGATCGCGACCACGCCGTAGTCGGAGCCCCCGGGGCGCAGGTGCAGGTTGGGGCCCGCGGTGTAGGACTTGATCTCGGGGATGCCGGCGGCCATCTCGGAGAGGGCGGAGGTGAGCGCGCTCACGTCGGCCTCGGTGACGTCGTCTTTCCACCGGAAGGCGGCGATGTGGAGGATCATCGGTTCCTGCTCTCTTCGTCGAGTTTGTCAAGCGTCAACTTACAGTGCCGCGCTGATGGCTTCAATTTATCAGCGATTGTGTGACCGTTGTACATCGGTGCTGTATTCTCGACAGCGCCGATGAGGGCTGCCGGCTGAGGCTGCCGATGAGGGCTGTGGAGGGACAACGATGAGCGACCCACGAATCGCCGTGCTCGGCGCCGGAGCGAACGGGGCCTCCATCGGAGCCGACCTCACCGAGGCGGGGCTCGACGTCGTGCTCGTGGAGCAGTGGCCCTCCCACGTGGAGCGCATGCGGGCCGACGGCGTGCGCATCATCACGCCCGAGAGCGAGCTGCACGTGCGGCCCCGCGTCATCCACCTGTGCGAGGTCGCGGAGCTCAAGCAGCCCTTCGACATCGTGCTCATGCTCATGAAGGCCTACGACTCGCGCTGGGCCGCGGAGCTGCTGCGCCCCCACCTCGCCGCCGACGGGCTCATGGCAGGGGTGCAGAACGGCATGACCGCGCACGTCGTGGCCGACGTCGTGGGCGCCCACCGCGCCATCGGGGCCGTGATCGAGTGCTCGGCCACCATGGACGAGCCCGGGATCGTGCACCGCCACACAGGAGTCGAGCGCTCCTGGTTCGCCGTGGGGGAGCTGCCGGGCGGGCCCGCCGGCCGTTCCGAGGAGGTGGCGGCACTGCTCAGGCACTCCGGCACCGTGCAGCACTTCGACGACATCGAGGCCGCCAAGTGGATGAAGCTCGTCTCGAACAGCACCCTGCTCGTGACCTCCGCCATCCTGGGCCTGCCGATGCTCGACGCCCTGCACACCCCCGGTTACCGCGAGGTGATGGTGGCCGTCGGCGACGAGGCGCTCGCCGTGGGAGCCGCCGCCGGGCACCCTGTGCTGCCCATCTTCGGTCTCACGCCCGAGGAGATCGCCGAGCCCGACCGGGTGGTCGAGATCATGACCGACAAGCTCTTCAGCGGTTTCGTGGTGCCCGGCGCCACCACCACCGTGCTGCAGGACTGGCGGAAGGGCAGGCACAGTGAGGTCGACGACCTCAACGGCCACGTGGTCGACCGCGGCCGGGAGCTCGGCGTGCCGACCCCCGTCAACGCAGCCGTGGTGGAGCTCGCCCACGCCATCGAGCGCGGCGACCTGCAGCCGGAGCCACGGCATCTCGAGGTGCTCACCCGGGCCAGAGGGTGACCTCCGACACCCCCACGAAGGCTCGACCCGTCGTCGCCACCCTCGCAGCCCTCCTGGCGGGCGCGGCCGTGGCGGCGCAGACCTCGATCAACGGGCACACGAGTGTGGCCGTGGGGTCGCCCGTGCTCGCCACCGCCGTCAACCACGGTTCGGCGCTGCTGCTCTCCCTCATCGTGGCGCTCGCGATGGGAGCCCTGCCGAGAGCGGCCCGAGAGCTGCGTCGGCGGCGGGCCGAGCTCAAGTGGTGGTGGTTCCTCGGCGGGCTCATGGGCTTCGTGGCCGTCTTCGCGATCATCTCGGTGACCCCCACGGTGGGTGTGGTCGCCGTGGCCGTGGCGGTCACGCTCGGCCAGCTCATCGGATCGGTGCTCGCCGACTCGTTCAGCATGGGGCCCGGCGGGCGACGGCCGCTCAACGTGCTGCGCTCGGTGGGGCTCGGGGTGGCCGTGATCGCCGTCATAGTGGGCGCCGTGGGGCGCTTCGATCTCGGCAACCTCATCGTCATCCCCATCGTGGTCGCGGCCGGAATCGTCATCGCCATCCAGCAGGCCTGGAACGGGTGGATGGTCGTGGTCTCCGGCGAGTTCGCCGCCATGTCGGTCATCAACTTCGCCGTCTCCGGACTCTTCGTGGGCACGGCCCTGCTCGTCTCGGCGCTCTCGACCCCCATCGACTTCGCGGCGCTGCCGCCGTGGGCTCCGCTCGGCGGCGCCGTCGGAGCCGCGATCGGCGTGGTGACGGCACTGACCGTGCGCACCATCGGAGTGCTCAGCGTGATGCTGTGCATCGCCGCGGGGCAGGCCGTCTCGGCGGTCGTGCTTGACCTCGTGGTGCCCGTCGACGCTCTCGGGCTCACTCCGGCGGCCGTCGTGGGGGCGGCGCTCGCCGTGGCCGCGGTGGGCATCGCGGGGCTCGGCGCGCTCTCGGCGGGCGCGGCTCGGCGGCGGGCCGCGACGCTGCCCACCTAGGCCTGGCAGCCCGGACTTGCCCACCCAGACCTGCCCACCCAGACCTGTCCACCCAGATCTGTCCACCCGAGGCGTCACCGATCGAAAGGGATCCACACATGCCCACCACCGTGCAGGCCGCCGTCGCCCACCTGGGCGCTCTCGAGCTCAGCGTCGAGCCGCTCGCGCTGCGCGATCCCGGGCCGCGCGACGTGGTGGTGCAGATCGACGCCACGGCGTTCTGCTACAGCGACTGGCTCGCCGTGCGCGGCGACACGGGGCTGCCGGAGCTCGGCCTGCACCCCGTGGTGCTCGGGCACTCCGCGGTGGGCACCGTGGTGGAGGCCGGCGCTGCGGCGCGGCACGAGGTGGGCCGGCGGGTGCTCGTCACGGCCACCCCTGAGTGCGGCGAGTGCTTCTGGTGCCTGAGCGGCCGCATCGACCAGTGCGAGGGGCTGTTCGTGCCCGCTCCCGTCATCGGCACGCTCGACGACGGTCGCGAGGTGCGGGCACCCGGGTCGGCGGCGACCTACGCCGAGCTCAGCGTGATCCGCGACATCCAGGTCTTCCCGGTCGAGAGCGGGCTGCCGGATGCGTGGCTCGCCATGGTGGGCTGCGGCATCATCTCGGGCATGGGCGCCGTGGTGAACGTGGCACGCATCGAGCCGGGCAGCTCCGTGGTGGTCGTGGGCTGCGGGCAGGAGGGGCTGTGGATGGTGCAGGCCGCCGTGGCGAGGGGCGCCAGGCGGGTCGTGGCGGTGGAGCCGCTCGCTGCGCGCCGAGCGCTCGCGCTGCGGCTGGGGGCCACGGATGCCGTCGACCCAGGGGCGTTCGACACCGACGCGGAGGTGCGGGCGGCGGTGCTCGAGCTGCTCGACGGGCGAGGGGCCGACTACGGCTTCGACGCCGGAGGATCCGTCTCGTCGGTGCAGCAGGCCTTCGCCTTCACACGGCTCGGCGGGGTGGTGACGCTCACCTCGTACGTGCGACGCGACACCACCGTCGCCCTGCCGCTGTTCGACCTCGCGCTGCGGGGTCGGGATGTGCGCAGCTCGCAGAGCGGGCGGCTCGACATGCGGCGCGATCTGGCGCAGTTGCTGCCGTGGCTCGAGTCGGGGCTCGTCGACGCGGAGGCGATGCTCGGCGGGGTGCGGCCGCTCGCCGAGGCGAACGCCGCCCTCGCCGCCTCGCGCGACCGCACCGAGCTCACACCGGTGCTGCTGCCCTGAACTGCCCTGAGCTGCCCTGAACTGCGCTGGTCAGGCGCGCCAGACCGACTTGAGCGAGACGAACTCGCGGATGCCCTCGATCGAGAGCTCGCGGCCGATCCCGGAGTCCTTCGTGCCGCCGAAGGGCAGCTCGGGGTACGAGATCGACATGCCGTTCACGAACACGGCGCCCGCGGTGAGCCCCGCGATGAGGTGCTCCTCCTCGGCGGCGTCGTTGGTCCACACGGCAGAGCTCAACCCGAACGTGGTGTCGTTCGCCACGCGCAGCGCCTCATCCGCATCCGTCACCCGGAACACGGTCGCCACGGGGCCGAAGGCCTCCTCGGCGTAGAGCCGCATGCCGGCGTCGATGCCCGTGAGCACGGTGGGCGGGTAGTACCAGCCGGCGCCCTCGGGTGCCGCGCCGCCGGTGGTGGCCGTGGCACCCTTGGCGAGCGCGTCCTCCACGAGGCCTGCGAGCTCGTCGCGGCCCGAGGCGGTGGCGAGCGGGCCCACGTCGGTGGCGTCGTCGGTGGGGTCGCCCACGGTGAGGGAATCCATGGCGCTCGTGAACTTCTCCACGAACGCGTCGTAGACCTCGGTGTGCACGAGGAAGCGCTTGGCGTTGATGCAGGCCTGGCCGTTGTTGGAGGTGCGCGAGGTGACCGCGGTGGCGACCGCGGCATCCAGGTCGGCGCTCGGCATCACGATGAACGGGTCTGAGCCGCCGAGCTCGAGCACCACGTGCTTCACCTCGGAGCCCGCGATGGCTGCGAGCGAGCGGCCGGCCGGCTCGGAGCCCGTGAGGGTGGCGGCCACCACACGGCGGTCGCGCATGACCTTCTCCACGCGCGCGGCGGGGATGAGCAGGGCGCGGAACGAGCCGGTGGGGAAGCCGCCGCGCTCGAACAGGGTGTCGAGGTAGAGGGCGGCCTGCGGCACGTTCGAGGCGTGCTTGAGCAGGCCCGTGTTGCCCGCCATGAGGGCGGGGGCGGCGAAGCGGATGACCTGCCAGATGGGGTAGTTCCAGGGCATGACGGCGAGCACGGGGCCGATGGGCTCGTAGCGTGTGTAGGCGCCGGAGGCGTTCATGCGCTCGGGCTCCTCGATGGTGCGGCCGCTCAGGAACTCCTCGGCGTGGTCGGCGTAGAAGCGCATGGTCTTGGCCGACTTGAGGGCCTCGGCGCGTGCCTGGGCGAGGGTCTTGCCCATCTCGAGGGTGAGCATCGTCGCGACCTCCTCGACCTCGCTCTCGAGCACGTCGGCGGCCGCGTGCATCCAGCCGGCGCGGTCGGCGAAGGTGGAGCGGCCGAGGGCTTCGAAGGCGCTCACGGCCTCGTCGATGCGCGCGTCGACCTCGGCCTCGGTGTGCGCCTCGAACTCGCGCTCGGTGACGCCGGTGGCCGGGTTGATGGTGGCTATCGCCATGGAAGTGCCTTTCGTCGAGCTGGAGTCAGGGTGTGTCGAAGATCAGGGTGTATCGAAGATCTGGGGGTGCCGCGCGAGCTCGAGGCGCGTGCGGCGGATGTGCGAGGCGAGCACGCGCTCGGCCTCGTCGGAGTCGTCGCGGCGGATGGCCGAGACGAGCAGGTGGTGCTCGTGGTGCACGCTCCGGTCGCCCTCCGAACGGAACACGGAGGTGTAGGCGCGGCGGTACGGCTGGGTGCGGTTCCACAGCCGCAGCACGGTGTCGTGCAGCATGGTGGTGGCCGCCACGGAGTAGCAGGAGAGGTGGAACTCGCGGTCGAGCCGCAGGAACGTCTCCACGTCGTTCGACCGCTCCATCTCGTGCGCGAGCTCGTCGAGGGCGTCGATGCGCTCCGCCGAGAGCAGCGGCACGTTGTAGCGCAGCAGCAGCGGTTCGAGCCGTTCACGCACCTGGTAGATCTCCTCGCACTCCTCGAGGTTGAGGCTCGTGACCCAGGCACCCGTGTTCGCGACGACCTTCACGAGACCCTCGGACTCGAGAAGGCGCAGAGCCTCGCGCGCGGGCACGCGGCTCGCGCCGTGCCTGCCCGCCACATCCTCCTGGCGGATGCGGGTGCCGGGAGGGTAGGTGCCGGCGAGGATGGCGTCGCGCAGCTCGGCGGCCACGCGCGTGCCGGCCGAGCCGTGGACGAGGTCGGAGGTCATGGCCCTCACTCCGCCGGGTGGGCGGGGTGCCAGAGACGCACGTCGGCATCCCTCTCGTACGCCTTGCCCTGCGGGAAGCTCACGAGCTCGAACTGCATGCCCCACGGGGCGCGGAAGTAGAGCCAGCGCTGGCCCTCAGCGGCCTGCTTGCTCGCCACGGGCACACCCATGACCTCCACCCCCTTCTCGCGGAGAAAGCTCTCGGCGGCATCCATGTCGTCGACGTAGAGGGCGAGGTGGTGGCCGCCGATGTCGCTGTTGAGGGGTTGAGGGGCCTGCGGTCGACCGTCGGCGGGCACCTCGTACTGGAACACCTCGAGGTTGGTGCCCGTGCCGAGCCGGTAGAAGCGGATCTCGCGGATGACCGTCTGCGGATCGACGCCGATCTGCACACGCATCCAGTCGTCGTCGGCCTGCTTGGCGCCGAGCGTGTAGATGGGCACGGCGCCGAGGACGCCGACGAGGAACTCCTCCGCCTCGTCGAGGTCGGGGACCGTGAAGCCCACGTGGTCGATACCGCGGGAGCCCGGGATTCCTTCGGACATGCGACCTCCTTGACGCTTGATTGGATCCATTGTGCGCCACCTGCTCGGAAATATCCACCGAATCCCGATCCAGACGTTGATATTGGATGCAATCCCTCGTATCGTTCACTGCAACCGAGATGCGTCGCCAGACGTGTCCGCGCGGAAGGAACGTGGCGAAGATGCCGAAGACCCGTCGATTGCAGACCGGAGTGGAGTGGCAGGAGCTCACCACCACCTCCGCCGACTGGAAGGCCGCAGACCCGGCCCTCCTCGGCACCATGCTCGCCGAGCTCCACCTCATCCGGGCGTTCGAGGAGACCGTGCTCGACCTCGCGGGCGAGGGCCTCGTGCACGGCCCGGCCCACTCCAGCATCGGCCAGGAGGGCGGCGCCGTCGGCTCCATCGTGGGCCTCAGCTCGGCGGATGCGGTGAACGGCTCGCACCGCGGGCACCACCAGTTCCTCGCCAAGGCGCTCACGCACGTCTCGGGCGGCACCATCGACCCGGCCGACGCGGTCACCGAGCCCATCCAGGCCGTGCTGCAGCGCACGCTCGCCGAGATCCTCGGTCTCTCCCAGGGCTACTGCTCGGGGCGCGGCGGCTCCATGCACCTGCAGTGGTTCGAGGCCGGAGCCCTCGGCACCAACGCCATCGTGGGCGGCGGCGCGCCCATGGCCGCCGGCAACGCCTGGGCGCAGAAGCACTCGGGCACCGACAACGTCACCATCAACTACTTCGGCGACGGCGCCGCCCAGATCGGCTCGGTGCTCGAGTCGATGAACCTCGCGGCGGCGTGGAAGCTGCCGGTCATGTTCTTCATCGAGAACAACATGTACGCCGTCTCCACGAAGGCCGACGAGATCACGGCAGACACCCGCTTCTCGGTGCGCGGCCAGGGCTTCGGCATCCGCTCCTGGCGGGTCGACGGCATGGATCCGCTCGCCGTGCACCTCGCCACCAAGGCGGCCGAGGAGCACATGCGCTCCGGCGAGGGCCCCACCATCATCGAGGCCGAGGTCTACCGCTTCTTCCACCAGAACGGCCCCTACCCCGGCAGCGCGTTCGGCTACCGTCCGAAAGACGAGGAGGCGACCTGGAAGTCCAGGGACCCCCTCGAGCGCATGGCCAAGGAGATGATGGCGCTCCGTCTCATCGACGAGGCGGGTGTCGTCGCGCTGCGCACGCAGGTGAAGGAGGCCATGACCGCTGCGGTCGCCGAGCTCATCGAGGCCGACCCCGACTCCGACGGCAAGCGCCGCATCCGCCCCTCCCTCTGGCCCGACACGAGCTACGTCAATGTGGGCGTGCGAGGCGATGCGAGCGAGCTCGAATCGCTCACGGTGGCCGATCCGCTCGACCACACCGGCGAGTGGCGCGACCTCAAGTTCGTCGACGCCGTCTCGGGGGTCATGGACCGCCGCATGGAGCAGGACGACCGCATCGTGGTGATGGGCGAAGACGTGCACCGCCTGAACGGTGGCACCAACGGCGCCACCAAGGGCCTCGCCAAGAAGTACGGATCCGATCAGCAGGGCGACGGCCGGGTGCTCGGCACCCCCATCAGCGAGAACGCCTTCACGGGTCTCGGCGGCGGGCTCGCGCTCGACGGCCGGTTCCGGCCCGTGGTCGAGTTCATGTACCCCGACTTCATGTGGGTGGCCGCCGACCAGGTG
The DNA here is from genome assembly GCF_041927495.1 of Herbiconiux liukaitaii. NCBI lineage: Bacteria > Bacillati > Actinomycetota > Actinomycetes > Micrococcales > Microbacteriaceae > Herbiconiux > Herbiconiux liukaitaii. Next base: position 196,118 of record NZ_JBHFHG010000007.1, on the reverse strand, counting down.
TTCAACCAGATCGGCAAGGCCCGCCACATGTTCGGGGCCAACACCCCCGTTCCGTTCGTGCTGCGCACGAAGGTGGCCATGGGATCGGGCTACGGCTCGCAGCACCTCATGGACCCGGCGGGCATCTTCGCCACGAGCCCCGGCTGGCGCATCGTCGCACCGTCGACCGCGGCCGACTACGTGGGTCTCATGAATGCGGCCCTGGCTCTGGAGGATCCGGTGCTCGTGATCGAGCACGTCGACCTCTACGGCACCGCCGATCGCGTGCCCGAGGGCGACCTCGACTACATCCTGCCCCCCGGCCGCGCCGCCATGCGCCGCACCGGGTCGGAGGTCACCGTGATCAGCTACCTCTCGATGGTGCGGCACGCCCTCGAGGCCGTGGAGCAGACCGGGATCGACGCCGACGTGATCGACCTGCGCTGGCTCGACCGCGCGTCGATCGACTGGGACACCATCGGGGAGTCCATCAAGAAGACCAACAGCGTGCTCATCGTGGAGCAGGGCGCAGAGGGGACCTCGTACGGCGGCTGGCTCGCCGACGAGATCCAGCGCCGCTACTTCGACTGGCTCGATCAGCCGATCGAGAGGGTGCACGGAGGTGAGGCGTCGCCCAGCATCTCCAAGGTGCTCGAGCGCGCCGCCATCGCCCGCACCGAGGAGGTCGTCGCCGGCCTCGAGCGCGTGCGACTCGGATTCGGAGAGCGCTGATGTCGACCGTCATCCGTATGCCGGAGGTTCTCGCGGGAGCCGCCGAAGGTGCCATCCAGTCGTGGCTGGTGCAGGTGGGACAGGCCGTCGTGGTCGGCGAGCCGCTCGCCGAGGTCGAGACCGAGAAGGCCACCGTGGAGTACGCCGCCGAGATCGGGGGCACGCTGCTCAAGGTGCTCGTCTCGGAGGGTGTGTCGGTGAACGTGGGCGAGCCCATCGCCGTGGTGGGGGAGCCGGGGGAGAGCGCCGATGAGGCGGACGATCCCGGTGCGCCCGAGGGCGATGGTGCTGTGGCCGGTGATGCCGGGGCTTCGGCCGCTGCCGGGGCTGTTGCCGGTGCCGGCGAGAGCGTGCCTGCGGGGTCTGCGCTGGCCGATTCGTCGGCCGAGTCCGACGAGCCTCGAGAGGCGCCCGAGCCCGAGACCGCTCCGGAGGGCGACGAGTCGCCTGTGGCGGATCTGCCGACGGGATCCGGTGGGTCTGAGGCTGGAGCATCCGCGTCAGGCTCTTCCGAGTCCGGGGGGCGTCTGTTCGCGAGCCCCATCGTGAGGCGGCTGGCGAAGGAGCGCGGGGTCGATCTGGGGTCGCTGCGCGGCACCGGGCCCGGCGGGCGGATCGTGCGGGCCGACCTCGAGCGGGCACCGGAGGCTGCGCCTGCTGCTGCGCCGGCAGCGGAGGCTGCACCTGCGGAATCCGCTCCGGCGGCTGCACCCGCATCCGCACCGGCTCCGACTGCTGCGGCGTCCGCTTCGGCTCCGGCTGCTGCTGCTGCGCAGCCCGCCTCGGGGGCCGGGTTCACCGAGGTGAAGCACACCGGCATGCGGCGGGCCATCGCGAGGAGGCTCACCGAGAGCAAGTCCACGGTGCCGCACTTCTACCTCGTGGCCGACTGCCGGGTCGACGAGCTCATCGCCCTGCGCAAGACGGTCAACGCGGCCACGAGCACCAAGGTCTCGCTCAACGACTTCGTGCTGAAGGCTGCTGCGGCGGCGTTCCAGGACGTGCCGGAGGCCAACGCCACCTGGGGTGACACCGCGGTGCGCCGCTACGACACCGTCGACATGTCGGTGGCCGTGGCCATCGAGGGCGGTCTCGTGACCCCGGTGCTGCGTTCGGTCGAGAAGCTCACGCTCACCGAGGTGGCACGCACCGTGGCCGACCTCGCCGGTCGTGCCCGCGAGGGCAAGCTGCGGCAGAACGAGCTCGAGGGCGGCAGCTTCGCCGTCTCGAACCTCGGGATGTACGGCGTCACGGAGTTCTCGGCCATCATCAACCCGCCGCAGTCCGCCATCCTCGCGGTGGGTGCGGCCCGTCCGATGCCCGTCGTGGTCGACGGCGAGCTCGCGGTGGGCACGGTCATGACGGTCACCCTCTCGGCAGACCACCGGGTGCTCGACGGCGCTCTCGCCGCCCAGTGGCTGGCCGCCTTCGTGAAGCGCATCGAGACCCCTCTCTCGATCATCCTGTAGCGGTCCTCGCAGGTCCCATCCGGCCCCTCACCCCGCTGCGGGTGGGGGGCCGGACGTGTGTCAAGCCCGCTGGGGGAATCGGGGTCGGTCGTACGGTGAGGGGATCACCCGACGAAAGGCACCTCATGGACATCGGATCGCTCGGCAGCTACCGCCTCCCCCTCGCACTGCGCGACGCCTACGGCGTGGGCACGGCGCAGGAGCTCGCCGACCAGCTCGGCGTCACCACGAAGCCCGGCCCCGAGCTCGGCCCTGAGGCCGACGCCGCCTACACGGCCCTCAAGTCGGGCGACCAGGCCCCCGCCCGGGCGCTGCTCGTGACGAAGCTCGGGGTGAGCGAGGCCAACGCCGACGCCGCCCTCGCCAAGCTCCCCCGCCTCTGACGTGGCACGCCCCCGCCCGGACCGGCGACCCGCCGACGAGCGCTACTCGGCGCCCCCGCCCGCGGAGTCCGAGCGGGCGCTCCGCGAGGGTGGGCCCGGCGACGGTGCGCGGCGGGCCGAGCTCGAGCGGCACGCGGCGGTGCTCTTCGTGGGCGGCGCCCTCACCATGGCGATCATCTGCGGCGCCGTGATCGTGTCGGGCTGGTTCGCCGGCGTCATCGTCGACAGCTGGGAGCGGCTGTTCTGGCTGGGCGCGTTCCTCGGCGGTCTCATGGTCGCCACCTTCGCGGCGGCGGCCGCGCCCGGTGGCCGCAACGCGCGACGGGCCACCCTGCGCATCACCTGGCTGCTCCGACTCGGCCTGCTGCTCTTCGTGCTCGCGCCGACCCTCTGCATCCTCTCCCTCGTCGGCGACTACTACCGCCTCTGACCCGCGCCTCCCGTGAGGGCGGCGGTCACCGCGGAGGCTGCTGCGCGGCCGGCGCGGTTGGCGCCCACGGTCGACTGCGAGGGGCCGAAGCCGATGAGGTGCACCCGTGGATCCGCCACCACCTCGGTGCCGCGCAAGGTGATGCCGCCCTGCTCGTTGCGGAGGTGCAGCGGGTCGAGATGGGCGAGATCGGCGCGGAACCCCGTGGCCCACAGCACGGTGTCGACCGAGGTGAAGCTGCCGTCGGCCTCGCGCACGCCGTGGGGCTCGAGGGCCGTGAACATCGGGCGGCGCTCGAGGGCACCGCGGTCGCGGGCGGCGAGGGCGTACGGGGTCCAGATGAGGCCCGTGTACGAGACCACGCTCGAGCTCGGCCGGCCCGCCTCGACGTCGGCGGTGACCCGCGCGATGGTGTCGCGGCCGGTCTCGCTGCCGAACTCTCCCTCGAGGAAGACGGGTTCGCGGCGGGTGTACCAGGCCGTCCACGCCACCCGCGAGATCTCCTCGAGCTGCTGCACGGCCGAGATGCCGCCGCCCACCACCGCCACCCGGTGCCCCCGGAACTCCTCGAGATCCACGTAGTCGCGCGTGTGCAGCTGACGCCCGAGGAAGGACTCCTGCCCCGGGTACGCCGGCAGCACGGGGTTGCCCCACGTACCGGTGGCGTTGATGATCCGCTCGGCGAGCCAGGTGCGGGGCATGCCCCCTCCACCAGCAGTTGCGTCGGTCTCGACGAGGAGCGGGCCGCGAGGGTTGGCGTCGGGGCTCGGATCGGCCGGACGCACCGTGGTCACCCGCACCGGGCGCAGCACCGGCAGGTCGAAGCGCCGCTCGTACTCCGCGAAGTACCGCGGCACGGCCTCCCGGCTCGCCTCCGCCGCATCGATCGGCGGCTTCTCGAACCCCGGCAGGTCGAAGATGCCGTTGACCGTCGCCATGCGCAGCGACTCCCAGCGGTGCTGCCAGGCTCCCCCCGGCGCCGCGTCGGCGTCGAGCACCACGAAGCTGAGGCGGGCCTCAGGATGCTCGAGCGCACTCACGACACCGCGCCGCTGCAGGTGGTACGCGGCCGACAGCCCGGCCTGACCGGCCCCCACGACCACGACGCCCACCCGCCGCGCCTCATCCGTCATGCGGAATACAACGCCTGCCGCCCCGGGATGTTCCTCACGGGGTGGGTGTGGGCGTCGAGTCGACGTAGGCGGCCACCTCGGCCGTGATCACCTCGGGGGCCGACGCGGCGTCGACCGTGATGCCGTGCTCGGAGGGGCCGAGCGGCTCGAGCGTGGCGAGCTGCGAGTCGAGCAGCGAGGCGGGCATGAAGTGCCCGGCCCTCGACCGCAACCGCTGCAGCAGCAGGTCACGATCGGCGTGCAGCATCACGAACCGCGCGTGCGGCGCGCGCACCCGGATGGCCTCGCGGTAGCTCGCCCGCAGCGCCGAGCACGCCACCACGACGCCCGTCGTCTCCGCCGCCGCGATCGCCTGGCCCACGGCGTCGAGCCACGGCCAGCGGTCGTCGTCGTCGAGCGCCACACCCGCCCGCATCTTCTCCACGTTGGTGAGCGGATGCAAGTCGTCGGCATCCACGAAGGGCACCCCGAGTGCGTCGGCGAGCTCCGCCCCCACGGTCGACTTGCCGGCACCGCTCACACCCATCACGACGAGGCAGGGGAGGGAGGTCATCCCTCCACCGTACCCAACAGCGGCGAACCCGCCCGCGCGCGCCCTCCCTCAGGCGCGGGGCGCCCCTCGGCGCATGAGAAGGCCCGACGTCACGGTGGCCGCGAGCACGAGCGCCACGAACACGAGCAGCACGGGCGTGGGCGGCTCCACGAGCAGCACGGCTCCGATCGCGAGCACGGGCAGTGCGAGGCCCGCGTAGGCCACGAGGAACATGAGCGCGAGGCTCTCACCCTTGCGAGCAGGATCGGCGACCGCCACGGCCGTGCCGAGCGCGCCCTTGAAGAGCACTCCCACCCCCAGCCCGGCGAGCACACCACCCGCGAGGAACACGACCAGCAGCGGAGCGACGGCCCCGATCGCCACGCCCACGAGCCCCACCGCGCACCCCGCCACCGCGACCGTCAGCTGCGTGCGCAACCCGACCCGCGCGAGCAGGATCTGCCCGGCCGCCGCCGCGGCGAAGACCGAGAACGTGGTGGCGCCCGCGAGCAGGTGATCGCCCTGGCGGAACGTGGTGACGAGGAAGGTCGGGGCCAGCGAGGTGAAGAGCCCCAGCACGGCGAACCCCGAGAAGGCCCCGAACGCCGCGATGAGGAACGCCCGCCGCGACTGCCGCGGCACCGAGACTCGCTGCGGCCGCCAGCGCGGCGGGTCGCTCGGCACCTCCACCGTCTCGGGCACCATGAGCAGCACCAGGGCGGCCACGAGCAGCACCACGAGGAACACGACGTGCGGCAGCAGGAGCGGGTCGGGCAGGAACTCGGCGAACACCCCGCCGATGAGCGGGCCGAGCGCGAGCCCCCCGAGGTTCGCAGCTCCCGAGACCGAAGCGGCCACGATGCTGTTCTCGTCCGGCCTCGCCACCCGCCGGAGCTCGCCGAGGTGGGCGGTGGCGGTGGCGGTGAGGATGCCGATGCTCGCGCCGTTCACGATCCGCGCCACGATGAGGCCGGGCACCTCCGACCAGAACACGAACATGAGCGCGCTGAGCGCCGAGAGCAGCACGGCGATGAGCAGCACCCGACGGCGACCCACCCAGTCGCTCACGTGGCCGAAGAGGTAGAGGCTGATCATGACACCCACGGCGTAGGCGGCGAAGATGACGGTGATCGTGAACGTCGGGAAGCCGTCGCGCTGCTGGTAGAGCGGATAGAGCGGCGTGGGCACGGTGGAGTAGGCCATCACGAGCAGGAACGTGACGGCGATGATCCAGAAGCCGGCGGCGTGCCGCACCTGCGGCAGCGACCCGACCGCGCCGCGCGTCGTGCTCTTGGCCGTGCCCCTCATCTCGCTCTTCTTCTCGCCGCTCATCAGAACGTCTCCGCGAGGTAGCGGTGTGCGAAGGTCACGGCCATCGCCCCCTCGCCCACGGCCGACGCGACCCGCTTCACCGAGTTGCGCCGCACGTCGCCCGCGGCGAACGACCCGGGCACACTCGTCTCGAGGTAGAACGGCGGCCGCTCGAGCGGCCAGGTCGCCGCGAGTGCGGTGGGGTCGAGGTCGGGCCCCGTCACGAGGTAGCCGAGCCGGTCGCGCTGCAGCGGGGTGTCAGCCGCCCATCCGGTGTCCGGCGCTCCGCCGATGCAGACGAACAGGCGACTCGTCTCGACCGTCTGCCTGGTGCCGTCGCGGGTGTCCTCGAGCTCGATCGAAGCGAGCGAGTCGTCTCCGTCGAGCCTCGACACCCGGGTGTCGAGGAGGATGCGCACGTTCGGCTGCCTCGTGACCCGCTCGGCGAGGTAGCTCGAGAGCGTGTCGGAGAGGTTCGGTCCGCGCACCACCATGGTCACCCGTCGCGCGTGCGCCGAGAGGTTCATGACCGCCTGCCCCGCCGAGTTGCCGCCCCCCACCACGTAGACCTCCTCGCCCGCGCACTGCGGGGCCTCGCTCGTGCCCGCGCCGTAGTAGAGCCCGAGGCCGAGCAGGTCGTCCTCCCGGTCGAGCCCGAGCCGACGCCACTCGACCCCCGTGGCGCAGATGGTGGAGCGCGCCACCATGGTGCTGCCGTCGGTGAGCCTGGCGTGGATGCGGTGGTCGTGGAACTCCCCGCGGATCCCGCCGCGCATGAGCAGCAGCTCCGCTCCGAAGGTCACCGCCTGCTGGCGTGCCCGCTCCGCGAGCTCGGCGCCCGGGATGCCGCCGGGGAAGCCGAGGTAGTTCTCGATGAGGCTGCTCGACCCGGCCTGGCCGCCCACCGCCTCGCGCTCCACCAGCACGACCGAGAGACCCTCCGAGGCGGCGTACACCGCGGCGGAGAGCCCCGCCGGCCCTGCGCCGTAGATGGAGAGGTCGTACTCACGGAGGCGCGGCGTGCTCACCCAACCGAGTCTCGTGGCGATCTCGGTGAGATCCGGATCGTTCAGCCGGCTCCCGTCGGGCAGCACGACCACGGGCAGGCGCGCGTCGGCGAGCACGCAGCCGACGAGACGCACGCAGTCCGCATCCGTCTCGATCGGCGTCCAGTCGAAGTCGACGACGCTGCGGGTGAGGAAATCGCGGATCGCGTAGGCATCGCGGCTCTGCCTGCTGCCGTAGACGTGGACTCGTTGCATCCGTCTAGAACCTCCCGGTCGACTCCCACTGGCGGACGAGTTTGAGACACAGGTGCAGCGTGCTGCGGGCCACACCGTCGTCGAGGGCCTCGCGCACCACCTCCGGCATGTTCTCGAGGCGGTAGTAGAGCGTGGTGCGGTGCACGTGCAGCAGCTCGCACGCGGCGCGCACGTTGGCCCCGGCGTCGAGGTACTTCTCGATCGTGGTGCGCTGCACCGTGTCGCCACCGACGCACAGGGTGTGCGCGGCGGGGGAGTACGTGGCGAGGTCCACGCCCTCGCCGGCCACGGCATCCAGCAGCAGCCAGGTGCCGAGCTGCGAGATGTCGGCGCGACCGGCGTACCGGGCGGCGGCCTCAGGGGGCAGCCCCTGCAGAACACGGGCGGCCGTGAGGGCGCGTTCGGCTGCGGGCAGCAGGTCGTCTTCGCGACGGCCGGGGTGCGCCGTGCCGAGCGCCAGGAGGCGCACCGATTGCACGGCCGCCTCGCGCCTCGCGCTCTCCACGGCGGCGTCGGCGTGCTCGCTGCGCCCCGCGAGCAGGAGTGCACCCTCGCGCTCGCCGAGGAGCACGAGCGGTGTGGAGCGGAGCGCGGCGAGGTGACGGCCGAAGGCGATGCGTGCGATCGTGCTCACGGTCGGATCCAGCGCGATCGCGAGCACCACGGTGCCCGATCCCCGTTCGAGGACGTGCTGGGAGGCCGCGGCGGAGAACGCGCTGCGGCGCACGTGCACGTCGTCGGCGAGCAGGCGCGCCACGAGGGCCGCCCTGGTGCCCGAGGCGCTCGAGGGGGCGGATCCGGTCTGCGTGCCTGGCGTGCCCTGTGTGCCCTGTGTGCCTGCCGTGCCCTGTGTGCCCTGCATGCCGTGTGTGCCGGTCGTGCCCGGCGCGCTCAGCGCCCCCGGGTGTCCCGCGCGGCCGGTGCCCGAGAGCGCGTCGCGGGCGAGCAGCACGGCGGCGTCGACGGCCTCGAAGTCGGCCGAGCCGAGCGGCCGGAGCCCTCCGGTGATGAGCCACAGCACGGCGAGCGGCCCGTTCTCGTCGCGCACCGGAACGGCCAGTCGTGCACGACCGCCGAACGGAGCGAGCTCGATGGTCATGGGTCTGGGCGACTCGTTGACCTTGAGCCGATCGAGGTAGGCCCGCGCCTCGGAGGGGGCGCTGCGCCTCAGCAGCGTCGTGGTGCGCAGGGCGTCGATCTCCTCCCCCTGGGCGCTCGCCGCGAGCGGGCGGTACTGGAGGTCGTTGATCACGACGGAACGGCCGAGCGTGTCGGCGAGCTGGTCCACCACATCCTGGAGATTCATGCTGCCGCCACGGTAAGCCTCCACCGGCCGGCTCCGCGTGGCCCCCTGACTACCACCCAGGAATCGCGAGCGGAGGTGGGGGGCGCGCGGCGTCAGGAGAGCTGCGACTGCCAGTCGGCGGGCACCCGGTCGGCGGGGCCGGGGGTGGTCTGGGTGAGCGGATGCGCGTGCGGCGGCGCCAGGGTGGGGCCGTCGGTGTAGTCGTCGGTGTCGTAGTTCCAGAACCAGTCCTCGCCCGGCTCGAAGCTCTGGATCACGGGGTGCCCCGTGGAGCGGTAGTGCGCGGTGGCGTGCCGGTTGAGGGAGTCGTCGCAGCAGCCCACGTGCCCGCACGCGGCGCAGCGACGGAGGTGCAGCCACCAGCTGCCGGTCTGCTCGCACTCCACGCAGCCCGGCCCGCTCGGGGGGACGGATGCGTCGATGGCCTGCTCGTTCGCTGTCATGGGGCGATTCTGCTCCCGTGCGGGTTGTGGGGCAACGGCTCGAGTCGAGGGGGTTTCCGACAATCGTCGGCAGACGGTGCCCCCCGTGAGCGACTAGACCTGGGGCGACGGGTCGGCCGAAGGAGGACGGACATGGCGGAGGGCGCGGTGCCGGAGGACGGCGGGCCGGTGGACGGCGGGCTGGTGGACGGCGGGCCAGGCGACAGCGCAGCGCGGGAGAGGTTGCGTGCGCTCGTCGATGCGTGGCCGGGGGTGCCCGCGTTCGTGCACGACAGGCACCTCACCGTGGTGGTCTCGAACGCCATCGCGCGGGCGCTCACACCGAACTTCCGCGAGGGCATGAACCTCGCACGGTCGACGTTCCTCGATCCGGAGGTCGCCCGCACCCAGCCCGGCTGGCAGGCCCTCGCCGGCCAGGTGGCGGGGAGCCTCCGCGAGTCCCTCGACGAGAACGACGCCGACGACGCCTTCCGGAGCATCGTGGGCGAGCTCTCGGCGCACAGCCGCAGCTTCTCCGAGGCGTGGGCCGACGAGTCGGGCCCGACGGAGCCGACGGGATCGTGCCTGTTCCCGCACCGGGTGGTGGGCGACATGCACCTCGCCTTCCACCGCTTGCGGCCCCCCGGTCAGACCGACGACACCATGGTGGCGTGGCGGCCCGTCGACGACGCCTCCGCGCGGTCGCTCGCGATGCTGGCCGAGCTCGTCACGGGCGGGTCCGAAGCCTGAGGGCCAGGTCCTCCACCGCGAGGGCCGCCGGACTGCCCGCGGGGCACCAGTAGCTGAGCACCACGTACCCGGGGCTGTTCGGCACCTCGAGCACCTGCCACGAGAAGTCGACCCAGCCGTGCCCCTCGATGCGCATGCGGGTGGGGCCGGCCACGAGGGGGCGGGCGTCGTACCGTGCCCAGATCTCGCGGAACGCTCGGTGACGCACCGAGAGGATGCCCAGGATCTCCTGGAACCGCGGGTCGCGCGGCTCGCCGTGGTAGCGCAGCGCCGCCACCATCTGCGCGGCCTTCTCGTACCAGGCGGCGCGCTGCGCGGCGGCGTTCTCGGAGGTGGGGGAGCTCTCGAAGGCGGCGGCGCCGTCGAAGGTCGCCAGCACGAGATTCACGCCCTGGTTGAGGAACCCGGGGGCGAGCGCTTCGGCGAGCGGGGTCGAGGCCGCCACGTCGAGGTTGCGGTCGAGCACGACGGCCGGGGTGTCGGCCCACTGCGCGAGCAGCGCCTGCACTCCGGGTCACAGCTCCCGCCCGGCATCCGTCGGCACGTCGGCGGTGGCCTGAGCGCTCCTGGCGAGCCGGGTGAGGTAGCGCCGCGCATCGGGGTCGAGCTGCAGAGCGCGGCCCAGGGCGGCGAGCACCTGGTCGGAGGGCTGGTGCTCGCGACCCTGCTCGAGCCGCAGGTAGTACTCGGTGCTGATGCCGGCGAGCGAGGCCACCTCCTCGCGGCGCAGCCCAGGCACGCGGCGGGCCGTCGAGCCGGAGGCGGGTGTGCCCACGAGCCCAGCGGCCTCCGGTGTCACGAGCCCCCGGCGCGCGCGCAGGAACTCCCCGAGCGCTCCGCTCTCCTTCGCCATCCGGCCCGTCCCCACCCACCGCTCGACGTCATCTGCCAGACGTCGTTCCGAGCGTAGCGCCCGTCGGCCCGCCGAGCGCCGACGGGGAAGCTTCCGACTTCTTGACGTGGCCGCCGCCCGAGCCCCTGACTAGCGTGTCGCCATGACGAACCACTCCACCTCCCGCCACGTGCGATCGCTGCTCGAGGCCCCCGCCCAGCACGAGAGCCCCGCGGGCTCCATCCGTCGTCTCACCGCCGACGACTTCCCCCTGCTCGAGCGCCTGTCGATCAAGCGGCTCGTGCTCGAGCCCGGCAGCATCCGTGAACCGCACTGGCACGCCAACGCCCACGAGCTCGGCTACTGTCTGAGCGGTTCGCTGCTCGTCTCCATCCTCGACGACGGTAGCACCTTCTCCTCCTTCACCCTCACCGCGGGTCAGATGTTCACCGTCCCCTCCGGCTCGCTGCACCACCTCGAGAACATCGGCGACGACGCGGCGGAGGTGATCGTGGCGTTCTCGCACGAGCGCCCGGAGGACTTCTCGCTGCAGGCGGCGTTCGGCACGATGACGGATGCGGTGCTCGGCAACACCTACGACCTCGACGCGTCGGCGTTCGAGCCCCTCGTGCGCGACACCGGGTCGCGCGACATCGTGGTGCGGCAGGGGGAGCCCGTGGTGCCGGACACCGCCGGCTTCAGCAACCCGCACAAGTTCGACGTGGAGGGGCAGAACGCGCCGCTCAGCTATCCGTTCGCCCACGTCAAGCTCGCGCGGAGCCAGTTCTGGCCCGCGCTCGAGAACCTCTCGATGTACTCGCTCACCGTGGAGGAGAGCGGCATGCGGGAGCCGCACTGGCACCCGCGCACCGCCGAGATGGGCTACGTGCACCGGGGGCGGGCGCGCATGTCGATCCTCGACCCCGACGGCACCGTCGACACGTATCTGCTCGAGGCCGGTGACGTCTACTTCATCCCGCGCGCGTACCCGCACCAGATCGAGGTGCTCGGTGACGAGCAGATCCACTTCCTGATCTTCTTCGACCAGCCGACGCCCGGTGACATCGGCTACCGGGCCTCGGCCTCGGCGTTCTCCCGCCCTGTGCTCGCGGCCACGTTCGGGGTCGACGAGGCAACGCTGCCGTCGTTCCCGTTCACCCCGGCGGATCCGCTGCTCGTGGCGAGACGGAATCCCACCGACCCGGAGTGAGGGCGGCGGTATCGGGTGCCGTGGCCGGTGCCGCGGCCGGTGCCTCAGCGGGTGCTAGGCGGTGAGGCCCGGCATGGTGCTGACGCCGTTGCGGATGAGGTCGATCGTGAGGACGATGATCACGATCGACGCGATGATCGACATCGCGATGAGGGCGAACGACACCCACATCGGTGCGATGCCGCGACCCGAGCGGCGGCGCACCACGATGGAGCGCCCGATGGGGTAGACGGGGTTGAGGAACGCGAACGCCCAGTGGAACGGCTGGGCGTAGCCGCGGGCCAGGAGCCACTTGCGGTCGAAGAAGGCCAGCACGATGCCCACCGCGTAGACGGCCCAGGTGAGGAGGGTGCCGACGGCCTGCGCCGCGAGGGAGGCCGCGGAGGCCCCGCCGAACGGGTCGGTGGTGGCGGCCTGGAAGGGGGCGTTGATCTGCTGCTCGTAGTCGGCGAGTGTGAACGGCAGGGTGAGCAGGCCGATGAGGGGGAGGAGCGTGATGATCCAGATGAAGGGTCCGTACGCGGGAGTGCCCGGAGCCACCTTCGGGATGGGTGCGGGGCCCTGCGCCGGGTAGGGGTAGGGGTAGGCGTTCTGGGCCTGGCCCGGGTACCCGGGCTGGCCCGGGTACTGCGAGGGGGCGGCCGGGGTGAACTGGGGCTGCGGGGCCGGCTGGGACTGGGGGGCCGGCTGGGACTGGGGGGCCGGCTGGGACTGCGGTGCCGGCTGGGACTGGGGGGCCGGCTGGTAGTGCTCGGTCCAGGTCGTGCCGTCCCACCAACGGAGGGATCCTGACCCTGCCGGATCCTGGTGCCAGCCCGCCGGAGTGCGTCGGTGGTCGTTGTCGCTCACTGCATCCCCCTGCCGTTCACGGCCGAGCAGGCCGCCGCAGCCAGCTTAGGCGCGCATCCGTTCAGAGCGGAGCGGTATCCTCGGTGGGGGAAATCGACGGGATGCACATGACCACCACCGACACCGACTTCGACACCCGCGGGGTCGACGGCCTGCGCGTGCCCGCGCTCGACGACTCGGTGCGCGTGGAGGGCGGGGCTGTGCACATCCTCGATCGTCGCGTGTTCCCGGAGGCCGTGCAGTGGGTCACCGCCACCGATGCCGAGCAGGTGGCCTCGGCCATCGCGGCGATGGTGACGCAGAGCTCCGGACCGCTGTTCGCGGCCTACGCGGGGCTCGAGATCACGGCGCTGCAGGTGGCGGGCCTTCCTCCCGCGGCGGCACGCGAGCGCATGCGCGAGGCCGGGCGGGTGCTCGAGAGCGCGCGCCCCACGAACAACCACCCCCGCGAGGCCGTGGCCCACGTGCTCGCCGCGGTCGATCGCGCCCTCGCCGACCCCGGTGCGACCGACGTGGACTCGCGTGGCGCGGGCGCGCTCGGTGGCGGGTCGACCGCGGAGCTCGTGACGGCGGTCGTCGAGGCGGCCCGCGAGGGTGCGCGCCACTACCGCGAGCGCAGCCACCGCTTGGGTGCGGCGACCGTGGCTTTGCTGCCCGACGGTGCGCGCATCCTCACCCACTGCTGGATGGACACCTACCTCATCGAGCTCGTGCGCGCCGCCCGTGCCGCGGGCAAGCGCTTCGAGTGGATGGCCACCGAGACCCGGCCCTACCTGCAGGGCGCCAGGCTCACCGCGCACACCCTCGCCGAGCTCGGGGAGCGCGTGACGCTCATCACCGACGGCATGGGGGCGGCAGCGCTCGCCGCGGGACGCGCCACAGCGGCGAGCGGGATCGCCGGGCTCGGCGCCGCCGGTGGGTCTCGGGCGGCCGGTGGGATCGGCGGGTCGGATGCGGCCAGCGTGCTCGGCGGGGTCAGCGGTGGCGGCCGGACCGGTGGGATCGGGCCCATCGATGCGCTCGTGACGGCGGCGGATCGGGTGTCGCTCGACGGCAGCGTCGTGAACAAGGTGGGCACGCTCGGTCTCGCCGTGGCCGCCCACGCCTTCGACGTGCCGTTCTACGCGCTCGTGCAGGCACCGGATCCGGAGGCCCCCACCGCCGACGACATCGTGGTGGAGTCGCGCGACCCCGCCGAGGTGCTGCACACCCTCGGCCGGCGCACGGCCTCCCCGCTCGTCACCGAGGCCTGGTACCCGGCCTTCGACGTCACGCCCGCCCGCTTCGTCACACGCATCGTGACCGACCGCGGAGCCTTCGAGCCCGCACGGGTCGGCGAGCTCTACGCCGCCGCGGGGGAGCGCGCATGAGCGTGCCCGAGTACGACCTGCTCGTCACCGCCGACGACGTCATCGCCCACCTGGCCCGCCGCGACCTCCTGCACCACGTGCTCGGAGGCGATGCGGATGCCGCGGACCCCATCGAGCCAGAGCGCGCCGGTACCATCGCGCCCAGTGCCGGTGCCGGCGGGGGTGCGGATGCGGGTTCCCCGACCGGTGACGGGCGCGCGGCGATCCGGGTGGTCGAGGTGACCGCGGGCAACATGAACCGCGTGTTCTTGGCGCGTGGCCCCGCGGGGTCGCTCGCCGTCAAGCAGGCGCCGCCGTGGGTGCAGGTCGCGGGTCCGGACTGGCCCATCGACCCCACCCGCATCGCCTCCGAGGCCCGCACCTACGAGCTGCTCGCCGAGCGGGTGCCGGAATCGATCCCGCACATCGTCGACTTCGACGAGTCGCGCTTCGTGCTCGTCATGGAGGACCTCTCCGACCTCGCCGTGCTGCGCGACGCCCTCGTGCGCCGCATCTCGACACCCGGCGACGCCCTCGAGATCGACTTCACCGACCTCGGATCCGTGGTCGGCCGCTTCGTGGGCGAGCTCGCCGTCGCGACCTCGGCGCTCGCCCTCGGTGACGAGGAGCACGCCCGCCTCATCGAGCTCGCCGCGAACCCGGAGCTCTGCGCCCTCACCATCGACGTCGTGCTCGACGAGCCCTACCGCGAGCACGAGCACAACCACTGGCACCCGTCGCTCGAGCAGCGCGTGCGGGCCCTGCACGCCGACGCCGACGGGGCCGTGCGAGCTGCTGTCGCGCGCATCCGCGAGGTGTTCGAGACCAGGCACGAAGCGCTCGTGCACGGCGACCTGCACAGCGGATCGGTCATGATCGGCCGTCGTGACGGCGTGCAGCACGTCAAGGTCTTCGACCCCGAGTTCAGCTTCGTGGGGCCCATCGGGCTCGACCTCGGACTGTTCTGGGCCAACCTCGAGCTCGCGGCCCTCGCGGCCTCGGTCGTGGGGGACGAGGAGCTCGCCACCCGGCGCTACTCGGCCGTGACGGCGTCGCTCGAGGCCTTCGCCTCGGTGTGGCTCGCGGCGGGGCACGACGAGGAGTCGCTCGCCCGCATCGTGCGCGATGCCTGGGGGTTCGCGGGAGTGGAGGGCATCCGTCGCGCGGCGGGCTACTCGCACGCCGCCGACATCGAGTCGCTCCCCTCCGCCCTCCTCCCGGAGGCCTCCGCCCGCCTCTTCGACGCCGCCCTCCACCACCTCCTCACGGGCGAGCCAGCGCCGTCTGCGCCGGGCACCCCGACCGAGCCCACCGGCCCGTGACACCGTTCTCGTCCCCCATCCCCCTCCCGAGGAGCGCACCGTGACCGAAGACAGCACCCCCACTCCCACGCCCGACCCCCTCGCCATCTCGGCGCGCGCCGTGGTGGTCGACATCGAGGGCACCACGAGCGCCGCGGGCTTCATCCTGGGCGACCTCTACGACTACGCCCGCCCCCGCCTCGCCGCCTGGCTCGACGACCACGCCGCCGATCCCGCCATCGCCGAGGCCCGCGCCCAGGTCATCCACGACGCCGACCTCGCCACCGATGCCTCGACCGACCAGATCGTGGCGGTCATGCACGAGTGGATGGAGCGCGACGTGAAGGCCACCCCGCTCAAGACCGTGCAGGGCCAGATCTGGGCCGAGGGCTTCGCACGCGGAGAGATCTCGTCGCACTTCTTCGACGACGTCATCCCCGAGCTGCGGGCCTGGCACGAGCAGGGAGTGGGCCTCGCGGTGTTCTCGTCGGGCTCGATCGCCTCGCAGGTGCCGTGGTTCCGGCACTCGCCCGACGGCGACCTCACGGGGCTCATCACCGACTTCTTCGACACCGTGAGCGCGGGCCCCAAGAAGGAGACCTCCTCCTACGACGCCATCGCGGCGGCGCTCGGCATCCCTGCGGCGGAGCTCGTGTTCTTCACCGACAACCCCGGGGAGGTGGAGGCGGCCCTCGCGGCCGGCTGGCAGGTCGTGGCCTTCTCGCGCGAGGGCGAGCCGTTCTTCGAGGCCGACTTCGGCGAGGCCGCCGTGGTGTCGTCGTTCGCCGACGTCGAGGTGGTCGCCCCGTGACCGAGGCGGGTGCTGCGGGCGATTCGGGCGGGGCGCCCGTCGTGGCGCACGTGCTGGGTGACGGCGTGGTCGACGATGCCTCGCTCGCCGCAGCCGGGGCATCCCTGGCCGCCGAGTCGGCGCGCTTCGCCGGCCTCGGCTGGATGCCGGGCACGGCCGGCAACCTCTCGGTCACCCTGGCGCGCGACCCGCTGCGCCTCGCGGTCACGGCCTCCGGCCTCGACAAGGGCGAGCTCACCTCCGCCGACATCGTGCTCATCGACGGCGACGGCGAATGGGTTCCGGATGCGCCGGCCGACGACGTCACGGCCCGGCTGGGCCTCGCGCGCAAGCCGTCGGCGGAGGCCGGGCTGCACGCGCGGATCGCGGCGGTCACCGGAGCAGGTGCGGTCATCCACGTGCACGCGCTCGCGGCGGTGCGGGCCGCGCACGCCTGGCCGGAGGGGGTCGTGCTGCACGACCTCGAGATGCTGAAGGGCATCGGGCACTCGGCGCACGGCGAGCGGGTGGTGCTGCCCGTGGTGCAGAACCACCAGGACATGCGGGTGCTCGGCGACGACTTCGAGCGCGTCTACCTGCCGCGCACGCGCGACGTGGCGGAGGTGCCTGCGCTGCTCGTGGCGAGCCACGGCATCTACGCCTGGGGCGCCGACCTGCGCCAGGCCCGCTGGCACCTCGAACTCACAGAGGCCCTCCTCCAGATAGCCCTCGCCACCCGCTAGCTCGCCGGCTCCACCTCTGGCGAGGCGGGCATCATCTGAGGAGCGGCGGGCCCCACCGTCGGCCCCGCGGGCCCCACCTACCGCGCTGCGTACCCGAGGTGCGCGCCGTAGTCCGCGACCCCCGCCTCGACGTCGGGGCCGATGTGGCCCACGTAGCCATCGGGGCGCACGATCACCACCCCTCCCGCGGCGAGCCCGGTGGATCGCCGGAGTTCGGCGGTGTCGTGGTCGGTGACGATCAGCTCCGTCACCCAGTCCCTCTGCCCGCCGCTCTCCCCGTCCGTCGTCCAGTCGGTCGACCGTGTGGCCGGCGCCCCGTTCGCAGCGGGCAGCAGGATGGCCAGGTGGTTCGGCCGCCCCGCCAGCCCGCGCGCCACGATCGTGTCCGGCAGGTGCAGGAAGTCGCCAGGCCGGAGCGACTTGCCCGACCCGGAGACGACGGGGCTGTCGCGGTAGCGCACGTTCTGCTGCTCGACCGTGCCCGCGAGGCGTTCGGCCACTGCGGGCAGCTCGAGCCCCAGGTGGATCAGGATGTTGCGGGCGTGCTGGGCCACGGGATTGCTCAGGGTGCCGACCGTCGACAGTCGGGTCGTGAACGCGATCACGGAGGCCGCGACGGGATGGCGTTCGGCGTGATAGCTGTCGAGGAGGGCAGACGCATCGCCGACCCCCGGCTGCGCGGCTGCGGCGAGCTTCCAGCCGAGGTTCATCGCATCCTGCATTCCCGTGTTCATGCCGAGCCCACCGGCCGGGCTGTGGATGTGCGCTGCATCGCCCGCCAGGAACACCCGGCCGTCGCGATACCGCGGAACCTGTCCGTGCTTGAGCTGCACGCGGGTGAGCCAGTGCGACTCGCGGATGTGCAGGCGCACGCCGCGCTCGTCCAGCGCATCCTGCAGCCATTCGATGGTGACGGGCCGTTCAGGATCTGTGTCGGGAGCGAGCTGCGCGAAGACCCGCACCCGGTCGCCGGGGAGCGCGAAGAGCAGGCCCGTCGCCTTGCCGGGTGCGAAGAAGGTGTGGAACGAGGATCGGTCGTAGTCGTGATCGCCCTCCACGTCGCCCAGCAGGAAGTCCTCTCCGGCGAACGAGCCCTCCAGCTTCTGCCCCATTCCGTGGCGCACGACGCTGCGGGCGCCATCAGCCCCCACGAGGTAGCGTGCTCGCACCCGGTGCGACTCACCGTCCGCCCCGGTGAACTCGGCGTCGACCCCGTCGGCATCCTGGCTGTACCCGGTCAGGGTGCTCGAACGCTCCACCGTGACTCCGAGTTCGGTCAGCCGACCGGTCAGCACCGCCTCGGTGTCGGTCTGCGCGAGTGCCGCCGAATAGGGGTGCACGGCATCGATCGATTCGAAGGAGATCTGCGCCACGGTCGTGTCGCCGGCGTGCATCTGCATGCCGCGGGCCACGACGGCGTGCGCCATGAGGGCATCGAGGGCGCCGAGCGCTTCGATGTGGTCGAGCGACCGTGAGTGCACGACGATCGCTCGGGACTCGGTCGTCGGGGCGGGGAGGGACTCGATGATGCGCACGGGGGTTCCGCGCCGCGCCAATTCTGCGGCGAGCACGAGCCCGACGGGGCCCGCGCCGGCGATGAGCACGTCGGTGATGGTCGCGGTCATGCGCGGTGCCTCCCTGTCGCGGCGGGGTGAGTGGCCGCATCCGCTCACAGCATGTCAGACCGCGCGGGGGCGCGGCAGGCCCCCATGAGGGCGGGTTCTGGGCGCGCTGGGGGAGTCGTCGCCGGGTCAGAGGCCGAACGTGCGCTCGAGGAGCAGGCGGGTGAGGACGGCGTCGACGGGGAGCGGGTGGCCGTCGAGCTCGCGCACGGGTGCGAGCAGTCGGCCGCTCGAGAGCAGCCAGAGGCCGTCGGCGGCCACGAGCTCGTGCGGGGCGAGCACGGCTTCGGCGGTCTCGAAGCCGAGGTCGCGCAGGGTCTCGAACACCGCGGCCTGCGTGGTGCCGGCGAGGATGCCGAGGTCGAGGCGCGGAGTGCGGAAGGTGTCGCCGTGCCGCACGAGCACGTTGGAGGTGGGCCCCTCGAGCACCACGTCGTCGGAGCTCACGAAGATCACGTCGTCGGCCCCGCGCCTGGCGGCTTCGCGCAGGGCGGCCTTGTTCACCGCGTACGAGAGCGTCTTGGCGCCCTGCAGCAGCCACGGCGAGGTCTGCGCCACATCGTGCTTGTAGCCGCGGTCGAGGGTCACCACGCGGATCCCCTGCTCGCGCGCCGGGCCGTGATCGGGCCCGCTCAGCACCTGCACCCATCCGCTCGCGCTGCTCTCGCCCTCGATGCCGCGGCTGTGCAGGAGCTTCACGAGCAGTTCGCGCTGGGGTGCCCGGGAGGCGACGCCCAGTCGCGCGGCGCGTTCGAAGGCCTCCACGTCGGGCTCGGGCAGGTCGAGCATCGCGGAGGAGTGCTTGAGCCGCTCGAGGTGCCGGGGCAGTTCGAGGAACCGCCCGTCGATGACCCCGATCGACTCGAACACCCCGTCGCCCCGAGTCACGGCCAGGTCGGCCACGTTGACCGAGGCCTCGGCCTGAGGCACCACGACCTCACCGCCCTCGCCACCCACGAACACCACGACATCGCCGTCCAGCACCACGTCACTCATCCCCCCAGTCTCCCCCACTCGCGCACCCCAGCCGCCCCGCGGGTAACGCAACGCACCTCTAACGCCCGAGGTGGGTCGTCTTGCGCTACCCCGCGACCGAGCCAGGGGCGGGGGTCAGGGGTGGATGGCGGCGCGGAGGGTGGCGAGGGTCTCGGCCGAGAGCGCCGTCACCGAGGGGATGCCGTGGCGGTTGAGCGCGAGGGCGCGGCCGGCGCGGAGTGCTCCACGGGCGGCCCGCTCGCGCAGCTCGGGCGGGAGCGTCTCGAGGTCGCTCGCCTTCGCGAAGCCCACGATGCGCCGGATGGTCTTGGCGGCGGCGAAGACGGCAGCGTCGTCGCGGATGCCGTCGAGCAGCCCCTCGAGCACGCCGTCGCCCCAGACCCGCGGGTCGACGCGGGAGGGCCAGAGGGAGCGGTACTCGGCCTCGAAGGCGTCCCATAGACGGGCCGGCAGGTCGAGGAGCTGCTCGGCGCGGTCGCTCTCGCCGAGCGCCTCCGCGCGCGCCGCCGCGAGCACGAGGTTGGCCCACAGCGCCCCGAGGTCGAACCCGGTGGGCCCCACGAACCCGAACTCACTGTCGAACGCCCGCACCGACGCCGTGCCCGACGCGCTTGCCACCGCGTCCGACGTGCCCGCCACCGCATCCGGGGTGCCCGCAGCGGGGCGCACGAAGACGGAGCCCGTGTGGAGGTCGCCGTGGATGAGGGACTGGGCCGTGGTCATGAACTTCCACTTCGCGAGCCCCATCTCGCGCACGAGCGCCGCGTCGCCGCGGAGCGCCTGCACGTCGGCCTCATTGCCGGGCAGCACCACGTTGTGCGGGTGCGGGATGTACGGCTCCGTGAACACGAGGTCCTCGGTGATCTGCGCGAGCTCCGGGTTGACCGCCCGCGCCACGAGGGCCTTGTGCTCGAGCGGATCGAGGCCGAGCGGCGAGGTGGCGAAGGCGGTGCGGGCCACGTAGCGCCCGATCTCCTCGGCCGCGTAGGCGTGCACCCGCCCCTCGTTGAGCTCGTTGCGCCACACCCGGTGGTCGCTGAGGTCTTCGAGGGCGAGCACGTAGTGCACCTCGTCGAAGTCGTGGAACGCGGGCACGTGCTCCGGGTCCGCCGCCGCGTGCGCCCCCAGCACGGTGGCCTCCCGCGTGGACCGCTCGCGGGTCATCGGCCACGACGGATCGGTGCGCACGTGCGGCAGCGACTGCTTGAGCACGAGCGAGGCGCCCGTCTCGTCGGCCACGATGAACACGAGGTTGAGATTGCCGTCACCGACCTCGCGCACCGAGGCGATGCGCGAGACGTCGATCCGCGAGCCCAGTGCGGGCCGGCTCGCGAGGTAGGCCACGACCGTCTCGGCGGTGAGCTGCGTGAAATCGGTGATGCTGTCGGTGGGGGAGTCGGTCATGCGCGGATCCTGCATCGCTACGAGGTCGAGGTGGTGGAACCGGCGGTCACCACGGTGCGCCGCCTGGAGAAGGTGAAGCTGAAGAGCAGGGCGATGAGGAGCACGATGCCCTTGCCGAAGTCCTGCGCGTAGTAGGGCAGCCCGATCATGGTGAACCCCGTCACCATGACCGCGATGAGCACGGCGCCGAGCGCCGTGCCCCACGCGTTCGGCCGGCCGATGCCGAGCACCGAGACGCCCACGAGCGCCACGGCCACCGCATCGAGCAGCAGAGAGTTGCCGGCGCTCACGTCGCCCTGACCGATGCGCGCCGCGAGCAGCAGCCCCGCGATCGAGGCGAGCAGACCGCAGCCCATGTAGGCGATCGTGCGGTACCACTGCACCCGGATGCCCGCGAGCCGCGCCGCCTCGGGGTTGGCGCCCACCGCGAACAGCGCGCGACCCCAGCGCGTGCGCTCGAGCAGGAACCACAGCAGCACCGTGATGACCACGAGGATGATGACGGGCACCGGCACGGGCCCGATCGACCCGCGGTCGAGCCACAGGAAGTCGGCGGTGAAGCGGCCGGGCGCCGTGGTGCCGTTCGACAGCGTCATCTGCGACGAGATGGACTTGCCGTCGACGATGATGAGCTTGAGGCCCACGATCACGAACATCGTGGTGAGCGTGGCGAGCAGATCCGGGATGCGCGCCACGACGATGAGGAACGCGTTGAGTGCTCCGATGAGCAGCCCGCAGACGAGCACGACCGAGACGGCGACACCGCCGACCTGGTTGCCGATCACCATCGTCCACGCCGCGATCGACACCGCGAAGCCCGCGGATGCCCCCACCGAGAGGTCGATGCCGCCGACGGTCATGGCCAGCATGACGCCGAGACCCGCGATGGCCGTGGGGGCGATGAACTTGAGCATGCCGAAGAAGTTCTCCGGCGTGCGGAAGTTCGGCTCGGTCACCACGAAGAAGAGGATGAGGGCGGCCGTGACGGCCACGAACCCCCACTTCACCACGAACGCGGCGACGCGCTCCGAGGTCTTAGCCGAGGCGGCGCGCGAGCGCGGTGTCTTGCCGGGGGTGCCGGGTGCGCCGGCGGGGGAGCCGCCGGTCGAGGTGCCCGTGGGGGTGCTGCTCATGGGGTTGATCCTTCGGGGGAGGACGGATGCGAGGTGCCGAGGAAGGCGCCGATGACGCTCTCCCTGGTGGTCTCGTCGGCGTACTGGTCGAGCTCGATGCGGCCGGCGACGAGCACCACGATGCGGTCGGCGACCTCGAAGATCTCGTCGACGTCGCTCGAGAGCACCACGGCGGCGGCACCGCCCGCGGCGATCGTGGCGAGGCGGGCGCCGATCTCGCGCCGGGCGGAGATGTCGACGCCGCGGAACGGTTCGTCGAGCAGGGCGAGCCGCGGATCGGCCGAGAGCCAGCGGCCCACGACGACCTTCTGCTGGTTGCCGCCCGAGAGGTCGTCGATCGACTCCTCCGGACCGGTGGTGACCACGGAGAGCGTGTCGATGACGGTCTCGGCCCGCGGGCGCTCGAGCTTCGACCGCAGCAGTCCACCGGCGCTGGACGCGCGGAGGAACGGGATCGTCACGTTGCGGAGCAGTGACCAGCCCGGCAGGATGCCCTGCCGCTGGCGGTCCTCCGGCACGAGCACGACGCCCGCGGCGATCGCGTCTCCCGGCCGCTTGGGCGCATAAGGCGCTCCGCCGAGGGTGAGGGAGCCTCCGACCGGCGTGGCCAACCCCGCGAGCACCTCGGCGAGCTCGGTCTTGCCGGCGCCGATGAGGCCCAGGATGCCCAGCACCTCGCCCGCGCGGATCTCGAGCGAGACGGGAGGGGCCTCCGGCAGCAGCGTGATGCCGTCGACGGTCGCGACGACCTCGTGGCCCCGCTGCGCCGCACCGCGGTCGTGCGAGAGCTCGGCGGCCCGCCCGAGCATGTCGTGCAGGATGCCGTGCCACTCGAACGGCCGCGCGCTCTCGCTCTGCACCCGCCCGTCGCGGAGCACCACGACACGATCGGCGAGGGCCTCGATCTCGCCGAAGCGGTGCGAGACGTAGACGATCGAGAGCCCGGTGGCGCGGAGGGATCGCAGCACCTCGAAGAGGCGCTCGGCCTCGGCGGCGGTGAGCGCGGAGGTGGGCTCGTCGAGGATGAGCAGTCGGGGAGTGCCGCGGAGTGCTCTGGCGAGCACCACGAGCTGCGCATCCGAGATTGCGAGGTCGGCGGCGTCGCGCCCGAGCACGGCCTCCGACCAGTCGAGGCCGAGGGTGGCGAGCGCCGCCCTCGCGTCGGCGAAGGCGGAGCTGCGCGAGCGCAGCGGGCGACGGGAGGCCTGGGCCAGGTCGTCGAGCGTGAGGTTCTCGGCCACGGTGAGCCCCGGCACGATGCCGTCGGCCACCTTCTGGTGCACGGCCGTGATGCCGAGCTGCCTCGCCTGCACGGGCGAGGAGAGGTGCACGGCCTCACCGCCCACCCGGATGGCGCCGCTGTAGCGGGGGTTGGCCCCCGAGAGCGCCTTGATCAGCGTGGACTTGC
This sequence comes from Herbiconiux liukaitaii, assembly GCF_041927495.1. NCBI lineage: Bacteria > Bacillati > Actinomycetota > Actinomycetes > Micrococcales > Microbacteriaceae > Herbiconiux > Herbiconiux liukaitaii. The sequence goes on along the minus strand of NZ_JBHFHG010000007.1, from coordinate 172,772 downwards.
CGGCCCCGTTCGCTCCGAGCAGCGCCACGATCTCGCCGGCCGTGAACTCGAGCGTGACGTCGGTGAGCACCACGTTCGATCCGTAGGCCACCGACACGCCCGCAAGGGACACGACGCGTGCGTCGTGCCCCTCGTCAGGTGGCACCGGGGCTACGACGCTCGCGTCGCGCCCCCGGTTCGAATCGGATCGGTCGGAGGTCATCCGGAGACCGCGGGCAGCCAATCCGCCACGACGACGTCGGAGAGCTCGAGGCTCGGCTCGGCGGTGCGGAGCTCGGCCACGTTGGTGACCTCGTTCTCGGCGAGGAACTCCTGCGTGATGGTGATGGCCGGGAACAGCACCTCGGTCTCGTCGAGCTCACCCGCGAGGCTCAGGGCCAGGGTGCGCACGACGGCGGCGCCCACGGCGGCCGGGTCGGTGGCCGAGGTGGCGACCCACGGGCTGCCCTCGGCGTTCATGACCTCGAGGTCGGCGTTCGAGATGTCGATGCCGTAGACCTTCACCTTGTCTTGCAGGTTGTTCTGCTGCACAGCCAGAACAGTACCCTTCGTGATCTCGTCGTAGGGCGCGAAGATGGCCTGCACGTCGGGGTTCTGCTTGAGCGCTGCGTCGACGAGCGGCACGTTGTCGCTCGCCGTGGAGTCGGAGACCTCACCGGTGGAGAACACGACGTCGAGGTCGTTGTCGGCCACCACCTGGTCCCACACCTCGGCACGGCGGTCGAGGGGCGCGAAGCCCGTGGCCGAGACGTAGCCCACCTTGGCGCCCTCGCCCACGTCGGCGATGAGCTGCTCGAGCACACCCTCGGCCATCGACTTGTCGGACTGCGCCGTGACGATGACTCCCTCGGTGTCGGTGAGCGCGAGGTCGTAGACCACCACGGGGATGCCGGCCTCGACGGCTTTCGTGACGAGCGGCTGGATGGTGTCGGTCTGGCCGTGGTCGACGATGATGGCGTCGGGCTTCGCGGCGATGGCCTGCTCGAGGTCGCTCGCGTGCTTGGCGTTGTCGTTGCGCGCATCCGTGACCTGCAGGTCGATGTTGGCGAACGAGGCCTGCGCCTCGGCACCTGCGCCCCACGCCTCGAAGTAGTCGCCCGCGCCGCTCTGGCGCACGAGCGCCACGGTCACGGGGTCGTCGCCGTCGAAGGGCGCGGGCAGCGCGGCGGCGGCCGTGGGTGCCGCGGTCGAACCGGAGGTGGCGGCGGGGGTGCCGTTGGACTGCGCGCAACCGCTGACGGCGAGGGCGCCGGCGGCGACGAGGGCGGTGACGACCGCTGCTCTGCGGAGGATGGCCATGGGTGTCTCCTTCAGGAGGACGAGATGCTTCGGGACGGGATGCTGCAGGACTGGGTGCTTCAGTACAGGGTTCTTCGGAACGGGGTGCCGGGTCGGCGTGCTGTGATGACGGTTCGATTCAACCGCGACGGCATGGCGTGCGGCCAATCGTGTTTCATTCTGTTACTCCCGCGGGCAAGAAAGGGCCCTGTGCAGGAGAGGACGAATATCATGGAGCCATGACCCTCCTGACCGTGTGGAACGACACCGACCCCTCGACGCCCGAGCTGCAGACGCGCGACTTCGACACCATCCACGACGTGCTCGCCGGCCTCGGTGCGCGCTTCAGCCGCTGGGAGCTCAAGGAGCTGCCCGAGGGCGCCACCCAGGAGCAAGTGCTCGAGCTCTACCGCGACGAGATCGACGCCGTCAACGCCGCGCACGGCTATACCCTCGTCGACGTGGTCACGATCGAGCGCGACGACAGCCCCGCCTACCGCGAGCAGGCCGACGCCGCCCGCCAGAAGTTCCTCAACGAGCACCAGCACGACGACGACGAGGACCGCTTCTTCGCGAGCGGATCCGGCGTCTTCTACCTGCACGTCGGCGGCAAGGTGCACGCCGTGTTCTGCGAGGCGGGCGACCTGCTCTCGGTGCCGAAGGACACGACCCACTGGTTCGACATGGGCACGAACCCCGAGTACGTGTCGGTGCGCTTCTTCCACGACGACGACGGCTGGGTGGGCAACTTCACCGGCAGCGACGTGTCGAGCCGCTTCGCCACCTACGACGAGCTCGCCTCCGTCTCGGCCTAGCCGCCGAGGGACGCTCCGAAGAGGAGCCCCAGCACGTAGGTGACGCCGGCCGCGCTGTAGCCGATGGCGAGCTGCCGCAGCGCTCGCCGCAGCGGCGGCCCGCCCGAGAGCAGCCCCACCACGGCACCCGTGCCGAGCAGCGCGAGCCCCACGAGCACCGAGGCGAGCAGCACGGCCGCGAGGCCGCTGAGCCCGAACAGGTACGGCAGCACCGGGATGACCGCTCCCGACGCGAAGAAGCAGAACGACGAGAAGGCGGCCTGCCACGCGGTGCCGATCTCCTCGTGCTCGTCGGCGGGGGAATCGGATGCGCCGCTCCCCGCGGCCGGCGTGATCGACCCGGGTCCCTCGGCGCCGGGCGCGGTGAGCCCCGCGTCCCCCGCCCGCGGCAGGCGGATGGCGGAAGTCGCCGTCGTGAGCCCCCCGAACACGTCGCGCGCCTTCGCCTCGGCCTCCGGCTCGCTCATGCCGCGCGCCCGGTAGACGAGCGCGAGCTCATTGGCGTCGACGTCGAGCTGCGGCACGGCCGTGCTCGCCCGGAGGTCGGGCGTGGAGGCCGCCAGCAGCTCGCGCTGCGAGCGCACCGAGACGAACTCGCCCGCGCCCATCGAGAGCGCCCCGGCGAGGAGTCCGGCGATGCCCGTGGCGAGCACGAGCGAGGCGGGAACACCCGTGGCTCCGATGCCGAGCACGAGCGCGAGGTTCGAGACCAGGCCGTCGTTGGCGCCGAACACCGCGGCGCGGAAGGTGCCCGAGAGGCGGCTGCGCCCGCGTGCCGCGAGCCCCCGCACGACCTCGCCGTGGATGCGCTCGTCGGCGGCCATGGCGGCGGTCGCGTCCACGTCGGTGTCGTAGGGCGAGCGAGCCTCGGCGCGCTGCATGAGGGCGAGCACGAAGACCGAGCCGAAGCGGCGCGCCATGACGCCGAGCACGCGCGTGCGCACATCCGCTCGCCTCGGCTTGCCCACGTCGTCGCCGAGCAGCTCGAGCCAGTGGGTCTCGTGACGGCCCTCCGCGTCGGCGAGGGCCTCGAGGATGGCGCGTTCGGAGCCGGTGCGCCGCTGGGCGAGCTCGCGGTAGACCTGGGCCTCGGCGCGCTCGTCGGCGAGGTACTGCCGCCATCGGCGGAGGTCGGCCGGGGTCGGGGTGGGCGCCGCGGCGGCGGGCGCGGGAATAGGAGGAGTAGTCATGGGGATCGCCTACATCCTGGCAGTCGGCGGGCCGGCGCCGGGCCCGGATGCCGCGAATCCCAGGATTTCGAGCCCCCGAAACGGCGCCCGGACATCGCCTCGGGGGAGGGGGAGAAGGGGATCAGCCCGTCGCCCAGCCCGCGGATCCGCCCTCTGTTCGGCCCCCTGTTCAGCCCGTGGTCTCGAGTGCGGGCGCGCTGATCGCCGCCGTCAGCAGCCGCAGCAGTTCCTCGCCCGCGAGGATGCCCCGCGCCTCCGTCACCGTGAGGTTCGCCGCCGCGTAGCCGGCATCGTGCAGCTCGCCGTGGGCCGGCCGGAAGGCCGCATCCGCCCCCTCGAGCATGGGCTGGTCGAGCAGCGAGTCGCCGGCCGCGAGGATGCGCACGCGGGCGTCGCCGGTCGCCGCCGGCCCCGTCGAGCCCGGCTCGGCGGCCTCCAGCCGCTCGGCCACCTCGGTCACCGCGGCCCGCTTCGTGAGCACACGCGGCACGCAGTAGAGCTTGCGCCCCTGCACCGACACCGACCACTCGAACGCCTCGCACGTGGCGTGCAGTTCGGCGAGCCACGCCTCGGGCATGGTCTCGCGGTCCACGATCGAGTAGACGAAGAGCTCGTCGGCGACGTTGGTCTTGAGGATCCACCCGGCGGCGAGCGGATCCTCGAGCAGTGCCCGCACCTCGGCCAGTGGAGCGCTCGACGAAGCCAGGCGGGAGCGCACCCCGTCGCCCCAGGCCGCATCCCGCACCCCGTCGACGAGGATCTCGCCGCCGTTGCTCGTGACCGCGAACCGCGGCTGTGCCCCGAGCTGCACGCGCTGGTACTGCGCGATCGTGCGCGTGGTGACGGGCACGAACTCGGCCCGCAGGCGCAGCTCGGCGAGGAGTCGCTCCGACTCGCGGGTCATGAACGAGATCGGCACCCCGTTCCAGAGCTCGGAGACGATGATCGGCGGCGCGAGCGCATCCGGGGTCTCGAGCCAGAACGCCTTGGGCGAGTAGATGAGTGTGCGGTCGAGGTCGCACGCCACGAGGGCGCTCACTGCTCGCTCCCCGCAGGTGCGCCGGCGACGGGGTGGATGAGGCCGACGCAGCTGTAGGGCAGCCCCGGCACGTACTCCACGGGCACGCCGCGCTGCTCGGCGAGCAGCAGCACGTGCGCGACGTCGTCGAGGGCGTCGGGCCGCACGAGGATCTTCCACGGCACCCGTCGCAGCAGCACCCGTGTGGTCTCGCCGACTCCCGGCTTCACGAGGTTGATGCTCTCGATGCCGTACTCCTCACGGATGCGCTCGACGGCGGCCCAACCGGTCCAGGTGGGCGTGCGGTCCTCGGCGAGGGCGGCGCGCACCTCGTCGGCCACCTCCTGCTCCACCTCGGCGAAGCGGTCGCAGACGGTGTCGAGCAGCTGCCCAGAGACGTCGTGGTCGGCGAGCTCGCGGTAGAACTTGGCGCCGTGGAACATGTCGTCCGAGATGAGGTCGGTGTTGTAGACCGTGCGGGAGACGAGGCCCGAGACCGTGGAGTTGAGACACGCCGAGGGGATGAGGTAGTCGTCGCGGGTGCCGTAGATGCTCACGCAGTGGCCGGGATCGGCCAGCACGGCGAGCTCGTCGGGGAAGCGCACACCGTCGGTGCTCGCGTAGAGCTCCAGGGCGGCCGTGAGCTCGCGGGCGATCGCGCCCTTGCCGGTCCAGCCGTCCACGAAGGCCACGCGGGCGGGATCGTGGTGGGCGGCGAGGTAGCGCAGGGCCGTGCGGTCGACCCCGACACCGCGCACGATGCTCATCGTGTAGTGGGGCGCGTCGACGCCGCGCATCCGCTTGGCCCAGCGGCGCATGAGGATGCCGATGGGGGTGCCGGCCCTGGCGAGCGAGACGAGAACGGGTGCGTTCTGGCGCTCGGCCAGCACGAGGTCGGTCACGACGCCCACGGCCACCGCGAGACGGCGGCTCGAGCGGGCGAGGGCGTCGCGGTAGAGCTCCTCGTACTCGGGCGAGGGGAGGTACTCGATGGGGAGCGACTCGGCGTAGTGCGCCGCGCCGCTCTGGATGGCCTGCTCGCGCTCGGCGGCGGGCGCCTCGAGCACGGTGTCGCCCAGGTCGGTGAGCAGCCACTCCACGTCGTCGGCGGAGTAGGAGCCGAAGGCGGGGCCGGTGAGCGGCTGGGGGAGGGCCGGTGCGGTGGCATCGGTCATGCGTGGTTCGTCCGTTCGAGGGAGGGGCGGGCGGTGGCTTCGGGGGTGGTGGCGGATGCTCGGGCGCCGGTGGTGGCGGGCGGGGCGGCGGATACGCGGGCCCCGGGTGCGACGGAGGCGGTGGCGGGCGGGGCGGCGGATGCGCCGACGGCTGGCGGGGTGGCCGCAGAGGTGGTGGATGCGCGGGCCCCGGGTGCGGCGGAGGCGGAGGCGGTGGGGGCGGCCTCGGGGAGGAGGGGGAGCAGCACGTGGTCGGTGATGCGGCGGAGAGCCTCGACGGCTCCGGCCGGGGCGAGGAGCCGCTCGCGGTCTACGCCGGGCTCGGGGAAGAGCACCACCGCGGCGAAGCGGTGCCCGCCCCTCGTGAGGTTGTAGGCGAAGCGCGGGCCGGGGCCGTCGACCGTGGCGTCGTGGCTCGCGAAGGCGATGCTCGAGGCGATGGCGTAGTCGGGCCGGTCGATGGAGGCGATGGGGGAGCGGGTGGTGGTGGAGAAGAGCACTCCGCCGCGAGCGCGGTCGAGCTCGGCGGCCACCGCGAGCGGCAGGGCGATGAACTCCTCCGAGCCGAGCACGAGCACGTCGTCGGCGACGTCGCCGGGCAGCGAGGCGATCAGCGAGCGGGCGATCTCGGAGGCCGAGGCCGGATCGAGTCGCCCGTCGATCCCGAAGCGCGCGCTCCGCACGGGCGCCACGTCGGGCTCGAGGATCGTGAGCGCGCCCTTCCGCTCGGGCTCCGGCGCCGGCGCGGGCGCGAGCTCCGGCCTCGGCGTGGGCTCCGATCCGGGCGCGGACCCCGGCTCGGCTGCGGGCTGCGGCACCCGGAGCGCCTCGATGAGGTCGCGCGAGCGCTGCAGCACGTCGGCCGGCAGGTCGATCGAGCCCACGCCGAGCGCCACCGCGGTGATGCGCGTGCCGAGTCGCGCGGCCAGCTCGTCCAGGGCCGCGCGGTCGGCCGCCGAGCGCAGGTCGATGAGCGAGGCCACCACCCAGTGCGCCTGCGGCGACTGCTGCTGCAGCGCGGTGATGGTGTTGCGCACGGTGCGCCCGGTGCTGAGCTCGTCGTCGACGAGCACGGTGGTGCCGTGCGGAGGCAGCCATCCTGTGCTGGTGCTGGTGCTGGTGCTGGTGCTCGCGTCCGTGCGGATGCCGGTGCTGGCCGGAGTGCCCGTGCCGGCCGAGGTGCCCGTGCTGGCTGTGGTGCTCGCGCCTGTGCCGGCGGTGGCGCTTGCGGCTGTGTCGGCCGCGGGGCCGATGCCTGCGCTCCACGCGGCGTCGGGGTAGAGGCGGTGGTCGCTCGCGTGCGAGTGCTCCTCCTCGAACGCCGTGTACGCAGCCCCGGGCACGTCGTGCCTCGTGGAGTGCAGGTAGGGCGAGCCGAGCGCATCCGCCACGAGGTGGCCGAGCCCCGTGGCCGTCTCGGCGTATCCGATCGTCACGATCTCCGGATGCCGAGCCGCCTCGCTCGACCGCCGCAGGGAGGCGAGCAGGTCGTGCAGCTCGCGCCGATCCGCCTCGTCGAGGGGGCCGCCCTCCGCGAGCAGTCGGCCGAAGGCGGCGAAGTCGCCCTCCTCGGGCCGGGTGCCGTCGATGGCCTCCCGCACGAGCTGCCCGAGCAGCGCGCCGGCCGCGAGCGCGAGGGCGGGAACAGTCGGCACGTGCTTGGCGAGCACCGTCGACACGAGCAGCTGCGCGCGCTTGGGGTTGTCGCGCAGCGCGAGTCCCACGAGCGCCTCGAGCGCAACCCGACTCCGCCCGGCATCCGTCTGCAGCGAGATGCCCACGGTGTCGCGCACGAACCCACCCGTCCACACGGGGAGCCCTTCCGTCACCGCATGCTCGCTTCGAGCAGGTCCACGAACGTGGTCTCCTCGGCAGCCACCCCGAACGCCTCCGCCCGCAGCAGCGTCTTGCGGGCCCAGGCCTGGTGCGGCTTCATCTCGTTCATCTTGTTGCGGTACGGGGAGGCCGTGGCCCCGCCCCCCACACCGTCGGCGATCGCGGCCGCGTCGAGGTACTCCTCGTGGCTCACCACCGAGAGCGCGTGCACCACGGGCACGTGGCTCGGGTGGATGACGGTCTTGCCGAGCAGCCCGTTGGCCTGGTCGAGCGAGATCTCGCGGATGAGCCCGTCGAGGCCCGCCAGCACGAGTCGGTGCCGCAGCTTCTTCTCGTTGGCCTCGGCGAACGGCGTGACACGCAGCTGGGGGCGCATGAGGCGCTCGGCGGTCTGGAAGTGCTCCCACACGGGGCCGGTGATCACGAAGTCGTCGGCGGGGCGGCCGAACACGTTCACGATCTCGGCGATCACGAACGACACGAGGGTGACGTCGTACACCGTGAGGTCGCGCGAACGCCGCAGCCCGAACGCGCTCGAGAGATCCGTGGCGCCGATCCGCACCGCCAGCACGTCGTCGCGATTGGCCTTGGTGACATCGGCGATGGCCTGCATGGCGCTCGCCCGCGTCTCGGCGTGGATCATGACGGGCGACTCGAGGATCGGCATCACCCGCAGGCGGTGGCCGTTCGCGCCCGTGCGGCCGTACTCGGCCTGGATGGTGTGCAGCGCGTCGAAGAACCCCTGGGCGTAGCCGTTCTCGTTCTCGTACTTCGGGATGACGAAGCCGCTCAGCAGGTCGAGGCCGGCACCGCTCTGCGCCGCCACCCTGATCATCTGCTCCGCCGTGCGCACCCGCACGAAGAGCAGAGGCAGCGCGGGCGGTTCGTCGCCGGCTGCGAGCGTGGCCAGCTCACCGAGCACGGCCGCCACGTTCTTCTCGGCGAACTCCACGGCGTCGTCGGCCACCGAGTCCTCGAGGCACAGCACCATGCTGAAGCACCCGCGCGCGCCCTGCTTGACCACATCGGCCACGAGGGTCGTGCGGTTGCCCGGGCTGTAGAGCGTGCCGCCGAGGGCTGAGGCGAGGATGGCGGGGGGCGAATCCACTCCCACCTCGGAGGGCAGCTTGTGGAAGAGCCGCTCGGACTCGTCGTGGTCGATGAAGCTGAAATGGCGCATGGTCAATTCGTCCTGGTGCGGCGTGGAGCCACAGAAGTGGTCGGCACGAAGCCGAACTCCCGCAGCAGGGCATCGAGCGGCAGACCGGGGGTCACGGGTTCCGCACGCAGCTCGAGCCGCGCACCGACCCTCAGCAGCGAGAGCACGAAGGCTCGGCCGTCGTTCGCGGGCACCGTGAAGTTCTCGTCGTCGAAGAGCTGCACACCGAGCGGAGCGTCGCCCGCCACGAAGAGCGCGCGCCGGAGCGACCGCAGGTGGCGGAGCGCCACGATCGCGTCGCCCTGGTCGAAGCCGACGAGCGGCCGGTTGCCCGAGGTGGTGACGGGGGTGCCCAGGGCGCCGCCGTCGAGGGTGAGCGCGCCGGTGACGAGGTCGGTGGACTCCCAGGCCACGGCGGTGGCGCCTGCGACGATGAGGCTGCCGATGGCCGACTGCCGCGGGTCGAGCCGCACGAGCGGCACGTCGGCGCTGAGCTCGCGCACCTCACGCACCGTGGGCGCGGGGAACGGCTCGGGCCCGCGCGGGCGAGCCGGAGCCGCGGGCCGTGAGGAGCCCGAGCCCGAGGCCGGCGCGGAACCTGACGCGGAGGGACGCTGCCCGAGATCGAGCCCACCCGACCCGCCGGATCCACCGGACGGTCGCTGCCCCAGATCGAGCCCGCCGGATGCGCCGGATCCACCGGAGGGGCGCTGTCCGAGGTCGAGCCCACCAGATCCGCCGGACCCGGCAGGGGGGCGCTGCCCCAGGTCGAGCCCGCCCGATCCGCCTGATGGTGCTGATCCGCCCGACCCGCCGGAGGGGCGCTGTCCGAGATCGAGCCCGCCCGATCCGCCTGACCCGCCGGATCCGCCCGAGTCAGCGGCGGGGCGCTGCCCGAGAGGGTGCCCGCCCGACCCGCCCGATCCGCTTGGGGCGGCGGCGGGGCGCTGCCCGAGAGGGTGCCCGCCCGACCCGCCCGATCCGCTTGGGGCGGCGGCGGGGCGCTGCCCGAGAGGGTGCCCGCCCGATCCGCCGGTGGGCACCTGAGCGGCCGGCGCGGGCGTCGAGGGCACGGCGGGTGAGGCCGTCGCCGTCTCGACCACCACGGGCTGCGGCTTCACCCGCCGGCGCAGGAAGACGAGATCCGCCCTCACGGGCGACGTGTTGCGCGGCACGGCTCAGACGTCGATTCGGAAGTCGGAGGCGATGCCGGCCAGCCCCGAGGAGTACCCCTGGCCGAGCGCCCTGAACTTCCAGTCGTCGCGGTGCCGGTAGAGCTCCGCGAGCAGCAGCGCCCGAGTGCTCCGCGCATCGCTGAGCGGCACGTCGAAGCGCACGAGCTCGCGCCCCTCCGGCGTCGAGACGCTCACGTAGGCCGAGCGCACAGGCGAGAAGTCACCGGGCCCCCGCACATCGGGATCGACATAGACGAAGAACGCGATCTTGGCGACCTCGGCGGGGATGCGCGAGAAGTCGACGTCGATCTCCTCCACGTCGTCGGCCGACGCGAACGAGACCGACCCGTCCTCGCTCTCGATCTGGTTGAAGAACACGAGGTGGTCGTCGCTCAGAGCCCGGCCGTCGTCGCCGCACAGCACAGCGATGGGCACGAGCTCGGTCTGCGGGCCCCTGCTCGGGATGATGTCCCAGCCGAAGCCCACGAGCACGGAGGCGAGCCCGGGGTTCTCCGCCGTGAGTGCGGCGTTGGCCCCGGCGACGAGTGACCCCATCAGCTGCCACCCAGCACGAGGCCCTCGTCGGGCGTCTGGAACTTGTCGGCCAGGAACCGGCCGTGCGTCGAGAGCTCGGCGATCGCACCGATGCGGATCTGGTTGAGCAGGTCGTGGATGGTCTCCTCGATCAGCTCGAGCTGGCGCGCGAAGAGCTCGGTGGCGCGCGACTCCTCGGCGCGATCCGGGGCGGGGAGCGCGAGGAAGGCGTGCAGCGGCGTGGCGATGTAGTCGGTGATCATGGCCTCGAGCAGCACACGCTGCTCGGTTGAGGCATCCTGAGCCGCGATGGTCGCCACGACCACCCGCAGCACGTCGTCGATCTGCCGCAGGCGCGACGACACGATGCCGGGAAGCTCACGCCCCGAACGGCGCGCGAGAGCCCGCAGTTCATCGAGCTCCCGAGCGGTGCGCTCGTCGTCGGTCTCGTTCGCCGGCGGCCGCGACGGGCGGTCGGCCGGAGTGAGCTCCGGCTCGCCCTCCTGCCGCACCTGCCCCGTGGGCGCGGGCGCGCCGTGGAGGATCGAGTTGACCAGTCGTCCTAGCGCCATGATCTGCCTTCAGTAGGGTCTCAGGAATCCAGCGGCCGTGGATCAGCGCAGCTCGCCGAGATCCTGACGCTCCGACTGGCGGCTCCGCTCGAGGTAGGGCTTCGCCCGCTCCAGGCCGGATTCGAGGGCGGTCACTGTGCCCTGCATGTTCTTGGCGGCCTCGGCGCGGAAGGTGTCGATGGCGTCCATGGTCTGGAACACGTTGTCGAAGGCCTTCTGCAGGGTCTCGACGCTCACACCCGAGGTGGAGGCCTGCTCGTGGATGCGCGTGGTCTGATCCTTCAGCATCTCGCTCGTCGAGAGGATCATGTTGTTGGTGGTCGTGTTGATCGCGTCGATCTGGTCGAGCACCATCTTCTGGTTCGCGAGCGCCTGGGCCACGATCACGGCCGTGCGGAGCGCCGCGATGGTGGTGGTGCGCGCGCGATCCACACCCTTGATGAGCTCGGTGTTGTTCTTGCGGATGAGATCCATGGCGAGGTAGCCCTGCACCGAGACGGCGAGCTGGGTGAGGATGTCCTGGTGCCGCTGGCGCACGGGGAACAGCACGTCGGCCTCGAGCTTCTGCGCCTCCTCCACGCGGCCCGCGGCGCGGCTGGCCTCGATCTTCTCCACGCAGGCCGCGTCGAGCGCCTTGGCGAACACGGCGTACTCGCTGAGCTGCTGCATGGTCTCCCACAGCTGCACCTTCTCGCCGGCGAGCGAGGCGTTGTCCTTCAGCAGCTCGTCCTGGCCCGCCATGAGCGACTTGATGATCTTGTCGAGCTGCACCTGCGCCGATTCGTACTTCTGGAAGTACTTCGCGAGCTTGTTGCCGCCGGGGATGAAGCCGAGGATCTTGCGCCCCACGCCGAGGTCGGCCTGGTTGGGGGTGAGGTCCTCCACCGTGCTGCGCAGGTCGCCCAGCGTGCTCGCGACCTTGATCTGGGCGTTGTTGCCCGAGCGCTTGGCGCCCGCCACCGAGGTGGAGGAGCGCTCCAGCATGCGGCTGGAGTAGCCGGAGGACTGCACCATCTCCTTGCCGCCGATCTGCGAGATCCCCTCCACCTTCTGGGTGAACTCGGGAGCGCGGGGATCCATCGCCGCCACCTCGGCCACGAAGGCACGGGCCTGCTGCTGGATCTCGCTCTGGCGCTCCACGGGAACCGGCACCATGCCGGGTGCCTGCTCGGCCTGGACGATCTCGGGGGCGTCAGGGGCGTGCAGCACCAGCGATGCTGCTGCGGACTCGTCGGCGCTCGGAGGAGTGAGGGGCGTGCTCATGACGATTGACTTCTCTCGTGTCGGAGGAATCGAAGGGGGTGGATCGAGTGCCCGGCGATCAGCCGAGCGAGACGCCGAAGTCGGTGGCGATGCCGGCGAGACCGGTGGTGTAGCCCTGGCCGACGGCCTTGAACTTCCACTCGGCGCCGTTGCGGTAGATCTCGGAGAAGAGCATGGCCGTCTCGGGCGCCGCATCCTCACTGAGGTCGAAGCGCACGATCTCCTGGCCGTCCTGGTCGACCACGCGGCAGTACGCACCGCGCACCTGGCCGAAGTTCTGGCGACGCTCGTCCGCCTTGTCGATCGACACCGCGAAGATCACGCGCTGCACATCGGCCCCGACCTTCTGCAGGTCGACCGTGATCTGCTCGTCGTCTCCCGCGCCGTCTCCGGTGCGGTTGTCGCCGAGGTGCACGACCGACTGGTCGGCGCTCGCGGGCTGGTTGTAGAAGATGAAGTCGGCCGAGGAGCGCACCTTGCCGTTCTCGGCCACGAGGAGCGCCGAGGCGTCGAGGTCGAATGCCTCACCCGTGGTGGTGCGGGGATCCCAGCCGAGCCCGACCGTGGCGACCGTGAGGCCGGGGCTGGTCTTGGTGAGAGAGAGGTTGCTGCCCTTTTCGAGGCTGAGTCCTGCCATGGCTGTTGCTCCTTCGGTGGTGCGGGCTAGAGGGTCTGGGCGGCCGGGCCCAGGAGGTCCATGACCGAACGGCCGTTGGCGCGCTCGCCGATGGCCTTGAAGCTCCAGCCGGCGCCCTCGCGCGAGACCTTCGACATGATCATCGCGGTGTGCGGGCCGGAGTCGGTGAGCTGATAGCGGGCGACCTCGGGGGCGCCGGGCGTGGAGTCGTCGACCACGCGGCTGAAGGCGTTCTTGACCTGATCGAAGGTCTGCCGGCTGTAGCTCGAGATCACGAAGACGATCTGCGCCACGGCGGGGGAGACCTTGGAGAGGTCGACCAGGATGGTCTCGTCGTCGCCGTCACCGGCACCCGTGAGGTTGTCGCCCGTGTGGGAGGCCGATCCGTCTTTGCTCTTGAGCTGCTGGAACCAGATGGTGTCGAGCACCTTGCCCGACGCGTCGAAGAAGATGGCCGAGGCGTCGAGGTCGACCTCAGCGCCGCCCGTGAGGCGACCGAAGAGGCCCTTCTTGACCGGCGCCGCGCTGTCCCAGCCGAGGCCGAGGCGGATGCGGGTGAGCGCTCCTCCGTCGGTCTTCGTGAGCGAGAGCGACTGGCCTTTCTCAAGACTCAGACCCATGTGTTTCTCCTTGCTGCTTCGAATCTCATAGACGTCATCGTGCACGATCAGGTCTCGGGTCCCGGAGGCGCACTGCCTACGTTAGTAGGATCCGGTGCGCCTCCGCTTGGAACCCGGTGTGCAAGGGCTAGTTGAGGCCCTTGGAGTCGGCGCTCTGGGTGCCGCGCTGGGCGTGGGCCGCCGCGAGGCGCTCGTGCAGCGTCTCGTCTTCTGCGGCCTTCTGCTGGTACTTGGCCGGCAGGGCCTCGAGCTGCTTCTCGCGCTCCACCATGCGGGTGAAGGTGGTCTCGCGGGCCACGTCGTCGCCCTTGAAGTCGTACTCCACGAACCGCTTGGCCTGAGCCTTGGCGTCGGCCATCACGGTGTGGGCGCGGCCGGCCGGGCTGAACAGCGAGAGCACGACGGTGACGGTGAGGATGCCGATGATCACGATGAGCGAGACGCCGGTGCTGAACTCGAACACCGGCACGTGCTCGCCGCCGTTGATGAACGGGAGGGTGTTCTCGTGCAGGGCGTGCAGCACGAGCTTGATGCCGATGAAGCCGAGCACGGCGGCGAGGCCGTAGCTGAGGAAGATGAGCCGGTCGAGCAGCCCGTCGATGAGGAAGAACAGCTGGCGGAGGCCCATGAGCGAGAACGCCGTGGCCGTGAACACGATGTACGGGTTCTGGGTGAGGCCGAAGATGGCGGGGATCGAGTCGAGCGCGAAGAGCAGGTCGGTTCCACCGATGGCCACCATGACCAGCAGCATCGGGGTGAGGACCTTCTTGCCGTTCTCGATCGTGAAGAACTTGTCGCCGTCGTAGCGGTCGGTGGTGTTGAAGAGGCGCTTCGCGAGGCGGATGAAGACGTTGTTGGCGTCGTCGCTCTCCTCCTCGGGGCGGAGCAGCTTGATGGCCGTGAAGATCAGGAACGCGCCGAACAGGTAGAAGAGCCACGAGAACGAGTTGACGAGCGCGGCACCCAGGAAGATGAACCCGGTGCGGGCGATGAGCGCGAACACGATGCCGAAGAGCAGCACCTTCTGCTGGTCGGCGCGAGGCACCTTGAAGCTCGCGATGATCACGAGGAAGACGAAGAGGTTGTCGACCGAGAGCGCCTTCTCGGTGATGTACCCGGCGAAGTACTCCGAGCCGAGGGTCCCACCACCGAAGATGAGCACACCGATGCCGAAGAGGATGGCGATGCCCACGTAGATGGCCGACCACTTGGCCGCCTCGGGGAGCGTGGGCTCATGGGCCTTCCGCACGTGGAAGATGAAGTCGAACGCGAGCAGCGCCAGGATGCCGACGATCGTCAGCACCCAGACGTATGCGGGGATGTTGTCCATGGAGGGATTGTCTCTCGGGTGGGAGGGCGGAAGGGGAGGGGTGTCTTGCTGACCATGTTAGTTGGGTTTATCCAACCATTCTCGACTTCTTCGCATCTTGATCAGGAATGATTCAGCTATGAGCGAAGAGAGCGACCCCGGTGCCGTCATCCAGGCGTCGTTGTCCACCGTTCTACGCTGGTCGACCCGATCCGACAACCGGCGTTCGCTCCACCATTCCGAGGGCGCCGCTCTCACGAGCACGGATGCGTGGCTGCTGGAGTACATCGCCACCTCCGGCCCCGTGCGCATGTCGGCGCTCGCCGAGTGGCTCTCGGTCGACCGCTCGACCATCACCACCGAGGTGCGCAGGCTCGAGGAGGCCGGCCTCGTGGTGCGGGCCCCCGACGAGAGCGATCGCCGCGCCGTGCTCGTGTCGGCGACGCCGGAGGGGGCGGAGGCGCTGCGCCTGCACCTCGAGGCCGCGCAGGCCGTCTACACCACGCTCGTGGGCAAGTGGAGCGAGCACGACCGCACTGAGCTCGCGCGGCTGCTCGAGCGCTTCGTGCACGAGTTCTCATGGGTGACGGACGCCATCCCGAGGCACAACGCGTCGCGCTAGCTGTAGCCGGAGGGCTCGGGGAAGGCTCCGCGCAGGGCGTGGTCGCCGACCTCCCGCGCCTTGTAGGCCACGGGGTCGTGCAGGGTGACCGTGCGGGCGTTCCGCCAGAACCGGTCGAAACCGTACGGGGTGCCCGTGGCGCGGGCGCCGGTGAGTTCGAACACCCTCGAGGTCACGTCGAGGGCCACCTTGGTGGTCACGACCTTCGCCGCCGCGATCTCCACGGCCGCCTCGCCGCGGTCGGCGTCGGTGAGCGCCCAGCCGCGCTCGGCGACCTCGGCCAGGAGGTCGGTGGCCCGCCAGGTCAGCGCATCCGCCGCCCGGGTGGCCGAGGTGAGCTCGCCCAGGAGCTCGCGGATGTAGGGGTCGTCGAGGGCGCTCTCGACGCCGCTCGTGGACCACGGCTTCGTGCTCGTCCGCACGTACTGCGCGGCCGCCTCGAGGGCGCCCTCGGCGAGGCCGACGTGCACGTGGTCGAGCGCGAGCTGGAAGAAGAGGATCGAGAGGGAGGAATAGGGGTGGTACCGCGGGCCGTCCTGCCCGCCGAAGCCGAGCACGTGCGCCTCGGGAACCCAGGCCGCATCGAACGACACGGATCCGGAGGCCGAGAGCCGCTGGCCGTTATTGTCCCAGTCATCGTGGTGGGTCACGGCCGGCTGGGTGGAGTCGACCACGATGGCGAGCCGCTCGCCCGTGTCGACCCGGGTGCCGCTCGCGGTGAGCCGCTCGGAGACCTGGGCGCCGGTGGCGAAGAACTTGCGGCCCGAGACCGTGAAGCCGCCCTCCGAGGGGGTGAGGGCGAGGCCGGCGTCGCGCGGGTTGCCCGCGCCGCCCCAGAACCAGTGCTGCTCTGCGAGGCCGCGCTGCAGGGCCTCGATGCGCTCGGTGTTCTCGTTGAGCACGACCCGCCACGAGTTGACGAAGTGGTAGGTGAAGAGGTGGCCGAGACCGCCGTCGGCGCGGATCACGGGGCGCAGGGCGGTGAAGACGGTGCGCCAGTCGAGACCGCCGCCGCCGAGCTCACGCGGCACGAGCGCGGGGAGCGTGCCGGTGGCGCGGAACGCTGCGACCTCGCCGAAGGGAGCGGTGCCCTCGTGGTCGCGCTCGGCCGCGACCGTCTCGAAGCCCGCGGCCAGGGCCGCGAGGGCGTCGACGGCCTCGGCGGGGTCGGAGACGACCCGCGCGGGGGCCACATGCTCGGTGACCGGCAGGCTCACCCCGCCACCTCGCTCCAGGGGGTGCGGTTCCAGCCGCGCAGCACCTGGTTGCCGTGCTCGAAGCCCAGCACGCTCACGGCGGCGGTGTCGAGCACGAGGTACTCGCCGAGGCGGATCGGGGCGCCCATCCAGGTGGCGGCGAGGGTGCGCAGGTAGTGCCCGTGCGAGAACACGAGCACGTCCTCACCCTTGTTGAGCGTGAGGTGGAGGCGGCGGATGACGGCCTGGTTGCGTGCCAGGAGATCGGCGGCCTGCTCGCCGCGGCCCTCCGCATCCGGCACGACGCCGTTCTCCCAGAGGTTCCAGTCGCCCCCGAACGCGGCGGCGATCTGGGGGCTCGTGAGGCCCTCGTACGAGCCGTAGTCCCACTCCACCAGATCGGCATCCTGCACCGCGTCGGGGTAGCCCACGATGGCGGCGGTGTCGACGGCGCGGCGGCGGGGGCTCGTGAGCACGAGGCCGAAGCGGCGGCCCGCGAGGGCGCGGCCCACACTGCGGGCCTGCTCCACGCCGCGCTCGGTGAGCGGGATGTCGGTGCGACCGGTGTGCCGGCCGTCGAGACTCCACTCTGTCTCGCCGTGCCGCACGAGCACCACCTGGGGGGCGGTGCCGCGGGGGGCGTGCTGGAAGGTGGCGCCGGCGTCGGGGTGGCCCTCGGGGAGGGCGGCCGGGTGCGGATCGGAGAATGTCATGGGGGCCTTCGGACTCTCGGGAGGCGAGCGCGGGAGGTCGCCTCGTCCAGGGTACCGGCAGGGCGGAGACCCGTGCGCGGAGCTGTTACCTCCGAGGTCATGCGGCGAAACCTGGCTGCAATGTCGGCGCGCGAGGATGACGGCATGAGTCTCACGGTGGTGAATGCGGTGGTCATCCCGATGGCCGACGGGGTGGAGTGGTTCAGGGGCTGGCTGCGGGTGGGCGACGACGGGCGCATCGCGGGGCTAGGCGCGGGGGATCCGCCGGCGCTCGACGACGGTGACGACGGTGCCGCCGGTGACGAGCCCGGGGAGCACGACGTCTTCGACGCCCGCGGCGCCTTCGTGGCCCCCGGCTTCATCTCGGCGCACAGCCACCTCTTCACCTCGGGCATGCGCGGCATGACGCCCGGTGACAACCTCTACGGCTGGGTCGGCGAGCAGAGCACCTTCATCGCGGGCGCCGACGTCGACGACATCTACTGGTTCACGCTGCACGGCTGCCTCGACTTCCTCGTCAACGGGGTCACGAGCGCCTACAACTTCACCGACTCGCGTGTGGTGGGCAAGTACGACGCCGAGACCGACAGCCGCGAGATCTACGCCATCCGCCCCGAGGAGTACCTGCACAGGCAGATCGACGCGGCGCGCGACGCCGGGCTCCGCACCATGAACGCCCTCCGCCTCGACAGCGAGTTCCAAGACGTGGAGGAGGCGTTCGAGGTGTTCGCGCGCGCCGTTGCCCACCTCAAGAGCGCCGTGCCGCCCGAGCTCGACCTCGGGGCCTCGGTGTTCGGGGCCGTGCAGTGGTCGGCCTCCGAGCAGGCGGCGCGCGACGAGGTGCGGGCCATGGATGCGCACGGCATCGGCAACCAGGCGCACTTCCTCGAGACGAGCGAGGCGCTCGACCAGCAGCGGGAGAAGTTCCGCTGGTACGACGAGGCGGGGGCGCTGCGGCCCGGCTTCCTGTTCGGGCACTTCGTGCATCCCGACGCGTACATGGCCCGCGTGGCCGCCGAGAAGGGCGCGGGCATGGTGTGGCAGCCGACCTCGAACGGGCGTCTCGGATCGGGCGTGGCCGACATCCTGCGCTATCTCGCCCTGGGCATGCCCGTGGGGGTGGGGCTCGACGATCAGAGCTGCACCGACGTCTCCGATCCGTTCCAGAACCTGCGCATCGGCGCGTACACGCAGCGCGCGGTGGCGCAGGACGCCTCGGTCGTGATGCCGCGCGACATGCTGCGGCTGCACACGCTCGGCTCGGCCGAGGCGCTCGGGGTGGCGGATCGGATCGGCTCGCTCGAGGTGGGCAAGTTCGCCGACTTCCTCGTGGTCGACCCGACGGCGCCCGACACCGGACCGGTGTGGGACGTCTACGCGCACTACGCCTTCGCGTGCGGGCTGCGCAACCTCACGCGTGTGTACGTGGGGGGTGAGCTCGTGGCGGAGGGCGGTGTCTCCACCAATCCGCTCGCCGCCGACGCCTCGCGCGAGCTGCACACCCGCGTGCGGGAGGTCGCGGGCCGGTCGGCCTCGCGGAGCACGGAGCGCCTCGCTTGGTGAGAGCTGAGATATGCTCAGTCGATGGGAGTCGCTGAGCTCAAGGCCGCCGTGGCCGAGCGCCTCGAACCGCTCGTGGGTGGGGAGGGGTTCGGCTGGCGGGTGTCGACGGCGTCGTTCGTGCGCAGGTCGCCTGGCGTCGTGGCCCAGCTCGTGGTGCGCGTGGAGCGGTCGAGGTTCCGCGAGGAGTACACGCTCAGCTATCCGCTCGTCGTGCGGCACGACGACGTGGAGGTCGCCTACCACCGCATCGTCGGCACCGAGAGGTCGCAGCTCGACGCGGGCCTCTCGCCTGCGGAGATCCGGCGCCTCATGCACGGGTCGCAGACCGTGGTCTCGAGCTGGGACCGCACCGAGATGTATCCGCCCCTCACGATGAAGCAGCTGATCGGGCCGGGCGACCCCGTGGTCGATCCGCGGAGGAACGCCGCTCGTGCGCTTCCCTGGCTCGAGAGGCACTCCGACCGAGCGGGCCTGCGGTCATCGCTGGAGCGGCTGAGCGGCATCGTCGGTCTCGACGCACTCGAGAAGCGCCTGGCCCTGCACCTCGCCGACGGCGACCGGGAGGGCGCCAGGCGGCTGGCGCTGCAGCTTCTCGCGGAGCCGCCGTTCACCCACGCCGATCCGGCGGGTCTCGTCGCCGTGTGCACTCGCGTCGTCGACGAGACCCGCTGACCGGATCGCCCTGCGGGGTGGTGGGTTACAGCGTGATGAGGCCCTGGGTCTTGGTGCGGGCGGCGGTGAGGCGTTCTGCGACGTTGGACCAGTTGGCGATGTTCCAGACGGCCTTGATGTAGTCGGCGCGCACGTTGAGGTAGTCGAGGTAGTAGGCGTGCTCCCAGACATCGAGCATGAAGAGGGGGACGACGCCGAGGGGCACGTTGGACTGCTGGTCGAAGAGCTGGAAGACGGTGAGGTTGCCGCCGATGGAGTCGTAGCCGAGCACGGCCCAGCCGGAGCCCTGCACGCCGAGGGCTACGGCGGTGAAGTGGGCCTGGAACTTCTCGAACGAGCCGAACGCGTCGTCGATGGCGGCTTTGAGCTCGCCTTCGGGGGTCTGGGTGTCGGGGGTGAGGTTGGTCCAGAAGACGGTGTGGTTGACGTGGCCGCCGAGGTTGAAGGCGAGGTCCTTCTCGAGCTTGTTGACGTTGCCGAGGTCGCCGGATTCGCGGGCGGCGGCGAGGGAAGCGAGGGCGGTGTTGGCGCCGGCGACGTAGGTGGCGTGGTGCTTGTCGTGGTGGAGCTGCATGATCGTGCCCGAGATGTGGGGCTCGAGAGCGGCGTAGTCGTAGGGGAGTTCGGGCAGCGTGTAATCGGTCATGACTCCACGCTAGAACCTCGACTACGGTTGAGGTCAAGGAGGTCGGCGGATGCCCAGTATCGACCCGGCCCGCAGTCTGCTGGCGATCGGTCAGCTCGCCGAGCGCAGTGCCACGAGCGTGTCGGCGCTGCGCTTCTATGAGAAGAACGGCCTCATCACCGCCGAGCGCACCGTGGGCAACCAGCGCCGCTACCGGCGAGACGTGCTGCGGCGCATCGCGTTCATCCGCACCTCGCAGCGCGTGGGCATCTCGCTCGCCGACATCCGCGCCGCCCTCGACTCGCTGCCGGACGGCCGCACCCCCACCCGGGCCGACTGGCTGCTCATCTCCGCGGGCTGGCGGGTGGAGCTCGAGCAGCGGATCGCCGACCTGCAGCACCTGCGCACCGAGCTCGACGGCTGCATCGGCTGCGGCTGCCTGAGCCTCACCACGTGCGCACTCACCAACCCCGGCGACGTGCTGGGCGAGGAGGGTGCCGGCCCCGTGCGCTGGGGTGGTGTGGCGGGCGAGACGACTGGATAGGGTGTCGCCATGACGAAGCAGGCGCAGGCGGGCGGCACGTGGGGTGAGCGACTGAGGATCGAGCCGGGGCGGGGGCTTCTCGACCTCGCGGCGATCCCCACCGATGCCACACCCGGAGTGGCCGACAAGTTGTCGGCGGCCGAGCTCTCCTCCGCCACGGCGCCGTCGCTCGCCGAGCTGCAGGAGAAGCTGTTCGCCTCGAGCCTGTACGGCGGCACCCGCTCGGTGCTCCTCGTGCTGCAGGGCATGGACACCGCGGGCAAGGGCGGGGTGGTGAAGCGTGTGGCGGGCAGCATGGATCCGCAGGGGGTCGCGCACCACGCCTTCAAGAAGCCCACCGAGGAGGAGCTCGCGCATCCGTTCCTCTGGCGCGTGGAGAAGCGGCTGTCCGCCGCGGGCTATGTGGGGATCTTCGACCGCTCGCACTACGAGGACGTGCTCGTGCCCGCTGTGCACGGGAGCATTCCTGCCGTTGATCTCGCCGCCCGGCGCGACGAGATCAACGCCTTCGAGCGGCGGCTCGTGGGGGCGGGCACCGTGGTGGTCAAGGTGCTGCTGCACCTCGGGTACGACGAGCAGCGGTCGCGGCTGCTGCGACGGCTCGACCGCCCCGACAAGCACTGGAAGTTCTCCACGGCCGACGTCGACGATCGGGCGCTGTGGCCGCGGTTCCAGGCCGCCTACGCCGAGACCATCGCGGCCACGAGCACCTCCTGGGCGCCGTGGCACGTGGTGCCGGCCGACCGCAAGTGGTACTCGGCGCTCGCGGTGCAGCAGCTGCTCGACGAGGCGCTGCGGGGGCTCGACCTCGAGTGGCCTGTGGCGGAGTACGACGTGGAGGAGCAGCGCGCGCGGCTGCTCGCCACGTGAGCGGCTGGGCTGATGGGTGACTGAGCGATGAGCATCGATCTCGACGAGCTGCGGCGCCTGCGTCGTGCTCGCGACCTCATGGACCGGGAGTACGCCGCGCCCCTCGACGTGCCCGCGCTCGCCCGTTCGGCGCTCATGTCGACCGCGCACTTCAGCCGCCGCTTCCGCGAGGCGTACGGCGAGACCCCGTACGCCCACCTCATGACCCGGCGCATCGAGCGGGCGAAGGCGCTGCTGCGGAGCGGTGGGGTGAGCGTCACGGATGCCTGCTGGGCCGTCGGCTGCACGAGTCTCGGATCGTTCAGCGCGCGCTTCACCGAGATCGTGGGGATGACCCCGAGCGCGTACCGGGCGCTCGACCACGAGGCGATCCGGGTGGTGCCGAGCTGCGAGGCGATGGTGCTGGGGCGGCCACGTCGCACACCCGCCGCCCACCGAACATAAACGCAGCGAGCAGAAACGGAGAAGCGCGGATCCGCTGGCCGTCGCTAACGTCGAGCCATGACCATCTCACTCAGCCACGTGCACCTGCTCGCCGACGACCCCGACGCCGCCCTCGCCTTCTATCGCGACACCCTGGGGCTCGAACTCCGCTCGGAGGTGGAGAACGACGGCTACCGCTGGATCACCCTCTCGACCGCGGATCAGCCTGAGATCGAGATCGTGATCTCGCAGCCCCGCGCCGGTCACTCCGATGAGGACGGCGCGGCCATCGAGGCGCTGCTCGCGAAGGGCGAGCTGCCCGGCCTGCTGTTCCGGAGCGATGACCTCGACGCCACGTTCGAGAAGGTGCGCGCGGCCGGCAACGCCGAGATCGTGCAGGAGCCCACCGATCAGTTCTGGGGCGTGCGCGACGCGGCGTTCCGCGACCCGGCCGGCAACATGGTGCGCATCAGCCAGTCCTGACGCTTGACGGCGACGCCGCCATACTGTTAAGTGCTTAACGTTATGGCCACATCCACCACTCCCTCGTCCTCTTCTCCGTCGTTCACCGACAGCCCCGCGTTCAAGCTGCATCGCGCGACCGCGCTGCTCGACCGTGTGTCGGACCGCTATCTGCGGGCGCACCACGGCATCCCGTACTCCGACTTCGTGGTGCTGCTCGTGGTGCGGGTGCTCGAGGAGCCCACGCAGCGGCAGATCGCCGACGACCTGTCGGTGTCCAGAGCCTCCGTCACGCAGCGACTCGACGGGCTGCGGGCCCGCGGTCTCGTGGAGGTGCGACCCGACCCCGCTGATGCACGGGCGAAGAGGGTGCGGCTCTCGGCCGAGGGCGATGCGCTGCTCGATCGGGCGTGGCGCGGGCTCGAGGAGCACCAGGACGGCGTGGACGCAGGTGTCGACCTCGCCGCGCTCGGCGCCCTGCTCGACCGCGTGATCCACAACGCGCTCGAGGTGCTGCGGGCCGCCGAATCGGGCGCTGCGTCGTGAAACGCATCGAGACGCGGGACGGGCTCGTGGCGGAGGAGCTGGGGGGCGGGGGCGGTGAGACGCTCGTGCTGCTGCACTCGTCCAACACCGCCGGCTGGATGTGGGGCCCGCAGCTCGAGGGCCTCGCGGGGCATCACCTGCTGGTGCCCGACCTGCCCGGGTTCGGATCGAGCGCCGGGCTGCGCTGGGGATCGGTGGCGCAGGCGGCCGACCGCGTCGCCGAGCTCATCGCGGAGTTCGCGCCGGGCGGGCAGGCGCACCTCGTGGGGCTGTCGCTCGGTTCGTCGGTGGCGCTCGAGCTGGCGGCCTCGCATCCGCTCCTTGTGCGCAGCGTGTTCGCGGGGAGCGCGGCGCTCGCCCCGCCGTCGGTGTTCGCACGCGTGGCGAGTCGCGTGGCGATCGGCTTCTGGGAGTCGCCGGCGTACTGGCGCGGAACAGGCAGGAGCTACGGGCTCGCGGGTGAGGACCTGGAGCTGTTCGTGCGGACGGGTGCCGGCATCAGGAAGGAGACCGCCGAGCAGATCTACCGCGAGGTGCGCCAGGGTATGCCCGCCGCGACGCTCGCGCGGGTGCAGGCGCCCGTGCTCGCCGTGGCCGGGGGGCGCGACGCGGCCTTCGTGCGCGAGGCGTCGCTGCGGCGGCTGGGGGAGGCGCTGCCGTCGGCGCGGCGGGCGGTCGCGCCTGGGCTCCACCACCACTGGAGCGCGGAGAGCCCGGCGCTCTTCGTCGAGGCGGTCTGCGCGTGGGTGGAGCGGGGCGAGGTGGCGGCCGGGCTGAGGGCGCACGCCGGGCGCGGGTGACGGCACGGGCCTCGTGCTGGGCCAGGTTCTGGGCGGCTACTGCGGGGTGGTGACGGCTCCGGAGCGTGAGCTGCGGCGGGGGAGCCACAGGGCGAGGAACAGGCCGCCGAGCAGCGCGCAGGCGAGGTAGACGAGGCCGATGGGGGTCTGGTCGTCGTCGGGGAGGGCGGCCGCCGATCCGAGCGTGATCGCCACCAGGAGGTAGCAGACAGCGCTCGTGAGACCGCCGATGAGGCCGAGGTGGCGGTCGAAGAGACCGAGCGCGAGGCCGTAGGCGAGCGGGCAGATGGCACCGCAGCCCAGCATCACGAGCATGCCGCCGAGCGTGATGAGCACGATGTCTGGGCCCACGAGCAGGCCGCTGCCGGCGAGCACGAGCGCACCGGCCGTGAAGATCGCGAGGGCCGAGAAGCCGAGCACGCGAGAGGTGAGGCGGGTGGCGAGGGCGCCGGTGGCGAGCTCGCCGCTGAGGTTGGCGGCGCCCACCAGGAGCGCGATGAGGCTGTAGGTGACCGTGGGCAGGCCGAGCACCGTCTGGTAGAGCAGCGGGGCGACCACGCCGAAGAGAAGCTGCGCGCTCGCGAAGACCGCGAACACCAGGGTGAGCCCCACGAACACGCGGTTCCGCAGCGTTCCCCCGAGCACACGGGCGATCGCGCGCGGGCGGATGGGGGTGGCGGCCTCGGCGGTGAGCGTCTCGGGCAGCAGGCGCCACACCGCGAGGGCCGCCAGGGCCGCAAGCACCGCCACGAGCACGAAGTTGCCGCGCCAGGAAACGAACTCCGAGAGCACCCCACCCACCGCGGGCGCGATCACGGGCGCGAGCCCCCACGACGCCCCCAGCCATCCCGAGACCGAGGTGAGCTTCTGCCCGCGGAAGGTGTCGGCCGCGATCGCGTAGACGAGCACCATGCACGCGCATCCGCCCAGCCCCTGCACGAACCGCAGCACGAGCAGCACACCGATGTCGTTCGTGAAGACGATGGCGACGCTCGCGGCGACGAGCAGGGCGAGGCTCACGAGCAGCGTGGGCTTGCGGCCCTTGGCGTCGGCGATGATGCCGACCGGGAGCAAGCCGAGGCTCATGCCGAGCACGTAGGCGGCCACGGTGTTCTGCACGAGCGTGGTGGAGGTGCCGAGATCGCGCACCATCTCGGGGATCACCGGGGTGTACACGTCGATGGGGAACTGGCTGAGCGGAATCACTCCGAGGAGCAGGGCGAAGAGGATGCGGCGGTCGCGCGCTGTGCCGTTCGTCGTGCCCGTCGTGGTGCTTCTCGTCGTCATCCGCTTGCCCCCTGCGGCCCGCCCCGCCGCCCCGTTCCGAGGCCCGGCCCCCGGGTCCCGCGCGTCAGCCTAGCGGCGGGGGCGGCTCGGCTCTGCACCCCAGAACGGGGCAGGAGGGAACAACCGGGCGGCGGCGCGTGTTCGAACTCACGGGCCGGCTACGACGGCTCGCTGACGAAGGGAACTCTCATGACGTCGAAGACCTGGTTCATCACCGGCACCTCCCGCGGCTTCGGCCGCGAGTGGGCCATCGCCGCCCTCGAGCGCGGAGACAGCGTCGCCGCCACCGCACGCGACACCTCCTCGCTCGACGACCTGGTGGAGCGGTTCGGCGACCGCATCCTGCCCCTCGCCCTCGACGTGACCGACCGCGAGGCCGGCATCGCCGCCGTCGACCGCGCGTTCGAGCACTTCGGCCGGCTCGACGTGGTGATCAACAACGCCGGTTACGGCCACTTCGGCTTCATCGAGGAGATCACCGAGCAGGAGGCACGCGCCCAGCTCGAGACCAACGTGTTCGGAGCCCTCTGGATCACGCAGGCCGCCCTCCCGCACCTGCGGGCGCAGGGCAGTGGCCACATCATCCAGGTGTCGTCGATCGGCGGCATCTCGGCGTTCCCGCTCGTGGGCATCTACCACGCGTCGAAGTGGGCGCTCGAGGGGTTCTCGCAGGCGCTCGCGCAGGAGGTGGCCGACTTCGGCATCCACGTCACGCTGGTGGAGCCCGGCGGGTTCAGCACCGACTGGTCGGGATCGTCGGCGGCCACGTCGGAGCCCCTCGAGGCCTACGCCGAGCTGCACGAGAAGGTGGCCGAGAGCCGCAAGGCGCGCGTGGGCAGCCCGGGCGACCCCGTGGCCTCGGCCCGCGCCATCCTGCAGGTCGTCGACGCGGAGGAGCCGCCGCTGCGCGTGTTCTTCGGCACGGCGCCGCTCGGCATCGCGAAGGCCGACTACGCGAGCCGCATCGAGACGTGGGAGAAGTGGAACGACGTGTCGGTGATCGCGCAGGGCTGACGAGTCAGTACGGAAATGCGAAGGACCGACCCTCTATACGGGGTCGGTCCTTCGCATTTCGGGAGAAGCTAATCAGGGCTGACGGGTGACCTCGCGGCGCGGGCGGCCGCGACGGCCGCTCGGGTGTCGTCGCCCACGAGGTCGGCGTTGATGGCGGCGGCCGCCATGGCGCCCATCCCGGCCGCCACCACCACGAGCGCCCCCGCGTTGGCGGAGTTGCCGGCCACCCACACGCCGGGCACGCTCGTGAGGCCCGTGAAGTCGGAGCTCGTCCACTCGCCCATCGGGCCGGTGGCGGTGGCGGCGCCGAGCTGGCGCAGCAGGTCGTCGTGGGCCACCAGGCGCGGGCCCACGAAGAGGCGGTCGAGCTCGAGCGTGCTGCCGTCGTCGAGGGTGACGCCGGTGAGGGTGCCGCTTGTGTCGCCGTCGTCGGTGAGCACGCCGGTGACCGCGGTCTCGACGATGCGCACGCCGCGGGCCTCGAGGCCCTCGCGCACGTCGGGCTCGAGGTCGGCGGTGAGGGGGCCGAGGAAGGTCACGTCGTCCGACCACTGGCGCACGAGCGAGGCCTGGTGCACCGACATCGCGCCCGTCGCGAGCACGCCGATGCGCACGTCGCGCGCCTCCCAGCCGTCGCAGTACGGGCAGGCGACCGCGCCGCGGCCCCACTGCTCGGCGAGGCCGGGGATGCCGGGGAGCTCGTCGCGCAGGCCGCTCGCCACCACGAGGCGGCGGGCCGTGAGGGTGCGGGTGGGGGTGGGGTCGACCGCCGTGGTGGTGGCGGGGGAGCCCTCGGTGGCTGCGAGGGTGGCGGAGGCCGGGTCGACCTCCACCGTGACCTCAAAGGCGCCCGCCGCTCCGGTGGCTGCGACGGCGCGGCCGGCGAGGAACTCGCCGCCGTAGCCGCGCACCTCCTCCCGGCCCAGTTCGAGCAGTTCGAGCGGCGAGAACCCGTCGCGGGTGAGGAAGCCGTGCATGTGCGCGGCGAAGCGGTTGCGAGGCGCACCCGCATCCACCACGAGCACGCTGCGGCGGGCGCGGGTGAGCACGAGTGCGGCGTTGAGTCCGGCGGCGCCTCCGCCGATGATGATGACGTCCCAGGTGTTTTCGTTCATGCCTCCACGATCGCTGCCCGTCTCGACTTCGGCAATCCGATGTGCTGAAATGGCAAGATGGAGCAATCGAGAGGGGCGCGGATCGGCGCCCGCCTGCGCACGGCCCGATCCGATCGCGGGCTCACCCTGGCCGAGCTCGCGGCGTCGACGGGCATCTCGGCGAGTACGATCTCACGGCTCGAGGGCGGAGGGCGGCAGCCGAACCTCGACCTGCTCATCCCTCTGGCGAAGGCGCTCGAACTGAGTCTCGACGAGCTCGTGAGCGACGAGGTGCCCGATCCGCGGGTGGCGACGCGGCGATCCCGGGCCGACGGTCGCGTGATGTACAGCCTCTCGAAGGAGACGTCGCCGAACCAGGCGGTGCGCATGGTGATCCCGGCCACGAGTGGGGTGCCCGCCGAGGCGCCCTCGCTCAAGACGCACGAGGGGTTCGAGTGGGTCTACGTGCTGAGCGGGCGGCTGCGGCTCATGCTCGGCGAGCACGACCTCGTGCTGCGGCCGGGCGAGGCGGCGGAGTTCGCCACGCGGGTGCCGCACTGGCTCGGGAGCGCCGACGGGGAGGAGGTCGAGATGATGTGCATCTTCAACCGGGATGGCGAGCGCATCCATGTGAGGGCGCAGACGGAGCCCGACCGGAGGGTGGGTCGCTGAGCCCGCGCCGCCGGAGGCCGGGTGGAGGGTTGCCGGGTAGCCTCGGGGGATGGCTGAGAACGTGAGCGCGGCCCGCCCGGGCGACCCCGTCGACGTGCGCGGCGGCGACTGGCTCGACGACAATCGGGCGACCTGGAACGAGCGCGTTCCGCTGCACCTCGAAGGCGACTTCTACGACTCATCCGCTCTGCTCGCCGGTCGCGGGCGGCTGCTGGAGCTCGAGGAGGAGGCGCTAGCCCGCCGCTTCCCCGACGGCTTCGAGGGGCTGCGTGTGCTGCACCTGCAGTGCCACTTCGGTGCCGACACCCTCGTGTTCGCGCAGCGCGGGGCCGAGGTCGTGGGGCTCGACTTCTCGCAGCCCGCCATCACCGCCGCCCGCGAACTCGCCGCCACGGCGGGGCTTGCCGATCGCGCGCGCTTCGTGGTCGCCAACCTCTACGACGCGAGGCACCTGCTGCCGCAGCCGGGATCGTTCGACCTCGTCTACACGAGCTGGGGCACCATCGGCTGGCTGCCCGACGTGGCGGAGTGGGCGCGCATCGTGGCGTGGTTCCTCAAGCCTGGCGGGCGGTTCTTCTTCGCCGACTCGCATCCGGCCGCCTGGGTGTTCGACGATGCGGGGCCAGGCGAGCTGCCGCGCTTCGCGTACCCGTACGACGACGGAGGGGTCGCCACGGTGGAGGAGCAGCAGGGCGACTACGCCGACGAGTCGGCCGTGCTCGAGAACCCGCGCACGTGGGAGTGGACGCATCCGCTCTCGTCGACTCTCGGCGGCCTGCTCGACGCGGGCCTTCGGCTCGACCGGCTGGGGGAGCACTACGAGCTGCCGTGGCGCATGTTCCACCCGCTCGTGCGCGGCGACGACGGGCTCTGGCGCTGGCCGGAGCGGCGTTGGCTGCCGCTCGCCGTCACCCTCGAGATGACCCTCCCCGCATGACGCCCACCGGTGGGGTGTCGGGCGCGGATGGTGGCGCGGGCGGGGTGCTGCGGTTCTCGGGGCGCATCGCGGGGTTCGGCACGGCGTCGGGCACACGGGTGGTGACGGGGCTCTGGGAGCGCTCGCCGTTCGGTCGCTTCGCCGACGTCATGGTGGAGGATGCGCGGGGGCACCGCACGCTGCTCGCTCCGAGCGAGGAGGTGGCCGAATTCGTCTCCTCGACCTACACGTTCGACGAGGTGCGACTCATGCCCGTGAGCTGGCGCCGGGTGGCCGGCGGCCTGCACGTGACCGCCGGTTCAGGACCGGGCCGAGCGGGATCGGAATCGGGGGCGGATGCGGTGGCGGGCTCGGCTGCGGGCGCGGGATCGGCTGGTGGCGCGGGATCGGCCGCAGGCGCAGGCGCAGGCGCAGGTTCTGGCGCGGAGGGCGGGCTCGAGGCCCGCATCCTCGTGGGGGCCCTGCCGCCGCTCGGGCGGCTGCTCCGGGTGGTGCCCGCTCCGATCGCGACGGCGCCGCTGTGGCTCGAGGCCATCGACCCCATCGCGCGCATCCTGGTGCCCGGTGTGCGCACGGCCGGGAGCGCGGGAGGTGGGCGCCGCGAGTACTACGGGGTGAAGACGCTCCGCCGCATCGCGTGGGCGGGGGCGACCCTCGACGGCGTGGACCTGGGCGCGTTCGCACCGCTCGACCCGCCCGTGCGCTTCGGCTTCGGATCGGCCCCGCCCGAGCCCCACCTCGTCGACCTCGTCACCACCATCCGCCTCCCGCGCACCCCCTAGGCGCCCCCGGCTCAGCCACCTCAGCCAGGCGCGCCTTCCGCCACGTGTGGGGGCCGTGCGGATCCCCGGGCGCCACCCGCCACCTGCCACCCGCTACCCGGCGCCGGGGGCTAGCGGGCGTCGCCGGCGTAGACGTAGACCCAGGCCTGCTCGCCGGTGGCGAGGGGGACGAGCACGCGGCGGTAGTCGTCGACCTCGTAGGCGTCGGCTGCTGCGAGCTCGTCGGCGGTGATCTCGAAGACGGTGCCCTCGACCTCGGCCCTGGCGTCCAGCTCGGCCTCGGCGTGCACCTGGGTGGCGATCCCCGCATCTGATTCGGTGTCCACCGCTGCCTCGGCCTCGGTGGCGACGTCGGCGTTCACTTCGGCATGCGGGGCGGGGGCGGTGGGGGTGTCGGACGCGGGTACGAGGAGCGGGTGCCGGTCGGTGCCGCTCGTGGCGATGACGTGCGGATCCGTGATGGTCAGCCACTCCAGCCGATACCCCACCACCGCTGTGCGTCGGCCGGTGAGCAGCCGCCCGAAGGTCGCCCGCTGCACCTCGGGCAGCTGCAGGGTGCCGTACGAGAACAGCAGCACCGCACCCCGATCGCTCACGATCCGAGCCTAGCCAGCGGCCGCCGCGTGTGCTGCATGCGAATGACCTGTCAAGGCCTTGGGGGTGCCAGGGGCCCGTTGTTGGCTGGGGAACGGAGTGCGACCCGGTGGGGGACGCGGAGACGAGGAGCCATGCGACCCGGTGCCGTGACACTCGAACCCGGCTCCCTGCCGTCGCTCCTGGCCGCGGCCCCGATCCCTATCTCGGTCCCCGGAGGGCCCTCCGGCAGCAGGGAGGGTGCCGTGTCGGGCAGCCCGGCGGCCGCCGGCTCGGTGCAGAGCCCTCCCGGACGGGCGCGGCCCGAGCTCGAAGTGCTGTTCGGGCAAGCAAAACGCGCGCGCCACGACGTCGGCCACTCGCTGGAGCTGGCGACCAGGGTGACCCGACGCATCCCGCGCCCTGGTGGCGGGGAGACCGCGCTCTACCTCGAGACGCTCGCCACGCTCGCCGCCGCCGATGTGACGGTGGCGCGGGTGGTGGAGCCGCACGTGGATGCGGCGATGATCCTGGCGGAGTGCCCCGATGCGGTCGACCTCGAGGCCATCGGTGCCGGCCGCGAGAGCACGTGGGGTGTGTTCGCGGCAGAGGGGCCGGGTGTGCGGCTGACGGCGACTCCGGATGCGGACGGCTGGCTGCTCGAGGGCACGAAGCCCTGGTGCTCCCTCGCCGGCCGCCTCACCCACGCCCTCGTGACGGCGCACGTCGACCCCGAACTGGCCGACGATGCCGCCCCGCACAGCGGCGGCGTGCGCGTGGGCGGCGGGCGGCGGCTGTTCGCGGTCGATCTGCGGCAGGGCGGAGTGGTGGCGCACGAGGAGCAGTGGGTGGCGCGCGGGTTCCCCTCGGTGCCGAGCGGACCGACCGACTTCGAGCGGGTGCGTGCTGTGCCGGTGGGGGAGACCGGGTGGTACCTGCACCGCGCCGGGTTCGAGTGGGGCGGGATCGGCGTGGCCGCGTGCTGGTTCGGCGGCGCCGTGGGGGTGGCGCGTCGAGTGGTGGAGGCCGCCGTGACGCGGGGCGACGACATCGCCCTGCTGCACGCGGGCCGAGCCGCCCTCGCCATCGAGACCGCAGCCTCGGCCCTAGCCGCAGCGGCCACCGCCATAGACGCCCGCGCCGCCGCCGACGGGCATGCCGGTGGAGCTGGCGACGTGGGGGTCGGTGGTCTCGGCAGGGTCGATTGGGCGGATGAGGGTGCGCGCGAGGCGATCGGGGTGGTTGCTCACACCCAGGTGGGGCGTGGGGGTGAGGAGGATGCGCTGCTGGCGCAGGTCGCTCGCTCGCTCGTGCGGCGGGCCGCCGAGGATGTGCTGCGCGAAGCCGCCCACGCCCTCGGCCCCGCGCCGCTCGCCCTCGACGCCGACTACGCCGCCCGGGTGGCCGACCTCGAGCTCTACCTCCGCCAGGATCACGGCACCCGCGACGAGGCCCGCGTCGGCCGCCAGCTCGCCGCCCTCGCCGCCCTCGCGGCCCTCGCGGCCACCGCCGATACAGCCCCCGCGGCCGCTTCCGCCGACGCAGCACCAGGCGCAGGCGCGCCCGCCGACCCGCCAGCCGCGGTGACTGCGCGATCCGCCACCGCGGCCGGCAACGGGGCAGCACGCGCAACAGGCGCACTCGGCGCTCACGGTTCGCCGGGCTCGACCGACGCACCCGCTGACGACGCACGCGCTGACGACTCGCTCGATGCGACCGACGCCCGGGAGGGGAGCAGCGCATGAGTTTCACCCATGACATCGACGGCACCGCCGAGGGCGAGTGGGGCGTCGCCTTCCGCACGCGCGACCTGGCCGTGCTGCCGGAGGAGCTCTTCGTGGAGTTCGACCACGTGGTCGTCGTGGCCGCGCATCCCGACGACGAGACCCTCGGCGCCGCCGGACTGCTCGCCCGCGCCTACGCCGCCGGAGTGCGCATCACGGTGCTCGTGGCGACCTCGGGCGAGGCCTCCCACCCCCACTCCTCCACCCACCGCCCCGCCGACCTCGCCCGCCTCCGCGAGACCGAGACGACCGCGGCCGTGGAGCTCGTCGCCCCCGGCGCCACCCTCGAGTTCGCCCACCTCGCCGACGGCGGCCTGAGCGAGCCTGCCGCCCTCGCGGCCCTGCGCGAGCACCTCGACATGATCGTCGGCTCCGCCCGTGCCGGCCGCGTGCTGCTCGTGTCGCCGTGGGTGGGCGACGGTCACCCCGATCACGACGCCGCCTGCGAGACCGTCGCGGCCGTCGCAGCCGAGCACGGCCTGCTGCACCTCGCCTACCCCATCTGGCTGTGGCATTGGGCCTCGCCCGACGACCCGGCCGTGCCGTGGGATGCCCTCGTCTCCCTCCCCCTCGACCCCGCGCTCGCCGAGGCCAAGCAGCGCGCGCTCGCCGTGCACACGAGCCAGGTCTCCCCGCTGAGCGCCCTGCCCGGCGACGAGGTGCTGCTGCACGAGCGCATGCTCGACCACTTCACCCGCCCGTTCGAGCTCTTCGTCGACGTGACCCCGCCCGCCGACGCGACTCACGACGGCGACGCGACACCGACCCGAGACGCGGCTCGACCAGACGACGCCGACCTCACCACAGCTCCCGCCCACCTCCACGACCCCGCCGTCGCCACCGACTACTTCGACCGCCTGCACGAGCGCGCCGCCGATCCGTGGGGCTTCGAGACCCGCTGGTACGAGCAGCGCAAACGCGCCATCCTCGCCGCCACCCTCCCGGATCGCCGCTTCGCCGACGTGCTCGAGGTCGGCTGCTCCACGGGAGTGCTCTCGGCCGAGCTCATCGCCAGAACCACCCACCGCTTCGTGGGGGTCGACGTCTCCGAGGTCGCACTCGAACGCGCCAGAGCCCGCGTCCAAGGCACGCACGACCCCCACGACGCACCCAGCGCCGACGCCCACGCACACGATGCGCCCAGCGCCCACGCCCACGCCCACGACGCCCCAAGCGCAGGCCACCCCGCACCCCCCACCATCTCCTTCGAACGCATGCTCGTCCCCACCGAGTGGCCGGAAGGCGTCTTCGACCTCGTGGTCGTGAGCGAGGTCGGCTACTACCTCGACCCCGCCGACCTCGAGGGCCTCATCGACCGCGCCGTCGCCGACCTCGCCCCCGCGGGCGCCATAGTCTGCTGCCACTGGCGCCACCCCGTGAGCGGCCGCGCCACCACGGGCGACGACGTGCACGCGGCCTTCGCCGCGCGTGCAGCCCTCGAGCCCCTCGCCCACCACCTCGAGGAGGACTTCGTGCTCGACGTCTTCGCCCTCGCCCCCTCCGTCTCGGTGGCGCGCCGCGAGGGGATCCTGTGATCGAGCGCATCGACGTGGTCGTGCCTGCCCGCAACGAGGAGGCCCTGCTCGGCGCCTGCCTCGAGTCGGTGATCGTGGCCGCGGAGGCGCTCCCCGACGGCATCCCCTCGCGCATCGTGGTGGTGCTCGACGACTGCACCGACGGATCCTCCGATGTGGCCCATTCGTTCGGCTCGCGCATCCGCATCGTGCGCACGGCGTTCTCGAACGTGGGCCGGGCCCGCGCCGCCGGAGTGGAGGAGGTGCTCGACGGAGCCACCCCCAGGCGCACGCACTGGATCTGCTCCACGGATGCGGACAGTGTCGTGCCGAGGATGTGGTTGCGCCAGCACCGCGCGGCAGCCGAGGCGGGCGCGCTGCTCGCGGTCGGCCGGGTCGAACCCCGACCGACCGACATCGACGCGGCCGTGCTCCGCGCCTGGAACGACGCCCACCGAGATCCCGAGCGTCACGTCTACGGCGCCAACCTCGGGGTGCGCGCCGATGCCTACCTGCTCGCCGGCGGCTTCCCGCCGCTCGCCTCGGGTGAGGACGAGGCACTCGTGCAGGCCGTCGAGGCCCTCGACCCCGGGCTGCTGCCCGCGCTCGGCAGGGAGCACACCGCCGGCCCGCTCGTGGTCGAGCTCCTGAACTCGGTGGTCGACACCTCGGGCCGCACCCAGGGCCGCACAGCAGGCGGATTCGCCGGCTACCTCCGGCTTCTCACCGACCGATCCCCGCATCCGGCCGTCAACCCCCTCGCCGCGGAGCGCCCACCGGCGTAAGCCGGAAGCATGAGAGCACTCACCTACCAGGGCACCATGAAGGTCCGCGTCGACGACGTTCCGGATCCCGTCATCCAGGAACCGACCGACGTCGTCATCCGTGTCACCTCCACCGCCATCTGCGGCTCCGACCTGCACCTCTACGACGTGCTCGGACCGTTCCTCGACAAGGGCGACATCCTCGGCCACGAGCCGATGGGCATCGTGGAGGAGATCGGCTCCTCCATCACGAAATTGAAGGTCGGCGACCGGGTCGTCATCCCGTTCGTGATCGCCTGCGGCCACTGCCACATGTGCACCCGCGGTCTCACCACCCAGTGCGAGACCACCCAGAACCGCGCCTCAGGCACGGGCGCATCGCTCTACGGCTACACCGAGCTCTACGGATCGGTTCCCGGCGGCCAGGCCGAGCGCCTGCGTGTGCCGTTCGCCGACTTCAACGCCCAGAAGGTGGGCACGGAACTGCCCGACCACCGCTACCTCTTCCTCTCCGACATCCTGCCCACCGCCTGGCAGGGCGTGCAGTACGCGGAGCTCGAGGAGGGCGACGTGCTCGGCGTGATCGGCCTCGGCCCCGTCGGCCAGTTCGCCGCCCGCATCGGCCGCCTGCTCGGGCACCGCGTCATCGGCGTCGACCCCGTGCCGGAGCGCCGCGCCATGGCCGAGCGCCACGGCATCGAGACCCTCGACCTCACCGACGACATCGTCGACCGCCTGCGCGAGCTCACCGACGGCCGCGGCCCGCACTCGGTGATCGACGCCGTGGGCATGGAGGCGCACGGCAACCCCGGTGCCGCGTTCGCGCAGTTCGCGGCGGGCCTCCTGCCGGATGCGCTCGGCAAGAAGGCGGCAACGACCGTCGGCGTCGACCGGCTCGCAGCGCTCATGCTCGCGCTCGACTCGGTGCAGCGCGGCGGCACCGTCTCGCTCAGCGGCGTCTATGCGGGAGCAGCGGATCCCGTGCCGTTCATGACCATGTTCGACAAGCAGCTCACGATCAAGATGGGCCAGTGCAACGTGCACAAGTGGCGCGACGAGATCCTGCCGCTCGTGGAGGACCCGGCCGATCCGCTCGGCATCGACGACCTCGTGACCCACCGGGTCTCGCTCGAGGAGGCGCCGGAGATGTACGAGATCTTCAAGAAGAAGGAGGACGGCTGCATCAAGGTCGTCCTCGTCCCGTAGACGGATGCCGCCCCGCCCGCACCCCTCATCGGGTGCGGGCGGGGCGGTTCTGTGTCAGCAGTGGTTCTGTCAGAAGCCGTTCTGCGTCAGAAGCCGTAGAACGCGTTGATGACGATCGGGTAGAGCACCGAGCTCAGCACGTTCACGAGGAGCGCCCCACCCAGGGCGGTGCCCGCACCGGCCATGGCCTTCGACTTGCCGGATCCCGGTCGCACGAGCGCGAGGATGCCGAGCACGAGGGCGGCGATGCCGAGGAGCGCCTGCAGGGTGAGCTGCACGCCGGAGATGGCACCGTACGCGTCGGAGCCGCCGCTCGAGAGCAGTGCAGCCTGCACGAGCAGGAAGAGCAGTCCGAGCACCGTGGGGATCACACCGAGGATGAGCGAGGCGAAGGCGAGCGGATTGCGGGTGGATGCCGCCTTCTGCGGCTGCTGCCCGTAGCCCGGGTACTGCTGCTGCTGGCCGGGCTGCTGCTGACCAGGCTGCTGCCCGTAGCCAGGCTGCTGCCCTGGCTGCTGGGGGCGGTACTGCGGCGCCTGGTACGGAGGCTGCTGCTGGGGCGGCTGGTACTGAGGCGGCTGATACTGCGGCTGCGGCGGCCCCTGCGGCGGCTGGAACTGCGGGGGCTGCCCGTAACCGGGCTGCTGGCCTGAGGAGGTGGGGTCAACGGGGGGCTGGCTCATGGTCATCCGATCGACGAGGTGGGCCGGTCTCGTACCCGCCCTGCTCCATGCCTACCGCACTTCGCGCCCGCGAACACGGTTCGTGACTACGCGAGCGGGTCGCGCTGCAGCTTGACGAACACCACTCCGCCCACGATGAGCGCCCCGCCGAGGGCCTGCACGAGCGTGGGCACCTCGCCGAGCAGCAGCCACGCGAACAGCACCGCGAAGAGCACCTCCACGAGCCCCACGAACGACGCCACGCGTGAACCCAGCCGAGCGGCCCCGAGGATGCCGGCGACGTAGGCGAACGAGGTGGCCACGATCACCACCACCGCCATCGGCACCATCCACGACACCTCGCCCACGAGGGGCATCACCACGTCGTCGAACGACATCGTGAAGGGCAGCAGTCCCGTGAGCCCCACGAGCCCGAGGGCCAGGCCGCCCACGAGGAGCCCCGCGCAGACGAGCGCCACGGGCGGCACGTCTCCGCTCGGCCTGGCCGAGATGAGGTAGTAGCCCGCCAGGCAGACCGCGGCGGCCAGGGCGAAGAGCACGCCGAGGACATCGAGCCCCCCTGCTCCCGACGGATCGATCACGAGCACGAGCCCCGCGATGCTCAGCACGGCACCCACGATGGTGAGCAGCGCCGGGGGGATGCGTGTGCGCGCCCAGGCGAGCAGCACGAGCAGGATGGGCGCCGAGTACTCGATCAGCAGGGCGATCCCCACGGGCATGCGGGAGATGGCCGCGAAGTAGAAGACCTGCGCGCCCACCACAGCGACGAGACCGTAGAGCAGCACGAGACGCCAGGCCGAGAGGAGGGCGCGGAAGCGGCCCCTGAGCGCCCAGAGGGCGGGGCCGAGCAGCACGAGACCACCGCAGAGCGCACGCACGGCGACCGCGGCGACCGGTGACCAGCCG
Source organism: Herbiconiux liukaitaii (assembly GCF_041927495.1). Lineage (NCBI taxonomy): Bacteria > Bacillati > Actinomycetota > Actinomycetes > Micrococcales > Microbacteriaceae > Herbiconiux > Herbiconiux liukaitaii. The sequence goes on along the minus strand of NZ_JBHFHG010000007.1, from coordinate 135,939 downwards.
GCCTCGAGCAGCGGCTTGACGAACGGACCGCTCGTGCCGAACGCCGCAGCGGCCGCGAGAGCGAGGAGGAGGCCCGACGCGCGGTGGCCCGCGAGGCCACCCGCCACCATGCTGGCCGGACTGGCCGGCCCTGCCGGCCCGACCGGGGCGCCGGACTTCTTCGCGATGATGCTCATGGCGCCGCCTGTCAGGAGTCAAAGGGTTTACGCTAGTGACACTATCCTCGCTCGACGTCAGGAGTCAACATGCTCTTCGCCTATGACACGGAAGAGACCCTCGCGTTCGCGGCTGCGATCGTCAACACCGAGGCTGCCGTCTCGAACAGCGGTGTCGACGAGCTGGCCGACGTTCCGGCCCTCGTGGCGGTGCTCGACCACTACGACTACTCCGGCCGTCGCGACGGCGACGAGGCCGAGCTCAGCGCGGTGCGGGCGCTCCGCCCCGAGTTCCGTCGCTACTGGGAGGTCGATCGCGATGAGGCGGTCGAGCTCGTCAACGCCACGCTCCGCGAGGCGCGCGCCCTTCCGCAGCTCGTGCGGCACGGCGACTGGGACTGGCACCTGCACGCCACCGACGCGGAGGCGCCCCTGGCCACGCGCATGCGGGTCGAGGTGGCCATGGCGTTCATCGACGTCATCCGCAGCGACGACTTCGACCGCTTGCGACTGTGCGCGGCCGACGACTGCGAGGCCGTGCTCGTCGATCTCTCGCGCAACCGCTCCAAGCGCTACTGCGACGTGGGCAACTGCGGCAACCGCATGAACGTCAACGCCTACCGGGCCAGGCTGGCCGCCGAGGCCTGATCGGCGCGACTCGCCTCGACGACCCGCTAGAGGAGCTTGCGCAGGGTGCGCAGGTTGCGGGTGGTCGTCGTGGCCTTGAAGCGCGGCTTGGCCAGGAACTTCGCGAGCGCCGTCTCGGTGCTCGAGCCCTTCGGCACCTCCCAGTAGAAGACGGGTTGACCGCCGGGCCCGTCGCCCGGCGTCCCGCTCTCGCCGTCGACGGACGGGTCGACGTTCGCCGCGAACTCCGCGATCTCGTCGAGCGCCTCGGCGGTGGAGGAGAAGAGCACGTAGGGCTGCCGCTCGTCGACCTCCTCGAACGGGTACCCGGCGATGATGTCGGCGAGCTCGTCGTGATCCACGAGCACGATCCAGGCGTCGTAGCCGAAGCGCTCGCCGAGGCCCTTCTCGATCTGCGTCTTCACGCGCTCGTGCTCGGCGCTCGAGGCGTCGGCGGAGGGGGTCGAGAACAGCACGTTGCCCGAGGCGAGCACGGTCTTCACATCGCTGAAGCCCAGAGAACGGAACAGCTCGGCGAGCTCGGCGCTCTTCACCGTGATGCCGCCCACGTTCACGCCCCTCAGGAGCGCTGCGTACCTCGCCATGCGTTCACACTAGCGGCGGCCGTCGCCGGCGGTCGAGGCCGGCGGCCGACGCCAGTGATCGATGTCAGTGGCGGTGCAGCACCAGCACCGACTCGGGCGAGCCGTGCTTGCCGCGCTGCACCTCGGCGAACCCGAGCCGCTTGGCCAACGCCACCGACCGGGTGTTGCGCGCATCCGTCACCGCGGTCACGGTCTGCGCGCCCACGGTGTCGAAGGCGAAGCGGAGGAGTGCTGCGGCCGCCTCGGTGGCGAACCCGTGCCCACTGTGCGCCGGGTGCATGACCCAGCCGATCTCCACGTCGCGCGAGTCGGCGTCGACCGACCGCAGGTGCAGCGACACGTCGCCGATGACCCGGCCCTCACGCACCACGGCGAGGGCGAGGAAGTCGTCGGCCTGCCACAGCCGGGTGTGCTTGGTGCGGTCGCGCAGATGGCGGCGCGAGGCGCGGCGGTCGCGTTCGGGCCAGGGCAGGAACTGCGTGACGGAGGGGTCGGACTGGAGGTCGTACCAGTCCTCCGCGTCGTCGATGCGGTGGGGGCGGAGCTCGAGCTGCTCGGTCGAGAGGGTGGGCGCGTCGAACGGCATCTCGGTGCGGGGGCCGCGCAGCACGCGGGGCCGGCGCACGCCCGCGGAGGCCAGGGCGTCCCTGACCTTCGTGCGAAGGGGAACAGTGGGGCCGTCGGAGTGCGCGACCCTGGCGGAGGTGCTCCACGGCGAACGATAGCCGAGAGCTCTGATCTGGGTCATGGGGTGACGGTACGTGATCGATGCAGGTGCATCGTGTGGAAAGATTTGAGGTCTCTATGAATCGATGCGGATGCCCGCGGCATGGTGCACACGCCACCCACAATGAATCGTGGCGAACTCACCGATCTCGGAGGAACTCGTCTCGTCGGGGCGCCGGCGGGCCGTGCTCGCCAAGCTGCCCCGAATGTACCGGGCCGACGGCTCGCCCATCCGTGTGCTCCTCGTCGACGACGAGATGGTGCTCACGAGCCTCGTGAGCCTCGCGCTCGCCTATGAGGGCTGGACGGTCGACATCGCCCACGACGGCGAGACCGCTCTGCAGAAGTACCGCGAGGAGCGCCCGGACGTGGTGGTGCTCGACATCATGCTCCCCGACACCGACGGCATCACGCTGCTCAAGCAGCTGCGCGACATCGAGGGGGCGTCGCCCACGCTCTTCCTCACGGCGCGCGACTCCGTCGACGACAGGATCATCGGTCTCACCGCGGGCGGCGACGACTACATGACGAAGCCGTTCAGTCTGGAGGAGCTCGTGGCGCGGCTGCGCGGTCTGCTGCGCCGCTCGATGATGACGGTGTCGGATGAGGACTCCCGCATCGTGGTGGGCGATCTCCTGCTCGACGAGACGAGCTACGAGGTCGCCCGTGCGGGCTCCCCGATCCAGCTCACCACCACCGAGTTCGAGCTGCTCCGCTACTTCATGCGCAACCCGCGCCGTGTGCTCTCGAGGGCCCAGATCCTCGATCGCGTCTGGAACTACGACTTCGCCGGGAAGGCCTCGATCGTCGACCTCTACGTCTCCTACCTGCGCAAGAAGATCGATGCCGATCGCCCGTCGATGATCCACACCGTGCGCGGCGTCGGCTACGTCCTCAGGCCGGCAGAGTGAGCGGCACCGACGGGCGTCGGGGCACCGTCTCGACCCGACGCCGACCCTGGAGCCTCAGCAACCGCCTCGTGGTGGGAACGGCCGCCGTGGTGGCGGCCGTGCTCGCGACCGTGGGTGTGGTCAGCATCGTCACCCTCTCGAGCTCGGTCACCCAGGTGGTCGACACGCAGCTCGGCGGATCCATGTCGGCCCTCAGCTACTCGGTGGAGAAGTTCCACTACGGCAACTCGCCCTCGGGTCAGATCCACGCCGACAAGCCCCTCACCGAGTTCACCGGCCACGGCCCTGGCGCCATCATCGCCACGGCATCCGACGGGCGCATCACCGATTCCGCACGGTTCTCCGACACCGACGCCGAGGCGCTGCCCCCGTCCGCTGTGGCGCAGCTCGAGCAGAACGCGCTGACCTCGGGCAGCTCGGAATCGATCGTGCTCGACGGTTTCGGCCACTACCGCTTCAGCACCGAGACCGACAGCGAGGGCAATCTGCTCATCGCGGGCGTCTCGCTCGCGGCCGCCGATGCCTCGGTGCTGCAGCAGACGGTCATCACGGTGGCCCTCGCCATGCTCGCCCTCCTCGTGATCGTGGTGGGGCTGATCGTAGTCGTGCGGCTCGCGCTCCGACCGCTCGGCCGTGTGGTCGGCACCGCGGTGGAGGTCACCAACCTGCCGCTCGACCGCGGCGAGGTCGAGATCACCACCCGGGTGGGCGAGGCCGACACGGATCCGCGCACCGAGGTGGGCAAGGTGGGCGAGGCGCTCAACCGCCTGATCTCGCACGTCGACGAGGCCCTCGCGGTGCGTGCGGCCACGGACAAGCGGATGCGCCGCTTCGTGACCGACGCGAGTCACGAGCTGCGCACCCCGCTCGCCGCCATCCAGGGCTACGCCGAGCTCACCAGGCAGGAGAACGCCGAGCTCCCCGACATCACCGAGTACTCCCTCGCCCGCATCGAGTCGGAGGCGAAGCGCATGAACTCGCTCGTGAGCGACCTGCTGCTGCTCGCCAGGCTCGACGAGGGGCAGGATCTGCACCTCGACCAGGTGGACCTCGCCGAGATCGTCGTCAACGCGGTGAGCGACGCCAAGGCCATGTCGGCCGCGCACACCTGGCTGCACGAGGTGCCCGATGCTCCCGCGCTCGTCTCGGGTGACCGGGAGCGACTGCACCAGGTGGTGCTCAACCTGCTCTCGAACGCGGCGCTGCACACGCCGGACGGCACCACGGTGACGGCCGGACTCCGCTTCGCCGAGCACGACGGAGCTCCCGCGATCGAGCTCACCGTGCGCGACGACGGGCCGGGCATCGATCCCGACCTCGTTCCCGAGCTGTTCGAGCGCTTCGCCCGCGGCGACTCCTCGCGCTCGCGACGCTCGGGCAGCACCGGCCTGGGGCTCGCCATCGTGGCCTCGATCGTGGAGGCCCACGACGGCGCGATCGACGTGACGTCCTCCCCGGAGGGCACCGTGTTCACGCTGTGCTTCGCACGCGTGGCGGGCGCTACCGCCGGCCCGCTCGGGGAGCGGCGCGTCGTGCGCGAAGACGCACGACGACAGTGACCAGCACCACCGCCGAGGCCGCCACGACGGCGGCGATCGCGACGGGTGGGGAGAGCAGTTCGCCGGTCAGGCGCGAGACGGCCACCCAGGCGAGCCCCCACGCGAGCGAGGCGGTGGGGGCCAGACGGCCCTGATCCCACACCGCGAGCCCGATGCCGAGCACGGCGGTGACCGCCACGATCGCCACACCCCAGCCATCGGGGGCGAGCCCGAAGCCGTCGAAGCCGGCCGCCACGAGCGCGGCCGTGATGTTGGCGGCGGTCGCCACGCTCACCCAGCCGAGGTAGAGGCCGACGGTGCCGTCGACCACGAGGGACTCGACGATGCCCTGCTGCGGGCGCCGGGTGCGCACCACGCGCACGAACGTCACGAGCAGAGCCACGAGGAGCAGCGCGATGACCACGACGCTCAGTGCCAGCAGCCCCGCCTGCACGCTCAGGATCCACGCGGCGTTCAGCAGGAGGGTCGCGGCGATCGGGTAGCCCAGCGCCCGCTGCCGTGACGAGGCCCTCTGTGCGGGCAGCGCCTGCCACACGGCGTAGGCGATGAGGCCGAGGTAGATCACCGACCAGATCGAGAACGCGGGCCCGGCCGGGGCGATGAGGGTCGAGTCGGCGCTCAGGGCGCCGCCGGCCGCTTCGGCGATCGGTGTGCCCCCCGCGGCGCCGGAACCCACGAAGCTCCCCACCACGGCCAGCACCGCGCTCACCGCCACGATGATCTGGCGCACGCGGTCCGATGTCTTCTTTTCGCTAATCACCTTAACTACTTTGCCACCCGACGACCCTCTGCGCACGTTTCGTAGGCCGAGACTCGGTCGTGGTCCGCCGGTCGATGCCGTCGGGCACCACGGCGAGGAGTCTCGTGCCGGCGCCTCCGGGAGCGGGGGAGAGCTCGAGGCGCCCGCCCACCAGCTCGAGGCGCACCTGCAGCCGCTGCAGGCCGTTCAGCTGCACGGGGGGCACGAGCCCGGTGCCGTTGTCGTCGAAGGTCACCTCGAAGGCGGCGTCGGCGTGGGTGATGGCGAGCTCGAGGGCCGTCGCCCTGCCGTGCTTGAGGGCGTTCGACAGCGCCTCCTCCACGATGCGCACGAGCAGCAGCCGCCGCTCAGGGCTGAGCGCCTTGGCGCCGTGGCTCTCGAGCTCGAGCACCTCGTCGCCGAACGACACCACCGTGGAGATGGTGGCCGGCACCCGCTGGAACAGGGCGCGCACGGCGGGCACGGCGCCCTGGTCGAGGCGATCCGGATAGAGCAGGCGCGACATGCCGCGCAGGTCCTGCTCGCGCAGGGCGTCGAGATCCTGCCGGATGGAGCGCAGCTCGGCCGCCACGGCCGGATCTCGACGGTCGAGGTCGCCCTCGGCGAGCAGCGCCTCGAGCCGGGTGCCGAGCAGCACGAAGCGGTGCTGCACCGTGCCGTGCAGGCCGTCGGCCACCTCGCGGCGCACCCTCAGCTCCTCGCCCTGCAGCGCCTCGAGCGCGGCGGAGGCGCTGAGCGCTCGGAGGGCGGAGGCGCGCTCCTCGGATCGCAAGCGTCGGCGGGCATCCGACTGCGCGAGGGCGAGCACGAGCGAGATGGCGGCCGCCACCGAGGCCGTCACGAGCTCGGCGGTGAGCTCGGTGAGGTCGTCGGGGGCGTAGATGCCGAGGGCGATCTGCAGCACGGCGCGCACGGCGGCGGCGGAGAGGGCGATCACGAGCCCTGTCCAGACGCGGCCGGCGGGGCCGCGCTCCTGCGGCGAGAGCAGGGCGATGGCGGCGAGGGCCGCGCCCACGGCTGCCGCGTTGGCGCCGAGGCGCATCGCGAGGTTGAGCCCCACGTCGAGCGGCACCGCGGCAGCCGCGGCGTCCGCGCCGCCGCGCACCATCGAGTGGGGCAGGATCCCGAGCACGAAGACCGACTGGATCGAGGCGCCCGTGGCGAAGAGGCCGAGGATGACGCCGAAGGTCAGCAGCGTGATGCGAAGGTAGTCGATGCGGTCGGTCGGGGTGACGGTGGCGGCCTCGCGCAGCGCGTCGCTGCTCATGAGGAGGTGCTCATGATGCGGTGCTCATGATGCGGCTGTCTCTTCGAGGAAGCGCAGGGCCGCTCCCACCCGCGGGTTCACCACGCCGCCCGAGGCGAGCCCCAGCTCGGCGTAGACGGCGGCGATGTGGTTGTCGACCGAGCGCGGCGCGAGCCCGAGCCGCGAGGCGATCCCGGCGTTGGAGAGGCCCTCGGCGAGCAGTCGCAGCACCTCGTACTGGCGGGCGCTCAAGCGTGTGAGCCCCGATCCGCGGCGGGGCTTCCTGCGGGCCACGAGCTCGGGGTCGAGCACGGTGCGCCCCTCCGCGGTCACCTCGATGGCGCGCACGAGCGCCGGCAGGCCGAGAGAGGAGGTCTTCGACAGGCAGCTCCAGCCTTGCGAGTCGGGCCGCGGCAGCTCGAGCAGCACGTCGAGGGCGTCGGTGGCCGAGAGCAGCACGATCCCGAGGCCGGGGCGGGTGGCGCGCAGCTCGAGCCCGAGCTCGATGCCGTCGCCGTCTCCGAGCTGCACGTCGAGCAGGGCCACGTCGACCGCGTCGGGGCGGAGGCCCGCGAAGATCTCGCGCGCGGCACCGGCTCCGGCGGCCACACCGACCACCGTGATGCCGGGCGCCGACGACAGGGTCGACGCGAGCATCTGTCGATAGAGCGGCTGGTCGTCGACCACGACCACTCTGATCCCTGCTGAAGCCCCCACTCTCCTCATTATTGCGGCAACCGGGGGGTGGGGACCGCACTTTTCGCAGCCTGGGCGGGCGGATCCGTGGGCTTGCTCGGCGTGGTCGCGTGCTCGGCGTGGGCGGGGCGTCGGGTCTGTCGGCTGGGTCGGGGCGGTCGGGTCTGTCGGCTGGGTCGGCCCGGTCGGGCTCGTCGTCGTCGGGGACCGTGGCGTCAGAGGCGGATCTGCCCGTACGACTCGAGCCTGGTCCAGCGACGGCCCGCGGCACGGAGGGGGGCGAGGTAGGCGTCCGCGGCCCTGAGCTCGGGCATGGCGGCGCCCACGAGCGCGGCGATGTCGGCGATCGGCACCTGGAAGGTCCTGAACGGCCCCAGGGGAGGTGGTTCGGCCAGCGCTCGGGCGCCGGCGCGGGCGGTCTCGAGGTCGATGCCGTAGAGCTGGGGCGACTGGTCGAGCAGGTAGCCGGTGGCGCGCAGCCGGCCGCTCGAGGCGTCCGCCCAGGCCGCGACCTTCCAGAAGCGCTCGGGGATGCGGATGCCGCGGTACACGGAGTCGGCGGGGTCGAACACCGGGCCGGTGAACACGCAGAGCCGCTGACGGTAGGTCTCGGCGTAGTCGAGCACGTGATCCTCGATGCCGTTCCAGAGCTCCTTCGACTGGTTGAAGCCCGCCGCCTGGGGGGCCGCGTTGGTGTAGACGAAGGTGTCCTCATTGGCGCGTCGGGCCTCGGCGGCGGGGCCCCACACGGGGTCGCGGCGGCGCACGAGGTGGCCGCGGTCGAGGTCGTTCCTGGCGTAGAGCTCGGGTCCGGCCTGCTCGTCGGCGGGAACGCGGGGGTCGAGGCGCCAGTCGTCGCTCCGCGGCACGTCGGCGAGGGTGTCGCCGTCGATGTTGACGCCGGTGACGGCCGCCAGGCGGCGGTCAGCGTCGAGCAGCACGGTGAAGTGCGTGTAGTCGAGCCGGCGGATGCGGCGCTCCGGCAGCGCTTCGGCCGCCGGCACCGCCGCCGCGGGCACCGCCGGTACCGCGGGTGCGGCGGCGGGCGTTCCAGCGGAGGGGTCGGGGAGGGGGCAGGTCGCGGGGAGGAAGGTGGGGTCGTATCCGAGGGCCATGCCCCCAGTCGAGCACGGAGCGCGCGTTGCGCAAGTGCGACCGGTCCCACGGCGCGTCCGGCCACTTTCGGGCGCCGGGCGCCCCGAACGCCAGGCGTCGGGTTAGGAGCCGCGTCCCGCGTGCTGCGTGCCCGGTCCCGCGTCCCGCTTGCTGCGTGCGGGTGCGGGGCGTCGCGTCAGCTGGCGAGCGGTTCGATGAGGGTGCGGTCGTCTTTCGCCACCGAGGTGTCGCGCACGTTGTTGACGCGCTTCGAGACGGGGTAGGTCGTGATGGTCGCCGCCACCGCCAGCGAGGTGCGGTCGAGCATGGCCACGAGCTCCTGCTTCTCGTCGGGCTTGTCGATCTTGGCGGGGCTCGTCCAGTCGTCCCAGGTGTCGGGGGTGAGGAACACGGGCATGCGGTCGTGCACCTCGCCCGAGGCATCGGCGGCCTCGCGGGTGATGACGGTGAAGCTCAGGTGCCAGCCGTCGTCGCCCTTCTTGAGCTCGTAGAGGCCGGCGGCGGCCAGCAGGTCTTCTGGACCGTGGATGAAGTGCGGCTGCTTGCCCTCCGGGGTCGCCTCCCACTCGTAGTAGCCGTTCATCGGCACGAGGCATCGCCGCTGGGCGAAGGCCCCGCGGAAGAGCCCGTTCGTGGACACGCTCTCGAGACGCGCGTTGATGGGGGCCGGCCCTCCCGGTTTCGCCCACGCGGGCTTGAGACCCCAGGCGGCGGCGTCGACCTCCCGCACGATCTCCCCGTCGACCACGCGCTCGCGCACGATCGGCGAGAGCTCGGTGGGCGCGACGTTGTAGGAGGGGCGCCACTCCTCCAGGGTGCCGCCGCGGGCGATGAACTCGGTGATGAGCTCGTCGGTCTCGGCGCTCATGCTGAATCGGCCGCACATGGTGCTCACCGTCCTCTCGTGGGTGTCTCGGTCACGGGCGCGGTGGCACTCGTGGTGGCGTCGCTCGGGCCGCGTGTCTCGCCGAACGGGGAGCGGTCGGTCGGCGTGGTGGCGTCGCTCGGGCCGCGTGTCTCGCCGGACGGGGAGCGGTCGTCGGGCGTGGCGGCATCACACGGGTCGCCGGTGTCACCGGACGGAAATCTGTCGTTGGGCATGGGGGCGTGGGAAGCGGCGGCAGAGCCGGGGAAGGGGAGGTCGTGGGCGTCGAGCACGGCGCTGGGATGCGGGCCCGCCCGGCGCAGGTCGTCGGCGAGGTCGAGCACGGCCGGGTCGCGCGAGGCGAGGATGACGGCGTTGCCGGCCTGCGCCTCCGTCAGCACCGAGGTCGGGCCGAGCACGAGCCGGTACGGCAGAGCGGGTGCGATCGCCGCGAGCCTGCTGCGCACGCCGGGCAGCCCGTCGTCGTCGGCCACGTTGACCACGAGCATCCCGCGCGGCCCGAGCAGCCCGCCGACCGCGGAGTACCACTCCGGCGTCGTGAGATGCGCGGGCGTCGTGAGCCCGCTGTACAGATCGTCGACCACCAGATCAACCCGCCCCGCCCATGCGCCACCATCCTGGGCGCTGCCGTCCTGGGCGCTGCCGTCCTGGGCGCTGCCATCAGGGGCGATCAGGTCGGCCACGACGGCCGCGGCGTCGCCCTCGCGGAGAGTGAGGTGCGTGCCCGCCGGCACGGGCAGGCGCTCGAGCACGGCGTCGACGAGGCCGCGCTCATACTCCACCACGAGCTGTTCGCTGCCCGGCCGGGTGGCCTGCACGTAGCGGGCGAGCGTGAGCGCCCCGGCCCCGAGGTGCACCACGGTGAGCGGGCGCCCTGGCAGATCGATGCGGTCGATGACGGCGCCGATCCGCCGTACGTAGTCGTAGAAGAGCGACCCCGGATCGCCGAGGTCGACGTGCGACTGATCGACGCCCTCTATCGACAGCACCCACGATCCCGGCACGAGCGGATCGACGGCCACCCCCGCGGATCGCCCACTCGCCAGCCCGAACCGCCCCTCGAGGCCCCTCACGTCACCCACGGGCGCCCACCTCCACCGCGAGCGGCAGCCCCAGGAGCCACGCGTGCCGGTCACCCATCGTCGCCGTCCCCTCCACCGTGAGCGAAGACCCCAGGAGCCATGCGTGCCGGTCATCCATCGTCGCCGTCCTTCAGCGTGAGCGGCAGGTCGAGGAAGCGGGCGTAGCTGCGGAGGGCTCGTGCGAAGCCGGCGCGGGCGTTCGCCGAGAGGGGCTCGAACGGCACGGTGGTGAGGGTGACGCCGGCGGGGGTGATCCGTCGCCGCCACGTGCCCACCACGGTGCCGTGCGCCACGAGCATCGGCAGGAAGACCCCGTTGTTGCCCGGCACGATCCGCTGCGCGTACTCGGCGGCCACGGCCGGAACCCGCTCGGGGTACCCCAGCAGGAACTCATCGAATCCCGGCAGCACCAAGAACGCCGCCGCTTTCCCCGCAGTGCCCTCCGCGACATCCACGCCCGCTGCGCCTGCCACGGCCCCACCGCCAGCCTCGGAACCGGTCTGCCCATCGCCCTCGCGTCCGGCCCGCCCGCCCGCTTCGGATCCGGCCCGGTCAACCGCCTCCGCGGCCGGCGCTTCATCCGCTGCTTCGCCTCGGGCTGCGACGGTCCAGTACTCGGAGTTGTTGATGTGCTCGAGCGACAGCCTGTCGCGGATGGCTGCGAGACCTCGCTGGGCGTCGGCCACGGTGACCTTCGACCACCAGCAGAAGTCCTTCAGCGTGGCCGGCCCGTGCCCGGCCAAGTACTTGAGCACGAACTCGCCGAGTGCCGCATCGCGCCGCGGATCATCGGCCGCCGCGTCGGCCACCCCCTGCGAGACCGCCGCACCGGGGCCGGGCGGAGTCCACTCGTCGAAGAGAACGAGCTTTTGACGCCCCGCGGCGGTCGGCCCCCAGCACACCACGCCGTCGTGCGCGAGTCGCCCGATCACGTGCGTGCCCCGCTGCCCACCCGGGTCGATGCCCTCGGCGGCGAGCAGCGCGAAGAACTCCTCGCGACTCGCCCGCCCACCCCCGCCCAGCTCGGCGAGTGCCAGCTCGCGAGCCCGCGCGTGGATCTCCTCGGTCAGCCCCAGCTCGCGATACCGCGGCAGGATGCTCCGGATGGTGCGCGCAGCGGTGATCGAGAGCATGAGCCGCAGATTGTCTGGCGTGCTGAAGTGCAGAGTGCCCCGCATGGGCCACGACCGCACTACCGACCCGGCGTCGAGCGCCGCCTCCACGTCGCGCAGCGTGCTCCCCGCGCTCCGCACCCCGAGCGCCCACACGGCCTGCCCGAAATCCTGAGCCTGCACGGCCAGCATCCGCCCGACCACCCGCCGGATCCGCGCAGCACCCGCCCCAACCGACGCAGCGCCCGCCCCGATCGGCGCGGCACCCGCCTCGATCGGCTCAGCGCCCGCCACGACCTCGGTGCGCGCTTCGGCGTCATCACCCGCGCGGGGGGCAGGCAGCGGGGGAGCCACCCACTGCATCGCGAGCCTCCGAGCCATCAGCGAGCGCGCGGCAGCCCTCGACCACCCGGCTCCCTGCTTCGCCATGCGCCCAGTATGCCGCGCACCCCCGACATCGCGAGGGACTCGATCGACCGCCGCCGCAGAGCCCGGGAAAAGCGAATGCGGCACCTGGCTGAGCCGCGGTGCCGCATCCATCCCATCCTCACGAAGAGGATCCACCGCATCCGGTCCCGAATCCGTTGCGACTTGAGATCCCAATATTGCATACCCAACGTCAGAAAGCGAATGGGTCCGCTGATGTCGCTGCATTAAACTCAAGAGCGCTCGCACCGGCGCCCGCCGCGGCGAAGTCATCGGCCTTGGGCTCGACCGAGTCGGAGACGACCTCGAACTGCACTGGCAACCGCAACGCATCATCTGGGCCCACGGCTGCGGCACATCCACCCGCAGAGCCGACGGCACACCCATCTACAGGTGCAAGCGCATCCGTGGGACCGACTGCGACCGCCGCCTCGACGACCCCGCCAATTAGGACTACCGCCCCATCGAAGGCGGCCTCTTCTGGACCGCCCCAAGTAGAACTGAGGCTGGCGAGTCATCCCCCTCGTCGATCCGCTGCGCTCTATCATCGAACGCCGCATCGAGACCATGGACCCGAATACTTGCGGCCCGCTCTTCGCATACAACGGGGGAGCGATCGATCCCAACAGGGACACCGCCCGCTGGAAGACCGTCCTCGGTGAGACCGGCAACCAGCGAAGATTAAAGCTCGAACGTCTGACCGGTGGCGTCGCCGCTATTCCAAGCGTCGTCGACGAGTTTGTAATGATCCAAGACGTATTTCAGCTGCCCTTCAGGCAGAACATCGTCCATACGCAGGTACGCCGCCACGTAAGTCTCGACGGCATACAACAGCTTCTTTTGGACCCGGTAAATGGGTTCAGTCAGGTGTGGTTCAGCTGGCCCCATCGAGTTGATGATTTGCGCGGTCCTGCGGACGCACTGCCGAACGTTTTTGTCCGAAATCAGCTTGCCACCGACGGCGATTGCATCGACGTCGGTGGCGTCGAACTCGAAGCGCCCGTCTGCCGGCCTGGCCTCAAAGCGAACTTCTGCACTCATCTCAGTGACCTTCGTCAGGACGGTGCGCGCGTTGGCTCTTCCGAACTCGTCCCTCGCATCCTGCAGGGCGTCGAGGCGCTCCCGCTCACGAATGCCATCCTCCCGAGCTTCTTTGAGCTTCTCGCGCTTTCCCGCCAGCCACCACTGCAGCAGCGTGCCCCCGAGTGTGAGCAAGGCCCCCGAAATGAGAAGGAAAGCATCTCGAACGAGTTGATCGTTGAAGATTGCAGCCAGGTTCCAGATGTGCACGCCCGAACTCTAGCTGCGGCGATCCAATTAGCTGAACTCGTCCAAGGTCTCGAAATGGAATTTGAGGGCCTTGGAGAAGAAAATGCCTGGCTCGCTGCCATCAGCGGCTTGGAGCATGAGGTGCCCGCCTCCGAGTTGGATCTGTCGGGCGATACGCTCCTGCAGGGCAGGAATGTCGACGTCATCGGCGAGCACAATCTGGCTTCCGTCGACGACCAGCATCGTTTGCTTCATGCCCTCACTGTATTGGCGGTCACCGCATGATTACCGTCACCGACCTGTTCGCTGGCGCCGGCGGCTGATCCACAGGCATGACCCAAATCCCGGGCGTCCAGATCAAGATCGCCGCGAACCACTGGCAGCTCGTCACCGACATCCATAACCTCAACCACCCAGACACCGACCATGCTGTGGTCGACCTCCATCAGGAGCGACCGTCGTTCTTTCCGAAGACCGACAGGCTCTGGACCTCGCCGGAGAGTACGAAATGGTCGCAGGCCAGCGGCATCGCAGAGCCCCCGATCGAGGGAAGGACTGTTCGAGGACCCGCTGTCCGACAATGCGAAGGCCCGCTCGTGGCTGCTGATGTTCGACGTGCTCAAGTTCATCGATTACCACCGCTACCGCCTCGTGATCGTCGAGAACGTTGTCGATAGTTCGCTGAGCACGTCGCCGGATCACTCACGAAGGGCAGCCGCGTCGTCGCGACCGGTCGCCTGCGGCAGCGCTCCTACGAGACCAAGGAGGGCGACAGGCGCACTAGCACCGAACTCGAGGTCGACGAGGTCGGCCCCTCACTCCGCTACGCGACCGCGGCCGTGGTCCGCGCCAGCAGCGGAACCCTGGCGCCCCGCGAGGAGCAGCAGTGGGAGACCACCCCGTCGGCCGCCGATGAGCCGTGGGCGGGAGGGAGTAGCTATGGAGACGGAGTCCCATTTTGATCGGTTCTTAGTTGGACCTCTCGAGGTCTGTTTCGAAGTATCGAATGAGTTCGTCAGATGCATTCGCGTACTCGATAGCCGCGGAAGAGGTGATGCTGAAGTCCGCACTGTGAGCAGCTCTATTGCGGAGATCGGAGATGACGGAGAGCGACCTTCGGACCGTTACCGGAATCTCATTGTTCCGGCGAAGGGCTGCGGTAGGGCTGCCCTTGTATTGGAAGCCCTTCGCCATGAGCCAGCGAGAGACGGCACGTTCGACGTCGATGTAGGACTCAATTACTGCTTCTCGCGGAGCTACCTCTGCCAGAGTTGCCACGCGCTGCGCACGCTCTTCGTTCTCACTCTTTGTAGCGGATGGCAAGCCGCCGGCACCGCCATCCCCGTGTCCAGCTCCGGTTGCCTCGTTCAACTGCGCGACCGATGCGCCAGCTTCCGCGGCCTGCCGCTTGAAGGTCGCCGCATTGTTGCCGATCTTCAACTCCGACAGATCGTCAATTCGCGAAAGCAGCCCCTTCACCACCGCAACGACCTGGGAGCGGAACACCAGCAAGAGTGTGGTTACTGCCACAGGCCAGGCCAGCGCAGAGATGAGTGCTGCGACAAATTGCTGCCAGTCGGTCACGGCAAGCGACTCCCTATGTACGTGGGCGGCAGCTCACCCCCGGCTGCCGGGAATGATCCTCCCATGTCTGACCGAAGGACCACCAGCCCCCGACAGTGCCAGCGAAAGGAGAACTGATGATTAGCAACATCACCACCGACCCCGACTGTCTCGCAGGGAAGCACCGCGACTGCGACGGCACAGGCTGGGACATCGCGAATGATGAGCCCACCGCGTGCCCGTGCACATGCCACGGTAGGAGCGCCGCATAACGTTCCGTGGCACGTTCAACGCCGGTATCCACGCTCTCACCTCACACAAACACGACACCAGCACCGATGCAAGAGGTCCTGCAGTTGGACACCGTTCGGGCACGCCTTCCGTGAGGGATGCGAATGCCACACCACGCCCCAAGAGATCCTGACCCGGCTCCGAGTGCGAGTCTCCCCAACGCAGGAGACCCCATGACCAAACACACAGACCTCCTCGCCGCAGTCCAAGCCCTCACCCGCCCCGACGTCGATCACTTCACCCAGAAGACCGACGAAGGTGTGCTCGTTATGATCCACTCCATCGAGGAGGCACCCCTCCTGGAGCAGCTGTACGCCGCGGTGAACCCATCGACGAACACGTCCGCAGGGTCCGCGTCACTGCCCTCGACCCGGAACCTCATCGACGGTGACGCCCCCTTCGATTACGCGAAGATGGCGACCACAGTGAAGGACTGGTGCCGCATGGTCCGCGTCACCGCCCCCTCTCTACGGTGGGGGTCCTTTCGAGTACCAGCTTCGCGGTGCCCTCCACACGCACCGACATGCGCCCCTCACCCCCACCGAGGCGGCCGAATCCGATCCCGGGTGCGAGACCGCGAACCCTCCTAGCTGTGTACCGCGCCTAGCCCGCCTCACCCGCGGCACGGCGACCGGAGCGGAAGCCCCTCGAGGCGGGTGCCTCAATGCGAGGGCCCCGACACCACCTCGCGAGGGAGCAACCACGAAGCTGCTCCCATGGGCTCATTCGTCTGCGGGCAACGACGACGGCTGCTCACCGCCCTCTACCGCACGGTACGCCTGCGCGAGAGCCAACACGGCTCGCGCCTGGTGCGCTGCGCCGCCGATGGTGGGTATAGCTTTCGCAACTCGCTCGATCTCCGAGTACAGCGCCGCCGTAGCGTCTCCCTTGCCCATGATTTTCTTTCCAATCCGACCCGCACCATGCGGAGCCTCTTCGGACGCTAGCGCAGTGCACCGACATCTCCAGTTTTGTGGCGCGAAACTATGTCTGGCCGATGAGCAACCGCAGTATCCGCGACGGCAAGGGCCTACCGCGCCTACCACCGACAGCAGGCCGCGCTGAAGCGCCGCACCGCCGTCGACAACCTGCCCTGCGGGTACGGATCACCCACGGTGAGGGATGCGGGCAACCCATCGACACCTCCATCCCAGCCGGCGAACGCATGTCGTTCACCGCCGACCACCCGGACGCACTCGACTACGGCGGCCGCCTCGTCGGACCGTTCCTCGTCCCAATGCACCTGTCCTGCAACAGCGGCAAGGGGAACTACGCGCCCGCCGAGATCTGGGCCGCCACCGGACCGCGAGGAGGAACGCATGCTGCACCTCGACGTGTACAAGCGCACCGACCAGCTTGGGGCCTGGCGCGTCGTCGCCGACAACGGCCACACCATCGCCACCGACGACGGCCGGGGCTACGAGAACCGGGACGACTGCGAACAGATGGCCCGCGGCATCATCAGCGGCTACTACCGCCCGAGACGACTGGGAGCACCCGTGAACACCAGCCAGCACGTCGACGTCGTCATCGCGCACGGAGAGCCCGCCACCACACCCACTGAAGCCACCGATGTCGCACCCCCGCCCGAGTGGCGCATCGTCCTCCTCGCCCGCACCAAGCAGGAGGGCATGGCCGAGGCAACGAGGCGAGGCTTCACCCCCGCCGCATCGTCACACCGCGAGCACTCCAGGACGACGCATCACCGCCGACGAGGTCGTCGTCTCCACCGCACTCACTGACGCAGAGCGAAAAACGCCGATGCCGTATGCGTTACCGGCCAGAGCTGCCGCATAGACCGGGCCAAGGCGGACTGCCAGGATGAGCTCATGCTCTCCGGAACCTGCGCCTTCTGCGGTAATCAGACTCATTTCACAGCGCGAGCCGGGCGTGTAAACAGCCTTGATCTCGTCCAGCAAACAAGTCGGCATTCTTATCGGCTCGAGATTTCAGCTACCTGCGATGCATGTCAGCGCTTCAACTCCGCGTACGGTGTCAGCCGAGTTGCTGATCGCCGCCTGGTCAATGGCAGCATGCTCTCCGGCAGCGACGTCGTGACAGAGGGAGAAGCTATGAGCATCGACTCCTGGTCCCCACCGCCTATGCGCCCAGTTGACACCGCTTTCATCCCAGATGGAGTCGCTGGTTTCTACAAGGAAGCGCACGACGCATTCAGCATCGGTGCTTACCGCGGCGTCCTCCTCCTCGTCCGAAGCGTCATCGAGGCGACCGCGAAGGACCGAGGCGTAGGAACGGGCACTCTCGTGCAGAAGATCAACAAGCTCTTCGACGAAGGTCACGTACGTCGAGGCACGAAGGACATGGCCCATGCGCTACGCATCCTTGGCAACGACATGGCTCACGGCGACATCGACGACATCCCCACCCAAGAGGATGCCGATGACGCACTCACCATCGCCCGGTTCGTCCTCGACGACGTCTACGTGGCCGACGCGCGCAGGGCCGACATGATGGCACGACGTCAGCCGCCCGAGGCCTGAATAAATCCAGCACCACCCCTTCGGTGCCAACCTCCCGCGCGGTCCTGGCAGCTCTCTCCGAGGGTAAATTCGGGGCTGCGGGGGAATTGGAGGGCCCAGTGAGCAACCCGAAGGCCCCTTGTGGCACCGACACGGCCTACCGGCGACATCTGAAGCACGATGAGCCCGTAGATGATGTGGGGTCCGACCCAACCGGCGCCGCGAATCATTCCTGCGACGATCGGCGAACAGCAGCCTGTCAGTGCTGATGCGATCCGGTCGCTTCTGGATTCCGGCGCGATCGAGTACGACGAACCGCTCGAGGTTTACCTCCGTGAGAAATTCGGCCTGCCTGTGACGGACACCAGCACCGCACGACCTGCACCGAGGAGGCAGCATGAATCAGCACGCCAAGGGCGCCCACCGCTTCTGGGGTGAGAAGCCCCTTCCGAAGTCGAAGCTCGAGTTTTTCAACGCGGTAACCACCCCCGCGCCGACAGGCGACGGCGCAGTCGCCACGATCCGCGTGTGCGTCCCATCGACTCGTGGGACGGCTATTGGGGCATCTCGACGAAGGACGTCGGCCAGGTCCTCGGCGCTCTCCCGAACTCGGTGTTGCAGATCATCCTCCGAGTGAACTCGCCGGCGGCGAAGCATTCGAGGGCGTCTCGATCCTCGCGCTTCGTCGTCACCGACGAGATTGACTTGGCGGGGATCATCTCGGTGCTGGCCTTGCCGACCGACGCGCTGGCCAAGTACCCGCAGCTCATCTAACGGCTCCGCGGGTGACACGAGCAGCGGCTGGGGGAACGGAATCGGCGGCTGCTCCGCCGCGACGAGTGATTCAGTCATCGAAGACACCGAGAATCTATCGGAGATGCAAGAAACCCCCACCATGTAGAAGCTAGGCGGGGGTTCCAGTGGCTCCGACGGGCGTCGATCCCGTGACCTCACGATTTTCAGTCGTGCGCTCTACCAACTGAGCTACAGAGCCGAAATCAACACACGAACCGCGATTCTGGCTGATCTCTAGCGAAAAGCCCTTCCGATGTGGAAGGGCTTCACGCCTTGCGACCCTGACGGGACTTGAACCCGCGACCTCCGCCGTGACAGGGCGGCACGCTAACCAACTGCGCTACAGGGCCTTATGTGTTGTTCCTATTGTATGTGTTGTCAGCCCGGTGCTTTCACACCGGCCATCGTGACCCCAACGGGATTCGAACCCGTGCTACCGCCGTGAAAGGGCAGCGTCCTAGGCCGCTAAACGATGGGGCCGCGGCGACAACTCATCGAGTATGCCACAACTCCTGCACAGTCTCCAATTCGCGACCAGTTGAGCAAATTCGGGGGAATGTCCGTGCATTCTGCGCCCGCCCGCGTTAGATTCGCCGGAGCACTGTGACAGATGTTACAGAAGAGCACTGTGGAAATTTGCTCGGCAAAACAGGTACGGCAGGGGAACATGAGCACCGAGAAGTCCGCCAGCAGGCCCTCCCGCCCGTGGCGTCTGAGGCACGGGGCGATGGCGTTCGCCGTCGCAGCCACGCTGGTCGCGCTCACCGGCCTCACCTCGAGCCCCGCCTACGCCGACGAGTACCCCACGTGGGACGACGTGAAGAACGCCCAGGCGAACGAATCGGCGAAGTCCGAGGAGGTCACGCGCATCCAGGGCCTCATCGAGGGCATGAACGCGGCCGTTGCGGATGCGCAGGCCGTCTCGGTGCAGCGAGGCACCGAGTACCAGGTGGCTCAGGAGAAGTACGACACCGCCGAGTTCCGCGCCACCGAGCTCGAGACCCAGGCCGCCGACGCCACGGCGCGGTCGGCCGAGTCGAACAAGCAGGCCGGCCAGCTCGCCGCCCAGCTCTCCCGCTCGGGCGGCAGCGACCTCACCGTCAACCTCTTCGTGGGCGGCGAGGTGTCGAGCGACCTGCTCTACCAGCTGAGCACGATGTCGAAGCTCACCCAGAAGACCTCGCAGATCTACGCCCAGGCCGAGCAGGACAGCAACACGGCAGAGGCCCTCACCGCCCAGGCCGAGGTCGCGCGCGACGAACTGAAGGGCCTCGCCACCGAGGCCGAGCGCCTGCGAGACGAGGCCGTCGCGGCCCAGCTCGCCGCCGAGACCGCTCTGCAGGAGCAGCAGGACCACCAGGTCGAGCTGCAGACCCAGCTCACCGTGCTGCAGGAGAACCGGGTCGCCACCGAGGCCGACTTCCAGGCCGGCGTCAACGCGCGTGCCGAAGCGGCCAGGGCGGCTGCTGCGGCCGGTCTGCCCACGCTCCCCTTCATCGCGGCGAGCGGATGGGCGAGCCCGTTCCCGGGCTCGCACTCCTCGGATGAGTTCGGCATGCGCGTCAACCCCGTCTCGGGCGCCTACATCCTGCACTCGGGCATCGACCTGGTGTACAACGGCGGCACCTGTGACGCCGTCGTCTACGCCGCCGCTGAGGGTCTCGTGAACTACGCGGGCTACAACGGCGGCTACGGCAACTTCATCCGCATCGACCACGGTGGCGGCATCGCCACCGCCTACGGCCACAACACCACGCTGCTCGTGGGCAACGGCGCCTACGTCTCGGTCGGTCAGCCGATCGCCTACGCCGGCACCACGGGCAACTCCACCGGCTGCCATTTGCACTACGAGGTGCGCGAGAACGGCACCGCCATCAACCCCCGACCGTTCATGGCGGCGCAGGGCATCGAGTTCGGATGATCCAGATGACGTCCACCAGCACAGGCACCACCCGACGCACCCCCTCCGGCACCACCGAACGGGGCCGTAAAGGCCGCAGGCGGGCGACCCGCTGGGTCGCGGCCCTCACGCTCGCGGCGAGTCTCGTGGCGGTCGACGTGCTGCGGGGCGAGGGTGGCGCGGCCTTCGCGGCCGACTACCCCACCTGGGAGGACGTGCTGGCGGCCAAGGGCAGCGAAGAGGCGAAGAACGCCGAGGTGGCCAACATCCGCGCGCTCATCGACACCGCGCAGGCCGAGCTGCAGGCCGCCGAGGAGTTCGCCATCCTGAAGGCCGACGAGTACTCCGCTGCTCAGGACGCCTACGACACCGCGGTCTTCCGGGCCGACGAGCTGGCCGCCCAGGCCGCGGAAGCCACCGCGAGGGCCGAGGCGTCGAACAAGCAGGCCGGCATGCTGGTGAGCCAGTTCACGCGCACCGGTGGCGGCGACCTCTCCCTCAACCTCTTCGTGTCGGGTGAGGACTCCGACGACCTGCTCTACCAGCTCGGCGCCATGAGCCGCCTCTCCGAGACCACGGGCAAGCTCTACGAGCGCGCCGCGCAGGACAGCAACACCGCCGCGTCGCTCACCGAGCAGGCCGACATCGCCGAGGGCGAGCTCGAGGCGCTCAAGGTCACCGCCCAGGAGGCGTTCGACGCCGCGGTGGCGGCCCAGGCGGCGGCGGAGGACCTGCTGGCCGAGCAGGAGGCGCAGCGTGTGGTGCTGGATGCGCAGCTCGCCGCTCTGCAGTCGGCGACGGCTCAGACCGTGGCCGAGTACGAGAAGGGCGTGGAGGAGCGACGCAAGGCCGAGGAGGCCGCTCGCGCCGCCGAGGCCGCCCGCAAGGCCGCCGAGGACGCCGCACGGCAGGAGGCAGGCGGAGGTCCGCCTCCCGTGTCGGTCTCCGGCTGGGGTGCGCCGCTCTCCGCGTGGCGCGTGACCTCGGAGTGGGGCATGCGCTTCCACCCCATCGCCCGCGTCAACCGACTGCACGCCGGGATCGACCTCGTGCAGGCAGGTGGTGGCACGTGCGGCGCGCCCGTCTACGCGGCGGCGGCGGGAACGGTCATCCAGTCCGGCTACAACGGCGGCCTCGGCTACTCGGTCACCATCAACCACGGCGGCGGCCTCACCACCGTGTACGGCCACAACAGCTCGCTCGTGGTGGGTTACGGGCAAGACGTGGGCGGTGGCGAGCTCATCGCCTACGCCGGCACCACGGGATCCTCCACCGGCTGCCACGTGCACTTCGAGACCCGCGTGAACGGCACATCGCAGAACCCGCGCAACTACGTGGGTTTCTAGCTGCTGGAGGCAGCCGTGCTTCGCGCGGCTGTCTCCAGTCTGCGCCGGTCCCCGCCCGGCGCAGGCGACATGTTCCGGTGCGGTCGCTTCGCGGCCGCGCCGTCACCCTGGGTCGTCGAGTACGGCCCATCACCTTCGGACCAGTGCGAACGTGTGGGGAAGGGACCCCGACCGTCTGACTTAGGTCGAGTGGGTTAAGAAAAGCGGACGTCGCGGCAACCGGAGTGCCTTGGGAGGCGGTTGCCGCGACGTTTGCGCTTCTGGACTCGAAGGGCTAGTGAGAGCCCTCTTCGGCCAGCTTCGTGATGCCTGCCTGGATGATGGCGTCGGCTTCTGCGGCGTCGCCCCAGCCCTCGATCTTGACCCACTTGGAGGGCTCGAGGTCCTTGTAGCGGGCGAAGAAGTGCTCGATCTCGTTGCGGGTCTGCTCCGGAACGTCAGAGATGTCCTGGATGTGCGCCCAGCGCGGATCCTTGTGGGGCACCACCACGACCTTGGCGTCGGAGCCGGCCTCGTCGCTCATGTTGAGCACACCCACGGGGCGCACCTTCACACCCACGCCGGGGAACACGGGGTACTCGAGCAGCACGAGCGCGTCGACGGGGTCGCCGTCGAGGCCCAGGGTGTTCTCGAAGAACCCGTAGTCGGTGGGGTACACGAAGCTCGTGAAGAGCACGCGGTCGAGGTAGACGCGACCGGTCTCGTGGTCGACTTCGTACTTGTTGCGGCTCCCCTTGGGGATCTCGACGACGACGTCGTACTCGGCCATATGGTGCTCCCTACGTGTGTGTCATGGGCCCGGGCGTGCGCAGGATGCGCCGCCGGAAACTGCAATAACGTTACTGGATGCAGATGCCCGGCCGCCGCCCCCGGCTCACGCCCGCGATCGCCGATGTGCGCCGTGCCGTGCGGCAGGGACTCGAGCAGGCCGACGCCGCTTTCGTGCTCGTGGCGCTGAGCGGCGGGCCCGATTCCCTGGCCCTCGCCGCGGCGACCGCCTTCGAGGCGGAGCGGTCGGGGAGACGTGCCGGTGCGGTGATCGTCGACCACGGTCTGCAGCAGGGTTCGGATGCGGTGGCCGAGCGCGCGGCCCGCCAGGCGCGCGCTCTCGGCCTCGGTCCGGTGAGCGTCGTGAGGGTCTCCGTCGACGACGGGCGGGCCGACGGGCGAACCGACGGTCGAGCCGCCGCGGGAGGCCCGGAGGCCGCCGCCCGCACCGCCCGCTACGCCGCCCTCGACGAAGCCCTCCGAACCACCGGCGCCGACCACATGCTCCTCGGCCACACCCTCGACGACCAGGCCGAGACCGTGCTGCTCGGCCTCGCGAGGGGGGCGGGCGCCGCCAGCCTCTCCGGAATGGCGCCCGTCACCGGCACCCGGATGCGCCCGCTGCTCGGCATCCGTCGCGCCACCACCGAGGCGTTCTGCGCCGACTCCGGCCTCGACCCCTGGCACGACCCCCACAACCTCGAGGATCGCTTCTCCCGCGTGCGCGTGCGCCAGAGTGTGCTGCCCGTGCTCGAGAGCGAGCTCGGCCCCGGCATCGCCGAGGCCCTCGCCCGCACCGCCGAACAGCTGCGGGAGGACGACGAGACGCTGCACGACATCGCCACCGAGACCATCGAGGATCTCGTGGAGCACGCCGAGGCCGGCATCGCCGTCTCGGCACGCGCGCTCGCGGCGAACCCTCCCGCCCTGCGCAACCGCATCATCCGCTACGTCGTCGAGAGCGAGTTCGGTGTCTCACCGAGCCGCGTGCAGACGCTCGCGGTGGCGGCGCTCGTGACCGACTGGCACGGCCAGAAGGGCGTGGATCTGCCAGGGATTAGAGTGGTGCGGCAGGGGGCGCTGCTCGTCTTCACGCGCACCGGACACCACGAGGGATAGGGACCAATGGACGTCAGCGACATCGAATCCGACATCACGGAGGTTCTGCTCACCGAGGAGCAGATCGCCCAGACGATCTCGGGGCTCGCCCGCCAGATCGAGGCCGACTACACCGATGACGACAACGTGCTGCTCGTGGGTGTGCTGCGCGGTGCCGTGATGGTCATGGCCGACCTCGCCCGCGAGCTCACGCTGCAGCTCAACATGGACTGGATGGCGGTCTCGTCCTACGGCTCAGGCACCCAGTCGAGCGGCGTCGTGCGCATCCTCAAGGACCTCGACACCGACATCACGGGCCGCAAGGTACTCATCGTCGAGGACATCATCGACTCCGGCCTCACCCTCTCCTGGCTGCTCGCCAACCTGCGGAGCCGCGGAGCTGCCTCGGTGGAGATCTGCGCACTGCTGCGCAAACCCCTTGCCGTGAAGGTCGAGATCGACGTGAAGTACATCGGCAAGGACATCCCCAACGCCTTCGTGGTGGGCTACGGCCTCGACTACGCCGAGCGCTACCGCAACCTCAAGTCCATCGGCGTGCTCGCTCCCCACGTCTACGCCTGAGCCCCGGCGCCAGACCCCTCGCGCCCTCCGGCACTTACGCCCACGGGGAACATGGAGGGTGCGTCCAGTCGCCGACGGGTACCCTGAGGCAACGACCCAAGCCCCGTGCCGATCCTGCAGGCACCAGAGCGATGAAGAGACATGAACGCGAAACGCATCCTTCGATCTCCCATTCCCTACATCCTGCTGGGTGCGATCGCGCTCTGGATCGGGTTCAGCCTGATCACCAGTGCCGGCTACCAGCAGGTCACGACGCAGGAGGGGCTCTCCTACCTCTCGAGCGGCAAGGTCGCCGAAGCCACCATCATCGACGGTGAGCAGCGCGTCGACATGACCCTCACCACCGCCGACCAGGAGCACGGCGAGAAGGTGCAGTTCTACTACGTCGCCCCCCGCGGTGCCGAGGTCGTGGCGGCGGTCACGGATGCCGACCCGAGCGACGGCTTCGACGACGAAGTGCCGCAGACCAGCTGGTTCGTCTCGGCCCTCAGCATCCTGCTCCCGCTCCTGCTCATCGGTGCGTTCTTCTGGTTCATGCTCTCGGGCATGCAGGGCGGCGGCAACCGCGTGATGCAGTTCGGCAAGTCGAAGGCGAAGCTCGTCTCGAAGGAGTCGCCGAAGGTCACGTTCGACGACGTGGCCGGCGCCGAGGAGGCGCTCGAGGAGCTCGAGGAGATCAAGGACTTCCTCAAGGAGCCCGCCAAGTTCCTCGCCGTGGGTGCCAGGATCCCCAAGGGTGTTCTGCTCTACGGCCCTCCCGGAACAGGCAAGACCCTGCTCGCTCGCGCCGTGGCGGGCGAGGCCGGCGTGCCGTTCTACTCCATCTCGGGATCCGACTTCGTGGAGATGTTCGTGGGTGTCGGCGCGAGCCGTGTGCGCGACCTCTTCAAGGAGGCCAAGGAGAACTCCCCGGCCATCATCTTCATCGACGAGATCGACGCCGTCGGCCGCCACCGCGGCGCCGGCATGGGCGGCGGTCACGACGAGCGCGAGCAGACGCTCAACCAGCTGCTCGTCGAGATGGACGGCTTCGACGTGAAGACGAACGTCATCCTCATCGCGGCCACCAACCGGCCCGACATCCTCGACCCCGCTCTGCTCCGGCCCGGCCGCTTCGACCGCCAGATCGGCGTCGACGCCCCCGACCTCAACGGCCGCAAGAAGATCCTCGAGGTGCACGGCAAGGGCAAGCCCCTCGCCGCCGGTGTCGACCTCGAGGTCGTGGCCCGCAAGACCCCCGGTTTCACGGGTGCCGATCTGGCGAACGTGCTCAACGAGGCGGCGCTGCTCACGGCGCGCTCCAACGCGCAGCTCATCGACATGCGTGCGCTCGACGAGGCGATCGACCGCGTGATCGCGGGCCCGCAGCGCCGCACGCGCATCATGCGCGACCAGGAGAAGCTCGTGACGGCCTACCACGAGGGCGGCCACGCCCTGGTGGCGGCCGCCATGAACAACACCGACCCGGTCACGAAGGTCACCATCCTGCCCCGAGGCCGCGCCCTGGGCTACACAATGGTGCTGCCGCTCGAGGACCGCTACTCGGTGAGCCGCAACGAGCTGCTCGACCAGCTGGCCTACGCCATGGGCGGCCGCGTGGCCGAAGAGGTCGTGTTCCACGACCCCACCACCGGTGCCTCCAACGACATCGAGAAGGCCACGGGCACCGCCAAGAAGATGGTGACCGAGTACGGCATGACGGCCAGCCTCGGTGCCGTCAAGCTGGGGGCCGCCTCGGGCGAGATGTTCC
Source organism: Herbiconiux liukaitaii (assembly GCF_041927495.1). Taxonomy (NCBI): domain Bacteria; kingdom Bacillati; phylum Actinomycetota; class Actinomycetes; order Micrococcales; family Microbacteriaceae; genus Herbiconiux; species Herbiconiux liukaitaii. The sequence goes on along the minus strand of NZ_JBHFHG010000007.1, from coordinate 110,190 downwards.
TCGGCCGCAACATGGGCCACGAGCGCGACTACTCGGAGAGCCTCGCACAGCAGGTCGACAACGAGGTGCGCAACCTCATCGAGGCCGCGCACGACGAGGCCTGGCAGGTGCTCAACGACAACCGCGACATCCTCGACAAGCTGGCCGCCGAGCTGCTCGAGAAGGAGACCCTCGACCACGACGAGCTGGCCGAGCTCTTCAAGGACATCAAGCACCTCCCGCCGCGCCCGCAGTGGCTCTCGAGCGAGCGCCGCCCGGTGTCGTCGCGGCCCCCCGTGGCGTTCCCCGCCAAGGCCCCGATCGATGCCGGTGCCGTCGACGGCGGAGTCACGTCGGAGCCCGAGCCCGACGCGACCCCCTCCAAGCCGACGCGCTCGCCCGTCATCAACCCCCGCCCCGCCACCGCCTAGCCGCCCGTGCCGAGCGTCGACCGAGCGAGGATCGAGGCCGCCGTCAGCGAGATCCTCGCGGCGATCGGCGAGGACGGCGCGCGCGAGGGCCTCGTCGAGACCCCTCGGCGCGTGGCGGAGTCGTACGCCGAGCTGTTCGCCGGTGTGGGCAGCGACCCCGCCGAGGCGCTCGGCGCCACGTTCGAGGCCGCGCCGTTCGAGGCAGTGCCGGGTGAGGCCGTGCGGGGCGACGCCCAGCCGGTGCTCCTCCGCGACATCACGTTCCGTTCCATGTGCGAGCACCACCTGCTGCCGTTCGAAGGCGTCGTGCACGCGGCCTACCTGCCGGGCGACGCGCTCGCGGGGCTCGGCGGCATCGTCTCGGTGATCGAATCCGCATCGTCGCGCCCGCAGCTGCAGGAGCGCCTCACCGACGACATCGCGGAGGCCCTCGAGCGCGGCCTCGGCGCCAGGGGAGTGCTCGTGGTGATCGAGGCCAAGCACGGCTGCGTCTCGGCGCGGGGGCGCAGGCAGGCGCTCAGCACCACCGTGACCCTCGCGGCGAGGGGCGAGCTGTCAGAGCCGGCGGCCCGGGCGGAGCTCATCGCACTGCTCGGCACGAGACCTGGGGACGGTGGCACGCGGTGAGGCGGAGCGGCACGTCCATCATGGGCATCCTCAACGTGACCCCCGACTCGTTCAGCGACGGCGGACTCTGGCTCGACCGCGACGCCGCCGTGCGGCACGCCGTGGGCATGGTCGACCGCGGGGCCGACATCATCGACGTGGGCGGCGAGTCCACGAGGCCCGGATCCTCGAGGGTGCCGATCTCGGAGGAGCAGCGACGGGTGCTGCCCGTGGTGCGCGACCTCGTGGACCGCGGCATCACCGTGAGCGTCGACACCATGAACGCCTCCACCGCCGAGGCCGCCCTCAAGGCGGGGGCCTCCATCGTCAACGACGTGTCGGGAGGGCTCGCCGATCCGGACATGGATGATGTCATCCTCAACTCCGACGCCCGGTTCGTGGTGATGCACTGGCGCGGTCACGCCGACTCCATGGACGATCTCGCACGCTACCGCGACGTCGTGGGCGAGGTCGTGGGTGCCATCGAGCTGCGCGCCGCCGAGCTCATCGTGAAGGGCATGGCCCCCGAGCGCCTCATCCTCGACCCCGGTCTCGGCTTCGCCAAGAAGTCGGGCCACAACTGGACCCTGCTCGGCCATCTCGACCGCCTCGTGGCGCTCGGCCCGCCCGTGCTCATCGGAGCCTCCCGCAAGAGGTTCGTGGGCGAGCTCGTGCCGGGCGGGGCGCAGACCTCCGAGCGGGACTTCGCCTCGGCGGTGCTGGCCGCCCTCGCGGCCTCCCAGGGCGTGTGGGGGGTGCGCGTGCACGACGTGTCGAGCACGGCAGCCGCCCTCGACGTGGCGGCGGCCGTGGAGCGCGGCCGCACGGGGCAGCCGTGAGCGGCGGCGACCGCGCGGGGGACGCCGTGACCGCGACCGCGACCGGCAGCGGCGACCGCACCGAGGCGGCTCCGGCGACCTCGCGGATCGGGCTCGACCTGCTCACCCTCACCGGGCTCGAGGTGTTCGCCCATCACGGCGTCTTCGACTTCGAGCGCGAGAACGGCCAGCGCTTCGTGATCGACGTGGAGCTCGCGCTCGACACCACACCTGCGGCCGGCGGCGACGACCTCGCGAAGACCGTGCACTACGGCGATCTCGCCCTCGAGATCTCCGAGGCGGTCGCCGCAGATCCGGTGGACCTCATCGAGACGCTCGCCGAGCGGATCGCGGGAGTCGTGCTTGCCCACGAGCCCGTGGAGCGCGTGAAGGTCGTGGTGCACAAGCCCGACGCGCCCATCACGGTGCCGTTCGGCGACGTCTCGATCACGATCGAGCGCGAGCGCGCCCGCCGCAGCACCCCGGTGCCCGCCGTGCCCGCGCTGCCCGCGGTGCTGGCCTTCGGCAGCAACCTCGGCGAGCGGGAGTCCACCATACTCGCCGCCGTCGACGAGCTGCGGGCCGAGCCCGGCATCGAGGTGCTCGCCCTCTCGCGCCTCTACGAGACCTCGGCGGTCAAGCCCGCCGGCATCGACCTCGAGGCGCCGGCCTACCTCAACGCCGTCGCGCGCATCCGCACGACGCTGCGGCCCGAGGCCCTGCTCGACGTCGTCAACCGGATCGAGAACGAGCACGGCCGGGTGCGCGAGGAGCACTGGGGCGATCGCACGCTCGACGTCGACATCATCACGATGGGCTCGATCATGCAGCAGACCGAGCGCCTCACCCTGCCGCACCCCCGCGCGGCCGAGCGCGACTTCGTGCTCGTGCCCTGGCTCGAGATCGCGCCCGACGCCGTCATCCCGGGTGCCGGCCGCATCGACGAGCTCGCGGGCCGCATCCCCGAGTCGACCCTCCGCCCGTACGCGGGGGAGCCGCGATGAGGCACACCCGCCCCGCCACCATCGCGGTCTTCGCGGTCGTGGGGCTCGCCGTGGGCTTCGTGCTCGAGGTCGCACTGGCCTCGATGGGCCAGCCCGTGCTGATCCCGCCCATCACCCTCGCCATCACGCTCGCGGTCGTGGGCGCCATCGTGGTGGCGCTCGCGCTGCCCATCCGCCGGGCCATCCGAGGCGCCTCCAGCACGAGGATCGATCCGTTCCGGGCGATGCGTGTGGTGGTGCTCGCGAAGGCCTCCACGCTCGTCGGCAGCCTCATGGCGGGCTTCGGCGCTGGGGTGCTCGTGTTCCTCCTGAGTCGCCCGGTCGTGGCGGATGTAGGCTCGCTCTGGCCGTGCGTCGCCGCCGCGCTGTCGGGCCTCGTGCTCGCCGTGGCGGGGCTCGTGGCCGAGAGGCTGTGCACCCTGCCGCCCGACGAACCCGACACGGAGGCCTGACATCGTGACCGACCCCGAGGTGGGAACGCGTTCGCCGGCCGGCTTCGAGAGCGGCGAGTGGCAGCGGGTGAGCCCCAAGTACCTCGGCGTCGAACTGGTCTCGAGCGCCATCGGCGCACTCGTGCTGTGCGGCATCACCGTGCCCTTCATCATGCTGGGAACGTGGTTCGGCTGGCCCGCCCTGGCCGCAGCCGTCGTGATCGGCGTGCTCACGCTCGCCTTCGCCCCCCGCCGGGTGCGTTCGATCGGGTACCGGCTGCGGGCCGACGACCTGGTCTTCCGCCGGGGCATCATGTTCCACCGCGTCGTCTCGGTGCCGTACGGCCGCATGCAGCTCATCGACGTGAACCGCGGCCCCGTGGCGCGCGCGCTCGGGCTCGCCGAGCTCAAGTTCGTGACCGCAGCGGCGGCCACGGGGGTCTCCATCCCCGGGATCGCCGAGGCCGAGGCGGATGCGCTGCGCGACCGGCTCGTGGAGCTGGCCGAGTCGCGGCGCGTCGGGCTGTGACCGACCCCGCCTCCACCCCCGCCCCGCGCGACGACCTCGCCGACGGCGAGTGGCACCGCCTGCACCCCGCCACCCCGTTGCTCCGTGGCGGCATCGCGCTGCTCGCGGTGCTCGGTTTCGCCCTCGCCAACTTCCGCGAGCGACTCGTCGAGCTGCTCTTCGGCGGATCCTCCCTGCCCGATGACCCGTTCCAGACCGCCTACGAGCGCGGCCACCTCGGCTGGGTCGGCGCTGCGGTCGTCATCGGCCTCGTGCTGGGCGTCGCCGGCTTCTATGCCTCGTGGCGCATGCACACCTTCCGGGTGGGCGACGACGTCGTGGAGGTGAAGAGCGGCATCCTCTTCCGCACCCACCGCCGTGCGCGACTCGATCGGATCCAGGGCGTCGCCATCTCGCGTCCGCTCTTCGCGAGGCTCTTCGGCGCAGCCAAGCTCGACGTGAGCGTGGCCGGTCAGGATGCGAAGGTGCAGCTCTCCTACCTCGGCTCCGCCGACGCCGATCGGCTGCGGCGCGAGGTGCTGCTGCTTGCCTCGGGGGTGCAGGCCACGGAGCGGCCGACGGCGGGTGGCGCGGCACCGTCGGTGCAGGGCCTGGACAGCGCAGACGCAGACGCGGGCGCGGGCTCGGGCTCGGGCGCAGCCGTGGGGGCGAGTGCAGGCGCAGGCCAGGGCGCCGACCCGCAGGCCCCGGGCATCGTGAATCAGCGGATGCGCGAGCTGCTCGCACCCGAGCTCGATCCGTCGATCGCGGCGCCGGAGTCGATCGTGCGCATCCCGCCCGGCCGCCTCATCGCCTCGCTCCTGCTCAGCGGTGTCACCGTAGCGATCCTCGTGGCCGCAGTCGCCGTGGTGGTGGCGGGGTTCACGGGCCGGCAGGAGTTCGTGGTGTTCCTGCTCATCCCCGGGGCCCTCGCGGCGGGCGGGTACTACGTCAACCGCTTCACGAAGTCGCTCCGCTACAGCATCGCCGGCACCTCCGACGGGGTTCGGATCGGCTACGGCCTGCTCTCGACGAGCAACGACACCCTGCCGCCCGGTCGCATCCACGCCGTCGAGGTGAGCCAGCCCCTGCTCTGGCGAGCGAGCGGCTGGTGGACCGTGCGGATCAACCGGGCGGGCGCCGCGGGGGAGGGCAGCGCCCAGGCCAGCACCACCATGCTGCCCGTCGGCACGATCGACGACGTGAGCAAGGTGCTCGGCCTCCTGCTGCCTGGCCTCGCGGGGGAGCATACGCGTGAGCTCGTGCTCGCGGGACTCGTGGCGAAGAGGGGTGAGGGCTTCGTGGGAGTGCCGGGGAGGTCGTGGCCCTACCAGCCGCTCTCGTGGCGGCGCACCGGGTTCGCCACCACGGATGACGCCGTGCTGCTGCGCTCTGGCCTCATCTGGCGCCACCTGTCGATCGTGCCGTTCGCCCGCATGCAGAGCCTGCGCCTCACCGACGGGCCGCTTTTGCGGGCGCTCCGCCTCGTGGAGCTCACGGTGCACACGGTGGCGGGCCCCGTTCGCTCGAGGATCGCCGCGGTCGACCGCGACGACGGAGCCGAGGCGTTCGAGCAGTGGGGCCGCAGCGCCGTACGCGCCGCCGACACAGACCCCACCGACCCCACCCTCCGCCGCGCGACCCCACCCGCCACCCCGCCCGCGGCTTCAGGCTTGCCCGACGCCCAGCTCGGGGCCGGCACCGGCGAGAACGAAGGAGAGACGCGATGAGGCCCTCGGAACGCAGCGGGCGGCTCGGGATCGGGATCATCGGCGCAGGCCGCGTGGGGCCCGTGCTCGGTGCAGCGCTCGCCGGTGCCGGCCACGCCGTGGTGGGAATCTCGGCCATCTCCGAGTCGAGCCGCGACCGCGCCGAGGCGATGCTGCCGGGAGTGCCCGTGCTCACGATCCCCGAGATCGTCGAGCGCAGCGAGCTCGTGCTGCTCGCCGTGCCCTCGGCCGAGCTGCCCGCCCTCATCGCGGGCCTCGCCGAGACCTCCACCTGGCAGATGGGGCAGCTCGTGCTGCACACGGCCGCGGAGTACGGCATCGACGTGTTCGCTCCCGCTCGCACCGCCGGGGTCATCCCGCTGGCCGTGCACCCGGCGATGTCGTTCACCGGCACGAGCATCGACGTGGCCCGCCTCGCCGGAGCCCACTTCGCGGTCACCGCGCCCGCCCCCGTGCTGCCGATCGCGCAGGCCCTCGTGGTCGAGATGGGCGGCGAGCCCGTGGTCGTCGCCGAGGAGGACCGCCGTGCCTACGCCGAGGCCATCGAGACCGCCACGACCTTCTCCACGGCGATCGTCGACCAGGCCACGAGCCTGCTGGCCGGCATCGGCATCGACGATCCTGGCCGGGTGCTCGCGCCCCTCGTGCGCTCCGCCGTCGACAACGCCCTCGCCCGCGCCGGCGGGATCGCCCCCGCGTGAGCCACCCGCGCACGAGCCGGTAACATCGTCGTGGCGACCGGCACCACGCGGCCGCCTGCACCATCACCCTGCACAGCCAAGGAGTCCCGGTGACCGAAGCCTCCATGGCCGCCCGCCCGTCTGCATCGCGCCCGGCTGCATCCAGTCCGTCCGCAGCCCCCACGGTCGTCACGACCATCGCCGAGGTGCGGGCCGCCATCGCCGACCGCCGGGCCGCCGGCCCGCTGCGCGTGGCCCTCGTGCCCACCATGGGCGCCCTGCACACCGGCCACGTCGCCCTCGTGGAGCGCGCGGCCGAGGTGGCCGACCTCGTGGTGGTCTCCGTCTTCGTGAACCCCCTGCAGTTCAGCGACCCGTCCGATCTCGACCGCTACCCGCGCGACCTCGACGCCGACATCCAGGCCCTCACGGGCCACGGGGCCGACCTCGTCTTCGCCCCCGAGGTCGACGAGCTCTACCCGCGCGGCCTCACCGCCACTCGAGTCACGGCCGGTCGCATCGGCGGTCTGTTCGAGGGCCGCAGCCGCCCAGGGCACTTCGACGGCGTGCTCACGGTCGTGGCGAAGCTCATCCACAGCGTGGGGCCCGACGTGGTGCTGTTCGGGCAGAAGGATGCGCAGCAGGTCTTCCTCGTGCAGCAGATGGTCACCGACCTCGACATGCCCGTGCGCGTCGAGGTGGTCGAGACCGTGCGCGACGACGACGAGCTCGCGCTCTCGAGCCGCAACCGCTTCCTCGACGAGCGGGAGCGCCGCGCCGCCGTGACCCTGCCGCACGTGCTCGAGGCCGCCGAGTCGGCCTCCGACCGCGGCATCGACGCCGTGCTCGCGGCCGCCCAGTCGGCGGCCATGGGGGAGCAGCTCGTGGAGCTCGACTACCTCGCCATCGTGCACCCCGACACGTTCCTGCCCGTCGACGACGGGTACACGGGCCGGGCCACGGTCATCATCGCCGCGACCGTGGGCGACACCCGCCTCATCGACAACGCCTCGATCTACCTCGGCGCCTGAGCCCGCCCGGCCTGGGCCCCGGTGCCTGAGCCCGTGGCGCCTGGAAGCGCAGCGTCAGCGCGCAGCAGGGGAGAGGTTCAGCGTCTCGCCCGCGGCGACCTCCACGTCGTCGAGCACCCCGCCCTGCCCGATGCGGCCCGCGTTGAGGTAGAGGATCGCCTGCTCCGACACCCCGAACCGCTCCGCGATCTGCGAGAGAGTGTCGCCCTCCTCCACCACGTACGACGTGAGGCGGCCCTCCTCGTCCGAGACCGCCTCGCCCGTGGCGCCCGCGCGGATGCCCGAGTCCTCGGTGTCGGGCACATCCTGGGGCGTCAGCCACTCGAGGTCGGCGATCGCCACCGTGTCGCCGTAGCAGCCGGCGGGCAGGGTCGACGGATCGGCGACCGCGTACACGACGGCCTGGTCGAGGAAGCTCGGATCCCCGCTCGGCAGCTCGTCCATGGGCCCCATGGGCGTGCGCTGCTCGGCGTCGCCCGTGGGCGGCGCGGGCTGGAACGAGTAGCCCGCGGTGTCGTAGCAGCCGATCTCGCCGATGGGCTCGGAGAGCAGGGTGAGCTGCACGGGGCGCTCACCGAGCGCGGCCCCGTCGAGGGCGAAGTCGGAGAGCACGATCTCCACGTTGCGCTCGGCATCGGTGACGATCGCGATGTTGCCCACCACGGCGCCCTCGGGGGAGTCGAAGGTGCCCGTGGCGAGCACGGCGTTGCCCGGCAGCGGTTCGGGCGCCCACGTGGTGGCGCCGCCCTCGCCTGCACTGTCAGCGTCGGCACCGTCTGCGTCCGCACCACCCCCGTCTGCACTGCCCTCGTCGGCCGGCGCCGCTGCGCTCGCCTCGGGCGGGGCGACCGTGCCGGCGACCGTCGATCCGGTGTCGCCCGCACCACCCGTGCAGGCCGTGAGCAGCAGCGCGCTCGCCGCCACGATGCCCGCGAGCAGAGTCGCGCGGTGCCTCGAGCGCCTCTCCGCAGTCATCCCACGACGATAGCCGATGCCCTTCGCCACCGCCCCTGCCGGGTACACTGGGCCCGACTTCAAGGAGACCCTTCGGAATGACCGCAGCACCCGCCGAGAACACCCCGTCCGCCCCGGTCGCCGCCGAGGCGGGCAGCGCCATCGACGACGCGGCCGCAGAGGCCCGCGCCGCCGAGGAGCTCGCCGCCGCCGAGGCGGAGGTCTCCGAGCAGAAGGCCGTGCGGCTCGCCAAGCGCGACAAGCTCAACGACTCCGGCGCCGAGGCGTATCCCGTTGCCGTGCCGATCACCACCACCATCCCGGCCGTGCGCGCGCAGTGGGGCCACCTCGCCGCCGACGAGGTCTCGGGCGAGACGGTCGGCATCGCGGGCCGCGTGGTCTTCCTCCGCAACACCGGCAAGCTCTGCTTCGTCTCGCTGCAGTCGGGCGACGGCACGCGCATCCAGGCCATGCTCTCGCTCGCGAACGTGGGCGAGGAGTCGCTCGCCGACTTCAAGGAACTCGTCGACCTCGGCGACCACCTGTTCGTGGCCGGCGAGGTCATCTCGTCGCGCCGCGGCGAGCTGAGCATCATGGCCACGGAGTGGAAGATCGCCTCGAAGGCCATCCTGCCGTTGCCGAACCTGCACTCGGAGCTCTCCGAGGAGACGCGCATGCGCAACCGCTACCTCGACCTCATCGTGCGCGACCAGGCCCGCCAGGTGGTGCGCACGCGCGCCGAGACCATGGCTTCGCTCCGCCGCACTTTCAGCGAGCGGCAGTACCTCGAGGTCGAGACGCCCATGCTGCAGACCATGCACGGGGGAGCTGCGGCCCGCCCCTTCTCCACCCACTCCAACGCGTTCGACACCGAGCTGTTCCTGCGCATCGCCCCCGAGCTGTTCCTCAAGCGCGCCGTGGTGGGCGGCATCGACCGGGTGTTCGAGATCAACCGCAACTTCCGCAACGAGGGCGCCGACTCCACCCACAGCCCCGAGTTCGCCATGCTCGAGGCCTACGAGGCCTACGGCGACTACACCTCCATCGCCGAGCTCACGCAGACGCTCATCCAGAACGCCGCGCTCGCCGTGGCCGGTTCGCACGTGGTCACGTGGGCCGACGGCACCGAGTACGACCTCGGCGGCGAGTGGGATCGCATCAGCATGTACGGCTCGCTCTCCGAGGCGGCCGGAGTCGAGATCACGCCCGCCACGGGGGTCGCCGAGCTGCTCGAGCTCGCCGAGCGCGAGGGCGTGGAGGTGCACCTGCCGAACCACGGCAAGCTCGTGGAGGAGCTGTGGGAGCACTTCGTGAAGGGCGGCCTCACCCGCCCCACGTTCGTGCTCGACTTCCCGGTGGAGACGAGCCCCCTCACCCGCGCCCACCGCAGCATCGACGGCGTGGTCGAGAAGTGGGATCTGTACATCCGCGGCTTCGAGCTGGCCACCGGCTACTCCGAGCTCGTCGACCCTGTAATCCAGCGCGAGCGCTTCGTGGAGCAGGCCAGGCAGGGTGCCGCGGGAGACGACGAGGCCATGCGCCTCGACGAGGAGTTCCTGCGCGCACTCGAGTTCGGCATGCCCCCCTCGGGCGGCATGGGCATGGGCATCGACCGGCTGCTCATGGCCCTCACGGGTCTCGGCATCCGCGAGACGATCCTGTTCCCCCTGGTCAAGTGAGCCGGCCGGTAGCCGCTTCGGCGCGTCGGCGGGGAGAATGAGGGCATGAGCTTTCTCGGTGGCGCCAAGCCCGATCCGTTCGAACCAGGCAAGACCGAGCGCGAGAACAAGCAGAAGGCGGCCGAGCAGGCCGGCGGCAAGCCCCCCGCCGACGAGAACGACCCCCGCAAGCCCACCATGACGCGAGTGGCCATCTGGCTCGTGGCCGGAGGCTTCGGCCTCTACCTCCTCGGCTCCGGGATCTTCCAGCTCATCACCCAGGGTGGGTGACGTATCCTTGACGCGATGAACGACTTCTGGCCCGCGATCTACGCCGTGACCCCCACCATCCTGCTCGGTGTGGTGTTCTGGTTCATCATGCGATCCGTCATCAGGGCCGACAAGTCCGAGCGCAAGGCGCTCGCCAGGGTCGAGGCCGAGGAGCGCGCACGACTCGGACTGCCCGTGGAGAAGACCGCCGCCGAGTAGCCGCTACGGTATCCCTGTGGGCAGAGGGCCCAGGGGGAGGCCGACGTGTCGAGTGTGGATGTGGCCGCGATGGTGGCCCTCGTGCTCCTCGCACTCGACCTGGTGCTCCGCGTGATCGCGGTCATCGTGGTGCCACGCAACCGGAGACCCTCCACGGGCATCGCCTGGCTCATGGCCATCTTCGTGCTGCCGTTCGCGGGATTCCTGCTGTTCCTGCTCATCGGCAGCTACAAGCTCCCGAAGGCCAGGCGCGACAAGCAGCACGCCATCAACGAGTTCATCATCGAGACCACAGAGGGCATCGAGCGGGTCAGCGACGACCACCCGTGGCCGCCATGGTTCAAGAACGTCGTGGAGCTCAATCGCACCCTCGGCGCCATGCCCCTCGTGGGCGGCAACGACGCCACCCTGCTCGGGGAGTACGACGAGTCGATCCGCCGCATGACCGAGGACATCGACAACGCGCACCGCTACGTGCACGCCGAGTTCTACATCCTCTCGTACGACGCCACCACGAAGCCCTTCTTCGAGGCGCTCGCCGCGGCCGTCAAGCGCGGCGTCACCGTGCGTGTGCTGCTCGACCACATCGCCTCGGTGCGGGCACCCGGTCACCGCAAGACGGCGAAGATGCTCGACGCGGCGGGCGTCAAATGGCACTACATGCTCCCGGTGCAGCCGCTCAAGGGCAAATGGCAACGGCCGGATCTGCGCAACCACCGCAAGATCCTCGTGGTCGACGGCGAGGTGGCCTACATGGGGTCGCAGAACGTGGTCGACCGCAGCTACAACAAGCCCTCCAACCTCAGGCGCGGCCTCAAGTGGAAAGACCTCATGACCCGCCTCGAGGGGCCGATCGTGACGGGCATCAACGCCATCTTCATCACCGACTGGTACAGCGAGTCGAACGAGCTGCTGCTGCGCGAGACCCGCGCCATCACCGACGAGATCATCGACAAGGATCCGCAGGCGCTCGACATGCAGGTCGTGCCGTCCGGCCCCGGATTCGAGGGCGAGAACAACCTGCGCTTGTTCCTCTCGCTGCTCTACGCCGCCCAGAAGCGCATCATCATCACGAGCCCCTACTTCGTGCCCGATGACGCCATGCTCTACGCCATCACCACCGCCACCCAGCGCGGGCTCGTGGTGGAGCTCTTCGTCTCCGAGATCGGTGACCAGGCGCTCGTCTACCACGCTCAGCGCTCGTACTACGAGGTGCTGCTGCGCGCCGGAGTGCGCATCTACATGTACCAGGCGCCGTACATCCTGCACTCGAAGCACTTCACGATCGACGACGACGTGGCCGTGATCGGCTCGAGCAACATGGACATGCGCTCGTTCAGCCTCAACATGGAGGTCTCGCTCATGGTGCGCGGCCGCACGTTCGTCGACGCGATGCGGACGGTCGAAGACGGCTACCGTGCGGTGAGCCGCGAGCTCACGCTCGAGGAGTGGCACAAGCAGCCGCTCCGCTCCACCATCCTCGACAACCTCGCCCGCCTCACCTCCGCCATCCAGTAGCCTCCCCCCCCCGGGGCTGGGCGCGAGGCTAGGTGCGGGGTTTGAGGCGCACCGTGGGGAGCTCGGGGGCCGGCAGGGGGCTTCCCGCGAAGTGGTGGTCGGTGGCGCCGAAGCGGGCGGGCTCCGGATGCGCCGCGTCGGGTGCGGTGCGGTCGGCGGGCGCGGGCGCGAGGCCTGCCTCGTGCTGCCAGGCGGCGCGGTAGGCCACGATCTCGTCGTGGGAGCGGCCCACGAAGTTCCACCACATGAGGATGTGCTCGTCGAGCGGCGCCCCTCCGATGAGCAGCAGACGCACGCCGCCGGCACCCGCATCGGCGCCGGCTTCGAGGCTCACGGCATCGCGACCGAGACCCATGTACGCCAGCTCGGTGCGGGCCACCTCGGTGCCCGCCACGAACGCAGGCCCCGCATCCACGAGCACGCCGTACTCGAAGGAGGGGTCGAGCGGCAGCTCGCAGCGACCGCCGGCGGGCAGCACGATCTCGGCGGCCACGAGGGGAGTGAACGTCGTGGCGTCGACTCGGGATCCCGCGAGCTCGCCCAGGAAGACGCCCGCGCGCGCGTCGCCGACATCCGTCCACTCCGCTGCGCGGTTCTCGAAGAACGGATCGACCTCGCGCGAGCCCTCGGGGAGCGCCACCCACAGCTGCACGCCGTGCAGGGTGGAGGTGGCCTCGGTGGAGACCTCGGAGTGCGAGATGCCGTGGCCAGCCGTCATGAGGTTGAGCTCGCCCGGCCGCACGAACGCGTGGCTGCCCACGCTGTCGCGGTGCTCGATCTCGCCCTCGAACAGCCAGCTCACGGTCTGCAGGCCGGTGTGCGGATGCGGCGGCACCACCATGCCGCCCGTCACCGAGACATCCGAGGGTCCGTAGTGGTCGACGAAGCACCACGCTCCGATGAGGGTGCGGGCGCGGCTCGGCAGCGTGCGGTGCACGGTCATGGCACGCGGACCGCCGAGCGGCACCTCGCGCGGCGCGATGATCTGCACGGGGGAGGCGCCCGCCTCGACGGCGTCGCAGGTCACCTCGGTCTCGCGCGGCTCGACCTCGAGGTTGCTCATGCCGCCATCCTAGGCACGGGATCGCCCGCAGCCATCGCCCTCTCGCTCCCTGCTCCGCTGCGATCCACGAGTGGTATCACGCCCACGGCGAACAGGGGCTGTCGGGCCCCTGTTCGCTGGCTAGTCTCTTCGTAACGGTCGCCATCCACCTGCCCTGGCGACCAGGGAGACTGACATGTTTGAGAGATTCACCGACCGAGCCCGTCGTGTCGTCGTCTTGGCGCAAGAAGAAGCCAAGATGCTCAACCACAACTACATCGGCACCGAGCACATCCTGCTCGGTCTCATCCACGAGGGCGAGGGTGTCGCTGCCAAGGCGCTCGAGTCGCTGAACATCTCGCTCGACGCCGTGCGCGAGCAGGTCCAGGACATCATCGGCCAGGGCCAGCAGCAGCCCACGGGGCACATCCCCTTCACGCCGCGTGCCAAGAAGGTGCTCGAGCTCTCGCTCCGCGAGGCCCTGCAGCTCGGCCACAACTACATCGGCACCGAGCACATCCTGCTCGGGCTCATCCGCGAGGGCGAGGGCGTCGCAGCCCAGGTGCTCGTGAAGCTGGGCGCCGACCTCAACCGGGTGCGCCAGCAGGTCATCCAGCTGCTCTCCGGCTACCAGGGCAAGGAGCAGGTCGCCGTCGGCGGCAACGACCAGGCCCCCGACAAGGGATCCCAGATCCTCGACCAGTTCGGGCGCAACCTCACGCAGGCCGCGCGCGACAACAAGCTCGACCCCGTGATCGGCCGCGAGAAGGAGATCGAGCGGGTCATGCAGATCCTCTCGCGCCGCTCCAAGAACAACCCCGTGCTGATCGGTGAGCCCGGCGTCGGCAAGACCGCCGTGGTCGAGGGCCTCGCCCAGGCCATCGTGCGCGGAGACGTGCCCGAGACGCTCAAGGACAAGCAGCTCTACACGCTCGACCTCGGTTCGCTCATCGCCGGCAGCCGCTACCGCGGTGACTTCGAGGAGCGCCTGAAGAAGGTCACCAAGGAGATCCGCACCCGCGGCGACATCATCACCTTCATCGACGAGATCCACACCCTCGTGGGCGCCGGTGCGGCCGAGGGCGCCATCGACGCCGCGTCGATCCTCAAGCCGCTGCTCGCCCGCGGTGAGCTGCAGACCATCGGTGCCACCACGCTCGATGAGTACCGCAAGCACTTCGAGAAGGATGCCGCTCTCGAGCGCCGCTTCCAGCCCATCCAGGTCGCCGAGCCGTCGCTGCCCCACGCGATCAACATCCTGAAGGGCCTCCGCGACAAGTACGAGGCGTTCCACAAGGTGTCGATCACGGATGGCGCGATCGTGGCCGCCGCGAACCTCGCCGACCGCTACGTGCAGGACCGCTTCCTGCCCGACAAGGCGATCGACCTGATCGACGAGGCCGGCGCACGCCTGCGCCTCTCGATCCTCTCGGCCCCGCCGGAGCTGCGCGAGTTCGACGAGCGCATCGCCGCCGTGCGCGGCCAGAAGGAGGCCGCGATCGAGGATCAGGACTTCGAGAAGGCCGCCTCGCTCCGCGACGAGGAGAAGAACCTGCTCGGTGAGCGTCTTCGTCTCGAGAAGCAGTGGAAGGCCGGAGACGTGCAGACGTCCGGCATCGTCGACGAGGGCCTGATCGCCGAGGTGCTGGCCCAGGCCACGGGCATCCCGGTGTTCAAGCTCACCGAGGAGGAGTCGGCTCGCCTCGTGTTCATGGAGAAGGCCCTGCACCAGCGGGTCATCGGTCAGAACGAGGCCATCGCCGCACTGTCGCGCACGATCCGTCGTACGCGTGCCGGCCTCAAGGACCCGAAGCGCCCCTCGGGCTCGTTCATCTTCGCCGGCCCCACGGGTGTCGGTAAGACCGAGCTCGCCAAGGCGCTCGCCGAGTTCCTCTTCGACGACGAGAACGCACTCATCTCGCTCGACATGTCGGAGTACGGCGAGAAGCACACCGTCTCGCGGCTCTTCGGTGCCCCTCCCGGGTTCGTCGGCTTCGAGGAGGGCGGCCAGCTCACCGAGAAGGTGCGCCGCAAGCCGTTCTCCGTGGTGCTGTTCGACGAGATCGAGAAGGCCCACCCCGACATCTTCAACTCGCTGCTCCAGGTGCTGGAGGAAGGCCGCCTCACGGACGGCCAGGGTCGAGTGGTCGACTTCAAGAACACGGTCATCATCATGACGACCAACCTCGGCACGAAGGACATCACGGGCTCGCCCATCGGTTTCCAGGTGTCGGGCAACGAGGCGACCTCGTACGACCGCATGAAGGCGAAGGTCTCGGAGGAGCTGAAGAAGAACTTCAAGCCGGAGTTCCTCAACCGCGTCGACGACACGATCGTGTTCCCGCAGCTCAACAAGGTCGAGCTGCTGCAGATCGTCGATCTCTTCGTCAAGCGCCTGCGCGACCGTCTGCTCGACCGCGACATGACGATCGAGCTCACGGTGCCCGCCAAGGAGCGCCTCATCGAGGTCGGGTTCGACCCGTCGCTCGGTGCCCGGCCGCTGCGTCGTGCCATCCAGCACGAGGTGGAGGACCAGCTCTCCGAGCGCATCCTGCAGGGTGAGCTCAACGCGGGCGACCACGTGCACGTCGACTTCATCGACGGCAAGTTCGTGTTCACGCAGACCTCGCGGGAGCCCGTCGCAATCGGCGCCGGTGCCATCACGGGCGCCGACTCCCAGGCCTCCGCGGCAGCAGCCGCGGCCGCCCTGGGCGATCTCGACTAGCACTCAGCACCACCCCTCGAGGGGCCGGCCACTTCGGTGGTCGGCCCTTCGTCGTCTCTGAGGGTCCCTCCGCCGTCCGTTCGCCGTGCCCGGCCGGGATTACGCTGGGGGGATGAGTTCGAGTAAGGCGCCCGTGACCGTAAGGCGGGCGCGCACCAGCGATGTCCCGTGGATCCAGTCAGTGGTGGAGCCCCTGGTGCAGCGACGCATCCTGCTCGGCAAGGACGCCGTGGTGTTCTACGAGGCCGTGCAGGAGTTCCGCATCGCGGAGACCGCCGACGGCACCCCCGTGGGCTGCGGCGCCCTGCACGTGTTCTGGGAGGACCTCGGCGAGGTGCGCACTCTCGCCGTGCACGAGGACTGGCTCGGCCGCGGCGTGGGCCGTGCCCTGCTCGAGCGCATCGAGGCGGATGCGATCGAACTCGGCCTCTCGCGCCTGTTCTGCCTCACGTTCGAAGTGCCGTTCTTCGAACGCAACGGCTACACCGCCTCACCGCTGGCCCTCGTGGAGCCCGAGGTCTACGCCGAACTCGTGCGCTCGCCGGACGAAGGCGTGGCGGAGTTCCTCGACCTCGCCCGCGTCAAGCCGAACACCCTCGGCAACACCCGCATGCTGAAGCACCTCTGATGAGCGACGAAGCACAGAGGAAGAGCTTCAACCAGCGCCTGCGCGACCGCTACTTCGGCCGACGGGGCGCGGCTGCGGAGGCGGGTGAGGTGTCGGATCCGGACACCGTGCTCACCAAGTCGAACCAGATGGGCTTCTTCGGTCGTGTGCAGCGGCCGGGCGGGTTCGACACCCCTCCCGACGAGCCGATCGAGTTCGAAGGGCCTCTGCCGTGGGAGCTCCGCGGCGAGGGCGACGGGGACGATCAGGGCTCGAAGGTCTGACCCGAGAGGGGTGCGTAGGCGGTCCAGCTGCCGCCGTGCGATGTGCTCGTCTCGTGCACGTGCTGGTGCACGCCGGGGCCCGCAGCGCCGGCACGGCCTCCGCCGGCGCCGCTGCCTCCGCCGCCGAGGAGGCTGCGGGTGAGGTGGGCGCTCGCGTCGAGCAGGCCGTTGAGGGCCGCGGCGAGGTCGGCGTCGGTGACCTCGCGCGACTCCTCGGCCGCGGTGAGCACGGCCCGCCGCACGAGCTCCTTGGCGAACGAGCCCGTGGTGCCCGCGGCCCGATCCGCTGCCGCGTCGAGCGCCTCGGTGCTCAGCGGGAGCCCCGCGGCGTAGCGCCGGAACAACCGTCGTCGGGAGTCGTCGTCGGGCAGCGCCACCTCCACCGCCAGGTCGACCCGCCCCGGCCGCTCGGCCAGGGCGCGCTCGAGCATCTCGACCCGGTTCGTGGTGAGCACGAACGCCACATCCGCGTCTCCGTCGAGCCCGTCCAGGGCGTCGAGCACGGCGAAGAGCAGCGGCTGGGGGCCGTGCAGGCCGCGCTCCTGCGCCACGAGATCGACGTCTTCGAGCACCACGATGGCCGGCTGCATGGCGCGGGCGAGCTCGGCCGCCTCGGTGATGAAGCGGATGCTCGGGCCGGTGAGGAGCACCGCCGTGGTGCCCGGCGTGCGGGTGAGCAGGTGCCGCACGGTGAGGGTCTTGCCTGTGCCGGGCGGGCCGTAGAGCAGCACTCCGCGCTTGAGGTGCTGGCCGGCCTCGAGCAGGCGCTCGCGCTGCTCGCCGACGCCCACCACGTGGCGGGTCACCGACTCGAGCACCCCCGGGGCCAGGATCACGTCATCCGCCGGCACCTGCGGCCGGTGCAGGAAGGTGGCGCCGGCCGCACCGTTGCCGTACTCGTTGCCCGTGAACGAGAGCACCTGCCCGCGCAGCACCGAGAGCGAGAGCATGCGCCGCGAGAACTCGGCGAGAAAGGCGCCCGCCACCTCGGCATCCGCCGAGAGCACCTCGACGGACGCCGAGGAGCGCCCCCGCTCGGGCTTGGCCGCGCGCTGCAGCGCCACCACGGGCCGTCCGTCGACGTGCAGCAGCACGAGGCCGAACGACATCACCCGACGCACGGAATCGGGCCCGTCGGCCACCGACACGTAGTCGACGGGGCCGGGCGCGAAGCGCTGGTGCCGGGATCCGGCCAGGAGCTCGGGCAGGGCGCTCTGGTCGCGCATCTGCCCGCCCGAGACCCCGAGGGGCTCAGCCCCCGACTCCGCCGCGAGCGACGAGAGGGCGAGATCGGCGTCGACGAGGCGGTGGGCCGCGATCTGCTGCGTGATCACCGGCAGCTCGCGGATGGGCACCCCCACGTGCTGCTCCACGAGCTGGCCGAGCGGTGAGAGCCCATCGTCTTCCGCCCGCTCGCGGTGCACCACCTCCTCGAGGAAGGTGCGGAAGGTCTCGATGAAGTCGTGGGTGCTGTCGTCCATGTCGTTCTCCTGTCGTGGATGAGAGAGGGGGAGGCGGCCTCACCGCGGCGAGGCGCACTCCACGCAGAGCGAGGCGGTGGGGCGCACCTCGAGTCGGCCCGGGGCGATCTGCCGCCCGCAGTGCAGGCATCGCCCGTAGCTGCCGTCGTGCACACGCGCGAGCGCGGCATCCGCCTCATCGCGCCGAACTTCAGCGGCGCTCAGCAGCCCCTGGATGCGCGACCACTCGCTCGAGAGGGTGGGCCCCTCCGGATCGTGCTCGTCGTCGTCCGAC
This sequence comes from Herbiconiux liukaitaii, assembly GCF_041927495.1. NCBI lineage: Bacteria > Bacillati > Actinomycetota > Actinomycetes > Micrococcales > Microbacteriaceae > Herbiconiux > Herbiconiux liukaitaii. Next base: position 91,940 of record NZ_JBHFHG010000007.1, on the reverse strand, counting down.
GCCGACTCGCGCATCCGCCGCAACGACTCCATGGCCACCGTGAGGTCACCGATGTCGGCGAGTGCCTCGGCGTGAGCCCGGTGCAGCGGATCGGTGGAGCTCATGGGGCACACGCTACGCCGCACCGCCGACGCCCGTAACCCGAAACATGCCGAACACATGCCGGGGATATCATCCACAGGTGTCCCCCGTCTCCCCGTACCAGGTCTGCGTGGCGTTCCTCCTGCGCGAGGGTGCCGACGGCCGCACCGAGGTGCTGCTCGGTCGCAAGAAGACGGGGCTCGGATCCGGCAACATCGTGGGGCTCGGCGGCAAGGTCGAGCACGGGGAGTCGGCGCTCGAGGCGATCGTGCGCGAGATCGAGGAGGAGTCGAGCCTCGTGGTGGAGCCCGGCGACCTCACCGAGATGGGGCTCGTGAAGTTCGCCTTCCCCTATCGGGAGAACTGGAGCCAGGACTCCACGGTCTTCGTGGGCGCGCGCTGGAGCGGCGAGCCCCAGGAGTCCGACGAGGTCTCGCCGAGCTGGTACCCCATCGACGAACTGCCCCTCGACGGCATGTGGGATGACGCCAAGTACTGGCTCCCCGCGGTGCTCGCGGGCGAGCGCGTGCTCGGCGACTTCACTTTCGGCGAGGACTGCGCCACCGTGAGCGACCACGAGCTTCACCGCCCCTAGACAAGCACCGCCCCTGAGCCGTACACACGACGGAAACACCACCGTGACGTCACCGTAATCGAGATATTAGATCCTAGATCTTAAGAGGATCGATACCGGACGGTGGCCTGATGGCGAGCGAACACGACGAGCCCGGCAACGGGCGCATGCTGCATCTCAACCTGTTCATGCGGCTCTACGGGCACCACCCGGCGGCCTGGCAGCGGCCGGGCACCGAGGTCGAGAGCGCCTTCGACCCCGACACCTTCGCCGCCCTCGCGCAGACCTGCGAGCGCGGCCTCTTCGACGCCGTGTTCCTCGCCGACTCCCACCTCGCCACCTTCGGCGGCCTCCACAACAGCTCGGCCTCCCTCTTCGAGCCGCTCACCCTGCTCTCGTACCTCGCCGCCAAGACCTCGCGGATCGGCCTCATCGGCACGCTCTCGGCCTCCTTCCACGACCCCTACAACGCGGCCAGGTCGCTCGCCTCGCTCGACTTGCTCAGTGGCGGCCGCGCGGGCGTGAACCTCGTGACCTCGCAGAGCGACGCCGAGGCGCCCCTGCACGGCATGGCCGCGCTGCTGCCGCCCGCCGAGCGCTACGCCCGCGCCCGCGAGTTCGCCGAGGTGCTGCTGGCGCTCTGGCAGAGCTACCCGCGCGAGGCCGTGCTCATGGACAAGGTGGGCGGCGACTTCCTCGACCCCACGGCCTTCACGCCCGTGAGCCACCACGGTGCGGCCTTCGACGTGGAGGGCCCCCTCAACATCCCGCGGAGCGCTCAGGGTCGGCCCGTGATGGTGCAAGCGGGCGCCTCGCCGGAGGGGCGCGACCTGGCCGCGCACTACGCCGAGGCCATCTACGGCATCGGTTCGACGCTCGAGGATGCGCGCGACTACTACGAGGACATCAAGCGGCGCACCCGCGAGCACGGCAGGCACGAGCACGACATCGTGGTGCTGCCCGGTGTGGTCACGATCATCGGCGACACGATGGCCGAGGCCCGCGACACGAAGCGTCAGCTCGACTCGCTCAAGTCGCTCGACCGCCAGCTCGCGGTGCTGAGCGGCTACATCGGCCGGGACTGCGCAGGGCTCGATCCGAACGACCCGATGCCGGCGCTGCCCCCGCTCCACGACTTCCCGGGCCCGAAGGGCAGGTACGTCATGATGCAGACGCTCTCGGTCGACGACGACGGCCGCACGGTGTCGGTGGGCACCATGCTCGAGCGCATCTCGGCGGGCGGCGGCCACTTCACCGCCGTGGGCACGCCCTCCTCGATCGCCGACGAGCTCGTGACGTGGTTCGAGGGTCGGGCCGCTGACGGCTTCAACGTCAACGCCTCCACCCTGCCCGAGGGCATCGAGCAGTTCGTCGACAAGGTGGTGCCCGAGCTGCAGGAGCGCGGGGTCTTCCGCACCGCCTACGAGGGGTCGACCCTGCGCGGGCACTTCTCCGAGCGGCGAGCGGTGGTCTCGCGATGAGCGCCTCCGCCCCCGCCACCACGGCCGCTCTGCGGGAGTCGGTGGGCACCCTGTGGCCCGCCCTCCTCGAGCATCCCTTCCCGCGGGGTCTCGCCGACGGCACCCTCCCGCTCGAGCGGTTCCGCTTCTACGTGACCCAGAACCTCCTCTACCTGCCCGACTACGCGCGCATGCTCGCCGTGGGCGCCTCCCGCTCGCAGAGCGGAGTCGTGCTCGAGGAGTACACCGACGCCCTCGTCAACATCGTGAAGGTCGAGCTGCCGCAGAACGAGCGCATGCTCGCCGACGTGCTCGCCCTGGCCGGTGCCGGCCCGGAGAGCGAGCTCGTGCGCGCCCCCGCCACGGTGGCGTACACCTCGTGGCTGCTCTCCGTCGCCTCGGCGGGAGACGCCAACGACATCGCCGCCGCACTCCTCCCCTGCGCCTGGAGCTACGGCGAGATCGCACGCGGTCACCTCGCCACGGCCGTGCCGCACCCGGTCTACCGCGGCTGGATCGAGTTCTTCGCCTCCGACGCCTACGACGCCGTGGTCACGACCCTGCGGGCCTCCTTCGACCGCGAGCTCGAGGCTATGCCCGAGGCCGCTCGCCGACGCGCCGCCGACATCTTCATCACGGGCTGCCGCCTCGAGCGCCAGTTCTGGGACCAGGGGTTCTCCGGAGCCACCTGGGCCGACCTCGAGCCCCACGGATAGGAACCACCATGACCCTCCAGATCGACGCCCACACCCACATCCTCTCCATGGGCACGGATGCGGCCTTCACGAAGCGCTACGGGCGCGAGGGCTCCCTCACCATCTACCGCGCCGAGGGGAAGCTGCCGAGCCACCGCTGCCCGGTGGACCACGAGTGGGAGGAGATCGAGGCCGCGGAGGGCAAGGACGGCTTCGGCGTGGTCGGTCCGCACGAGACCGTGGCGGCGCATCCCGGCTTCGACAAGATCGTGGCGCTCGCCGTGAGCCCGCAGTACCTCGAGGGCCGCCTCATGGGCACGGTCGACGTGCTCGGCCAGACCGACGTCACGGGGGAGCAGCACCCCGAGCGGTGCAACGAGTACATCGCCGGCTGCGTGCGCGCCGAACCCGAGAAGATCATCGGCTTCGCCTCGGTCAACCCCGCCTACCGGGGAGTCAAGGCCGCCGTCGACGAGCTCGCCCGCGCGGTGCAGGAGGACGGCCTGCAGGGTGTGAAGCTCTACCCGATGTACCAGCACTGGTCGCCCGTCGACCGCGACCTCGCCTTCCCGGTGCTCGCGGCCGCGCGCGATCTCGGCATCCCCGTCATGATCCACCAGGCAGGATCCACGCGCATCGACGCGAAGATGGAGCTCGGCCGCCCGGCGCTGCTCGACGACATCGGCCGCAACTTCCGCGACCTGACGGTGATCATGGCGCACTGCGGCATCCCGTGGATCGACGAAGCCATGTTCATGCTCACCAAGCATCCGAACTTCTATACCGAGATCAGCTACCACATCGCCACCATCACGAGACGCGATCTGTTCCTCTTCCTGCACCGCGCGGAACCGTTCTTCGTGCCGCTCGAGAAGATCATGTTCGGCACCGACTTCCCCGGCTTCCTCTACGACCCCGTGGGCCTCCGCGAGAAGCTCCTGACCGTCAACGACGAGGCGGCGGCCCTCGGCCTGCCGCCGATCCCGCAGTCGAAGCTCGACGGGGTCATGGGCGGCAACTTCGCCGCCCTCCTGGGCCTCGACGAGACGACGCAGAAGGCGGAGGTCTCGGCATGAGGATCGTCATCGCGGGTGGAGGCAACGGCGGCCTGCTCGCCGCCCACCGGCTGGCCGACCTGGCCGAGGTCACCCTCATCGAGGCGGGCGCCGATCCGGGGGATCCCGTGCCCCACCGCTACCTGCACGAGCACGCGTTCCCGGATGCCGACTGGGACTACACCGACCTCGACTCCGGCCGCCACCTCGTGCGCGGCAAGGTGCTCGGCGGCGGCTCGAGCGTCAACGCCGCGGCGGGCTCGCGCGGCCAGCCGAGCGGATTCGAGGCGTGGGGCGAGGGCTGGCAGTGGGACGACCTGCTGCCAGGACTCCGCGCCATCGAGACGGACGAGCAGTTCGGCGACCGGCCGTACCACGGCAGCGAGGGCCCGATCCGCGTCACACGCCTCTCGCAGAGCCCTCTCGACCTCGCGTTCGCCGCGGCATCGCGCGACGCGGGGCACCCGGACTGCGCCGACCACAACGCCCCGCACACGCAGGGTGTCGGGCCGTGGCCGACCAACCGCGTCGAGGAGGGCCGCTGGGGAGCGCTCGCCGCCGTGGCCCCGCTCGTGCGCCCGCGCGTGACCCTGCGGGACCGCTCGTTCGTGCGCCGCATCGTGATGGAGGGCGTCCGCGCCGTGGGGGTGGAGATCGACGGCCCCGGCGGCGTCGAGATCCTCCCCGCCGACCTCGTGATCGTGGCGGGAGGTGCGTTCGGCACCCCCGAGCTGCTCTGGCGCTCCGGCTTCGACCTGCCCGGCATCGGCCAGGGCCTGCAGGATCACCCCTGGCTCATGATGAACGTGCTGGCGCGCGACGAGGCCGACGTGTTCGCCCGCCCGGTGAGCGGATCGCTGCTGCGCGCCGGTGTCGCCGACGACCCGGCCGACGAGTTCCAGGTGTTCCCGTTCTCCACCTGGCTCTACGACCGCTCGGCTCCCCGCAACGGCTACAGCGTCTCGGTCGCCCTCATGCAGCCCGAGGCGCGCGGCAGCATCACGCGCGGAGAATCGGGGGCGGACCGCGACCGCGGTCGCATCCGTCTCGGCCACCTCGGCACCGACTCGGATGCCGAGCGCATGGCGATCGCGGTGCAGAAGACCGCCGACGTGATCGACGCCATGGCCGACGAGGGCATCATCACGGTGCCCGAGGACGCCTGGTGGAAGACCACCGACCTCGTGCCCGAGCTGCGCCGACGGGTCGAGACCTACAACCACCCGGTGGGCAGCTGCGGCATCGACCGCGTGGTCGACAGGCGGCTGAACGTGCTCGGCACCGAGGGCCTCAAGATCATCGACGCCTCGGTCTTCCCGCGCATCCACGATGCCGGCCCGAACCTCGTGACCATGGCCGTCGGCTGGCTCGGCGGCGGCCTCGTGATCGACGACGAGCGGCTCTGAGGTCGGTGTGTTTCGAGCGTGTTACCGCGTGTGAACACTGATCGATTCGGCTTGAAGAGGGCCTCCGGGGCCCCTAACCTCTAAATAAGATCTTAGATCTGAAACCCTGATCGCCTCCCGGAAGACGAGAAATGTCCCGCATCCACCTCACCAACGGCATGGTCCTCACGCTCGACGACGAGGGCACCTACCTCGAGAACGGCACCGTCGTGCTCGACGACGACCGCATCAGCTGGATCGGCCCTGTGGCCGACGCTCCGGCCCCCGCGGCGGGCGACACGGTGATCGACGCGACGGACAAGATCGTGATGCCCGGCCTCATCGACCTGCACTTCCACACCGCGCTCGGCAAGGGCTACAACGACCACCTGCCGCTCTGGGAGTACCTCGACGAGTGCTGGTACCCGCTCATCCGCGCCCTCGACTTCGACGCGGCCTACTGGGCCGCCATGGCGAGCTACACCGAGTCGATCAAGGCCGGCGTCACGACCGTCAACGACATGTACCGCAAGCTCGACGCGCTCGCCGTGGCCGCCGAGGAGATCGGCATCCGGGTGGTGCTGTCGAACGACATCGCGCTCGACGAGTTCCGGCTCGACACCCTGCAGGACAACGTGGAGGCCTTCCACCGCAGCCACGGAGCCGCGAACGGACTCATCGAGGTGCGCTTCGGCATCGAGTGGCTGCCGCTGGCCTCGCCCGAGCTGCTGCGCGAGACCCGGGGGCTCGCCGACGAGCTCGGCATCGGCATCCACATCCACCTCAACGAGTCGATGTCGGAGGTCGAGAACAGCCTCGAGCGCTTCGGCAAGCGGCCCACCGAGCTCGCCTACGAGACCGGACTGCTCGGCCCCGACGTGGTCGCCGCGCACTGCGTGCACCTGAGCGACGACGAGATCAGGATGATGGCCGAGACCGGCACCCACATCTCGCACAACCCCTCCTCGAACGCCAAGCTCGGCAACGGCATCGCGAGGGTGCCCGAGATGCTCGCCGCGGGAATCAACGTGGGGCTCGGCCACGACGCCGTGGAGTGCAACAACTCGGCCGACATGTTCGAGGTCATGAAGTACTCCTCGCTCGTGCACAGGGCCCAGCGTCAGGATTCCTCGCTCATGCCCGCCGCCGACGTGCTGCGCATGGCCACGAGGAACGGCGCGAAGGCGCTCGGGCACGAGACCGGTCAGCTCGTGGTCGGCGCGAAGGCCGATGTGATCCTCGTCGAGACGAACTCCGTGGAGTTCACCCCCATGCTGCGGGAGACCCCCGTGCACATGACGAGCCACCTCGTGTTCGCCGCGAACGGCGGCATGGTCGACACCACCATCGTGAACGGTCGCGTGCTCATGCAGGGCCGCACGCTCACGACCGTCGACGAGTCCGAGATCGTGCGCCAGACCAACGCGGCCTTCCGCCGCACGGTCGAGCGCATGGAGGTCGTGCACCGCCCCTCCTGAACCCCCCCACCTGAGCCCATCCCATCCCCATCCCCACCACCGCAAGGCCCCCTGCACCGCCCGACAACGAAAGAGGACCACGCACATGACGAAGAAGCGGAACTTCACCGCCGGACTGGCCTTCGTGGCCACCGCCGGTCTGCTCGCCGCCTGCTCGAGCGGCGGCTCGGCGGCCGAATCCACCGATGTGGCGGAGGGCGAGCTCACCCCCATCACCTTCGCCCTCGACTGGACGCCCAACACCAACCACACCGGTCTCTACGTGGCCATCGAGAAGGGCTATTTCGAAGAGGCCGGTCTCGACGTGGAGGTGCTGCCCTACAACGGCTCCTACCCCGAGACGCTCATCGACGCGGGATCCGCCGACTTCGGCATCGGGTTCCAGGACGTGTCGACCTTCTCGATGGCGGCGGGCGCCGACGTGCAGGCGATCATGGCCCCCATCCAGACCTGGGTGACGGCCATCGGCGTGCGCGCCGACGACGACTCCATCCAGAGCCCCGCCGACCTCGACGGTCTCACCTACGCCGGGTTCGGCAGCCCCTCTGAGGAACCCACCCTCAAGGCCGTCATCGAGGCCGACGGCGGGACCGGCGACTTCGAGAACGTGACCCTCGGCACCTCCGCCTACGAGGCGCTCTACTCGGGCGACGTGGACTTCACCATCCCGTTCGAGACCTGGGAGGGCATCGAGGCCGAGCTCAACGGCACGCCCATGAAGTACTTCAAGTTCACCGACTACGGCTTCCCCGACAACTACGGACTGCTCGTGCTCGGCAACAAGACCTGGATGGGCGAGAACGCCGAGACCACGAAGGCCTTCACGCAGGCTCTCGCCAAGGGCTACGAGGATGCGATCGCCGACCCAGAGGGCAGCGCCGAGATCCTCATGGCCGCCAACCCCGACGTGCTCACCGAGGAGGAGCTCGTGGTCGAGAGCCAGACCCTGCTCTCGAGCGACTTCATGCTCGACGACAACGGCGAGTTCGGCCTCATGACCGACGAGCAGTGGACGGGACTCGGCGAGTTCTACCTCGAGGCCGGCCTGCTCGCCGACATCGACGGCAACACTCTCACCGAGGCGCCGGACTGGTCGAGCTTCTACACCAACGAGTACCTGACCGACTGATCAGCTCCCGAGCAGAGAACACGACATGACAGACAGCCCAGCCCGCCCGCTCTCCGCGCGCCTCACCGCGATCATCGCGGAGGGTGTGGCGGGCTGGGCCGATCTGCCCATCCTCGCCGGCATCCGATCCGGCACCCTCGATCCCGCCCTGTTCCGCAACTACCTCGAGCAGGACTACCTCTACCTCCGCGCCTACGCCAGGCACTACAGCCGGCTGGCCGCCACCTCCACCGACGACGAGACGCTCGAGTACTTCGTGGCCCTCGCCCACGGCGTGGTCGCCGTGGAGCTCGAGCACCACAAGCAGGCCGCGCTGCCCTTCGGCTGCGACTTCAGCGACGTGCGGCCTTCGCCCGAGACGGCCGAGTACCTCGCCTTCTACGACGGCTTCGCCGACGACTTCGACGGGATGCTCGTGGCGATGCTGCCCTGCATCTACGGCTACGGCGTGGCCCTGGAATCCCTCCGCGGCGCCGCGGAGGGCGCCTACCGGGAGTGGGTCGACATCTACACCGGCGGCGACTACGCCGCGCTCGTCGACCGGCACCTCCGCCTCGTCGACGACGCGCGGCTGCCCGAGCACCGGGCCCTCGAGATCACCGACCGCGCTCTCGAGCTCGAGCGCCGGTTCTGGAACCAACTACCCGAGACCGTGGAGGCCTGATGACCAGCGTCGAGAACAGGAAGAGCGCGTCGCCCGCGGCGGGAACGGCCGCTGCCGGCTCCCCGCCGCCGCGCGCCGCGCAGAAGAGCAGGCGCAAGCGCCCGCGCCGCGACTCGTTCTGGGGCAGCGTGGTGCCGCCCGTCGTGATCGTGGTGCTGCTGCTCGTGGGCTGGGAGCTAGCGGTCACGCTCACGGGCATGCGGCCCCAGGTGCTGCCCGCCCCCTCGCGTGTGGTGGTCGAGGGCTTCGAGCGCGCCGACATCATCTGGGGCCACACCCTCTCCACCCTGCAGGTGACCCTCATCGGGTTCGCCTTCTCGCTCATCGTGGCGTGGGTGATCGCCGTGGCGATCGACTTCTCCGGCGTGCTCCGGCGCGGAATCATGCCGCTGCTCGTGGCCTCGCAGACCATCCCGATCATCGCCATCGCGCCGCTCATGATCATCTGGTTCGGGTTCGGACTGCTGCCGAAGATCCTCGTGGTGGCGCTCGTGACCTTCTTCCCCATCGTGGTGGGGCTCATCGAGGGCTTCAACAAGGCCGATCGCGAGACCAGCAACCTGCTCCGCAGCATGGGCGCGAGCCGGTGGAAGGAGTTCACCTTCGTGAGGCTCCCCTCGGCGATGCCGTCGTTCTTCACCGCCCTGCGCATCTCCATCACCTACGCGGTGGTGGGCGCGATCTTCGCGGAGTACGTGGGCGCGCAGTCCGGTCTCGGCATCTTCATGTCGACGCAGAAGAACGCGTTCCGCACCGACCTCGTGCTCGCTGCGGTGGCCGTCACGGCCGTGCTGAGCATCTCGCTGTACCTGCTGACCTTCGTGATCGAACGCTTGGTCATCCCCTGGAGCTTCAAAGAGAGGAAGGCGCGAGGTGACCGCTGAGATGAGTGCAGGCGCACACGTCCCCAAGATCGAGATCGTGGGTCTCGACAAGCAGTTCGACCTCGGCGGCGGCGAGACCCGCCACGTGGTCGACGACATCTCGTTCTCGGTGCAGCCGGGCGAGTTCGTCTCCGTCATCGGCCCCTCGGGCTGCGGCAAGAGCACGATGTTCAACATCATCGCGGGGCTCGAGGATCCGGATGTCGGTGAGGTGCGCGTCGACGGCGCCGACGTGGTGGGGCAGCGCGAGCACTTCGCCTACATGCCGCAGAAGGATCTGCTGTTCCCGTGGCGCACGATCGTGGAGAACGGTGCGCTGGGCCTCGAGGTGCAGGGCATGCCCAAGAAGAAGGCGCTCGAGCGGTCGAAGTCGTTCTTCCACACCTTCGGTCTGGCCGGGTACGAGAACGCGCATCCGTATGAGCTCTCCGGAGGCATGAAGCAGCGGGCCGCTCTGCTGCGCACCGTCGTGCAAGGGCGCGAGATCCTGCTGCTCGACGAGCCGTTCGGCGCCCTCGACTCGCTCACCCGCATCGAGATGCAGAACTGGCTGCAGGGGGTGTGGTCGGAGTACTCCTGGACGGCCGTGCTCATCACGCACGACATCCGCGAGGCCGTCTACCTCTCCGACCGCGTGATCGTGCTCACCGCGCGACCCGCCTCGGTGCGGCTCGAGCTCGAGATCGACCTGCCGCGCCCGCGCGACCTCTCCGTCACGACCTCGCCCGAGTTCATCGCCTACGAGGAGCAGCTCATCGAGGTGCTCCACGAGGAGTCCCGCAAGGCGTTCGCCCAGCAGAATGGAGCCCCCCGCTCATGAAGGACATCGAGTACGGCATCTTCATGCCCGTCGGCTCCGGGGGCTGGATCCCCTCGGGCAACATCCCCGAGCTCGACGGCAGCTACCGCTACAACCTCGAGGTCGCGCGCGACTCCGAGCGCTTCGGCTTCGACTTCACGCTCTCGCAGGCGGTCTGGCGCGGGTACGGCGGGGTGTCGAAGCACTTCGACGTCAACCTCGAGTCGCTCGTGACGAGCGCGGGGCTGGCCCAGGCCACGACCGACATCGGTGTGTGGTCGACCGTCAACACGGCGCTCCTGCACCCGGCGGTGGCGGCCAAGATGGTGGCCACGCAGTCCGAGATCTCGAACGGGCGCACCGGACTCAACATCGTGGCGGGCGGCAACCGCATGTCGGAGAAGCAGATGGGGTTGGGGCTCGACCTCGACAATGCCGCGAAGTACCGCAGGGCGGGGGAGTGGGTCGAGATCGTCAAGGCGCTCTGGACCTCGGCGTCGGTCGACTACGACGGCGAGTTCTTCACCCTCGAGGACTGCCAGAGCGACCCGAAGCCCGTGGGCGGCATCCCGCAGATGATCTGCGCCGCGACCTCCGACACCGGGCTCGCCTTCGTGGCCAAGAACCTCGACGGCGTGCTCTTCGAGGGCACCTCGCGCGACTCCGTCATCTCCATCGGGCAGCGGGCGCGCAGCATCTCGCAGGCCAACGGCGACAAGCTCAAGACCTACTGCGTCTTCATGATCATCCCCGGCGACACGGATGCGGATGCGCAGCGGCGCATCGACCACTACAACGCCGGGCGCGATCTCGTGGCCATCACGAACATGGCGCGGGAGTGGGGGGCCGTGCAGCACGACCCCACGGCCTACAACCCGGACAACGAGAACTGGGCGTCGTCGACCGCCATCTCGACAGGCACCGTGGCGGGCTCCACCGAGTCGATCGCGGAGCAGCTGGCCGACATGATCGAGCACGCCGACGTCGACGGAGCGGTGTTCATCATGCCCGACTTCAAGGACGACCTCGCGGCCCTCGGCGAGGAGATCATGCCCATGCTCGTGAAGGGCGGGTTCGGCAGAGTCGCTGCGGCGTAGAATCTCGTGTGACCTTCGACGACACCGATGCCTCTGCTGGCTCCGACGCCTCTGACGCTTTCGGGCCCCGCATCGATCGTGGGGAGCTCGAGGTCGCGCTGCGGGTGCTGCGGCAGATGGTGGAGCTCGACGAGGAGCACCCCGACTTCGTGACCATGCGCCATGCCACGGCGCACATGTTCAAGGCCGTCAAGCACAAGCGGCGGCGCGAGATCAGGCAGGCGATCGCCGAGGCCGATCGGGGCGTCGTGGCGGCCACGGCCACCGGGGCGCCGGACCGGATCGACGACGAGACCCGCGGGGTGCCGCTCAGGGCCGCCGGCGCGGTCACCGATGGCACTGCCACCACCGCTGCGACGGCCGGCACCCTGCTCAAGGCCCGCAAGTGCTACATCTGCAAGCAGCCCTACACGCTCGTCGACGCGTTCTACCACCAGCTCTGCCCCTCGTGCGCTGCCCTCAGCCATGCCAAGCGCGAGGCCCGCACCGATCTCACCGGTCGTCATGCGCTGCTCACCGGGGGCCGCGCCAAGATCGGCATGCACATCGCCTTGCGGCTGCTGCGCGACGGCGCCCACACCACCATCACCACGCGCTTCCCGCGTGACGCCGTGCGCCGGTTCAGCAGCCTGCCCGACTCGGCGGAGTGGATCGGCCGGCTCAAGATCGTGGGCATCGATCTGCGCGACCCCGCCCAGGTCATCGGGCTCGCCGACGAGGTGGTCGCGGCAGGCCCTCTCGACATCCTCATCAACAACGCCACCCAGACCGTGCGGCGATCGCCGGGCGCCTACCAGCCGCTCGTCGACGCGGAGTTCGCGCCGCTGCCCGACGGTCCGCTGCCCGAGCTCGTGACCTTCGGCCACACCAACGACCAGCATCCGCAGTCCCTCGCCCGGTCGGTGAGCGCGCACCCGATCCTTGCGGCGGCCGCCACCGCGGCCACGGCGGCCGACGAACTCACCGCGCAGGCCCTCGCCCCCGGTTCGAGCTCGCTCGAGCGTCTCGCGGCGGGCACGGCCATCGACGCCGGCGGCCTCGTGCCCGATCTGCACGACGTCAACTCGTGGACCCAGCGCGTCGACGAGGTCGATCCGCTCGAGATGCTCGAGGTGCAGCTCGCCAACACGACGGCGCCGTTCATCCTCATCTCGCGTCTGCGGCCGGCGCTCGCCGCGAGCGAGGCTCCCCGCCGCTACGTCGTGAACGTGAGCGCCATGGAGGGCGTCTTCGCGCGCGGCTACAAGGGCCCCGGCCACCCGCACACCAACATGGCCAAGGCCGCGGTCAACATGCTCACCCGCACGAGCTCGCGCGAGATGTTCGAGACCGACCGCATCCTCATGACGAGCGTCGACACGGGCTGGATCACCGACGAGCGCCCGCACCCCACGAAGGTGCGCCTGGCCGAGGAGGGCTTCCACGCGCCCCTCGACCTCGTCGACGGCGCGGCCCGCGTCTACGACCCCATCGTGCGCGGCGAATCAGGCGAAGACCTCTTCGGCGTCTTCCTCAAGGACTACACCCCCGCCGCCTGGTGACCGGGCTGCCTGGCAACCACCCTGCAGCCTGATCCGCTGAGCGCTACTGCGACTGGAGGTCGAGCACGAGGCCCTCCGTGAGGCGCAGGATGGCCGCCTCGCAGTCGAACTCCGGATCCGGTTCGAGCAGGGCGTCGACGAGCGCGTCGACGGCGAGTGAGGCGATGGGGGTGGGGCAGGAGGGACTGCCGTAGGCGGCGCCCCACACCGTGTGCAGGCTGTGGCGCACCACGCCGAGACCCTCCAGGGCGGCCACGAGCAGCACACCGAAAGCTCGATGGTCGTCACGGAGCGACGACCGCAGCCGAAAGCCCACGAGCGGCAGGATGTTGCGGTAGAACTCGCCCATCCGCGTCGCGAAGGCCTCCTCCGCCGCGGACATCTCGGTGCGGAGCGATTCGGCCAGCTGCGGCGAGGAGCTCGCGGAGGTGGTGCACGCCACGTAATTGCGCCACTCCATCGACCCCGTGAGCTCGGAGAAGGACTCCACCGTGAGCAGCTGGATCAGCTCGTCGAGCACCGCGCGCCGCTCTGCCGGGTCGCGAAGGCGCTCGCTCTGCCGGGCCACGAGGTTCCAGGCGTCGATCAGGTTCTCGTCGTCGGCCTTCGTGCCCAGGCCGTCTTTGGCCAGGTGCAGCAGCACGTCGGCTTCCATGATCTCGGAGCTCGGCCAGAGCGCTCGGACCCGAGCGACGGGCACGCCGAGCGTCGAGGCCACTCGCGACAGCAACCCGGGGGGTACCCCGACGACGACACCGGAGCGATTCAGCTCGTCGACGGCCGCTGCCAGCACCGACACGCGGCACAGGTGCTCCTCGGCCTCGGCGGCGGCACGCGAGAAGGTGGTGTTCCCGCCGACCGGCCGGCCGACGGGGAGGCCGTGTGCGATGCCCGACCGCTCGAGTTCGGTTGCAAGAGACTCCTCCAGCGTCGCCAGCTCGGCGAAGAAGGCCTGTGCGCGAAGGCACGCATCGTTCCACCTGGCCGTGCCTCGGGAGCGGACGAGCTCCCGCGATGCCAAGCCTGCTCGCTCGCGCGCGATCCGGTGATCCGCCACGAGTCCCGCCAACGGCGTGCTCTCCGCGCCTCCTCCCGTGAGACCCGTGACGATCGACCCCGCCGCCGAGGCGGCCCTCGACTCCCACGCGGCGACCGCCGCGATCGTGGCGTCGAGATCGGTGGACCGCAGGCTGCCGGTCACGACCGTTCCCGAGCGCGACCACTGCACGCTGTAGCTGTACCACCCGGAGTCACCGCATCCGGGATCGTGGAAGTAGTCGCCGGCCGGGTGGGCGTGCGCCTCCACGAGCGCGCACGGCCTGCCGTGTTCATCCCGCACGAGGTGCAGGGTCTCCTGGGCCCCGTCGCCACGGTGGAGTACCTCGTGCGAATGGGTTGCGTCGGCCATCGCGGCCCTCCCGATCTGATAGTGAGCAATGGTCACTATAGTGCCGTCGGGCGGGAAGGGGCGGGGCTGGGCGGGTCAGAAGGCGAGGAGGTTCTCGCGGAAGGTGGGGGCCGTGTAGGCGGTGCGCACGCGGGCGCGGCGCTGCAGGGCGGGCACGAGGGCGTCGGTGATGCTCAGCACGAAGGCGCGGCTGGGCTGGAAGCCGGGGGCCTCGATGAGGTAGCCGTCGCCGCCCACCTCGTCCATCACCGCGCACATCTCGTCGGCGACGGTCTCGGCCGAGCCGATGAGGTCGACGCTGTCGGAGGAGAAGCCCATCTCCACGATGCACTGCCGAAGCGTCTTGCCGCTGTCCCACTGGGCCAGGCGCTCGAGGATCCCCTGGCTGCCCTCGGTGTGGATGCGGGGGAGCGGCGCGTCGAGGTCGTAGACCGAGAGGTCGTGGCCCGTCCACCCCGACATGCGGGCGAGGATGTCGAGCTGCGAGCGCTCTGTGGCGAGGATCGAGTCGTAGAGCGCCCGCGCTTCCCCATCGGTGCGGGCCACGATCGGGGTCACCAGGTACATCACCTTGCAGCTGTCCGGCTCCCGGCCCGCGAGCACGAGACGGCGGCGGATGTCGTCGCGGAACGCCCTCATCGCCTCGGGTCCGCGCTCGGTGGCCACGATGCACTCGGCGTGCTTCGCCGCGAAATCGCGGCCGGCCGACGACGAGCCCGCCTGGATGAGCACGGGCTGCCCCTGGGGCGACCGCACGGTGTTGAGGGGGCCGCGCGAGGAGAAGTGCGCGCCCCGGTAGTTGATCTCGTGCACCTTCGAGGGGTCGGCGTAGACGCCCGTCTCGTGATCGCGCACGACCGCATCCGGAGCCCAGGAGTTCCACAGCGCTTTCGCGATCGACACCGTCTCGTCGGCGATCGCGTAGCGCTCGTCGTGCCCCGGATAGCCGTCGAGACCGAAGTTCTCGGCGATGCCGGCGCCGGCCGTGGTCACGAGGTTCCAGCCGAAGCGGCCGCGGGTGAGGGAGTCGATCGTGGAGGCGAGCCTCGCCACCGAGTACGGCCGGTTCCACGTGGTCGACATCGTGGCGGCCACACCGAGGTGGCGGGTGTGCGAGCCGATCACCGCCGTGAGCGGTACCGGATCGTGCTTGGGTGCCACGAAGGCGTGCTCGAGGTAGACGTCGCGCGATCCCCCGTACGAGTCGGGCACGGCGATCGCATCCTCGATGAGCAGGAAGTCGAAGCACGCCCGCTCGAGATCGCGGGCGATGTCGACGTAGAAGTCGCCCGTCCAGAAGTCGCCGCCCCCCGAGGCCATCGGCCCGTTCCACTCATCGGGCGCGAACGCCGTGAAGAAGCCGAGGTGGAAGGGCCTGCCACTACCGGACATCGAGACTCCCGAGCGTCGAATCAGATCTGATATCTGAAACGCTACTGAGCCCGTGTTTCCCCGACGTTTCCGTCAGGAGAAGAAGAGGGGCTAGACGCCGAGGGCCTCTACCTGCTGGCGCTGCACGGAGTGAACGTGGGCGCGCAGGGCGGCCTCGGCCGCATCCGCGTCGTGCGCTGCGACCGCCTCGATGATCGCGCGGTGCTCGGTGAGGGAGCGCGCGATGGAGTCGGCGGAGAGGTTGACCCGCCCCACCCGCCGCAAGTGCATGCTGAGGCGCTGGCGGATCTCGTCGAGCAGGCTGTTCTGCAGCTGCTCGAACAGCACCTCGTCGAAGTCGTCGAGGCTCGCCGCGGCCTCGGCGATCTCGCCCCGCTCCACGGCGCTCTCGGCGGAGGCCACCGTGCCCGCGAGACGCTCGGCCGTCGAGGGCCCGTCGGCGAGAGCGGCCCGACGCACGCACTCCACCTCGAGGATCTCGCGCGCCTCGAAGATCTCGGCCAGGTCGGCAGAGCTGTACGACGACGCCCTGGCGCCCCGGTAGGCGGCGATCTCCACCAGTCCGTCCTGCTGCAGGCGCACGAGGGCCTCGCGGATCGGCGTCTTGCTCACGCCGTACATCTCGGTGAGCGTCGCCTCGCGGAGCGGCTCACCCGGCGCGAACACCTGATCGATCAGCGCTTCACGTAACCGCTCGTAGACCCGGTCCTTCACCTGCAGGGGCGAGACGCGCTCGTCGCCGGTCAGAGACATGCTGCTCCCGTGGGGTCGAATGGTGTGGGCACCATCCTGACACGGCGCGCGCTCAGCCGAGGTCGATCCACACCGTCTTGGTCTGCAGGTAGGGCTCGAGCGCCTCGGCGCCGAGCTCCTTGCCGTAACCGCTCGCCTTGAAGCCGCCGTAGGGGATGGCCACGTCGAACATGCCGTACGTGTTCACCCACACCACGCCCGCCTGCAGGGCGGCCGAGACGCGGTGCGCCCTGGCCACGTCGCGGGTCCACACGCCCGAGGCCAGGCCGAACGCGGTGTCGTTGCCGAGCGCGAGCGCCTCCTCCTCGGTGGAGAACCGGCCCACCATGCCCACGGGCCCGAAGATCTCCTTGCGCATGATGTCCATCTCGGCCCTCACATCGGTGAAGAGGGTCGGCTGCACGAAGTAACCGCCGGCGAGCGACGAGGCCTGCGCCGAGGAGGAGACCGGCGCCCCGCCCACCACCGCGGTGGCGCCTTGCGAGATGCCGGAGGCGATGAGCGAGTCGACCCGCTGCTGCTGCTCCTCGCTCACGAGCGGTCCCATCGTGGTGGCCGGGTCGAGCCCGTTGCCGAGCCGCACCCCCGAGACCCTCGCCGCGAGCCCCTCCACGAAGCGGTCGTAGATCGAGTCGTGCACGAACACCCGGGCGCCGGCGATGCAGCACTGCCCCTGGTTGAAGTAGACGGCCCCGAAGGTGCCCTCGATCGCCTTCTCCAGGTCGGCGTCTCCGAACACGAGCGAGGGCGACTTGCCGCCGAGCTCGAGCGAGAGCCGCTTCATGTTGCCGCCCGAGGCCTCGAGGATCTTGCGGCCGGTCGCGTTCTCGCCCGTGAACGTGATCTTGTCGACGTCGAGGTGCCGCGAGAGCGGGGCGCCGGCGCCGGGCCCATCACCGGTCACGACGTTCACCACACCGGGCGGGAACCCGATCTCGAGCATGAGCTCGACGAGTCGCAGCGCCGAGAGCGGGGTCTGCTCGGCGGGCTTCAGTACGAGGGTGTTGCCGGCCGCCAGGGCGGGCCCGAGCTTGTAGCCGCACATGAGCAGTGGGAAGTTCCAGGGGATGATCGCACCCACCACACCCACGGGCTCCCGCCGCGTGTAGACGTGGAAGTTCATGCCCGACGAGGGCGCGATCGTCGATCCCTCGATCTTCGTGGCCCAGCCGGCGTAGTACTTGAAGAGGGATCCGGCGAGCGGCACGTCGAGCACGGTGGACTCGCCTGTCGGCTTGCCGTTGTCGAGCGTCTCGAGCTGGCCGAACTCGGCGGCCCGTCGCTCGATCTCCTCACCCAGCTTCCACAGCAGGTTCGCGCGCTCGGCGGGAGCGAGGCCGTTCCAGACGGGCAGGGCCGCCCGGGCGGCGGCCACGGCGGCGTCGACGTCGGCGGCGGTCCCCGACGCCACGGTGGTCAGTTCGCTGCCCGTGGCGGGGTCGTGGACCGTGATCCTGGCGCCGTCGCTCGCGGGTCGCTGCTCGGCCCCGATGATGAGGCCGTGCTCGCGGTCGAGGAAGCTGCGGACCTCGGGGAGGATGACGTCGCTCGGTGCCGACATGAAGGACTCCTGCTCATAAAAGATCTGATATCTCATTTCACCCTAAACGCAGCGGGCTCGCGTGAGTCGTCGCCTCCGCGAGTCGTTACATGGTGTTAACGCAGCCCCGGGAGAGAGAAAAGATCTGAGATACGATATGGCTGTGACCACCGTGCCCGCCCGAGACGCGCTCGAGCCCGTCCAGGTCAAGGATGTCGTCTACCTGCGCATCCGCGACCGCATCGTCGACCTCACCTTCGCGCCGGGCGAGTCGCTCCGCGAGGTCGCGCTCTCGGCGATGTTCGGCGTGAGCAAGACCCCCATCCGCGAGGCCCTCGTGCGCCTCGAGCGCGATGGGCTCGTGGAGATCGTGCCGTATCGGGGTGCGCGCGTGCGTCGCTACACCGAGGAGGATGTGCGAGAGCTCTTCGACGCCCGCGGCATCCTCGAGACCGAGTGCGTGCGCCGAGCCGCCTCCACGAGGGATGCCGCCGTCATCGCCGCCCTCACCGCCAACATCGAGGAGACGGCCCTCGCGCTCGAGGCCCACGACGAGGATCGCGCGGCCGCCGGGCTCGACGCCTTCGACGACATCCTCTTCGGCATGCTGCACAACAAGCTGCTCTCGGATGTCTTCGACCGGTTGAGCGTGCACCTCAAGCGCATCGGCAAGATGGGCGCGAGCGTGGAGCGCTTCCGCGACTCGCTGCAGTTCCACCGCGAGATCGTGTCGGCCATCGAGGCGGGTGACCCGGCCGGCGCGGCGGCGGTCATGCGCGAGCACATCGGCTCGGTCCGCGAGCTCTCCGCTCCGTAACAAGCTGTTTACGTGATCGACTCGCGATCGGCGTGAAGCGGGCAGGCCCCCAGATAAGATCTAATACATCAGATCTAATCAGAGAGGGGGCGTCGGATGACCGACCTCGCCAGGAGCGACCTTGACGTCGCAGCAATCGTCGCGGCCCACATCGATGTCGACCGTGTGGTCCGGCTGGTGCAGGACGTGTGCCGCATCCCGAGCATCCTGGGGGAGGAGGGCCCGCTCGCGGACTACCTCGTGACGGTGATGGCGGAGTCCGGCTTCGACGACGCCAGGGCCCAGCCCGTGCTGCCCGATCGCCCCAACGCCATCGGTCACCTCGACTTCGGGCCGGGCAAGACGGTCGTCATGACGGGCCACATGGACACCAAGCCCGTCTCGCACGGCTGGACGCTCACGGAGCCGTTCTCCGGCGACATCATCGACGGCGCCGTCTACGGCCACGGCATCATGGACATGAAGGCGGCTCTGGTCTGCCAGATCGTCGCCCTCGAGGCGGTGCGCTCCGCCGCGGCCGAGGGCCTCCCGATCGCCGGACGGCTCGCGATGGCCGCCGTGAGCGACCACATGGGCGACCAGCTCGGTTCCATCAAGTACTTCGAGGAGTACGACGCCGACTACTGCGTGCTCGGTGAGCTGAGCGACAACGAGATCTTCCTCGGGCACCGCGGCCGCTACTACTACGACATCATCGTGCGCGGCATCTCGGCCCACACCTGCCACAAGCCGCTCGCGGTCAACGCCAACATGCTCGCGGCGCACGCCATCATCGAGCTCGACGCCTCCAAGCTCGAGCCTCAGCTCGAGAGCTGGGTCTCGAGCCTCTTCGGCAGCGAGACCTTCATGGCGCCGGGCCGTGTCTACGGGGGTCTGCCGCCGGGAGGCCCGTCGATGATCCCCGACGAGTGCGTCATCCGCGTGGACTGCCGCCCGCAGCCCGGTGTGAGCCTCGAGGAGGTGCGCGACGAGATCGAGCGCTGCCTCGCCAAGGCGAAGGAGCGCGAGCCGCGCTTCGAGGCCGAAGTCGTGCTGGCTGACGTGAAGTCGGGCTACCTCGCCCGCCCCGAGGCCGAGGTGACCGAGCTCATGGTGCGCGCGGTGCGTTCGGTGCGGGCAGAAGGCACCACCGGCACCGGCCGCAGCGCAGAGCCCGAGCTGCAGGTGGCCGGCTGGCTCGGCGACACGGCGAGCTTCGGCGACCGCATTCCCACCATCATCTTCGGCCCCGGCGGCGAGCCCGTCTACTGCCCCGACGAGCACCTGTCGATCGAGGACATCGTGGAGGCCACGAAGGTCTACGCCGCCTTCGCCGCCTACGCTCTGCTCCAAGACTGACCCGAAGGAGTCCACCATGCGCTCAGGCGTCGCCCTCCAGCCGGCCTACGACCCCGAGGTCTTCGGCGACATCGTGCAGAAGTCCGAGGAGTGGGGTCTCGACGAGCTCTGGCTCACCGACTCGTCGCTGCACTCCCGCTACTCGTACTCGTACCTCACCATCGCCGCGCTCCGTACAGAGCGGATGACGCTCGGCACCGCGGTGACCAACCCGGTCACGCGGCATCCGGCCCTCGGAGCGGTCGCGATCTCGACGATCGACGAGATCTCGAAGGGCCGTGCCATCTACGGCATCGGCGCGGGGGACCGCCCGCTCGAGGCCCTCGGCTACAAGCCCGCCAAGCTCGCGCTGCTCGAGGACTCGATCGAGGCCGCGAGGCGGCTCTGGACGGGCGACAGCGTCACCTGGCAGGCACGCGGCTTCGAGCTCGATGACGCGCACATGCGGTTCCCGCCGGCGCGCCCCGACATCCCGGTCTACATCTCCGCCTCGGGCCCGAAGACGCTCGAGCTCGCGGGGCGGGTCGCCGACGGCGTCATCCTGCTCGCGGGATTGCACCCCGACGGCCTCACCTACGCGCTCGAGCACATCGACCGCGGCGTCGACATGGCGGGCCGCTCGGAGCGGCCGCAGATCTCGGTCTTCGCCTACGGCCAGATCTCCGACGACGAGGAGGCCGCCCTCGCCTCGGCCCGCACCATCGCCGCCTGGTTCCCGCAGACCGCGCCGATGTACTGCGAGCTCGCCGGGCTCTCGAAGGAGCTCATCGAGAAGGTGCGCGGGCTCTATGCGGGAGGCGAGTTCCAGGAGGCCGAGGAGGCCGCCAAGCTGCTGCCGGACGAGTTCGTCCACCGCATGGCGCTCGCGGGCGGCGAGGCCACGGTGCGCGAGCACATCGCCACTCTCGAGGGCCTCGGCATCGACTCCATGACGGTGTTCCCCATCGGTGGCACCGTCGAGAGCCGTTTCGCCACCATCGAGGCATACGCCGACATCGTGAGCCGCACGTGATCCCGTTCGTCCCCCGGCCGCAGCCGGCGCCGTTCGTCATCCCCGAGGCGACCGTGGCGAGGGTGCTCGACACCTGCCTCGGCGTCGCCGCGGGGGAGCGCGTGGTGCTGCTCCGCGACGGGGGCACGGATGCGGTCGTCGTCGCGGCGCTCGCCGCGGGTCTCGCCGAGCGGCGTGCCGTGCCGATCGTCGTCGACGTGCCCACCTTCGTGGTGCCGGGCACCGAGCCGCCCGCCTCCGTGGCGGAGGCCCTGCTGGCCGCCGACGCCGGCATCGAGCTCACGAGCGCCTTCATCGGCTCGAGCCTCGCCAGGCAGCGCGCCACCGCCGCCGGCCGCCGCTACCTCGCGATGCCCGCCGTCGTGGCCGACACCTTCCGTCTCGGCGGTCCGCTCGACGTCGACTTCGACTCCCTCGTCGACACCACCACGGCCCTCGCCCGAGCCTGGGAGGCGGCGTCCGAGTACCGCATCACCACCCCGGGCGGCACGGATCTGCGCGGTTCCGTGAAGGGCCGGAAGGGTAGGGCGCTCACGGGTGTGGCGCGCAACGCCGGTGACTACATGGCGCCGCCGGACGTCGAGTCGGGCACCGCGCCGGTGGAGGGCTCCTCGAACGGCGTGGTCGTGATCGACGGAGACTTCCTCTTCATGGGCAAGGGTCCCGTCACGTCGCCCGTCACCCTCGAGATCCGCGCGGGCGAGCTGATCGGGCTCAACGGTGCCGATCTGCGGGGCACCGAGGCCGAGCGCCTCACCGAGATGATCGGCCGGGTCGCCGATCCCCGCATGACCAACCTCGCCGAGGTCGCCGTGGGCCTCAATCCCAACGGCTCGGTGTGCGGCGTGCCCATGGAGACCGAGTCCACCAAGGGATCGGCGCACATCGCGTTCGGTAACTCGATCGCCTACGGCGGCACCGTGGCGGCCCCCGCCCACCTCGACTGCGTCATGCGCGACGCCACCGTGTACCTCGACGGCGTTCCCCGCATCGTCGCGGGCGAGCTCGTGGACTAGAGACCCAGAGCCCCGAGACCTCCAGAACCAGAGAACAGGACGCACCATGACAGGCCAGGCTCCTACCCTCCCCGCGAAGAGCGCGGCGGCGCCCTCGTTCGAGGCGCTCCTCGACCGCGACGACATCGTGTGGATGGGCCAGAACACCACGCACCTGCCACCGGCCCCCGAGGTGGTCGCGGCGCTCGAGCAGAGCACCGCCAAGCACGAGTTCAACGTCTACGCCCCCGCCGGCGGCTTCCAGGAGCTGCGCGAGCGCATCGTGGACGACCTGCGCGGCCCGGACTCCGATCTCCCGCTCGACGCCTGGATCACCGACGGCGCCGTCGGCGGCCTCCACCACATCTGCACCGCCCTCGCGCCCCGGCTCTCGCAGATCATCGTGAGCGATCCGGGATGGCCGTGGCCGGCGCGCTTCGTCTCGCTCTCGGGAGTGCCGATCCGCGTGCTCCCCGTCTACGACGAACCCACCCACCTCATGCAGGCCGCGCAGATCGCCGAGGTCATCCAGCCGCAGTCGCTGCTCTACCTGATCGACCCGCTCAACCCGCTCGGCTCGAGCTACACGCGCGACGAGCTGCAGGCGATCGTCGACCTCGCCCGCGAGACGGGCTCGACCATCATCCACGACTGCACCTATCGGCACTTCGCCGACGGCCACTCCCTCGCGGCCGAGCTCTACCCCGAGGGCACCTTCAGCACCTACAGCTTCTCGAAGTGGCTCGGGCTCGCGGGCCTCCGCGTCGGCGCGATCGTGGCCGATCCCTCGCTGCTCGCCTCCCTCACCGCGGTGCCCGCCAATCCGCTCGGTGCGAGCATCCAGGGCCAGCGGGCGGCGCTCGCCGGCCTCAGGGTGAAGGGGCCGTGGCTGGCGAACCTGCGGGCGGTGAACCGCGGCAACCTCGAGCGCGTGGAGCAGATCGTGGCGTCGAGCGGCCTGGGCACCGTGGTGGTGTCGCCCTCGCAGGGCAACTTCCTCGCCGTCGACCTCGGCGACTCGGGCTGGACGGCGGATGCGCTGTGCGAGTCGCTGCTCGAGGAGGGTGTGTTCATCCGCCCCGGCACCTACCAGTCGCCACTCCACGGCGAGCGGTTCGTCAAGATCTCGACCTCGGTGCCCGCCGAGTGGATCGAGCGCTTCGGTGCGGTGTGGGCGGATCGGGCCGCACGGGGCCCCGAGGTCGCCGCCCCGGTGGCACCCCAGGCCACCACCGCTCCCGCAGAGGCGGTCGAGGCGTGACCGGCACCGGCACCTTCACCGACCTCGGCGTCGAGGAGTACCAGGCCTCGAGCGCGCTCCTCCTCGGCGAGCGGATCGCCCGGGGCGAGCTCTCGCCCGTGCAGCTCGCCGAGTGCGCCCTCGAGATCGCCCGCGAGCACGAGCCCCGCATCAACGCCTACGCCGCCTTCATGCCCGAGCGCGCCCTCGCCGAGGCTGCCGAGCGCGAGGCCGAGGCACGTGACGGCCGTGTGCGCAGCCGGCTGCACGGCGTGCCCATCGCCTCGAAGGACAACCTGTACATCGAGGGCGAGCCCCTCGGCAAGGGATCCCTCACGAGCCCTGACACCATCGCCACGACCTCGTCGCCCATGACCGCGCGGCTCCTCGCGGCGGGCGCCGTGATCATCGGCCGCACCACCACACCGGAGTTCGGCTGGAAGGGCACGGGCATCTCGCCGCGCACGGGCATCAGCCGCAACCCGTGGGATCCGACCCGCAACACGGGCGGCTCGAGCGCCGGATCGGGCGCCACCGTGGCCTCGGGCGCCGTGCCGCTCGCCACGGGCACGGATGCGGGAGGCTCGGTGCGCATCCCGGCCGCCTTCTGCGGTGTGGTCGGCTTCAAGCCCACGCTCGGCGCCATCCCCGTGTGGCCGGGCACGGTGAACGAGAACCTCTCGCATGCGGGGCCGCTGGCCCGCACCGTGGCGGATGCTCGGGCCATGTTCGAGCTCACGAGAGGGCCGGATGCGCGGGATCCGCAGTCGTCCTTCTCGGCACCCGTTCCTGCCGGGAGCGCGACGGGGCATGTCCTCCGCGTGGCGGTCGTGCGGGAGCCCTTCGGCATCGCGCCCTCCGACGAGGTCGGTGAGGTGTTCGACGCCTCGCTCGCGCTCCTCCGTGCGGCCGGCCTCGCCGAGTTCACCGAGTTCGAGCTGCCCGCCGAGCTGCCGAGGCGCATCTTCGAGGCGCTGTGGGTCACGGGCAGGGGGATCGGCTTCGACGCCCTCATCCGCGAGCACGGCGACATCATGGATCCGGGACTCGCCCGCCTCGGTGGCCCCGACGGACTCGCCGCCGGGTACTCGCTGCCCGACTTCCTGGGGGCGCTGCAGCAGCGACGCGCCTTCAACGCGGCCTTCTTCGGCATCTTCGACGAGTTCGACCTCGTGCTCACCCCCACGATGCCCATCACGGCGTTCGCGGCCGAGGCCGAGGTTCCCGAAGGCGGCGAGCACGACGCCGAACTGCCGTGGATCACCTGGACCCCGTACACCTACCCCTTCAACATCACCGGGCAGCCGGCGGTCACCATCCCGAGCCACCTGCGGGCCGGGCGACTTCCCGTCGGCCTGCAGATCGTGGGCCCGTGGGCGCACGACCTGCGGGTGCTCGGGTTCGCCGAGCTGTGCGAGGAGGCGCTCGCCGTCACCAACGAGCTGAGGGTGGCGCCGAGCAGCAGCTGAGCGCCAGCGGCGCCGCTCAGACCGCCGCTCGGACGCCGCTCACACCACCGGCGCCACCGCGGGCTCCACCGCCGGCTCGAGCCGCACCACGATCGCCTTCGACACGGGCGTGTTGCTGCGGTCGGCCGTCGAGTCGAGCGGCACGAGCACGTTGGCCTCGGGGAAGTAGGCGGCGGCGCATCCGCGGGCCGTCGGATACGAGACCACCCTGAGCGCGCGCATCTCGCGATCCGGCTGCCCCGGCCACTCACTGAACACGTCGACGAGCTGCTCGTCGTCGAGCCCGAGCTCGGCCAGGTCGTCGGGGTTCACGAAGATGACCCTGCGGCCCTTCTTGATGCCGCGGTAGCGGTCGTTGAGGCTGTAGATCGTGGTGTTGAACTGGTCGTGCGAGCGCAGCGTCTGCAGCAGCAGGCGACCGGGAGGGCGCACCACGGGCTCGAGCTCGTTCACCGTGAGCAGGGCCTTGCCCACGGCCGTGTCGAAGCGGCGGGCGTCGCGCGGGCCGTTCGGCAGCACGAAGCCGTCGCGGCGGCGCACCTTCTCGTTGTAGTCGTCGCATCCGGGCACGACGTTCGCGATGTGGGTGCGGATGAGGTCGTAGTCGTGCTCGAAGGCGGCCCAGTCGATCCGCGGGGCGTCGCGCCCGGCCTCACGGGCAGCACCGAGCGTCGCCTCGGCGAGGCGGGCGATGATCGCGATCTCCGAGAGCAGGCCCTCGGCCACCGGCGGGATGCGCCCGTGCGAGGCGTGCACCGCGCACACCGAGTCCTCCACGGTCACGAACTGCGTGCCTGTCTGCTGCAGGTCGATCTCGGTGCGGCCAAGGGTGGGCAGGATGAGCGCCGCCTCGCCCGTGACGGCGTGCGAGCGGTTGAGCTTGGTCGAGATCTGCACCGTCAACTTGGTGCCGCGCATGGCCGCCTCGGCGGCCGCGGTGTCGGAGATCGCCCCCACGAAGTTGCCGCCGAGCGAGAACCACGCCTTGATCTCGCCCCGCTGCAGCGCGCGGATGCCGTCGACCGAGTCGACACCGACCTTGCGCGGCACCGGGAAGTCGAACTCGCGCTCAAGGGCGGCGAGGAACGACTCCGGCATGCGCTCCCAGATGCCCATCGTGCGATCGCCCTGCACGTTGCTGTGACCGCGGATGGGCGAGGCTCCGGCGCCCGGCTTGCCGATGTTGCCGCGGAGCAGCAGCAGGTTCACGATCTCCTTGATCGTGTCGACGGCCTTCTTGTGCTGGGTCACGCCCATGGCCCACGTGATGATGACGCGGTCGGAGCTCAGGTAGTGCTCGGCCAGCTCGTCGATGGCCTCGCTCGTGAGGCCCGTGGCCTCTTGCACGGCGTCGTCGTCGAGAGCCGCGAGGTGCGCGGTGAGCTCATCGAGGCCCACGCAGTGCTCGGTGAGGAACGCGTGGTCGAGCACGGTGCCCGGCCTCTCGGCCTCAGCCGCGAGCACTCGCTTCGAGAGCGCCTGCAGCAGCGCCATGTCGCCCCCGAGGCGGATCTGCAGGAACTGGTCGGCCAGAGCGGTGCCCTTGCCGATCGTGCCGCGCACGGTCTGCGGGTTCTTGTAGCGGTGCAGCCCCGCCTCGGGCAGCGGATTCACGGTCACCACGGTGGCGCCGTTGCGCTTCGCGTCCTCGAGGGCGGTGAGCATGCGCGGGTGGTTCGTGCCGGGGTTCTGACCCATCACGATGATGAGCTCGGCCTGCTCGAAGTCGTCGTACGAGACGGTCGATTTGCCGATGCCGATGGTCTCCACGAGCGCCGATCCGGTGGACTCATGGCACATGTTGGAGCAGTCGGGCAGGTTGTTGGTGCCGAAGGCGCGCACGAAGAGCTGGTAGAGGAACGCGGCCTCGTTGGAGGCGCGACCGCTCGTGTAGAAGGCCGCCTCGTCGGGGGAGTCGAGGTCGTTGAGGGCCTCGGCCGCGATCCTGAAGGCGTCGTCCCAGCTCACCGGGCGGTAGTGGTCCTCGCCGGCGGGCTTGTAGACGGGCTCGGTGAGGCGGCCCTGCTGGCCGAGCCAGTACTCGCTCCTGCCGGCGAGCTGCTCGACGGAGTGCGCGCTCCAGAACGTGGAGGGGATGGTGAGGGGAGTCGCCTCCCAGATCACGGCCTTCGCGCCGTTCTCGCAGAACTCGAGCTTCTTGCGGTGGTCGGGATCCGGCCACGCGCAGCTCATGCAGTCGAAGCCGTCCTTCTGGTTCATGGCAGTGAGGAGCTTGAGGGTGCGCACGGGGCCGAGATCGGCGAGGGCGGGGCCCATGGAGTGCAGCACGCCCGGGATGCCGGCGGCGGCCTCGCCGGGGGAGGTCACGTGGAGCAGAGCGTCGGTGAAGTCGTCGATGGGCGGCTTCGGCGGCTTGGGGGTCATGCCCGTGCTCCTTGGGGTGCGTGGTCGAGGTGGGGTGCGGGGGTGGCGGTGGTGGTGGGCTCTGGGGTCGGCTCCGCGCTGGGCTCTGCGGTCGGGTCTGCGCCGGGTGCCGCGATCCGCTCTGCGCTGGGTGCTGCGATCCGCTCTGCGCCGGAGTAGACGACCATCGAGTCGCCGCGCAGGAAGCCGACGAGCGTCATCCCGAGCTCGGTGGCGAGCTCGGCGGCGAGCGACGACGGCGCCGAGACGGCCGCGAGCATCGGGATGCCGGCCATCGAGGCCTTCTGCGTGAGCTCGAAGCTCGCGCGCCCGGAGACCATGAGCACCGTTCCGCGGAGCGGCAGCCGGTTCTCCTTCACGGCCCAGCCCACCACCTTGTCGACGGCGTTGTGCCGGCCCACGTCCTCGCGCAGCACGAGCAGTTCGCCGGTGCGACCGTCGAAGAGGGCGGCGGCGTGCAGCCCCCCTGTCTTCTCGAACACGTCCTGCTTCTCGCGCAGTCGCTCGGGGAAGGTCACGAGCAGGGCGGGGTCGAGCACGAGGTCGTCGCCCGCCACCTCGTAGTGCGAGAGGGTGCGCACGGCGTCGATGCTCGCCTTGCCGCAGAGGCCGCAGCTGCTGGTGGTGTAGAAGTTGCGCTCGAGCGACGGATCGGGGGCGGGCACCCCGGGTGCGAGCGTCACGTCGAGCACGTTGTAGGTGTTGAGGCCCTCGTCGGTGGCTCCCGCGCAGTAGCGGGCCGCGGCGAAGTCGTCCCCGTGCGCGATCACGCCCTCCGACACGAGGAAGCCCGCCGCGAGGTCGAAGTCCTCTCCCGGAGCGCCGGGCGAGCGCATCGTGATGGCGAGCGAACGCCCGCCCACCCTGATCTCCAGGGGCTCCTCCACGGCGAGCACGTCCTCCCTCCGCCGAGGCGCCGAGCCCACCGTGATGCGGCTGACCCGCCGCCGTGCCGTGATCCGTCCCATCCCCCAGGCATAGCACCCGCACCTGAGCACCCCAACCCCACCGCGCCGAGCACCCCCTCATCCCGCCCACCCCGCGCCCCCTCATCCTGCCCACCTCGCGCCCCCTCATCCCGCCCACCCCGCGCCACCCCCACCCCCACTCCCGCGCCGCGCCGCGCCGAGCACCCTCCTCCCCGCGCGCCTAACGCCCCGTCATCCCGCGCGCGTTCCGCCCCGCCATCCCGCGCGCGTTCCGCCCCGCCATCCCGCACCCCCACCGTCCCGCGCCCGCGCCTACCTCGCCCCCGCATTCCGCCACCTCTTCCCGCCGAGCGCCCTCGCCCACCCGCGCCCCCACCCCTCCCACCTCCGCTGAGTCGCGCCTTCGTGTCGTCATTCGGCCGTTCTCGGGGGTTTTGACGACAGTTTGCCGCGACTCGGGAGCGTGGGTGGGCGGCGGGGGAGTCGTAGGGTTGAGGCGTGCAACTCGACGCGATCGTCCTCGCCGGGGGCCGGTCGACGCGGCTCGGCGGATCGCCCAAGGCCCTGCTGCAAGTCGACGGCCGCCGCCTCGTCGACATCGCGGTCGACGCCGCTCGTGAGGCAGGCGCCCGCCGCATCGTGGTGGTGGGCCCGCCCGTCGACCTCCCACCGCCTGCGTCTCCCCTCTCGACTTCCGCGATGGGGACCGTGCGCGAGGATCCTCCCTTCGGCGGCCCGGCGGCGGGCATCGGCGCCGGCCTCGCGGCGCTCGATCCTCCTGATACCGATCTCGGGGACAGCCGATACGCGGATGCGGATGCGGATGCGGATACGGGTGGCCGGGCCGTGCTGGTGCTGGCGTGCGATGTCCCGGCGGCCGGCGGTGCGGTCGGGCCGGTGCTCGTCGAGGCCGAGCGGATCGCGGCGACCCGTGCGCGCGGGTGGTGCGCCGCCGCGGTCGACCCCAGCGGTGCACGGCAACTGTTGCTCGCGGTCTACGACGCAGGCCTGCTCAGCGAATGCGTTGCAGCCCACCGTGTCGCCGGAACCCTGAGCGGCCTGGCGGTCCGCATCCTCGTCGCCCCGTTCGCGGTCACCGAGGTCATCGTGCCCCCCGGCTCCACCGCCGACGTGGACACCTGGACAGACGCCGAAGCACTCGGCGCCGTCCCCGATTCCGACGTCCCCGATTCCGTCGTCTCCGATTCCGCCTCCCATCTCTCCGCCCCGCACCCGAAGGAGCACCGATGACAGCCGCCGACGACCAGTCCCTCGAACTCGCCGCCTGGGCCGCCCGGGTGGCCGCCGAGCTGCGCCTCGAGGGTTTCACCATCGACGTCGACGCCCTCCTCGCGCTCGCCGGAGCCGCGGCCCACTCGGTACGGCGACCGGCTGCACCCCTCACCACCTACGTCGTCGGCTTCGCAGCGGGCCACGCCGCGGCAACGGGATCCGACCCGGCAGCCGCCCTCGCCGCAGCCATCGACACCGCCACCCGCCTCGCCGCCACCGCAGCGGCCGAGCGCGATGCCGCCGCCGACATCCCCCCAACAGTCCCATTCGACCCCGCCGCGACCGACCAGCCCGCGACCGAGCACCCCGATCCGTCCGACCCCACCGCGACCGAGCACCCCGATCCGTCCGACCCCATCGCGACCGAGCGCTCCGATCCGTCCACCACCCCCGACCTCGACCCCACTTCGACCGAGCACCTCGAGCCAGCCGCGACCGACCGTCCCGCGCGCCAGGAATGACCGAGTGACTGTTCCCGCCCCGTCCGCCCCCGCCGATCCACCCGTCGCCGGCCCCGGTGCTGGCCCTGGTGTCGACGGCCCCGGTGTCGCCGGCCTCGGTTCCGGCCCCGGTGGAGCCGGCCCGGTCGACTGGTTCGCAGCCAGGCGGATCGCCCAGGCCGCCGGTGCGCAGGCGCGTGCCACCTCGGACCGCGGCGCCGAGGTCACCCCGCTCGAGACGGCCCTCGCCCGGGTGGTCGCGGCGCCGGTCGCCGCACTCTGCGACATCCCCCACTACGCCTCGTCGGCCATGGACGGATGGGCGGTCTCCGGCGCTCCGCCCTGGCGCCTCACCGGAGCTTCGCCCGCCCCATCGGAGCACTCGAGCACGGCCGTCCCGATCGTGACCGGGGGAGTGGTCCCCTCGGGCACGTGGTCCGTCCTCCGCAGCGAGTTCGGCGAGCTCACCGCGAGTGGCAAAGGTGGCGCCGGCGCCGGCGACGGCGATCGTGCCGGCGTGTTCACCGCGAGTGGCGAAGGTGGCGACGGCGAGGTCCTCCTCGCGCTCAGCGCCGACGCGCCGCCGAGCGAGCTGCGCCAGGGCCGCCACATCCGCCCTCCCGCCACCGAGGCCCACCTCGGCGAGACGGTCATCGCCGCTCGGACCGTGCTCACCCCCGTGCACCTCGCTCTGGCAGCGGCGGCCGGTCACGACGCGCTGCCGCTCGCGCCGCGTCCCCGCGTCTCCCTCCTCCTCACGGGCGACGAGGTCGTCACGAGCGGCATCCCCGCCCCCGGTCGCGTGCGCGACAGCTTCTCCCTCACCCTGCCGCCGATCCTCGCAGCGCAGGGCGCCGACGTCTCCACCCCCCAGCGCGTCCCCGACGACCTCCCCTCCACCCTCGCCGCCCTCACCCACCCCACCCTGTCCGCTCCCCGCACGGCCGCCACCAGCCTCACCGCCTCGGGCACGGCCGCCACCGGCCCCGCCACTTCCACCGCCACCGAGCCGAGGCCCGTCGACCTCGTGGTGACGACCGGCGGCACGGGCGGCTCCGGATCGGATCACGTCCGCGCCGCCCTGCTCGCCCTCGGGGCCGAGCTGCTCGTCGACGGCATCGCCGTGCGCCCGGGCGCCCCCGCCCTGCTCGCCCGCCTCCCCACCGGCGTGCTCGTCGCGGCGCTCCCCGGCAACCCCCTCGCAGCCCTCCTCACCCTTCACGCACTCGTGCATCCGCTGCTCGCCGGATGGCAGGGCCGCGACCTCCCCGAGCTCATCGAGGTGACCACCGCCGTCGACCTCGCCCCCCACCGAGCCCAGCTCTCTCTCCGCCCCTACCGCCTCACGCATCCGACCACGTCCCCCGCGCCGACCGCGCCGACCGGGGCGGCGGGGCCGAGTGTGGTGGCCGAGCCGAGCGAGTGGCAGGGGTCCGCCATGCTCCGGGGTCTCGCCGATGCCGACGGGGTGCTCCTCGTGCCCTCGCGCGGCGCGGCGGCCGGGGAGCGCCTGCAGGCCATCGCGCTGCGGTGACCGCCGCCTCTGGCTTCTCCCGCGCACGCGAGCGATACTGGAGGCGACGCCGGAGCCGGCGACACGCGACCCGCCCCCAGCGGTGAGGGCCGCGCAGCGAACGGCCCCACGCACCACACCCCTCGATCGACGACGATTGGCGGTCCAGATGAGCAGCCCCTGGCTCGCCCTGCCCGGTGCCCGCGAGCGTCGCAGCCCCCGCCGGGTCGTGAGCGAGTCGTGGGAACGCGCCAAACGCCACGCCCTCGACCCAGAGCACCTGCTGCCCGACCTCGAAGTGGGCGAAGACGTGCTCGCCGAGTTCCGCCGCGCGCATCCGCTCGATCGGGTGCTCCCCGTCATCCGCAAGCTCCTGGTGCGGGATGCCGAGGGCTCCGGCCTGCTCGTGGCCGTCGGCGACGAGATGGGTCGACTGCTCTGGGTCGAGGGAGACGCGGCCGCCAAGCGCGCCGCCGAGCAGATGCGGTTCGTCGAGGGCGCGGGCTGGGCGGAGCGCCAGGTGGGCACCTCGGCCCCCGGCACGGCCCTCGAGCTCGACCACGGCATCCAGATCCACGACTCCGAGCACTTCAACCGCCTCGTGCACGGCTGGAGCTGCACGGCGGTACCCGTGCACGACCCGGAGACCCGCCGCATCATCGGCGTCATCGACATCACAGGGGATGCGCGGGCCGTCGACCCCCACACCCTCCCGCTCGTCGAGGCCACGGCGGCCGCGGCCGAGGCGGAGCTCATGGTGCTCCGGCTGCGAGCCCTCCGCGACCACCCGGCTCCGGGCGAGCGGATGTCCGTGGCCGGTTTCGCTCCGCGTCTCGCCCCCGGCAAGGCTCCCGGCGTGGCCCCAGGCTCCGCTCCCACCCAGCGGATGCGCCCCCGCGCGGTCTCGATGCACGTGCTCGGCCGCGACACGGGAGCTCTGGCCACACCGACCGCCGCCGGCCCGCTCGAGCTGAGCCTCCGCCACTCCGAGATCGTCACCCTGCTCGCCTGGCACCGCGAGGGCCTCTCGGCCGCCCGCCTCGCCGAGCTCGTCTACGGCGACGACTCGGCCACGGTCACCCTCCGCGCCGAGATCGTCCGCCTCCGCCGCATCCTCGCTCGCGCCGCCGCCGCGACCCTCGGCATCGAGTCGCGCCCCTACCGCCTCACGGCCCCCCTCGAGCTCGACGCCCACCACGTCACCTCCCTCCTCGACCGCGGCGCGCACCGGGTCGCCCTCGCCGCCTACCGCGGCCCCCTGCTCCCAGGGTCGGAGTCGCCCGGCATCGAACGCATCCGCGCCGAGCTGCGGTCCCGCCTCCGCGAGGCCATGCTCGGCGACGCGGCCGTCGACGTGCTCCTCGACTACGCCGCCACCGACGACGCCCACGACGACGCCGAGGTCTGGACCACGGCCCTCCGCCTCCTCCCGCCGCGCTCCCCGAAACGCGCCGGCATCGTCCTCCACCTCGAGCGCCTCGAGGCGGAGGCGGTCGCCTCCGCCCACCCCGGCGAGCCCGTCTGAGAGCTGCCGACGTGCCCTCCCGATGACCGTTTCGTGAACGGCACGTGAAGGTGCACCACTTGCACCCACTGCAAGTGGAATTGCGCTTAGCGTCCTGATCGTGTTCATCACCGACCTCGTCAAGAGCAGGGGCCACAAGCTCACCGAAACCGACCGCCGCCTCGTGGCGGTGCTCCAGGCGCAGCCCGCCGAGGCGGCGTTCTGGTACGCCAACGACCTCACCTCGCCGCTGGGCCTGCACCAGTCGGCGGCCACCCGGCTGGCGCAGCGCCTCGGCTTCGCCGGGTACCCGCAACTGCGGGATGCGCTCCGCCAGGACTACCTCGCCGGCGACGGGCCCTCCCAGCGACTGCAGGGCCGCCTCGACCAGCACCCGCACGAGGAGGTGCTGCGCTCCTTCGTCGACGACGAGGTCCAGGTGCTCCGCGCCCTCACCCAGCACGTCACCCAAGCCGAACTCGACGATCTGGCCCGCCGGGTGGTGTCGGCCCGCACGGTGTTCCTGCACGGTCAGGGCAACGCCACCGTCCTGGTCGACCTGCTCGGCCGCCGTCTGCAGCGCTTCGGCATCCGCTCGGTGCGCCTCGTGGGTTCGCGCCGCGACATCGCCGAGGCGGTCACCGCTCTCGGAGCCGACGACCTGCTGCTCACCTTCGCCTTCCGGCGTGCGCCCTCCACCCTCGCTCCTCTGCTGAGCGTCGCCGAGACGGCAGGTGCGCACAGCGTGCTGATCACCGACAGCCTGCTGTCGATGTCTCCCCGGCCCGGAGCCATCATCGCCGCTCCCCGCGGTGCCACCGACTCCTATCTCTCGCTCACGGTGCCCATGGCGATCGCGAACGCCCTCGTGCTCACGATCGCGCGAGACGCTCCGGATGAGGCGGTGCGTGCTCTCGACCGCCTCGGTGCCGTGCTCGAGTCGTTCGAGGCCTGACCCGCCGCCGGCCCGATCCCTTCTGTCCCGCCCGACCCGACACGCACACCACCCGCACCACCAGCCTGCCCGACCCGACCCGACCCGACCCGAATCGAACCAGGAGACACCCATGCCGAACCGCGCCCGCATCCGCCCCCTCGCCGCTCTCGCGGCCCTGCCCCTCGCCGCTGTGCTCGCCTCGTGCAGCGCCCCCGCCGAAGCGGAGAGAGACGCCGTCGACTTCTCCGCCCTCAGCCATGACGAACTCGTCGAGCTGGCCACCGAGGAGGGCGAGGTCTCGGTCTATGCCTTCACCAGCCGCATCGCCAGCGTCGAGGAGTCGTTCGAGGCCGAGTATCCCGGCATCGACGTGGTCTCCACCGATGTCTCCTCCACCGAGCTCATCACCCGTCTGGCCACCGAGCACGCCGCCGGCAGCACGACGGCCGACGTCGCCTACGTCTCCGACGCGCCCGTCGTGGTCTCCGAGCTGCTCGCAGATGGTGTGCTCGAGAATTGGCTGCCGCCCCGCGTGGCAGACGCCCTGCCCGCCGAGTACCAGACCCCGCTCGTGGCCAACCGTCTCTCCACCAAGGTCCTCATGTACAACGAGGAGGCGTACCCCGACGGCTCGCCCATCTCGAACCTCTGGCAGCTCACCGAGCCGGAGTGGGCCGGCAAGGTCGTGCTCGTCGACCCGAACGTGCGCGGCGACTACCTCGACCTCGTCACCGAGATGTCCCTCCGTTCGGAGGAGATGGCCGATGCCTACGAGGAGCACACGGGCTCCCCGCTGGAGCTCGATGAGGGTGTGGAGGATGCCGGACTGCAGTTCGTGGCCGATCTCTACGCCAACGACGCCGTTCTGGTCGACGACACCGACACCGTGAACGCCGCCATCGGTGCGCTCGGCCAGGCCGAGCCGCCCGTGGGCTTCACCTCCTACTCCGATCGTCGCGACAACGAGGACGAGGGGTGGGCCCTGCAGGTCTCGGCAGGCACGGTCCCCTCGCCCGGCATCGTGTTCCCCGCCATGCTCGGGGTCACGGCGAACGCTGAGCACCCGGCCGCCGCGCGCCTCCTGATCGACTACATGATGGGCGACGACTCCGAGACGGGCGGCCCGGGCTTCGAACCGTTCTACGTGGCCGGCGACTACCCCACCCGCTCCGACGTGGTTGCGCCTGCGGACGCCCTGCCGCTCGACGAGCTCGGGGGCTGGATCATCGACCCCGAGGCCTCGGCCGAGCGCCGCGACGCGGTGGCCGACTTCCTGCTGACCGTCCAGTAGCGCATGAGACGTGTGACCACGGCCCTCGGCCGTCCCCTCACCTGGCTGGCCGTGGCCGTGCTCGCCGTCCTCGTCGTGCTCGTCGCGTTCCCGCTCGCCGGTCTCGTGGCGGCCACCCTCGAACCAGGCGCCTCCGGATCCTGGACAGACGTGCTGGCGAGCCCGCTCTCGGCCAACCTGTTCTGGATCCCGCTCGGCAACTCCCTGGTGGTCGGTCTCGGCACCGGCCTCATCGCCACCGTGCTCGGAGCCTTCCTGGCCTGGGTGGTCGTGATGAGCGACGTGCCGGGCCGGCGGGTCATCGGCGTGCTCGCCACGATCCCGTTCGCCCTGCCGAGCTTCGCGATCGCACTGGCCTGGGAGAGCGTGTTCCGCAACGATCGACTGGGCGGCAGCCCCGGCCTCCTGGCCGGCCTCGGGGTGGCGGTGCCGGATGCCGTCTCCTGGGGTGCACTGCCCATCACGCTCACCCTGGTGGCCCACTACTACTCGCTCTCGTTCGTGGTGGTGGCCGCTGCCCTCTCGAACGTGGGCGGCGACCTGCTCGCGGCCGCCGAGCTGACGGGGGCCTCCCGCCTCCGTGTGGCCGGCCGCATCGCCCTCCCGGTGGTGCTGCCCGCGCTCGTCTCCGGCTTCCTGCTGGCCTTCGCCGAGGGCGTGAGCAATTTCGCGGTTCCTGCGCTGCTCGGTCTCCCCGTGCGCTTCCAGACCCTCAGCACGAGGCTCTACGGTTCGATCGCCACGGGAGACACCGAGCGCGGCTACGTGCTCGCCATCCTCCTCGTCGTCATCGCCGCGGTGGTGCTCTACGCCGGCAACCGCCTCACGGCGGGCCGTTCCTTCGCCACCATCACGGGCAAGAGCTCACGGCCCAGGCGCATCCGCACCGGCCGGTGGAAGTGGTTGCTGCTGGCACTGAGCGCCGCCCTGGTCACGGCCACCACGATCGTGCCGGGTGTCGTGCTGGCTGTCAGCACAGTGCTCCGGCGCACCAACAGCTTCGATGCGGGGCTCACCTGGCACTACTGGGTGGGGGAGTCTGACCCCGCGATAGCCCAGGGCATGCGCGGGGTCCTCCGCGATCCGATCGCTCTGCAGGCCCTCGGCAACACCGTGCTGCTGGGTCTCGCTGTGGCCGTCGGCGCCATCCTCGTGGGCCTCATCGCCTCCTACGTGGTGGGGCGGATGCGGCGGGCCCGCGTGGTCACGGGCTCCATCACGCTGCTGAGCTACGTGCCGTTCCTCATTCCGGGGATCGCCTTCGGTGCCGCCTTCATCGCCCAGTTCGGGGCGCCGATCGGCCCCTTCCCCGCCCTCTACGGCACCTTCGCCATCCTCGTGGTCGCCGGCATCGCGGCGAGCGTGCCGTTCGCTTTCCAGACATCGCGCTCGGCCCTCGGCCAGGTGTCCGGCGAGCTCGAGGAGGCGGCGGTGATCGCAGGGGCGGGCACCGCCAGGCGGATCGGGCGGATCGTCCTGC
Source organism: Herbiconiux liukaitaii (assembly GCF_041927495.1). NCBI lineage: Bacteria > Bacillati > Actinomycetota > Actinomycetes > Micrococcales > Microbacteriaceae > Herbiconiux > Herbiconiux liukaitaii. The sequence goes on along the minus strand of NZ_JBHFHG010000007.1, from coordinate 55,362 downwards.
CGCTCGCCTCCCGCGGCGTCGCGAGCGGCGGCATCCTCGTGTTCGTCACCATGGTGCGCGATCTCTCGCTCGTGGTGCTGCTCGTCACCCCCGCCACCCCTCTGCTGTCGGTGATGACCTACCGGTACGCCTCGGAGGGCTTCACGCAGTCGGCCAATGCCATCACCCTCGTGATCGTGATCGTCTCGGTCGCGGCCACTCTTCTCGCCCGGCGCCTGCAGGGCGCCCGTCAGCCCTGGAGCAGCGCATGACCAGCATCACCCTCGACCGCCTCGGCAAGCACTTCGGCGGCAGCGCCGCGCTGCACGAGGCCAGCCTCGAGCTGCCCTCCGGCTCGTTCGTGGTGCTGCTCGGCCCCTCCGGCTGCGGCAAGACCACGACCCTCCGCATGCTCGCCGGACTCGAGCAGCCCACGAGCGGGCGCATCCTGTTCGGCGACCGCGTGGTCGCCGACGGCGACACCGGCGCCTCGGTGCCCGCGGAGAAGCGCGGGCTCGGCATGGTGTTCCAGAGCTACGCGCTCTGGCCGCACATGACGGTGCGCACCAACATCGACTGGCCGCTCAGGGTCGCCCGCTGGGCGCCTCTCGAGCGGAAGGCCCGGGTGGAGGAGGTCCTCGCCATGCTCGACATCTCGGCGCTCGCCGAGCGGCACCCCGCCGAGATCTCGGGCGGGCAGCAGCAGCGCGTGGCGATCGCCCGCACCATCGCGGCGCGACCGCAGGTGCTTCTCTTCGACGAGCCGCTATCGAACCTCGACGCCCGGCTGCGGGTGGAGACCCGCGCCGAGCTCGCGCGGGTGCATCGTGCCACGGGAGGCACGAGCGTGTACGTCACCCACGACCAGGTGGAGGCGCTGGCGCTGGCGACGCACATCGCCGTGATGCGTGAGGGGCGGATCGAGCAGTTCGGCACCCCCGACGACCTGCTCGAGCGGCCGGCCACGGCGTTCGTGGCGGCGTTCCTCGGCACGCCGCCTGCGGTGCTCCTGGCGGGGGAGGTGCGTGAGGGGCGGCTGGTGCGAGACGGCGTGGTGCTCGCCGAGTCGGCGGGCGGCGGTGGAACGCTCCGAGCGATGTACCGCCCGCAGCACGTGGGCGTCTCACCCGAGGGCGGTCTGCCGTTCGACGTGGCCGAGTGCACACCGTTGGCCGGTCGCTACGTCGTCTCGGGCTTCACAGGAGGCGACCGGGTCTCGATCGTCTCCGAGCACCCGGTGCCGGCGGGAACCACCACGCGACTCGTGCTGCCCCCGCGCCCCGAGGTCCTCTTCGGCGCCGACGACCGGAGGCTGGGCGCGTGACCACCCTCCTCCTCGTCCGCCACGGAGCCACCGACTGGACGGGGCAGCTGCGCCTGCAGGGGCGCACCGACATCGGCCTCTCCGAATCGGGCCGTCTGGATGCCGCAGCCCTCGCGCCGGTCGTGGCGAGCTGGCGTCCCGTCTCCCTCGTGGTGTCGCCGCTCTCCCGCAGCCGCAGCACGGCCTCCATCCTGACCGGGTTGGAGCCTGTGATCGACGACCGCTGGGCCGAGGCCGGTCTCGGTTCCTGGGAGGGCCGCCGCGCCGACGAACTCGGTGCCGACTACGCGCGCTGGCGGGCCGGCACCCTCGTGCCTCCAGGAGGGGAGCACCCCGAGCTCGTCACCGAGCGGGTGCGCGCGGCCACCCTGGCCGCGGTCGCCGCTCCCGGCCCGGTGCTCGTCGTCACGCACGGCGGCACCATCCGCACGGCCCTCGCGAGCTTCGTCGGCCTCACCGCCGACCACCTCGAACCGGTCGCGGCGCCGAGCCTCACCGTCCTCGACGTGGAGCCCGACGGCGCGGCCCGCCTCCGCCACTACAACCTGCGCTGACCGCCCGCCCCCCGCGCAACCGCATGCAACCTCCCGCGGCGTAACGTCGCCCTCGTCCGACACCGTCGTCGAGAAGGAGATCCCATGACCATCACCGATCGTCCACAAGCCGGGTCAGAGGCCGAGCCCACCCCGGCCCCCTCCGCCCCCAACGTCTACGCCAACCCCGGCACCCCGGGCAGCGTCGTCACGTTCAAGCCCCGCTACGACAACTACATCGGCGGTCGCTACACCCCGCCCGCCAACGGCCAGTACTTCCAGAACCCCAGCCCCGTCACGGGCCAGATCTTCACCGAGGTCGCCCGCGGCACGGCGGCCGACGTCGACGCAGCCGTCGAGGCCGGCTGGAAGGCCTTCCCCGAGTGGAGCACCACGAGCGTCGCCGAGCGCGCCGTCATCCTCAACAGGATCGCGGATCGCATGGAGCAGAACCTCGAGCTCCTCGCCGTGGCCGAGACCTGGGAGAACGGCAAGCCCGTGCGCGAGACGCTCGCCGCCGACATCCCGCTCGCCATCGACCACTTCCGCTACTTCGCCGGCTGCATCCGCGCGCAGGAAGGGGGCATCAGCGAGATCGACCACGACACCATCGCCTACCACTTCCACGAGCCGCTCGGCGTCGTGGGCCAGATCATCCCCTGGAACTTCCCCATCCTCATGGCCGTCTGGAAGCTCGCCCCCGCGCTCGCCGCGGGCAACTGCGTGGTGCTCAAGCCGGCCGAGCAGACCCCGGCCAGCATCCACGTGCTGCTCGAGCTCATCGAGGACCTGCTGCCCGCGGGGGTGCTCAACATCGTCAACGGCTTCGGCATCGAGGCGGGCGCCCCGCTCGCGAGCCACAGCAACATCCGCAAGATCGCGTTCACGGGCGAGACCACCACGGGCCGCCTCATCATGCAGTACGCGAGCGAGAACCTCATCCCCGTCACCCTCGAGCTCGGCGGCAAGAGCCCCAACGTGTTCTTCGCCGACGTGGCCGACCAGAAGGACTCCTTCTACGACAAGGCGCTCGAGGGCTTCACCTTCTTCGCCCTCAACCAGGGCGAGGTGTGCACGTGCCCGAGCCGGGCGCTCGTGCAGCGCTCCATCTACGACGGCTTCGTGGCGGATGGCCTCGACCGCGTGGCGAAGGTCAAGCAGGGCAACCCGCTCGACGTGTCGACCATGATCGGCGCCCAGGCGTCGAACGACCAGCTGGAGAAGATCCTGAGCTACATGGACATCGGCAAGCAGGAGGGCGCCAAGCTCCTCACGGGCGGCGAGCGGGCCGACCTCGGGGGCGACCTCAGCGGCGGCTTCTACGTGCAGCCCACGGTGTTCGAGGGCCGCAACGACATGCGGATCTTCCAGGAGGAGATCTTCGGCCCCGTGCTGGCGCTCACGAGCTTCGACGACTACGACGACGCCATCTCGATCGCCAACGACACGCTCTACGGTCTGGGCGCGGGCGTCTGGTCGCGGTCCGGATCGCAGCTCTACCGAGCGGGTCGCGCCATCCAGGCCGGTCGCGTCTGGTCGAACACGTACCACCAGTACCCCGCCCACGCGGCGTTCGGCGGCTACAAGCAGTCCGGCATCGGGCGGGAGAACCACCGCATGATGCTCGACCACTACCAGCAGACCAAGAACCTCCTGGTCTCCTACGCCGATGGGCCGATGGGGTTCTTCTGATGCCGGAGGCCCCCCGCTCGCGGGTCGATGTGACGGATGCCGCAGCAGCCATGCTGCGGCATCTCGCCACGACCCACGGGCCGCTCATGTTCCACCAGTCGGGCGGCTGCTGCGATGGATCGTCGCCCATGTGCTACCCGGTGGGCATGTTCCGCACGGGCGGTTCCGACATCCTCCTCGGCACCCTGCAGGTCGAGGGCATCGACCCCGTCGAGGTCTTCATGTCGCGCTCCCAGTTCGAGTACTGGAAGTACACCCACCTCACCATCGACCTCGTCGACGGCCGGGGCAGCGGATTCTCCATCGAAGCACCGGAGGGCAAGCGGTTCCTCATCCGCTCCCGACTGCTCGACGACGGCGAACTCGAAGCCTTCGGCCTCGCGACTCACGGGGGCGTGACGGGGTAGACGCGCCCGGGCTGGTTACCCTGAGGTATGTCGACGCTGAGGCATCCGGTGGGGCCGCATTCGAAGAAGATCTACTGGCGCCGCCGCGCCTTCGTGCTCGCCATCCTGGTGGCCATCATCGCCATCGTGGTGCTCATCGTGGTGCGGCCGGGGGCGAGCGCAGAGGGCGAGACGCAGGGCGCCTCCTCCGTGGCGCCGGCGACGGATGACGCAGCCGGTTCGGAGGGCGCGACCGACGGTGCCGCCGACACCTCCTCGGGTGCCGCAGCCTCGGATGCAGCACCCGGCACGGTCGACGCCGCAGCGGATGCGAGCGGTGAGGTGCCCGCGTGCGCGGCGGGCAACATCGCGGTCGCCGCCGTGACCGACGCCGACACCTATCCGGCGGGTGTGAACCCGCAGCTCTCGTTCACCATCCAGAACACCGGTGCCGAGGCCTGCAAGCTCAACGCGGGCACGTCGCAGCAGCTCTACACGATCACGAGCGGCGAGGAGACCTACTGGGTCTCCACCGACTGCCAGACCGGCGCCTCGGACACCGAGGCCGTGCTCGAGCCCGGCGTCGTGGTCGCCTCCACGCCCTTCGGCTGGGACCGCACGCGCTCCTCCACCGAGACCTGCGAGGCGACGGATCGCCCCCAGGTGCCGGCGGCGGGCGCTTCGTACCACTTGAACGTGCAGGTCGCGGGCATAACCGCTCCCGACTCGAAGCAGTTCATCCTCCAGTAGCGCGCGCGGCTCAGAGCCCCAGGACGAGCCCGCCCGCGGCCCCCAGCAGCACCACGGCCCAGGCGGGCGCGCGCCACGCGGTGAGCAGCACGAAGCACAGCAGGGCGAGGCCGAAGGATGCGGGCCCGGTGACGGCTGAGACGAACACGGGGTCGTAGAGCGCCGCCGCGAGCAGTCCCACAACGGCCGCATTGGCGCCGCGCACGAGGGCGGTGGCCCAGCGGCGGCGGGAGAACGCGTTCCAGAGCGGCAGCACTCCCACGAGCAGCAGGAACCCGGGCAGGAAGATGCCGGCCAGCGCGATCGCCGCACCCGCGATGCCACCGGGGCCCACGGTCGAGAGGGCGCCGAGGTAGGCGGCGAAGGAGAAGAGCGGTCCCGGCAGTGCCTGGGCCGCGCCGTACCCGGCCACGAAGGTGTCGGCCGAGACCCAGCCCGGGTCGACGACGCCGGCCTCGAGCAGCGGCAGCACCACGTGCCCGCCGCCGAACACGAGCGCGCCCGAACGGTAGAACGCGTCGAAGAGCTGCAGCCACCCCCACCCGGTCGCCGACGCGAGCACCGGCAGCCCCACGAGCAGCACCCCGAACACCCCGAGGCACACCCACCCGGTCACCCGCCCCACGGGAATCCGCAGCCCGCCTTCCGCGGTGCCCGCGCCAGCATCTGCCACTCCGCTCTTCGCCACCCCACCCGCGGCGCCGCGGCCATCCGCCACCCCGCCCGACGTGGCGGCCGGTGCGACCGCGGAGGGTGCCGGGTCGCGGCACAGGAGCAGGCCGGCGAGGGCGCCCACCACGATCACGCCCACCTGCGCGAGCGGCCCCGAGACGAGCAGCACGCCGATCGCCGCCACCACCGCGATGGCGGCCCGCTGCCTGTCGGGTGTGAGGTTCCGAGCCATCCCCCACACCGCTTGCGCCACCACGGCCACCGCCACCACCGAGAGCCCCGCGACGATCCCCCCGCCCACGGGCCCGTCGAAGAGCGAGGCACCAGAGGCCACGGCCACCATGATGACCGCCGAGGGCGCCGTGAACGCTGCGAACGCGGCCAGCGCCCCGAGCGGTCCGGCGCGCAGCCAGCCGAGCCCGAATCCCACCTGGCTCGACGCAGGCCCCGGCAGGAACTGGCTGAGCGCCACGAGATCCCCGTACCCGGCGTCGTCCACCCACTTGCGCCGCTCCACGAGCTCGCCGCGGAAATATCCGAGGTGCGCGATCGGCCCCCCGAACGAGGTCAGCCCGAGGCGCAGGAACGCCAGCAGCACCTCACCCACAGACCCCCGCATGGCCGAATGCTAGACGATCGGGGTGAACCGCCCGCGTCACCCACCCTCCCGGCAGGCTCCCATTCATGCGTGCGGGCTACGATGCGGCACGTGGATGACGAGTCGGCGAATCACGGTCGGGGCGGCCACGGCGTGTCCGATCTCGACGTGCGGACCACCGGCGGCATCGTGCGCGGTGCCCGCAGGCGCGGTCTCGTCTGGTGGCGCGGCATCCCGTTCGCCGCCCCTCCGGTGGGGTCGCTGAGGTTCCGCGCCCCGCGACCCGCGCGGCCCTGGCAGGGGGTTCGGGATGCGAGCACGTTCGGCCCGGTCGCCATGCAGTCCCGCAACGGCAACTTCATCGGCACCTCACGCTCCACACCGATGTCGGAGGACTGCCTCACCATCAACGTCCTGCGCGCGGACCGCCAGGCCGCCGAGGACGCGACAGCAACAGCCCCGACCCCAGCCACGGCCTCCGCCGACGAGAAGCTCCCCGTCATGGTGTTCATCCACGGCGGCGCCTACAGCGTCGGCTCCTCGGCCGAGCACCCGCAGAACGGCGAGACCCTCGTGCGCGAGGGCGGCATCGTCTACGTGAGCTTCAACTACCGCCTCGGCGCCCTCGGCTACCTCGACTTCTCCCGCTACTCCACCCCCGAGCGCCCGATCGACTCGAACCTCGGCCTGCGCGACCAGGTCGCAGCCCTCCAGTGGGTGCAGCAGAACATCGCGGCGTTCGGCGGCGATCCCGCCAACGTCACGGTCTTCGGCGAATCGGCGGGCGGCAACGCCGTCACCACGCTCATGGCCGTGCCGTCCGCTCGCGGTCTCTTCGCGCGTGCGATCGCGCAGAGCTCACCCGCCAACGCCATCTACCTGCCCGAGATGGCGGCGATCTGGGCGGAGGAGTTCGCCGAGCGCCTCTCGGACTCCATCGACACCGACGCCGTCGAATCCACCTCCGACGACTCCGCCGGCGCGCTCCTCGTCGACGCCTCGGCCGAGGAGCTCGTCGACGCCGCGGTCGCCCTCACGCTCGACACCCCGGATGCGCACCCCGGCACCATCGCGCTTTCCCCCGTGATCGACGGCGACTTCCTGCCCGAGCGCCCGCTCGACGCCTTCAAGGAGGGGCGGGCGGCCCGCGTGCCCCTCATCATCGGCACCAACGATCGCGAGGGTGCCCTCTTCACCGGGCGACTCGACATCCTCGCCACCACGCCCAAGCGCATCCGCGCCATCTTCGCGCGCACCAAGAAGAAGTCGCGCAAGGCCATCAAGGCGGAGTACCCCGGCCTGCCCGCCCAGCGCCCGGCGGCGGACTTCGGCGGCGACTACGCCTTCTGGTACCCCACGGTCAAGGTGGCCGAGCGGCACTCCCGCTACGCGCCGGTGCACTTCTACCGCTTCGACATAGCACCCCGACTCGTGCGCCTCGCGGGCTTCGACGCCACGCACGGTCTCGATCTCTTCGCCGTCTTCGATCGCCTCGACGGCACCTTCGGTCGCTTCATGACCATCCTGGGCGGCCGCCGGGAGTTCCGCGGGGCGGCCGAGCGCATGCGCGCGCACTGGCTCGCCTTCGCGCGCGACGGCCGTCTCGATGAGACCGCCTGGCCTCTCTACGACGAGACCGACCGGCTCACGCTCATCATCGCCCCCGTCGACCGCATCGAGGCCGACCCCCGCAGCACCCGCCGCCAGGCCTGGCAGGCCTTCGTCCCCCACGTCTGAGCGCCGAGGCCGCCACCCTCAGCGGAAGGCGCGCCCCAGCGCCTTCACGAGCTGCCCCGCCTCGTCGTCGATGATCGTGGTGAACCCCAGCCGTCGAGCCTCCGCGGCCCTGATGCGACTCGACGACACCGGCCGCACCTCACCCGCGAGGCTGATCTCCCCGAACGCCGCAAGGTCGTGCGCGAGCGGCTTGTCGTTCGACGCCGAGGCCAGAGCGAGCGCGATCGCCAGGTCGGCCCCCGGCTCGGTGAGCTTGACCCCGCCCACCGTCGACACGTACACGTCTTTGTCGCTCAGCGGAATGCGCGCCCGCCGCTCGAGCACCGCGAGGATCATCGCCACCCGAGACGCATCCACCCCGTTCGTGACCCGCCGCGGGTTGGGCGACGGCGTCGACACCACGAGCGCCTGCACCTCCACGGGCAGCGCCCGCCGCCCCTCGAGCGCCACCGTCACGCACGTGCCCGACACCGCATCCGACCCCCGGGAGAGGAACAGTCCGCTCGGATCGGGCACCTCGCGGATGCCGTCGGAGGTCATCTCGAAGCAGCCCACCTCATCCGTCGGCCCGAAGCGGTTCTTGAGCGCCCGCACGAAGCGCAGAGCGGTCTGCCGGTCTCCCTCGAACTGGCACACCACGTCGACGAGGTGCTCGAGCACACGCGGCCCCGCGATCGAGCCGTCCTTCGTGACGTGCCCCACGAGCAGCACGGGCAGCGACCGCTCCTTGGCCACCCGGATGAGCGAGGATGCGACCTCCCGCACCTGGGTGGGGCTGCCCGCGGCGCTCTCGAGCGACGACGACGAGACGGTCTGCACCGAGTCGACGATCACGAGGTGCGGCTGCACGGCGTCGATCTGCCCGAGCACGGTGGCCAGGTCGGTCTCGGCGGCGAGCATGAGCGTGGGCGAGAGCGAGTGCGTGCGCTCCGCCCGCAGCTTGACCTGCGACACCGATTCCTCGGCCGAGACGTAGAGCACCCGCAAGTGCTCCTCGGCGGCCTTCGCCGCCACCTCGAGCAGCAGCGTGGACTTGCCCACGCCCGGTTCGCCCGACAGCAGGATGGCGGCACCCGGCACGAGCCCGCCGCCGAGCACGCGGTCGAACTCGCCGATGCCGGTGGCCCAGTGCGCCGCCACGTCGGAGGAGATCTCGGTGATCGGCCGCGCGATGCGGGCGGCGTCGAGCACGGTGGCCTTCACGGCTCTGGCGATGCCCTCGTTCTCGGCGGCCGAGACGACGGTGCCCCACGACTGGCACTCGCCGCAGCGCCCCACCCACTTCGCGGTCTGCCACCCGCACTCGGTGCAGCGGTACGCGGTAGACGATCTCGTGGCCATGCGCCCACCCTAGACGCGCCCCCCGACACCGCCCGGCAGCAACCGGATCAGTCGCGGGAGACGGAGCGGATCAGTCGTCGGTCTCGGTGTCGGCGGCGGTCGCGCGCCCCTTGGCCGAGATGGTGGCGGCGCGCTCCGCGAGGCGGCGGCGCACGTCGGCCTGCGCGCTCTCCACGAACGCCGGATCGAGAGGCGCACTCGGCGCGTGAGGATCCCCGTGCTTCGCCGCGATGTACGCGTCGAGCTCCGGCCCCGACTCCCACGACGTGATGAGGCAGTAGCGGGGCTCCGGCCCCTTATGCCACACGGCGTGCCAGAACCGCTGCGTGTCCACGATCACCTGGGCGCCCGCGGGCAGCGGGATGCGCACCTCGGTCTCGGGATCGAAGCGGTCCTCGCGCAGGATGAGGAACGACGACGGGTCGTCGGAGAGGTTGAAGAAGCCGCGCACGATCCAGCCGGTGCCATCGGGGTTCAACCGGTTGTTGTCGTCCTGGTGCAGGTTGTAGAGGGCGTTGGCGTAGTCGTTGGGCTGCAGCTCGATCACGCGGCACCGCCCGATGTTGGCGCCGGGCTCCTCCGCGCGGGCCTTCAGGATGGGGGCCTTCGCCACGTTGGCAGGCACCCACACGCCGTCTTTGTCGGTGCGCGCGGGGGAGTGGTTCCAGAAGCCGTCGCACTCCATCTCGCCGAACGCGCTGGCCAGAGGGGCGAAGCGGGTCTCGCCGGAGGACTTCCAGTCGACGTACTCCAGATCGAGCCATTCCTCGGGATCGCCGGCCTGGTCGTAGCGGTCGAGGACGACGTAGCCGGTCTCCTCGAAAGCGGTGGAACGGATGTAGCTCATCGCGAAATGAACCTTTCGATCGGAGGGCGAGCATGTTGCGACATGTCGACTTAGGCAAGGCTAACACGCGGGGTTCCCGCCGTTCCGGTGATCCGACCCACCCCGGGAGGGCGTAAAATGAAGGGTCCGGCACCACTGACGAGGAGACCCGACGAACCCCAGAACCGACGCGAGGAGCCCGCAGTGACCGATGATGTGACAGGCGCCCCGCACCTCGAATCCGTGCTGCGAGCGGCTCCCGCGCATCCTGTGGCCCTCGGTCGGGACGACCTGGTGCTCCGCAAGGGCCAGCTCACGCTCCTCAACGGCCACGCCACTCCCCGCGAGTCGATGATCGAGGATCTCTTCTTCATCGCCGACACCCTCGAGGCCGCGGGAGTCCGGTTCCTCCTCGTGCGCGGCAACGACGAGCGGCCCGTGCTGGCCGTCGACTGGGCGCACCGCAAGCGTGCGCGCACCGCCCTCATCGAGGCGATGGCCGAAGAGCCCTTCTACGCCAAGTCGCCCGGCTCGCCCGCCGTGCTGGTGGCCGACGGCAAGCTCGCGCGCGATCCGAAGACCAGGGTGCTGCGGTTGTACCGCCCCCGCATCGAGCCCATCGGCCGTTTGCGCTACGGCGTCGAGTCGGCGGTGCAGCTCGAGTTCTGGCAGCGCGACGGAGACGTGGTGGAGGCGCCGCAGGAGAACTCGCTCACGCGCCGCACCATCCCGGCCGACGAGATGGTCGAGACCTCCGTCGACCTCTACGGTCGCACCTGGGCCACCATCGAGGGCATGTTCACCACCCTGGCGAGCGATGTCGGCTTCGAGATCGACATGGTCTTCTCCTGGGTCGACGGCACGGCCATCGAGTTCCAGCGGGCCCGCGCCAAGCGCATGGCGAGCTACGTGGTGGGCGACGGAGACGACTCCGAGGCGCGCTACCGCCAGATCGACGAGCTCAAGTACGCCCTCCGCAGCGTGTACATGTTCGCGCCGTGGGTCCGCCGCATCTTCATCGCCACGGATTCGCCGAAGCCGGCCTGGCTCGCCGACGACCCGCGGGTCACCATCATGCCGAGCGAGAAGTTCTTCAAGAACCTCTCGGATCTGCCCACCCACAACTCCCACGCCGTCGAGGCGCAGCTGCACCGCATCCCGGGCATCTCCGAGCACTTCCTCTACTCGAACGACGACATGTTCTTCGGGCGGCCGGTCTCACCCGACCTGTTCTTCTCGCCGGGCGGCATCACCAAGTTCGTCGAGGCCGACACCCGCATCGGTCTCGGAGGCAACGCGCTGCACCGCAGCGGCTTCGAGAACGCGGCCAGGGTCAATCGCGAGCTCCTGCAGAACCGCTTCGGCCGCGTCACCACCCGACACCTCGAGCACTGCGCGGCACCGCTCCGCAAGAGCGTGCTGTTCGAGATGGAGCAGGAGTTCTCCGCCGAGTTCGCGCGCACGGCGGCGAGCCCGTTCCGCTCGGCCACCGACATCTCGGTCACGAACTCGTTCTACCACTACTACGCGCTCATGACGGGCCGTGCCGTGGTGCAGACCGAGGCGAAGGTCAGGTACATCGAGACCACGCTCAAGGTGGCGCTCAAAGAGATGGATGCGCTGCTCAAGAAGCGCTCCATGGACATGTTCTGCCTCAACGACGGCTCGCAGCCCGAGATCGGGGTCGAGGAGCGCACCACGGCGGTCATCTCGTTCCTCGAGCGCTACTTCCCGTTCCCCGCGCCCTGGGAGGTCGTCTCGAGCGAGAGCAGCAGCGACTCCGAGAGCCCGGTCAGCCCGGTGGGGGTCACGCGTCCGTCGGCACCAGAGCAGGCCCGTGCACAGGTGCCGGCTCAGGGGCGGCCTCGGGCAGCGTCAGGGTCAGCGGCGGCTCGGGAGCGACCAGCGGGCTGACCGCATCCGCGATCCGCACGCCCTGCGCGGCGAGCCGCGTGCGCGTCTCCTCGGCCGAGATATGGTCGAGCGCCGGGTAGCTGCCGAGCGGCACCACGGAGTGCAGCACGGTGTGCTCGTAGACGTGCACGAGGTTGAACGCCTGGGCGCCCGCGCGGCCCTTGGTGCCGCCCACCTCGACCGTGAGGTCCTGGGTGTAGCAGGTGGCGGATGCCACGGAGACGGGGATGCCGGCGAAGGTGGCGGTGGTCGAGTAGTGCAGGTGGCCGGCGATGATCGAGCGCACATCCGAGCCCTCGAGAACCTCGGCGAGCCCGCGCTGGTCGCGCAGCTCGACGGAGACGGCGAGGTCGAGCACGCTCGGCACGGGCGGGTGGTGCATGGCCAGGATGGTGCCGTGCGGGGCGGGGGAGGAGAGCTCCTCGGCGAGCCAGTCGAGCTGGTCGCCCGAGACCTCGCCGTGGTGGTGGCCGGGCACGGTGGAGTCGAGCGTGATGACGCGGAGGCCGTTGACATCGTAGACGCGGTCGACGCTGCGGTCGGTCGGCACCTCGCCGAGCAGGCCCTCGCGGAACGAGGCGCGGTCGTCGTGGTTGCCCATCACCCAGATCACCTGGGCGCCGAGCCGCGCGGCGGCGGGCTCCACGATCTCACGGAGCCGGTCGTAGGCATCCGGTTCGCCCTTGTCGGCGAGATCTCCCGTGAAGACGATCGCCTCGGGTCGCCCGCCCGAGGCCTCGAGCTCGTCGAAGAGCGTGCGGAGGAGGCTCTCGCTGTCCACGACGCCGTAGAGCTTGCCACCTCCGGCCAGCAGGTGCGTGTCGCTGAGATGCAGGAGGAAGTGGTTCGGCCTCGGGTACTCGGCCGTTCTGATACTCACAGGAGTTCCATTCGGTGAGGTGCGGGCCTCGGGGTGCGACCCGTCCGTGGTGCTTTCCGTTGAGCCAAGCATGCCAGTCTGAACGCAAGGAGAACATCTCCCCGCGAGTCGCTGTCTTCGCGCTGCGGGTTCGACGGGTGTCGCTCAACGACACGATCGCGGCCGTCGCCACATACACGCTCTCAGAATGGACCGCGGTCCGCCCGATTGGCGACACGCGCGCGGCTCGCGTACACTCTTCCTCGGTACCGTGTCCGAGCGGCCGAAGGTGCAACTCTCGAAAAGTTGTGTGGGGGAGACTCCACCGTGGGTTCAAATCCCACCGGTACCGCCACTCTTGATCCCCCTGGGTCCCTTGTCTGCAAGGGAGCCAGGGGGATTCTTCTGTTTCCCGGTGAGGCTTTACCCGGTTACAAGTCGCGCCCCTCTCAGAGGCGGACGTACACCTGGCGGTTCACCACGCGAACGAGGGTTGCATGGCGTTCACGATGGATGACCTCAGCGATCCGGTTGAACGCTCGCTTGGCGCGGATAGCGACGACCATCGCCATCACCATCACCGCTATCAACACCAGCACGATCACGATGACCACCGTGCCGTAGCCCGGAGCAGTGACGAGCGCAGGCCCGAAGATCGCGGTGAGAAAGCCCAGGGCAGGGGTCAACAACGCCGCGGTGAAGAGCACAGTCAACGCAGTGCGTGCGTGACTGGCTGCGCTGACCACGTCGGGCATCGAGGCGTTCAGGGCCTCAGTGGCCTCTCGGCTGAGCTCAGCTCGCATCTCATTCACGTGACCACTATGCCTCTTTTCCTCGAGGGAATCAGGGGCATGCAGAAGGATGGTTGCACGTCATCCAGACGCGGCGCGGGAATGCAACCCCCTAGAGGTGGCGCGGGGGCGGGCCGTATCTTCGGCGGAGGGGAGCGGGCTCGGGCACCCCACGTGCCTCCGGGTCCGCTCCCGTCGTTTCCTTGCCGGAAAGTTCGGTGGCCGCCGCAAGGATGGGGATCAGAACGGCGGCCATGGCAATGGTAGGCAGCCGTCAGAGCGCCGGATCGCTGTTTCCACCAGCTTCACCCGGCATATCACCTGCTGGATGAGAGTTGCGCCTGAGCGGCGTGGGGATCGACCGAGTGCGACACCTTTTATACAGGTGTTGTTCGACTTCGCCGGGCAGACTTCCGCCATGGGGCAGGGGATTCTGGGGCGGCGAAGAGCTGTGGGGCGACCGGTGGAGGGCGAGGATCCCTACGCGGACTACCTCGCCTGGATCGCCGACGGCAAGCCCACCCTCGCCGCGGCCGATTTCCTCACCGGCGGAGCCCTTGCGATGCCCGCCGCAGACGATGCGCCGGAGGATGCCCCCGCCGTCGCGGCACCCCCCACTCGTCGAGGTCGCCACTCCGGTGAGCCGCCGCGAGGGTGAGACTGGAGGGGAACGCATCATCACCGCATCCAGCAAGGAGCACGACATGACCAGCCCCTCTCCCTACGACGCCATTGCGAAGGTCCCGACCTTCGAGCTCACCAGCACCGACATCATCGACGGCGGCGTGCTCCAGCCCGCCCAGGTCAGCGGCATCTTCGGCGCCGGCGGCCAGGACGTAAGCCCCCAGCTCTCCTGGAGCGGCTTCCCCGAGCAGACCAAGAGCTTCGCCGTGACGGTCTACGACCCCGACGCCCCCACCACGAGCGGCTTCTGGCACTGGGCGGTCGCCAACGTGCCGCTCTCCACCACCTCGCTCCCGAGCGGAGCAGGCGACGACAGCGGATCGGGTCTGCCCGATGGCGCCGTGCAGCTCAAGAACGACGGTGGGCTGGCACGCTTCCTCGGAGCGGCACCGCCGGCCGGCCACGGCCCGCACACCTACTTCGTCGCCGTGCACGCGCTCGACGTGGACTCGCTCGAGGTCGGCCCCGACGCGACCCCGGCGTTCCTCGGCTTCAACCTCTTCGGGCACACGCTCGCCCGCGCGGTCATCTCGGCGACCTTCGAGGTCGAGTAGCAGCCACGCCGAAACGGCAGCAGGCAGCCGGCAGCCGGCGGCGGATGGCGGGCCGGGTCGCATCCCGCTCCCCATCCGCTGCCGGCGGCCAGGTCAGCGACCGGCCAGGAGCTCCCGTGAGCGCTGCTCCAGGAACGTGCAGAGCGCGGCAGCCAGACCCAGGTCGTCCGCCAGCGACTGCACCCCATCGGCCCTCAGGGCGAAGTCGCGCTCGCGGGCTCCGAACACCACCTCGTAAGCAGGATCTCCGGGAGCCACCGGCTGCAGATAGACCTCGGTCAAGGTGCTGCGCAGGCGCACGATCACGAGCCCGGTGTCGTCACCGCTCTCGCCGTCGTGCCGCAGCACATCCACAACCCCCGTGTGCGGAGGCCGCTGCTGCTGCTGCTGGAACTCCTCGACCCAGCGCTGCAGGGTCTCCTGACTGCGGAACGGCATCGCGATGGCCCCGGTGCGTCAGTACCCGACACCCGGCTGCGGACCCCCCGGCGACGGGAGGGGCTGCACGCCGAAGGCGCGGGCCAGCTTGTCGATCTTCTCGGCGCGACCGAGACGCGGCAGGTCGCTGCCGTCGCGGATGACGCGGCCCCTGGCCTCGAAGTCGTCGAGGAAGTCGCGGGCCCACGTCACGTCGGACTGAGTGGGGCTGATGGCCTCGTTGATCACCGGCAGCTGCTCGATGTCGAGGCACAGCTTGCCGGTGAGGCCGAGCGTCACGGCCACGGCTGACTGCTCGCGCAGCACGGGGTGGCTCGAGCTCACGGTCGGGCCGTCGATGGGGCCGGGCAGGTTGCCCACGCGGCTGGCGATCACGAGGCGCGAGCGCGGGTAGGCCATGGCGATGTCCTCGGCGCTCGTCCCGGTGTCGCGCCGGTAGTCACCGCTGCCGAAGGCGAGGCGGAAGGCGCCGCGGGCCCGGGCGATCGAGACCGACTCTTCGATGCCGAGCGCCGACTCAACAAGGGCCAGCACCGGGGTCCTGCCGCCGAGGCGGTCGAAGGTCTCGGTCACGTCGGCGGCCGACTCGGTCTTGGCGAGCATCACGCCGCGGAGGCCGGGCGCGTCCTTCAGCTGGTCGACGTCGTCGCCCCAGAAGTCGGAACCGTGGTCGTTGATGCGCACCCACCCGGTGCCGTCCTCGGTGTTGAGCCACTCCACCACGTCGGTGCGGGCCGCCTCCTTGTTCGACGGGTCCACGCCGTCCTCGATGTCGAGCACGACCTGGTCGGCGCGCGAGTTGCGGGCCACGGGGAAGAGGTCGGTGCGGGTCGCCGAGACGAGCAGCCACGAGCGGGCGATCTCCGGGGGCACGGTCTGACGGCCCCAGGTGCGCTTCGGTTCGGAGTTCGTGGGATTCGAGGTCATCGGGCTTCTCTGCTCGTCTCTGATCGCGGTTGGAGCGGGTGGCCGCCTGCGCGACCGCCTCAGGCAGATTATCAGGTGGGTTCTCTGCCCCCGTCGGGAACTATTCAGGCAGAACGGTTGTTCTTCTTGATGACCGCCGCAGCCAGCGGTGGGAATGACGAGGAGACCAGATCGTGACCACCGAGTACCAGAAGACCCAGGAGTCGCTCGCGCGCCTCACCAAGCGGCAGTACGCCGTCACCCAGGAGGACTCGACCGAGCCCGCCTTCCGCAACGAGTTCTGGAACAACCATGACGACGGCATCTACGTCGATGTCGTCTCGGGCGAGCCCCTCTTCTCGTCGACCGACAAGTTCGACAGCAGTTCGGGGTGGCCGAGCTTCACGGCGCCCATCGATCGCTCGACCGTGGTCGAGAAGACGGATCGCAGCTGGGGCATGCGCCGCACCGAGGTGAGGAGCGCGAACGCCGACAGCCACCTCGGCCATCTCTTCCCCGACGGCCCTCGTGAGGCGGGCGGTCTGCGCTACTGCATCAACTCGGCGGCGCTGCGCTTCGTGCCGGTCGCCGAGCTCGAGGCGCAGGGATACGGGGAGTTCGCGGCGCTGTTCGGCGCGACCGCCGGCACCACCGCTGTCAGCACCACGACCACCGACACCACCGAGACCACCGACACCACCGGGGAGAACGCACGATGACCACAGAGACCGCGATCCTGGCCGGAGGCTGCTTCTGGGGCATGGAGGATCTCATCCGCCGTCGCCCCGGAGTGACCAGCACCCGAGTCGGCTACACCGGTGGCACGGTGCCGAACGCCACCTACCGCCATCACGGCGACCACGCCGAGGCGATCGAGATCACCTACGACCCCACCGTCACGAGCTACCGCTCGATGCTGGAGTTCTTCTTCCAGATCCACGACCCGTCCACCAAGGACCGCCAGGGCAACGACAGGGGCACGAGCTACCGCTCGGGCATCTACTACCTCGACGAGGAGCAGCGCCGCGTGGCGGAGGACACGATCGCCGACGTCGACGCGTCCGGTCTCTGGCCGGGCAAGGTCGTCACCGAACTCGCTCCCGCCGGTGACTTCTGGCAGGCCGAGCCCGAGCACCAGGACTACCTGGAGCGCTACCCGAACGGCTACACGTGCCACTACGTGCGACCCGGCTGGGTGCTCCCGCGCCGCGGTGCGGAGACCGTCGACGCGTCCTAGCGGCATGCGGTCCGGCGACGCCCCTCTTGGCGTGTCGCACCGGGATGGATGACACTGGACACTCGAACATACATTCGAATGTCTGGAGGTCATCATGAGCACACTCGATCTCACCGACGTCGCCACCCTGTGGTTCGGCGAGCGGGAGTCGGCGACCGTCCCGGTGCGCATGCTGTGGAGGGGTGAGCGCTGGCGGGTCACAGACAGGCCCACGGAGCCCGAGGGCCTGTACTGGACCACCCACCCACCCGAGTTCGCCGCCTGGCGCTTCCAGGCGACGGATGCGCACGGCTTCAGCCGGGTCTTCGACCTGGTGCGCCACGACGGCGACCCGCACTGGGTGGTCGTGCACGTCTACGACTGAGCGGGCTGCTCTCGGGTGAGTGTCACGAAGCGGTAGCGGATGCCCGAGCGTGACTCATTCCAGCCTTCGGCGGGCGTCACCACCCGGCTCCACCCGGCGCCTCCACCGGTGCCGTCGCCATCGCCCGTGCCCGCACCGACATCCGGCGCCATGGTGTCCCCGTCCACCTCCACGTCGACCTCGGTGACCTCCACCCGATCCGCGAACGGCAGCGCCTGCCGGTAGATCTCCCCTCCGCCGATCACCCAGACGGTCCGCCCCTCCGAGCCGTGCGCCTCCAGCGCCTCCTCCACGGAGCCCGCGGTCTCGGCCCCCTCGGCCGCCCAGCCCGCCTGCCGCGTGACGACCACATTGGTGCGCCCCGGCAGCGGCCGGATCCGCTCGGGCAGCGAGTCCCACGTCTTCCGCCCCATCACGACGGCCGACCCGGTGGTGAGCTCCTTGAAGTGCGCGAGATCCTCCGGCAGGTGCCACGGGATGCCACCGCCCTGCCCGATCACTCCGCCACGGGCCTCGGCCCAGACGAGCGCGACGCTCATCGCGAGACCACCTGCGCGTCAGACCGCGACGGCGGCGCGGATGGCCGGGTGGTGCACGTAGTCGACGATCTCGAGGTCGTCGTACTCGTAGTCGAACACGCTCGGCCGCTCGTTCAGGATGCGCAGCTTCGGCGCCGGGAACGGATCGCGCTGCAGCTGCAGCTCCACCTGCTCGACGTGGTTGTCGTAGATGTGGCAGTCGCCGCCCGTCCACACGAAGTCGCCCACGCCCAGACCGGCCTGCTCGGCGATGAGGTGCGTCAGCAGCGCGTAGCTGGCGATGTTGAAGGGCACTCCGAGGAAGAGGTCGGCGCTCCGCTGGTACAGCTGGCACGAGAGCTTGCCGTCGGCCACGTAGAACTGGAACAGCGCGTGGCACGGCGCCAACGCCATCTCGGGGATCTCGGCCACGTTCCAGGCCGACACGATCATGCGCCGGGAATCCGGATCGGTGCGGATGGTCTCGAGCACCTGCGAGATCTGGTCGATGGGCTCGCCCGAGGGGGTGGGCCAGGATCGCCACTGCACTCCGTAGACCGGGCCGAGCTCTCCGTCGGCGTCGGCCCACTCGTCCCAGATCGAGACGCCGTTCTCCTGCAGCCAGCGCACGTTGCCGTCGCCGCGCAGGAACCACAGCAGCTCGTAGGCCACCGACTTGAAGTGCACTCGCTTCGTGGTGATGAGCGGGAAACCCTCGCTCAGGTCGAAGCGCAGCTGGCGGCCGAACACGCTGCGCGTTCCCGTGCCGGTGCGATCCGACTTCGGCACCCCGTTCAGGAGCGTCTCGCGCAGCAGATCCTCGTACGGTGTCGCGATGGCCATGCCCTCGAGCGTACGGCCAATCGAGGCTGGTTGCGAGCTTGCCCGGCCCTCGTCGAATACTCTGATCGTGAGAGCGGGAGACGACCATGAAGCGCATCAACATCCTGTACGGCGGCAAGCAGTACTCCATCTCGGGTCGCGACGTCGACGAGGTCAAAGAGGAGATCAGGTCGGCCATCGCCGCCCCGGAGCCCTCCTGGTACGAGGTGAACGTGGGTGAGGGCCGCTTCAAGCGCGCGAGCATCCTGCTGGCGACCGGAGTCGACGTCGCCGTGATCGGCATCGACCCGGAGGATTGAGCGTGACGCCCGCGCCGCTCTCCCGCACCGCACCGCCCCTCGGCGATCGTCAGCACGAGCAGGACTGGCAGTCCCTCACCTTCCTGCACTGGCGGGTCGATCCGAAGGTCGTGGCGCCGCACCTCCCGCCCGGCACGGAACCCGACGTCTTCGACGGGTCGGCCTGGGTGGGTCTCATCCCGTTCCGGCTCGCCAATGCCACCGCGCCGGGGTTCAGCGCCCTCGGTCCCATCCCGTACGCCGGCACCTTCCCCGAGGTCAACGTGCGGCTCTACTCGGTCGACGGCACCGGTCGGCGCGGAGTGGTCTTCTCCTCCCTCGAGGCGTCGAAGCTGGCTGCGGTCGGCGCGGCGAACGTGCTCTTCGGCCTGCCGTACCGCTGGGCCAGGATGTCGATCACCACGAGCCGCGATGGTGCCATCACCTACCGGTCCGAACGCCGGGGAGCCGCAGGCCTCGGCGGTCGCACCGGGCCGCACACCGTCATCGAGGCACGACCGGGCACCCGCGATCTCTCGCACGACGAGCTGGCCGTCTTCCTCACCGCCCGGTGGGGTCTGCACATCGCCCGCGGGGGCCGCACCCGCTACATCCCCAACGAACACGAGCCGTGGCACATCACCGACGCGGAGCTCCTGCACCTCGACGACGAGCTGCTCGCGGCGGCGGGCTTCGGCGACCTCGCGAGCCGAGCGCCGGACTCCGTGCTCTTCTCCCCGGGGATCCACACGGCCTTCGGTCGCCCGTTCCCCCTCTGAGGACCCGCGCGGTGCACGCAGCCACCACCACACGGGCGCAAGGCGGCCGCCGTCCCGACCGAGCCGGCTCCATGCCGCCGACCATAATGGACGGGTGACCTCACCCACCCCGGATCTCGGCCTGCTGCTCGACGTCGACGGGCCGATCGCGAGCCCGATCACCCGCACCATCGCCATCCCCTCCATCACCGCCGATCTCGTCGCGCTCGCGAACGCCGGCGTGCCGATCGTCTTCAACACGGGCCGCTCCGACGAGTTCCTCCGCGGTGAGGTCGTGGAGCCGCTCGTGACGGGCGGGCTCGGCGACCACGCCCGCGTGTTCGGCGTGTGCGAGAAGGGTGCCGTGTGGTTCCGCATCACGCCCACGGGCGTCGGTGATCTCTCCATCGATGAGTCCCTCGTTCTCCCGGTCGAGCTCCGCGCAGGCGTGGAGGAGCTGGTGGCGGCGCGCTTCGCGGAGTCGATGTTCTTCGACCGCACCAAGCGCACCATGGTCTCCGTCGAGCAGCGCACCGACGTCGACAGCACCGACTATCTCGCCATCCAGCCCGTCTTCGACCGCGCGGTGCTCGATCTGTGCAGAACTCTCGATCTCGGCGCGATGTGGAGGAATGAACGGCAGCCCGCCTCCGAAGGCACCGTGCCCTACCGCCTCGACCCGTCGATCATCTCGACCGACATCGAGTCGGTGCGCGTCGGCAAGGATCTGGGGGCCGAGCGCGCCATCGCCCTGGTGGCCGAGCTCGGCACCGTCCCCCGCCGGTGGCGCACGGTCGGCGACTCCCGCAGCGACTACGCCATGGCCGACTGGATGCACGCGCAGCACTACGACGTCGCGCACGTCGACGTCCGCCCCGCCGAGGGGGTGCCGCAGAAGCCCTACGGGGTGCTCACGGCCGAGGAGCACGAGGTCAACGACGCCGCGGGAGCCGTCTTCCTGAGGCGCTGGGTGGCCGAGATCCTCGAGGGCGCCGCCCCAGGGCAGTCCTGATCACCGCAGGCCGGATCACAGCGAGCCGGATACGGTCGGGCCTGCTCAGATAGAGCCTGATCAGTGCGTGCCGGACGCCCTGCGGATCCTCGCGATCCGCCCGCGCACCGCTGCCACGAGGTCATCGGGCGCGATCTCGAGATCGAACCCCCGCCGGCCGCCGGAGACGAACACGGTCGGGAAATCCCGAGCGGCATCGTCGATCACCGTGTCGAGCGGTGTGCGCTGCCCGAACGGGCTGATCCCGCCCACGACGTAGCCGCTCTTGCGCTCGGCGACGGCCCGGTCGGCCAGGGCGGCCTTCTTGGCGCCGAGCTCCGCCGCCAGTGCCTTGAGGTCGAGTTGGTCGCGCACCGAGACGATTCCGATGCCGAGCCCCGCATCCGTCTCCACCATGAGCGTCTTGAACACACGGGCGGGGTCGATACCGAGTTCGCGCGCGGCCTCGGCTCCGAAGTCCTTCGCGGCGGCGTCGTGACGGTAGGCGTGGGGTGTGAAGGGGATGTCCGCCGCCCGCAGCGCCTGGGTCGCGGCCGTCGTGGGCCCGGCGGCGTCGCCCTTCCTGGCCATCAGCCCTGCTGCAGCAGCGTGTCGCGCAGGAAGCGGGCGACGTCGTCGGCCTCGTCCCGCGAGATGGAGTGCGCGATGCCCGGGTACTCGCGGGCCGTCACGGTGAAATGCCCGGGCACGAACGCCGCCGTGCGGTCGATGCCGCTCTGCGGGATGATCGGGTCGTCGATGTCGCGACCCCAGAAGAGCGGCGGCAGCGTGCGGGCGAGCACAGCGTCACCGGGCTCGGTCTCGGTGGCCACGAAGCCGGAGAGGTTGACAGCAGCGGCGAACCGCTCGGGAGAAGCCCGCAGCAGCTGCACACTCATCGCTCCGCCCTGCGAGAACCCGAGCGCGGCGACCGCAGGGGGCGCGCCGAACGCAGCCTCCACCCGGTCGAGCCAGGCCAGCACGGCGGCGACCGAACCCTGCACGGAGTCCACCGGGGGAAGGGCGGGGGCACCGGGGGTGAACCAGCTCCAACCGCCCATCCCGTAGGGCTCGCCCGAGAGCGGTGCCCGCAGCGACGCGTAGACGATGCCGTCGGGGAGCAGGGGGAACAGCGACGGCAGGTCGTTCTCGTGCGAGCCGCGCCCGTGCATCACGATCACGAGCGGCTGCACGGCGAGTCGCGAGGCGATGGAGTCGGCGGGCACCGACCACACCACGGCCTGATCGTCGATCACGAAGGGAGTCGCTTCATCGGAGGTCACCCGCCGAATCTAACAGCCGCACCCCACCACCCACCTCAGTGCTGGCAGTTCGGGCACCAGTAGGTCACGCGCTGGCTCAACTCCGTCGCGCCGAGCGACCCCGAGCGGATCCGCGTGCCGCAGCGCAAGCACGGCTTGCCCCCGCGCCCGTAGACGTAGGTGCGGCGCCCAGGGCGGGTGTCCCCGGTCGTCGTGCGCTCGGAGCGGTCGCGATTGGCCGTGATGAGCCGGTGCGCCAGATCCACGACGGCCGGCAGATCCGGCACGTCGCGCACGGGCCGTTCGGGGTGCAGCCCGCGGATGAAGCACATCTCGTTGGCGAAGACGTTTCCGAGCCCCGCCAGGTTGCGCTGGTCGAGCAGGGCCACGTCGATCTCCCGCGACTCGTCCGAGGCCAGTCGGCGCACGGCCTCCTCGGCATCCCAGTCGGGCCCGAGAAGATCGGGCCCGAGGTGCCCCACGGCCTCACCCTCCTCGGCGAGCGGCAGCACCTCCACGGTGCCCAGATCGAACCCCACGGTCACCCAGTCGGCGTTCGCGAGCACGATGCGCGCCTGGTAGGCGGGCCGCCGCCACTTCGTGCCGTGCCGGTAGATGTGCCAGGCACCCTCCATCTTGAGGTGGGTGTGGATGCTCATGCCGCCCACCCGCGTGAGCAGGTGCTTGCCACGTGCCACGACTTCATCCACCACCTCGCCGCGCAGGTCGACGGAGGCGTACTTCGGCACGCGCACGTCGCAGACCGTGAGCGCGCGACCGGCCAGGGCCTCGTGCAGGTGCACGGCCGTGCGGTAGACGGTGTCGCCCTCAGGCACGCAGCCTCAGCCCCCGGGGCGTGCCGGTGAAGCCTGCGGTCTCGAGGGCGGTGCCCACCGGGGTGCCGAGCACGAAGTCGCCGTTCACCCGCTCGACCGCGAGACGGTCGACCCGCCCCGTGGTCACGGCGCCGGCCACCGAGCGGGCCGCTGCAGCGATCTGCCCCTGGTCGTCGGTGAAGGCGAGCGCCGACTTGCCACCCCGCTCGAGGTAGAGCACGAGGTCGCCATCCACGAGGCACACGAGCGCTCCCGCCTTGCGGCCGGGCTTGTGCCCGGTGGAGTCCTCGATCGTGGGCCAGCCGAGAGCCGCGCCGTAGGGGTTGGCAGGGTCGGTGGCGGCGAGGGTGATGGCCTCGAACTGCCGCTCGCGACCCTCGCGGCCCACGGCATCGGGCGAGAAGCCGCGCAGTCGATCGACGGTGCCCCCGGTCGCGAACTGCGCCGCACCCAGAGTCTCCACGAAGTAGCCGCGACGGCACCGACCGCTCTCCTCGAACTGGCTCAGCACGCGGTAGACGAGGGCGAAACCGCCCGGAACCCGCTCGCTCACCACCGAGCCGCGGGTCACGATCCCGTACCTGTCGAGCAGCATCTCGGCCGTCGCGTGGGCCCTGAGGGTCGGATCGGCGACCGGTTCGGGCAGCATCGACCAGCGGCCACCCGCGGTGGGCGGCCCGACCCTCGTCTGCATGGTGGCGCGGGCCACACTCCGCCCGCGGTACATCCGCGAGCGGGGCGCTTGGCGCTTGGTGCTGTGCGCCGCCTTGCCCGATCCGGTGAGGGTGCGGAGCGGAGCGACGGTGTCGTTGGTCACGAGGCCCGCCCAGACCAGATCCCACAGGGCCTCCACCACCGCGGCGTCCTCAGGCACGCGGTCGGGCATACGCGTCGCCACGTCGTCGGCGAGGGAGCGGAAGAAGAACCCGCCGCCGCGTGACAGCGCGTCGCGCAGAGCGGTGTGCACCTCGGTCTCGTCGAGCTCCTCCAGGGCAGCGGTCGTCGCGGAGAGCGGCAGGGTGTCGAGTGTGTGGAAGGCCACCCAGCCGTCGCTGCCCGGCAGCCGACCGCGCCCCGACCACACCACTTCGCCCGACGCGGTGAGCTCGTCGAGCATCGCGGGGCTGTAGTCGCGCACACGGGCAGGCAGCACGAGGTGCTCCCACGCGGAGGCGGGCACGGGAACCCCGGCCAGTTGCTCGATGACGGTCAGCACGCCGTCGACACCACGGAGAGAACCGCCCACGTGCTGCCAGGCGGGCAGGAAGCGCGCCAGCGTGGTCGTCTCCACCGGCTCGACCTCGTGACGGAGCGCCGCGAGGGAGCGGCTGCGCAGCCGCCGGAGCACCTCGGCATCGCACCACTCGGTCGATCCGGTGCGCCCGCTCACGACGGGCGACGACGGCTCGGGTTCGGCGAGACCACTCGGCCTGAACTCACCCTCGATCACACGGCGATCGGCGCCCAGCCGCCGCAGCGCATCCGTCACCACGGCGATGCCCAGCCCGAACCGCTCGGCCACCTCGTGGGCGAGGAACGGCCCGTGGGTGCGGGCGTACCGGCTCACGAGGTCGTGCACGGGCTGCTCCACGGGCGCGATGAACGCATCCGGAACCCCGAAGGGGATGGGCACTCCGAGTGCATCGCGCAGACGGCCCGCGTCTTCGATGGGCGCCCACCACTCGGTGCCCGCGAAGCTCACGCGCAGAGCGCGCTTGGCCGTCACGAGCTGCTCGAGGGCTGCGGCCACATCGAACTCCTGCGATCGGGCGACGACCTCGGCGGTGGTCAGAGGCCCGAGCATGCGCAGCAGATCGGCCACGCCCTCGATGTCGCGCGCCCGGCGCTCGGGCACGAGCCGCTGCAGCTCCTGCTGGGTCTCCACGATCACCTTCGGATCGAGCAGCTCTCTCAGTTCTGCACGACCGAGGAGCTCCGAGAGCAGGCTCGGGTCGAGCGAGAGCGCGGCCGCCCTCCGCTCGGCGAGCGGGCTGTCGCCCTCGTAGACGAAGGATGCGACGTAGCCGAACAGCAGCGATCGCGCGAAGGGCGAGGCCTCCGGCGATTCGATCTCGACGACCTTGATGCGCCGCGACTCGAGATCCCGCGCGATGCCGAGCAGCGAGGGCAGGTCGTAGACGTCCTGCAGGCACTCGCGCACGGTCTCGAGGATGATCGGGAACGTCGGGTACTTGCGCGCCACCTCGAGCAGCTGAGCCGAGCGCTGGCGCTGCTGCCACAGCGGGGAGCGCTTGCCGGGGTTCTGCCGGGGGAGCAGCAGCGCGCGGGCAGCGTTCTCGCGGAAGCGCGACGCGAAGAGCGCCGACCCGCCCACCTCGTCGGTCACGACCTGCTCGAGGTCGGCCGGCTCGAACAGGAACAGCTCGGCCGAGGGCGGCTCGCTCTCGGTGTCGGGCAGCCGCAGCACGATCCCGTCGTCGCTCGCCACCGCGCTCGCGTCGAGGCCGAAGCGCTCGCGGATGCGGCCGTTCACGGCTAGGGCCCACGGCGAGTGCACCTGCATGCCGAACGGCGAGTGCAGCACCACGCGCCAGTCGCCGAGTTCGTCGCGGAAGCGCTCGAGCACGAGCGTCTTGTCGCTCGGCACGTGCCCGGTGGCCTCGCGCTGCTCAGTGACGAAGGTCACGAGGTTCGACGCCGCCCACGGATCGAGCCCCGCACTCCGCGCGAGCGTGGCGGCCTCCTCCGGGGAGGCCGCGGCCACCTGCCGGGTGAAGGCGCCGATGGCCTCGCCGAGCTCCGCCGGGCGGCCGATGCCCTCGCCGCGCCAGAACGGCAGCCGACCCGGCTGCCCGAACGCGGGCGTCACGAGCACACGATCGTGCGTGATCTCGTGGATGCGCCAGCTCGTCGCCCCGAGCGCGAACACGTCGCCCACGCGCGACTCGTAGACCATCTCCTCGTCGAGCTCGCCCACGCGCCGCCCGGGAGCGGAGCGGGTGGAACCTCCCGCGCTCGCCGTCGGATCGGCCTCCGTGGGTTCGCCGCCCACCATGAACACGCCGAAGAGCCCGCGGTCCGGAATGGTGCCGCCGCTCGTCACGGCCAGTCGCTGAGCGCCGGGCCTGCCGGTGAGGGTGCCCGCGTCGCGATCCCACACCAGCCGGGGTCGCAGTTCGGCGAACTCGTCGGAGGGGTACAGGCCGGAGAGCAGATCGAGTGTGGCCTCGTAGGCCGAGCGCGGAAGGTTCGCGAACGAGGCGCTCCTCCGCACCACGTCGAACCACTCCTCCACATCGATGGCCTCGAGCGCGCACGCGGCGACCGTCTGCTGGGCCAGGATGTCGAGCGGGTTCGCCGGGATCGACAGCGTCTCGATGAGCCCTTCGCTCATGCGGATCGAGACCACCGCGGAGTGGATGAGGTCGGCGCGGTGCTTCGGGTACAGCAGCCCCTTCGAGATCTCGCCCACCTGGTGGCCTGCACGCCCCACGCGCTGCAACCCGCTCGCCACCGACGGGGGAGCCTCCACCTGGATCACGAGGTCGACGGCGCCCATGTCGATACCGAGCTCGAGGCTCGAGGTCGCCACCACGCACCGCAGCCGACCGGTCTTCAGGTCGTCCTCGATGAACGCCCGCTGCTCCTTGCTCACCGATCCGTGGTGCGCCCTGGCGAGCAGCGTGTCCGCGCCCTCGATCCGCCCCTCCTGGCTGAGCCCGGCGGTCTGCCCGGCCTGCCCCATCACCTGCGCGGGGGCCGACGCCGGGCGCGCGCCCTCGCCGTCCTCATCCGTCGCGTACCCCATCCGCTCGGCGTAGATCTCGTTGAGCCGTGCCGTGAGCCGCTCGGCCAGCCGCCGCGAGTTGGCGAACACGATCGAGGAGCGGTGCTCCAGGATGCGGTCGACGATGTCCTCCTCGACGTGCGGCCAGATCGACCCCTGCTCCGGTGCGTTCGCCGCCGACGCGGCCCCCTCGAGCGAGGCGGACTCTGGCGGCGGGATCTTCGTCATGTCCTCCACCGGAACGACCACCTGGAGGTCGAACTTCTTGGTGGAGGGAGGCGCCACGATCGCGACCGGGCGGCCGCCCGCGAGAAAGCGCGCCACCTCTTCGCGAGGGCGCACGGTGGCCGAGAGCCCGATGCGCTGGGCGGGGCGCTGCAGCAGCGTGTCGAGCCGGTCGAGGCTCACCGCGAGGTGCGCACCGCGCTTGGTCGCCGCCACCGCGTGCACCTCGTCGATGATCACGGTCGTGACCTCGCTCAGCGACTCGCGCGCCGCCGAG
Organism: Herbiconiux liukaitaii; assembly: GCF_041927495.1. NCBI lineage: Bacteria > Bacillati > Actinomycetota > Actinomycetes > Micrococcales > Microbacteriaceae > Herbiconiux > Herbiconiux liukaitaii. Next base: position 28,041 of record NZ_JBHFHG010000007.1, on the reverse strand, counting down.
GTGAGCATGAGGAAGAGCGATTCCGGCGTCGTGATGAGGATGTCGGGCGGCGTCTTGGCGAGCGTTCGACGCTCGTTGGCCGGGGTGTCTCCGGATCGCACACCCACCGAGATCACCGGGGGAGCGGCACCCAACCGCTTGGCCGTCTGCGTGATGCCCACGAGGGGCGAGCGGAGGTTGCGCTCCACGTCGACCGCGAGCGCCTTGAGCGGGGAGACGTAGAGCACCGAGGTCTTGCGCGGCTCCTCGCCCGAGGCGAGGGGAGGTGCCGCCGAGAGCCTGTCGAGGGCCCAGAGGAACGACGCCAGAGTCTTGCCGGAGCCCGTGGGCGCCACGACGAGCGCGTGGTCGCCCCCCGACACCGCCTCCCAGGCACCAGACTGCGCGGTGGTGGGGCCCGAGGGGAAGGCACCGAGGAACCACTCGCGTGTTGCGGGGGAGAACCTGTCGAGCACATTGCTCATGCGTCCATCATCACCCGAGCCACCGACATCGGCATCGAGGCGGGCGATCCGTGGGTAAGAATGGACTATGAGCGTGCGCACCCCCGACCCCAACTCCGGCTGGTTGAGCGACCAGGAGCTCGCCGAGATCAGGCAGCGACTCCCCCTTCTCTACGTCGAGGCCGTGCCGGTGCGGGTCGATGGTCTCGGTCAGGTCGTCGAGGTCGGTGTGCTGCTGCGGGTGGGATCGAGCGGCACCATCACGCGCACCCTCGTCTCGGGCCGGGTCATGTACGGCGAGACCCTCCGCGATGCGCTCTTCCGCCACCTCGAGAAGGATCTCGGGCCCATGGCGTTCCCGCAGCTGCCCGCGAGCCCCATCCCGGTGCACGTGGCCGAGTACTTCCCGCTGCCCGGTGTCTCCGCGTTCTACGACGAGCGCCAGCACGCCGTCTCGCTCGCCTACGTCGTGCCTGTCACCGGCACCTGCGACCCGCGGCAGGATGCTCTCGAGCTCACCTGGATGACACCGGAGGAGGCAGCATCCCCCGCCGTCTCCGACGAGATGGAGGGCGGCCGCGGAGCCCTCCTCCGCGCAGCGCTCGCCTCGGTCGGCAAGCTGGTCTGAGTCGGGCCGTGGCCGAGCCGAGACCTGAGTACGAGCACCTCCAGTTCGACGACGACGCCGGCTGGGATGCCTGGCTCACGGTGAACGGCGGGTCCTCGGAGGGCGTGCGCCTGCGCATCGCCAAGAAGAGCAGTGCGCACACGATGCCCAGCTACGTCGAGGCGCTCGACGTGGCGCTCTGCCACGGCTGGATCGACGGCCGTCGCAATGCGTTCGACGACGACTTCTTCCTGCAGACCTTCACCCCTCGACGGGCGAAGAGCATGTGGTCCACGATCAATCAGGAGAAGGTCGCCGTGCTCATCGAGGCGGGGCGGATGCGCGAGGCCGGCTTCCGCGAGATCGAGCGGGCCAAGGCGGACGGCCGCTGGGAGGCCGCGTACGCCCCCGCGTCCTCCATCGAGGTGCCGCCCGAGTTCGCCGCAGCGCTCGAGGCCAACCCGGAGGCGGCCGCCTTCTTCGCGACCCTCACGGGCTCCCCGCGCTACGCCTTCCTGTTCCGCCTGCACCACCTCAAGCGCCCGGAGACCCGCACCCGCCGCATCGCGGAGTACATCGCGCTCCTCACCCGCCACGAGACCCTCCCCTAGGCCTCACTCAGGCCCGTGGGAGCGCCGAACGGCCCACCTCACGAGGAGACGGGCCGTTCGAGGAGTCAAGCGGATGCGCGACTAGCGTGCGCGACGACGCCCGCCCGCGGATCCGGCCGAGAAGGCCGCCGCGGACTGACGCGGGCGACCGGTGCCTGCCGCAGCACCCGAGCCGGAGCCCGAGCCGCCGCGACGTGCGCCGCCCTCGCCCGAGCCTGACGCTGATCCTGCGCCCGAGCCGCCGCGGCCCTGGCCGCCACCGCTCGCGCCATCCGACGAGGTGCTGTAGAACGAGCGGCTTCCGCCACCGGCGCTGCCACCACGGCCGCCACCGGCACCGCCGGCGCCACCGCCGCGGCGTGCGCCGCCGGAACCGCCCTGGCCACCACGGCCTGAGCCGGCGCCTGCACCGGCGCCCACACCCTCGCCGTCACGACGAGCGCGCTTGCGCTGCGCGTTGGCGCCCTGCGAACCGCCGCTGCGGCCGGTTCCGTCGTTGCCGGTGCGGCGCTGGCCGGAGGAGGGCAGCTGGTTGGTCGTGCGGGGAGCCGGCTTCACGTAGGCGGCGACATCGCCGGTGAGGGCGTTCACCGAGGCCGAGTCGGCCGAGACGACCTCGGGGGTGACGTTGATCGCGGCCTTGCGGAGCAGATCCTTCACGTCCTTGCGCTGCGCGGGCAGCATGATCGTCACGACGTCACCAGCCGATCCGGCGCGGGCGGTGCGGCCCGAGCGGTGCAGGTACGCCTTGTGCTCGGCCGGCGGGTCCACGTGGATGACGAGCTCGATGTCGTCGACGTGCACGCCACGGGCGGCCACGTCGGTCGCCACGAGCACGCGCACGGAGCCGTCGGAGAAGGCCGCGAGGTTGCGGTCGCGGGCCACCTGCGAGAGGTTGCCGTGCAGGTCGACCGAGGGGATGCCCGCCTCGGTCAGCTGCTTCGCGAGCTTCTTGGCCTGGTGCTTGGTGCGCATGAAGAGGATGCGGCGGCCGGAGCCCGAGGCGAGCTTCTCCACGAGCACGCGCTTCGACTCGACCGACTCGGTCTCGAACACGTGGTGGGTCATCGCGGCCACGGGGGAGTTGGCCTCGTCGACCGAGTGCAGCACCTCGTTGTGGAGGAACTTGCGCACGAGCTTGTCCACGCCGTTGTCGAGCGTCGCCGAGAACAGCATGCGCTGTCCGTTCGACGGGGTCTTGTCGAGGATGCGCGTGACGACGGGCAGGAAGCCGAGGTCGGCCATGTGGTCGGCCTCGTCGAGCACGGTGATCTCCACGGCGTCGAGCGAGACGAAGCCCTGCTTCATGAGGTCCTCGAGGCGGCCGGGGCAGGCCACCACGATGTCGACGCCGGCCTTGAGCGCGGTCACCTGTCGGCCCTGCGAGACGCCGCCGAAGATCGTGGTGGTGGTCATGCCGTAGGCCTTGGCGAGAGGAGCGACGACCGCATCGATCTGCGTGGCGAGCTCACGGGTGGGAGCCAGGATGAGGCCGACGGGGCGGCCGGGGCGGCGCTTGCCGCCCGCGAGCTCGCCGCCGAGGCGGGCGACCATCGGGACGGAGAACGCGAGGGTCTTGCCCGAGCCGGTCTTGCCGCGGCCGAGCACGTCGCGGCCGTTGAGGGTGTCGGGGAGGGTGTCGACCTGGATGGGGAACGGCTCCGTCTTGCCCTGTGCGGTGAGCACCGAGACGAGGGGAGCGGGCACGCCGAGCGCGCTGAAGGATGAGGGGGTAGTGGACAACGTGGTGCCTTTCGGGCATCAGTCCGGTGCGCGCGTCTCTGCAGAAGGCCCACTCGGATGTGAGGCGAACGCACCGACGGTGCATCCGTTCGCCGCAAGAAGTATCTGCAGATGATCCGCCCCGCTGCTACAGCCCTGCTGTGCCTGCGGTTCCTGGATCGATCGGAGAGGGAGCGTTCTTTCGACGCACGGGGCTCCCTATCGAGCCCTCGAGTACCCCCAGCCTAGCGCATGGATGCGGAGTAGGACTCGCCGACCGGGATGTCGACGTCCACGCGGTTGCCCGGCTGGGCCAGCGGGCACGCCCAGGCGGGGTCATAGGCGCACGACGGGTTGTACGCGAAGTTGAAGTCGAGCACGAGGTGCGCGCCGGAGGCGCTGCCGCCATGCGCTTCAAGGGTGTCGTTGAGGTGCGCGCCCTTGATCGTGTCCACGAGGTAGCGGCCACCGCCGTAGGTGCCGTGCGGCTTGCCGGCGCGGCCGTCCTTCACGGGCACGAACAGTCCGCCCCCGTACGAGGCCAACCGCCACACGTCGAGCTCGCCGACACCCTCCAGGTGCGCCACGCCGAGCAGCTCGAACGGCACGACGCCGTCGGTCCCCGTCTCGAAGTCGAATCGCCTCGGCCTCGGGTCCGAGTCGTCCACGGGTTCGATCGACACCTCGAACCGCCAGGCCGCGTCGTACTCGGCCACGAGCAGCCCCGCGAACGCGGCCCGCTCGTCGGGCAGCAGCGGTGAGGCGGCGTGTGAGGCGAAGAGCCGGTCGCGCTCGAGCCGCCAGTGCTCGTGGGCGGCGGCCACGTCGCCGGTGGCGCTCCTCCGGCGCACCTCCTCGTAGATCTCGAAGACCCGCAGCCGCCAGTCGGCGGTCTCGAGGGCCGTGATGGCGGAGATGCTCATCGGTCGTGCCCTCCGTCGGTGTCTGGCTCGTCGTCGACGGGGAGGTCGTAGGCCCAGGTCGGCGCGAGCTTCTGCAGCTTGTGCCCGCGGAACTGCCAGAACGCCCACAGGCTGTACCAGGCGAATGGCGTCAGCAGTCCGGCACCGATCACGAGCTGGTCCCGATAGAGCGTCTTGCCCGTGCCGGCGGGGTCGGGTGCGATGGCCATCTTGTGGTCCCAGAGCTTGATCGTGCTCACGGCTCCCGTCACGCCCTGGCCGGAGTCGTGCACGATCCGCACGTCTCCGTGCTGCCGGGTCTCGAAGTCCAGCCGGATGATCTGCTTGCCCATCGGCACCACGCCGCCGCCGCGCATCAGCACCGGATGCTGCCCCGGCTCCCACACGGTGGGGAACCCGTCCGCCGCGAGCGATTCGATCTCCACGAGCGGGCTCGACACCTCCCGGAAGACGGCGGGGCTCCGGATCGCCCTCCAGGCCGCATCGGGATCGCAGTCGAGGATGAGTTTCAGCAGCACGCGCATCCCCCCAGTCAACTCGGTCCCACGACGTATTCCCACCACGAGCGGGTAACCATTGCTCATCACACCCTCGGTGCTCCCTGTGGTGCTCTAGCTCGATGACAACCACGACCTCCAGCTCCCGCATCGCCGCAGCCCTCGTCCTCTCCCTCGTCACGCCTCTCGCGGCCCTCGGCCCGGTCGTGTCGGTCGCAGCCCTCGACCTCCCACCGGCCGGCATCTCGCTCTGGCACGACGTCCCGCTGGCCAACCCGAGCGGCATCGCCGAGGTGGTCACGAGCGATGCGCGGGGCGACATCTGGTACTACGACAGCCGCGACGAAGACCTGGTGCGGGTCGACTCGGCCACTCGCTCGCAGCAGACCTTCGCCCTGGGCCCGCGCGCGTGGGTGCTGGGCATCGTCGGGGTGCCCGACGGCACCATCTGGTACACGGATCTGCGCGACCACACCATCAACCACCTCGATCCGGGGACCGGCTCGATCGACTCGTTCCCACTCACCGGGGTGAGCTACACCCCGTCGTCGCTGGCGCTGGGATCCGACGGCAACGTCTGGTTCGGGGATCCGTTCGCCACGAACCTCGTCCAGGTGAGCCCGGCGGGCGTCCTGACGATGGTGGCCGAACCCCGCGACGAGCGCATCCTGGCCGTCGCGACGGCTCCCGACGGCCGTCTCCTCTACACCCGCACCGGATCCGATCGCGTGGGAGCGCTCGACCTGTCCACAGGCACTTTCTCCGACCTGGGGGTAGGAGCGTCGGCGGGAGCCGCCCTCACGGTCGGCGCGAGCGGGGCGGTCTGGATCGACGGAGTCGGCGAGTTCACCAGGATCGCGCCCGACGGCACCATCACGACGCATCCGATGTCGGTGCCCGGCCCTATCCCGGTGCGGCCGATCGCCCTGGCCGGGGGAGACCTCGCAGGCGACGACGACGTCGAGCTGTCCTTCATCGACCCCGAATACGGCTTCGGCACGGTCGATGCCTCAGGAGCTCCGCAATTCAGTCGCCTCGACGGCGCCCGCACCTCCCTCGCGCTCGACGGAGCGGGGCACGTGTGGGTGAATGACCTGTGGGGTGCCTCCCTGCAGTGGCGCTGAGGCGTAGCGTGGAGGTGACACAGGAGGTCAACACATGAAGGCAGTTCTGGGCGACATCGTGATCGCCGAAGCACCCAAGGAAGACCTGATCGCCATCGAGGGCAACTGGTACTTCCCGCCGTCGAGCGTGAAGTCCGAGTACCTCGAGAAGAGCGACACCCCCTACACCTGCCCGTGGAAGGGCGAGTGCCAGTACTTCGACGTCAAGGACGGCGACGAGTCCCTGAAGGACCGCGCCTGGAGCTACCCCACCCCCTACCCGGCCTCCTTCGACCGCGTCGGCAAGGACTTCAGCAACTACGTAGCCTTCTGGAAAGAGATCCAGGTCACCGACTGACCCACCCGAGCGCGCGGCGGCCTGGGTAGAAACTGCTCAGGCCGCTCTGCGGTTCCGCACCTCTACGGTGGGCGGATGCTCCGTCGAACCACCGCCCTCCTCGCGGTCACCGCTGCCGTCTCAGCCCTGCTGACTCTGGGCTCCGTCGCCGCGTCGCCGGCCGCGGTGCAGGCCCTCGACCCGTTCCCGCGTGACTTCGCCACCTGGCACGAGACACCGCTGGCCACCCCAGGCGGTCGAGCGGATGCGATCGCGACGGATGCGAGCGGCCAGGTCTGGTACTCCGACTCCCTCAGCAACCAGATCGTGGGCCTCCGCCCCGACACGGGTACGCAGACGGTCCACGACCTCGGCGCCGTGCGCCCGGGAATCACGAGCCTCGCCATGGGTGCCGACGGGATGCTCTGGTTCAACGACCTCTCCCACGGAGCCGTCGGCCGCCTCGACCCGGTGTCCGGCGCGGTCGAGACGTTTCCCCTGGGCGCTCCGACCGACTCGGCCATGTCACTCACCTCCACCCCCGACGGCCTAATGTGGTTCGGCGACCTCGACCATGGCGGCCTCGCCTCCATCACGGGCGATGGAACCATCACGCGCCACCCCGACCCCGACGGTGCCCTCGCCATGCACCTCGTGCGCGCCACAGACGGTCGGCTCTGGTACACCCGAGATGGGCTCACCTCGCTCGGTGTGCTCGATCCCCGCACCGGCGCGGTCGATCTCGTGCCGCTCGGGCTGGTCGGCTTCTCCGGCCTCGCGGCCTCGCCCGCGGGAGACGTGTGGGTGGGTGGCTTCGGCGGCGTCGCGAGGGTCTCCCCGGCCGGCGGCGTCACCATCGTCCCCGTCTCCGCCGTGCCCTGGGCACCGGCCGTCCCCGTCTCCCTCGTGGCGGGCGAGCACTCGGCCCTCTACTTCACCGACGAGAACGGCGGTCTCGGTCGCGTCGACTTCGCCGACCACGTCGACTTCCTCCGCCCCCCGTTCACCGGCGCCACCCCCGACCGCCTGGCGGTCACCCCCACAGGCACCCTCTGGTACACCGACTTCACCCGCTCCACCCTCGGCTCCCTCTGACCCACCCCTCACCGCACCCAGTAAGCACACGATGACCTCCACACCCGTGTCCGCCGCCGCAGTCTCGCTCGAATCGCGGCGGCCGTCACTGCGCTCGCCGCAGGTCTCAGCGTTGCGACCTCCGCCCACGCCTTCGTCCCCCGCCCGTCCTGGCATGAGATGGCTGTCGCCACACCAGGAGGCACGCCCAGCGGGATCACCAACGGGCCCCTCGGCGACATCTGGTACGTCGACAACGTCAACCGCCAGGTCGTGCACGAGCTCTACGCCGCCGGAGTCTCCAAGACGTACTCCGTCGCACCGTTGGGCTACATCTCGGACGTGACGCGCGGCGCCGACGGAAACCTCTGGATCTCGGCACCGCTCGACAACGCCCTCGGGCGACTCGACCCGGCCACGGGCACGATCGACGTCATCCCGCTCTCCTCCCGGGCGTCATCCGCGGGTTCCCTGGTGAGCGCGCCCGACGGAGTGTGGTTCACCGATGCGGGCCCGGGCAACCTGGTGCGAGTCGGGTACGACGGGACGCTCTTCGAGGTCGCTTCACCGAGCAGCTGGATCGGCGATGGGATCGCGGTCGACAGCCGAGGTGCGGTGTGGGTGAGCGATCCGCTCTCCACGGACATGTTCGTCTTCGATCCGGCGACGGGCGTCTTCACGACCGTCGCCACCGGGATCACGGGCATTCAGGCCATCACCCCGTCGGCGCGTGGCGGGGTCTGGGTGGCGGGAGCCGCGGAGCTGGCACGGGTCACGTCGGTCGGCGTCAGCGAGACGACGAGCATCCCGGTCACCACCGGAGGGTCGGCCTACATCCGCACCATGGAGGAGGGCGCCGACGGCGCCGTCTACTTCGCCGACTTCGCCGAGGGATTGGGATGGAGGAATCCCTCCGGCGCTGTCTCGTTCCTGGCGCCGCCGATGGCCGGGGCGAAGCCCGAGGAGGTGTCCGTCACCTCAGACGGCCTGCTCTGGTACACAGACTCTGCTCGGGGAACGATCGGGTGGAGGTTCTGACCACCGACGAAGTCGACGAGTCAGCGGGTCGGGGTCAGCGGGTCTGCGCGAGGGTGCTGCGGCGCACGGCGGAGACGTCGCGGCGGGACCAGTCGATGAGGTGCGCCGAGCTGAAGCCCCGGGCGCACAGGCTGCACGAGAGGCGCGACTTCGGGCGGCGGTGGCGGTAGAACTCGTGCCCGGCGGGGCACCGCCCGATCCACGGCGCCAGCTCGTCGGCCCGCGTGCCGTCGTGCAGCCGCGAGCCCTCGTAGCCCAGCTCTCGAGCGACAGCCACCCACCGGGGCCCGTGCCCCGCGGCCGAGCCCGCCAGCGCGTGCGCCACTTCGTGCAGCAGGATCTGGTGGATCTCGTCGTCGTCGTACCGCGCCGCGAGATACCGCGACACCGTGATCCGGTGCGCCGTGTAGTTGCACTGCCCGGCCCGCGTCTTCGCGTTGTCGAACCCGAAGCTCCAGAGCGACGCGTCGAGGTGCAGCGCGATGAGCGCGTTCGCCCAGCGGGTCACCCGCGCGAGATCGGCCATGGTGCGCGCCTCAGGCCGAGAGGAACGACTCGGTCACGGCGACCGCCACGAGAGAGCTCTCGAGCTGGTCGATCGAGGCGCCCTGCTTCTCCATGAGGAACACCGCCGACTTGAAGTCCGCGAGCGCCGCCTCGTACTCGGCCATCTCGAACTGCACCTTGCCGCGCGCCAGAGTCGCGATCGCCTCGAGGGCACCCCACTCGTGCGTCTGCGCCTCCTCGACGCACAGCCCGAGCTCCTGCAGAGCAGCCGGGTACTTGCCCTGGTACTGCTGCACCTGGGCGCGACGGATGCGGGCACCCAGCGCGATCTCACGATCCCCCGAGAAGCGCGCCTGCCGCAGCGCCTCGTTGGCGATCGTGTACGCCTCGTCGAGCCGTTCGAGCAGGCGCAGCAGCACGACCTTCTCGTTCAGAGCCGAGAGGCTGCGCAGCTTGCCGAGCTCGTCGAGTCGCTCGGTCGCCGCGCGAAGGTCGACCTTCTCGCGGAGGGTGGTGGTGTCATAACCGGTGATGATGCTCAGTTGGTGCTCCAGGTGCGTGCGTTCCCGTGCTGTCACGATACCCAGGGCATCCCGGATGCGCCCGTGCGGATCTCGGCAGGTCGTCGAATGGTCCGGCGATCCGCCCCTGTGCAGGAGAGGACAGACCGGAGAAGAACTCGCTCAACCAGCCGGCACCAGATTCACCTGGTACAGCACGTCATCCCCCTCCCGAGGGGTCCCCCGCCCGTCGGTGTTGTTCGTGATCAGGTAGAGAGACGACCCCGGCCCGCGCACCACGTCGCGCACCCTCCCGAGCTGCCCGCCCTGGTACCACTCGGCCGACGCCCCGTCGAACCCGATCGTCCACAGGCGCTCGCCGCCGAGGGCCGCCATGAACACGGTGTCGCCCACAACGGCGATCCCGGAGGGCGACGCCTCATCGGTGCCCCACTGCTGCACGGGGTTCGCGAAAGCCGGATCCGATCCGAACCCCTCCTCCACAGGCCACCCGTAGTTGGCGCCCGGGGTGATCACGTTGATCTCGTCCCACGTGTTCTGCCCGAACTCCGCCGCCCACATCGTGCCGTCCGCCGCCCACGCGATGCCCTGCGGATTGCGGTGCCCCACCGACCAGATCGGCGACCCCGCGAACGGGTTGTCGGCGGGCACCGATCCGTCGGGCGCGATCCGCAGGATCTTGCCGCCGAGCGAATCCAGCGACTGCGCGTTCGCGGGCACGTTGGCGTCGCCCGCCGTGATGTAGAGCATGCCGTCGGGCCCGAACGCGATGCGACCGCCGTTGTGGTTCGAGGCCCGCGGGAGCCCGGTGAGCACCGGCTCGACCGCCCCGACCGTGCGGGCACCTGGCGTGCCCGAGACCGGCATCCGCACCACCCGGTTGTCGGATGCGGTCGTGAACTGCGCGTAGAGATAGGTTCCGCCCGAGCCCTCCAGTGCGGCCAGCCCCAGCAGCCCACCCTCGCCCGCGGCGGCGACATCGGGCACGGTGAACACGGGCACCGCCTGGCCGTCGACGATCTCGAGGATGCGCGCGGTGTCGCGTTCGCTCACGAACATCGATCCGTCGGCCAGCTGCGCGATCGACCAGGGTGCCTGCAGGCCGCCGACCACCGGCGCCGGATCGCCCGAGGGCACGAGCGGCCCGAGATCCTCGGCCGCAGGCGTAGGCGCAGCAGACGGCGACGGCGACGCAGAAGAAGGCGACGGCGAAGAAGACGGAGAAGGGCCAGCGGATGCGCTCGGCGCCACCGTGCGCTCCGGCTCCCCGCTGCACCCCGCGAGCACGAGCCCCACGACCGACGCTCCCACGAGCAGACCGAATCCCCTGAACGTGCTCATCCGCGCCTCCGATGTGTGTGGCTTACTCGTCCAGTCTCTTCCGATCGACCTGGAAAATGCTCCGAGCCGGCGCAGGAGACTTCGTCGACGTCTGATCGGTGGCCACGGGAGCCCCCGCGACGAAGTTCACGAGCTCGCGCCCCGCCACCACCTTGGCGGCCACCGGATCGCTCGCGAGCAGCCGCGGCAGCCCGTCGAACGGCAGTGGCAGGGCCGAGGCGAACGCCACCACGTTGCCGAACCGCCGAGCCTTGAGCATCTGCGGGTCGACGGCCAGCGCCACGTCGGCGAACACGTGCGAGAGCGTCGCCGCCTGGCTGCGGGCGAAGGCGAGTCCGGCGCCGTCCGCCACGTTCACGGCCACGATCCCGCCGGGTCGCAGCAGCGCGGCCACGGCGGTGTAGAACTCCACGCTCGTCACGTGGGCCGGCGTGCGCGCCCCCGCGAAGACGTCGACGACCACCACGTCCACGGTGCCCTGCAGTCCAGGCGGGAACTTCGACAGCACCTCCCGCGCGTCACCGTGCCGCACCCGGATGTTCGCGCTCTTGGGCAGCGGCAGGTGCGATCGCACGAACGCCACGAGCGAGCTGTCGATCTCCACGACCTGCTGTCGGGACCCCGGCCGGGTCGCCTCCACGTAGCGGGGGAGTGTGAACGCGCCCCCGCCGAGGTGCACGGCGGTGAGGGGCTCGCCGGGCGCGGCCACGAGGTCGATCCCGTGGCCGATCCGCCGCACGTACTCGAACGAGAGGTACGTGGGGTCGTCGACGTCCACGTGCGACTGCGGCGTGCCGTCCACGATGAGCACCTGCGATCCGGGCCGGAACCGGTCCTCCTCGAGGGTCGCGAGCAGCCCGTCGTCGAGCCGGGTCGACGGATGCTCGCGCGGCTCCCCGCGCTTGTCCCGTCCCTTGGCCATCCGTCGACCCTACCCGGGCCGTCGTGGCGGATACACCCAGGTCACGAGCACCACCGAGATGATCATGAGCAGGAACCACGAGCCGAGCTTGGCGAGCGAGACGAGCTGCCACCCCTCCATCTGGTCGGGGTAGCTCCAGGCCTCGGAGAACGTGGCGATGTTCTCGGCGAACCAGATGAAGAGCGCCACCAGCAGGAAGGAGAGCAGCACGGGCATGCGCAGCGTGCGCCTGAACACCCGGTAGTGCATCCAGGTGCGCCCGAAGATCACGACCACGGCGGCGAGCAGCACCCACCGAAGGTCCCAGATGTAATGGTGCGTGAAGAAGTTCAGGTAGATCGCGCCGGCGAGCACCGCCGTGACCCAGAACGGCGGGTAGCGCGTGAAGCGCAGATCGAACAGTCGGTACACGCGCACGATGTACGAACCCACGGCGGCGTACATGAACCCGCTGAAGAGCGGCACGCCGGCGATCCGCAGCACCCCCTCGCCCGCGTAGGTCCACGACCCCACATCGGTCTTGAAGATCTCCATCACCGTCCCCACGATGTGGAACAGCACGATCACCCGCAGTTCGCGGAACGTCTCGAGCCGGGCCGCGACCATCACGATCTGGATGGCGATGGCGGCGAGCGTGAGGAAGTCGTTCCGCGCGAGCACCGACTCGGCCGGGTACCAGAGCCGGGCGGCGAAGATCACGGCGAGCAGCGCCCCGCCGAAGACGCAGGCCCAGGCCTGCTTGAGCCCGAAGGCCAGGAACTCCACGAGCCACGAGACCGGCCCGCGGGTGGGGGTCGCGGCGAGGATGCGCCGCCACCGCGACTCGAGGCCCCGCTCGATGTCGCTCATGCGCCGGTTATACCTGAGAAATCGAAACCGGTCAAGGATTCCACTGGACAGGCGTGTCGAACGGGCCTATAGTTGTTCTTTGCGCTCCCAGAACAACCATGCCTTCATATTGTGGTCGGCAGCTGCGCCCCCCGGTGTAGCAACACTCTAGAACCATATTGCGGGTTCAGACCATATCTCGGGAGTACTCGACACACATCGACCGTAAGTATCGCATGGCCCCACGGGGCCCACGGAGGTTATTTTCTTGGCTGCTGCGCGCAACGCAACCACCACTTCACCCAAGAACGGTCGGGCCGCATCGCGGCTCTCGTTCGCCAAGATCACCGACACCCTGACGGTTCCGGATCTGCTCGCCCTGCAGACCGAGAGCTTCGACTGGCTGGTCGGCAACGACGTGTGGAAGGCACGCGTCGCAGAAGCGAAGAAGGCCGGTCGTCAGGACCTGCCGAACAACTCGGGTCTCGATGAGATCTTCGAGGAGATCTCCCCGATCGAAGACCTCGGTGAGACCATGCAGCTCAGCTTCACGAGCCCGTTCCTCGAGCCCGAGAAGTACACGATCGACGAGTGCAAGGAGCGCGGCAAGACCTACGCCGCCCCGCTCTACGTCGAGGCCGAGTTCATGAACCACCAGACCGGTGAGATCAAGACCCAGACGGTCTTCATGGGCGACTTCCCGCTCATGACCGAGCGCGGCACCTTCATCATCAACGGCACCGAGCGTGTCGTCGTGTCGCAGCTGGTCCGCAGCCCCGGCGTCTACTTCGACCGCACCCCCGAGAAGACCTCCGACAAGGACATCTACTCCGCTCGCATCATCCCGAGCCGCGGTGCCTGGCTCGAGTTCGAGATCGACAAGCGCGACCAGGTCGGCGTGCGCATCGACCGCAAGCGCAAGCAGTCCGTCACGGTCTTCCTGAAGGCCCTCGGCCTCACCAGCGAAGAGATCCTCGAGGAGTTCAAGGGCTTCGCGTCGATCGAGGCCACCCTGGAGAAGGACTCGATCCTCACCAAGGAAGAGGCCCTGAAGGACATCTACCGCAAGCTGCGCCCGGGCGAGCAGGTCGCCGCCGAGGCCGCGCGTGCGCTGCTCGACAACTTCTACTTCAACCCCAAGCGCTACGACCTCGCGAAGGTTGGTCGCTACAAGATCGACCGCAAGCTCGGCATCGACGCGCCGCTGTCCGACTCGGTTCTCACGAACCAGGACATCATCGCCACGATCAAGTACCTGGTGGCCCTGCACGACAACCAGACCACCATGTCCGGTGTCCGTGACGGCAAGAAGGTCGACATCCGTCTCGATGTCGACGACATCGACCACTTCGGCAACCGCCGCATCCGTGCGGTCGGCGAGCTCATCCAGAACCAGGTCCGCACCGGTCTCTCCCGCATGGAGCGCGTCGTCCGCGAGCGCATGACCACGCAGGACATCGAGGCGATCACCCCGCAGACCCTGATCAACGTGCGCCCCGTCGTCGCTGCGATCAAGGAGTTCTTCGGAACGTCGCAGCTGAGCCAGTTCATGGACCAGAACAACCCCCTCGCGGGTCTGACGCACAAGCGTCGTCTCTCCGCGCTGGGCCCTGGTGGTCTGAGCCGTGAGCGCGCCGGCGTCGAGGTGCGAGACGTGCACCCGAGCCACTACGGCCGCATGTGCCCGATCGAGACCCCGGAAGGCCCGAACATCGGCCTGATCGGTTCGCTCGCCTCGTTCGCGCGGATCAACTCGTTCGGCTTCATCGAGACCCCGTACCGTCGCGTCGTCGACGGCGTGGTCACCTCGAACATCGACTACCTCACCGCGTCGGAGGAGGACGAGTACATCGTCGCCCAGGCCAACGCGCCGCTGACGGCAGACGCCATGTTCGCCGAGGCCCGCGTGCTCGCCCGCAAGAAGGGCGGTGAGGTCGACCTCTTCCCGAAGGAGGACATCACCTACATGGATGTCTCGCCGCGCCAGATGGTGTCGGTCGCGACCTCCCTCATCCCCTTCCTCGAGCACGACGATGCGAACCGCGCGCTCATGGGCGCCAACATGCAGCGTCAGGCCGTGCCGCTCCTCCGTTCGGAGAGCCCGCTGGTCGGTACCGGTATGGAGGGCTTCGCAGCCATCGACGCCGGTGACGTGGTCACCGCGAACGGCGCCGGTGTCGTGCAGGAGGTCTCGGCCGACTCCGTCACCGTGCTCCTCGACGACGCAGGCACCGAGACCTACTACCTGCGCAAGTTCGACCGCTCCAACCAGGGCACGTCGTACAACAACCGCGTCATCGTCTCCGAGGGCGAGCGCGTCGAGGCCGGTCAGGTCATCGCGGATGGCCCGGCCACCGAGAACGGCGAGCTCGCGCTCGGCAAGAACCTCCTCGTGGCGTTCATGCCGTGGGAGGGTCACAACTTCGAAGACGCGATCATCCTCAGCCAGAACCTGGTGAAGGACGACGTGCTCTCCTCGATCCACATCGAGGAGTACGAGGTCGACGCGCGCGACACCAAGCTCGGCAAGGAGGAGATCACCCGTGACCTCCCCAACGTCAGCCCGGAGCTGCTCGCCGATCTCGACGAGCGCGGCATCATCCGCATCGGTGCCGAGGTCCGCCCCGGCGACATCCTGGTGGGCAAGGTCACGCCGAAGGGCGAGACCGAGCTGAGCGCCGAGGAGCGACTGCTCCGCGCCATCTTCAACGAGAAGTCCCGCGAGGTCCGTGACACGAGCCTCAAGGTGCCCCACGGTGAAGAGGGAACGATCATCGCCGTCAAGGAGTTCTCCGCCGAGAACGACGACGAGCTCGGCTCTGGCGTCAACCAGCGCGTCGTGGTCTACATCGCCCAGAAGCGCAAGATCACCGCGGGTGACAAGCTCGCCGGCCGTCACGGCAACAAGGGCGTCATCTCGAAGATCCTCCCGGTCGAGGACATGCCGTTCCTCGCCGATGGAACTCCGGTCGACATCGTCCTGAACCCCATGGGTATCCCGGGGCGCATGAACTTCGGTCAGGTGCTCGAGACCCACCTCGGGTGGATCGCGAAGCAGGGCTGGGAGGTCGAGGGCAAGCCCAAGTGGGCGGCGAACCTGCCTGAGCAGGCGCGTTCCGCAGCTCCCGGCACCAAGGTCGCGACCCCCGTGTTCGACGGCGCGTCGGAGGAGGAGATCGCAGGTCTCCTCGACTCGACGACCCTCACCCGCGACGGTGAGCGCCTCATCGGCTCCTCGGGCAAGACCCAGCTCTTCGACGGCCGCTCCGGCGAGCCGTACCCGGAGCCCGTCTCGGTCGGCTACATGTACATCCTGAAGCTGCACCACCTGGTGGACGACAAGATCCACGCCCGCTCGACCGGCCCGTACTCGATGATCACGCAGCAGCCGCTGGGTGGTAAGGCGCAGTTCGGTGGTCAGCGATTCGGTGAGATGGAGGTGTGGGCACTCGAGGCATACGGTGCCGCCTACGCCCTGCAGGAGCTCCTGACCATCAAGTCCGACGACATCCTCGGCCGCGTCAAGGTCTACGAGGCGATCGTCAAGGGCGAGAACATCCAGGAGCCCGGCATCCCCGAGAGCTTCAAGGTGCTCATCAAGGAGATGCAGTCGCTGTGCCTGAACGTCGAGGTCCTCTCGGCAGACGGCACCGCGGTCAGCCTCCGCGACACGGACGACGAGGTCTTCCGTGCAGCAGAAGAGCTCGGCATCAACATCTCCAGCCGCTTCGAGTCGTCGTCCATCGACGACATCTGAGCCGGCAACCACTAGAAGACTTTTTCCAGGAGAGAAGGAAAATTGCTCGACGTAACAACTTTTGATGAGCTGCGGATCGGCCTCGCAACGGCCGACGACATCCGCAAGTGGTCGCACGGTGAGGTCAAGAAGCCCGAGACCATCAACTACCGCACGCTGAAGCCCGAGAAGGACGGCCTCTTCGGAGAGCAGATCTTCGGGCCGAGCCGTGACTGGGAGTGTTCCTGCGGCAAGTACAAGCGGGTGCGCTTCAAGGGCATCGTCTGCGAGCGCTGCGGCGTCGAGGTCACGAAGTCGTCTGTGCGCCGTGAGCGCATGGGCCACATCGAGCTCGCCGCCCCGGTCACGCACATCTGGTACTTCAAGGGCGTCCCCTCGCGCTTGGGCTACCTGCTCGACATGGCGCCGAAGGACCTCGAGAAGGTCATCTACTTCGCCGCGTACATGATCATCTCGGTCGACGAGGACGGCCGTCACGACGACATGCCCGGCCTCGAGAACGAGCTGCGCCTCGAGATCAAGACGCTGGCCGACCAGCGCGATGCCCGCATCGCCGAGCGTCTGACCCGTCTCGAGACCGACCTCGCCGAGCTCGAGAACGAGGGCGCCAAGGCCGACCAGAAGCGCCGCACGAAGGATGGCGCCGAGAAGGAGATGTCGCAGACCCGCAAGGCCTACGACGACCAGATCTCCCAGCTCGAGCGCGTCTGGGAGGACTTCCGCAACCTCAAGGTCGGTGAGCTCAAGCCGGAGGACGCGATCTTCCACGAGCTCCAGGACCGCTACGGCATGTACTTCGAGGCCTACATGGGCGCCGAGGCCATCAAGAAGCGCCTCGAGGCCTTCGACCTCGAGACCGAGGGCGAGAACCTCCGCCTGCAGATCTCCGAGGGCAAGGGTCAGAAGAAGATCCGCGCCATCAAGCGGCTCCGCGTCGTGAGCTCCTTCCTCGCCACCGGCAACTCGCCGGCAGCGATGGTGCTCGACGTGGTCCCCGTGATCCCGCCGGAGCTCCGCCCGATGGTGCAGCTCGATGGTGGCCGCTTCGCGACCAGTGACCTCAACGACCTCTACCGTCGTGTGATCAACCGCAACAACCGCCTTCGTCGTCTGCTCGATCTCGGTGCCCCCGAGATCATCGTCAACAACGAGAAGCGGATGCTGCAGGAGGCCGTCGACGCACTGTTCGACAACGGCCGCCGCGGTCGCCCCGTCACGGGTACCGGCAACCGCGCCCTCAAGTCCCTGAGCGACATGCTCAAGGGAAAGCAGGGTCGTTTCCGCCAGAACCTGCTCGGCAAGCGCGTCGACTACTCGGGCCGTTCGGTCATCATCGTCGGCCCGCAGCTCAAGCTGCACCAGTGCGGTCTGCCCAAGCAGATGGCTCTGGAGCTGTTCAAGCCGTTCGTCATCAAGCGCCTGATCGACCTGAGCCACGCTCAGAACATCAAGGCCGCGAAGCGCATGGTCGAGCGCAGCCGTCCCCAGGTGTGGGACGTGCTGGAGGAGATCATCCGTGAGCGCCCGGTTCTGCTGAACCGCGCACCCACGCTGCACCGTCTCGGCATCCAGGCCTTCGAGCCTCAGCTCGTGGAGGGCAAGGCGATCCAGCTGCACCCGCTCGTCTGCGCCGCGTTCAACGCGGACTTCGACGGTGACCAGATGGCCGTTCACCTCCCGCTGTCGGTCGAGGCCCAGGCCGAGGCGCGCATCCTCATGCTCGCGTCGAACAACATCCTGAAGCCGTCCGACGGCCGCCCGGTCACCCTGCCCACGCAGGACATGATCATCGGTCTGCACCACCTCACCACCATGAAGGATGGGGCAGTCGGCGAGGGCCGCGCGTTCTCGTCGATCGCCGAGGCGATCCTCGCGTTCGACCAGAAGACGCTCGACCTCAACGCCGCCGTGCGCATCCGTCTGACGGACGTGCACTTCCGCGAGGACGAGCGCCCCGAGGGCTACGTCGACGGCCCCGTGCTCGTCGACATCTCGCTCGGTCGCGCCCTGTTCAACGAGGCTCTGCCCGTCGACTACCCCCTCACCAGGGACGTCGCCGACAAGGGCATGCTCTCCGGCATCGTGAACGACCTGGCGGAGCGGTACCCGAAGGTGGAGGTCGCTGCATCGCTCGACCGCATCAAGGACGCCGGCTTCTACTGGGCCACCCGCTCGGGTGTCACGGTCGCTCTCTCCGACATCCTGACCCCGCCCAACAAGCGGGAGATCGTGGCGGGCTACGAGAAGCAGGCCGCGAAGGTCCAGGGCCAGTTCGAGAAGGGTCTCACGACCGACCTCGAGCGTCGCCAGGAGCTCATCCAGATCTGGACGAAGGCCACCGAGGAGGTTGCGCAGGCGATGCGTGCCAACTTCCCGACCGACAACACCATCAACCGCATGGTGTCGTCCGGTGCCCGAGGCAACTGGCTGCAGATCCGGAACATCGCCGGTATGCGAGGCCTGGTGAACAACCCGAAGGGTGAGATCATCCCTCGCCCGATCATCTCCTCGTACCGCGAGGGCCTGTCGGTGGCGGAGTACTTCATCGCCACCCACGGTGCTCGCAAGGGTCTGGCCGACACGGCTCTGCGTACGGCCGACTCGGGCTACCTCACGCGTCGTCTCGTCGACGTCTCGCAGGATGTCATCATCCGCGAGCCCGACTGCGGCACCTCGCGCGGTCTCGACCTGCCGATCGCGATCGAGGGCGCCGATGGCGTCTGGACTCGCGACGACAACGTGGAGAACTCGGTCTACGCTCGCTCGCTGGCTGCGGATGCGGTCAACGAGAAGGGCGAGGTCGTGGCCGAGGCCGGTTCCGACGTCGGTGACGTGCTGATCGAGAAGCTCGTCGAGGCGGGCGTGCGCAACATCAAGGTGCGCTCGGTCCTGACCTGCGAGTCGGCCGTCGGTGTCTGCGCGACCTGCTACGGCCGGTCGCTCGCCACGGGCAACCTCGTCGACATCGGAGAGGCCGTCGGCATCATCGCGGCCCAGTCGATCGGCGAGCCCGGCACGCAGCTCACCATGCGCACCTTCCACACCGGTGGTTCGGCTTCGGCCGACGACATCACGCAGGGTCTTCCCCGCGTGCAGGAGCTCTTCGAGGCCCGTACCCCCAAGGGTGCGTCGCCCATCGTCGAGGCCGCAGGTCGCGTCACGATCGAAGACACCGACCGCAGCCGCAAGGTGATCCTCACGCCCGACAACGGCGACGAGCCGATCGCCTACCCGGTGCTGAAGCGTGCGACCCTCCTCATCGAGGACGGGCAGCACGTGGAGCTCGGTCAGCAGCTCATCGTGGGTGCCGTCGACCCCAAGGAGGTCCTTCGTGTGAAGGGCGTCCGCGAGGTGCAGAAGCACCTCGTCGGCGGTGTGCAGGGCGTCTACCGCTCGCAGGGTGTGCCGATCCACGACAAGCACATCGAGGTCATCGTGCGCCAGATGCTGCGCAAGGTCACCGTCGTGGAGCACAGCGACACCGACCTGCTCCCGGGTGAGCTCGTCGACCGGGCGCGCTACACCGAGGTGAACCGTGCCACGGTCGCCGAGGGCAAGCGTCCCGCGTCGGCTCGCCAGGAGGTCATGGGTATCACCAAGGCCTCGCTCGCGACCGAGTCGTGGCTGTCGGCCGCGTCGTTCCAGGAGACCACGCGTGTTCTCACGCAGGCCGCCATGGAGGGCAAGTCCGACCCGCTGGTGGGCCTCAAGGAGAACGTGATCATCGGAAAGCTGATCCCGGCTGGTACCGGGCTGCAGCGCTACCGCAATGTCACGGTCGAGGCAACCGAAGAGGCGAAAGCCGAGCGCTACCCGAACCGCATCTTCACGGATGACTCGGTGTTCTCGGAGGCGGACCTCTCGTTCGTCGACTTCGACAGCTTCTCGAGCGACGACTACACCCCCGGTACCTACAACTAGGCAGGCACCGGAACACCTCGGAAGGCCCCTCACCGCTCAGGTGGGGGGCCTTCCGCCATGTCGGCGCGCATCCCGGGCAATGCACCCGCCGATTGTTAGAGTTCACGTCATGAGCACCGACGACCGGCCCGACGACAAGCCCGAGTTCCCGAAGGGCGATCCGGCCGCGGAGAACCGCGACGGAGCCGCCGGCGCCACCCCGCCGCTGCCGGAGATCCCCGCCTGGGAGGCCCCTGCGTCCGCCGCGGCTCCCGCGTCCGCCGAGACCGCAGCAGACGCCCGCGCCGAGCAGCCTCGCCCGGCCGCGGCCCCCATCCCCATCCCGGAACCGATCCAGATGCCCTCAGAGGTGTCGCCCGCTCCTGAGACGTCCGCAGACTCCACGCCGGGGGAGGACTCCGCCACGCGTGCGCCCCTCGGAGGCCCGTACGTGGTCTCCGAGACCGGCGCCCCGATCGCGGAGCAGGCCGCCACGGCCTACGACCGCCAGCCGTCCGGCGGCCCCTACGTCACCTCGTCCGAGCCGCCGGTCGACGCAGAGCCGAGGGAGGCGCGCACGCCGTACCCCGCCGCCGCCTTCGCACCGGCCCCAGCTCCTGCCGGTGCCGCCGCCGGTGCCGCCGGTGCGTCGCCCCAGGAGGCCCCGACAGGCCACACGGCGCCCATCGACCCGCAGAGCGGCTACCCGACCGGGTACGCCCCCTACCAGGCCGCCCCGCAGCCCCTTCCGCCACGGCCGCCGCGCCCCCGCGGCAACCGCGGTGTCGGCTCGCTGCTGGCGCTCGCGGGTGCCGTCGTCTTCGCGGCGGTGTACGCGGGTGCCGCGTTCCTCATCATCGCGGCCAACCTCGCCGGAGACGCCGCGGTCACCGCCTTCTCCGACTTCCTGCTGAGCGCCGCGTTCATCGTGCCGGTGGTGGCGTTCGCCCTCACGATGATCCTGCTCGTCCTCATCCTCAACCGCGCCAGGTGGTGGACGTTCGTGCTCGGCGGGTTCCTCGTGGGCATCGTGGTCTACTTCGCCGGCATCGCGGGCGCCCTCGTGCACGTGCAGGCCTGGAACTGGCAGGCGCAGCAGCAGTACGAGTTCGTACGATCCCTCACCATGGATCCGCTGACCCTAGCGGGCGCCATCATCGCCAGGGAGGCGGCCATCTGGACGGGAGCGGTCATCGCCCTCCGAGGCCGCCGGCTGAAGGCCCGCAACGCCGCCGAACGCGAGGAGTTCGAGCGCGGACAGGCCGAGACGCGCACGGCCTCCGCCGAGGGCCAGCCCGCCGTCACCACGACCTGGTAACATCACTGGGTCCACCCGCCTCGTGCGGGAGACACCCGCGGTGCCGGAGGTCATTTGACCGCACGGGGCCTAGCGGCTATTATTTTCCGGGTGTGTGCATACTTGCATGCCCAGATTTTCGAGCGAAGCAGAACTGCCCGGCGACAGCCGATCAGAAGCTCCACCGCTCTACCAACCAGCGATACCAGAGCTATTTTGTACCGCCGGTGGGTCCAAACGATCTCGACACGCCACCTCGAGTGGCCGAGATACGCGAACGAACGGGTTCCGGACGTCCGTGCCCGATAGACAGACACTGAGCAGTACGAATACAAGGAGTAAGTAGTGCCAACCATTCAGCAGTTGGTCCGCAAGGGTCGCACCCCCAAGGTCGTCAAGACCAAGGCCCCCGCCCTCAAGGCCAACCCCCAGCAGCGCGGCGTGTGCACCCGTGTGTACACCACCACCCCCAAGAAGCCGAACTCCGCGCTTCGCAAGGTCGCCCGCGTCAAGCTGTCGAACGGCACCGAGGTCACCGCTTACATCCCCGGTGAGGGCCACAACCTGCAGGAGCACTCGATGGTGCTCGTGCGCGGCGGTCGTGTGAAGGACCTCCCCGGCGTTCGGTACAAGATCATCCGCGGCGCGCTCGACACGCAGGCCGTGAAGAACCGCAAGCAGGCTCGCAGCCGTTACGGCGCGAAGATGGAGAAGAAGTAATGCCTCGCAAGGGTCCCGCCCCGAAGCGTCCCGTTGTCGCCGATCCGGTCTACAACGCGCAGATCGTCAGCCAGCTCGTCAACAAGATCCTCCTCGATGGCAAGAAGGCCACCGCTGAGCGCATCGTGTACGACGCTCTCGAAGGCGTCTCCGCCAAGAACAGCCAGGATGCAGTCGTCACCCTGAAGAAGGCCCTCGACAACGTGCGCCCGACCCTCGAGGTCCGCTCGCGTCGTGTCGGTGGCTCGACCTACCAGGTGCCGATCGAGGTCAAGCCGCACCGTGCGAACACCCTCGCACTCCGCTGGCTCACCACCTACGCCAAGGCTCGCCGCGAGAAGACGATGACCGAGCGTCTCACCAACGAGATCCTCGACGCATCGAACGGTCTGGGCGCCGCTGTCAAGCGTCGCGAGGACACCCACAAGATGGCCGAGTCGAACAAGGCATTCGCCCACTACCGCTGGTAGTCGTTCGACCCCCTCTTTACCGCTCTTACCCAACCGGAGGCTATTCGTGGCACAGGACGTGCTCACCGACCTGAACAAGGTCCGCAACATCGGCATCATGGCTCACATCGATGCCGGCAAGACCACCACGACCGAGCGCATCCTGTTCTACACGGGTATCACTCACAAGATCGGTGAGGTCCACGACGGCGCTGCCACGATGGACTGGATGGCTCAGGAGCAGGAGCGTGGCATCACGATCACCTCTGCTGCGACCACCTGTTTCTGGAACAAGAACCAGATCAACATCATCGACACCCCCGGGCACGTCGACTTCACGGTCGAGGTGGAGCGTTCGCTCCGCGTGCTCGATGGAGCGGTCGCCGTCTTCGACGGCAAGGAGGGCGTCGAGCCCCAGTCCGAGACGGTGTGGCGTCAGGCCGACAAGTACAACGTTCCCCGCATCTGCTTCGTCAACAAGATGGACAAGCTGGGCGCCGACTTCTACTTCACGGTCGACACCATCATCAAGCGACTGGGTGCCAAGCCCCTCGTGATCCAGCTCCCGATCGGTGCGGAGTCGACCTTCGAGGGCGTCGTCGACCTGGTCGAGATGCGTGCGCTCACCTGGCGCGGCGACTCCAAGGGTGACGTCGAGCTGGGCGCGAAGTACGAGATCGAGGAGATCCCGGCCGACCTCAAGGAGAAGGCCGACGAGTACCGTCAGCTGCTCCTCGAGACCGTCGCCGAGACCGACGACGCTCTGCTCGAGCGCTACTTCGGTGGCGAGGAGCTGACCGTCGCCGAGATCAAGGGCGCGATCCGCAAGCTCACCGTCAGCAGCCAGATCTACCCCGTGCTCTGCGGCTCCGCGTTCAAGAACCGCGGTGTCCAGCCGATGCTCGACGCCGTGGTCGACTACCTCCCCTCCCCGCTCGATGTGCCCGCGACCGAAGGTCACGACATCCGCGACGAGGAGATCGTCGTCGAGCGCCACCCCGACCCGTCGAGCCCGTTCGCGGCCCTCGCCTTCAAGGTCGCGGTGCACCCGTTCTTCGGTCGTCTCACCTACATCCGCGTGTACTCGGGCCACCTCGCGTCCGGCGGTCAGGTCATGAACTCGACCAAGGGCAAGAAGGAGCGCATCGGCAAGATCTTCCAGATGCACTCCAACAAGGAGAACCCGGTCGACTCGGTCACTGCAGGCCACATCTACGCGGTCATCGGCCTGAAGGACACCACGACCGGTGACACCCTGTCCGACCCGTCGAACCAGATCGTCCTCGAGTCGATGACGTTCCCGGAGCCGGTCATCGAGGTCGCCATCGAGCCGAAGACCAAGGCCGACCAGGAGAAGCTGGGTGTCGCCATCCAGAAGCTCGCTGAGGAGGACCCGACCTTCCGCACGGAGCAGAACCAGGAGACCGGTCAGACGGTCATCAAGGGAATGGGCGAGCTCCACCTCGACATCCTGGTCGACCGCATGAAGCGCGAGTTCAACGTCGAGGCCAACGTCGGCAAGCCCCAGGTAGCCTACCGCGAGACGATCCGCAAGACCGTCGAGCGTCACGACTACACGCACAAGAAGCAGACCGGTGGATCCGGCCAGTTCGCGAAGATCCAGATCGCGATCGAGCCCCTCGAGGTGACCGCGGAGACGATCTACGAGTTCGTCAACAAGGTCACGGGTGGTCGCATCCCGCGCGAATACATCCCCTCGGTCGACGCCGGAATCCAGGATGCGCTGCAGGTCGGCGTTCTCGCCGGCTACCCGATGGTGGGCGTCAAGGCGCTCCTGCTCGATGGCGCATCGCACGATGTCGACTCCTCGGAGATGGCGTTCAAGATCGCCGGCTCCATGGCGTTCAAAGAGGCAGCTCGCAAGGCCAGCCCCGTGCTGCTCGAGCCGCTCATGGCCGTCGAGGTCCGCACCCCCGAGGAGTACATGGGCGACGTCATCGGCGACCTGAACTCCCGTCGTGGTCAGATCCAGTCGATGGAAGACGCCCAGGGCGTCAAGGTCGTGCGAGCTCACGTTCCGCTGTCCGAGATGTTCGGCTACATCGGCGACCTCCGGTCGAAGACCTCCGGTCGTGCCGTCTACTCGATGGCGTTCGAGAGCTATGCAGAGGTCCCGAAGGCTGTGGCCGACGAGATCATCCAGAAGAACAAGGGCGAATAGCCCCTCGTTCTGCGGGCCATGTCGGTTCGCGTAAAATATCAACAAACCCCCGCCTGAACCCCGGATGCAATCCAGCATCCGTGTATCGGGCATGAGCGTCCTGAGGAGGACCTAGTGGCTAAGGCCAAGTTCGAGCGGACCAAGCCGCACGTCAACATCGGAACGATCGGTCACGTTGACCACGGTAAGACCACTCTTACCGCTGCCATCTCGAAGGTCCTGGCGGACAAGTACCCGTCGGCGACCAACGTTCAGCGCGACTTCGCGTCGATCGACTCCGCTCCTGAAGAGCGCCAGCGCGGCATCACCATCAACATCTCGCACGTCGAGTACGAGACGCCCAAGCGTCACTACGCTCACGTCGACGCCCCCGGCCACGCCGACTACATCAAGAACATGATCACCGGTGCGGCTCAGATGGACGGCGCGATCCTCGTGGTCGCCGCCACTGACGGCCCGATGGCTCAGACCCGTGAGCACGTGCTGCTCGCCAAGCAGGTCGGCGTGCCGTACCTGATGGTGGCTCTCAACAAGTCCGACATGGTCGACGACGAGGAGATCCTGGAGCTCGTCGAGCTCGAGGTCCGCGAGCTGCTGTCGAGCCAGAACTTCGATGGCGACGACGCCCCCGTCATCCGCGTCTCGGGCCTCAAGGCTCTCGAGGGCGACGAGAAGTGGGTCCAGTCGATCGTCGAGCTGATGGACGCCGTGGACGAGTCGATCCCCGACCCGATCCGCGACAAGGACAAGCCCTTCCTCATGCCGGTCGAGGACGTCTTCACGATCACCGGTCGTGGAACCGTCGTCACGGGCCGCGCCGAGCGTGGCACCCTCGCCATCAACTCCGAGGTCGAGATCGTCGGCATCCGCCCGACGCAGAAGACCACGGTCACGGGTATCGAGATGTTCCACAAGCAGCTCGACGAGGCATGGGCCGGCGAGAACTGTGGTCTGCTCCTCCGCGGCACGAAGCGTGAAGACGTGGAGCGCGGTCAGGTCGTCGTGAAGCCGGGTTCGGTCACGCCGCACACCGACTTCGAGGGCACCGCGTACATCCTGTCCAAGGACGAGGGTGGGCGTCACAACCCCTTCTACACGAACTACCGCCCGCAGTTCTACTTCCGCACCACCGACGTCACCGGCGTCATCACGCTGCCCGAGGGCACCGAGATGGTCATGCCCGGCGACACCACCGACATCTCGGTCGCGCTGATCCAGCCGATCGCGATGGAAGAGGGCCTCGGCTTCGCGATCCGTGAGGGTGGCCGCACCGTCGGTGCCGGCACCGTCACCAAGATCAACAAGTAACAACTCGCTTCACCAGAAGGGCCGTGCCTCCGGGCGCGGCCCTTCTGCTTTCCCAGGTGGGGATGCCACGATGGAGTCATGGCTATCGACGACATCACCAAGAAGGCTCAGGCGTTCCTCAACGACAACAAGGTCAAGGATGCGCTGAAGAGCGAGAAGGCCGAGGAGATCAGCGACAAGCTCCTCGACGCTGCGGCCTCCGCGGCCAAGAAGGCGACGGGCGGCAAGCACGACGCCAAGATCGACGAGGCGAAGGCCAAGGCCGACAGGGCCATCGGCAACGAATAGCCCGTTCCCCGGGGGTTGGTAGGCTCGATTCTCGTGTCAGAGACTCTTGATCGCGCCCCGGTGCCGCAGCAGAACGATCCCGCCTTCGATGATGTGTGGGACGAACTGCGGTATCGCGGGCTCGTGCACGTCTCCACCGATGGGGATGCGCTGAAGGCACTGCTGGCGGGCCCTCCGATCACGTTCTACTGCGGCTTCGACCCCACGGCGCCGAGTCTGCACCTCGGCAACCTGGTGCAGCTGCTCGTGATGAGGCGACTGCAGCTCGCCGGTCACCGGCCGCTCGGGCTCGTGGGGGGATCGACCGGACTCATCGGTGATCCACGACCCACGGCGGAGCGCACCCTCAACACGAGGGAGACGGTCGCCGAGTGGGTCGGCTACCTGCAGGGTCAGATCGAGCGCTTCCTCAGTTTCGAGGGGGAGAACGCAGCCCGCATGGTGAACAACCTCGACTGGACGGCGCCTCTCTCGGCGATCGACTTCCTGCGCGAGGTGGGCAAGCACTTCCGGGTGGGCACGATGCTCAAGAAGGATGCGGTGTCCGCCCGCCTCAACTCGGATGCCGGCATCAGCTACACGGAGTTCAGCTACCAGATCCTGCAGGGAATGGACTTCCTCGAGCTCTACCGCTCATACGACTGCGTGCTGCAGACCGGGGGGAGTGACCAGTGGGGCAATCTCACGAGTGGCACCGACCTCATCCACCGTGCGGAGCAGGCGAGTGTGCACGCCATCGGCACCCCGCTCATCACCAATTCGGACGGCACGAAGTTCGGCAAGAGCGAGGGCAATGCGGTCTGGCTGGATCCTGCACTCACGAGCCCGTACGCGTTCTACCAGTTCTGGCTCAACACCGATGACGCCGACGTCGTCGAGCGGCTCAAGATCTTCACCTTCCTCTCCCGCTCCGAGCTCGAGCGGCTGGAGACATGCGTGCGGGATGAGCCGTTCCGCCGGGAAGCGCAGCGCACGCTCGCCTTCGAGGTGACCGCGCTCGTGCACGGAGTCGAGGCCACCGAATCGGCGATCGCCGCTGCGGCCGCGCTGTTCGGCCAGGGTGAGCTGGAAGCGCTGGATGCGCCGACGCTGACGGCCGCGGTCTCCGAGTTGACGACCACGCAGGTGTCGGGGGAGACCACGGTGATCGAGGCGCTCGTGAGCACGAAGCTTGTCGCGAGCGCCAGTGAGGCGCGGCGTGCCATCTCCCAAGGTGGCGTGTACCTCAACAACGTCAAGGTCACGGGTGACGATGCGGTGGTCGGCGAGGCTTTCCTCGCCGGCGGAGTCGCTGTGCTGCGCCGGGGTAAGAAGACCCTGGCGGGTCTGCTCCGATCCGCGTGATCCCGGGCGACACGCCCGGGCGGCATGCGGAGTTGCGGCCCCCTCGGCGATCCGCGTAATGTGATCCCTCGTCACCCCACAGGTGCGGAAAAGCGGAAGAGCTTACCGGCCTCAAGCGGAGACCAGACCCCCTACTGAATCTCGCTCCGGCGTGAACTTCGGTTTGACTTGCGAGTCGAGAGTGGTAGGGTAGAGAAGTTGCCCGGAGGGCTGCCAGTTTTGCTGGTGGGGCCGGTGCGTCCGATCCTTGAGAACTCAACAGCGTGCACAATGTCATATGCCAAAAACCCGTGCGGTCTTCGGATCGTATGGATTCCTTTTG
>NZ_JBHFHG010000006.1:0-422355 GCF_041927495.1 Herbiconiux liukaitaii | reverse complement strand
CAAAAGGAATCCATACGATCCGAAGACCGCACGGGTTTTTGGCATATGACATTGTGCACGCTGTTGAGTTCTCAAGGATCGGACGCACCGGCCCCACCAGCAAAACTGGCAGCCCTCCGGGCAACTTTCCAAACCTACCATTCGCTTTCCGTTTGTCAAATTGACACTCGGTGTTTCGCGACTTGGAAGGAGTTAATCCTACGCTTCGATCCTGTGCTCTTCAAGAGAAGATCCGGATCAGAAATGCTTCGGATTGATGTCCCGCTTGAGGCCGGTAAGCTCTTCCGCTTTCCGCACCTGTGGGGTGACGAGTTAGAAGATTACGTGGATGTGCAGGACCCCGCAAATCACGCTTGCAGCCCGGGCGTGTCGCCCCGAGATCACGCGGATCCGGCCTTCGGATGACGCTTGTACGGAGACACCGTGGGTTCTCCCTCGAGGTGGAACCGCCACCGGTACGGCTCCGATCCGCCGGCACCGCTCACCCCGGTACGCAGTGTCGCGGCACAGGGAGCTTTGCTCACCGCGGGCCGCAGCTCGAAGGGTGATGCGTCGAGCAGCGCCCCGTCCTCGGCGAGTTCGATGCCGAGCGCCCGCACCAGATTGGCGGGGCCCCGCGCGAGATCGCGATCCGTGCGCGCCATCGGCCGCCGCGAACGCGCCATCTCGACACCGGCGACCACCTCTCCCCCACGCAGGAGAACAGCGGATGCACTCCCCTCCGGTGAGCAGACCACGTTGGCGCACACGTGCATGCCGTAGGTGAAGTACGTGTACAACCGGCCGGGGGCGCCGAACATGGCTGCATTGCGAGCGGTGGGTCCTCGGAACGCGTGCGATCCGGGATCCTCCCCCACACCGAGGTACGCCTCGACCTCGGTGATGCGCACCGAGACCGCACCCTGTTCGGAGTCCCGGGTGAGGATCGCGCCGAGCAGCAGGGGCGCGACCTCGACGGCCGTCGCCGAGAAATCGATCACGGCGCTCAGAACAGACGCACGCCCAGGGAGACGCTCACCACGACGGCGGCGATCACGATGACGGCGGCCACGGCGAGGATCAGCCAGACGACGCGGTTGGGCAGGGGGCGGCGCCAGAATCCCGGGTCGTCCGGGCCGCGGTCGGGCTTGCCTGGTGTGCGGGGATCATCGGGCATCAGACACCTCCGGGGATGGCGGCGGTCTGCACCACTAGGGCGCGCACCCGTTCGGTGAGGGCGGCGCGCTGCTCCTGCACACGTACGCCGGCGGTGCCACCGGATCCGTCGCGACTCGCCACGGATCCCTCGATCGTGAGCACACCCCGCACCTCGGGCGTGAGGTGCGGCGAGATCGACGCGAACTGCTCGTCGGTGAGCTCGTCGAGATCGAGCCCGTTGTCCTCGGCGAATTTCACGAGGGTTCCGGTGATCTCATGGGCATCGCGGAAGGTGACGTGCTGCTTCACGAGCCACTCCGCCACATCCGTCGCCAAGGAGAAGCCTTGAGGCGCGAGCTCTGCCATCCGCTCGGTGTGGAAGGTGAGGGTCGCGACCATTCCCGTGAACGCGGGCAGCAGCACCTCGAGAGTGCTGATCGAGTCGAAGACGGGCTCCTTGTCCTCCTGCAGATCACGGTTGTACGCGAGCGGGAGGCCCTTCAGCGTGGCAAGCAACCCGGTGAGGTTGCCGATGAGCCGCCCTGATTTGCCGCGCGCGAGCTCGGCGATGTCGGGGTTCTTCTTCTGCGGCATGATCGACGAGCCCGTGGAGTACGAGTCCGAGAGTGTGACGAAGCCGAACTCGCGGGTGTTCCAGATGATGATCTCCTCCGCGAACCGCGAGAGGTCGATGCCGATCTGGGCCGTGATGTAGGCGAACTCCGCCACCACGTCGCGCGAGGACGTTCCGTCGATGGAGTTCTCCACCCCGTGCGCGAAGCCCAGGTCGTGCGCCACGACCTCGGCGTCGAGGCCGAGCGTGTTGCCGGCGAGCGCCCCCGATCCGTAGGGTGAGGAGTTGGCCCTGGCATCCCAGTCGCGGAAGCGCTCGATGTCGCGCACGAGCGGCCAGCAGTGCGCGAGCAGCTGGTGGGCCAGGAGCACGGGTTGGGCGTGCTGCAGATGTGTGCGCCCGGGGAGGATCGCCTCGGAGTGCGCCTCGGCCTGCGAGGCGGTCGCGTCGATGAGGTCGACCAGGAGCCGCGTGATGGTGGCGGCGTGATCGCGGAGCAGCATGCGCACGAGGGTCGCGATCTGGTCGTTGCGACTGCGGCCTGCACGCAGCTTGCCGCCGAGCTCGGTGCCCGCGAAGTCGATCAGGCCTCGTTCGAGGGCCGAGTGGACGTCCTCATCCGAGGGATCCGGGGAGAACTCTCCGCTCTGCACGGCATCCGACAGCTGGTCGAGGGCGTGCAGCATGCCCTCGAGCTCCTCGGCCGTGAGGTAGCCGGCGCGAGCGAGCGCGCGGGCGTGGGCCCTGGACCCCGCGATGTCGTACTGCGCGAGCTGCCAGTCGAAGTGCGTGGAGCGGCTCAGCTCCGTGAGCGCGGGAGCGGGGCCGCCGGAGAAGCGGCCACCCCACAGGGCACCGGCTTCGGCGGCCCGGTTGCCGGGAGCCTCGCTCATCAGAATCCCGCCTTGCGTGCGGGTGCCTTCTCGGCCGCGTTCTGCTCGAACAGCCACACCAGCAGCGCCTTCTGCGCGTGCAGGCGGTTCTCCGCCTCGTCCCAGATCACGCTCTGCGGGCCGTCGATCACCTCGGCCGCGACCTCGTAGCCGCGATCGGCCGGCAGGCAGTGCAGGAACAGGGCGTCCTCCTTGGCGCGCGCCATGAGCGCCGTGTCGACCTGGTAACCGCCGAAGGTCTTGACCCGCGCGACCTTCTCGTCCTCCTTGCCCATCGACACCCAGGTGTCGGTCACGATGACGTCGGCGCCGTCTGCCGCTGCCTGTGGGTCGGTGAGCACCACGACCGAGCCGCCCGTCTCTGCGGCCCGCCTCTCGGCGTCGGCCACCACCTCGGGGGTCGGCGAGTACTCCGCCGGGCACGCGATCCGCACGTGCATGCCGGCCGTGGCGCCCGCGAGCAGGTAGGACTGCGCCATGTTGCTCGCGCCGTCGCCGAAGAAGGCGACCGTGAGGCCGGGCAGGTCGCCGCGGTGCTCCCGGATGGTGAGGAAGTCGGCCAGCAGCTGGCACGGGTGGAAGTCGTCGGAGAGCGCGTTGACCACGGGCACCGTGGTGCCCGCCGCCATCTCCTCGAGCCCGGACTGCGCGTAGGTGCGCCAGACGATGGCGGCCACCTGCCGTTCGAGCACCCTCGCCGTGTCGGAGGCCGTCTCCTTGCCGCCGAGCTGGCTCGAGGCGGTGGAGATGATGAGCGGGATGCCGCCGAGGTCGGCGATGCCCACCGCGAACGAGACCCTCGTGCGGGTGGACGACTTGTCGAAGATCACCGCGACCGTCTGCGGGCCCTCGAGCGGTCGGGCCTGGAAGCGGTCGCGCTTGAGCTGCACCGCGAGATCGAGGATGGTGCTCTGCTCGGCGGGAGTGATGTCGTCGTCGCGAAGGAAGTGCCTGGTCATGCTCGCCTCGGGGTCGGTGTCCAAAGGATCAGGATAGCGAGTCGAACGCTCGCCCGAGGCGCACACCGAATTCGTGCACCTCCTCGTCGCCGATGATGAGCGGCGGCGCGATGCGCAGACTCGAGTCGTTGGGTGCGTTGATGATGAGGCCGTTCTCCAGCGCGGCATCGGCGATCCGCCCTGCCACGGGCTCGGTGAGTCCGACGCCGATGAGCAGTCCCTGACCGCGGATCTCGGCCACGAGGGGTGACTCGATGGCCGCGATCGCCGCGCGGATCTGCTCCCCGCGCGTGGCCGCGTTCTGCACGAGGCCCGCCGACTCGATCTCGCCGAGCACCGCGTTGGCCGTGGCGGCGGCGAGCGGGTTGCCGCCGAAGGTGCTGCCGTGCTGGCCGCGGGAGAAGAGCTCGGAGGCCCAGCCGAAGGTCACGAGCGAGCCGATCGGGAAGCCGCCTGCCATGCCCTTGGCGATGGTCACGGCATCCGGAGTCACACCCGCGTTCATGTAGGAGAACCAGGCACCCGTGCGCCCGACCCCCGTCTGGATCTCGTCGAGGATCAGCAGCACGCCGTGCTGCTCGGTGAGCTCGCGGGCGCGCTGGAGGTATCCCTCCGGCAGCTCGAGCACTCCGGCCTCACCCTTGATGGGCTCCACGAAGAGGGCGGCGACGGTGTCGTCGATGGTGGCCTCGAGCGCCTCGATGGTGGTGTCGATATGCTCGACGCCACCGGGCATGGGCTCGAACCGTTCGCGCATGGCGGGCTTGCCGGTGAGCGCGAGCGCACCCATGGTGCGGCCGTGGAAGGCGTTGGTGAGCGCGACGATGCGCGTGCGCCGATCGGTGGAGTTGAGCCGGGCGAGCTTGAACGCCGCCTCGTTGGCCTCTGCACCGGAGTTGCAGAAGTAGGCGCGGCCGCCCTCACCCGCACCGGTGAGCCGGGCCAGGCGCTCGGCGAGCTCGAGCTGCGGCGGCGTGGAGAAGTAGTTCGACACGTGGGCGAGCGTGGCGGCCTGGCGCGAGACCGCCTCCACGAACACCGGATGCGCGTGGCCGAGCGAGTTCACCGCGATGCCGGCGAGGAAGTCGAGGTACTCCGTGCCCTCGTCGTCCCACACGTAGGCGCCCTCACCGCGCACGAGGGAGCGCAGGGGCATGCCCATGGTGCGCATCATCGAGGTCTCGAAGCGGGTCTTCCAGGTTGTCTCGGTCTCGGTTCCGGGCACGGGGTCCTCCGGGTCAGTAGGCGTTCAGTGGGTCGGGCCGGCCACGACCTCCGTGCCGACACCGCCCTGGGTGAAGACTTCGAGCAGGATGGAGTGCGGCTCGCGCCCGTCGATGATGGCGGCCTTGGGCACTCCGCCGTCGACGGCCTCGAGGCACGCGGCCATCTTGGGGATCATGCCGGACTCGAGCGAGGGAAGCAGAGCGCGCAGCTCCTCGCCGTCGATCACGGAGACGAGCGAGTCGCGATTGGGCCAGTCGCTGTAGAGGCCGGCCACATCGGTGAGGATCACGAGCTTGGCGGCCTTGAGCGAGACGGCCAGGGCGGCCGCCGCCGCATCGGCGTTGACGTTGAGCACCTGCCCGGGAGCGTCGATGTCGGGCGCGACGGAGGAGACAACGGGGATCCGCCCCGCGTCGAGCTGCGCGAGCACACCCTCGGGGTTGACCGCCACGACGTCGCCCACGAGCCCGAGGTCCACGAGCTCGCCGTCGATCTCCACCCCGCGGCGCTTGCCCTCGAAGAGTCCGGCATCCTCACCGGAGAGGGCGGCGGCCAGCGGACCGTGCTCGTTGATGTGGCTCACGATGTCACGGCTGATCTGGCCGGTGAGCACCATGCGCACGACCTCCATGGCCTCGGGGCTCGTGACCCGGTAGCCGCCGCGGAACTCGCTCCGGATGCCGAGACGCTCGAGCATCTTGGAGATCTGCGGCCCGCCGCCGTGCACCACGACGGGGCGGAGCCCGGCGTAGCGCAGGTACACGATGTCCTCAGCGAAGGTGCGCTGCAGGTCGGGGTCGACCATGGCGTTGCCGCCGAACTTCACGACGATGATCTCGCCGTGGTAGCGCTTGAGCCACGGCAGCGACTCGATGAGGGTGTCGGCCTTGACGTGCGCGAGGTCGGCGGCGAGCTGAGCGGCGGCCGATGCAGCGCCCGCGGTGGTTGCGGTGGTGGGCCCGGTGGTGGATTCGCTCATCAGCTGGCGTACGCGCTGTTCTCGTGCACGTAGTCGTGCGTGAGGTCGTTGGTCCAGATGGTCGCGGTCGAGGAGCCCGACTTGAGGTCGATGAGGATGTGGCAGGCACGAGGCGTGAGGTCCACCAGCTCTCTCGCCTCCCCCGGCTCTCCGCTGCGGCAGACCATGACGCCGTTCATCGACACGTCGATCTCGTACGGGTCGAAGACCGCATCCGTGGTGCCGAGGGCGGCGAGCACGCGGCCCCAGTTGGGGTCGTTGCCGAAGATGGCGGCCTTGAGGAGGTTGCTGCGCGAGACGGCTCGGCCCACCACCACGGCGTCGTCCTCGCTCGCGGCGTTGACCACCTCGATGGCGATGTCGTGGCTGGCGCCCTCGGCGTCGCCCTGCAGCTGCAGCGCGAGATCGCGGCACAGCGCGGTGAGCGACTCGGTGAACTCCGCCTCGTCGGCGACGACCCCGGAGGCTCCTGAGGCCAGCAGCGCTACGGTGTCGTTGGTCGACATGCAGCCGTCGGAGTCGACCCTGTCGAAGGTGACGCGGGTGGCGGATCGGAGGGCGCGGTCGAGCGCGGCGGGCTCGAGGTCGGCATCGGTGGTGACGACCACGAGCATCGTGGCGAGGCCGGGAGCGAGCATGCCGGCGCCCTTCGCCATGCCGCCGATCGACCAGCCGGCCGCGGAGCTGACCACGGCCTCCTTGGGCTTGGAGTCGGTGGTCATGATGGCGAGCGCCGCCTCGGCACCGCCCTCCGCCGAGAGCGCGCCGACCGCGGCGGGCACGTGGTCGAGGATGGCGTCGCGGAAGGTCTGGTCGCCCACACCGATGAGGCCGGTGGAGCACACGAGCACATCCGAGGCCGAGACCTCGAGCGCGGTGGCGACGGCCTCGGCCGTGGCGTGGGTGGTCTGGAAGCCGAAGGCCCCCGTGAAGCAGTTGGCGCCGCCGGAGTTGAGGATGACCGCCTCGATGCGGCCGTCCTTGATGACCTGCTCCGACCAGAGGATCGGGTTCGCCTTGGCGCGGTTGGAGGTGAAGACCGCCGCGGCGGCGGCCTTGGGGCCACGGTTGACGACGAGCGCGAGGTCGCGGGCGCCTGTGGACTTGAGGCCGGCCACGACGCCGGCGGCGTCGAACCCTGCGGGATGCGTGACGCTCACGGGGCGACTCCGTTCACGGCGAGGCCGGTCTGCTCGGGGATGCCGAGTGCGATGTTGGCGGACTGGATGGCGGCCCCCGCCGTGCCCTTCACGAGGTTGTCGAGCGCCACGACGGTGACGACCCGATCGGCTGCTTCATCGACCGCGATGCCCACGAGCGCGGTGTTGGCGCCGATCGTGTCGGCCACCCGGGGGAACTGCCCCTCGGGGAGGAGGTGCACGAAGGGCTCGTCGCCGTAGGCGAGCTCCCAGGCCGAGCGCACGTCGGCCGCGCTGACCCCTGGCTGCAGGCGCGCGGTAGAGGTGGCGATGATGCCACGGGCCATGGGCACGAGCACGGGCGTGAACGACACCGTGACCCTCTCCCCCGCCGCACCGCTGAGGTTCTGCACGATCTCGGGCACGTGCCGGTGCACGCCGCCGACCCCGTAGGCGTGGGCGGAGCCGAGCATCTCGCTCGCCAGGAGGTCGGTGCGCAGCGTCTTGCCGGCGCCGGAGGGGCCCACGGCGAGCACGGCCACGAGGTCGATGGGCTGGATGATGCCGGC
The DNA here is from genome assembly GCF_041927495.1 of Herbiconiux liukaitaii. NCBI lineage: Bacteria > Bacillati > Actinomycetota > Actinomycetes > Micrococcales > Microbacteriaceae > Herbiconiux > Herbiconiux liukaitaii. Next base: position 414,878 of record NZ_JBHFHG010000006.1, on the reverse strand, counting down.
GCGCAGGCCAGGCGCGAGCCCGAGGCTCACCGCCGTGACGTTGCAGCCGGGCACGGCGATCCGCGAGACGCCCTCGAGGTTGGCGCGCTGCTTGCGGCCGTCGGCGAGCACGAGCTCGGGCAGGCCGTACGGCCAGGAGCCGTGGTACTCCGACTTGTAGAAGGTCTCCCAGTCGGCGGCGCTCGTGAGCCGGTGGTCTGCACCGCAGTCGATCACGAGGCTCGAGTCGCCCAGCTCGGCTGCGAGCGCACCGGAGTGACCGTGCGGGAGCGCGAGGAACACGACGTCGTGACCGCGCAGGGTCTCGACATCCGTCTCCTTCAGCACGAGATCGGCGTAGGAGCGCAGGTGCGGCTGCACATCGATGAGGCGCTGGCCGGCGTTCTTGTTCGCCGTGACCGTGCGCACCTCGAACTCGGGGTGCGCGGCGAGCAGCCGGAGAACCTCTCCCCCGGCGTATCCGCTGGCACCCGCGATGGCGACTGTGTAGACCATGAACCCAATCTAGCCGTTGCGCGGAGTGCTATTCCCGCACGGCGGCGGCGTGCAGCTCGGTGGCCCTGGCCGCCCCGGCGAGCTTCGCCTCGCTCGCCTCGGCCGCCGTGAGCGTGCGGTCGGGCGCGCGGAAGCGCAGCGCGAAGGTGAGCGACTTCGAGGCCTCTGGCAAGCCGGTGCCTCGGTAGTCGTCGACCAGGCGGATGCTCTCGAGCAGCTCGCCCGCGCCCTCGGCCACCGCGCGCTCGACCTCGCCGGCCGGCACGTCGGCGGCCACCACGAGGGAGAGATCCTGGGTGGCGGCGGGGAAACCGCTGATGGGAGCGACGTCGATCGAGCTGCCGGCGGCGGCGATGAGCACGTCGAGGTCGAGCTCGGCGACCGCCACCACACGGGGCAGATCGAGCTCGGCCGCGAGGGCGGGCAGCAGTTCGCCGGCGAAGCCGATGGAGCGCTCCCCCTCCGGCGTCTCGAAGAACAGCTCGGCGGTGCGGCCGGGGTGCATCGACTTGTGCGAGCCCTTCGCCACCCGCAGCGAGACCGCGAGGGCCGACTCGAGCAGCGAGACCACGTCGAGCACGTCGGCGACGCCGGCGGGCACGGCGGGCTGGCCCGGCTGCTTGTCGACGGCGTTGCCCAGCACGAGCACACCCACGTGGCGGGGCTGCGGCGGGATGCCGCCGTGCAGCTCGCCGAGCTCGTCCGAGCTCGGGAGGCGGGCGCCGAGCGGAAGCGTGGCCTGCCCGTACCGACGGCCGGCCTCGGGCGCGAACACGAGGCCCAGCTCGAAGATCGCGAGGTCCGTGAGACCGCGCGAGAGGTTGCGCCTCGCGATGTCGATGAGGCCGGGGATGAGCGACGTGCGCAGCAGCGCGGCCTCCGAGTCGATGGGGTTGGCCACGCGCACGGCGGAGACCTCGCCCTCGACGGCGCTGCCGAAGGCCTCGTTCATCGCGGATCCGAGGAACGGGTAGGCAAGCACCTCGGTGAGCCCGCCCGCGGCGAGCACATCCGCCACCCGGCGACGGGTGACCTGCGAGACGGTGAGCCCGCGCCCGGGAGGAGCGACGGGGAGGATGCTCGGGATGCGGTCGTAGCCCACGATGCGGGCGACCTCCTCGGCGAGCGACGCCTTGTCGGTGAGGTCGGGCCGCCACGACGGGGGCACGACCACGAGTCCGGTGGCGGTCTCCTCGACCGTCGCGCCGATCTCCACGAGCGATCCGGTGATCTCGTCGTCGGTGAACTCGACGCCCACGAGGCCCGAGATGTAGCCGAAGGGCACCGTGACGGCGCCGAGCTCGGCGTGCTCGAGGTGCAGCGAGCCGAGGCCGTCGGCCTGGCCGCCCGCGAGGCTCTCGAGCAGCTCCACCACCCGTGCGGCCGCCGCCTCGGCGACCTTCGGGTCGACACCGCGCTCGAACCGACGCGAGGCCTCGCTCGGCAGCTTGTGCCTGCGGGCGGTGCGGGCGATCGACACGGGGTCGAAGTTGGCCGCCTCGACGAGCACGTTGGTGGTGGCGTCGCCGATCTCGGTGGCGGCACCGCCCATGACACCGGCGAGGCCGATGGGGCCGCTCTCATCGGCGATCACCAGATCCTCCGCATCGAGCTTCCTGGTCTGGCCATCGAGCGTCTCGAGGGTCTCCCCCTCGGCCGCGCGCCGCACGGTGATGCCGCCGGTGAGCGTGTCGAGGTCGTAGCCGTGGGTCGGCTGCCCGAATTCGAGCATGACGTAGTTCGTGATGTCGACCACGAGCGAGACCGAGCGGATGCCCGCGAGCTTGAGGCGCGAGACCAGCCACGGGGGCGACGGCCTCGTGGCGTCGACGTTCCGCACCACGCGCGTGACGAAGACCGTGGCGCCGACGCGGCCGCGGATGGGCGCCTCGTCGTGGATGGCCACAGGGAAACCGGTGCCGACGGCCGGGCTGACGCGGTCCACCGGGTCGCGGAACGCCGCACCGGTGGAGTGCGAGTACTCGCGGGCTATGCCGCGCACGGAGAAGGCGTAGCCGCGGTCGGGCGTGACGTTGACCTCCACGGCCGCGTCGTCGAGACCGAGCAGGGCGATCGCATCCGTTCCCACCTCGGGGTCGAGGCCCAAGGTCGTGAGGCGCAGGATGCCGTCGTGGTCCTCGCCGAGGCCGAGCTCCCTGGCCGAGGCGATCATGCCGTCGGAGACGTGCCCGTAGGTCTTGCGCGGAGCGATGTGGAAGTCGCCGGGCAGCACGGCACCCGGGAGGGTCACCACGACCTTGTCGCCCTCGAAGAAGTTGCCTGCGCCGCACACGATGCCGTGCACCGCGGGCCCGCCATCCGCCGCCGTCTCGCCCTCGGGCGCCACCTGAACCTGGCACCAGCGGATGGTCTTGCCGTTCTTCTGGGGCTCCTCGACGAACTCGAGCACCTGCCCCACCACGATGGGGCCCCTGAGGTCGAAGCCGTGCGACCCCTCCTCCTCGAGGCCGACCCTCACGAGGGCGGCGTGGATGGCGTCGATCGACGCGTCAGCGGGCAGGTCGACGTACTCGGCGAGCCAGGAGATCGGTACTCGCATGTCAGACCACCATTCCGAATTGCTGGGAGAAGCGCACGTCGCCCTCGACCATGTCGCGCATGTCGTTGAGGTCGTTGCGGAACTGCAGGGTGCGCTCGATGCCCATGCCGAACGCGAAGCCCGAGAACTCGTCGGGGTCGATGCCGGCCGAGCGCAGCACGTTGGGGTTGACCATGCCGCAGCCGCCCCACTCCACCCAGCGCGCGCCGCCCTTGGCGTTCGGCTGCCACACGTCCATCTCGGCGCTCGGCTCGGTGAACGGGAAGTAATTGGGTCGCAGACGGATCTTCGCGCCCTCGCCGAACATCTGCGTGGCGAAGTGCTCGAGCGTGCCGCGCAGGTGCGCCATGGTGAGGCCCTTGTCGATGGCGATGCCCTCGACCTGGCTGAACACGGGGGTGTGCGTGGCATCGAGCTCGTCGGTGCGGTAGACCCGCCCGGGGGCGATGACGTAGACGGGCAGCTCGCGCTCGAGCAGCGACCGCACCTGCACGGGGCTCGTGTGCGTGCGCAGCACGAGGTGCGCCTCGGGCGGATCGATGAAGAAGGTGTCCTGCATGGCGCGCGCCGGGTGGTCGGCGTCGAAGTTGAGGGCGTCGAAGTTGAACCACTCGCTCTCGACCTCGGGACCCTCCGCCACCTCCCAGCCCATGCCCACGAAGATGTCGGCGATCCTGTCCTGCAGCAGGGAGAGCGGATGGCGAGCGCCGATGCGGCGGCGGCTGGCGACGGCCGTGACGTCGAGCGCCTCCGCGTCGAGCCGCGCGGACTCCTCGAGCGCCACGACCTCGGTCTCGCGGGCGGCGATGGCCTGGTTGACGCGCGCACGGGCCTGGCCCACGAGTTTGCCCGCCGCGGCCTTCTGGTCGCCGGGCAGCGCCTTGATGGCGGCATTGAAGCGCGCCAGTGCGGAGGCCTCCCCCGCGTGCTCGGTGCGCACGGCGCGGAGGGCTGCGGAGTCGGTGGCGCCGGCGAGGGCTGCGAGAGCCGCGTCGACCGCGTCGGTCACCGCCTGCTCGGTGATTGCGATGGGTTCAGACACGAGGCATAAGTTTAGCCCGCATCACTCCGTTGTCAGATCGGCCGGATCGAGGGCGCCGGCGATCGTCTTCGTTCTCGGAGCTCCCCGTTTCGCCAGGCTGCGACGGGCCACGAGCCTCGTGAGCCAGGAGAAGGTGAGGTTGATCGCGAGGTAGATGACGAGCGTGACGACGAAGAGCGTGAACAGGAACCGGTTGCCGTAGAAGGCCGACAGGTTGTTCATGGTGGTGCGGATGAGTTCGTTGTAGCCCACGATGAAGCCGAGGCTCGTGTCCTTCAGCAGCACCACGAGCTGGGCCAGGATGATCGGCAGCATCTGCCGGAAGGCCTGCGGGAACTCCACGAGCATCTTGGTCTGCAGCCGGGTGAGGCCCAGGCTGAGCCCCGCTTCGCGCTGACCGCGCGGCAGTGAGGCGATGCCCGCCCTCAGCGCCTCGCCGATGATCGCGCCGTTGTAGAGACCGAGGCCGAGCACGACCGCCCAGAAGGCGCCGGTGGAGGCCACGAGCAGGATGAAGAACATCATGAGCAGCACGGGCATGCCGCGCACGAACTCGAGCACGATGGTGGTCGGCACCCGCACGGCGGCCTTCGGCGAGGTGCGGAGCAACGCGAACAGCACACCCACGACGAGCGCCATGATGGCGGCGAGGGCGGCAGCCTGGAGGGTGGCGAGCACACCTCGGCCCACCGAGCCCCAGAACTCGGGGTCGACGACGAGTCGCTCCCACCGGCTCCAGTCGAAGAAGCCGGGCAGGGTGATGCCGCCGGAGTCGCGCGGCTGCGCGAGCGTGAAGATGACCCAGGCGACGCCGGCGGCGAGCGCCACGATGACGATGACCGAGGCGATGCGGGAACGACGTCGGGCGCGAGGGCCGGGAGCGTCGAACAGCACGGAGGAATTGCTCATCGCTGCACCACGAACTTCTTCTCGAGCCGGCCGGCCAGGATGCCGAGCGGGATGGTGATGAGGAGGTAGAAGGTGGCCACGGCCAGGAGGATCGCGATCACCGCGTTGCCGTTCGCGTTGGCGAGCGTGCGCCCCACGCCGAAGAGGTCGGCCACGAAGAAGGCCCCTGCCACCGAGGTGTTCTTGGTGAGCGCGATCAGCACGTTGATGAGCGGCGGGATCACCATGCGGATGGCCTGGGGGAAGATCACGATGCCCACGGTCTGGCCGAAGCCGAGCCCGAGGCTGCGCGCGGCCTCCGCCTGACCGATCGGCACACCGTTGACGCCCGAGCGGATCGCCTCCGCCACGAACGGCGAGGTGTAGAGCGTGAGGCCGATGATGGCGCACCAGAAGTACGGCAGCTCCGACCCGAGGTAGGGCAGGATGATGGCGCAGAAGAACAGCACGAGGGTGAGCGGGGTGTTGCGGAGCAGCTCGGTGTAGACGGCCGCGAATCCGCTGAGCGACGGGATCGGCGAGATCCTCATCACCGCCACGACGGTGCCCAGCACGAGCGCCGCCAACCCCGAGATGAGCAGCAGCGACAGCGTCTGGCCGAAGCCCTCGAGGTACAGGGGCAGGTTGTCGATGACGACGTTCACCCGCGCTCCTCTCTTGTGTTCTGATCGTGCGAGGTGAGGGGCACCCTGCGGCGCCCCTCACCTCACAGGCGGTGACTAGTAGCGGTCGACCGCGGGCGGGTCGACGTACGGCAGCACCGCGCCGGCGGTGGACTCCCAGGCCGCCTCGTAGGTGCCGTCTTCGTACGACTCCTCGAGCACGTCGTTGATGAAGTCGCGGAACTCGGTGTCCTCGAGCGCGAGGCCGATGCCGTAGGGCTCCTGGGTGAAGGGCTCGCCCACGACCTTGAACTCGCCCTCGTTCTGGGCGGCGAGGCCGGCCAGGATGACGTTGTCGGTCGAGACCGCCACGACGGCGCCGGTGCGGAGGGGCTCCAGGCAGTTCGTGTACGTGTCGGTGAGCACGACCTCGGCGCCGAGCTCCTCGAGGTTGGCGGCCGGGGTGGAACCCGTGACCGAGCAGACCGGCTGGCCCACGAGGTCGTCTTCGCTCTCGATGTCCTCGTTGTCGGCGAGCGTCAGGATGGACTGACCGGCCTCGTAGTACGGCCCGGCGAAGGAGATGACCTCCTTGCGGGTGTCGTTGATGGTGTACGTCGCCACCACGAGGTCGACCTCGCCGTTCTGGATGAAGGGCTCGCGGTTGGCCGAGACCGTCTCGACCCAGTTGATGCCGTCTTCGGCGATGCCGAGCTTGGCCGCGATGATCTTGGCGATCTCGACGTCGAAGCCCTCCGGCGTGCCGTCGGGGCCGACGAGCCCGAAGAGCGGCTGGTCGAACTTGGTGCCGATCGTGATCTCGCCTGCGCTGGCGAGGGTCTCCATGGTGGATCCCGCCGCGAAGGTGGGAGCCGCCTCGGGGGTGACTTCGGCGTCGCCGGCGTCGCCGCCCGCGCATCCGGACAGGACTACGGCTGTCGCCGCGGCGAGTGCGAAGAACGATAGCTTCTTGTGCCTCATTGGTCGTACCTCTCGTGATTGCTGTTCACCCCGCTCATCGGCTGCGGCGGGGGCTTGTCTCGCCTCGTGGGCGAGCCCTGCCTAGTGGGCGAGGATCTTCGAGAGGAAGTCCTTCGCTCTCGGTGACTGGGGGTTGCCGAAGAACGCCTCGGGCGTGGCCTCTTCTTCGACACGGCCGTCGGCCATGAAGATGACCCGGTCGGCGGCCTTCCGGGCGAAGCCCATCTCGTGGGTGACGACGATCATGGTCATGCCGTCTTTGGCGAGACCGATCATGACGTCGAGCACCTCGTTGATCATCTCCGGGTCGAGAGCGCTCGTGGGCTCGTCGAGCAGGATGAGCTTCGGATCCATGGCGAGGGAGCGAGCGATCGCCACGCGCTGCTGCTGGCCGCCGGAGAGCTGTGCGGGCATCTTGTCGGCCTGGTTCGCCACGCCGACGCGCTCGAGCAGCGCCATGCCGCGCTTCTCGGCCTCCTTGCGTGACATCTTGCGCACCCTGATGGGCGCGAGCGTGACGTTCTCGAGCACGGTCTTGTGCGCGAAGAGGTTGAACGACTGGAACACCATGCCCACGTCGGAGCGGAGCTTGGCGAGCTCGGCGCCCTCGCTCGGCAGCACCTTGCCGTCGATCGAGATGGTGCCCGAGTCGATGGTCTCGAGGCGATTGATGGCCCGGCAGAGCGTGGACTTGCCCGATCCGCTCGGACCGATGACGACCACGACCTCGCCGCGCGCCACCGTGGTGGTGATGTCGCGCAGCACGTGCAGCTCGCCGAAGTGCTTGTCGACGTGATCGATCACGACGAGGGGCGCGTCTGCACCCTCTGTGCCCCGAACGGGGGCGGTGGATGCGCTCATGGCACTCACCCAACCACACCCCAAAGGGTGGCTGCAACGCGGCGGGCCGATCCGTGACTCAACCGAAACGCGCGCGAAACACTCAGGAGCGGTGGGCGAACGCGCTCTCGTAGAGGCACACGGAGGCGGCGGTGGCCAGGTTGAGCGACTCGGCCTGACCGTAGATCGGGAGCGAGATGGCACGGTCGACGAGCTTGAGATGCTCGTCTTCGAGCCCGCGCGCCTCGTTGCCGAAGACCCACGCGGTGGGGGCTGCGAGCACGCCCGCGGTGCGCACGTCGAGCAGGTCGTCGCCCTTGATGTCGGCGGCCAGCACCTGCAGGCCGGCCTCCCTCGCGCGCTCGACGACGTCGCTGAGCGTGGCCTCGCGAGCGACGGGGAGGTGGAAGAGCGAGCCCGTGGTGGAGCGCACCACCTTGGGGTTGTAGAGGTCGACGGAGCGCCCCGTGAGGATGACCGCGTCGGCGCCCGCCGCATCCGCTGCCCGGATGATGGTGCCCGCGTTGCCGGGGTCACGGACCTCTTCGAGCACGGCGATGAGGCGGGGGCCGGCGGCGAAGACGTCTTTCACCGCCGTGGAGAACTGACGGCACACGGCCACGAAGCCCTGGGGGGTGACCGTGTCGGCCATGGTGTCGAGCACCTGCTCGGTCACGAACTCCACCTCGAGGCCCGCATCGGCGGCCGCTCGGGCGATGTCGCCGTAGCGGTCGAGCGCCGTGGGGGTGGCGAAGAGGTCGACCAGCAGGTCGGCGCCGAAGCTCAGCGCCTCGGAGACGGCCTGCGGGCCCTCCAAGAGGAAGAGCCCGGTCTCGGACCGGGCTCCCCTCTTGGCGAGTTTCGCCACGGCCCTGACACGAGGTGATCTCGGATTGTCCAGCATGTGGCGCTCTCTGTGTTCTGTTGTGCAGTCGGAGTGGACTACGCGGCGTTCTTTGGGGCCGAGGTGTCGGCGGGAAGAGCGGCCTTGGCGCTCGCGACGATGGCCGCGAAGGTGGCGGGCTCGTTGACGGCCAGCTCGGCGAGGATGCGACGGTCGACCTGGATGCCGGCCAGGGCGAGGCCCTGGATGAAGCGGTTGTAGGTGAGGCCGTTGGCGCGGGACGCGGCGTTGATGCGCTGGATCCACAGACGACGGAAGTCGCCCTTGCGCGCACGGCGGTCACGGTAGGAGTAGACGAAGGAGTGGGTGACCTGCTCCTTGGCCTTGCGGTAGAGGCGCGACCGCTGACCGCGGTAGCCCGCGGCGCGCTCGAGGATGACCCGGCGCTTCTTGTGGGCGTTGACGGCCCTCTTCACTCTTGCCATTGTTCTTTTCCTTCTGGTCTCGTGGTCGGCAGCAGTCGGTGGACTACAGGCCGAGAAGCTTCTTGGCGACCTTGGTGTCGGCCTTGGAGAGCGACTGGTCCTTGTTCAGGCGAGCCTTGCGCCCCGGGGCCTTGACCTCCAGGTTGTGGCGCATGCCGGCCTGCTGCTTCATGAGCTTGCCGGTACCGGTGACCTTGAATCGCTTCTTGGCACCGGAGTGCGTCTTCATCTTGGGCATGGGGTTCTCCTCGTGTTGTTCGGGCTTGACGCGGCCTGGACGGCCGGTGTGGGTGCTACTCGGCCGCGGCAGCCGGCGTGGCCGGCTCCGGGTCGGAGTTCTGGGGGGCTGCGGCGGCGGATTCCACCGGGGCGGCGTCGCCCTCGCGGGCATGGGCCTTCGAGGCATCGCGCTTGGCGTTCTGCTCGGCCTTGGCCTCTGACTTGTTCTTGAGCGGACCGATGACCATGACCATGTTGCGGCCGTCGATCGTGGGAGTGGACTCGACGGTGCCGAACTCGGACACGTCTTCCGCGAAGCGCTGCAGCAGACGCACGCCCTGGTCGGGACGCGACTGCTCGCGGCCGCGGAACAGGATCATGGCCTTCACCTTGTCGCCGGCCTTCAGGAAGCCCTCGGCGCGCTTGCGCTTGGTCTCGTAGTCGTGCACGTCGATCTTCAGGCGGAAACGGACCTCTTTGAGGATCGTGTTGGCCTGGTTGCGGCGGGCCTCCTTGGCCTTCTGCGCGGCTTCGTACTTGAACTTTCCGTAGTCCATGATCTTCGCGACCGGGGGCTTGGAGTTGGGTGCGACCTCGACGAGGTCGAGGTCAGCCTCCTGGGCAAGCCGAAGAGCGACGTCGATGCTGACGACGCCGACCTGCTCGCCGCCGGGGCCCACGAGGCGTACCTCGGGGACTCGAATACGGTCGTTTGTACGGGGATCGCTGATGCGTTGCTCCTTAGTTTCGTGGATGTTCACGAAAGCACAGGAAATCCCTCGACATGCGCACACTGAGGTGCTCACACCACACCCTGTCTACTCACCTGCCGGCCGGAGCCGGTGGGTGAGCGGAGTGTTATCGACCCGGTAACCTATTGAAGCGGTTTGCGCGGGTGGGAGATTCTCCACTTTCGTACTGAGACCAATGGTCCCAGAGCCGCACAGAGTCTATCAGAGACTTGGCCCCTGTAGTAAGGACCTCTTGCGATGAGCGATACCAGCATGCCCGACGACTCCACGGCGGGGGCGATCCGCGACATCGCGGACGTGCCGGCGATCGAGATCGTGACCACCACCGCCGTGCACCTCATGAGCGCGGCCGCCGTGAAGTGCGGGCTCTCGGACGACCCGGATGTCGAGACCGACCTCGACGAGGCGCGCAAGCTCATCACCGCTCTCGCGGGGCTCGTGACCGCGTCGGCGCCGTTCCTCGGCGATCAGCACGCCAGGAGCCTGCGCGACGGCCTGCGCTCGCTGCAGCTCGCGTTCCGCGAGGCCTCCGTGGTGCAGGATCCGGTGGGCGAGGGCCCCGGGGAGAAGTACACCGGGCCGGTCAGCTGAGCTCGAGCCCGGGCTCCGGCTCGGGCCCTGCCTCTGGCTCGATCAGTCGAGCGCGGTGACCCGCACGCCGAGAGAGTCGACACGTTCGGCGATAACTGCGCTCTCCGCCCAGCGCGCCTGAAGACGCTGCACGAGCTGATCCAGCGTCTCCTTGTCGAGGCCGGGCACGAGCGCGAGCACGACCAGGAGCTCCGGGCCGCGCAGACGCGCCTGCGGGTCACCTGCGACGGCCCGGATTCCGGCGACGGCGGGCTCGGAGCGGATCGAGACCTCGAAGGCCTCCGCGACGTCGGGGTCGTCAGGAGCGGGGATCCAGGGCTCGCCCTGGGCCAGGGCCCAGACGGCCGGGCGGCGGAGGGCGAACTCGGTGGGCGAGCCGGGGTCGAGCACGATGAGTTCGGTGCCCTCGGACGCCGCCGCGAGGGCGGCTCTGCGCGCATCGACCGGGATGGGTCGGGCCTTCGGGTTCCAGGCCGACATCGCGGTCACCGAGGTGAACGCGGGGAGCACCGTGCGACCGCCGGGGCCGCTCACCGTGACGAGGGAGAGCTCCTGCGTCTTGTCGACGCGGAGACCGGCATCCGTGACCCCTTCCTCCCCCGCGTGCGCCACGAGGGGCACGAGGAGGCGCACACCGCGGAGCGCATCGACGACGGTCTCGGGCCCGGCGTCGGCAGCGTGGAAGCGGGAGAGCGCGTCGAGCACGACCTGGGGCGCGCTGCCGTCGTCGGTCTCGCTGGCGTGCGACTCGAAGGTGCGACCCTTCCAGGGCTGGCCGGCCGAGTCCGTGCCGCCGGTGTGGTCGGGGCCGGTGTGGTGGTCGTGCTCAGTCAGAAGCCACGTCCAGGGCCTCGGGCAGGGTGAACGCGCCCGAGTAGAGCGCGCGCCCCACGATGGCGCCCTCGAGGCCGTGGGGCACGAGTTCGCGGAGCTCGGCGAGGTCGTCGAGGCTCGAGATGCCGCCGGAGGCGATGACGGGGCGCTCGGTGCGATCCATCACCTGGCGGAGCAGATCGACGTTGGGGCCCTTGAGCGTGCCGTCCTTCGTGACGTCGGTCACGACGTAACGTGCGCAACCGGCCTCCTCGAGGCGGTCCATGACGTGCCAGAGGTCGCCGGCATCCTGGGTCCAGCCGCGGGCGGCGAGCGTGGTGCCGCGCACGTCGAGGCCGACGGCCACGGCATCCCCGTACTGGGCGATGACGCTGGCGGCCCACTCCGGGTTCTCGAGCGCCGCGGTGCCGAGGTTGATGCGCTTGGCCCCCGACGCGAGGGCGGTCTCGAGGCTCGCGTCGTCGCGGATGCCTCCCGAGACCTCCACGTTGACTCCCCTGGCCTGGCGGATGACCTTCTTGATCACGCCGAGGTTGTTGCCCCGGCCGAAGGCGGCGTCGAGATCGACGAGGTGGATCCACTCGGCGCCCTGGGCGATCCAGTCCGCAGCGGCGTCGACGGGGTCGCCGTGGAACGTCTCGGTGCCCGCCTTGCCCTGCGTCAGGCGCACGGCCTTGCCCCCGGCCACGTCGACCGCGGGCAGCAGCACCAGCTTCGGCGCCTTGTTGAACTCGCTCATGACTCTTCTCTCGTTCCGGCCCGCCCGACTCCGCTGGCCGCGTGCGATTGCCCCCCGCGATAGTAGCGACTCCGCGTGGCCACGTCGAAACGATGTGTCACGACGGCGTCGCCTCGCCACGCGGCGCCGCCGGGCACAGCGGGGGCGATCAGCGCAGCGAGTCGATCCAGTTGGCGAGCAGGCGGATGCCCGCCTCGCCCGACTTCTCGGGGTGGAACTGGGTGGCCGAGAGCGGACCGTTCTCGACGGCCGCCACGAACTTGGAGCCGTGCTCCGCCCACGTCACGAGCGGCGGACGGTGGGTGACCTCGGGGGTCAGCTCCCAGTTCTGCGCGGCGTAGGAGTGCACGAAGTAGAAGCGCTCGTCGCGGATGCCGTCGAAGAGCACCGAATCCGCGGGGGCCTCGACCGTGTTCCAGCCCATGTGCGGCACCACGTCGGCCTCGAGCAGCTCCACGGTGCCCGGCCACTCGCCGAGACCCTCCGTGTCGATGCCGCGCTCGATGCCGTCGGCGAACATGACCTGCATGCCCACGCAGATGCCCAGCACGGGGCGTCCACCGGCGAGGCGCTTGTCGATGACCTCGCCGCCGCGCACCGCGGCGAGCTGGTCCATGACCGCGCTGAACGCACCGACGCCGGGCACCACGAGACCGTCGGCCTCGAGAGCCGCGGCCCGATCGCCCGTGACGGTGACGTCGGCACCTGCACGCTCGAGCGCCTTGGCGGCCGAGTGGATGTTGCCGCTGCCGTAGTCGAGCAGCACGACGGAGGGAGAGCTCACAGGGCGCCCTTCGTGGAGGGGATGCCGGAGACGAGCGGATCCAGGGCCTTCGCCTGGCGGAACGCGCGCGCGAACGCCTTGAACTCGGCCTCGGCGATGTGGTGCGGATCGCGACCGTTCAGTACGGTGACGTGCACGGTGAGGCCCGCGTTGAAGGTGATGGCCTCGAACACGTGGCGCACCATCGAACCGGTGAAGTGACCGCCGATGAGGTGGAACTCGAAGCCGGCGGGCTCGCCGGTGTGCACGAGGTAGGGGCGGCCGGAGATGTCGACCACGGCCTGCACGAGCGCCTCGTCGAGCGGCACGAGGGCCCCGCCGAAGCGCGAGATGCCCGACTTGTCGCCGAGCGCCTGGCGGATGGCCTGGCCGAGCAGGATCCCCGTGTCCTCGACCGTGTGGTGCACGTCGATCTCGATGTCGCCCCTCGCGCGCACGGTGAGGTCGGTGAGCGAGTGCTTGGCGAAGGCGGTGAGGAGGTGGTCGTAGAAGGGCACCGAGGTCTGGATGTCGGAGACGCCCGTGCCGTCGAGGTCGAGCGTGAGCTCGATCGACGACTCGCTGGTCTCGCGCTGCAGGCGGGCGGTGCGGGGTGCGGTCATGCCCTCAATCCTACCGAGGGCGTGCGCCGGGGCGTCGCTGGCGGCGAAGACCGCGGGCGGGGTGAGCGAACTCGGTCAGCGATCCGCCGCTGGCGTGAGTTCCCTCATGGCGTCGAGGAAGGCCGTCGTCTCGGCGGCCGTGCCCGCGCTCACCCGGAGGTGGCCGGGGATGGCCAGGTTGCGGATGATGATGCCGCGGTCGAGGAGCTGCTGCCAGAGCCACTCGGGGTCGTCGACGCCGCCGAACAGCACGAAGTTGGCCTCGCTCGGCCACGGGTGGTAGCCGAGCTCGGCCAGCTCCCGCTCGATGCGGTCGCGCTGGGCCTTGATGTCGTCGACCATGGCGAGCACCTCGGGGGCGTGCGCGAGAGCCGCCACCGCGGCTGCCTGGGTGAGTGCGGAGAGGTGGTAGGGCAGGCGCACGAGCCGCAGCGCATCCGTGACCGCCGGGTGGGCCGCGAGGTAGCCGAGGCGCGCGCCGGCGAAGGCGAAGGCCTTGCTCATGGTGCGCGAGACGATGAGGCGGGGGCGGCCCTCGAGCAGGCTGAGGGCGGTGGGTTCGCCGGCGGCGGTGAACTCGGCGTACGCCTCGTCGACCACGACCATGCCGTCGAACGCGTCGTAGACGGCGCGGATGGTGTCGAGGCCGAGGCCCGTGCCCGTGGGGTTGTTGGGCGAGCAGAGGAAGACGATGTCGGGCGAGGTGCGCTCGACCCAGCTCACCGCCGTCTCGGGCGAGATGAGGAACTCGGCGTCGCGCTCCCCCGCGATCCAGCGGGCGCCCGTGGCCTGGGCGATGATCGAGTGCATGGAGTAGGTGGGAGGGAAGCCGAGCACCGAACGCCCCGGGCCACCGAAGGCCATGAGGATCTGCTGAAGGATCTCGTTCGAGCCGTTCGCCGCCCAGACGCCCTCGGCGCCGAGCTCGAGGCCCGGCTCGGTGCTCACGAGGTAGCGGGCGAGCGACTCGCGGAGCGCCGTGAACTCGCGGTCGGGGTACCGATTGACGGTGAGGAGCTCCCTGGCCACCGCTTCGATGATGTCGCGCGCGACCTCTTCGGGGATCGGGTGCGTGTTCTCGTTGACGTTGAGCTCCACGGGGAGGTGGAGGTGCGGTGCACCATAGGGCTCGAGGCCCCTGAGGTCGTCTCGGATGGGCAGATCGGAGAGGGAGGTCACCCGCAGAAGCCTACTCGGAGCGCGGATCGCGACCGGCGCAGCTTCCGCCGCCGCTGTTACTGCTAGTCGGCGATGTCGGCCGGCACGGCGATGCGCTGACCGGGCTGCACGGACGACTCGCTCAGCTGGTTGAGGCTCATGATCTCGGCGATGACATCACGCGGGTCGGCCTCGGGCGCCAGCGACTCGGCGATGGCCCACAGGCTCTGGCCGGACTTGACGGTGAGGTAGTCGAACTCGGCACCGGAGGTGGTGCCCGTGGCCACGGCGGTGCCGCCGCTGAACAGTGCGGCGAACCCGAGCAGGAGGATGATCGGCAGAGCGATGACCGACGCCAGCACCGTGCGACCGCGAGCCGTGATGCGGAGCCGCGTGGTGGGCACAGCGGAAGCGGTTCCGGCGGCGCCGGTGTGGGCAGCGTCGGTGTGTGCGGTGCGGGCGGTCGTGGTGCTGAGAGGTGCTGCTGCGTAGCTCATGATTCCTCCTGAAGGGTTCGTACCGGCGCTCGGCCGGGAGCGCCGATACGAAGTCTTGTTCCGAATGTATATTCGATTTTCTGGTTCGTCAAGCGGATATACCTCGAAGAATCGGCGACACACTCGAACATATGTGTGTTTTCGAGTACTTCTCGGATACAGTTTCGATCGACAGGTGAACTCAACCACCAGCCACCGACATCGGCGCTCGCGCCCTCGGTGGGAGCGCAGAAAGCAGGAGACGTGGCGAACGAGACCGGCCGCACCAGACGACGCAAGAGCCTCAGCGACAAGCAGCTCGCGATCCTCGACGTGATCCAGCGCTCCGTGCTCTCACGCGGGTATCCGCCGAGCATGCGCGAGATCGGCGACGCCGTGGGGCTCTCCTCGCTCTCGAGCGTCACCCACCAGCTCAACCAGCTCGAGCTCTCCGGCTACCTGCGGCGAGACCCCAACCGCCCCCGCGCCATGGAGGTGCTCATCGACGTGCCGAGCGCGGAGGACGCGCCGTCGCCGGATGCCGACTCCTCACCCCCTGTGGGCGACGCCACGCTCGTGCCTCTCGTGGGCCGCATCGCCGCGGGCATCCCCATCACGGCCGAGCAGCAGGTCGACGAGGTGTTCCCGCTCCCCCGTCAGCTCGTGGGCAACGGAGACCTCTTCATGCTCAAGGTCGTGGGCGAGTCGATGATCGACGCCGCCATCTGCGACGGCGACTGGGTCGTCATCCGCCAGCAGAGCACCGCCGAGAACGGCGACATCGTGGCCGCCATGCTCGACGAGGAGGCCACCGTGAAGGTGTTCCGCCAGCGCGACGGCCACACCTGGCTGCTCCCCCGCAACAGCAACTTCGAGCCCATCCTCGGTGACTTCGCCACGGTGCTCGGCAAGGTCGTGGCAGTTCTCAGAGCTGTCTAGCGTTCAGAAACGCAAACGTCGCGGCAACCGGACCCCATGAGGGCTTGGATGCCGCGACGTTCGCGTTGTTGAATTACTCAGGCGGGCTCAGCGGGGTACGGAGAACTCGGTGAGGCGGTCTTCGAACTCCGGGTTGACGAGGGCGCGCACGTGGGTGCCCGACTCCTCGTACTCGGTGCTCAGCACGGTGTTCTTCTCGTGCAGGAGCGTCACGAGGTCGCCGCGCTCGTAGGGCACGAGCAGGTCGACCTCCACACTGGGCCGCGGCAGGATCTCGTCGATCGCCGCGAGCAGCTCGGCGATGCCCTCGCCCGTGCGGGCCGACACGAAGATCGCCGTCGGCTCGAGACCGCGGAGCACGAGCCGGTCGTCGTCCGGCACGAGGTCGCTCTTGTTGAAGACCACGATCTCCGGGATGCCCCTGGCCCCCGCCTCACCCATGACGTCGCGCACCGTGGCGATCTGGCTCGCCGGATCCGGGTGGGATCCGTCGACGACGTGCACCACGACATCCGAGTCGGCCACCTCCTCGAGCGTCGACCGGAAGGCCTCGACCAGCTGGTGGGGCAGGGCGCGCACGAAGCCGACGGTGTCGGCGATCGTGTACGGCCGGCCGTCTCCCGTCGCGTTCTTGCGCACCGTCGCGTCCAGGGTGGCGAAGAGCGAGTTCTCGACCAGCACGCCCGCGCTCGTGATGCGGTTCAGCAGCGACGACTTGCCGGCGTTGGTGTAGCCCGCGATCGCGACCGACGGCACGGCGTTGCGCTTGCGGTTGGCCCGCTTCGCATCCCGAGCCGGCTTCATTTCCTTGATCTGCTTGCGCAGCTTCGCCATCCGCGTGTGGATGCGGCGGCGATCGAGCTCGATCTTGGTCTCACCGGGGCCACGGGATCCCATTCCGGCTCCCGCCCCGCCCACCTGGCCACCGGCCTGGCGCGACATCGAGTCACCCCAGCCGCGCAGTCGCGGCAGGAGGTACTCGAGCTGGGCGAGCTCCACCTGGGCCTTGCCCTCGCGGCTCTTGGCGTGCTGGCTGAAGATGTCGAGGATCACGGCCGTGCGGTCGATCACCTTGACCTTCACCACGTCTTCGAGCGCACGCCGCTGGCTCGGGGCCAGCTCGGTGTCGGCGATCACGGTGTCGGCGCCGAGCGACTGCACGACGGCCCTGAGCTCCTCGGCCTTGCCCTTGCCGAAGTAGGTGCTGGGGTCGGGGTGCGCACGGCGCTGGAGCAGCCCGTCGAGCACCACGGCGCCCGCCGTCTCGGCGAGGGCTGCGAGCTCGCGCAGGGAGTTCTCGGCGTCGCCGAGGGTGCCCTGCGAGTAGACGCCGATGATGACGACGTTCTCGAGCCTGAGCTGTCGGTACTCCACCTCGGTGACGTCTTCGAGCTCGGTGGAGAGCCCGCCGACGCGGCGCAGCGACTGGCGGTCCTCACGATCGAACTGGTCGCCGTCGTAGCCGGAGCCCGCAGGCCCCTGACCGGTGGTCTCGGGGCGCTGGAGCGCCTGCGCTCCGGCCTGCTCGAAGAGCGAGTATCCGGAGGAGCGCTTCTCGGCGCTCGCGAGCACACGGCTGACGGCGTCGTCGGCCTCGGTGGAGGAGTGATCGGTGTTCTCAGTGGTCTGGTGGTCTGACATTGCGGTCAAGACTAGTCTCCTTGTTTGCTAGATTCCCTCTATGGATGGCGAGCACTACTTCTCGGCACGACCTGCCGGAGAGCTCGAGCTCCGTGAGATCGACGTCACCCTCGCGGGTTCTCCCTACCGGGTCGCCACGTCGTCGAAGATCTTCAGCCCCGACCACATCGACACCGGCACCCAGGTGCTGCTGGCGAACGTGCCCACGCCTCCCGAGACGGGCGATCTGCTCGATCTCGGCTGCGGATGGGGACCGATCGCGCTGACGCTCGCGCTGGAGTCACCGCGCGCCACGGTGTGGGCGGTGGACGTCAACGAACGTGCTCTGGATCTGGTGCGGCGGAATTTTCACATGATGGGTCTCGAGAACATCAACGCCTGTCGACCCGGGGATGTTCCCGAGGAGGTGCGATTCGCCGCGATCTGGTCGAATCCGCCGATCCGGGTGGGAAAGGAGGTGCTGCACGGCATGCTGCGGCACTGGATCCCCCGCCTCCACCCCGACTCGGAGGCGTGGCTCGTGGTGCAGAAGCACCTGGGGTCGGACTCGCTGCAGCGCTGGCTCGAAGCGGAGTTCCCGGCGTTCGCGGTGTCGCGCGCCGTGTCGGTCAAGACCTTCAGGATGCTGCGGGTGGTCAGCGCCTGAGCCGGTGAAGCCCGGGAGCCGTGCGCATCAGCGGCGTCACGCCAACGAGAGGTCGCCCTCGTAGACGAGCTCGGCCGGCCCCGAGAGAGCCACGTGCTCGCCGTCTTCGGTGGGGAACATGCGCACACCCACCACTCCGCCCGGCACCGTGACGCGCCACTGGTTCGGCGCGCCCGCGCCCGCCCAGTGCCGCGTGGCCAGGGCGGCTGCCGCTGCCCCCGTGCCGCACGAGAGGGTCTCGCCGCTGCCGCGCTCGTGCACACGCATGCGGATGTGGCCGACGCCGTCGCGCACGAGCGGATCGCTCGGCACCACGAACTCCACGTTCGCGCCGTCGACCGGTGAGGGCTCGAGGTGCGGGATGTAGCTGAGGTCGGCCTCGTCGAGCTCGGCGTCGTCGGCGAGGGCGACCACCACGTGGGGGTTGCCCACGTTGATGCCGAGGCCGGGACGCGCCACCTGGAGGTTCTTGGCCCGCACGAGGGTCTCACCGCTCTCGAGGCGCCAGCGCCCGAGATCGACCTGGTAGCCGAGGGCGTTGCGCTGCAGGTCGCGCACGCCGCTGCGGGTGCCGATGACCATGGTCTCGCCCTGCTCGAGCGTGGCCAACCCGTTGTCGATGAGGTAGCGCGCGAACACGCGGATGCCGTTGCCGCACATCTCGGCGATCGACCCGTCGCCGTTGCGGTAGTCCATGAACCACTCCGCCGCCGGATCCTCGGCGAGGGCCGCGGCGCCCGCCTCGAGGTTCGCCGAGCGCACGGCGCGCAGCACTCCGTCGGCGCCCACGCCGAAGTGGCGGTCGCAGATGGCGGCCACCTGGCTCGGATCGAGGTCGATCTCGCCCTCGGGGTCGGTGAAGAGCACGAAGTCGTTCCCCGTGCCCTGGCCCTTGGTGAAGTGCAGATCGGCTGGCATGGATTCAGTCTAGGACGGCCTCGAGAGCGGCCGACACGCTGTCCGCTTCGAGCGGATCGACGTCGATGGTGCCGGTGTAGCGCTTGAACCACCCCACCTGGCGGCGCGCGTAGCGACGCGTGAGCGCTTGCGCCTCGGCGATCGCCTCGGCGGTGGTGGCCGCACCGTCGAGCTCGGCGAGGGCCTGGGCGTAGCCGATGGCCCTCGCCGCGGTGGTGCCCGAGCGGAGCCCGTGCTCGGCGAGCTCGGCGACCTCCCCCACGAGGCCGGCCGCCCACATGCGCTCGACCCGGGCGTCGAGGCGGGGCACGAGCTGCTCACGCGGGATGCCGAGCCGCAGCACGGTGGCGGGCCGCCACGGCACGGGCTGCTCGGGGAGGGTGCCGCTCAGGGGCTTGCCCGTGAGCTCCACGACCTCGAGGGCTCGCACGATGCGCCGGCCGTTGTGCTGGCCGATCGACGCGGCGGCCTCGGGATCGATGGCCTTGAGCCGGTCGTAGAGCACCCGCGGGCTCGACTCCTCGAGCTCCGCCTCCAGTCGCGCACGCACGGTCTCGTCGCGCGCCGGGAAGCTGAAGTCGTAGAGCACCGACGAGACGTAGAGTCCGGAGCCGCCCACGAGGATGGCTGTGTCCCCACGAGCGATGATGTCGTCGATGTCGCGCCTGGCCTCGCGCTGGAAGGCGGCGACCGAGGCGTCGTCGGTCACGTCGAGCACATCGAGCTGGTGGTGCGGGATGCCGCGGCGCTCCGCCACGGGGAGCTTGGCCGTGCCGATGTCCATGCCGCGGTAGAGCTGCATCGCGTCGGCGTTCACGACTTCCGCCGGTCGACCGCCCGCGACGAGTCGCTCGGCGAGGTCGAGCGAGAGATCGGACTTGCCCGTTCCCGTGGCGCCGACCACCGCGAGGAGGGCGGGTGGCTCGGTGCTCACCGCCCGCTACCCGCGGAGATCGTCGGTGGGACTGTAGATGGGCACCGTGGACACCGTGGGTGCGGCTGCCACACTTGCCGGGGCCGCGGCCACGGGTGGGCCCATGCGCAGCGTCGGCAGGCCCAGCGAGACGGGGCCGACCTTGCCGGGCGTGCTGGTAGCGCCTGCCGCCGGGCTCGGCACGCCACAGGACTCGGCCTCCGACCTGTCCCACGCATCTCCGGCCCTCGTCGGGCGCACGGCGAGCGGCGAGCCGTCGCTGTCGGCGATGAGGTGGAAGGGTGCGGCCTGCGTGATGACCACCGAGACGACGTCGCCGGGGCGCGGGCGGGGCGACCCCTCCGGCAGTTCGAAGTGCACGAGCCGGCTGTCCTCCGCGCGACCGCTCAAGCGGTGGGTGGCACTGTCTTTGCGCCCCTCTCCGTTGGCCACGACGAGCTCGACCCGGCGGCCGATGAGGCCGCGGTTCTCCTCGAGCGAGATCCTGTCCTGCAGCGCGGCCAGGCGCTCGTAGCGCTCCTGCACCACCGCACGCGGAACCTGGTCGGGCAGCGTGGCCGCGGGGGTGCCCGGACGGACCGAGTACTGGAAGGTGAAGGCCGAGGCGAACCGCGCCTGCTCCACCACTCGCAGTGTCTCGAGGAAGTCCTCTTCCGTCTCACCGGGGAAGCCCACGATGATGTCGGTCGAGATCGCCGCGTGCGGGATCCTGGCGCGCACCCGGTCGAGGATGCCGAGGAACTTCGCCGAACGGTAGGAGCGCTTCATGGCCCGGAGGATGCGATCGGAGCCGGACTGCAGCGGCATGTGCAGCTGCGGCATGACGGCGGGCGTCTCGGCCATCGCGTCGATCACATCGTCGGTGAACGCCGCGGGATGCGGGCTCGTGAAGCGGATGCGCTCGAGACCCTCTATCTGCCCGGCCGCGCGCAGCAGCTTGCCGAACGCGAAGCGGTCACCGAACTCGACGCCGTAGGAGTTGACGTTCTGACCGAGGAGCGTGACCTCGATGGCCCCGTCGTCGACGAGGGAGTGGATCTCTCCGAGCACCTCGCCGGGGCGGCGGTCCTTCTCCTTGCCGCGGAGCGCCGGAACGATGCAGAACGTGCACGTGTTGTTGCAGCCGACCGAGATGGAGACCCAGCCGCTGTAGGTCGAGTCGCGCTTGGTGGGCAGGGTCGACGGGAAGGTCTCGAGCGATTCGAGGATCTCGATCTCCGCGGCGTCGTTGTGGCGGGCGCGTTCGAGCAGTCGAGGCAGAGCCCCCATGTTGTGGGTGCCGAACACCACGTCGACCCACGGCGCCTTCTCGAGGATGACGTTCTTGTCCTTCTGCGCGAGGCAGCCGCCCACGGCGATCTGCATGCCCTCGTGCTTGCGCTTGATCGACGCGAGCTGGCCGAGGTTGCCGTAGAGCTTGTTGTCGGCGTTCTCGCGCACCGCGCAGGTGTTGATGACGACCACGTCGGCCTCGACACCCTCGGCGGGTACGTACCCGGCCGCCTCGAGCGATCCGCTCAACCGCTCGGAGTCGTGCACGTTCATCTGGCACCCGAAGGTGCGCACCTCGTAGGTGCGCACGCGCCCCGAGGTCTCCCGTGCCGCCGTGGACGGCACGATCACCGTGGGGGCTTCGCTCACTGTGCTCATGATCCACCCAGTCTACGAACTGCCGGACGGCCACCAGGTCAGCGGAAGCGGGGGCCGCTCGCCGACTTGCGGGTGGCCATGGCCTGCCGCGTGACCTCGCGCACCACACCGGAGCCGAAACCGCGGCGGGTGAGGAAGGCCACGAGACGACGCTCGGCCGTGGTGTCGTCGTACGACGCCAGCTGACCGATGCGCTTCATGGCCGCCTCGTGCGCCAGGTCGAACTCGTGGTCGTCGTCGAGCCGGGAGAGCGCCTCGGTGACCATCTCGGAGGGGATCTTGCGCGCCGCGAGCTCCCGCGAGATGACCGCGCGGCTCTTGTGGTTGCGCTCGCTCAGACGCTCGACGAGAGATTCGGCCAGCGCGAAGTCGTTGAGGTAACCGAACTCCTCGTACTTGGCCACGAGCACGTCGGCCTCGTCGGAGGTGGCCCCCTGAGCCACGAGCAGGTCGTGGGTCTCGCCCGCGGAGAGCTGGCGACGGCCGAGCGCGCGCACGACCGTGTCGCTCACGTCGGCGAGCCGCTCCTCATCGCTCTGCGGCGGCTCGAGCTCCACCGGCTCCGCCGACTCGACCACGGGGAACGACTGCACGGGCGGCAGAGAGGGCGACCGGCGCCCGAAGACGGGGTGGGTGACCTCGGCAGCCGATCCGGCCGCCGAGGAGCGCTGCCGCCCTCGGCGCACCGAATCGAGACTGACGATGTCGTTCACGCGCTAGGCGCCCTTCCGCGAGGCGATCTTGGGCTGGATCGAGTCGACGTTGCCCGCCGCGACAGCAGCGGCCGCAGCCAGATCAGCGGCCTTGAGAGCCGCCGCACCGGCTTCGCCGACTCCGAGCTTGGCGAGGATCTTGTTCTCGATCTCGAGCGCGATGTCGGGGTTCTCGGTGAGGAACCGACGCGAGTTCTCCTTGCCCTGGCCGAGCTGGTCTCCGTCGTAGGTGTACCAGGCACCGGACTTGCGCACGATCTCGTGCTCCACACCGAAGTCGATGAGGCTGCCCTCGCGGGAGATGCCTATGCCGTAGAGGATGTCGAACTCGGCCTGCTTGAAGGGCGGAGCCATCTTGTTCTTCACGACCTTCACGCGCGTGCGGTTGCCCACGGCGTCGGTGCCCTCCTTGAGGGTCTCGATACGACGGATGTCGAGCCGCACGGAGGCGTAGAACTTGAGCGCCTTGCCACCCGCGGTGGTCTCGGGGCTGCCGAAGAACACACCGATCTTCTCGCGCAGCTGGTTGATGAAGATCATGGTGGTGTTGGTCTGGCTGAGGCCACCGGTGAGCTTGCGGAGCGCCTGCGACATGAGGCGCGCCTGCAGACCCACGTGCGAGTCGCCCATCTCGCCCTCGATCTCGGCACGGGGCACGAGAGCTGCCACCGAGTCGATCACGATGAGGTCGATCGAGCCCGAGCGCACGAGCATGTCGGCGATCTCGAGTGCCTGCTCACCCGTGTCGGGCTGCGAGACCAGGAGGGAGTCGATGTCGACACCGAGCTTCTTGGCGTACTCGGGGTCGAGCGCGTGCTCCGCGTCGATGAACGCCGCGATGCCGCCGGCCCGCTGGGCGTTGGCGATGGCGTGCAGCGTGAGCGTGGTCTTACCCGACGACTCCGGGCCGTAGATCTCGACGATGCGGCCGCGCGGGAGCCCACCTATGCCGAGGGCGACATCCAGAGCGATGGAACCGGTGGCGATGACCTCGACGGGTGCCCTGTCGTCGCTGCCGAGGCGCATGACCGACCCCTTGCCGAACTGACGGTCGATCTGGGCGAGCGCGGTCTCGAGTGCTTTCTCACGATTTGCTTCTGACGGCATCTCGATCTCCTTCTGGTGTGTGCGGCCTCTCGGCGGCGATGGTGTGCCCACAGGCTGTCATGTGCGTCCGAGCTTTCCGGCCGACAACGACAAGGCGTCACGGGAGTGATTCGAACGATCCCCACGGTAGACAGCACCACCGACACCGGGTCGGGCTGCAGCCGTTCTGTGGAGAAGCGTCACTGCCACTCCCGCTGTGCAGGAGCCTACGCGCATACGAAGGTATGTTCGATACAAACGCGGCGTGTCGCATCCGATCTTCGAGGAATGCGAAAAGGCCCCCGGCGTGAACCGGGGGCCTTTCGGATGATCGGGTGGGCTAGCCACGGGGCTGAGCGGGGAGCCCAGCGCCGTGCCACCTCTGGGAGGGCACGTCCGCCGCTCGGCAGACGGCCAGCCAGACGTCGCGCGGAGCCGAACCGGAACGGAGCGCCTGCTCCGCGGTCTGGTCCGCGAGATCGACGAGCACGAGGTCTCGCGTGACGACCTGCCCGTAGGCGTCACCGAACTCGTCGGAGATCGCCGTGCGGAACTCGCTCAGTCTCACCTGACCGCTGCGCTCAGCGGGTGACGAGGTCGGCGTCGAAGTCGGCGACGAACTCGTCCGGAACGGTGTCGGGGATGGGGTCGATGCCCTCGACGATCGCGAGGCGGTCACCGACCTCGCGCATGATGACCGAGATGGGCGTGTCGAGGGCTTCTGCCACCGAGGCGAGGATCTCGCTCGAGGCCTCTTTCTGGCCCCGCTCCACCTCACTGAGGTAGCCGAGTGCGACACTCGCCTTGCTGGCGACCTGACGAAGGGTACGGCCCTTCTGCAGGCGGAAGTCCCGAAGCACGTCGCCGATCTCCTGACGAACTAAAATCATTGGACCCTCCTTGCATTTCCGTCACGGTCTGTCGAGTGGCACTCGAACCGCGGTATCAACCGAAGGTTCGTAGCAGAAACTCTAAACGACGGGGACTGGACACTTCTTGTGAATGACTTCAGATGTAACGAGATCGAAACGCGGTGCATTCCCTGCACGACGACGCGGGCGCAGTTCACAGGAAACCCTCGAGGAACTGCAGCGCGCGGGTGACGGACTCGCGTCGCACGGCGTCCCGATCCCCCTCGAGCGTGAGCGGCAGGTAGCGCACCTCGTGCCCGATGGCCAAGCCGATGAAGACCGTGCCCGGCTCCTGGCCGTCCTGCGGATCGGGGCCGGCCACACCCGTGGTCGACAGCCCGATCTGGGCGTTCTCGCCGCGCACCGCCAGAGCGGAGCGCACCCCCACGGCCATCTGCAGGGCCACATCCGGATGCACGGCGCCGTGCGCGGCCAGCACCACGGCGTCGACACCCAGCATGCTGTGCTTGAGGGCCGTGTCGTAGGTGACCACTCCCCCGTGCAGCACCGCCGAGGCGCCGGGCACGTCGACGAGGGCCGAGGTGAGGAGGCCGCCCGTGAGCGACTCCGCCACGGCGATCGTCGTGTGCGAGGCGGTGAGCTTGGCGATGATGCGCTCGGCGACCCGGCGGCTCTCGCCTGCGTCGCCCGCCTGATCCGCGTCGCCCGTCTGGCCTGCGTCGTCGGTCACGCGGTGCCGGGGCGGCCGGCCGGTCGGCGGTTGAGCCGTCTGGCCTGGATGAGGTAGTCGAGGCCGGTGAGCACCGTGAGCACGACCGCGATCGTCATGAACACGCCGTTGACCCAGTTCATCCACTCGCCGAGCAGGCTCGGGAACGGCAGCAGCGCCAGCGAGATCGCGATCGACTGCATGAGGGTTTTTAGCTTGCCGCCGCGTGATGCGGGGATGACCCGGTCGGAGAGCTGCACGAAGCGCCACACCGTGATGCCGATCTCGCGCACGAGGATGACGATCGTGACCCACCAGGGCAGCTCCGCGAGGATGGACAGACCGATGAGGGCGGCACCCGTGAGCACCTTGTCGGCGATCGGATCGAGCAGCTTGCCGAGATCGGTCACCTGGTTGCGGCTGCGGGCGATGTGGCCGTCGATGCCATCGGTGGCGATGGCGAGGATGAAGAGCACCGCGGCGGCCCAGCGGAGCCAGCCGCCCGTGCTGCCGTCAGGGCCGCTGCCATCGATGAGCAGCATGGCGAAGAAGATCGGGGCGAGCAGGATGCGGGCGATCGTGATGCCGTTCGGCAGGTTCCAGTTGCTCGGCTTCGACACCGCGCCGCCGTGGTCGGTGCTCGTCACGCGCTACTCCCTGCCGGTCAGACCCCAGGCGTCCTCGTCGGAATCGCCGTCCACTTCAGGGTACTGGTCGAGTGACTCGGTCGGGAACGGGTTGGCGAGGGCCTCCGCCGGCGGCGCGGCATACGTGGGGGCTGGCGGCGCAGAAGCCGAAGAGGAAGCCGAGGACGGGGCCGAAGCGCCCGACGTGGCACCGCCACCGCGCAGCATGGCGAGCACCTCGGGCAGCTGCTCGGCGGTCACGAGCACGTCGCGCGCCTTCGAGCCCTCCGATGGGCCGACGATCTCGCGCGACTCGAGCAGATCCATGAGGCGCCCCGCCTTCGCGAAGCCCACCTTGAGCTTGCGCTGCAGCATCGACGTGGAACCGAACTGCGTGTTCACCACGAGCTCGGCGGCCTGCAGCAGCACCTCGAGGTCGTCTCCGATGTCGGAGTCGATGTTCTTCTTCTCGGCCGTCACCGCCACGTCGTCGCGGTACTCGGGTCGGGCCTGGCGCGTGACGTGCTCGACGACCTTGGCGATCTCGCTCTCGGGCACCCAGGCGCCCTGCACACGGATCGACTTCGACGATCCCATGGGCAGGAACAGGGCGTCGCCCTGGCCGATGAGCTTGTCGGCGCCCGGCTGATCGAGGATGACGCGCGAGTCGGTGACGCTCGTGACCGCGAAGGCGAGGCGCGAGGGCACGTTGGCCTTGATGAGGCCCGTCACGACGTCGACCGAGGGTCGCTGCGTGGCGAGCACGAGGTGGATGCCCGAGGCGCGCGCGAGCTGGGTGATGCGCACGATCGAGTCCTCGACGTCGCGCGGGGCGACCATCATGAGGTCGGCGAGCTCGTCGACCACCACGAGAAGGTAGGGGTAGGGCTTGAGCACGCGCTGGCTCGCGGGCGGGAGCACGATCTCGTCGTTGATGACGGCGCGGTTGAAGTCGTCGATGTGACGGAAGCCGAAGCTCTCGAGGTCGTCGTACCTCATGTCCATCTCCTTCACCACCCACGACAGCGCCTCGGCCGCCTTCTTGGGGTTGGTGATGATGGGGGTGATGAGGTGCGGAACACCCTGGTACGCGGTGAGCTCGACGCGCTTGGGGTCGATGAGCACCATGCGCACCTCGCTCGGCTTTGCGCGCATGAGCACACTCGTGACCATGGAGTTGATGAAGCTCGACTTGCCGGAGCCCGTGGAGCCCGCCACCAGGAGGTGGGGCATCTTGGCGAGGTTGGCGAGCACGAACTTGCCCTCGACGTCCTTGCCCACGCCGATGGTCATGGGGTGCGGGTCGTTCATGGCCTTCTGCGACCGCAGCACGTCGCCGAGAGACACGGTCTCGCGATCGGTGTTGGGGATCTCGATGCCGATCGCGCTGCGGCCCGGGATGGGCGACAGGATGCGGACCTCGTTGGAGGCGACGGCGTAGGCGAGGTTCTTCGAGAGCGCCGTGACGCGCTCGACCTTCACGCCCGGGCCGAGCTCGATCTCGTAGCGCGTGACGGTGGGGCCGCGCGAGAAGCCCGTGACGGCCGCGTCGACCGAGAACTGCTTGAGCACGTCGGTGATGGAGGCGACGATGTCGTCGTTCGCGGCGGAACGGGCCTTCGACGGCTCGCCCGTGGAGAGGTGCGAGACCGAGGGGAGCCGGTAGTTCGCCTCGGAGGCGGCGGCAGCGGGGGGCTGCAGGCCGGCGACCTCGCCCGTTCCCGTGAGGTCGAGCTGGAGCGGCGCATCCGGGATCGGGGTCGCGAAGGCCTGGAGCGCCTCGGTGCCCTCGTCGTCGAGCAGCCCCGTGGTCTGCTTGCGGCCGGGGAGCACCTCGCCCGTGATCCGCTTGATGGCCTGCTCGGCCGCCTCGAGGTCGTGGAGCAGCCCGTTGCCGAAGGCCTCGGTGCTGTCGGGAGCGGGCTCGGCGGCCGGGTCGACGAGCTCGGCCGCGCTCGCGAACGCGCCCTCCTCGGCGGGAGGAGTGCGATCCTCGATGCGGGGGGCGAGCGACGGGGTGTCGAACTCCGGATCCTCTTCGCGCTGGCTCGAGTTGCGGCGCCACCACGGGAGGGCGTCGTCGCCTCGGCGGTCGGCCTCGAAGTCGAGCTGGCCGTCCACGGCACCCGTGGGGGCGTCGGAGGAGGACTTGGCAGCCTTGGCCGCTGCGGCCTTCTCGGCCTTGGTGAGCCTGGGCTCCTCCTCCTCGGGCGCGGGAGCGCCGAAGAGGTAGGCGTAGAGCTCGCGGAGGCGCCGGCCGATCCTGTTCGGCGGGGTCTTCGTGATGATGAAGAGCGAGAGCACGCCGAAGAACGAGAGCACGATGGCGGTGCCGATGGGGGTGATGAGCGCCATGAGCGGGGCTGCCACGAGCCAGCCCACGATGCCGCCGGCCACGGCGAGCTCCTCGATGCCGGCCGAGGGGTCCGGGGCACCGCTGAAGGTGTGGCAGAGACCGGCGACCGTGACGAGGAAGACGGAGAGGCCGATGCCGATGCGGCCGTTGTCGTTGACGGAGGCCGGATGGCGGAACAGCCAGAGCGCGAGCAGCAGCATGATGACGGGCAGCGCGTAGGAGACGCGGCCGAAGAGGCCGCCGAAGGTCCAGGCGCTGATGGAGTCGGCGACGGCGTTGGAGGCCAGGAACCACTCCACGAGGGCGCCGGAGGCGGCCAGGAGGAAGAATAGGAACGGCAGTCCGTCGCGTCGCTCGTCTTTGGCGAGCTTCTCGGGCCCGAAGGCACGAGCGGCGCCGCCGACCACGTGCGCGAGGCCGAGCCAGGCCCGCGTGATGACGCCGGGGCCCTGCTCCTCGCTCACCACGGGGTACTTCACCGTCTTCTGAGCGGCCGTGCGGGTGGGGGTCTTGCGGGTGCTGGGGGCGGCCGTCCCGCGCGCCGATGACGCTCGCGCGCGGGGCGTCGACTTACTACTCGTGGCCATGCGATCACGCTACCCGCGGCCGCCGACTTCACGTCGGAGCGGCCGCGGGTGTTGGGAAATCTGACCCCTACGCTTCAATCACGAGCGGCACGATCATCGGGCGGCGGCGCAGGCTCGAGTTCACCCAGCGGCCGACCGTGCGGCGCACGACCTGCTGCAGGGCGTGCGAGTCGCGCACACCGTTCGTGGCGGCTTCGGCGAGGGCCGCGCTGATCTTCGGGATGACGGCGTCGAAGACCCGCTCGTCCTCCGCGAAGCCCTTGGCGTGGATCTCGGGCCCGACGACGATGCGCCCGGTCTGTGACTCGACCACGACGATGATGGAGATGAAGCCCTCCTCGCCGAGGATCCTGCGATCCTTGAGGTCGGCATCCGTGATCTCGCCCACACTCGAGCCGTCGACGTACACGAAGCCGAGGTCGTACTGACCCACGACCTTCGCCACGCCGTCGCGCAGGTCGATGACGGTGCCGTCCTCCGCGATGATCGTGTTCTCCTCGGGCACACCCGACTGGATGGCCAGCTTCTGGTTGGCCACGAGGTGACGGTACTCGCCGTGAACGGGAAGCACGTTGCGGGGCTTGAGGATGTTGTAGCAGTAGAGCAGCTCGCCCGCGGCCGCGTGGCCGGAGACGTGCACCTTGGCGTTGCCCTTGTGCACGACGTTGGCGCCGAGCTTGGTGAGGCCGTTGATGATGCGGTAGACCGCGTTCTCGTTGCCGGGGATGAGGCTCGAGGCGAGGATGACGGTGTCGCCCTGACCCACCTCGATCTGGTGCTCGAGGTTGACCATGCGCGACAGCACGGCCATCGGCTCGCCCTGCGATCCGGTGGACATGTAGACGATCTTGTTGTCCGGGATGTCGCCGGCCTTCTTGAAGTCGACGAGCACTCCCTCGGGCACCTTGAGGTAGCCGAGCTCGGCGGCGATGGTCATGTTGCGCACCATCGAGCGGCCGAGCAGGGCCACGCGGCGCCCGTTGGCGTGGGCGGCGTCGAGCACCTGCTGCACGCGGTGCACGTGGCTCGAGAAGCTCGCCACCACGACGCGGCGGGGAGCCTTGGCGATGACGGACTCGAGCACCGGTCCGATGTCGCGCTCGGTGGGCGTGAAGCCGGGCACGTCGGCGTTGGTGGAGTCGACGAGGAACAGGTCGACGCCCTCCTCGCCGAGGCGCGCGAACGCGCGGAGGTCGGTGAGCCTGTCGTCGAGCGGCAGCTGGTCCATCTTGAAGTCACCGGTGTGCAGGACGGTGCCCGCAGGCGTCGTGATGGCCACGGCCAGCGCATCCGGGATGGAGTGGTTGACGGCCACGAACTCGCACTCGAACGGCCCGAGGTCTTCGATCTGGCCCTCCGTCACGTCGAGCGTGTACGGCTTGATGCGGTGCTCCTTGAGCTTCGCCTCCACGAGCGCGAGCGTGAGCGCCGAACCGATCAGCGGGATGTCGTTGCGCAGCTTCAGCAGGTACGGCACGGCGCCGATGTGGTCCTCGTGGCCGTGCGTGAGCACGATGCCGACGATGTCCTTCAACCGGTCGCGCACGATGCTGAAGTCCGGCAGGATCAGGTCGACACCGGGCTGGTGCTCCTCGGGGAACAGCACTCCGCAGTCGACGATGAGCAGCTTGCCACCGTATTCGAACACGGTCATGTTGCGGCCGATCTCGCCGAGTCCTCCCACGGGGACGACTCGAAGGGTGCCTGCCTGAAGCGGCGGCGGATCTGCAATGGGGCTCTGCATGGGCCCTCCTCTCAGCGGGTCGTGCCCGCTACTCTCTCTCAACGGGTCGTGCCCGCTACTTTCGGCAGTGCTCCGCCGGCCGCTGCATTGCGGTCGGGTCGGAAGTTCTTGAAATCGAGACCCGGGATGTCCTTGACGAGGTCGATCTCGTTCTCGATCTGGGCGGCCTCCCACTCCTCGGGGCCCACGAGGGGCAGCCGCACGCGCGGGCTGCCGATGCGGCCGAGGCCGTGCAGGATGTACTTCGCCGCGACCGTGCCCGGCACGTGCGTCATGACGGCGCGCACGAGCGGCTCGAGCGACTTGTGCGCCGCGGTGGCCGTGGCGAGGTCGCCCGCGTTCACGGCGTCGACGATGACCCGGTAGGAGGACGGCGCGATGTTGGCCGTCACGCCGATGAGGCCCACGGCGCCGATGGCCATGTGCGGCAGCACGTTGGCGTCGTCGCCGGAGAAGTACAGCAGGTCGGTCTGGTTGAGCACCCGGCTGACCTCGCTGAAGTCGCCCTTGGCGTCTTTGACCCCGAGGATGTTGGGGTGCTTGGCGAGGCGCAGCAGCGTCTCGTACTTGATGGGCACACCGGTGCGGCCGGGGATGTCGTAGAGGATGACCGGCAGATCCGTCGCATCCGCGATCATGCGGAAGTGCGTGAGGATTCCGGCCTGCGTGGGCTTGTTGTAGTACGGGGTCACCACGAGGTTGCCGTCGGCGCCGGCCTTCTCGCTCTGCCTGGCGAGCTGCATGGCGTGCGCGGTCTCGTTGGAGCCACCGCCCGTGATGATCTTGGCGCGGCCGGCGGCCACGTCTTTGCCCACCTCGACGAGCCGGATCTTCTCCGGGTCGGTGAGCGTGGAGGTCTCACCGGTGGTGCCGGTGACCACGATGCCGTCTGCGCCGTTCGAGATGAGCTCGTCGATGAGCTTCTCGGCGGCGGGCCAGTCGACCTCTCCCTCGGCGGTGAACGGGGTGACCATGGCGACCAGGACCTGGCCGAAAGGGTTCGCTGCGGTAGACACGGCTCTAGGCTATCGCCTCACGGTGAACGGGAATCGACGCGCTCAGAAGCCCAGCCGCCCCAGGAGCTTCGGATCGCGCTGCCAGTCCTTCGCCACCTTCACCCTGATGTTGAGGTAGACCTGGCGCCCGAGCAGCGGCTCGATCTGCGCTCTGGCCCGGAATCCGACCTCGCCGAGTCGGGCGCCCTTCGGCCCGATGATGATGCCCTTCTGGCTGTCGCGCTCCACGAAGAGGTTGGCGTAGATCTCCACGAGCTCCTTGTCCTCGCGCTCGGACATGTCGTCGATCGTGACCGCGATGGAGTGCGGCAGCTCGTCGCGCACACCCTCGAGGGCGGCCTCGCGGATGAGCTCGGAGATGCGCGACTCGAGCCCCTCATCGGTGTACTGGTCGTCGGGGTAGAGCTTCTCCGAGCGCGGCAGCAGGCGGATGAGCTCGCTCGTGAGCACATCGAGCTGGATGCGGCTCGTCGCCGACACGGGGATGACGGTGTCCCAGTCGCGGAGCTCGGAGACGGCGAGCAGCTGCTCCCCCACCTGCTGCTTCGAGGCCGAGTCGATCTTCGTGACCACCGCGATCTTCTTGGCCTTCGGGAACTGGTCGAGCTGCTCGTTGATGTAGCGGTCGCCGGGCCCGATCTTCTCGTTGGCGGGCACGCAGAAGCCGATCACGTCGACATCGCCGAGCGTGGTCTGCACGAGGGAGTTGAGGCGCTCCCCGAGGAGGGTGCGGGGGCGGTGCATTCCGGGGGTGTCGACCACGATGACCTGGCCGG
Source organism: Herbiconiux liukaitaii (assembly GCF_041927495.1). NCBI lineage: Bacteria > Bacillati > Actinomycetota > Actinomycetes > Micrococcales > Microbacteriaceae > Herbiconiux > Herbiconiux liukaitaii. The sequence goes on along the minus strand of NZ_JBHFHG010000006.1, from coordinate 382,752 downwards.
CCGGATCGTGCACGATGCCGCGGATGGTCTGCCTCGTGGTCTGCGGCTTCGAGCTCGTGATGGCGACCTTCTCGCCCACGAGAGCGTTGGTGAGCGTGGACTTGCCCACGTTCGGCCGGCCCACGAAGGTCGCGAACCCGGCCCTGAAGTCGTCCTGCTGGTCGGTCATGCGTTCTCCTCGGTAGGGGGTTCGGCCATTCTGGCGGATGCGTCGGGGTCGCGGTGCACGAGCACCGTGGTGATGCGCTTGCGCCGGCCGTCCACACGATCGGCCGTGAGCACGAGGCCTGAGGCGCGCGTGACCGAACCGGCCACGGCGAGACGGCCGAGCGATTTGGCGAGCAGGCCTCCCACCGAGTCGACGTCGTCGTCGTCGAGCTCGAGGTCGAACAGCTCGCCGAGCTCGTCGACGGGAAGTCGCGCGCTCACGCGGTAGCCGCCGTCGCCGAGCGGCTCGACCTCCACCACGTCGCGGTCGTACTCGTCCGAGATGTCGCCCACGAGCTCCTCGATGAGATCCTCGAGCGTCACGAGCCCGGCGATGCCGCCGTACTCGTCGACCACCATGGCGAGGTGGTTCGACTCGGCCTGCATCTGCCGGAGGGTGTCGTCGACCTTCTTGGACTCGGGGATGAAGAGCGGCTCGCGGGCCAGTTCGCTCACGGGCATGGTGTCGAGCTGCAGAGGGCGCTCGTAGCTCAGCCGGGCGGCGTCGCGCAGATAGAGCACACCGGAGATCGCATCGACGTCGTCGTCGACGACCACGGGGATGCGCGAGACGCCCTTGCTGAGGAAGAGGCCGAGGCCGTGGCCCACGGTCTCGTCGTCGCCGATCGTGACCATGTCGGTGCGCGGGATCATGACCTCGCGTACGACCGTGTCGTTGAACTCGAGGATCGAGTGGATGAGCTCCCTGTCGTCCTCCTCGAGCACGTCGAGCTCGGTGGCCTCGTCGACCATGCTCAGCAGCTGCTCCTCGGAGGAGAACGCTCCCGAACGCGGCCGGCCCGGCGTGACGCGGTTGCCGATGGCCACGAGGGCCCCGGCGAACGGGCCGAGCACCACGCGGGCGATGTGCACGGGCACGGCGCCCCAGCGCACCACAGCACGCGCATGCACACGGCCGACGCTGCGCGGACTCGATCCGACGAGCACGAACGACACCGCCGTCATGACCACGGCGGAGAGCACGAGCGCGATCCACAGCTCGTCGATCGTGAACGCGAACGAGATGGTGACGAGCACGGCGGCCGTGGTCTCGGAGACCACGCGTACGAAGTTCGTGGCGTTGAGGTGCGCGCCGGGGTCGAGCGCGATGGCCCTGAGGGAGCGCTTGGCGCGGAACCGCTCGGCGAGGTCGAGCAGGTCGCTCCGCGAGAGCGTGAGCATCGCCGAGTCGACGGCGGCGAAGAGGCCTCCGAGGGCCACGAGCACGAGGGCCGCGACCAGGAAGAGGGCGATCGTCATCTGCGGCGGCGGCGCTCGTCCATCGCGAAGCCCACCAGGATGTCGCGCTGGATGCCGAACATCTCGCGCTCCTCCTCCGGTTCGGCGTGGTCGAAGCCCAGCAGGTGCAGGATGCCGTGCGTCGTGAGCAGCAGGATCTCCTCGAGGGTCGAGTGCCCCGCGGCCTCGGCCTGGGTCTCGGCGACCTGGGGGCACACCACGACGTCACCGAGGAGGCCCGCGGGGGTGGGCGATTCCTCGGTGCCGGGGCGCAGCTCGTCCATGGGGAAGCTCAGCACGTCGGTGGGCCCGGGCTCGTCCATCCACTGCACGTGCAGCTGCTCCATGGCGGCCTCGTCGACGAGCACGATCGCGAGCTCGGCATCCGGATGCACGTGCATCTCGCCGAGCGCGTATGCGGCCAGCCGCAGCAGAGCCGTCTCGTCCACGGGGATGGACGACTCGTTGTTCACTTCAATGCTCACGGGGCTGTCCTCATCGGTTGTTCCTGGCCATCTGCAGCTGGTCGAACTTGGTGTACGCGTCGACGATCTGGCCCACGAGGGTGTGCCGCACCACGTCGGCGCTCGTGAGCTCGGCGAAGTGGATGTCGTCGATCTGGTCGAGGATGCGCGAGACCACCTTGAGGCCGCTCGACCCTGTCGGCAGGTCGACCTGAGTGATGTCGCCCGTGACGACCATCTTCGATCCGAAGCCCAGCCGTGTGAGGAACATCTTCATCTGCTCGGGCGTCGTGTTCTGGGCCTCGTCGAGCACGATGAAGGAGTTGTTGAGCGTGCGGCCGCGCATGTACGCGAGGGGTGCCACCTCGATGGTGCCCACGGCGAGGAGCTTGGGAACGACCTCGGGATCCATCATCTCGTTGAGCGCGTCGTAGAGCGGGCGCAGATAGGGGTCGATCTTGTCGGTGAGCGAGCCGGGGAGGTAGCCGAGGCGCTCCCCCGCCTCCACCGCCGGGCGGGTCAGGATGATCCGCTCGACCTCCTTGCGCTGCAGGGCCTGGACGGCCTTGGCCATGGCGAGGTAGGTCTTGCCCGTTCCGGCGGGGCCGATGCCGAACACGATCGTGTTCTCGTCGATCGCGTCGACGTACTCCTTCTGGCCGGCGGTCTTCGGCCGCACGGTCTTGCCGCGCGCCGAGACGATCGCCTGACCGAGCATCTCGGAGGGGCTCCGCCTGCTCGCGCTCTCGAGGATGCTGGCCGAGGAGGTGACCTCGGTGGGGGTGAGGTCCTGCCCGTTCCGCACCATCAGGAGCAGCTCCTCCACGAGGCGACGGGCGGCGTCGACCTGGTCGGAGTCGCCCGAGAGCGTGATCTCGTTGCCGCGCACGAGCACGGTGACCAGCGGATAGCGGCGTTCGACCGTGGTGAGCAGCCTGTCCTGCGGACCGAGCAGGCGCACCATCTCGACGCCGTCGATGTGGAAGCTGGCTTCGTCGGACGAAGCGGGTCGTGATTCAGAGTGTGCCAAGTGTGGATTCCTCCAGGCCGCCTGCCAGCACGTGCGCGTGCACGTGGAAGACGGTCTGGCCGGCTCGTTCGCCGGAGTTGAAGATGAGGCGGAAATCGCCGTCGGCCAGCTCCCCCGCGAGGGACTGGGCCATGGCGACGACTTCGGCGAGGAGTGCGGGATCGCCGGCGGCCAGCTCGGCCACGTCGCGGTACTGCTCGGTCTTCGGGACGACCAGCACGTGCACGGGAGCCTTGGGGGCGATGTCTTCGAAGGCGATCACGCGGTCGGTCTCCGCCACGATGGTGGCGGGGATCTCGCGGGCGACGATGCGCGTGAAGATCGAGGGCGTCTCGGATTCGCTGGACATGCCCTCAATCCTACGTTCGCCCGCCGCCTTCACCACCGCCCGAGGGCGACATTGGCGACCGCCAGAGCGGCGGGGCCCGCGGTGGAGGTGCGCAGCACCTCGTCGCCGAGGCGCACGAGCTCGGCACCGGCAGCGGTGAGCGCCTCGAGCTCGCGCGGGGAGATCCCGCCCTCCGGGCCGACGACCAGCAGGGTCGCGCGCACGCCGCCCCTGGGGTCGACGTCGCCGAGGTCGAGTGCGCTGAGCCTCGTCTCGGCCGTGGGCTCGAGCACCAGCACGCGGTGCTGGGCGGCGAGAGCCACGAGGGCCTTGGTGTCGACGGGCTCCTCGACCACGGGCACCCACGGGCGGATCGACTGCTTCGCGGCCTCGCGCACGATGGTGCTCCAGCGCTCGACGCCCTTCGCGATCTTGGGCCCCGACCAGCGCGAGACCGAGCGCTCGGCCTGCCACGGCACCACCCCGGCGACGCCGAGCTCGGTGGCGGCCTGGATGGCGAGCTCGTCGCGGTCCCCCTTCGCGAGGGCCTGCACGAGCACGAGCCGGGGGCTCGGCTCGTCGTGCCGCTCGACCGACTCCACCACGATCTCGAGCCGGCGCGCCTCCGTGTGCGTCACGATGCCGTGCACGAGCAGGCCTCGGCCGTCGCCGATCGTGGTGTGCTCGCCCACGCGCATCCGATTGACGGTGACGGCGTGCCGCGCCTCGTCGCCCGTGAGCTCGACGGTGTCGCCCGTCTCGACGGGCACGACGGCGAGGTCGTCGCGGAGGAACAGCGAGCTCACGAGCGGGTCAGACGTTGAGGAAGCGGTCGCGCAGCTTGGCGAAGAGGCCCTGCTGGAAGTGGCCGAGGCTCGGCGCCGGGTACTTGTGCGCCGCCGCGAGCTGCTTCATGAGCTCCTTCTGCTTGTGGTCGAGCTTGGTGGGGGTGACCACCTGGATGCCCACCCGCAGGTCGCCTCGCCCGTTGCCGCGCAGGTGCGAGACGCCGCGGCCCTTGACCGTGAGCACCTCGGCGCTCTGCGTGCCCGGTTTGATCTCGATCTCGATGTCGCCGTCGAGCGCCTTCACCGTGGTGGTGGTGCCGAGCACCGCATCCCACATCTGCACCTCGAGGGTGCACAGCAGGTCGTCCTCGTTGCGCGAGAACACGTCGTGGTGACGCACCTTCATCTCGAGGTAGACGTCGCCCTGCGGGCCGCCGGCGGGGCCGACCTCGCCCTGGCCGGGGAGCTGCAGGCGCAGGCCCGTGTCGACGCCCGCGGGGATGTCGATGGGGATGGTGCGGCGCGCACGCACGCGGCCCTGGCCCTGGCACGTGGCGCAGGGGTTGGGGATGACGGTGCCGTAGCCGCGGCAGGTGCCGCAGGGGGCGCTCGTGACCACGTTGCCGAGCAGCGAGCGCACGGTGCGCTGGATGGATCCCGATCCGCCGCAGATGTCACACGTGACGGGAGAGGTGCCCGGCTGGCAGCAGCTGCCGTTGCAGGTCTCGCAGAGCACGGCCGTGTCGACCTCGAGGTCGCGGTGGGTGCCGAAGATGACCTCGCCGAGGTCGACCTCCACGCGCAGCAGCGCGTCCTGCCCGCGCTCGGCGCGGGACTTGGGGCCGCGGGAGCCACCGCCGCCCTGGTTGCCGAAGAAGGTCTCGAAGATGTCTCCGAAGCCGCCGAAGCCCTGCGCACCACCGCCGAAGCCCTGCTGGGGGCCGCGGTCGTAGTCGCGCCGCTGACCGGGGTCGCTCAGCACGTCGTAGGCGTGGGTGACCTCCTTGAACTTCTCCTGCGCATCCGGACTCGGATTCACATCGGGGTGCAGCTCGCGCGCGAGCCTGCGGTAGGCCTTCTTGATCTCCTCGGGCGTCGCTTCGCGCGACACACCGAGCACGTCGTAGTGGTCAGCCACCAGGGGCTACTCCTTCGTTCGGGGAATTCGGGGTCCGGTCGAGCAGATCAGCCGGGGCTGCCTGGATCGCCGAGAGTGCGGGAGAGGTAGCGCGCCACGGCACGCACCGCCGAGATGTTGCTCGAGTAGTCCATGCGGGTGGGGCCGAGCACGCCGAGGCGGGAGATGGAGGTGCCCACACCGCTGTAGCCCGAGGCGAGGATGGAGGTCTCGCCGAGGCCGAACGACTCGTTCTCGCGACCGATCGAGACCGTGACGCCGCGCTGGTCGGCCTCCATCTCGCTGAAGAGCCGCAGCAGCACCACCTGCTCCTCGACCGCCTCGAGCACGGGGAGGATGCTGCCGGAGAAGTCGTCTTCGGTGCGCACGAGGTTGGCGGCGCCCGCGATGAGCATCTTCTCCTGCCGGTTGGCGGAGAGCTGCTCGAGCAGGATGGCCACGACCCTGTCGGTGACCGGGCGCTCGGTGGGCGGGAAGCGGTCGCCGAACCCGGCGAGCGCCGCGGCGCCCTCGATGACCGTGAGACCGGCGAGCACCTCGTTGAGGCGGGCGCGGAGAGTGGCGATGAGCCCGTCGTCGAGATCGGCGGGGACGTCGACGACGCGCTGGTCGACGTGCCCGGCATCCGTGATGACCACGGTCATGAGCCGACGCGTGGTGAGGGCGACGACCTCCACGTGGCGCACCCTCGCCTGCGAGAGCGAGGGGTACTGCACGAGCGCCACCTGGTGGGTGAGCTGCGAGAGAAGGCGCACCGTGCGGGCGAGCACGTCGTCGACGTCGACGGAGGAGCCGAGGAAGGTCTCGATGGCGTGGCGCTGGGCCTGGCTGAGCGGCCGCAGGTCGGAGAGGTGGTCGACGAAGAGGCGGTAGCCCTTGTCGGTGGGCACACGACCGGAGGAGGTGTGCGGAGCCGCGATGAGCTCCTCCTCCTCGAGCAGCGCCATGTCGTTGCGGATCGTGGCCGCCGAGACCCCGAAGGAGTGCTGCTCGGCGATGCGCTTCGAACCGACGGGCTCGCGGGAGGCGACGTAGTCCTGCACGATCACGCGGAGGACTTCGAGACTGCGTTCCGACACCATCTCGAACCTCCTCCCTTCGCGGGGGCCCGGTGAGGAGCCCCGATTCGGGATGCGGTTGGCACTCACGCATCCGGAGTGCCAATCATATCCCCACTCGGGGGCTTGCGGGGGCGGACACCCGGGGTCTCAATCATTGCCCAGCGCCAGCCCGAGCGCTATCCTGCCTCTGATACGAGCACCTGCTCCCCGTCTGAAAGGCAACGAGACAATGACTGACCCCAACGCAACGCCGCCGTACGATCCGGCCGCTGGCCAGCCGACGCCTCCCCCCGGCCAGACGCCCCCTCCCGGCTACCAGGCTCCGCCCCCCGGATACCAGGCCCCGCCGCCCGGCTACCAGGCCCCGCCCCCCGGCTACCAGCAGCAGCAGCAGGCCTACCCGCAGGGCGGCTACCAGGGCGCTCCCGTGCAGGCACCCCTCTCCCCCGCGGAGGACAAGCAGTGGGCGATGCTCGGCCAGCTCGGCGGCATCCTCGGCTGGATCCCGCCGCTCATCATCTGGCTGATCTTCAAGGATCGCGGGCCCCTCACCAACCAGGAGGCCAAGGAGTCGCTGAACTTCCAGATCACCGTCGCGATCTTCGTGGTGGGGCTCTACATCATCGGCACCATCCTGGCCTTCATCTTCATCGGCTTCCTGTTCTACTTCCTGGCCTGGGCCGTGCAGATCGTGGGCCTCATCCTCGCGATCATCGCGGGCGTCAAGGTCAACGGCGGCGGCACCTACCGCTACTTCTTCAACTTCCGCTTCATCAAGTAGCGCGAAGCATCACGTCAGGCGGCGCACCACGGCGTCGGCGAGCAGACGGCCCTCGAGGGTCAGCTCGACCGCCCCGTGGAGCGCCGCTTTTCCGTCTATCAGGCCCTCCGCGATGAGTCCGGCGATCTCGCGGCGGGCCTCCGGTGCGAGCGTGTCGACGCGCAGCGCACCGCGCACTCTCGTGAGCAGCAGCACGCGCTCGAGCTCGGCCGTGTCGCCGTCGATCGTCTCCCGGCCGGCGGCAGGTGAGGTGCCCTCCGCCATGCGCTGGGCATACGCGGCGGGGTGCTTGACGTTCCACCAGCGGGTCTCGCCCACGTAGCTGTGCGAGCCGGGGCCGATCCCCCACCAGTCGTGGCCCACCCAGTAGCCGAGGTTGTGGCGTGAGGGCTGCCCGGTCTCGCGGTGCGCCCAGTTGCTCACCTCGTACCAGTCGTAGCCCGCGTCAGCGAGCGTGGCATCCGCGAGCTCGTACATGTCGGCCTGCAGATCGTCGGAGGGCTCGGGCACGACGCCTGTGCGGATCTGGCGGGCGAGCTTGGTGCCGTCCTCCACGATGAGGGCGTAGGCGGAGACGTGGTCGGGGCGGTTCTCGAGCACCGCGTCGAGCGAGCGCCGCCAGTCGTCGATCGTCTCCCCCGGGGTGCCGTAGATGAGGTCGAGGCTCACCTGCAGACCGGCATCGCGGGCCCAGCGCACGACATCCGGGATGCGCGCGGGGTCGTGCGTGCGCTCGAGGGTGGCCAGCACGCTCGGCACCGCCGACTGCATGCCGAAGCTCACCCGCGTGAACCCGGCGTCGGCGAGGGTGGCGAGGTAGGCGGCGTCGACGGAGTCGGGATTGGCCTCGGTGGTGATCTCGGCACCCGGTTCGAAGCCCCACGTGTCGCGAGCGGCTCCGAGCATCTGGGCGAGCTGGTGCGCCGGCAGCAGCGTGGGGGTGCCGCCGCCGAAGAAGACCGTGGAGAGCGGGCGCTCGGCCACCCCTGAGGCCGCGAGCACGCCCTCGGCGAAGCGCATCTCGGCGATGGCCTCGTCGGCGTAGTCGGACTGCTTGGCGCCCCGCAGCTCGGTGGCCGTGTAGGTGTTGAAGTCGCAGTAGCCGCAGCGCACCCGGCAGAACGGCACGTGCACGTAGAGGCCGAAGTCGCGATCGGCCGAGGAGGGGGCTCCGCGCAGCGGGAGCAGCCCGTCGACGGGAGCGGGATCGCCCAGCGGAAGAGCGGAGGGCACGGCCGCCTAGAGCCCTCGCGCGGGCGAGAGCGAGCGGAGGTAGCGGCGCGTCGCGCGGGCCTGCATGAAGCGGAGGGCTGGATAGCCGAGCCGGTAGAACCAGGTGCTCGGGCGAGAGAAGGCGCGGATGACGATCCAGACCGAGTCGTCGGAGAGGTGCTCCACCACGAAGCTCTCCTCCCCCGACTCCGGATGCCCGGGCAGGGTTCCGTAGGCGAAACCGCGGCGGCCGGGCTCCTCCACGAGGTAGACCACCCGCACGGGGGCGGTGAACGTGAACCCGAAGGCCTTGATCGAGAGCACGGCGGTGGCGCCGGGCGAGACGAGCGGGGTGCCGTCTTCGCCGTAGGCCTGCTCGGGGTGGGTGTCGCGCGGGGCCACGGGGTTGCCGTCGGCGTCGTAGACGATGCCCACGTAGTCGGTGTCGGTGGGCGGGGGCAGCTGGATGTCGCCGACCACGATGCCGGAGCCTCGCTGAACGCCCCACGCCATGAGCTTGGCGCTCGCGGTCTCGAAGCGCGCGGAACCCGATCCGATGCGCGCCCGCCGCTCCATCGGGCGGAAGCCCTTCGGCGGGTAGTAGAGCAGGTCGGCCGACTGGGTGGCCCCGATGGCCGCGTAGCTCAGCGGGGCGTCGACCGCGGTCTGCCGAGCAGGGAGTGCGCTCGCCACGGTCACTTCTTGTCTTTCTTCTCGACATCGCCCGAGAGCGCTGCGATGAAGGCCTCCTGGGGCACTTCGACGCGGCCCACCATCTTCATGCGCTTCTTGCCCTCCTTCTGCTTCTCGAGCAGCTTGCGCTTGCGCGAGATGTCGCCGCCGTAGCACTTGGCGAGCACGTCTTTGCGCATGGCGCGGATGGACTCGCGGGCGATGATCCTGGCGCCGATGGCGGCCTGGATGGGCACCTCGAACTGCTGGCGCGGGATGAGTTCGCGGAGACGCCCGGTCATGAGCACCCCGTAGGCGTAGGCCTTGTCGCGGTGCACGATGGCGCTGAACGCATCGACCTGCTCGCCCTGCAGCAGGATGTCGACCTTCACGAGGTCGGCCTCCTGCTCGCCGGCGGGCTCGTAGTCGAGGCTCGCGTAGCCCGCGGTCTTCGACTTGAGGTTGTCGAAGAAGTCGAACACGATCTCGCCGAGCGGCATCGTGTACTTGATCTCGACGCGATCCTCACCCAGGTAGTCCATGCCCTGCAGGATGCCTCGACGGCCCTGGCAGAGCTCCATGATGGTGCCCACGTAGTCCTTGGGCGCCAGGATGGCCGCGTTGACCACGGGCTCCTTGACGTTCATGATCTTGCCGCCGGGGAACTCGCTCGGGTTCGTGACCGTGACGGTCTTCTTGTCCTCCGTGGTGACCTCGTAGATCACGCTGGGCGCGGTGGCGATGAGGTCGAGGTTGAACTCGCGCTCGAGCCGCTCGGTGATGATCTCGAGGTGCAGCAGGCCGAGGAACCCGCAGCGGAAGCCGAAGCCGAGTGCCACGGAGGTCTCGGGCTCGTAGACGAGCGCCGCATCGCTGAGCTTGAGCTTGTCGAGGGCCTCGCGGAGCACCGGGTAGTCGCTGCCGTCGATGGGGTAGAGACCCGAGAACACCATCGGCAGGGGCTCGGTGTAGCCGGGCAGCGCCTGGGTGGCGGGCTTGGCGGCCGTGGTGACGGTGTCGCCCACCTTGGACTGGCGCACATCCTTCACACCCGTGATGAGGTAGCCCACCTCGCCCACGCCGAGGCCCTTGCTCTGCGTCGGCTCCGGGGAGCTCACACCGATCTCGAGGATCTCGTGGGTGGCACGGGTCGACATCATCTGGATGCGCTCGCGCGGGTTGAGGTGACCGTCGATCATGCGCACGTAGGTGACCACGCCGCGGTAGGAGTCGTAGACCGAGTCGAAGATCATCGCGCGCGCCGACGCCGTCGGATCGCCCGTGGGGGCCGGGATCCGCTCGACGACGCGGTCGAGCAGCTCCTCGACGCCGAGACCCGTCTTGCCGCTCACGCGCAGCACGTCGTTCGGGTCGCCGCCGATGAGGCCGGCGAGCTCCTTGGCGTACTTCTCCGGATCGGCGGCCGGGAGGTCGATCTTGTTGAGCACGGGGATGATGGTGAGGTCGTTCTCGAGCGCCAGGTAGAGGTTGGCGAGGGTCTGCGCCTCGATGCCCTGGGCGGCGTCGACGAGCAGGATGGCGCCCTCACAGGCGGCGAGGCTCCGCGAGACCTCGTAGGAGAAGTCGACGTGGCCGGGGGTGTCGATCATGTTGAGCGCGAAGGTGTCGTCACCGAGCGACCAGGGCATGCGCACGGCCTGGCTCTTGATCGTGATGCCGCGCTCGCGCTCGATGTCCATGCGGTCGAGGTACTGGGCGCGCATGTCGCGGTCGCTCACGACGCCGGTGATGCCGAGCATGCGGTCGGCCAGCGTGGACTTGCCGTGGTCGATGTGCGCGATGATGCAGAAGTTGCGGATGAACGCGGGGTCGGTGGAGGCGGGCTGCAGCGCCTTCAGTGATTGGGGACTCACGCATTCCTCTGGGTCGGTCGGACCGGATCGCCGGACGCCCTATTCTGCCACGTCACCCGCGGGGCGGACTCACAGCGTCATGAGTGGAATGGTCGGGGTGTTGTTCGGTTAGATCGACACATGGCCATCCTCCTCACCGGCGCGACCGGATACATCGGTTCCGCAGTCCTCCGTCAGCTCCGCGGCCAGGGCCGCGCCGTCGTCGCCCTTGTGCGCTCCGAGGAGAAGGCGCGGGAGGTGGAGGCCGTCGGCGCCACCGCCGTGCTCGGCGACCTCACCGACCGCGACATCGTGACGCACCTCGCCCTCGACAGCGACGGCGTCATCCACACCGCCTCCCCCGGCGACGAGTCGAGCGCTCCGACCGACGACACCTTCGTCTCCGCGGTCTTCGCCGGGCTCGAGGGCAGCGACAAGCCCTACGTGCACACGAGCGGCATCTGGATCTTCGGGGCCGGCAGCGATCTCACCGAGGAGAGCCCGTTCGCTCCTCCCGCCCTCACCTCGTGGCGGCCGTCCGTGGAGGGGCGGGTGCGCACGGCGGTCGGCATCAAGACCAGCATCATCGCGCCCGCCGTGGTGTTCGGGCACGGGGGCGGCATCCCGAACCTCGTGGCGTCGGCGCCGCAGGTCTCCGACTCGTCCGGTTCGTCTGCACTGTCGTTGATCGGATCCGGGTCGCAGCACTGGACGACGGTGTTCGTCGACGACCTCGCCGAGCTCTACGTGCTCGCGTTCGACCTGGCCGAGGGCGGTTCGTACTACATCGGCGCGAGCGGCGAGAACCCCACGGTGCGCTCGCTCGGGGAGGCGGCCTCCGAGGCCGCCGGGCTGGGCGGTCGGGTCGCGCCGACCTCGGTGGAGGACGTGCACGCACGGCTCGGTGAGGAGTTCGGTGATGCGCTGCTGCTCGATCAGCAGGCGACCGGGTCTCTGGCGCGGATCGATCTGGGGTGGGAGCCGAACGGGCCGACGCTCGTGGAGGAGCTGCGCTCGGGGTCGTACGTGCGCTGAGCTGGTGCCTCGACTCGACTCGCCTCGCCTCACCTCGCCTCAGAGGCGGATGGCGGCGCGCACCTCGTCCGGGGTGAAGAAGGTGCTCGTGCGCTCGACGTCGTGCACGAGTGAGACGAGCGCCTCGTTGATGGGGGCGCGTCGGCCTGCCGCGGCTGCCGCCGCCACGACGGCGCCGTTGAGGTGGTCGATCTCGGTGCGCTGACCGCGACGGATGCTCTGCAGAGTCGACCCCGGGTTGGGCGTCGCCCCCATGCGCCTGCCCATCACGAGGGGAAGCACTTGCGCGAGCGCGCGGGGCAGGCGGCCGACCGCGCGCAGCAGGCGGTCGTCGAGGCCGAGCAGCGACTCGAAGTGCACGCCGGAGGCGCGGGCGACACCGATCGTCTCCTGCATGCTCGCGGTGAGGACCGCGCGCAGGCGGGGGTCGGCGATGGTCTGCTGCACCGAGAGGCCCGTGATGGCGGGGAGGGCGTTGACGTGGTTGACCATGAGCTTGGTCCACTGCGCGCCCTCGAAGTTGGCGGTGAGGCGGGTGTCGAGGATGCCGCGCAGGGTGTCGGCGGCGGTCTCGAACACGGCCTCGGGTGTGTCTGTCAGGCGGCCTAGGTAGGTCGCACCGCCCGTGGTGATGGTGATGCGGCCCGGCTCGAGGAACGAGGCCGCGTAGAGCGCGAGCGCTCCGATGACCGGTGTGCCCTCGAGCTGCTTCGCCGCCGCCTCCGCGCCGCCCAGGCCGTTCTGCACCACGATGAGCGGCACGCCCTCGAGGAAGGGGGCGTTCTCGGCGAGGGCTGCCGGCGCATCCTGGGCCTTGACGGCGAGGATGGCGAGCTCGGGGGTCGCGTCGAGGGCGGCCGTGGCGTGCGGGTGGGCGAGGTGGTCGCCCCAGGCGCCGGTGAGGTGGAGGCCGGTGGTGCGGAGGGCATCGAGCTGGGCGCCTCGGGCTGTGACGGCCACGTCGTGGCCCGCGCGGTCGGCCATGGCGGCTGTGGCGCCGCCTATGGCTCCGGCGCCGATGACGGCGATCCTCATGGGCGGGGCGCCGCAGGGGCGGGGAGGCGGCGGATGCCCTCGAGAAGGTCGGCCTCGGAGGCGGCTACGCAGAGGCGGATCCATCCCTCCCCCACGCGCCCGAACGCGCTTCCGGGGGCCACGGCGACGCGCTGCTCCACGAGGAAGCGCTCCGCCCAGCCGGCCACGTCGCCATCGGTCGCGTGCGAGACGTCGACCCAGAGGTAGAACGCCCCGGTGGGTTCGAGGTAGTGGATGCCGCGCTCGTCGAGCAGGGCCGTCGCCGCTGCGAGGTTGGCGCGGTAGTGCGCCGCGGCCTCGTCGACGTGGTGCTGCGGACCGGTCAGCGCCGCGGCCACAGCGCGCTGGGCCGGGGTGTTGATGCAGCTCACCGTGGCCTCCTGCACCGAGCGCAGCAGCGGGGCGAAGCCAGGCGGCGTGAGCAGCCAGCCCACCCGCGCGCCCGTGAGGGCGTAGGTCTTCGACGCGGAGAAGGCCGTGAGCACCCGCTCCTCGCCGTCGAGGCTCGCCAGGCTCACGTGGGGGCGGTCGTAGCTGAAGCGCTCGTAGACCTCGTCGCTCAGCACCCAGAGGTCGTGCTCGCGCGCGAAGTCGAGCAGGGACTGCAGCGTCGCGCGATCGAAGACGGCGCCGAGGGGGTTCGACGGGGAGTTGACCACGAGCAGGCGTGTGCGATCCGTCACCAGGCGGTGGAGCTCGTCGAGATCCGGGGCGAAGTCGGCCTCGGGGCGCAAGGGGTAGGGCACCGGGGTGGCCGAGGCCAGGTGGGCGTTCATCGAGAACGTCGTGTAGCCGGGGTCGGGGATGAGCACCTCGTCGCCGGGGTCGAGCAGGATGGAGAACGCGAGCGAGAGCGCCTGGGTGGCGCCGTTCGTGACCCAGACCCGTTCGAGGTCGGTGTGGATGCCGTTGCGCTCCGCGACCGTCTTCACGATGGCCTCACGGAGCTCGGTGATGCCGCCGTTGGGTGTGTAGCCCGTGTCGTCGGCGAGCCAGGCATCGGAACCCACCGCGAGGATGTCGGGATCGACGCTCACATCGGGTTCGCCGATGGCGAGGTAGATGACGTCGTCGAGGGAGTGCGCGAGTTCGAAGATGCGGCGGATGCCGGAGGGCGGGACCGAGTCGGTGTGCGCAGCGAGGCGAGGCATGCTCTTCACGGTACCCGTTGCAGCAGCTCGGATTGTTCTGCCGCTCAGGACCTGGTAATGTTGCCTGTTGGCTTACGCATCCATGCGAGATCAGTTGGGTGCAGCGAGTGGCTCTTTCCGCGGCTCGGCCGCAGCGGAGCTTCGCACCGCATTCATCCGAACAGATACAGAGGGTTATTTCCGTGGCAAACATCAAGTCGCAGATCAAGCGCATCGGCACCAACAAGAAGTCTCAGGAGCGCAACAAGGCGGTCAAGAGCGAGCTCAAGACCGCGATCCGCGCCACGCGCACCGCCGCGGCAGCCGGCGACAAGGCGACGGCTCAGACCGCTCTCCTGCTCGCGGGCAAGAAGCTCGACAAGGCCGCGTCGAAGGGCGTCATCCACAAGAACCAGGCCGCGAACCGCAAGTCGTCGATCGCCAAGCTGGTCGACGCGATCTGATCGCAGCACACTCTCGAGAGGGCTCCGCTTCGGCGGGGCCCTCTTTCGTGCGCTCGGCGCCTGCATGCGGTGCGCAGCACCCTGCACCCGCATCCGGATGCTCAGGCGCACCGCCCCCGAATCGGAATGCTAGAGGGTGCCCCGGGACGAGATGATGCCGATCATGCGCTCGAGGGCGAAGACGGGGTCGCGGCCGGCGCCCTTCACGCTCTCGTCGGTCTCGGCGAGCACCTGGATGCTGCGGCCGAGGCCCTCGCCCGTCCACCCCGAGAGGTCGCGGCGAGCGCGGTCGACCTGCCAGGGCGCCATGCCGAGCTGACCGGCCAGCTGGCCCGATCCGCCCCGGGTGCCGAGCACCTTGGCCATGGTGCGGAGCTTCATGGCGAACGCGGCGACGATCGGCACGGGATCGGCACCCGAGGCCAGCGCGTGCCGCAGCAGAGCGAGCGCGTCGCCGTAGCTGCCGCCGATGGCGGAGTCGGCCACGGCGAAGGCGTTGGTCTCGACCCGGCCGGCGTAGTAGCGCTCGACCGTGACCTCGGTGATCTCCTCGCTCGTGTCGGAGATGAGCTGCGTGCAGGCGGAGGAGAGCTCGGCGAGGTCGTCGCTGAACGCCGACACGAGTGCCCGGATGGCCCCGGGTGAGACGCGCTTGCCCGCGGCGCGGAACTCGGCGGAGGCGAACTCGTACTTGTCGGCATCGCGCTTGAGCTCGGTGCAGACGACCTCCTCGGCCACTCCCGCGGCCGCCCGCACGGCTTCGAGCATCTTCTTGCCGCGCACGCCGCCGCCGTGGCGGAGCACCACGTAGGTGTCGTCGGCCGGGAGGTCGAGGTAGGAGATGATGTCGTCGATCAGGGCGTCGGTGCACTTCTCGGCCGAGGTGATCCTGATGAGCCTCGGCTCGCCGAAGAGCGAGGGGCTCGCGAGCGAGAGCAGTTCGCCGGGCGCGTACGACGCGGCGTCGATGTCGCTGATCTCGAGGCTCGGATCCTCGGCCTTCAGGAGGTCGCGCAGCTGACGGATGGCGCGGTCGGCGAGGAACCCCTCGGTGCCGCTCACGAGCACCACCGGGGCGGGGCGGATCTGATTCCACTCCAGCTGCGGGATCGCGATCTTCGCGGTCGCCTTGCTGCCCGCTTTCGCGGTGGACCTGCCGCCTCTCGCGACCGCCATACCGTGCTCCTCGCCCGCTCCGTCGACCAGCCTCCAGCCTACCCGCGACCCCCGACGCCGCGTAGCGGCCACCGCCACCGCCGCCGCCATCGCGGAGGCCGCCGGTCGGGGTGACAGTGCGTGCGCGTCACGGGGGCGCACGGGTCGGAGGGTTCTCCGTCCAGACGGTGAGGTGGGCTGAGGTGCCTGCCAGGGCGATGAGGCCGCCGGTGTCGGTGCGGAAGGTCTCCGTTCCCGCTCGGGCGAGGAGCGCCAGGAGGCTGTCGGTGGGGTGGCCGTAGGTGTTGTCGGCACCCACCGAGATGATGCCGACGCGGGCTCGGAGCGCGAGATAGAGGGCATCGCTCTGGTCGGCGCTGCCGTGGTGGGCGACCTTCACCACGTCGACCTCGGTGGGGGTGGCGGTGGAGTCGAGCGCGCTCTGCGCGAGCTCCCCCAGGTCGCCGAGGAAGAGCATCCGGAGCGGTCCGCTGAACTCCATGATGATGCTCG
Organism: Herbiconiux liukaitaii; assembly: GCF_041927495.1. Taxonomy (NCBI): domain Bacteria; kingdom Bacillati; phylum Actinomycetota; class Actinomycetes; order Micrococcales; family Microbacteriaceae; genus Herbiconiux; species Herbiconiux liukaitaii. Next base: position 366,647 of record NZ_JBHFHG010000006.1, on the reverse strand, counting down.
CATCGTTGCCGACCAGGGGCGTGGCCCGACCGGCGGGGTCGGGTGGCCAGAGCACGTCGAAGCGGTAGCGGCCCAAGGTACCGGTGAGTCCGCGCGAGGCCGGCACGACTTCGGCCCCGTGGGTGCGGAGCGTGTCGAGCAGCCGCTCGTCGGGTGGGCCGTCGGTGGGGCCCACGAGGGCCCGATCCACGCGGCCGAGCACGGCGTCGAGGCCGCCGACGTGATCGAGGTCGTAGTGGGTGAGCACGAGCAGATCGAGACGTTCGATGCCCAGATCCTGCAGGCAGGCAGCGAGCGGCTCCGGATCGGGGCCCACGTCGATCAGTGCGGTGAGGCCTGCGCTCCGCACGAGCACGGCGTCTCCCTGGCCGATGTCGCAGGCGGCGAGCTGCCAGTCCGGCGGCACGGCCCCGTTGCGACCCACGGCGCCACCGGCGAGCGCCCCGGCGACCACCACGGCGCTCAGCACCATGGCGAGCGCCGCAGCGCGCGCGACCCTCGGCTGGGTGCGTCTGCGGTGGAGCGCCACCCCGAGGAGGACGAGCATGAGCACGGCGCCCACCGAGGCCGGCACGCTGTCGGGCAGGTCGATGGCGGCGAGGGGCGCTGCCGCGAAGAAGCGGGCGACCGCTCCGATCCAGGCCGACGGCAGCCAGGGCAGCCACGCCGCGACCTCGGCGACCCCCGGCGCCACGACGGCCAGCAGGCAGACGATGAGGCCGAGCACGCTCACCGCGGCGGCGGCGGGCTCCGCGAGCAGGTTGGCGGGCACCGTGTAGGGCGTGAGCTGAGGTGCGAGGAGGAAGAGGATCGGCTGGCAGGCGAGCTGGGCGGCGACGGGCACCGCAATCGCGACGGCGAGCACCGGGGGCACCCACCGCGACACCAGAGCGGTGAGCGGGCGCGTGAGCAGCAGCAGCCCCGCGGTGGCGAGCACCGAGAGCGCGAAGCCGGCGCTGCGGGCGAGCCACGGGTCGAGAGCGAGCAGCACGACGACCGAGAGGCAGAGCGGCGGGATGCCGGCGGCGGGTCGGCCGAGGGCGAGGGCCACCAGCACGATCACGGCCATGGTGGCGGCGCGCAGCACGCTCGGTTCGGGGGTGACGAGCACCACGAAGAGCACGAGCACGAGGATCGCCACCGCCACCCGCACGCGGCGACGCAGGCCGAGGGCGCCGCCCACCAGCATCACGGCGGCCACCACGATGGCGCAGTTGGCGCCGGAGACCGCAGTGAGGTGGGTGAGGCCTGTGACGGTCATGGCGTCGCGCAGGTCGTCGGTGACCTCGGTGTCGTCGCCGATGGCGAGGCCTGTGAGGAGGTCTGCGCCGTCGCCGGGGAGCTCGGAGGTGGCTTCGCGGAAGGCGTCGCGCATGCCGTGGGCCCAGGCGACGCTCCACGGAGGATCCCCGACCACCTCGAGCCCGCCCCGCGCGAAGAACAGGAACTCCCTAGACTCCCCCGCCTCCACCGGCGTCAAGGTGCCCCGAGCGCTCACCCGCGCCCCGATCGCAAGCCCCCCACCCGCCGATCCCGGCGCCGATGCCAGGCCCACCGATGCCGATTCCAACGAAGCCATCGATGGTGCCGATGCCGCCGATGCAGATCGTGCCGACAGTGCCGACGTATCGAGTGTCGCGAAGACGAGCGTGGGCGAGCGCGCGGACACCGAGCGTCCACCGAACGAGAACCCCTCCAGCGAGGCCTCCACCATGACCCTGACGGGCAGGGCGACACTCCCCGCACCGCCACCACCACCAGCACCGGCACCTCCGGGAGCGCCAAGGGTCGGCGCGTCGGTCTCGTCCACGGTGCCGGTGATGGTGAGGATGGCGGTGCCGGTGCGCGGGCCGGGCAGATCGAGGGCCGGCGGGTGCCGCAAGTGGCCCAGGGCGACCACCGACGTGCAGATGAGCGCTGCAGATGCGGCGGCCAGGGCGACACCGGGGAGCAGCACCCGCCACACGCCACGCGCCCGAGACAGCCCTCCCAGGTGAACCGATCTCGGGGGTCTTGGCGCAAGACTGGCCACCGCGAAGGGTGGATCACGGCGGCCGACGACTGGCTCGCGGTGACCAATGGGTGGGTTGCGGTGACTTATAGGCGGGTCGCCGTGGTTGATGGGTGGGATGCGGTGGGTGATGGGTGGGTTGCGGTGACCTATAGGCGGGTCGCCGTGGTTGATGGGTGGGATGCGGTGGGTGATGGGTGGGTCGCGGTGGCTGGTGGGTGGGGTGCTCCGGCTGGTGGATGGGGTCGCCCTGCGGATGCAGAGGAGCGCGAGGGTGAGCGTGACGAGCCAGGCTGCTGCGGCGGCGGGGGCCGCGAGGGGTGGGGCGCCGATGAGTGCTAGCGCCGTGAGCCAGGCTGCGACCGCGGGAGGTGCGAGTCGGAGGTCGAGAGGCACGGCGTGAGCGCTCAGACGGTGACGAGGGGGCGGAGGGACTCGAGGGTCTTGTCGCCGATGCCCGTGATCTGCAGGAGGTCGTCGACCGAGCTGAACGGCCCGTTCTCGTCGCGCCAGGAGATGATGCGCTCCGCCATGGCGGGGCCGATGCGAGGCAGCGTGTCGAGGTCCAGTGCCGTGGCAGCGTTCAGGTTGATGAGCACACCGGCCGCACCGCCACCCGCTCCACCACCGCTCGCGCCCCCACCAGACCCGCCGCCGACTGAAGCACCAGCACCACCGGATCCACCGCCACCGCCAGCAGATCCACCGCCGCCAGAACCGCCGCCCGCGCCTGAGCCAGGGGCCGCCACCGGTGGGGTCTCCCCTACCGCGAGCACACGCACTTGCTCACCGTCCACGAGAATGCGCGCGAGGTTGAGCGAGGATTGGTCGGCCGTCTCGGTGAACCCACCCGCGAGCGCCACCGCATCCACCGCCCGCGATCCCTCCGCGAGCTCGTAGACACCCGGCCGGGCCACCGCCCCGAGCAGGTGCACGAGGATCGACGCCCGCGACCCACCCACCTCCGCCCCAGCCGTGTCCCCAGCGACGGACCCACCCTCTCCCGCTGGAGCAACCCCCGTCGCGCCCGGAGGGATCGCCGAGGCAGGTGGAGACCCAGCGGGGCCGGATCCAGCCTGGCCGGATCCAGCGGGGCCTGTTTGAGCGGCGTCGGAGCCCGTGGAGCCGGGCTGAGTGGGGTCGGAAGCGAACACCGTGGTCGCCCCCACCGGCGAGAGCGCCGTGATGAGCACCGACGCCACCAGCGCGAGCACGACGAGCACGATCGCGGCACCGATGGCGATCCTGCCACGGGCGGACGGCGCCGCGCGGTCCGGATCCGGAGGCGGCTCGTTGCGCGCATCCGCTGGGCTGGCCGGGAGGGATCCTGATCGTGACATGGCGCCACTGTAGGAATCTCCGGCGCGACAGCATGGCGTATCCGCAGATCTGGGGAGAGAACCACTCTCCCCAGGGGCGGTGCCGGAGAAGATCGTGCCGGAGCAGACCCTGCCGGAGCAGACCCCTCCGGAGACCGTGCCGGAGGAGACTCTGCCGCAGGAGCCCCTACGACGGAGCCTCTACGACGGAGCCCCTGCGGAAGAGCCGCTACGACGGAGCCCCTACGAAAGAGCCCCTACGACGACGGCCGGGTCACGAAGTTGACCAGCCGCGGCGCACGCGCCACGACCGTCACCACCGTGCGATCCCCGATCGACCGCGTCACCGACGCCAGCTCGCGCGCCGCAGCCTCGAGGGCAGCCCCGTCGATCTTCGGCGACACCTCGATGCGGTCGCGCACCTTGCCGTCGACCTGCACCACAGCGGTGACGGTCTCCTCGGTCAGCAGCGACGGATCCGCCCCGCGCCAGCGGTAGTTGGCGATCGAGGGCTCGTAGCCGAGCCGCTCCCACATGTCCTCCGCCGTGTACGGCGCGAACAGCGACAGCCCGAGCGCCACCGTCTCCACGGCCTCCCGCACGGCGGGGTCGCCGCCACCGGGGCCGGAATCGATGGCCTTGCGCGCCGCGTTGACGAGCTCCATGAGCCGCGCCACCACCACGTTGAACTTGAACGCCTCGATGAGCCCTGGCGCCTCGGCGAGGAAGCGGTGCGTCACCCGACGCAGCGCACGATCCCCGTCACGCCAGTTGACCGACGGCGACGACGTCACGTCGCCCACGAGCCGCCACGCCCGCGCCAGGAACTTGGCCGAACCGGCCGGCGAGACATCCGCCCAGTCGATGTCGTCCTCCGGCGGGCCGGCGAACGCCATGGTGAGGCGCACCGCATCCACACCGTGCTCGTCGAGCTGGTCGGAGAGCTTGACGATGTTGCCCTTCGACTTCGACATCGCCGAGCCCTCCATGAGCACCATGCCCTGGTTGAGCAGCGCGCTGAACGGCTCGGTGAACGAGACGTACCCGAGGTCGAAGAGCACCTTGGTGATGAAGCGGGCGTAGAGCAGGTGCAGGATGGCGTGCGTCACGCCGCCCACGTACTGGTCGACGGGCGCCCACTTGTCGACCTCGCGCGGGTCGAAGGCCTTCGTGTCGTCGTTCGGTGAGAGGAAGCGGAGGAAGTACCACGAGCTGTCTACGAACGTGTCCATGGTGTCGGGGTCACGGCGAGCCGGCGATCCGTCGACCGGGTTCGGCACGTTCACCCAGTCCTCGGCGCCACCGAGCGGCGACGTGCCCTTGGGCGTGAGGTTGAGACCCTCGGTGGGCGGCAGCAGCACGGGCAGCTGGTCCTCGGGCACGGGATGCTCGGAGCCGTCTTCGCCGTGGATGATCGGGATGGGCGTGCCCCAGTAGCGCTGCCGCGAGATGAGCCAGTCGCGCAAGCGGTAGTTCTTGGCCGGGCGGCCCGTGCCCGCCTGCTCGAGCACCTCGATGATCTTGCGGATCGCGTTGGACTTCGAGAGCCCGTCGAGCGATCCGGAGTTGATGAGACGGCCCTCGCCGGCGAGCGCAATGCCCGTGGTGCCGGGGTTGAGGTCTTCGAGCTCGGGCAGGTCGTCGGGGTCGAGCACGGGGATGACACCCGTGACGGGAGCCAGCGTGTCGACCACGACCCGCACCGGCAGGCCGAAGGCGCGCGCGAAGTCGAGGTCGCGCTGGTCGTGGGCGGGCACGGCCATGACGGCGCCGTGGCCGTAGTCGGCCAGCACGTAGTCGGCGGCCCAGATGGGCAGGCGCTCACCGTTGACGGGGTTGATCGCGTAGCGCTCGAGGAAGATGCCCGTCTTGGGGCGGTCGGTGGCCTGGCGCTCGGTCTCGGACGACTTCTGCACGTCGGCGAGGTACTTCGCGAAGCGCTCGCGCACCTCATCCGACGAGCCGTTGGCCACGAGCTCCTGGGCGATCTCGGAATCGGGGGCGACCACCATGAAGGTCGCACCGTAGAGCGTGTCGGGGCGGGTGGTGAAGACGGTGACGGGGAGCTCGCGGCCCTCGATGGCGAAGTCGACGTCGGCGCCGATGGAGCGGCCGATCCAGTTGCGCTGCATGGCGATGACCTTCGACGGCCACGTGCCCTCGAGCTGCTTGAGGTCGTCGAGCAGGCGGTCGGCGTAGTCGGTGATGCGGAAGTACCACTGCGTGAGCTTCTTCTTCACCACGACGGCGCCCGAGCGCTCGGACGTGCCGTCGGCCAGCACCTGCTCGTTGGCGAGCACGGTCTGGTCCACCGGGTCCCAGTTGACCCAGCTGGCCTTGCGGTAGGCGAGGCCCTTCTCGTACATCTTGAGGAACAGCCACTGGTTCCACTTGTAGTACTCGGGGTCGGAGGTGTGCAGCACGCGGTCCCAGTCGAAGCTGGTCGCGTAGCGCTTCATGCTCGTGCGCTGCTGCTCGATGTTGTCGTAGGTCCACTGGCGCGGGTCGAGGCCGCGCTTGATGGCGGCGTTCTCGGCGGGGAGGCCGAAGGAGTCCCAGCCGATGGGGTGCAGCACGTTGAAGCCCTGCTGGCGCCAGTAGCGCGCGATGACGTCGCCCAGCGCGTAGGCCTCGGCGTGGCCCATGTGCAGGTCGCCGGAGGGGTAGGGGAACATGTCGAGCACGTACTTGCGGGGGCGTTTGTCGCCCTCGATGTCGGTGCGGAAGGGCTTCTGCTCCTCCCAGATCGGCTGCCACTTGTTCTGGATGCTCTGGAAGTCGTAGCGCTCGGCGCCCTCGTCGTCGCGCGACTCGGGGGCAGACGTGTTCTCGGTGACCACAGGACTCTCATTCGTTGCGTGCGCAGCGTCTCACACCGGTCGGCCGGCGGGGGTCGTGGGGTGAGGTGCTCGGAACGGCGCGCGAGGCGCACCAGGAGACAACAGTACTAAACGTTCGCGCGTTCCCGGCGGGGGCCGCTGTCCGGCACCCTTGCTGCCGGGCGTTCCTCCGGCTCGGGGCTGCGCGCGCCGAGCACCGCGAGCAGGGCCGACGCCTTCACCCGGGTCTCCTCCACCTCGTCCCAGGGCTCCGACAGGGCGGTGATGCCTCCGCCTGCCCCGACGCTCGCACCCGATCCGTCGATCACGATGCTGCGGATGACCATGGCGAGGTCGACGGCGCCGTCGAGGGAGAAGTACCCGAAGGCTCCCGAGTAGATGCCGCGGGGCGCCGCCTCGAGCTCGGCGAGGCGGCGCACGGCGCTCCGCTTGGGCGCGCCCGTCATGGATCCGGCGGGGAAGCACGCCTCGACGGCGTCCAGGCCGGTGCGCCCCTCGGCGAGTGTGGCCTGCACGGTGCTCACGAGCTGGTGCACCTGGGGGTACGTCTCCACCTCGAGCAGCACCGGGACCGCGACGGTACCGAGCGCGGCGACCTTCGAGAGGTCGTTGCGCACGAGGTCGACGATCATGAGGTTCTCGGCGCGTTCCTTCGCGCTCGCCGCGAGCTCTCGGGCGAGCAGGGCGTCCTCCACCGGGCCTGCGCCTCGGGGGCGGGTGCCCTTGATGGGTTTGCTCGACACCGTTCCATCGGCGGTGACGGCGAGGAACTGCTCGGGCGAGGCGCTCAGCAGGGCCCGCTCCCCCACCTTGAGGTAGCCGCCGTGGTGGGTGGGGCTGAGGGTGCGCAGTCGGAGGTAGGTGGAGAGCGGATCGGGCCGCACGTCCACGCGGAACTCGTTGGTGAGACAGAGCTGGTAGGCGTCGCCGCGGGCGATGGTGGCCTTGCACGCGTCGACGAGTGCGGCGTAGGCGCGGTACTTGTGGCGCGGCCGCGCCACGAGCGCGGGCGCCCCGACGCCGGCCCCGGCCCCGGCCCCGGGCGACGGATGCGCGAGCTCGTCGACGGACAGCGGATGCGCACCGGTGTCGAGGGGCGAATGTGTCGTGCGGCGGGTGAGCGAGGTGATGAGCGCTTCGATGCGGTCGAGCCACGCGGCCGCATCCGGATCCCGGAGGGTGAGGAGGGTGACTTCACCGGTGGCGTGGTCGAACTCGACAGCCCTGTCGACCCGGAGGAGCATGGCGGCATCGGGTCCGACGGAAGCGCCATCGGGGAGGCCGAGCTCGTAGGACAGCCACCCGACCCAGCCGAGGTGGAAACGAGGGCCGTTGGGTGCAGTCGGAAGGGATGTCGGCTCGGGCGAAAGGGGTTCCGGCTCGGGCGAGAAGGGTGCCGACTCGGGCGGGAGGGGTGCCGGCTCGGGCGGGAGGGGGCCGAGGTCGGCTAGGAGGGCGCGGAGGTCGGCCCAGGAGCGGCAGGGGTGCACTGCCGCGGGGACGCCGAGGTAGCTGCGGCCCGTGGTGGCCGTGGGGCCGCTGTCGAGCCAGAAGGCGTTCTCGGCGTCACCGGCGAGCGCCTGGAACACCTCCGCCGGGTCTGCCGCGACGGCCAGAGGGCGTCGGATGAGCGTCGGCGGCACTGTACTAGCGTAGATCGTGCAATCGACGGAGGGAGCGCGCGTGGCCGAGGCCCCAGCGACCTTCGTGTGGCGAGACGGTGCCCTCGTGGAGCGCCCGCTCGAGGCGCATCGTGCCCTGCTCGTGGCCGACTCCTTCTTCGTCTCCGCCGAGGGGCGGGCACGGGCGCTCGAGACCCACCACGAGCGCTTCCGCGCGGGCATCGCCGAGAGGAAGCCATCGAGCGGATCGCGCGAGGTCGAGCGCGCCGCCGCGGGGCTCCCCGCATCGAGCGTGCTCGCCGACGTCGCACCAACGTGGCCGGCTGCCGAGGTTGTCGATGCGTTCTGGGGGGCCGCGATCGGGCGGCTGCGGGCGTACCGCGGTGCGGCGCTCTTCCCGCGGGTGGAGCTCGCGGCGCTCGAGGCCGACGGCACCCCCGAGCTGCGGCTGCGGGTGCGGGTGGCGCCGAGGCGGCGCGAATCCGCCGTGCTCACCACCCACGTCGGTGCCGACCCCCGCCGCGTGCCGCGCGTGAAGGGGCCCGACCTCGAGCACCTCCTCTCGCTGCGCGCCGCTGCGCAGGAGAACGGCGCCGACGAGGTCGTGCTGCTGCACGACGGCCTCGTGGTGGACGGCTCGAGCTCGGCGGTGCTGTGGTGGCGCGGCGAGACCCTCGCAGCCCCCGCAGGCGACCTGGCGCGGGTGTCGAGCGTGACGGCGAGGAGCATCCGGCTGATCGCCTCGGCCACGGGCACCCGTGTCGTGGAGGAACGGGCCCGGCCTGCGGATCTCGAGGGCTGCGAGGTGTGGGTGGTGAGCGCGCTGCACGGCATCAGCGTGGTCGACGCGTGGATCGACGGCCCCGTCGTGGTGGTGCGCCCGACCCGCGCGGCCACCTGGCAGAAGCGCCTCGAGGCCCTCGCCCGCCCCCTCTAGCCTCCGCGGGTCAGGGAGTGGTCGGGGCGCGGAGTTCGAGGGTGGAGGTGACGAGGCCGGCGGGCACGGGGGTGTGCGAGATGAGGAGCACGGCGCGGGAGTCGTCGGCCGCCGCGGCGAGCAGCTGCTCGAGCAGGAGGTCGGCGCGGTCGGGGTCGACGTTGGCGGTGGGCTCGTCGAGCACGAGCACCGGGAAGTCGGCGAGCAGAGCGCGGGCGAGCGCGAGGCGCTGGGCCTGACCGCCGGAGACGAGGGATCCGCGATCCCCCACGCGCGCCGAGAGCCCGCCGCGCTCCCGCACCCAGTCGGCGAGGCCCACGCGGTCGAGCACGTCGAGCAGCTCGCCGTCGGAGGCGGTGTCGCGGGCGAAGAGCAGGTTCTGGCGGATGTCGTCGTCGAAGAGGTAGGGCCGCTGCTCGCAGAGACCGATGACCCGGCGCACCTCCGACTGCGGGTACTGCCGCACGTCGACGCCGTCGAGGAGGAACTCGCCCTCGTGGTCGAGGAAGCGCACGAGCACGTGGGCGAGCGTGGTCTTGCCCGAGCCGCTCGGCCCGCGCACGAGCATCCGATCGCCGGCCCCGAGCTCGAGCGACACGGGCCCGAGCGCCACGGGCGCCCCCTCCCCCGGCCACCGAGCGGTCACCCCCCGCAGCGACACCCGCACCCCGCGCCCCCGGGCCGAGCCCGCGGAGGTGGGAGTGGAGGAGGCCGAGCCCGCGGAGGTGGGGGTGGAGGTGGCCGAGCCCGCGGAGGTGGGGGTGGAGGTGGCCGCGCCCGCGGAGGTGGGGGTGGAGGTGGCCGCACCCGCGGAAGTGGAGGTGGCCGCGGAGGTGGCACCACCAGGGAAGGGCGTGAGGGTGGGGGGTGGGTCGACGGGGATTCCGCGGGGGACCTCGTCGGGCACGACGGTGGCGATGCGGGTGGCGCTCGCGGCGACCTGGCGCCAGGCGCCGAGGGCGAGCGGCACCATGGCGAAGACCTCGAAGACGGCGAGCGGCACGAGGGCGATCACGGCGAGCGCCGGCCCGTCGAAACCACCGCTGCCGAGCTGCGGGATGCCCACGACGAGCGCGAGCACCGTGACGACCCCCGAGACAGAGGCCACGAGGGCCGCGGTGACACTAGATCCCGCCGCCCGACGCACGAGCGCGCGGGTGAGCGACTCGTCGCGTCGAGCGAGCTCGGCCCGGTGCGACGAGTCGGCCCCGTAGGCGACGAGCAGGTCGAGGTTCTCGAGGTGGTCGGCGAGCTCGGCCTGGTAGTCGCCGCGGAGTCCGGCCACCGCGCGCTCCTGCCGCGCAGACACCACCGCGTTCACCGCGGTGCCGAGAACCCCCGCCAGCACGAGCCCGGCGAGCAGGATGATCCCCGCCGAGGGCAGCAGCAGCCACACCACCACGACCGCAGCCACCGCCGTGAGGCCCGACACCACGAGCGGCGAGACCACCCGCAGCGGCAGGTTCTGCTGCTCGTCGACATCCGACACCAGACGGCTCAGCAGGTCACCGCGCCGACTGCGACCGAGGCCGTCGGGCGAGACGGGCACGAGCCGCTCGTACACCCCCACACGAAGCTCCGGCATGGTGGCGAACGCCGCATCGTGCGCGAACAACCGCTCCACATAGCGGAACGCCGCTCGCCCGAGGGCGAACGCCCGCACTCCCACCATGGCCATCGAGAGGTACAGGATGGGCGGCTGCTCGGCCGCCCGCGTGATGAGGTACGCCGAAGTGGCAAGCAGCGCCACGGCGCAGAGCGCACTCAGCAGCCCGAACACGATGCCGGGCAGGAACCGCCGCAGCCGCGGCTGCGCGAGCCGCAGCACCTCCGCCCGCCTCACGACACACCCCCGGCCACTGGCACGCCGAACCGCAGCTCGTGGTCGGCGGCCTCGATGACCGCACGACGGTGGCTCACCACCACGACGGCCCGCCCCTCGGCGGCGAGCGCCCGGAGGCACCGGATTACCGCGTGCTCCGTCTCGGCGTCGAGCGCCGACGTCGGCTCGTCGAAGACCACCACCCGGCAGTCGAGGCGCCGAGCCCGGTAGACGGCGCGCGCACTCGCCACGCGCTGCGCCTGCCCGCCCGAGAGCCCCTCGCCGCGCGCATCGATCACGCCGTCGAGCGGGATGCCCTCGGCCCCCGCGAGATCGAGTGCCGCACGAGCGCGCTCCGGATCGGGCTCCGCGTCGCCGAGCGCGACGTTGCCGAGCACGGTTCCCGAGACGAGGGTCGAGCGCTGCCCGGCCCACGAGATCCACGCGCGGGGTGCCGGTGCGTCGGTGACATCGGCGCCGTCGACCTCGATGCGCCCGCTCGCCGCCTCCGCGAAGCCGAGCAGCGCGGCCACGAACGACGACTTGCCGCTGCCGCTCGGCCCGGTGACCGCCGTCACGCTCCCGGCGGGCACACGCGCGTCGAGCCCCTCGAACGCCACCGCCTCGCCGTACCGCACACCGAGCCCCGAGACCGTGAGCCCGCCGGAATCCACATCGACGGCGCGGCCGGTGACCGCCTTCTGGTCGGCGTGGGTCTCCCGGATGGGACTACCGGCTCCCGCATCCAGGATCTCGAACACCTCGGTCGACGCCGCCACCCCATCCGCCGCCGCATGGAACTGCGCCCCCACATTCCGCAGCGGCAGAAAAGCCTCAGGCGCGAGCAGCAGTACGAACAGCCCGACACCGAGCCCCAGCGATCCCTCGATCAAGCGGATGCCCACCGACACCGCCACGAGCGCCACCGACAGGCTCGCGGCGAGCTCGAGCGCGAATCCGCTGAGGAACGACACCCGCAGCACCTTCATGGTCTGCCCCCGGTACTCCTCGGTGACGGCGCGGATGCGGGCACCCTGCCGCCCCTCGCGCCCGTAGATCTTGAGCGTCGACAGCCCGCCCACCACGTCGAGGAACGCCGTCGACAGCCGCGAGAGCTTCTGCCACTGCTTCTCCTGCACCGAGCGAGTGGCCCAGCCGATGAGGATCATGAACACGGGGATGATCGGCAGCGTGAGCGCCACGATGACCCCCGAGATCCAGTCCTGCCACCAGATCACCACGACGAGCACGGGCGTGGCGATCGCCGTGAGGATGAGCTGAGGCAGGTACTTGGAGAAGTAGGTGTCGAGCGCGTCGAGCCCGGGCCCCACCGTCACCCCCACGGCCGTGGCGCTGCGGGCACCGAGCCAGCCGGGCCCGAGCGCCGAGACCGCCGAGAGCACGCGCTGCCTCAGCTCGCTCTTCACCACGGCGGCCCCTCGGGCGGCGTTGACATCCGCGGCCCACCCCACCACGAACCGCACGAGCACGACGCCCGCGAGGGTGAGCAGCAGCGGGGCGAGCGCCGACAGGGGCACGGCGTCGATCGCCTGCACGATCACCTGGGTCACGCAGTACGAGAACGCCACCACCGCAGCGGTCTGCAGCACCGCCAGCACACCGCCTGCGGCGAAGAACGCCCGGGCGGAGGCGGCGTACCTCAGGAGCCTGGGATCGACGGGACGCACCGTTCTAGTGTGCGGCCTCGACCGGGATGTGCGCGCGCGTCACGCGCTTGCGGAAGACCCAGTAGGTGAATCCCTGGTAGGCGAGGATGAGCGGCAGGAAGATCAGCGCGACCCAGCTCATGATCTGCAGGGTGTACTCCGACGACGAGGCGTTCACGATGGTGAGGCTGTTCGCGGGGTCGTTCGACGCGGGCATGACGTCGGGGAAGAGCGCGAAGAACAGGCTCGCCACCGCGAGTCCGATGGTGGCGGCCATGAAGGCGAAGGCCACCCCCTCCCGACGCCGCAGGTTGGCGAGGAACCCGGCCACGAGCGCCACGGCCGCGGCCACCGAGAGCAGGATCGACGCGGGAGTGCCGAAGGCCACCGAGGTCCAGCCGAGGAAGACGGCGGCCACCACGATGGTGACCGCGCCGGCCCGCACGGCCAGCCGGCGGGCGCGCTCGCGGATCTCGCCATCGGTCTTGAGCGAGACGAACACCACGCCGTGGGTGAAGAACAGCAGCAGCGTGGTGAGGCCGCCGAGCAGGGCGTAGGGGTTCAGCAGGTCGAAGACCGTGCCGGTGTAGTCGTGGTTGGCATCGAGCGCCACCCCGGCGACGATGTTCGAGAACGCCACGCCCCAGAGGAACGCGGGCACCGCGGAGCCGATCACGATCATGCGGTCGAAGCGCTTCTTCCACACCATCTCGGGCCGCTGGTGCCGGTACTCGAACGAGACGCCGCGCAGGATGAGGGCCAGCAGGATGAGCAGGAGCGGCAGGTAGAAGCCGCTGAAGAGCGTGGCGTACCACTCGGGGAAGGCTGCGAAGAGGGCGGCACCCGCCACGATCACCCAGGTCTCGTTAAGATCCCAGATCGGCCCGATCGTGTTGATCAGCACGCGCCGATCCGTGTCGTCCTTGCTGAGGAAGGGCAGCGACATGCCCACGCCGAAGTCGAAGCCGTCGAGCACGAAGTAGCCCACGAAGAGGAAGCCGACGATGCAGAACCACAGGATTGTCAGGTCCATGAGCGTCTCCTAGTAGACCGTCGTCTGGTGCTGGAGCTCCCCGGTCACGGGATCCTCCTCTGGTGCGTCATCCGGGCCCTTCTGGATGGCCTTCTTGATGAGCTTGAACTCCACCACGGCGAGGGTGCCGTAGATGAGGGTGAACGCGATGAGCGAGATGAGCACCTCGACGCCGGTGACACCGGGCGAGACCGCGTCCTCGGTCTTCAGCAGACCGAACACGATCCACGGCTGCCTGCCCATCTCGGTGAAGATCCAGCCGACGATCATGGCGCCGAGCGAGAGCGGGAACGCCCACACGGCGACCCTCCACATCCAGCGCCAGCGCGGGCTCCGCCCCTTGCGGGTGAGCCAGAGGCCCACGACGGCGATCATGACGTGCATCATGCCGAGCCCGATCATCCAGCGGAACGACCAGTAGGTGATCCAGATCGTGGGCGAGTAGTCGCCGGGGCCGTACAGCTGCACGTACTGCTCCTGCAGGTTGTTGATGCCCTCCACGGTGCCGTCGAAGGTGTGCGTGGAGAGGAACGACAGCAGGTACGGGATGCGGATGGAGAAGAGCTCGTGCACGCCGTCGGGGGTGCCGAGCGTGAACACCGAGAACGACGCGTTGGCCCCGGTGGCCGTGTGGTAGAGCGCCTCCGCCGCCGCCATCTTCATGGGCTGGGTCTCGACCATCGCGAGCCCGAGCTGGTCGCCGGTGAGCACGGTGAGCGCACCGGCGCCCACCATCAGCCACAGGCCGAACTTGAGCGCCGGCCGCATGGTCTCGAGGTGCTGGTTGCGGTAGAGGTGCCAGGCGGCCGCGGCGATGATGAGGCCCGCCGTCACCATGAAGCACGCGAAGATCGTGTGCGGGAAGGCCGCGAGCGCCACCTTGTTGGTGAGCAGCTCCCAGATGTTCGTGAGCTCGGCGCGCCCCTTCTCCTCGTTGATGCGGAACGCCACCGGGTTCTGCATGAACGAGTTGGCGGCGATGATGAAGTAGGCCGAGAGGATGCTGCCCACCGTGGCCGCCCAGATGCTCGCGAGGTGCAGCTTCTTGGGCAGCTTGTCCCAGCCGAAGATCCACAGCCCGATGAACGTGGCCTCGAGGAAGAACGCGAGCAGGCCCTCGAGGGCGAGCGGGGCGCCGAACACGTCGCCCACGAACCGCGAGTAGTCCGACCAGTTCATGCCGAACTGGAACTCCTGCACGATGCCCGTCACCACGCCCATGGCGAAGTTGATGAGGAAGATCTTGCCGAAGAACCTCGTGAGCTGCAGGTAGTGCAGCTTTCCGGTGCGCACCCAGGCCGTCTGGAAGATCGCCACCGTGGTGACGAGCCCGATCGTGAGGGGCACGAAGAGGAAGTGGTAGATGGTGGTGAGACCGAATTGCCACCGTGACAGCAGCAGGGGGTCGAGGAACTCGTTCACGCGGAACTCCTTGTGGGAAACGGGGCCACGCTGCCATCGCGGGGGTGTGCGATGCCTCCATCCTAGCTGCTTGTATACAAGCGATCCGGCCATTCAGCGAATGTCATAGGGCACACGCTAGGCTTCTGCGCATGCACTGTGGAATACATCCATGAACGAGGTCCTGTCCTGGATCCTGGATACCGTCTCGTCGGTGGATCCGCTGGTCAGAACCGCATTGGCGGGCGTCGCCATGCTTCTCGAGACGAGCGTGCTCGTGGGTCTCGTGGTGCCGGGCGACACCGTGGTGATCGTCTCGTCGACCGCCGTGTCGACACCACTTGAATACATGTCCCTGGTGGCCGTGGTGATCGTCGGATCCCTCAGCGGCGAGAGCATCGGCTTCGCCCTGGGGCGGTTCTTCGGGCCGCGACTGCGTGCCTCGAGGCTCGGCAGGCGCATCGGTGAGAAGAACTGGGTGAGGGCTGAGAACTACCTCGCCCGGCGCGGCGGCATCGCCGTGTTCCTCTCCCGCTTCCTGCCCGTGCTGCACTCCCTCATCCCGCTCACGGTGGGCATGAGCCCCATGCGCTACCGCCAGTTCATGGCCTGGACGGTGCCGGCCTGCGTGCTCTGGGCGTTCGCCTACGTCTCGGTCGGCACGTTCGCCGCGGGCGGCTACCGCGAGCTCGCCGACGAGCTGCACTGGGCCGGCTACGTCTTCGTGGGCGTGATCGTGCTGTTCGCGGTGCTCGTGATCGTGGTCAAGAAGGTGCTCAACCGCCTCGAGCAACGGCACATGGAAGAGGCCCCGCCCTCCTCGGCCGAAGCGGAGGAGGGCGAGGCCCCGAGGGAGTGACGGCGGTCTAGAAGAGCGCCACCTTCTCGAGCCAGTTCGTGGCGATCGTGTCGGCGGACTCCTGGTCGTTCACGCTCTGCGAGTTGAGGTCGACGAGGTCCTCGGCGGTGAGCGCCGCACTGACCTTGTTGATGACCTCGGTGACCTCGGGGGTCGCCGCGTCGGTGTTGATCAGGGGCACGACGTTGGAGGCGAGGAAGAGGCCCTCGGGGTCCTCGAGCGTCACGAGGTCGTTCGTCTTGATGTTCGGGTCGGCCGAGTAGATGTTCACGAGCTGCACCTGGTCGTCCTTCAGTGCCTGGATCGTGAGCGGTCCGCCCGAGTCCTCGATGGGCGTGAAGCCGACCGTGACGCCGTAGGTGCTCTGGAGGCCCTCGGGTCCGTAGGGGCGCGTCTCGAGCTCGGAGTTGCCGCCGAGGGTGAGCGGCGTGGTCACGGAGGCCAGGTCGGCCAGGCTCGTGACGCTGTTCGCCTCGGAGAACTCCTTCGTGACGTTGTAGGAGTCCTGGTCGGTCGCGGGCGACTGGTCGAGCACCTCGAGGCCCTCGGGGAGGGCGCCGGCGAGCTCGGCGTAGACGTCGTCGCTCGTCTTGGCGGTGGTCTCGGCGTCGTAGTACTGCAGCAGGTTGCCGGTGTACTCCGGGAACAGCTGCACCTCTCCGCTCTCGAGGGCGGGGAGGTAGGCGTCGCGCTGGCCGATGTTGAACTGACGCGTCACCTCGATGTCGTTCGCCTCGAGCGCCTGGGCGTAGATCTCGGCGATGATCTCGTTGGAGTAGTACGCCTGCGAGCCGATGACGATCGGGCCGCCCTCGCTCGCGCCGGCGCCGGACGTCGACGAGGTGTCGAGAGGATCGCTCGACGCACACCCTGCCAGTGCCACTGCCGCACTGACCGCGACTAGCCCAACGACGAGCCGGCCTTTCCTGATTGCTGTGAACATGTGATTCATTTCCCTTCTCGGATGGGAGTTCCCATCGCCGCACGAACCGGAGTCGTGCGGACTTCCTTGAGCTCCCTGGCCACGACGCCACGGGGAACCACGAGCTTCTGCAGGAGGGCGAACACGCCCTCCAATGCGAGCGCGAGGAGCGTGACGAGGATCGACGCCCCCAGCATCTGCGAGTAGTCGCGCGTCGCCACCCCGGCGAAGATGAACGCGCCGAGGGCGCCGCCGCTCACGTAAGCCGCCAGGGTCGCGGTCGCCACGACCTGCAGCAGAGCGGAGCGCAGACCGCCGATGAGCAGCGGGAGGCCGAGGGGCACCTCGACCTTGCGCACAATCTGGCCCTCGGTCATCCCCACCGCGCGGGCCGCGTCGATCGTCCTGCGGTCGACGGCCTCGAAGCCGGCGTAGGCCCCGGCGAGGATGGGTGGGATGGCGATCACCACGAAGGTGAGGAGGGGTGCGCGGAAGCCGATCCCGAGACCCAGGCCCAGCAGGATCAGCACACCGAGGCTCGGCAGGGCCCGGAAACCGCCGGAGAGCGAGACCGCCACGTCCCGACCCCGACCGGTGTGCCCCACGAGATAGCCGAGGGGCACCGCGATCACGGCCGCGATGGCGACGGCACCGAAGGTGTACGCCAGCTGCTCGCCGAGCCGGGCGAACCACCCGGTCGGCCCGGTCTGGTTGGCGGGATCGAGGATCCAGGCGATGCCCTCGAGGAGGAGGTTCACGAGCCGCCTCCGGTGAGCACGGCCACACGGGTCTTGGCGATCGCCTTGGCGCGCGGCGCCGCATCCTTGCGATTCCACGGCAGCACGAGGCGCCCGAGCAGCACGAGCACGAGGTCGAACACCACGGCGATCAGGAGCACGGCGATGATGCCGCTCAGCACCTCGGCCGGGATGTTGCGCTGGAAGCCGTTGATGAAGAGGTAGCCGAGGCTCGTGACCCCCACCACCGAGCCGATCGTGGCGAGGCTCACCGTGCTGGCCGACACCACACGGAGGCCCGCGAGCAGCACCGGGCCCGAGAGCGGCAGCTCGACCCTCCAGAACCGCTGCCAGCCCGAGTACCCCATGGCGGAGGCGGCCTGCAGCACGTCCTTGTCGACCGAGGCGAGACCGTCGGCCGCCGTGCGCACCATGAGAGCCACGGCGTAGATGGTGAGCGCGACGGTGACGTTCACGGAGGAGAGCAGGGGGGTGCCGAGGATGAGCGGCATGAAGATGAAGAGCGGCAGCGACGGGATCGTGTAGAGCAGTCCGAGCACCACGAGGATGGTGCCGCGGGTGAGCCGGAAGCGGTTCGCGACCCACGCGATCGGCACCGAGATGACGAAGCCGAGCACGATCGGCAGCGCGCTCAGAGAGATGTGCGCGAGGGTCAGCTCCCAGATGAGACCGAGGTTCGAGGTGACCCAGTTCACGACTGGAGGACCCCCGTGGGTGTGCCGTTCTCGTCGACCACCACGTCGCGGTCGCCCACCCGCTGGATCCGCAGGGCCCGCTTGCCGCGGTCGGCGCCCACGAACGAGGCCACGAAGTCGTCGGCCGGGTGCGCGAGGATCTCGGCGGGCGATCCGACCTGCGCGATGTGGCCGCCCTTCTGCAGGATGACCACCTGGTGCCCGAGCAGGAAGGCCTCGTCGATGTCGTGGGTCACGAAGACGACCGTCTTGCCGAGCCCTTCCTGCAGGCGGATGGTCTCCTGCTGCAGCTCGGCACGCACGATCGGGTCGACGGCGCCGAAGGGCTCGTCCATGAGCAGGATGTTCGGGTCGGCCGCGAGCCCGCGGGCCACGCCCACACGCTGCTGCTGGCCGCCGGAGAGCTGGCGCGGGTACTTGGAGGCCAGGGAGCGGTCGAGCCCGACGGTGTCGAGGAGATCGAGGGCCTGCTCCCTCGCCTCGGACTTGGAGACGCCGTTGAGCAGCGGCACGGTCGCGACGTTGTCGATGACCTTGCGGTGCGGGAGCAGACCGGAGTTCTGCATGACGTAGCCGATGCGGCGGCGGAGCTTCACGGGCTCGAGGGTGCCCGTGTCCTCCCCGTCGATGAGGATGCTGCCCGAGGTCGGGTCGATCATGCGGTTGATCATCCGGAGCAGAGTGGTCTTGCCGCAGCCGGACGAGCCGACGAGCACGGTGGTCTTCCGCGGAGGGATGACGAGATCGAAGGAATCGACCGCGACCGTGCCATCCGGGAACTTCTTGGTCACCGAACGGAACTCGATCATGGTGCCGCCCTAACGTTCATCGGATCGCGGACTGCAACCCTCTTGACAACCCAAACATCACTCGGGTGAAACGCAAACCCCTGTGACAGAAGACGTCACATTGGCGAAGGCAGGCTCAGGCCGCGACAGGCGCCTCGGCCAGGTAGCCGGTCACCACGGCGCGGCAGGCGGCGATGGCCTTCTCGTCACCCGCGGGATCGATGACGAAAGCGCGCACGAGGAGCGCATCGAGTGCGGTCAGCGCGATGTCGAAGCGCTCCGAGAGCGAACCGTCGTCGGTCACGTCGAGCTCGGCCGCCACGATGCCGGCCAACGGGCCCGCGATGCGGGCGGCGGCCGCCGTGCTGCCGTCGACCGCCGGAAGGGCGATCTGGTCGCTCAGGCGGATGGAGGTGAAGCCGGGCTCCTCGCGGTGCATCTCGACGGCCGAGTCGATGAGCACGGTGAAGACGTCGTCGACCGTGGTGGGCGGCTGCTCCTCGAGCTTCTCGACGCTCCGGCGGAGGAAGCGCTCGAAGCCGCGGAGTCCCATGGCCGCGAGCACCGCGATGCGGTCGGGGAAGTAGCGGTAGACGGTGCCGATCGAGGCGCCGGCGCGCTCGGCGACCATGGCGGTCGTGAGGCGCTCGATGCCGACCTCGGCCACCACGGCGGATGCGGCGTCGAGCAGGGCGTCGATGCGCTCGCTGCTCCTGGCCTGCACAGGCTCGTTGCGCACCTGACCGGTCGACGTCATCGCACCGCTGATGAGCTCGTTGAATGCCACTTCAGACCGTTCCTTCCGCAGGTTCCCGTTAACATGAGTGTAGTTCGGTCTTCCCTGAACCAGCACCAGAACGGCGCGACCGCGCGCTCCACCTCAGGTCGTGACAGACTGAGGTCGTGCCAAAACTCTCCGCCGCGGCACCCCGCCTGCACCGCGCCGCTCGTATCGATGACGCCATCCACGACTTCCGCGAGAAGTGGGTGAGGCGCTGGGGCCATCTGCCCACGGTCATCCCTTACGCGGGCTACGGCAGCACCACGCGCATCCGTGTGCTCGGTCGAGTGCTGCTCACGAAGCCCCCGAAAGAGGGCGAGTCGACGAGCAGCATGCTGCGCCGCGAGGAGCGCGTGCGAGGCTGGCGCAGCTTCACGAGCGTGCCCGTCGGCGACGTCGAGGTGACCATCGAGATCGAGGGCATCGAGCGCAAGGTACGGGCCGACAGGGGCGGGGTGGTCGACACCTCAGTCGACGTCGACCTCGAGCCGGGCTGGCACACCATCACGATGCGCACCCACGAGTCGGATGCGGTGGAGGCGCCGGTCTACATCGTCCCCGCCGACACGACCTTCGGCGTGGTCTGCGACATCGACGACACCGTCATGGTCACGGCCCTCCCGCGGCCCTTCCTCGCGTTCTGGAACACGTTCGTGCTCGACGTGCACGCGCGCACCCCGACGCCGGGAATGGCGGTCTTCCTCGAGCGGCTCATGGCCGATCATCCGGGAGCACCCTTCATCTACCTCTCCACGGGTGCCTGGAACGTGGCGCCCACCCTCACCCGGTTCCTCTCGCGCAACCTCTACCCGCGGGGGCCGCTGCTGCTCACCGACTGGGGCCCCACGCACGACCGCTTCTTCCGCAACGGCCGGGAGCACAAGGAGAAGAACCTGCGCCGGCTGGCGGAGGAGTTCCCCGACATCCGCTGGGTGCTCATCGGCGACGACGGGCAGCACGACGAGGAGATCTACGGCGAGTTCGCCGTCGAGAAGCCCGACAGCGTGCGGGCCATCGCCATCCGTCAGCTCTCACCGAGCGAGGCCGTGCTGGCCGGTGGTCGCTCCAAGTCGGAGCAGGCGGCGGCCGCCTCCCTCGCCCCGCGCGTCTACGCCCCCGACGGCGCAGGCCTCGCCGAGAAGCTCGACAACCTCTAGCCGCTACTTGCCCGCGTGGGCTTCCAAGAACTGGAAGACCTCGTTCTCGTCGACCCCCGGGAACTTGCCTGAGGGCAGCGGCGAGAGGATGTGCGCGTGCAGCTTGGCGCTCGGCCAGGCGCTGTCGCTCCACCGCTCGGCGAGCTCGGTGGCGGGCTTGCGGCAGCACGACTCGTCGGGGCAGTAGGAGCGCTGGCGCATCTGGGTGTCGCGGCCGCGGAACCACTTCGCCTCCGAGAACGGCACCCCGAACGAGATCGAGAACTCCCCCGCGTCGGTCTTGCCCGTCTGGGTGGCGCACCAGAAGGTGCCGCCGGGGGTGTCGGTGTACTGGTAGAACTCGGTCGTGCGATTGGTGCGGCCGAGGGCTCCCCGGGCTGCCCACTTGCGGCAGACCAGCTGACCCTCCACCGCTCCCGTGACGTCGGCGGGCAGCGCGAGGCCGTCGTTCTCGTAGGCCTTGTAGATGGCGCCGTCCTCCCCCACCCGCAAGAAGTGCACCCGCATGTCGAGGTGCACGGTGCTGAGGTTGGTGAGCCGCAGCGCCGCCGCCTCGTGGGTGACCCCGAAGGCGTCGCGGAAGTCCTCGACCGAGAGGTCCTTGCGCTGCTTCGCCGCCTGCAGGAACGCCGCCGAGGCGGTCTCGGGCATGAGGCACGCTGCGGCGAAGTAGTTGATCTCGAGCCGCTGCTGCAGGAACTCGGCGTAGCTCGAGGGCGGTGTGTGCCCGAGCAGCCGGTGCGCCATCGCCTGCAGCGCCATCGACCGCAGGCCGTGACCGCCGGGGATGGAGGCCGGCGGCAGGTAGATCCGCCCGTTCGCGAGATCGGTGACCGAGCGCGCGGAGTGCGGCAGGTCGTCGACGTAGATGAGGGTGAAGCCGAGCTTCTCGGCCAGCAGGGAGACGCTGCGGTGGGTGAGTGCGCCCGAGGTGTGGCCCACCGTGGCGAGCGTCTCCTCGGCGAGCTGCTCGAGCTCGGGCAGATGGTTGCTGCGAGCGCGCATGGCGAGCCGGTTCTCGGTGTTGGCTCTGCGCGCCTCCTCGGGGGTGGCGATCGACTCGCTCGCGCGGCGGCGCAGCTCCCGGTGCAGCCCAACGAGCGATTCGAGCGTCTCGAGGGGCAGCGAGCGGCTGGCGGGCACGGACGGCAAGCCGAGCGAGGCGTAGAGCGGGCCCTGCTGCGCCTTCGCCAGCTCGATCTCGAGCGCCGTGCGCGCATCCGGTGCCTCGTCGCTCAGCAGATCGGGCACGGGCACCGAGAGCGCTGTGGAGATCGACTGCAGCAGCGACAGCTTGGGCTCGCGGCGCCCGTTCTCGATGAGCGACAGCTGGCTGCCCACCACCCCGACCTTCGCCCCCAGCTGGTCGAGGGTCAGCCCGTGCAGCTTGCGATGGTGACGGATGCGCCGCCCGAGGGTGATGAGGTCACTGCTCTCCGCCATCTTCATCTCCTGTCAAGAAACGTACTTCTTTCCGTCAATATATCCGGAATGGACCCGAATCCTCATCAATAGTGGAAGAACAGGCACGCGAGTGAAGAGAAGAAGGTCAACGATGAGCATCCTCGAGACGAGCAGCATGGTCGATGTCGACGGACCCAGCCGCAACACGGCGGTCAACGAGTGGGTGCGCGACATCGCACGCCTCACCCAGCCCGACCGCATCGTGTGGTGCGACGGATCCACACGCGAGTGGGACGACCTCACCAAGATGATGGTCGCCCAGGGCACCCTCATCCGCCTCAACCCCGAGTGGCGGCCGAACAGCTTCCTCGCCCGCAGCGACCCGGCCGACGTGGCGCGCGTCGAGGACCGCACCTTCATCTGCTCCGAGAACGAGGCGGATGCCGGCCCCACCAACAACTGGCGCAGCCCCTTCGCCATGCGCGAGGAGCTCGACACCCTCTTCGCCGGCAGCATGCGCGGCCGCACCATGTACGTGGTGCCGTTCTCGATGGGCCCCTCCGGCGGGCCGATCTCGCAGCTCGGCGTGCAGGTCACCGATTCCCCCTACGTCGTGGTGAGCATGCAGCTCATGACGCGCATGGGATCCGCCGCCCTCGACCTCATCGAGGAGGAGACGCCGTGGGTGCCCGCCGTGCACTCCGTCGGCGCTCCCCTCGTGGATGCCGACGGCACGCGTCGGGCCGACGTGGCCTGGCCGCACAACCCCACGAAGTACATCAGCCACTTCCCGGAGACCCGCGAGATCTGGTCGTTCGGCTCGGGCTACGGCGGGAACGCGCTGCT
This sequence comes from Herbiconiux liukaitaii, assembly GCF_041927495.1. Classification (NCBI taxonomy): domain Bacteria; kingdom Bacillati; phylum Actinomycetota; class Actinomycetes; order Micrococcales; family Microbacteriaceae; genus Herbiconiux; species Herbiconiux liukaitaii. The sequence goes on along the minus strand of NZ_JBHFHG010000006.1, from coordinate 343,785 downwards.
CGGCAAGAAGTGCTTCGCACTGCGCATCGCCTCGGTGATGGCCCGCGACGAGGGCTGGCTGGCCGAGCACATGCTCATCATCAAGATCACCTCGCCCGCCGGCAAGGTCTACCACGTGGCCGCCGCCTTCCCCTCCGCCTGCGGCAAGACGAACCTGGCCATGCTCGACTCCTCCGTGCCCGGCTGGAAGGTCGAGACCATCGGCGACGACATCGCCTGGATGCGTCAGGGCGCCGACGGCAAGCTCCGCGCCATCAACCCCGAGCGCGGCTTCTTCGGAGTGGCTCCCGGCACGGGGATCACCACGAACCCCACCGCGGTCGACACCGTGTGGGGCAACTCGATCTTCACCAACGTGGCGCTGCGCGACGACGGCGACATCTGGTGGGAGGGCCTCACCCCGAAGGCCCCCGCGCACCTCATCGACTGGCAGGGCAACGACTGGACGCCGGCCTCGTCGACGCCCGCCGCGCACCCCAACTCGCGCTTCACGGTGACCGCCGACCAGTGCCCCTCGATCGCCTCCGACTGGGACTCCCCCGACGGTGTGCAGATCGACGCGATCCTCTTCGGCGGACGCCGCCCCTCCACGGTGCCGCTCGTCTCGCAGGCCCGCGACTGGACCCACGGTGTGTTCATGGGAGCCACGATGGCCTCCGAGACCACGGCCGCGGCCGAGGGCGCCGTGGGCCGCCTGCGCCACGATCCGTTCGCCATGCTGCCGTTCTGCGGCTACAACATCACCGACTACTTCGCGCACTGGCTGAAGATCGGCGACTCGCTCGGCGACGACGCGCCCCCGATCTTCTCGGTCAACTGGTTCCGCAAGGATGCTGACGGCCACTTCATCTGGCCCGGCTTCTCCGAGAACTCGCGCGTGATCGAGTGGATCGTGCGCCGTCTAGAGGGTGAGGTCGAGGTCGTCGACACCCCCATCGGCAAGCTCCCCCGGGTGCGCGACTTCAACATGGACGGCCTCGACCTGCCCTACGAGCAGCTGCAGGCGATCCTCGCCGTCGACCGGCCCGCCTGGAACCGCGAGGTCGACGAGGTGGCCCGCTACTTCGACGAGCTCTCCGTCGACGCCGGCCGAGCAGTGCCCGACCGTCTGCTCCGCGAGCTCTCCACCCTGCGCGCCAACATCCGCTGACCGCGCATCCAGACCCCCTCCACGAACGGCCGTCGCCTGCGGGCGGCGGCCGTTCGGTATTCTGGAACGATCACATCGAGGCACCTCACCACTTGACACGGTGCCGCCCATATCGCCAGGAGGTCCCCATGGCCGCGAACGTACCCGACAAGCCCGCCCTCGAAGGTCTCGAGGCCAAGTGGGACGCCGAATGGACCGAGAAGGGCACTTACCTCTTCCCGCGTGAGGGTGCGACCCGCGAGACGGTGTACTCCATCGACACCCCGCCGCCGACCGCCTCCGGTTCGCTGCACATCGGCCACGTGTTCTCCTACACGCACACCGATGTGATCGCCCGCTACCAGCGGATGACCGGCAAGCGCGTGTTCTACCCGATCGGCTGGGACGACAACGGCCTGCCCACCGAGCGCCGGGTGCAGAACTACTACGGCGTGCGCTGCGACCCCACGCTGCCCTACGACCCCGACTTCACGCCGCCGTTCGAGGGCGGCGACAACAAGTCGTCGAAGGCCGCCGACCAGATCCCCATCTCGCGCCGCAACTTCATCGAGCTGTGCGAAGTGCTCACGGTGGAGGACGAGAAGCAGTTCGAGTCGCTCTGGCGCGACCTCGGCCTCTCGGTCGACTGGACCCAGACCTACCGCACCATCTCGCGCGAGTCGCAGGCCGCCTCGCAGCTCGCCTTCCTCCGCAACGTCGAGCGCGGCGAGGCCTACCAGGCCATGGCCCCCACCCTGTGGGACGTGACCTTCCGCACCGCCGTGGCCCAGGCCGAGCTCGAGGACAAGGAGCAGCCGGGTGCGTACCACCGGCTCGAGTTCCACAAGCCGGACGGCCAGGGCGTCTTCATCGAGACGACCCGCCCCGAGCTCCTGCCCGCGTGTGTGGCCCTCGTGGCGCATCCGGACGACGAGCGCTACAAGCCGCTCTTCGGCACGACCGTCACCACCCCCGTCTTCGGTGTGGAGGTGCCCGTGGTGGCCCACCACCTCGCCCAGCCCGACAAGGGCTCCGGCATCGCCATGGTCTGCACGTTCGGTGACCTCAACGACGTGATCTGGTGGCGCGACCTCGATCTGCCCAACCGCGCGATCATCGGGTTCGACGGCCGCGTGGTGAGCGAGGCTCCGGAGGCGATCACCTCCGACGCGGGCCGCGAGGCGTACGCGCAGCTGGCCGGCAAGACCGTGTTCTCGGCCAAGCAGGCCATGGTGGAGCTGCTCCGCGGCACCGGCGAGCTCATCGGCGAGCCCAAGCCCATCACCCACCCCGTGAAGTTCTTCGAGAAGGGCGACCGACCGCTCGAGATCGTCTCGACCCGCCAGTGGTACATCCGCAACGGCGCTCGCGACGAGACGCTGCGCTCGCGCCTGCTCGAGCTCGGTGCGGAGCTCGAGTGGCACCCCGACTTCATGCGTGTGCGCTACGAGAACTGGGTGGGCGGCCTCACGGGCGACTGGCTCATCTCGCGCCAGCGCTTCTTCGGAGTGCCGCTGCCGGTCTGGTACCCGCTCGACGGCGACGGCAACCCCGTGTTCGACCAGCCGATCGTGGCGACCAAGGAGATCCTGCCCGTCGACCCCTCCTCGGATGCCGCTCCCGGCTACGACGAGTCCCAGCGCGGTGTGCCGGGCGGCTTCCAGGGCGAGGTCGACGTGATGGACACCTGGGCCACCTCCTCGCTCACCCCGCAGCTCGCGGGCGGCTGGGAGCGCGACCCCGCGCTCTACGAGACGGTGTTCCCCTTCGACCTGCGCCCTCAGGGTCAGGACATCATCCGCACCTGGCTCTTCTCCACCATGCTGCGCTCCACGCTCGAGACCGACGAGAAGCCGTGGGCGCACGCCGCGCTCTCCGGCTTCATCGTGGACCCCGACCGCAAGAAGATGTCGAAGTCGAAGGGCAACGTGGTGACGCCCGCCGACATCCTGGCCAGCCACGGTTCGGATGCGGTGCGCTACTGGGCCGCCTCGTCTCGCCTCGGCACCGACGCGGCCTTCGACGAGAAGAACCCCACGCAGATCAAGATCGGCCGGCGCCTCGCCATCAAGGTGCTCAATGCGGCGAAGTTCGTCTACGGCTTCGAGCTGCCCTCCGGTTACACCCAGGTCACCGAACCGCTCGATCTCAGCATGCTCACCGAGCTCGACGCCGTGGTCACGGCCGCGACGGCCGCACTCGCGAAGTACGACCACGCGAGGGCGCTCGAGGTGACCGAGACGTTCTTCTGGACCTTCTGCGACGACTACCTCGAGCTCGCCAAGGAGCGCGCCTACCGTGCGGAGTCGGACCCGGCGGGCAAGGCCTCGGCCGTGCTCGCCCTGCAGGCCGCCGTCGACGTGCTGCTGCGCCTCTTCGCGCCCTACCTGCCCTTCGCCACCGAAGAGGTCTGGTCGTGGACCCACGACGGGTCCGTGCACGCCGCGGCCTGGCCCACGTCGGTCGCGTCTGCGCTGCCCGAGGGCGTGACCGCCGAGCTGCCGCAGCACGCCGGCCTGCTGCCCATCGCCTCGCGTGCCCTCGTGGGCATCCGTCGGGCCAAGACCGACGCGAAGGCCTCGCAGCGCACCCCCGTGGCCACCGCCGTGATCGCCGGCCCCGCCGAGGAGATGGCGCTGCTCGAGCTCGCCGCCGCCGACCTGCAGGCCGTCGGCAAGATCGCCGAGCTGTCGTTCGCGGCCGCCGAGGAGCTGGTGGTGCAGGATGTAGTTCTAGCGCCCGAGGAGAAGCCGGAGGCCACAGCATGAGCCAGGAGTCCACCATGCCGATCGAGGTCAGACCGGTTGCAGCGGGAGAGTTCTTCCCCTGGCACGCTGTGTACACGGGCTACGGGGAGTTCTACGAGAACCCGCTGCACGACGAGAAGGCCGTGCTGGTCTGGAGCTGGATCATCGACGACGCCAACGAGCTCGAGTGCCTCGTGGCCGTCGACGAGGAGGGGACCATCGTGGGTCTCGCCCACTTCCGCTCGTTCAGCCGGCCGCTCGACGGATCGAAGGGCATCTACCTCGACGACCTGTTCGTGCTGCCCGAGGCGCGCAAGCAGGGCATCGGTCGTGCCCTCATCGAGGCCGTGGCCGAGGTGGGCCGCCGCCGCCGGGCGAGCGTGCTGCGCTGGGTCACGGCGAAGGACAACGAGGCCGCTCGCGCGCTCTACGACCAGGTCGCCGAGAAGACCAAGTGGGTCACCTACGACAAGGCCCTCTGATGATCCAACTCGGCACACGCTGGCTCGTCGGTGACGAGCCGCCGTCAAAGCTCCCGCAGGTCGTGATCGACGCGGTCTACGAGGTGGAGGGCGAACTCGCCGAGCAGGGTGTCGCCGCCGCCGGCGAGTGGAGCTGGACGCTCACGTGGCTCGAGGGCCGCCCCGTCGTGGAGCTCGACGACGAGACGGTCATCGAGTACGACGCTAGTACTGACGCAGCCGTGATCACGGCTGCGTCTTAGCCGCGCCGCCGCCTCTGCGGCGCGGGCGACATGCGGCGCAACCGCCGGGCGCCGTCGCTTCGCGGCGCCGTCCGGCGGCTGTGCCGCCTTGGGGCCGGGTGGGTGGGGCCCGTTGCGTTGTGTGGTTACTGGAAGCCCTCGGGGTTTCGGGGGGTGTAGGGGGTCTCCAGCGCCGCCAGTTCCTCCGGGGTGAGGGTGAGGTCGAGGCTCGCGATCGCGTCGTCGATGTGGTGCGGCTTGGTGGCTCCCACGATGGGGGCCGTGACCGCCGGCTGCTGACGCACCCACGCGAGGGCCACCTGCGCACGGGGCACGCCGCGCTCGTCGGCGATCCGCCCCACCTCCCCCACGATGGCGCGATCCGCCTGCTCCGCCTGGTTGTACATCGCTTGCGTCACGAGGTCGGTGCCGGTGCGGGCGGTCTCCTCACCCCACGGTCGCGTGAGCCGCCCGCGCGCGAGCGGGCTCCACGGCAGCACCCCCACTCCCTGGTCGAGGGCGAGCGGATGCATCTCCCGCTCCTCCTCGCGCTGCAGCAGGTTGTACTGGTCCTGCATCGAGATGAACCTGGTCCACCCACCGAGGTCGGCCACGTGCTGCATACCGGCGAACTGCCACGCCCACATCGAGGAGGCTCCGATGTACCGCGCCTTGCCCGACTTCACCACGTCGTGCAGCGCCTCCATCGTCTCCTCCACCGGGGTCTCGGGGTCGAAGCGGTGGATCTGGTAGAGGTCGACGTAGTCGGTGCCGAGGCGGCGCAGGCTGTCGTCGATCGCCGTGAGGATGTGCCGGCGCGAGAGCCCGCCGCCGTTGGCCGAGGAGCGCATGGGGAAGAACACCTTCGTGGCGATCTCCACCTCCTCCCGCCGTGCGAGGTCGCCGAGCACGCGCCCGAGGAACTCCTCGCTCGTGCCGTCGGAGTACTGGTCGGCGGTGTCGAACGTGGTGATGCCCGCCTCGAGCGCTCGCTCGTAGAAGGGGCGCGACTCCGCTTCGGGCAGCGACCACTCGTGGGTGCCGCGGCTGGGCTCCCCGTAGCTCATGCAGCCGAGCACGATGGGTGAGATCTTGAGGCCGGATCGGCCGAGACGGACGGGTGTCATGGGTTCATCCTTTCGGGAGTGGTGCCTGTGGAGGAGCGCCGCCAGGGGAAGGCGCTCCAGAGCATGACGATGCCGCCCACCAGGAGGCCCCAGAAGGCGGAGCCGATGCTCGCGATGACGACGCCGGAGGCGGTGACGAGGAACGTGGCGATGGCCGGGATGCGCTGCGCCGGGTTCTCGAGCGCCGAGGCGATCGACGAGACGAGCGCACCGAGCAGGGCGAGCCCGGCCACGGCCGTGATGAGGATGGGCGGGGCCGCCGAGATGAGGGCGGTGGCCGCTCCCGCCGAGAGACCGAGCACGATGAAGAGCACGCCGGAGGTGACCGTGGCGATCCACCGCTTCGAGCGGTCGGGATGCGAGTCGGGGCCGGCCATGAGCGCGGCCGTGATGGCGGCGAGGTTCACGGCGTGGCCCCCGAAGAACGAGCCGACCATGGTGCCGAGGCCCGAGGCGAGCAGGGGCGGGCGCGGCGGCACGTGGTAGCCGAACGTCGACATCACGGCGAAACCGGGAACGTTCTGACCCGCCATGGTCACGATGAACAGCGGCACCCCGAGGCCCACGATCACGAGCGGATCGAAGTGCGGCACCACGAACTCGACCTGCGGAAGGAGGTCGACACCCGCGAGCCCGCCGCCGCCCGTGATGCCGATGCCCACGAGCGCCACCACCATCGCCGCGGGCACGGCCCACCGGGGGGCGAACCGGAACAGCACGAGCCAGGTGAGGATGACGGGCAGCGCGAGCCACGGGATCTCGACCGCCGCCGTGATGGGCGCGAGGCAGATGGGGAACAGGATGCCGGCGAGCATCGCGCTCGCGAGCGGCTTGGGGATGCTCGTGATGGCCCGGCCGAGCGCCGGCCACAGCCCGCAGAGCACGATGAGCGCACCGCACACGAGGAACGCGCCCACGGCCGAGCCGAAGTCGTCGGTGGTGGCCGCCGCCGCGACCAGGAGGGCCGCCCCCGGAGTCGACCACGCGAACGAGATCGGCATCCGGAACCGCCAAGCGAGCAGGATGCAGCACAGCCCGCTCACCACGCACACGGTCAGCAGCCCGCTCGAGGCCTGCTGCTCCGTGGCCCCTACAGCACGCAGCCCCGCCACGACGAGCACGAACGAACTGGCGAACCCGGTGATCGCCGAGACGATGCCCGCCGAGATGGGCTGGATGATGGCTAGGCCGACTTCTCCTCGCGCCGGGCCTTGCGCGGCACGATGATGGGCGCGCCGTTCTCCATGACGGCGGCACGGGTGACGATGACCCCCGCCACCTCGTCTGTGGAGGGCACCTCGAACATGATCGGCCCGAGCACCTCCTCCATGATGGCCCTGAGGCCTCGCGCACCTGTCTGCCTCAGCACGGCGAGATCGGCGATCGCCTCGAGTGCGTCGGTCTCGAACTGCAGGTCGACCCCGTCGAGCTCGAACATGCGCTGGTACTGGCGCACGAGCGCGTTGCGCGGCTCGGTGAGGATCTGCATGAGTGCGGCCTGGTCGAGAGGCGTGACCGTGGTGACCACGGGGAGGCGACCTATGAACTCGGGGATGAGCCCGAACTTGTGCAGGTCCTCCGGCAGCACCTCGCCGAAGAGGTTCGCCTCGGCCTTCTTGCTGTAGAGCGGGGAGTTGAAGCCGATGCCGCGGCGGCCGGCGCGCTGGGAGATGATCTCCTCGAGCCCGGCGAAGGCACCCGCCACGATGAACAGCACGTTCGTGGTGTCGATCTGGATGAACTCCTGGTGCGGGTGCTTGCGCCCGCCCTGCGGGGGAACGCTCGCCACCGTGCCCTCGAGGATCTTGAGCAGCGCCTGCTGCACGCCCTCGCCCGACACGTCGCGCGTGATCGACGGATTCTCGGCCTTGCGGGCGATCTTGTCGACCTCGTCAATGTAGATGATGCCGGTCTCGGCGCGCTTCACGTCGTAGTCGGCGGCCTGGATGAGCTTGAGCAGGATGTTCTCGACGTCTTCGCCCACGTAGCCGGCCTCGGTGAGCGCCGTCGCATCCGCCACCGCGAACGGCACGTTGAGCCGCTTCGCGAGGGTCTGCGCGAGGTAGGTCTTGCCGCAGCCGGTGGGGCCGATGAGCAGGATGTTGCTCTTGGCGATCTCGACCTCGGAGGCCTGGGCCTCGGCCGAGACGATGGCGGTGCGGGCCTTCGTGCGCTTGTAGTGGTTGTAGACGGCCACGCTCAGTGCGCGCTTGGCGGCGTCTTGACCGATGACGTACTCCTCGAGGAAGGAGTAGATCTCTTTCGGCTTGGGCAGCTCGAACTCGCCGGCAGCTTCTTCGCTGGCCTCGGAGAGACGCTCCTCGATGATCTCGTTGCAGAGCTCCACGCACTCGTCGCAGATGTAGACGCCGGGGCCCGCGATGAGCTGCTGCACCTGCTTCTGGCTCTTGCCGCAGAACGAGCACTTGAGCAGATCGGCGCTCTCACCTATGCGTGCCATGCCCTGCCTCCTCAACACTGTGTTCTCACGAGCCTAACCCGAACGTCCGACACACATCGACAACCACGCAGGAATGCGCCGACACCGGCTCTCAGTCGATGAGGTGCCTGAGGTAGCGGCCGGGGGCGTCGAGGAAGAGCCGCCAGTGCTGCACGATCTCGAGATCCTCCCACTCGGTCTCGCGGATGCCCCACTCGCCGAACTCGAGGATGGTGGCTCCCGGCAGCGAGGCCAGCACGGGCGAGTGGGTGGCGCAGACGATCTGGGCGCCCGCTTTGGCGAGGGCGTCGAGCTGGCCGAGGTAGCGCAGGGTGGAGCTGAACGACAGCGCCGCCTCGGGCTCATCGAGGCAGAAGAAGCCGGGGGAATCGATCTTGCGGTCGAGCAGAGCGAGGAACGACTCGCCGTGGCTCATCTCGTGCAGGTCGGCATCCTGGAACCCGAGCGACTCGAGGTAGCTGTAGTACCCGTGCATGGTCTCTGCCCGCAGGAAGAAGCCCCACTTGGGCGAGACGAGGCCCCGGCGGAGGTTGAGCCATTCCCCCAGCGGCGACTCACTCGAGCGGGTGGAGGCGCCGCCGTTGCGGCTGCCGCCCTCGGCCGGGAAGCCGAAGGCCATGGCGATGCCTTCGAGCACGGTCGACTTGCCGCTGCCGTTCTCACCCACCAGGAACGTGACGCCCGCGGGGAGCTCGAGGCCCTCCTTGAGCTGCGCCACGGCCGGCACCGTCATGGGCCAGGAACCGGCGACAGCCGGGGCATCCGAGAAGAAGAGGATCTCCCGGATGGCCCGGCTGTCGTGCAACCAGTCCTGGTCGCTCATAGCGCCATGCTGTGTCGCGAATCGAGCGGCGTCGTCAGCTGACGAGCGCCGGCACGTTCTTGCGCGAGGAGAGCACCTGGTCGATGAGACCGTAGTCGAGCGCCTCGGCGGCCGACAGGATCTTGTCGCGGTCGATGTCCTTGTTGACCTCCTCCGGCGTGCGCTTGGAGTGGTGCGAGAGCGTGCTCTCGAGCCACGAGCGCATGCGCAGGATCTCGCGGGCCTGGATCTCGATGTCGGACGCCTGGCCGCCACCCTGGCCGGTGGCCGGCTGGTGGATGAGGATGCGGGCGTTCGGCAGGGCGAGCCGCTTGCCGGGGCTGCCGGCGGCGAGGAGCACCGCGGCGGCCGAGGCGGCCTGGCCGAGGCAGACGGTCTGGATCTGCGGGCGCACGTACTGCATCGTGTCGTAGATCGCCGTCATCGCGGTGAACGAGCCACCGGGAGAGTTGATGTACATCTCGATGTCGCGATCGGGATCCTGCGACTCGAGCACGAGCAGCTGGGCCATCACGTCATCGGCCGATGCGTCGTCGATCTGCACGCCGAGGAAGATGATGCGATCCTCGAACAGCTTCGCGTAGGGGTCCTGGCGCTTGAAGCCGTAGGCCGTGCGCTCTTCGAAGCTCGGCAGGATGTAGCGGTCCGTCGGCATGGTGCCGTTGCGGTAGGCACTCGCACCGAAAGTGGGGGTTTCCATGAGTCTTCTTACCTGTTCTCTCGAGTACCGGTGCTAGTTGTCGATCGTTCCGCCGCCGCCGGCGACGTCGGTGGCGAACTCGCGCACGTGGTCGACGAACCCGTACTCCAGCGCCTCCTGGGCGGTGAACCAGCGGTCGCGGTCCCCGTCCTCGTTGACCTGCTCGACCGACTTGCCGGTCTGCGAGGCGGTGATCTCGGCGAGGCGGTGCTTCATGCTCAGGATGAGCTGCGCCTGGGTCTGGATGTCGCTCGCGGTGCCACCGAAGCCACCGTGCGGCTGGTGCAGCAGAACGCGGGCGTTGGGCGTGATGTAGCGCTTGCCCTGGGTGCCGCTGGTGAGCAGGAACTGGCCCATCGAGGCCGCCATTCCGATGCCCACGGTCACGATGTCGTTCGGAACGAACTTCATCGTGTCGTAGATCGCCATTCCGGCCGTGATGGAGCCACCGGGTGAGTTGATGTAGAGGTAGATGTCGCGCTTCGGGTCTTCAGCCGCGAGAAGCAGGATCTTGGCGCAGATCTCGTTCGCGTTGTCGTCGCGAACCTCGGACCCGAGCCAGATGATGCGATCCTTCAGCAGTCGGTCGAAGACGCTGGTGGGAAAAGCCGTTTCGGCCATGTGTGTCGCTCCAATTCACTTGCAGTGGTTTGAATCTACTGGAGCCGCACCCGCGCGGCGCCCGTGTTCGCCGTCGGCAGAGTCGGAGCCGATGGTCAGCCGACGAGGAAGAACTGCGGCCAGCCCGGATTGTGCGCTCGCGCGATGACCAGGAAGACCACGGCGTCGAACAGAAGGTGCACCGTGACCACGTAGGCGAGCGACTTGGTGCGGGTGAAGATGAAGCCCTGCAGCAGCGCGAACGGGATGGTGAGCAGGGGGCCCCAGGCCTGGTAGCCGAGCTCCCACAGGAACGAGACGAACACGATCGTCTGCAGGATGTTGGCCACCCAGAAGGTGAAGTGGCGCTTGAGCAGCACGAAGATCGTGCAGATGAAGAACAGCTCATCCCAGGTGCCCACGGCGTTCACCCCCACGAAGAGCCGCACGAGCTCGGAGGGCTCGGCGACCGTGGGCCAGTTGAGGTAGACGCCCGAGGTGATGAAGTAGAAGGGGAGGATGGACCAGGCCAGGCCGATCACGAGGGCGATGTAGCCCCAGTGGAACCGGCCCCACTTTCCGCCGCCCCTCCAGGGGAAGCGGATGGCGTAGTCGCGGAACACGAGGCGCGAGATGAGGTAGGGCACCGCCACGGCGATCGTGAGCACGATGCCCATGAGCACCATGTTGCCCCAGCTGATGTCGGCCTTCACCGAGATGGTGCTCACGATGCTCTGGGCGAGGGCCACGAGGAAGAGGTCGCGGCCGAGGCCTTCGCTCGTCAGTCCCCGACGCTCGAGCAGGAAGGCCAGGGCGACACCCACCACGAGCATCGAGTAGCCGGGGATGGGCTGGAGCAGGGCGAAGATGAAGAAGGCCGCCGTGCAGACGAGGGCCGCAGGCAGAAGCGCCCAGGTCGCCACCCGACGATCGCCTCCGATGCCGGTGTCGGTCCCGGGGTTCGTCACGGAGAGGTCGTGGGCGTCTTTCATCGGCGCGGCCATGACTCCAGTGTGACCGAGTCGTGAGGCTTTCGCTCGGGGGGAACGAGAAAAGGGGCCCGCATCCTGAGGATGCGGGCCCCTTTCGGAGTGGGTCTCGACTAGTGCGAGTGGCCCTCGTGGTCGTCGTGATCGTGACCGGCGGGCTCCTCGGCGGCGTCGAGGAGGTTGTCGCCCTCCTCGTCGTCGTCGGCCAGGGTCGTGAACTCGGAGATGTCGACGGCCTTGCCGTCGGTGTCGACGATCTTGGCCTTCGACAGCACGATGGCGAGCGCCTTGTTGCGGGCGACCTCGGCCACCATGGCGGGGATCTGGTTCGACTCGGAGAGGATCTTGACGAACTCGTTCGGGTCCATGCCGTACTGGGCGGCGGACTGCACGAGGTACTGGGTCAGCTCGTCCTGCGAGACCTTGACCTGCTCCTTGTCGACGACCGCGTCGAGCAGGATCTGGGTCTTGAACGTGTTGGTCGACGACTCGGTGACCTCGGCGCGGTGCTCCTCGTCCTCGAGGCGGTTCTCGCCCTCGAGGTGGCGGTGCACCTCGTCTTCGATGAGGGCCGGGGGAACCGGGATCTCCACCTTCTCGAGCAGCGACTCGACGATCTTGGTGCGGGCCTCGGAGGCCTGACCGAACGCCTTCTGCTTCTCGACCTGCTCCTTGAGGCTCGTCTTGAGCTCCTCGAGGGTGTCGAACTCGCTCGCGATCTGGGCGAAGTCGTCGTCGGCCTCGGGCAGCTCGCGCTCCTTGACGGCATTGAGCGTGACGGTCACGAGGGCGTCGCGACCGGCGTGCTCGCCACCGAGCAGCGGGGCCTCGAACGTGGTGGTCTCACCGGCGGTGAGGGTGTCGAGGGCCTCGTCGATGCCCTCGAGCAGCTCGCCCGATCCGATCTCGTACGAGATGCCGGAGGCCGTGTCGACCTCGACCTCGTCGACCATGGCCACGAGGTCGAGCTGGGCGAAGTCACCGGTCTTGGCGGGGCGGTCGACCGTCACGAGCGTGCCGAAGCGGCTGCGCAGGCGCTCGAGCTCCTCGTCGACGTCGCTGTCGGCGACGACGGCGGGCTCGACGGCCACTTCGTAGCCCTCGTAGTCGGGCAGGTCGATCTCGGGGCGCACATCGACCTCGATGGCGAGCTCGAGGTCGCCGGAGAAGTCGTCGGCCTTGGGCCACTCGACGATGTCGGCCTGGGGGCGGCCGAGCGGACGCAGCTCGTTCTCGGTCACGGCCTCGCGGTAGAAGCGGTCGAGACCGTCGTTCACCGCGTGCTCCAGCACGGCCTCTTTGCCGACACGCTGGTTGATGATGGGCGGCGGCACCTTGCCCTTGCGGAAGCCGGGGATGTTGATCTGCTCAGCGATGTGGCTGTAAGCGTGATCGATGCTGGGCTTCAGCTCGTCAGGCGTCACGAAGATCTGGATCTTCACGCGGGTGGGGGTGAGCTTTTCGACCGAGGTCTTCACGTTGGGTCTCTCCTGATGCCATCTGGCTGGTTGATGATGCGAGGTTCGGCGTCGTGTCGGGGCGACAGGATTCGAACCTGCGACCTCCCGCTCCCAAAGCGGGCGCTCTAGCCAAGCTGAGCTACGCCCCGGCGGCGAAATGGCCTCCGCAAGTCTAGTGCACCCGCTCATGCCGTCACACAGCGCTCTCGAAGCTGTACTACGATGTTGCGAGTGCCGGCCCTGGGGCCTGCTCGGGGATGTAGCTCAATGGTAGAGCCTCAGTCTTCCAAACTGATCACGCGGGTTCGATTCCCGTCATCCCCTCCGAACATGGAGAAGGCCCAGAAGTCAGGTGGTTACTGACTTCTGGGCCTTCGCCGTTCTAGCTCCAGCAGTGACCGGGGCAACCTTCTATTGCCCTGGGCAAGAGTTCTAGGGTCAGGCTAGTTTTCCGATAGCCTCACGGGCCGGAAGAAGCCATTCGTCCAGCTCGCCGGCATCCGCCCAGAGGTCGAACAGCTCCGAGTGCTCGGCCGATGAGACGGCTCGGTTGGCTTGGTGGCGGATCCAGGCGATTCGTTCCGGGGAGAGCTCGGCGACGAAAGAGGAGAAATCGCCAGAGACGGGGAGTTCACGTCCTTCTCGTGACGCCACGATGATCTCCACAAGGGCGAGCACGCTCTCACCTCCGTCAGCTTCCAAGTACGACTCGTCCTCGAACTGAGGTTCGATCTGTTCGAAGGAGAATTTGCCTTCGACGATGTCGCCTGCCAAGTCGGCGGCTGTGTCATTGTCGAATGGCCCGACGCCCGATGCACCCATGTGCACGACCATACTGCGCGGAAGAACCGCAGTCCTGCGTTGCAGATGAACATTCAACTGCGCGTCATCTGAGCGGAGCTTGGCCACAGCCGAGCTGAGGGCTGACCCGCCGCGACTGGGTGATGCTCTTTCTACTGGGTGAAGCGGGAGGAGAGGTATTCCGGGCCCGGGGCCACCTCGTAGACCACTGGGGTGGAGTCGGCGGTGGAGGCGGCGTCGGGGAACGAGTAGCCCTCGGTGGTTGTGATCGACTGGCCTGCCGCTAGCGTCGCCACGGCCGGCACACCCTCGAGGGAGTTCGACTCGTCGACGATCACGGTGCCCGCCGCTCCGCCCGCCGTCACGAGTGTGAACGGGAAGAGCTCGTAGTCGGCGTCCGTGCCGTTGTAGATGGTGATGGTGAAGAGGAGGTTGAGCTCTCCCTCCACTCCCGTCGCGTCGGCGCCCGGGGTGAACGGGGTCGGCTCGCTCACGGCGATCTGCATGCCGTCGTCGTAGGTGACCGTCTGACCGAAGATCGCGGGCACCGACTCGGATGCCGCTGCCTCCTCACCGGCGCCGGTGGCGGGCGCCGCCGACTGCCCGGTGTCGTCGGTGCCGGCGGAGAGGAAGCCCACGGTGTAGACGATCGCGAGCACGATCGACAGCACGAAGGCGAGACCGGAGAGACCGATGCCGAGCAGCGCGAGCCCCTTCGACCGGCGACGGCGGAGCAGCGCCAGGATGCCGAGCGCCGCTCCGACCAGCGCGAGCGCCCACGCGCCGTAGTTGGCGAACGGCACGAAGGCGAGCATGAGGGCGACCGCACCCACGATGACGGCCGCGATCGCGAACCCGTCGCGGCGAGCGCCCTGGGCATCGCGCCCCTCCGCCTCGGAGCCACCGGGCCCACGCGAGGACGCGGAGCGGGAGCGCCTGACGTAGGGACCAGGGGTAGCAGGAGCGCCGGCTGCGGTGGACCCGGCGGACGACGGCGGGCGGGGCGGCTGGGCGGTCACGACACGGGCACCCAGCGGAGGGATCGCGGCCCCACCGGCGACCGCGGGCCCAGCGGGCACCGCGGGTGCGGCAGTCGCAGCGGACGCGGCAGGCCAGGCGGATGCGGCGGGCGACGAGGACGCGGCAGGTGACGCGGATGCGGCAGGTGACGCGGATGCGGCTGGCCACGCGGACGCGGCGGGCGACGCGGGCGGGGGCGCCGTGTAGGTGACCGGCGGGGCGTCGGGGTCGGCGACGTACGGGAGCGGAGGCAGCGACGAGGGAGGCGAGGCGGCGGGCATCACGGGCATCTTCGGAGTCTGAGCGTGAGCCGCATCCTGGTCCGTAGCCGAACTTGAAGCCGCATCCTGGTCCGAAGCCGTAGCCGGAACCGGAACCTCTGCTGCCGCTCGGGCCCGCGCGGCCTCCTCCGCCTTCGACCGCGTGTAGCTCACCGGCAGGTCGGGCACCTGCGGCGGGTCGGAGGGAGGAGGCTGGTTCGTCATCTGCCTCAGTGTCCCACGGTGAAGGTGCCGCCGACCCTGTGCGGCACGCCGACCGCCCCGCGTAGTCTGACGGCATGAGACCGCAGCCGCTCTTCGCCGCGGCCGCCGCCAGTTACGCGGCCAACTGCGCCCTCGGCGCATCCGTGGACCTCGGCCTCATCGACACCCGCAGCTTCCGGTGGGTGCACCACGCCATCTACATCTCCACCTGCGTGCTCGCCGCATCCGCCGCCCTCACGCCGTTCGTGGGGCCGCGGCATCCGCGCACCGCGATCGCCACGCTCGCACTCGCGCCCGCCGCCGTGCCCCTCTCCCTCATCCCCCGCATCAGCGCCCGCACCCGCGGGCACGTGGCGATCGCCCTCACGGCGGCCCCGTTCTTCGCCGCAGCCCTGCTGCTGTCGGCCGCACCGTCTCGGAAGGCGTAGCCCACCCATGGAGTTCTTCGATGTGGTGCGGAGACGCAAGACCACCAACGGACCGTTCCGCCCCGACCCCGTGAGCCGCGAGCACCAGCGCCTGCTCATGGAGGTGGCCGGGCGCGCGCCCTCGCAGCTCAACAGCCAGCCGTGGCGGTTCGTGCTCATCGACGACCCCACGGTGATCGACCGCATCGCGGGCATCAGCGGCGAGAGCATGACGGAGGCCATGTCGAACGGCACCTTCTTCGAGCGCTACAAGCCCTACTTCCGCTTCAGCGCCGACGAGATGCGCGAGAAGCGCAGCGGCATGCTCTTCGACAAGCTGCCCGCCGCCCTCCGCCCGTTCACCAAGCAGGTGTTCACGCCCCGCGGGCAGAAGCTCATGAACGCCTTCCGCGTGCCGCAGACCCTCGGCTCCGAGAACCGCGCGCTCGTGGCGGGCTCCCCCCTGCTGCTCGGGGTGATGCTCGATCGCGCCGAGTACCGGCCGGGTGAGCTGAGCTCGTTCTACTCCGTCTTCAGCATGGGCGCGGCGATGGAGAACATCTGGTTGAGCACGGTGGAGCTCGGCATGGGCATCCAGTTCGTGTCGTTCCCCATGGAGGTGCCGGGCAAGTGGGCCCAGATCGAGTCGCTCCTCGGTGTGCCCGACGATCTCGAGCTCATGGCCGTCTACCGGCTCGGCTACCTGCCGCCCGAGGCGAGGCGACCGGCCATCGACTGGTCGAGCCACGAGCGCAAGCGCCCCTCGCAGTACGTCTTCCGCAACACCTGCGCGACACCCGAGACGGAATGGGACGAGGACGGGACCCGGGCATCCCCTAGTCTCTGAATCACACCCGCTCGACGAAAGGCGCCGACGCATGTCCCGCACAGAACTCTCCGGCCCGGAATTCACCGGCGAAACCGCACTCGAGGCAGCGCCTTGGGAGCTCAAGCTCTCGTTCTGGCTGTGGCTCGCCGAGGCGATCCTGGGCATCATCAACGGCATCCTCGTGATCGGCGCCGCCGGTCTCGTGCTGGCCGTGGCCGGCGCCGATGGCGAAGCCGCCGAGGCCACGCTCGCCATCATGACCGTCATCGGCGTCGTGATCATCCTCATCGCCGTGTTCCGCATCATCGCGGCCGTCTTCATGCTGCGCGGCCGCGCCTGGGCGCGCAACACCCTCACCATCCTCGGTGTGCTCGGGCTCTTCGGCATCATCCTCGAGTTCCAGGCCAACCCCGCTGTGGCGATCGCCCACGCGCTCGTGCTCGTGGTGGCTCTCATCACCATGTTCCTGCCGAACTCCAACGCCTACTTCCGGGCGCCGTTCCCCGCCAAGTAGGGCGGTTAGCCGAGCCTCAGCTTGCTTGCGCAGGATTCTGTGCTGAGTACCGTGGGGTGAGTAGGGACGAGAAAGGACACCGTCATGACCGAGGTAATCACCACCCCCACCAGCACCACGAGCCCGGATGTCGCCGCAGCAGCAGCGCAGTTCCTGAGCCCCGTGGTCATCGAGCTGCAGGCGCTCGCCGTCAACGGCAAGCAGGCGCACTGGCACGTGCGCGGCTCGAACTTCATCGGCGTGCACGAACTCCTCGACACCGTGGTGGAGCACGCCCAGGCCTACGCCGACACCGCCGCCGAGCGCGTGGTGGCCCTCGGCCTGCCCGTCGACGCCCGCATCCAGACCGTCGCCGCCAAGACCGGCACCGCCGTGATGCCCGATGGCTTCCAGAAGTCGGATGCGACGATCGCCACGATCATCTCGCAGATCGACGTCGCCCTCGTGGTGGTCAACAAGGCCGTGCAGGAGCTCGCCGAGATCGACGCCTCGAGCCAGGACGTGGCGATCGAGATCGCCCGCGGCCTCGACAAGGACCGCTGGTTCCTCTTCGCTCACATCTCCGAGTAGAGCCTCTTCCCCTCGCGAACGGCGGGTGCACCTCACGGTGCGCCCGCCGTTCGGCATTTCTGGGGTCGGCGCCGGCGGGTTCAGAGGGTGCTGTGCGTGGTGCGACCGGCCAGCAGCGTGAGCGCGACGGGCATGCCGCGGAGCTCGTCGGGCGAGGCGGAGAGCGGATCGCGGTCGACGGCCACGAGGTCGGCCACGTCGCCGACCGCCACACGTGCACGGCCCCGACTCGATGCGGCGAGGGCCGCGGCCACCGGGATGCGCTGCTCGGGGTGCCAGGCCTCACGCCCGTCGCGCTCCCGCCCCACCGCCGCAGCGAGGGTGACCCACGGGTCGAGGGGTGCGACCGGGGCGTCCGAGCCCAGGGACAGCTCAGCCCCCGCGTCGAGGAGCGCTGCGAGCGCGAACGCCCTCCCCGTGCGACCGGCCCAGAAGCGGTCGGCCACATCGCGGTCGTCGAGCGCGTGCTCGGGCTGCATGCTCGCCGTGATGCCGAGAGCCGCGAATCGCGCGAACTCCTCCTCGGCCAGCAGCTGCGCGTGCTCGATCGAGCCGGAGCAGCCGACCGCCTCGAAGGCGTCGAGGGCGAGCCGGTTGGCGTGGTCGCCGATGGCGTGCACGGCCGACGAGAAGCCCGACCGCGACGCCCGCTCGAGCAGCTCCCGCAGCGCGCCGGGAGCCACGTTGAGCACGCCCCTCGACTCGGGTCGGCCCTCGAGGCCGGGGTACTCGTCGAAGCAGAAGGCGGTGCGGGTGTTGAGCGAGCCGTCGGTGATGACCTTGAACGGGCCCACCGACACCAGGTCGGTGACCCGGGTGCCCGTGCGGAGCCCCTCCTCGATGGCGCGGTCGAGGTGCTGCGGATAGACGCCGAACTCGACCCGCAGCAGGTCGTGGCCAGCCGCAGCACGACGGCTCCAGACCTCGTGGTTCCACGCCATCTCGAGGTCGACGATCCCCACCACTCCCCTGGCCGCCGCCGCGTGGGCCGCGTCGAGCGCCCACGAGTCGACTGTGGCGGTGGGCACGTCGTCGAGCGCGCGGTGCACAGCGAACGCCTCGTCCTCGCGGAGCACGCCATCCGTGTGTCCACCTCCCGCGTGCCCGCCATCCGCCTGCCCGCCCTCCGCGTGCCCGGCCAGGCCGAACGCGGTGAGCGCCGCCGTATTGAGCCAGCAGCAGTGCAGGTCGGCGCTGATGAGCACCACGGGGCGCCCGCGCGAGACGGAGTCGAGTGCGGTGGCGGTGGGCAGGTCACTCCAGAGCGCATCGCGGAACCCGATGCCCACCAGCAGCCCCTCGCCGCTCTCGGCCGAAGTGGCCGCAGCACCGGCGATGGCGGCGCCGACGAGCGCGACGGCCTCGGCGGCCGAGCGCGCCGAGGAGACGTCGAGTCGCCGAGCCACAGCGGCCCACTGACTGAAGTGCACGTGGTTGTCCCAGAGCCCGGGCAGCAGCCACCGCCCGTCGAGCAGCAAGGGCTCCGGATGATCGCCCGAGGCAGGCGCGAGACCGCCCGAGGGCGCGATCGCGGCCACGACGCCACCGTCGATCCGCACGTCGACCACCTCGCCGTGCCCCGGCAGTCGCGCACCGAGGAGCAGCTGCGATGAGCTCACCTCAGGCCTGGTCCTTCGGGCACCAGTAGAGCTTGCGCGCCCCGAACTCCTCGAGCACGATGTGCGTGCCGCAGACCCGGCACGGCAGGCCTTCGCGCTTGTAGACCCAGTGCCTGTCCTCGCGCTTGGCCATGGCCTTCGCCTGGTCCGCCGCCGAGAGACCGTCCATGGTGAGCATCTGACCGGTGCGCACACCGAGGTCGAGCAGATAGGCCCAGTCGCGCCAGAGCGCGCGCGCCGTCTCGGTGGGCACGAGCTTGCCCGGCGTGTGCGGGTTGAGGCGGGCACGGAAGAGCATCTCGGCGCGGTAGACGTTGCCGATGCCGCTCACCACCGACTGGTCCATGAGCAGGAGCCCGATGGGCGTCGGCTTCCTGCCCACGACGTCGACGAAGCGCTGCTCGGCCTCTGCGCTGTCGTCGAGCAGCGGATCGGGGCCCAGCTTGGCGATGACGGCGTCGACCTGGGCGGCATCGAGCACCTCGCACGCCGTCGGCCCGCGCAGGTCGGCCACGGCGGTCTCGGTGAGCAGCCGCACACGCACGGCGCCGACGGGCTCGGGCGGGAAGGTGCCGATCTCGTCGCCCACCTTCTCCTGCTCGGCCATGCGCACCCTGGCGAGCCGCGGGGCGCCGATGGAGCGCACGGAGTCCTCGCCGTCGGCGTCGTCCGGAGCCGATCGCTCACCCACGGCCTCGAGGTCGGCGATGCTGCCTTCGGTCTGGGCCCCGATGACCGTCTCGGGGGCGATCGTGCCGCGCTGATTCGTCTGCCCCATGCGGCCGCCGGCCGAGCGGATGGTCTCGTCGGTCGAGATCTCGCCCGCGAAGTCCCACGCACCGTAGATGCCGAGGTGCACCCGCAGCCAGAGCCCGCCGTCGAACTCGAGGAACATCTGCTTGCCGACCGCGCGCGACGCGGTCATGGTGAGGCCGTCGAGCAGGGACGCCCCCTCGGCGAAGCGGCCCTGCGGCGAGCTCGCACTGATGCGGTGACCCACGAAGTTGCGCGCGAACTGCCGCGCGATGCGATGGACGGAATGACCCTCGGGCATGGAACGGGCGCCGCCGACTAGGCGTCGACGACGCGGTCGGCGATGGTGCCCGTGGTCTCGTACTCGGCGAGCTGGGCGATGCGGCGCACGTGGCGCTCCTCGAGCGAGAACGGCTCGGCGATGAACCAGTCGATCAACGCGATGGCCTCCTCGAGCGTGTGCTGACGGGCACCGATCGAGACCACGTTGGCGTCATTGTGCCCGCGGGCGAGCTTGGCGGTCGCCTCGTTCCAGGCGAGCGCCGCGCGCACACCCTGCACCTTGTTGGCCGCGATCTGCTCGCCGTTGCCCGAGCCGCCGAAGACCACGCCGAGCGCCTCGACACCGGCCTGCTGATCGAGCACCACCGCGTGAGCCGCGTTGATGCAGAACGAGGGGTAGTCGTCGATGGGGTCGTAGCTCTCGGGCCCGTGGTCGACGACCTCGTGCCCCTGGGCGGTGAGGTGCTCGTTGATCTGCCGACTGAACTCGAGCCCGGCGTGATCGGTGCCGATGTGAATGCGCATTGCTCCAGCCTATTTAGAACTGGGGCTCGCGCGTGCGGGAGCGCTTGAGCTCGAAGAAGCCGTCGTAGGAGGCGGCCGCCACGATGCCGTCCCACAGGGTGAGGGCGATCTCGCCGGTGGGCGCCGGGCTGATGACGGGGCCGAAGAAGGCCGTGCCGTTGACGGCGATCACGGGGGTGCCGACGTCTTGGCCCACGCGGCCGATGCCATCGAAGTGGGAGGCGCGCATCGCGTCGTCGAACTCCTCGGAGAGCGACCGGTCGGCCAGGTCGGCGGGCAGCCCCACCTCGGCGAGCGCCGCCGGGATGACCTCGTCGGGGTCGAGGCTCCCACCGGGGTGGATGCGGGTGCCGAGCGCGTCGTAGAGCGGCTTGACGACCTCCTGGCCGTGCAGCTCCTTGGCGGCGGCCACGAGGCGCGTGTAGCGGAGCGCGCGCGGGAAGAAGTCGCGGTACTGCGCGGGCAGGTCGTCGTTGTCCTCGTTCAGGACGGCGAGCGACATGATGTGCCAGGTCACGTCGAGATCGCGGTGCTGCGCGACCTCGTCGACCCAGCGGGAGGTCATCCAGGCCCACGGGCAGGAGGGATCGAACCAGAAATCGACGGTGGTCTTCTCAGCAGTCATATCGCCATCCTGCCACCCGCCGCCGACGCTCACGTCCTAGGCTGATCGGGCAATCGAAAAGGAGAGCATCCCGTGCCTGGAGAAAACCTCACCCGCGCAGAAGCCCGCGAGCGCGCCGACCTCGTCGACGTCTCGAGCTACGACGTCGTCCTCGACCTCACGACAGGTCCCGAGACGTTCCGCAGCACCACCACCATCGCGTTCACCGCGAAGCCCGAGGCGGTGGGCAAGGCCACCTTCGTCGACGCCATCACCCGCACGGTGCACGCCGTCACGCTGAACGGCGAGTCGCTCGACCCGGCCGAGGTGAGCGACGGTGTGCGCATCCAGCTGCCCGCCCTCGAGGCCTCGAACGTGCTCGTGGTCGACGCCGACATGATCTACACCAACACCGGCGAGGGGCTGCACCGCTTCGTCGACCCCGTCGACGACGAGGTCTACCTCTACAGCCAGTTCGAGGTGCCGGATTCGCGCCGCATGTTCGCGGTGTTCGAGCAGCCCGACCTCAAGGCCACCTTCGCCTTCACCGTCACGGCTCCCGACTACTGGCAGGTGGTGTCGAACTCCACCACCCCCGAGCCCGTGGCCGGCCCCGACTCGACCGCCACGTGGAGCTTCGCACCCACCCCGCGCATCTCCTCGTACATCACCGCTCTCGTGGCGGGCCCGTACGTGGTGGAGCGCTCCTCGCTCACGAGCGCCGACGGCCGCGAGATCCCGCTCGGCGTCTTCAGCCGCGCATCCCTCTCGCAGTACATGGATGCCGACTACATCTTCGAGAAGACCCGCGAGGGCTTCGAGTTCTACGAGAAGCACTACGACTTCCCCTACCCCTTCGAGAAGTACGACCAGCTGTTCGTGCCCGAGTTCAACGCGGGTGCGATGGAGAACGCGGGAGCGGTGACGTTCACCGAGACCTACGTGTTCCGCTCGAAGGTCACCGAGGCCGTGCGCGAGCGCCGGGTCATCACGATCCTGCACGAGCTCGCGCACATGTGGTTCGGCGACCTCGTGACGATGCGCTGGTGGAACGACCTGTGGCTCAACGAGTCGTTCGCCGAGTACATGTCGACCCTCGCCGCCGCAGAGGCCACGGAGTGGAAGGAGGCCTGGACCACCTTCGCCGCCATGGAGAAGAGCTGGGCCTACCGCCAGGACCAGCTGCCGTCGACGCACCCCATCGTGGCAGAGATCAACGACCTCGAAGACGTGCAGGTGAACTTCGACGGCATCACCTATGCGAAGGGCGCATCCGTGCTCAAGCAGCTCGTGGCCTGGGTGGGCCAGGAGGAGTTCATGAAGGGTGTCGCCGCCTACGTGAACAAGCACCAGTTCGCCAACACCGAGCTCGTCGATCTGCTCACCGAGCTCGAGAAGACGAGCGGTCGCGACCTCACCGAGTGGTCGCAGCTGTGGCTCGAGACCGCGGGCGTCAACACGCTGCGGCCGTCGATCGGGTACGACGAGAACGACGTGATCACCTCGTTCGAGGTGCTGCAGGAGGCGACGCTCGACTACCCCACCATCCGCCCGCACCGCCTCGCCATCGGGTTCTACGACCTCGAGGGCGATTCGCTCGTGCGCTCGTACCGCGTGGAGCTCGACGTCGACGGCACCTCGACGTCGGTGCCGCAGCTGGTGGGTCGCCGGCGCCCGGCGCTCGTGCTGCTCAACGACGACGACCTCGCGTACGCCAAGATCCGCCTCGACGCGTTCTCGCTCGACGTGGCGATCGAGCGGCTCGCCGACATCGAGAGCCCGCTGGCCCGCTCGCTGGTGTGGGGATCGGCGTGGGATGCGACGCGCGACGCCGAGACGCCCGCTCGCGACTTCGTGCGGCTCGTGCTGGGCAACATCGCCACCGAGACCGAGTCGACGACCATCCGCACGGTGCTCGGCCAGCTCGTGCTCGCGGCCACCGCGTACGTGGCCCCCGAGGCGCGCGACGAGACCGTGCGGACGGCCGCGGACGCGCTGTGGAAGCTCGCCCTCGAGGCGGTTCCCGGCAGCGACGCGCAGTTCCAGTTCGTGAAGTTCTTCGCCGCCCTCGCGGGCACCGAGGAGCAGCTCGAGAACGTGGCGCACCTGCTGCACGGCACCGTCGTGCTCGAGGGCCTCGACATCGACACCGACCTCACCTGGGAGCTGCTCATCTCGCTCGTGGCGGGCGGCAAGGCGGGCGAGGCGGAGATCGCTTCGACCCTCGAGGCCGACAGCACCGCCTCGGGCCAGCAGTCGGCCGCGCACGCCCGTGCGGCCATCGCGACCCCCGAGGGCAAGGCCGCTGCGTTCGCCTCCCTGGTGGAGACGGACACCGCACCGAACGCGATCGTGCGCGCCACAGGGCTCGGCTTCCAGCGCGGCAGCGACCCCGCCCTGTTCGAGCCCCTCGTGGAGCGCTACTTCGCCTCGCTGCAGTCGCTCTGGGAGAACCGCAGCTACGCGATCGCCGCCTCGGTGATCAACGGCCTCTACCCGAGCGCGCTCGCCAACCAGTCCCTCCGCGACGCGACGGCATCCTGGCTCGACGCCAACCCGGAGCCCCCGGCCCTCCGCCGCCTCATCATCGAGAACCTGGCCGGGGTAGACCGAGCCCTGGCAGCCCAGAAGCGCGACGCGCGTTAGCTGCTGTGGGGGCCGTGCTTCGCGCGGCCTCCACAGGCTGCGCCGCCGCCCCTGCGGCGCAGCGCGACATGTGGGAGCCCGGTCGCTTCGCGGCCGAACTCCCACCTTGGGTCATCGAGTAGGGCCTGTTGCGTTGGTTCCCATTCCGGGGTCTCTCAGAGGTGGTTCCCGTAAGGTCAGACACCTATGAGCTGGAATGATTTTTGGACCAACTTCGGGTCGTTCCTGAACGACTACCAGAAGCCGATCGGGATCCTCGTCATCATCATCGTGGCGGTGATCGCGCGCTTCGCCCTGCTGTACGCCGTGCGCCGCCTCGTCGATCAGGTGGTCTCGGGCGTCAAGAAGAAGCAGAACGTCACCGATACGCAGGCCCTCGTGGCCTCGCCGCTCGCCGCG
Organism: Herbiconiux liukaitaii; assembly: GCF_041927495.1. Classification (NCBI taxonomy): domain Bacteria; kingdom Bacillati; phylum Actinomycetota; class Actinomycetes; order Micrococcales; family Microbacteriaceae; genus Herbiconiux; species Herbiconiux liukaitaii. Next base: position 319,592 of record NZ_JBHFHG010000006.1, on the reverse strand, counting down.
GTGCGCATCGTGCAGCGCACGCGCACGATCGGCACCGTCATGACGAACATCATCAACGTGACCGTGGTGATCGTGAGCATCATCCTCGTGGTCACGACGATCGATCCGAACATCATCGGATCGCTCGCCCTGCTGACGGCCGCCCTCGGTGCCGGCCTCGGCTTCGGCGCCCAGAACATCGTGAAGGACGTGCTCAACGGCCTGTTCATGGTGTTCGAGGACCAGCTCGGTGTGGGCGACGTGGTAGACCTCGGCCCGGCGACCGGTGTGGTGGAGGGCGTGGGCATCCGCATCACCCAGGTGCGCGACGTGAACGGCACCCTCTGGTTCGTGCGCAACGGCGAGATCCTGCGGGTGGGCAACATGTCGCAGGGCTGGTCGCGCGTGATCATCGACCTCGCCATCCCCTACGACTCCGACCTCGACGAGGTGCAGGAGAAGATGCTCGACACAGCAGTGGCCATGGCCGCCGAGCCCAAGTGGCGCTCACGCATCGTGGAGCGCCCGGAGATCTGGGGCCTGGAGTCGATCTCGGCGGAGGCGCTCGTCATCCGTCTCGTGATGAAGACCCGCACCTCGGCCAAGGACGACGTGGCCCGCGAGCTCCGCATGCGCCTCAAGCGCTCCCTCGACGAGCTCGAGGTCTCGCTGCCCTCGCTCAACACGGTCGTGCTCTCAGGCTTCGACGGAGCAGGCAGCGTGAAGGGCGCACGGCCCCCGCGCACCCGCCCCGTCGCCACGAACCCGCCGCGCTCGCCGAACGCCCCGAACAGCGAGAGGTAGAGGTGCTCGCATGATCGAGCTCACCCCCAAGGTGCCCGACCGCAACCCGTTCTACGAGCAGGTGGGCGGCCACGAGACGTTCGTGAAGCTCGTCGAGAGGTTCTACGAGGGCATCCGGGAGGACCCGGTGCTGGCGCCGATGTACCCCTCGGATGATTGGGACGGCGCCGTCTGGCGGCTCACGGCCTTCCTCGAGCAGTACTGGGGCGGGCCGGGCACCTACAGCGAGCAGCGCGGCCATCCTCGGCTGCGCATGCGGCACAACCCGTTCAAGGTGAACCCCGACGCCCGCGACCGCTGGCTCACGCACATGCGGGTGGCTGTCGACTCGCTCGGCCTCGCTCCCGCCGACCACGACCTGCTGTGGGACTATCTCGAGCGCGCGGCGCATGCCATGGTGAACACGTTCGACGAGTAGCTTCGTGATCGGATGCGACGAAGGAGTTGCGGATGGATGAGCGCCAGGGCGATGTGACCCGGACCGATGTGCCTGAGACGGATGTGCTCGTGGTGGGAGCCGGCCTCTCCGGCCTCGTGGCCGCGTGCGAGGTGCTCGACGCCGGCAAGCACGTGACGGTGCTCGAGCAGGAGCCCGCCGCCTCGCTCGGCGGGCAGGCGTGGTGGTCGTTCGGCGGCCTCTTCCTCATCGACAGCCCCGAGCAGCGCCGCATGCGCGTGAAGGACTCGATCGAGCTCGCCCGCCAGGACTGGTTCGGCAGCGCCGGCTTCGACCGCCCGGAGGACGACTGGGGCCGCCGCTGGGCCGACTCCTACCTCGAGTTCGCCGCCGGGGAGAAGCGCGCGTGGCTGCGCGCGCTCGGCGTGCGCTTCTTCCCCGTGGTGGGGTGGGCGGAGCGCGGCGGCGGCGTGGCCATGGGGCACGGCAACTCGGTGCCCCGCTTCCACATCACGTGGGGCACGGGCCCCGGTGTGCTCGAGCCGTTCATCGCCCGCTTCGCGGCGGGCGTGCGGGCCGGACGGGCGCGCATCCTGCACCGGCACCGCGTGGATGAGCTGCTCGTCTCGGCGGGGCGGGTTGTGGGTGCCCGAGGGGCCGTGCTCGCACCGAGTCGCGCCGCCAGGGGCGAGGCGAGCGGCCGGGATGAGGTGGGCGAGTTCTCGCTCGAAGCCGGCGCCGTGGTGGTGTCGTCTGGCGGCATCGGCGGCGACCACGACCTCGTGCGCTCGCTCTGGCCGGAACGGCTCGGCACTCCCCCGGCATCGATGCTCAGCGGAGTGCCCGCCCACGTCGACGGCCGCATGCTCGCCATCACGCAGCGGGCGGGCGCCCGGTTGGTGAACACGGATCGCATGTGGCACTACACCGAGGGCATCGCCAACCACTCGCCGGTCTGGGCGCGGCACGGCATCCGCATCCTCCCCGGCCCCTCCTCGCTCTGGCTCGATGCCACGGGCCACCGCCTGCCGGTGCCGCTCTTCCCCGGCTTCGACACGCTCGGCACGCTCGAGCACATCCTGTCGACCGGTCACGACCACAGCTGGTTCGTGCTGACCCAGGCGATCATCGAGAAGGAGTTCGCCCTCTCCGGCAGCGAGCAGAACCCCGACCTCACGGGGCGCGACCTGCGACTGCTCGCCCAGCGGATCCGCCCCGGCGCGCCCGGCCCGGTCGAGGCGTTCAAGGAGAAGGGGGCCGACTTCGTGGTGGCCGACTCGCTGCCCGAGCTCGTGCGCGGCATGCGCGCGCTCGAGGAGACGCCCGTGCTCGACGCCGCCCAGGTGACGCGCGAGGTGTTCGCCCGAGACCGGGAGCTCGCCAACGCCTTCTCGAAGGATTCCCAGATCACCGCGCTGCGGGGAGCCCGCAAGTACCTCGGCGACAAGCTCATCCGGGTGGCCAAGCCGCACCGTCTGCTCGACCCGAAGGCCGGTCCGCTCATCGCCGTCAAGCTGCACGTGCTCACGCGCAAGTCGCTCGGCGGGGTGCAGACGGATCTGTCGGGGCGTGCGCTCGATGACGAGGGACGGCCGGTGCCCGGGCTCTATGCGGCGGGCGAGGCCAGCGGCTTCGGCGGGGGCGGCGTGCACGGGTACCGGGCGCTGGAGGGCACGTTCCTCGGTGGGTGCCTGTTCTCGGGGCGCGTGGCGGGGCGTGCCGCGGCGGCCGAGGTCTGACCGCCTGCCGCTAGCGGCGCACGAGCACGTGCCCGCGGCGCGTGGTGAGGCGCACCCAGGGGCCGGAGGCGTAGACCAGCACGGTGTCGTCGGGCTTCACGAACCCCAGGCTCACAGCGGAGAAGGCCGCGCCGGCGGGGAGCACGACCTCGACGGCCGACGGGGTGTCGAGGTCGCGACCCCAGACCTCGGAGCGCACCTTGTGCACGAGCTGCTCACCGGTCTCGGAGCCGACCGTCTCGGCGACCTCGCCGATGCCCTGGTGGGCGGTGTGCTCGAGGATCTCCCCCGGCAGACTGCCCGCGCCCTGCCAGCCACCACGAGGAGGGCTGATGCCCGCCCACGCGACACCGGTCTCGGCGGGGGGCAACGGCACCTCGAGCGGGCCCTCGTTGGAGTTGGCCTGCAGCGAGAGCTGCGCGAGACGGTCGAGCAGCGCGCGGATCGGCACCACCACGTCGAAGCTCTCCTCCGGCACGAGCGCGAAGGTGCGGAGGCCGAGCACCGTGGGCGTGCGATCGAGCAGCCCCTTCGGCGTGAGGGTGGGTGTGTAGGCCGCGAGCACGCCGAGACCGCCGATGAGACGTACGGAGCCGTTCTCCACGCGGGCGGCCCGCCCCAGGTACACCTTGAGATCGCCGAGCGAAGCGGCGTCGAGGAGGCGGAAGGACTGGACCATCTGTGCTGTCTAAACTACTTCACAGCGAGCCCGCCGCCACACCGAACCACTCCGGAGGATCCATGTCCGACCCCCTCGCAGGCTTCCTGGCCACACTCGACCTCGTCGACACGGGCGCCCGCACCGATGAGGACATCTTCACCGGCCCCTCGCAGCCCATGCCCAACGGCCGGGTGTTCGGCGGTCAGGTGCTCGCCCAGTCGCTCATCGCCGCCACCCGCACGGTCGACGCCGATCGCGCGGTGCACTCCCTGCACGGCTACTTCCTGCGCCCAGGCGACGCCTCAGAGGGCATCACCTTCGGGGTCGACCGCATCCACGACGGCCGCTCGTTCTCGACCAGGCGCACCCAGGCCTTCCAGAACGGCGTGCCGATCCTCTCGGTCATCATGTCCTTCCAGAACGAGGACGAGGGGCTCGAGCACCAGGTGGAGATGCCGACCGATCTGGCCGCTCCGGAAGACCTGCCGAGCGCGGTGGAGACCCTGTCGAGCATCCCGCATCCGGTCGCCAAGGTGTGGGCCAGGGAGCGCGCGTTCGACATGCGGCACATCCCCTCGTCGATCTACGTGTCGGTCGACGGCGAGCGCACGGCGAAGCAGGCCGTGTGGATCAAGGCCCTCGGCCGGCTGCCCGACGACCCGAACGTGCACCGCGCCGCCCTCGCCTACGCGAGCGACTACAGCATCCTCGAACCCGTCATGCGCCGGCACGGCGTGGCATGGGGCCGGCCGAACTTCAAGATGGCGAGCCTCGACCACGCCATGTGGTGGCACCGCTTCGCGCGGGCCGACGAGTGGCTGCTCTACGTGCAGGACTCGCCGAGTGCGAGCGGCGGCCGTGGGCTCTCCCGGGGCAGCATCTTCGACCGCGAGGGTCGGCTCATCGCCTCGGTGGCGCAGGAGGGCATGATCCGCGTCGGCGACCTGCCCGAGTAGGTCTGGCGCGGGCGCTGGGCCGGCCTCCGGCGGTTCGCCTCAGGTGCGGCGGCGGAACGTCAGCGGCTCCTCGAGGTACGGCTCCCAGGCCGCTCGCTCGTGCGGCAGGATGCGCCGGGGCCGGTCGGTCTCGGCGTCGACGAGCACGAGGGTGGTCGAGGCCTTCACGAAGGTGATCTGCGGCTGCGGCTCGCCCGTGAGCGGGCTCTTGATCTCGTAGTAGACGTCGAGGCTCGCACCTCCCAGGTACCCGATCCACAGCTCGACGTCGATCGGCTGGCGGATGTAGGGCATCGAGCGCACGTACTCGATCTCCTGCCGGGAGATCACGCTCCTGGTGTCGGTCGTGGGGCTCGCATCGATGACCGCCGTGGTCCACTCTGCCTGCGACGGATCGGCGACGTCGCCGTCGACCCAGAACGCGAACACGCGCGCCTCCTCGAGGATCTTGAGCATCGAGGCGTTGTTGACGTGCCCGTAGGCGTCGAGGTCCGACCAGCGCAGCTGGATCGGCACGTGCAGTCTCATGGAGCGAGCCCCTCGCGACTAGTCGCGCGTGAGCTTGCGGTAGGCCGCCCGGCTCGGCTTCGCGGCGTCGGGCCCGAGGCGCTCGATCTTGTTCTGCTCGTACGACTCGAAGTTGCCCTCGAACCAGTACCAGTTGGCCGGGTCCTCCTCGGTGCCCTCGTAGGCGAGGATGTGCGTGGCGATGCGGTCGAGGAACCACCGGTCGTGGGTGATGACCACGGCGCAGCCCGGGTACTCCAGCAGTGCGTTCTCGAGGCTGCCGAGGGTCTCGACGTCGAGGTCGTTGGTGGGCTCGTCGAGCAGCAGGAGGTTGCCGCCCTGCTTGAGGGTGAGCGCGAGGTTGAGGCGGTTGCGCTCTCCACCCGAGAGCACGCCGGCCTTCTTCTGCTGGTCGGGGCCTTTGAAGCCGAAGGTGCCCACGTAGGCGCGCGACGGGATCTCGGTCTTGCCCACCTGGATGTAGTCGAAGCCGTCGGAGACGACCTCGAACAGGGTCTTGTTGGGGTCGATGCCCCCGCGCGACTGGTCGACGTAGGAGATGTCGACGGTCTCACCGATCTTGAGGTCACCGCCGTCGAGCGGCTCGAGGCCCACGATCGTCTTGAACAGGGTGGACTTGCCCACACCGTTCGGGCCGATGACGCCCACGATGCCGTTGCGCGGCAGCGTGAAGGTGAGGTTGTCGATCAGCACGCGCTCGCCGAAGCCCTTGCGGAGCTTTTTGGCGTCGATGACCTGGCTGCCGAGGCGCGGACCCACGGGGATCTGGATCTCCTCGAAGTCGAGCTTCTTGGTGCGCTCGGCCTCGGTGACCATCTCCTCGTAGCGGGCGAGACGAGCCTTCGACTTGGCCTGGCGGCCCTTGGCGTTGCTGCGCACCCAGTCGAGCTCCTCGGCGAGTCGCTTCGAGAGCTTCGCATCCTTCTTGCCCTGCACCGCGAGGCGCTCGCGCTTCTTCTCGAGGTAGGTGGAGTAGTTGCCCTCGTAGGGGTAGAGGCGACCGCGGTCGACCTCGGCGATCCACTCGGCCACGTGGTCGAGGAAGTACCTGTCGTGCGTGACGGCGAGAACGGCGCCGTGGTACTGGGCCAGGTGCTGCTCGAGCCAGAGCACGCTCTCGGCGTCGAGGTGGTTGGTGGGCTCGTCGAGCAGCAGCAGGTCGGGCTTCTGCAGCAGCAGCTTGCAGAGTGCGACGCGGCGCTTCTCACCACCGGAGAGGTTGGCGACCTCGGCGTCTCCCGGAGGCGTGCGGAGCGCATCCATGGCCTGCTCGAGCTGCGAGTCGAGGTCCCACGCGTCGGCGGCGTCGATGGCCTCCTGCAGGGTGCCCATCTCCTCGAGCAGCGCATCGAAGTCGGCGTCGGGCTCGGCCATGAGGGCGCTGATCTCGTTGAAGCGGTCGAGCTTGCCCTTGATCGGGCCCACACCCTCCTGCACGTTCTCGAGCACGGTCTTCGTCTCGTCGAGCTCGGGCTCCTGCATGAGGATGCCCACGGTGAAGCCGGGCGTGAGCTTGGCCTCGCCGTTGGAGGGGGTGTCGAGACCCGCCATGATCTTGAGGATGGTGGACTTACCGGCGCCGTTCGGCCCCACGACACCGATCTTGGCTCCCGGGATGAACGCCATCGTGACGTCGTCGAGGATCACCTTGTCGCCCACCGCTTTGCGGGCGCGCACCATCGAGTAAATGTATTCGGCCATGCCTACCAGTCTATTGGCCGGGTCTGCCCCACGAGGCACGCCCCGGTGCCGAGCGCGGGAACGACCGTGCTCGTGTAGATGCCCTGGCCGTACTGGCCGATGAGGCAGTTGCTGTCCGACCACCGCACGGAGAACTGCACGGCGTCGGCCGCCACCCCCACCGTCGTGATGTCGGGAGTGACCTGCATGGCCGCGATGTCGAAGCCGTTCGTGCGCAGGTTGCTCGTGAAGTCGACGCCGCCCGCCGCGGGGTTGGAGGCGATGAGTGTCTGGTTGACGGAGTCGAAGAACGGCTTGTTGTCGACCGCCGAGCCCTCGGGCAGCAGCGTGAGGCTCGGGTCGGGAGTCGACGGCGCCGTGGGCGTGGCCGACACGGGAGGCGCGGTGGTGGGGGCCGGGGCCGGCTCGTCGCCGGGCACGCACCCCGTGAGCAGCACCAGCAGGGCGACCGGCGCCACCACCGCCGAGGCCCAGCGCATCGAACGCCTCGATGCCGATCCGCTCTGTGCTCCGCCGCGAAGCGCTGCGCCCGTGCGGGTGAGCCTGGATGTGGGTGTCTGCATACTTCGCAGCGTCCTCTCGATCACGGACCCCCGTGCGGTGCCCCCTGAAACCTCCCTGAGTTTAGGGCGTGTGCTGCGCTCTCGCCTGGGAGACTCCCCTGCCGGGCATGGGAGCCGTCAGAACGGCAGCAGCGCATCGGCCTCCACCTCCGCCTCCTCTCCGAGGGGGCCGGAGCTCAGGCCTGCGTCGAATGACGAGGGGAACTCTTCGCTCTGCCTCGCGGCCGACTGGCCGAGCGGTGCCCCCGAGGGAGAGTTGAGCGAGCGTGTGTAGACCGAGGTGCCCCAGCTGAGGTCGTGCCCCACCGCATCCGCATCGATCTCGACCGACGTGCCCGACTTCTCGCCGCTCTCCCACAGCCGGATGCGGAGCCGCCCCGTGACCACCACGTGCTGCCCGCGCTCGATCGAGGCCACGATGTTGAGGGCCTGCTGCCGGAACGTGTTGACGGTGTACCAGTTCGTGTCACCATCGATCCACTTCCCCTGATCCTTGTCGTAGCGGCGCTGGCTCGAAGCCAATCGGAAGCTCGTGATGTCGAGCCCCGCGTTGGTGGTGAGGTGCCTGGGCGCCGTGGCGACGACGCCGGTGAGGGTCAAGAGATCGGGCATGGTGCACTCCTTGGTGTCGGATGCGGCGACAGGATCGTCGCGGCGAACCCAGACTGCGCCGGATGCCCGGACGACGAACGGCCGGCATCCGCTTCTGTGGAGAGGGATCCGGCCGTTCGGGAGTGTGCAGAAGAGGTGTCAGGCCGCCTTGATGTACTTCGCGTAGGCCTTGCGCACCTTCGTGACCTTGGGCACGGCCACGGCCATGCAGTAGCCCTGGCCGGGGTTCTTGGCGAAGAAGTCCTGGTGGTACTCCTCGGCCCGGTAGTAGGTGCCGAGCGGCTCGAGGGTGGTGACGACCCCGCCGTCCCACAGCTCGCCGGCGCGCTCGAGGGCGGCTTCGAAGAGCGCCTTCTGCTCCTCACCGTCGTAGAACATCGCCGAGCGGTACTGGGTGCCGACGTCGTTGCCCTGGCGGTTGAGCTGGCGCGGGTCGTGCAGCGTGAAGAAGACGTCGAGGATGATCTCGGCGGGGATGACGGCGGGATCGAAGGTCACGGCCACGGCCTCGGCCTGGCCCGTGGTGCCGGTGCAGACCTGCTCGTAGGTGGGGTTCTCCACCGTGCCGCCCGTGTAGCCGGAGACGACGTCCTGAACGCCCTCGAGGGTGCGGTAGACGGCGTCGAGGCACCAGAAGCAGCCGCCTGCGAGTACGAAAGTTTCCATGCCGCCAATGGTACGTCGTCGGAGCGCACGGGCGGCTCCGATGCGGGCGGCTCCGGTGTCGGTGGTCGGTCGTAGCGTCGAGTCATGTCCACGATCGTCAGCAGCAGCACCGCACGTCCGGCCCTCCGCCGCATCCGCGACGGCTACTGGAGGGTCACGGCGCCGTCCGGCGTGGTCCTCGGCTACGTGGAGGAGATCGACCAGGAGGCCTCGAGGCGCTACCGCGCGAAACGGCTCGTCGCCTCCACCCGGGTCGTGGAGGTGGGCGACTTCAGCGAGGTCGCCGAGGCGATCGAGTGCCTGCGCTGACACACCGGGCACACTCCCCGGCGTGAGCTCCGGCCGGGGTTAGGGTGCGGCCATGGAATGGTGGAATGACTTCGTAGAGTGGCTGTCCTCCGCCGAGGGCGAGGCGATCGTGTCGAACATCGTCGTGCCCGTGCTGGCGATCATCGTGGCGGGCCTGCTCGCCGCCTGGATCGCGAGCGGCTCGGTCAAGCGGCTGCTCGCCAAGCACGACCGCGAGCTGAAGATCTCGGCCATCGCGGCCCTCATCGACGCGGCCGAGCAGGCCTCGGTGTGGAACTCGCTGACCCCGCAGGAGCAGATCCTCGCGGATCGCGCCACCGGTCAGGCCGACATCCAGGTGCGGCTCCTGCCCATCAAGGGCGCCGACGTGGCGGCCAACTGGGCCGCTCACGCTCTCGCCGAGATGAAGCGCAACTCCGCCACCTTCGGCTACCAGGTGGAGCCCGCCGTCTTCGAGTTCCGCGACCGCCTCGTCGAGTGGCAGCAGAAGCCGGGCCGCGCCAAGCGCGTGTTCCAGGCCGACCTCGAGCGCTGGGCCGCCGAAGACGAGTCGAGCGAGCGCGAACTGCTCGCCCAGCAGGATGCCTGGGTGGCGCAGCAGCACCACAACCAGCACTCCGAGCCGGCCACGTCGTCCGCTCCCGCATCTGCGCCCGCGTCCGCATCCGCATCCGGCACCTCCGTGTACGAGCGCCCTCGCCTCCCCACCGCCTCCACGGTCATCGCGCCGGCCGCTCCCCTGCCGCCCACGCACGAGCCGCGCCCCACCGTGCAGCAGGTCGCCGCAGGCACCGGCAGCCGAGGCGGCGGCACGGCGTCCGCCGGCTCCGCGGCCACCAGCTCCGCAGCCAACGGCTCCGCGGCCACCAGCTCGCTGCTCCGCGATCCCGAGCCCACCACCGACCCCGGCGAGGCGCGCGCACCCGGCGAGGTCCCGCCGCCCGTGCACGCCTTCCCTCCCCGCAAGGGCTCCAGCGACTAGCACGGGGTAGTACGCTTTCGAGGTCGCCCCTGTAGCTCAGTGGATAGAGCACCGGCCTTCTAATCCGTTTGTCGCTGGTTCGAATCCAGCCAGGGGCACCTCCGCTACCAGGCGCCGGCGAGAGCCGCGATGGCGGCGATCAGCGAAGCGAGTGCGATCAGCAGCGAGATCCCGATGAGCACCGCGTGCACCTTGAGGAACGCGGTCGCCTTGCCGTTCGCATCGCGAGCGCGCGCGTCGCGGCTGACGCGACGATAGAACTGCGGCCACACGACGGCGTTCCAGACGGCGTTGACGAGGAGCAGGACCGCGAGAGTGGTAGTCATCCCCTCGATTCTAGGAGCTCGGCGTCACCCGGCCCGAGCCGTGGTCGGGGGCTCGCCCTAGACTCGACGCATGAGTTCTTCCTCCGACCGCCTCGTCTGGATCGACTGCGAGATGACCGGGCTCGACCTCGAGGTCGACGAACTGGTCGAGGTGGCCGTCGTGGTCACCGACTTCGATCTGAACCTCGTCGACCCCGGTTTCAGCATCGTCATCAAGCCAGACGACTCGGCGCTCGCCCACATGAACGAGTTCGTCACGAACATGCACGCCTCGAGCGGTCTCTCCGAGGAGATCCCCCACGGCGTCACGCTCGCCGACGCGGAGTACCAGGTGCTCGAGTACATCCTCCAGCACGTGCCCACCGCGCAGCAGGCTCCCCTGGCGGGCAACACCATCGGCACCGACCGCGCCTTCCTCGCCAAGTTCATGCCCAGGGTCGACGGCCACCTGCACTACCGCAGCATCGACGTCTCCTCCATCAAGGAGCTCTCCCGCCGCTGGTTCCCGCGCGTGTACTTCAACGCGCCCGAGAAGGCGGGCGGCCACCGTGCGCTGGCCGACATCCTGGAGTCGATCCGCGAGCTCGAGTACTACCGCAAAGCGGTCTTCATCTCGGAGCCCGGGCCCACCTCGGCCGAGCTCAAAGTCATCTCCACGGGTGTGGTGGAGGAATTCGCCGCTCGTTTGTAATAGAATGTTCTCTCGTTGCCCTGTGATCACGATCACGAGGCAGCCATGGTGGATATAGCTCAGTTGGTAGAGCGCTGGCTTGTGGTGCCGGATGTCGCGGGTTCGAGTCCCGTTATTCACCCCAAGGAAGACGATGGCCCGGTTCAGCCGGGCCATCGTCGTCTCCGCCGGTCGTCCAGGCCGGGTGGCGCTGAGCATCACGAGGCAGAACGGCAGGGTCGCGGATGGTCGAGATGGGCGCCGAGGCGTTCGAGCAGCTGGTCGGCGACGAGCTCGATGAACTGCCCGACGAGATGGTCGATGGTCTCGACAACGTGGTGATCGTGGTGGAGGACCGCCCCGCAGACGGCACGCTCGACCTGCTCGGCCTCTACGACGGCGTCGCGCTCACCGAGCGCGGCCAGTACGGTTTCGGCGAGATGCCCGACCGCATCACCCTCTACCGCGAGCCGCTGCTCGCCATGGTCGAGAGCCTCGACGAGCTGCGCGACCAGGTGCACGTCACCCTCGTGCACGAGATCGCCCACTACTACGGCATCGACGACGAGAAGCTGCACGAGCTCGGCTGGGGCTAGCACCACCAGCCGGCCGCTCCCCCGCCGGGTCGATGCCGCGATCGGTACGCACCCACCCGTAGCCTTGACCCATGGCAGGTTCAGCTGGGAGCAAGGCGATCCGCGCGGTCGTGATCGTGATCGGCGTGTTCGTGATCCTCGGCATCGGACTCTACGGACCGGCGACCCTCGTGGGCCCGCTCCCCTCCGCCACCGCCACGGTCGTCGAGACGCCGGCCGAGGCGGGCGTCACGGGTGCCCCCACCCTGCCGCAGACCGGTGCGAGCGCGCTCGTGGCCGAGGGATCCGACCAGCTCCTCGCCACCGCTGGGCTCGCCGAAGCCGTGCCGATCGGTGGCTCGGCCAAGGTCATCACCGCGCTCGTGGTGCTCGATGCGAAGCCCATGGAGGCCGGTTCGGCGGGCGCCACCGTCACGATCTCGCGGGAGGACTACGACGGCTTCGTGCGCTACATCGGGGAGAGCGCCAGGGCCGTTCCGTTCATCGCGGGCGAGAACTGGACCCAGAAGGAGATGCTGCAGGCCACCCTGCTGGGCTCGAGCAACAACCACGCCGACGCCCTCGCGCGCTGGGCCTTCGGGTCGATCGAAGGCTACCTCGAGGCCGCCTCGGCCTGGCTCGACGAGCACGGTCTCACGAGCGTCGAGCTCGTGGATGCGACCGGTCTCGACGAGGGGGACATCGGCACGGCGTCCGATCTCGCGCGCATCAGCGCCCTCGCCTTCGCCGAGCCCGCGATCGCCGAGATCATGCCGAGCGACGGTGCGAAGCTCACGGGCGGGCGGAGCGTGGAGAACCTCTCCGGGTACCAGGCCGAGCTCGGCTACCTCGGCCTCTCGCGCAGCTACACCGACCAGGCCGGCATCTGCTTCCTCTTCGCCCTCGAGGTGGCGGTGGGATCGGACGTGCCCGCCGGAACGGCCGCGGCGGAGGAGACCCGATCCGTCACCCTCTACGGCGCCCTGCTGCGCGAGCCCGACTGGGAGACGGTCGACACCGACCTCGAGACGCTCGCGAGCAGTGCGGCCAGCACCATTCGCCAGACCCCGGTGATCACGGCGGGGCAGGCCTTCGTGACCTACACCACGCCGTGGGGCGACACCGCGCAGGGAGTGGCCCGCTCCACCGAGACGCGCATGCTGTGGGTGACCTCGCCGCTCGAGTACCGGGTGGAGGCGGACGAGCTGCAGACCGGATCGGCCGGGCGCGAGGTGGGGAGCGTCACGGTGTCCACTCCGGATGGCGACGTGACGGTGCTGCTCGAACTGGATAAGCGGATCGGCGATCCAGGGCCGATGTGGCGGCTCGGGAATCCGGTGCCCGTGATCACCGCGTTCATCGACTCGCGCACCGACTGACCGCTGCTCAGGTCGGCACGATCAGCTGCGCGAGCTCGCGGGGGTGCTCCTGGTCGACGAACCGGCGCCACTGCCGCTCCCAGCGGTCCCACTCGCGCGCGTAGAGCTCGCCATCGCGCTCGAGGGCTCGGCGCTTCCGCTCGGTGTCATTGGTCTCGACCCAGATGGTGCGATCGGCAAGGGCCGCGTTGGCACGGCTGAGCGCACCGCAGCCCTCGACCACGAGGGGGGCGAGCGGATCGACGACGTGCCACTCCGCCTGCTCCCCCGCCGCCCAGTCGTAGCGGCGCCAACGGGCCGTCTGCTGCAGGCGGAACGGGCGGAGCAGGTGCTCGGTGATCTGCCTGCTCGCGGCCTCGAGACCGTCCCAGCCGGGGTAGACGCTGTCGAGCTGCACGAGGATGGGGCGGAGGGGGCCGGTCCACTCGGCCACGAGACGCTCGGCGTAGTCGGTCTTGCCGGATCCGCTCGGGCCGTCGATGAGGATCACCGGCCTGCCCTGGTCGATTGCAATGCCGGGGTCGCCTGCCATGCCGGGGTCGCCTGTCACGCCGCTCACCCCACCACGAAGCGCACGGCGCCGGTGGCGATGGAGGTGCCGAGGGCGATGATGCCGATGGACGCCCCGATCGCCACCAGCACCCACTCCTTGCGGCCGAACGTCGACTCCCTGGCCCAGGTGCGGGGGGTCGATCCGCCGAAACCACGAGCCTCCATGGCGGTGGCGAGCTTGCTGCCGCGGCGGAGCGACAGCACGAGCAGGGCGAAGGCCTGACCGCCGAAGCGCCGGATCCTGCCTGTGTCGCCGAGCCCCCTGGCGCGCCTGGCGAGCTCGAGCTGGCGCCAGTCGTCGAGGAAGAGGCTGATGAGGCGCAGGCCCGCGAGCGCGCCGAGCACGAAGCGGCTCGGCAGGTGCCACACCTGCGCGAGCCCGTCGGCCAGATCGGTGGGGTCGATCGTGGCGAACAGCACCACAGCGGGCAGACCGATCGCGAGGATGCGCAGCACGGTCGCCACGGCGAGCAGGATCGATCCGTCGCTGATGTGGATGAGCCAGAACTCGAAGTACGTCCGGCCATCCGAGACCCCGTACAGGAGCGTGGTGAGACCGGCGAGGGGGGCTGCGATCCAGATCGCGGCGGTGCGACGGAAGAACGCGCGGGGGGCGAGCCCCGCGCGAGCGAGGAAGAGGCTCTCGAGCACGAGGGCGACGGCCGCCGACACCCAGTCGATCGTGACGATGAGCAGCCCGCTGAGCGCGAGGGCCGCCGCGAGCTTCGCCACCGGGTTGATGGCGTGGATCGTGCCGGTGCCGCGTGTGGGGGTGAGGATGCTCATGCTCGGCCGACCTCGATGGTGCGATCGGCGAGGGCCTCGATGAAGGCGCGGTCATGGGTGACCGCCACCACGGCGGTGCCGCGGTCGAGCTGCTCGGCGAGCAGGCGCACGAGCTCGGCCCAGGTGCGGGAGTCTTGCCCGAACGTGGGCTCGTCGAGCACGAGGATGCGCGGACGCGCCACGAGCGCCGAGGCGACCGAGAGCCGCCGTTTCTCGCCTCCCGAGAGCGTGTACGGATTCGCGTCGAGCAGCGGCTGCAGTCGCAGGCGCGCGGCCACGTCGGCCACGCGGGCGTCGATCTCGCCCTGCTCGAGGCGGAGGGCGCGAAGCGACACCTCGAGCTCGCGGCGCACGGATCCGGCCACGAACTGATGCTCCGGATCCTGGAAGACGGTGCCGATGCGGGTGAGCAGCGCGCGCGAGGTCCACCGCGCGGGGTCGGCACCGGGCTGGGCATCGCGCTTGCGCCACCGGCGACGCCCCGAGCCGGTCGCCTCGGTGCCGGTCGCACCCGCGCCGACCGCGTCGCCGCGCAGCTCAGCTGTGGCCTCGAGGGCACCGCCCGCGCGCGGGATGAGGCCTGCGAGCGTGAGTGCGAGCGTCGTCTTGCCCGCCCCGTTCCGCCCCGTCACCGCCGTGGCCTCGCCCGCGGTGATGCGCACATCGAGGCCCTCGGCCACGACCTCACCTTTCGTGCGCGCCACCGCAAGCCCACTCGCCTCGAGCAGGAGCGACCCCTGACTGTCACGCCGCCGCACGACTCCTCGCGTCCGGTCGGAATCGCCTGCAGCGAGCCCACCGAGCGGGTCGAAGCCCGGTACCCACACTCCGCCCGCCGCGAGCTCGGCGCCGCGCTCGCGGAGCACCGTCGCGGGGTCGCCGTCGGCGAGCACCCCACCGCCCGGCTCGAGCACCACCACACGGTCGACCACATCGAGCCACACGTCGACCCGGTGCTCGATCACCACGAAGGTCGCTCGCGATCCGCGCACGACGCCGGCCACGGCATCCCGCACCTCGATGACCCCAGCGGGGTCGAGGTTGGCCGTCGGTTCGTCGAGCAGAACCACGTCGGGCCGCATGGCGATCACGCCCGCGAGCGCGACGCGCTGCTTCTGACCCCCGGAGAGCGCCGAGGTGGGGCGGTCGAGTTCGAGATCGAGGCCAACATCGGCGAGCGCCTCCTCCACGCGCGGCCAGATCTCCTCACGCGGCACACCGAGGTTCTCGCAACCGAACGCCACGTCGTCGCCCACTCGGGCGAGCACGATCTGGGAGTCCGGATCCTGCAGCACGAGCCCCACGCGCCCCCTCATCTCCTCAGGCGGCCGCCCGCCCACGAGCAGCTCGCCCTCCTCGTCGCCCTCATCGGCGCCGCCCAGCACGCCCGCGAAGGCATGCAGGAGCGTGGACTTGCCCGCTCCCGAGGCGCCGAGGAGGAGCACGCGCTCACCTGGCTCGATCACGAGGTCGAGCCCGCGCAGGGCCCAGGACGAGCGGCCGGCGTGACTCCAGCCCCAGCCCTGGGCCCGCAATCCGGCAGAATCCGGCACGGCTAACTCCGCGCCGTCACCTCGCGGCCGGCGGCGAACCGGCTGAGCGCCCCTGTCCTCGCCAAGGCCCTCACCACCACCCACGAGAGCAGACCGGCCACGAGCGCCCCGCCGATCACGGCGCACACGATGTAGATGGTCTTGAAGTCGGCACCCGTGCCCGCGTACCAGAGGATCGAGTCGTTGATGCCCATCGCGAGGCCGGCACCCGCGCCCGCGAGCACGGCCACGTAGACCCGGTAGTTGGCGTACAGGAAGATCGCGAACACGATCTCGGCGCCGAGGCCCTGCACGAGGCCGGCCACGACGGTGAGCGGCCCCCACTGCGTGCCCACGAGCGCCGAGACGGTCGCGGCGACCACCTCGGTGAAGAGGGCGGCACCCGGCTTGCGGATGATGAGACCACCCAGCACACCGGCGAACAGCCAGACGCCGTAGACGAGCGACTGCGCACCGGGGAGGAGCGCCTCGAGCGGGGTGCTGAGGGGGGTGTAGGTGAGGTTCCAGACCCAGAAGATGAGTCCGGCGGCGACGCCGATGACCGCGGCCACGACGATGTCGACGACACGCCAGCGGTAGCTTCCGCGGCGACGGGTGGTGGCCTTCTGGCCGGATGTTTCGATGGTGGAATGCACTGACGTGCCCTTTCGTCCGAGGGAAGGGGCACGGGTGACCACGGCGCCGTCGAACGCAGAACGTCCGGCGACCTCGTGGCCTGAGATGCCTCCCTGCGCTGGCATGATCCAGATCAGGTTCGACGGTCGAAGGTTGAGAACCTTCCTCTCAGCCCGGCTCACCGGACTCCCGTGTGCCCACTACTATAGCCCCGCCCTCGGAGGGGCGGGACGCGGATCCGAAAGGGCCCGGCGCTACTTCTTGAGGGCGCGGACGAACTTCGAGAGCGCCCAGCCCGTGGTGGCGATCACGGGGATCGACACGGCGAGGAGCGCGATGAGGTTGGGCTCGAACGTCACCTGGCCGTCGCTCGTGACGTAGGCGCCGATGGGCACGGAGACTCCGCCACCCCCGAAACCCTCGCCGCCGGCGTCGCCGGCACCGATCTTCTGCTGCGAGGCACCGGGTGAGGAGGCGGTGCCATTGCCGCCGCCGAAGCCGGACCACACAAGGGCCACGGGCACGATGGTCTTGCCGTCGATCGTGACGGGTGCGCCATAGGCAGCACCCACTCCGATGGACTTGGTCGCGTCGGTAAGGGTTTCCACGAGGTTCGCCATGCGGCCACGCTACCGCGAACCGGGTACGGTGAACACTGAAATCGTCAGGAGACCAGATGCAGTCGTGGCCAGGATCGGCCTACCCACTCGGAGCCACCTATGACGGGAGCGGAACCAATTTCGCCCTGTTCAGCGAGGGGGCCGAACGTGTAGAGCTGTGCCTCTTCGGTGACAAGGGCGGTGAGACGAGGATCGAGCTCACGGAGGTCGACGCCTTCGTGTGGCACGCCTACCTCCCTCAGGTGCAGCCGGGCCAGCGCTACGGATTCCGGGTGCACGGCACCTACGATCCGTCGACCGGCCAGCGCTTCAACGCCAACAAGCTCCTCCTCGACCCCTACGCCAAGGCGACGAGCGGGCAGATCGACTGGGACCAGTCGCTGTTCTCGTACACGTTCGGAGACCCCGACTCCACGAACGACGCCGACAGCGCGAAGCACATGATGATGGGTGTCGTCATCAACCCGTTCTTCGACTGGTCGGGCGATCGCAAGCTGCGCATCCCCTACAACGAGAGCGTCATCTACGAGGCCCACGTGAAGGGCCTCACCCAGCTGCACCCCGACGTGCCCAAGGAGCAGCGGGGCACCTACGCGGGTGTCGCGCATCCTGCGGTCATCGAGCACCTGCTGAAGCTCGGCATCACGGCGATCGAGCTCATGCCCGTGCACCAGTTCGTGAACGACAGCACGCTCATGGACAAGGGCCTCAGCAACTACTGGGGCTACAACACGATCGGCTTCTTCGCGCCGCAGAACACGTACACCTCCACGGGTGACCGCGGGCAGCAGGTGCAGGAGTTCAAGGGCATGGTCAAGTCGCTGCACGCGGCCGGCATCGAGGTCATCCTCGACGTGGTGTACAACCACACCGCGGAGGGCAACCACCTCGGCCCCACCCTGAGTTTCCGCGGCATCGACAACGCCGCCTACTACCGCCTGATGGAAGACGATCAGCGGTACTACATGGACTACACCGGTACGGGCAACACGCTCAACGTGCGCCACCCGCACTCGCTGCAGCTGCTCATGGACTCGCTGCGCTACTGGGTCACCGAGATGCATGTCGACGGATTCCGGTTCGACCTCGCCTCGGCACTCGCCCGCGAGTTCTACGACGTCGACCGCCTGTCGACCTTCTTCGAGCTCGTGCAGCAGGACCCGGTGGTCTCGCAGGTCAAGCTCATCGCCGAGCCGTGGGACGTTGGCCCCGGTGGCTACCAGGTGGGCAACTTCCCGCCCCAGTGGACGGAGTGGAACGGCAAGTACCGCGACACCGTGCGCGACTTCTGGCGCGGCGAGCCGTCGACGCTCGGCGAGTTCGCGAGCCGGTTCACCGGATCGGCCGATCTCTACGAGCACTCCGGCCGCCGCCCCGTGGCGTCGATCAACTTCGTGACCGCGCACGACGGCTTCACCCTGCGCGACCTCGTGAGCTACAACGAGAAGCACAACGACGCCAACGGCGAGGACAACAACGACGGCGAATCGCACAACCGCTCGTGGAACTGCGGCGTGGAGGGCCCCACCGACGACCCGAAGGTGCTCACGCTGCGCGCCCGCCAGCAGCGCAACTTCATCGCGACCATGCTGCTCTCGCAGGGTGTTCCGATGCTGCTGCACGGCGACGAGCTCGGTCGCACCCAGCTCGGCAACAACAACACCTACGCCCAGGACTCGCCCCTCAGCTGGGTGCACTGGGAATCCGAGGACCAGCCGCTCATCGAGTTCACGGCCGCCGTGACCCGCCTGCGCAAGGAGCACCCCACGTTCCGCCGCAGCCGCTTCTTCGACGGCCGCCCGGTCAAGCGCGGCAAGGGCGAGCCCCTGCCCGACATCGTGTGGCTCAACACCGACGCGAGCGAGATGGAGCCCGAGGACTGGGATTCCGGCCTCTCGCGCTCGATCGGCGTGTTCCTCAACGGTCAGGGCATCCGTGCCCGCGACCAGCGCGGCAACCCGCTCTCCGACGTGCACTTCCTGGTGTACTTCAACGCCCACGACGAGGACGAGACGTTCACACTGCCCTCGGCCGAGTACTCGGGAACCTGGGACGTCGTGATCGACACCGCGGGTGAAGCGGCGGATTCCCAGGTGTTCGAGGCTGGCGCGCCGATCGTTGTCGGGGCACGCTCGATGATGGTGCTGCGTGTTCACCGCGAGCTCGAGATCGAGCCCGACCACTCGGTGGCCGCATCGCTCACCGCCCAAGCAGACGCGACAGGCGCCATCTCCCTTCCCATCCCCTCCGCGGGGTAGAAAGACTCATTCGGATGCGCATCCCCCGCTCGACCTACCGACTCCAGCTGACATCCGACTTCACCCTGTGGGATGCGGCGCGCCTGGTCCCGTACCTGGCGCGCCTGGGGGCGGACTGGGTCTACCTCTCGCCGATCCTGCAGGCGGAGGAGGGGTCGCAGCACGGCTACGACGTGACCGACCACTCCCGCATCGACGAGTCGCGAGGCGGCCCGGATGCGCTCCGTGCGCTCTCCGAGGCCGCCCACGAGGCCGGCCTGGGTGTGCTGGTCGACATCGTGCCGAACCACGTGGGGGTGGCGACTCCGTCGCAGAACCCCTGGTGGTGGGACCTGCTGCGGCACGGGCGGGAGTCGCGCTACGCCGAGGCCTTCGACATCGACTGGGAGGCAGGCGGCGGTCGGCTGCTGCTGCCCGTGCTGGGCGACGACTCGCTCGACGCCCTGACCATCGAGGATGGCACCGGGGTGCACTCTGGCGAGCGGGTGCTCGCCTATTACGACAACCGCTACCCGATCGCGCCGGGTACGGCCGATGACGGTGCGGATGCGGTGACCGTGCACGGCCGCCAGAGCTACGAGCTCGTCAACTGGCGGCGCGAGAGCACCGACCTGAACTACCGACGGTTCTTCGCCGTCTCGACCCTCGCGGCCGTGCGGGTGGAGGAGCCGTGGGTGTTCGACGAATCCCACGCCGAGATCGGCCGCTGGTTCCGCGAGGGGCTCGTGGACGGGCTGCGGGTCGACCACCCGGACGGCCTCGCCGACCCGGGCGGCTACATCGAGCGGCTCTCCGAGCTCACGGGCGGTGCCTACCTGCTCATCGAGAAGATCCTCGAGGGCGACGAGCCGCTCGAGCCGGACTGGCCCTCCGCCGGCACCACGGGGTACGACGCGCTGGCCGGTCTCGACCGGGTGTTCGTCGATCCCGCGGGCGAGCCCGAGCTCGATGCGCTCGACGCCGTGCTGCGGGGCGGGGCGGTCGAGCCCTCATCGTCAGCGTCCGCCTCCGAGCGCTACGCGGCGCTCATCCACGGCACGAAGCGCGGCATCGCCGACGGCATCCTGCAGGCCGAGGCCCGCCGCCTCACCCGTGACATCGAGCGCGCGGGCGGTCTGCCCACCGCCACCGAGTCCGCCGTCACGACCGACGCGCTCGCCGAGCTGCTCGCCTGCTTCCCCGTCTACCGCTCCTACCTGCCCGCGGGTCGCCAGCACCTCGAGTACGCGCTCGCCACGGCGCTCAGGCACCGGCCCGACATCGCACCCGTGCTCGAGGAGGTCGCCGAGGTTCTCGGGCGCGTGGGGACTGCCCCGAGCATCCGTTTCCAGCAGACCTCGGGCATGGTGATGGCGAAGGGCGTGGAGGACACCGCGTTCTACCGCTTCACGCGGCTCACGAGCCTCACCGAGGTGGGTGCGGATCCCGATCACTTCGCTCTCGACGTGGACGCGTTCCACGCCGTGCAGCAGCTGCGCGAGAACGTGCTGCCGCACACCATGACGACACTCTCGACACACGACACGAAGCGCTCGGAGGATACGCGGGCGCGCATCACGACGATCGCCGAGGATCCCGCCGCCTGGGCGGCGACCCTCGCCGAGCTGCGGGAGCTCGCCCCCACGGGCGACGGCCCCTTCGACACACTGCTCTGGCAGGCCCTGCTCGGGGCGTGGCCGATCTCCCGTGAGCGGGCGCACGCCTACGCCGAGAAGGCCTCGCGCGAGGCCGGAGACTCCACGGGCTGGCTCGAGCAGGACGAGGAGTTCGAGGGCCGCATGCACGCAGCCGTCGACGCCGCGTTCGACGACCCCGCCGTGGGTGCCGCTCTCGAGGCCCGCCTGGCCGCCGTGCTCGTGGCCGGGCGCAGCAACTCCCTCTCAGAGAAGCTCGTGCAGCTCATGACCACCGGTGTTCCCGACGTCTACCAGGGCACCGAGCTCTGGGACCACTCCCTCGTGGACCCCGACAACCGCCGCTTCGTGGACTACTCGCTGCGGAGCGAACTGCTCACCGAGATCGACAAGGGCGAACCGCCGGCGTTCGATCCCGCCCTCATCGACGACCTCGGCGCGGCCAAGCTGCTCGTGGTGTCCAGCGCGCTGCGCCTCCGCCGCGACCGGCCGGATCTCTTCGACGGCTACACGCCGCTCGAGGCCAGCGGTTCGGCGGCCGAGCACCTCGTGGCGTTCGACCGCGGCGGCGCGATCGCCCTCGCCACACGACTGCCGCTCGGGCTGGCCCGCCGCGGCGGGTGGGGCGACACCACCGTGGAGCTGCACTCCGCCCACAACGGCTACGTGGATGCGCTCACCGGTCGCCTGTTCGAAGACGGCCCGCTGCGCATAGCCGACGCCCTCACCACCTACCCCGTTGCCCTGCTGCAGAGAGTGGAAGACCGATGATCCCGTTCGCCGTCTGGGCGCCCCGCCCCGAGAAGGTGGAGCTCGTCATCGTCGATGGCGGCATCCGTGCCCTGCATCCGATGATCCGCGAGGCCGACGGCTGGTGGCAGCCGGTCGCGAGCGTGCCGTGGCACTCGGGCATCGACTACGGCTACCTGCTCGACGGGGAGGGGCCCTACCCGGATCCGCGTTCCCGTCGTCAGCCCGAGGGCGTGCACGGCCTGTCGCGCACCGACGACCCCGCCGAGCACCGCTGGACGGACACGGGGTGGGCAGGGCGATCCGTCGACTCCGCCGTCATCTACGAGCTGCACGTCGGCACGTTCACGCCCGAGGGCACGTTCGACGCCGCGGCCGCACGCCTCGACCACCTTGTCTCGCTCGGCATCACCCATGTGGAGCTGCTGCCGGTCAACGGGTTCAACGGCACTCACAATTGGGGCTACGACGGTGTGGCGTGGTTCGCCGTGCACGAGGGCTACGGCGGGCCGGAGGGCTACCGCCGCCTCGTGGAAGCTTGCCACGCCGCCGGTCTCGCCGTCATCCAGGACGTGGTGTACAACCACCTCGGACCGAGCGGCAACTATCTGCCGCTCTACGGCCCGTACCTCGACGACCGGTCGAAGAACACGTGGGGCACCACGGTCAACCTGGATCACCAGGACTCCGCCGAGGTGCGTCGCTACATCCTCGACAACGCGCTGCTCTGGCTGCGCGACTACCACGTCGACGGACTGCGACTGGATGCGGTGCACGCGCTCGTGGACAACAGCCCCGTGCACCTGCTCGCCGAGATCGGTGCGGCGGCCGACGAGCTCGCGGCCTCCACCGGCATCCCGCGTCTGCTCGTGGCGGAGTCCGACCTCAACGACCCCGTGATGTTCCTGCCCCGCGGGGCGGAGACGGATGAGAGCACGCCATCCGGGTACGGGCTCTACGGCCAGTGGAGCGATGACTTCCACCACGCCGTGCACGTCAACCTCACGGGTGAGACCACCGGGTACTACGCCGACTTCGACTCGGTGGGGGCGCTCGCCAAGGTGCTGACCCGTGGCTTCTTCCACGACGGCACGTACTCGAGCTTCCGCGAGCGCAACCACGGGGTGGAGCTCGACCGGGCGACGACGGCGCCGTGGCGACTCGTGGTGGCGTCGCAGAACCACGACCAGATCGGAAACCGCGCCATCGGCGACCGGCTCACGGCCACGCTGGCGCCGGAGAAGCTGGCTATCGCCGCGGCGCTCACGCTGCTCGGTCCGTTCACGCCCATGCTCTTCCAGGGTGAGGAGTGGGCGGCGTCGACGCCGTGGCAGTTCTTCACGTCGCACCCGGAGCCGGAGCTCGGCAAGGCGACCGCCGAGGGGCGCATCGCGGAGTTCGAGAAGATGGGGTGGGACCCAGCTGTGGTGCCCGACCCGCAGGCTCCGTCGACGTTCACCAACTCGAAGCTCGACTGGACCGAGATCGACGATCCCGCCCACCCGGAGCACGCGGCCATGCTCGGCGTCTACCGCGCGCTGGCGGCGATCCGGGCCGAGCTGCCGGCCGGGGAGTCGCTGCGGCTCTCGGACGTGCGTGTGGAGTTCAGCGACGAGGAGCGCTGGATCACGATCGAGCGACCGACGATCGTGATGGTGGTCAACCTGTCGGAGTCGGCCCTCCCGCTAGACCGCATCGCCCCGCGCTTCGGCGACCTCCTGTTCGACTCGCGAGCAACACTGTCAGGCTCCCCTGCCAAGGCCGCGCCCTCCGAAATCGCTCCTATCTCTGTCCTGGTGGCACGCCTCCCCTGATCCCGACGATCTCGAGAACCCAGCCACGACACCTTCGGGCAAGCGCGTAGCGCGCGGCAGCCCCAGTCGTCTCCTGCCTTTGGTCTCAATGTCAGTGGCTGCTGATTGAATAAACCTCATGAAGCCGATCTTCTCCGAGACACCCGCTAGGGATAGCGACGCCGTCGAGCGGTGCGACGAGAAGTTCCGCATGGCGGTCGTCAGGTTCACGCGAGCGGATCGGATGATCGCCGCACTGCAAGCCCGCCAGGCGAAAGCACTCGCCCAGGCCGTCGAGGCATGTGAGACCAGGGCGGAGATCCTCGCGGGGTCGTTGACACCGGATGGTCGCGAGTGGGCTCGTCGCCTGGTGAAGTCCGAGGTCGCCACGGCCGCACGCCGCTCCGAGGGCACGATGGTGCGCCTGATCGCGGAAGCCGAGTCGCTGGCCAGCGATTTGCCCGACACGCTCGCCGAACTCGGCACCGGCAAGATCTCCTACGCTCACGCTCGCTCGATGGTCACCCATGCAACCTCACTCCCGGTGGAGTCGCGCGGTTCATTCGAGAAGGCGCTCCTGCCACGGGCAAAGGAATGCAACTCCGCCCGCTTCGACGACGCAGCCCGCCGCCTCCGCGAGACCCACCACCCGGACTCCATCACCCAGCGGACCAAGAAGGCTCACGAAGACCGGGCCGTGTGGCTCGACGCAGAGCGAGACGGCATGGCAACGCTCCATCACCACCTACCCGCGGTCGACGCTCTGGCGATCCACGACATCCTCGACCAGGCAGCGCGCGCCGCCCGCTCCGACACGGAGCCCCGCACCCAGGCGCAGTTGCGTTCCGACATCCTTGCCGACACCATCCTCAACCGCACCGACGGCACCCTGGGCTTCACGCCCACCCTCATCGTCACCGTCCCCGCGGCCACGATGGCCGGGTGCGAAGGTGACGCTGGCGAGGAGAGGCGCGATGAGCAGGCACAGCTGCACGGGTACGGCCCAATCGACCCTGAACTCGCGCGACGCCTCGCCGCAAAGGCACCCACCTTCCTCAAAGTGCTCATGCACCCGGGGACCGGCGACACCATCGAGGTCGCCGGCCGCTACCGCATCCCCGCAGCACTCCGCGAAGCCCTCATCGTCGCCGACGAGCACTGCCGCTTCCCGGGCTGCGGCCGCCGAGCAGCCCGCTGCGAACTAGACCACACCCAAGATTGGGCCCACGGAGGCCGATCCACCGCCTCGAACCTCGCCCACCTCTGCACCAGCCACCACCACTTGAAGCACAATGGCGGCTGGAAAGTCACCCGCCCACCGGGTTCACCCCCAGGATCGCGCGATCTCGAATGGACCTCCCCACTCGGAGCCACCTACCGCACCAGCCCTCCATCCCGGCGCGTCGCACCCGCCTCCACCGGGAGCGCCTCGGCGCGGGAGCCAGCAAGGCACGCCACCGAGCCGCCACGAAGCCGCACCGGCGACGACCCGCCCTTCTAACCGCACACCCCGCCCACCCGTCACCCGCCGCCCCCGAGACGACCCACCGCCCTTCTGACCGCACTCCCACTCCCCTCCAGCCCGCGCGCGTCGGCCCTGGGTGGCGCACGCGCGAGTGTGGGCGGGGGTGGGGCTACTGGCGGGTGCCGTTGCGCTCGGCGGTCTCGCCGGTTTTCGGGGACTGGAGGAGGGAGGCCGGGCGCAGGATGTCGGTGCCGAAGCGGGCCGAGACCCGATCGACGGTGCGTTCGGCATCGCGCCACCCCTCGGAGGGTGCCGTCTCGTCGGCCCAGAGCGCAGGCTGGTGCAGAGCCCCGTCGGCATCCGAGAGCTGCTCCACCCTCACCCCGATGAGACGGATGGCCTCGCCCTTCTTGGCGGCCGCATCGTAGATGGCCGTCACCTCGTCGTAGATGCGCCGACCGAGGTCGGTGGGCTCGGCGAGGGTGCGCGACCGCGAGATGGTGGTGAAGTCGCTGAACCGCAGCTTGAGCGACACCGTGCGCCCCACGAGCCCCGCCGCCCGCAACCGCACCGCAACACGATTGGACTGGTGCAGCAGCTCACGACGCAGCACCTCCGGCACCCGCTCGTCGACATCGAAGGTGCGCTCGTGCCCCACGCTCTTCTCCTGCGAGACCGTCACCACCTCCCGCGTATCGATCCCGTGAGCGAGCTCGTGCAACCTTGTGCCCGACGCCTCCCCCACCGTGCGCACGAGGCTCTCCAACGGCGTCGCCGCGATGTCACCGACCGTGCGCATGCCGAACCGCTCGAGCTGTTCAGCCGTCTTGGCCCCCACGCCCCAGAGCGCCCGCACGGGCAGCGGATGCAGGTACGCCAGCACCTCGGACGGCCGGATGACGAGCATGCCGTCGGGCTTCGCCCGCCCCGACGCGAGCTTGGCCATGAACTTGGTGGCCGCCACCCCCACCGAACACGGCAGCCCCGTCTCGGCGAGCACCCGCGCCCGGAGGTTTTGCGCGATCACATCCGACTCCCCCAGCAGGCGACGCGCCCCCCGCACATCGAGGAACGCCTCGTCGATGCTCAGAGGCTCAACCAACGGCGTCACCTCCCGGAACAGCGCCATGACCTGCCGCGACGCATCCCGGTACTTCTCCATGTGCGGCGTGATCACGACGGCCTTGGGGCACAACCTCAGTGCCGCCCCCATGGGCATCGCGGAATGCACACCGTACGCCCGCGCCTCGTAGGTGGCGCTCGTGACGACACCGCGACCCGAGTTGCCCCCCACGATCACGGGCTTGCCACGCAGCTCAGGGCGCGAGAGGAGCTCGACCGAGGCGAAGAAGGCATCCATGTCGACGTGCAGGATCGACGGGCTCGGCTCCACCTCGTTCTGCACTCTCCGAGCCTACGTCGCACCACCGACGCCACGTCACCAGCCTGCGCCCACCGAACACCCAGACGGCACACAGCCGACGGGAAAAGACTGTGCGTCGCCCGGCCGCCGCCGAGGCACAGCACGGCGACAGGACCACTCGTGAACGCGGTACTCCAGTGAACTCTGGTACTCCTCTGAAAGCGGCGCTCGAGTGAACGCCCTCCTCGACCTCGGCATCCTCGACGGCCCCCTCGTGATCGCCGTCTACGCCGTGGCGCTCATCACCGCCGGGCTCCTGCTCGTCGTGCGACCGAGCACACGCTGGCGGCGCTCGCGCTGGGTGGCGACGTACCTCGTCGCAGCCGTCGTGGGCGCGCTCATCGGCATCGGCACCACCTGGCTGCTCTCCGACCAGCTCGATCTCTTCGGCGTCTCGCTCACGTTCGTGTCTCGCCTCTGGATCGCCCTGGGCTTCGGAGCCATCGCGACGGCGATCGTCTCGTTCCGCAGAGCACGCTGGCGGCGGAGGATCGCGAACCTGCTCGCCATCCTCGTCTTCGTGCTCGTCTCGGCGATGTCCATCAACATCGACTTCGGCGAGTACCCGACCGTGCGCAGCGCCCTCGGCATCAGCGCCTACGCCGGCGTCGAACTGCCGCCCCCGCCCACACCCGGCGCCACCCCCGCCACGACCATCGCGACGTGGACGGCCCCCGCCGACATGCCCACCAAGGGACGGATCGCCCAGGTCGACATCCCCGGCACGGTGTCGGGCTTCGACGCCCGCCCCGCCGTGGTCTACCTGCCACCGGCAGCCCTCACGAGCGACGCGCCCGCCCTCCCCGTGCTCATCATGATGTCGGGCCAGCCGGGCAGCCCCGAGTCCCCCCTCGAGACCGCCAAGCTCGAGGACAGCGCCAATGCCTACGCCGCCGCCCACCAGGGCCTGGCCCCCATCATCGTCTCCCCCGACCAGCTCGGATCGCCCGACGTCAACCCGATGTGCGTCGACTCGCCCCTCGGCAATTCGGCCACCTACCTCACCGTCGACGTCCCCGCCTGGATCACGGCGAACCTCAGCGTGCTCGGCGGGCCGCAGGACTGGGGCATCGGTGGGCTCTCCCAGGGCGGCACGTGCTCCATCCAGCTGGGGGCCGCCCACCCCGAGCTGTTCGGTGCCATCCTCGATGCGTCCGGCGAGGAGTACCCCAAACTGGGCGACGAGAAGACCACGATCGACAAGGGCTTCGGAGGCGACGCCGCGCGCTACGCCGCCGCCCACCCCGCCGCCATCATGGCGGCGAAGGCCCCCTACAGCGACACGATCGCGGTCTTCGGCGTGGGCAGCGAGGATGCGGCGTACCTCCCTGGTGTGCAGGCGCTCTACCGCGACGCCCAGGCGGCGGGGATGGATGCCACGTACGTCGAGGCACCCGGGAGCGCCCACGACGCCACGACCTGGTCGTACGTCTTCCAGAAGGGGCTGACGCTGATCGCCGACCACTGGGGGTTGAACCGGTGACGGACCGGCCCGCGGCGGACCCGTCACAGGCCCCTGCATCGAAATCGGCACCGCCACAAGCCCCGGCACCGGCAGCGACACCGGCACCGACCAGGGCGACCCTGCGGCGACTCGGCCGCCTCGCCCGATCCGTCCCGGTCACCTGGGTGGTGGTGGGCCTGGTGCTCATCGCCAGCATCGTGCGGCTGAGCCTGCGCGACGAGCGCAACCGGGGCCGCATGGACGACCTCGTGGGCACGGGCTTCGACGCCGTGTTCCTGCAGCACGACTGGCTCTCGGTGCTCACCTCGGCGTTCTTCGTGCGCGACGCCGCCGCGCTCGTCGTGGTCGCGGCCGGCCTCGTGCTGGGGCTCGGCTGGGCCGAACGGCGGATGGGTCACGGGCGCGTGATCGCCGTCTTCCTCGTGGTGACGGTGCTCGGCATCGTCACAGGGCTCGCCGCCGAGGGCTTCGGCGTGGTGCTCGACCTCTACTCGGCCGGGCAGACCCGTGTGCAGCACACCGTCGACCCCGTCGTGCCCCTCGCCGGGGTGCTCATGGCGGCGAGCGCCTTCACCGGCCCCCTGCTGAGACGCCGCATCCGTGTGGTGGGGTTCGCCGTGCTGTTCGTGTTCGTGCTCTACTCCGGCCAGCCCTCCGACCTCTTCCGGCTGTTCGCCGCGCTGGTCGGACTCGCCGTCGGCACCGTGCTGGTCAGGCGGCAGGCGCGGGGCGGAGGGGAGGCCCCGCACCGCCTCGTGCTGCGCCGGCCCCGCGCCACCCGGCGCGAGACGCGCACGCTCCTCGCGGCCGTGGTGGCGGTCACAGCCCTCGGGCCCCTCGTCACGATCGTGTCGCCGAAGGGCAGCGGAGTGCTCAACCCGCTCGGCCTGCTCTTCCGCGATCCGCTCCGCGACTACGCGGCCATCGCCGCCCGCTGCCAGGCCACCGACTACTCGAGGCACTGCGTCGACGCCCTGGCCCTCTCCCGGCTCGACGGGCCAGGGGCCGTGCTGCTCACGCTCCTCCCCCTCCTCGCGCTGCTCGTGGCCGCGAGGGGCATCCGTCTCGGGCGCATCGTGGGCCTCTGGTTCGCGGCCGGCATCAACGTGGCGCTCTCCGCACTCGCCGCCGTGTACTTCGGATTCGTGCCGTGGCTCTCGAGCTCGGAGACCTCGGGATTCCAGCAGGGGGCGGCCGACGACTACCTCACGTTCGAGATCGTCTCCGCGGCCGTGCCGCTCGTGATCGCCGTGACCCTGCTGGCCTCCCGCCGCCTCTTCCCCCGTCCGGGCGGATGGTCGCTGCCGAGGTTCGCGGTGGCCTCGGCGACCCTCTTCACGGGGCTCGCCTCGCTCTACCTCGTCATCGCGCTGTCGGTGCGCGACCAGTTCTCACCCGCCGCCACGGCCTCGGCGCTGCTGCTCGACCTGCCCGAGCGCTTCGTGCCCGTGAGCTTCCTCGCGTTCGAGCCCGTCGACGTCATCCCCACCGGGCCCGTCGCCGTGATCGCCTCGCAGTGGGTCGGTCCGGTGTTCTGGCTGGGGCTCATCGCCCTCGCGGCTGTGGCGATGCGTCGCCCGGGTCCACTCGGCGCTGCCGGCGACGCCGCACGGGTGCGCGCACTCATCGAGGCGGGATCGGGAGGCACCCTCTCGTGGATGGCCACGTGGCCGGGCAACGACTACTGGTTCGCCCCCTCCGGCGGTGCTATCGCCTACCGCGTGGTGGCGGGGGTCGCCATCACGACGGGCGATCCGCTCGGCCCGGTGCCGACGCACCCGGAGACGGCACGCGCGTTCGCCGCCCACGCCGCCGATCGCGGCTGGACCCCGGTGTTCTACTCGGTCACCGACGCGCTGCGTTCCGAACTCGCCGCCGATGGGTGGTCGTCCCTGCAGGTGGCGGAGGAGACCGTGGTGCACCCCGAGGGCTGGTCGACCGACGGCAAGAAGATGCAGGATGTGCGGACCTCCATCAACAGGGCGGTGAAGGAGGGCCTCAGAGCGGAGTGGACGACCTACGACGGCCTCGACGCCTCGGTGACCGGCCAGATCCGCGAGATCTCGGAGCTGTGGGTGGCGGAGAAGGGGCTCCCCGAGATGGGGTTCACCCTGGGCGGCCTCGAGGAGCTGATGGCTCCCGAGGTGAGGCTCATGATCGCGATCGACGCGCATGGCCGGGTGCAGGGTGTCACGAGCTGGCTGCCGACCTTCCGCGACGGCCGCGTGGTGGGCTGGACCCTCGACTTCATGCGCCGGCGGCCCGACGGCATGAACGGGCTCATGGAGTTCCTCATCGCCCAGACCATCCTGCGCGCCCGGGATGACGGGAGGGAGTTCGTGAGCCTCTCAGGGGCGCCGCTCGCCACGACCGCCACCGCCGACGAGCCCACCTCGGGCATCCTGTCGTTCCTCAGCCGCACACTCGAACCGGTCTACGGCTTCCGCTCGCTGCTGCGGTTCAAGCTGAAGTTCCGGCCCGAGATCGAACGGCTCCACCTCTGCTACCGCGATCCGCTGACCCTGCCGGCCATCGGAGTCGCCCTCGCGCGCGCCTACCTGCCCACGCTCTCGGCCCGCCAGGCGGTGAGAGCGCTCGCCTCACGCGACTGACGACTGCAGCGGGCTACCCGGGCCATCCGGGGTGAGCTGGTGCACGAGCAGTGCCACCACAGCGGCACCGCCCTTCGTGGACTGCCGGCCGACCTCCTCGAAGCCGAGACGACCGTGGAAGGCCATCGATCCGGGGTTCGGCGGCTCCACGTTGACCTCGCACTCGACCTCCTCGGCGCCGAGCTCGCGCGCGCGGTCGAACACGGCTCCGTAGAGCGCGGCCCCCAGACCGGCACTGCGGTAGCCGTCGGCCACCACGATGCGGTCGACGTAGAGGAAGTCGGCGCCGCGTGCGCTGAACCAGCGGTAGTTCTCGCTCGCGTAGTCGAGGCCGGGGCGGAGAGCCAGCACGAAGCCCAGCACGGCATCCGGATGCGCGGCATCCACCACGGCGACGGCGAGCTCGGCCTGCGCGACGAGCGCGGCCATCTCGGTGCGGTCGATGTCGTTCACGGCGGGCACGGCCGCGCGGTTGAGCTCGATCAGGCGGTCGAGGTCGACGTCAGTCAGGGGTCTCACGAGGGTCTGCACAGAGCGACCCTACCGAAGCGGATGCGCGGGTGCGGAATGCGCGCGGGCCCTCCGCCATTGGAGAATAGAGATCGTGAGGAGCGAGCGATGACCGACACCACACCCACCCCCACCCTCGACCAGGAGGCCCGCACCTGGCTGCGACTCCAGCAGCGGGCGCACCGCGAGTTCGCGAACCGCGTGGCGGTCGTGACCGACTGGGAGGCCCCGACCCCCGACACCGAGTGGAACGTGCGCGACCTCGTGAGCCACGTCATCGAGGAGCAGCAGTGGGTGCCGTGGCTGCTCTCAGGGCTCAGCACGGGGCACGCCCGGAGTCGCCTGCGCCGGCTCGACGACGACCTCGTGACCGAGTGGAAGCGCTACTCGCTCGCGGCCACCACGGCCTGGCGCGACGCCTCCCCCGAGGCTCCCGTGCAGCTCGCCTCCGACACCGTGACGGCGATCGACTACCTCAAGGAACAGGTCTCCGACGTCACCATCCACACCTGGGACCTGGCTCGCGCCGTGGGGGCCGAGGAGCGGCTCGACATCGAGCTCATCGAGGCGGTCTGGACCGTGTTCGAACCGCAGAAGGACGCGCTCGAGGCCAGCGGCCTCTTCGCCTCGCCCGTGCCGGTGGAGGAGGACGCGCCGTTGCAGGCACGCCTCCTCGCTCTCACCGGCCGCGACATGCGCGTGCTCTCCTGAGGGCGGAGGCTACTCGGCGGCGGCGCGCTCCAGCACGAGCTCGCGCACTCGCGCGGCGTCGGCCTGGCCCTTCATGGCCTTCATGACGGCACCGATCACAGCCCCTGCGGCCTGCACCTTGCCGTCCTTGATCTTGGCCAGCACGTCGGGCTGAGCTGCGAGCGCCTCGTCGATGGCGGCGATGAGCGCCCCGTCGTCGGAGACCACGGCGAGCCCGCGGGCGTCGACGACCTCCTGAGGCGATCCCTCACCGTCGATGACGCCCTCGAGCACCTGGCGGGCCAGGCGGTCGTTGAGCGCACCGCTGTCGATGAGCGCCACGATGGCGGCGACATCGGCGGGAGCCACGAGCGACGACGCCTCGGCCGAGCGGGCGTTCGCGATGCGCGAGATCTCGCCCGACCACCACTTGCGTGCCGCCTGGGGCGATGCACCGGCGGCGACGGTCTCGGAGACCTCGACGAGCAGTCCGGCGTTCTGCACGTCCTGGAACTCGAGGTCGGTGAAGCCCCACTCCTGCTTGAGGCGACGGCGACGCGCTGCGGGCGGCTCGGGCAGAGCGGCACGCAGCTCCTCGATGAGCTCGAGGGAGGGCACGACCGGCAGCAGGTCGGGCTCGGGGAAGTAGCGGTAGTCGTCGGCGTCCGACTTGGGGCGACCGGCCGAGGTGGCGCCGGTGTCTTCGTGCCAGTGCCTGGTCTCCTGCGTGATGGTGCCGCCGTCGGCCAGGATCTGCGCCTGGCGCTGGATCTCGTAGCGGATGGCGCGCTCCACCGAGCGCAGTGAGTTCACGTTCTTGGTCTCGGTGCGGGTGCCGAGCGGCGCGGGCGGCTCGCCGGGAGCCGTGCGAGGGCGCAGCGAGATGTTGGCGTCGCAGCGCAGGTTGCCGCGCTCCATCTTGGCGTCTGAGATGCCGAGGGCCACGACGATGTCGCGGATGGTGGCGACGTACGCCTTCGCGAGCTCCGGCGCATCCTTCTCGGCCCCGTAGATGATGTCGGTCACGATCTCGACGAGCGGCACACCGGCGCGGTTGTAGTCGACGAGGGAGTACTCGGCACCCTGGATGCGGCCCGTCGATCCGCCCACGTGCGTGAGCTTGCCGGCGTCCTCCTCCATGTGCGCGCGCTCGATCGGCACCGTGAAGGTGCGGCCGTCGGGCAGCTCGACATCGACCGATCCGCCGAAAGCGATGGGCTCGTCGAACTGCGAGATCTGGTAGTTCTTGGCGAGGTCGGGGTAGAAGTAGTTCTTGCGCGCGAAGCGGCTGGAGGGCGCGATCTGGCAGCCTAGCGCGAGGCCCAAGCTGATCGAGTAGCGCACGGCCTGGCCGTTGACCACGGGGAGCGAACCGGGCAGGCCGAGGCACGTGGGCGTGATGTTGGTGTTGGGCTCGCCACCGAAGTAGTTCGGGGCGGAGGAGAACATCTTGGTCTTCGTGGAGAGCTCGACGTGCACCTCGAAGCCGAGCACGGGCTCGAACAGCTCGAGAGCCTTGTCGTAGTCCATGAGCTTGGCCTTGGCCATCAGACGGCCCCTTCCTCGGCGGCAGCCATCTCGCCGGGGGCGAGATCGGGTGCCTGACTAATGAGCGTGTGGCCCCAGCGGTCTTCGAGCAGGCGCTCGAGGGCGCCGCCGACCGAGTAGAGGCGGGCGTCTTCGCGCGCGGGGGCGAGGAACTGGATTCCGACGGGCAGGCCGTCCTCCTTCGCCAGGCCCACGGGCAGCGAGATGCCGGGGATGCCGGCGAGGTTCGCCGGGATGGTCGCGATGTCGTTGAGGTACATCGCCATCGGATCGCCGTCGTTCGCACCGAGCTTGAAGGCCGTGGTGGGGGCCGTGGGCGAGACGAGCACGTCGACGCCCGCGAAGGCCGCAGCGAAGTCGCGCTGCACGAGCGTGCGCACCTTCTGGGCGCTGCCGTAGTAGGCGTCGTAGTAGCCGGCGCTCAGGGCGTAGGTGCCGAGGATGATGCGGCGCTTGGCCTCGGCGCCGAAGCCCACCTCGCGGGTGGCCGACATGACGTCTTCGACGGTGCCGCCGCCCGGCGGGTTGACGCGCAGGCCGAAGCGCACGGAGTCGAACTTGGCGAGGTTCGACGAGGCCTCTGCGGGCATGATGAGGTAGTAGGCCGAGATGGCGTACTCCAGGCTCGGCAGACTCACATCGACGATCTCGGCACCGTTCGCGGCGAGCAGGTCTAGTGCCTCGCGGAAGCGCTCGAGCACACCGGGCTGGAAGCCCTCGCCGTCGAGCTCGCGGATGACGCCGATCTTGAGGCCCTTCACGTCGGCGCGGCGCACGGCCTCGGCCATGCTGGGCCACTCGTCGGTGAGCGAGGTGGAGTCGAGCGGGTCGTGGCCGCCGATGACGTCGTGCAGGAGCGCCGAGTCGAGCACGGTGCGGCTGACCGGGCCGATCTGGTCGAGGCTCGAGGCGAGCGCGATGGCACCGTAGCGGCTGACGCCGCCGTAGGTGGGCTTGACGCCGACCGTGCCGGTGACGTGCGCGGGCTGGCGGATTGACCCACCCGTGTCGCTGCCGAGGGCGAGAGGCGCCTCGAAGGCGGCGACCGCCGCGGCCGAACCACCACCTGAGCCGCCGGGGATGCGCTCGAGATCCCACGGGTTGTGGGTGGGGCCGTAGGCGGAGTGCTCGGTGGAGGAGCCCATCGCGAACTCGTCCATGTTGGTCTTGCCGATCGGCACGAGGCCGGCGGCACGGAGCTTCTTCATGACCGTGGCGTCGTAGGGCGGCACCCAGCCCTCGAGGATCTTGGATCCGCTCGTGGTGGGCATGTCGTTCGTGACGATCACGTCTTTGATGGCGATCGGCACGCCGGCGAGCGCGTGCAGGCTCTCGCCCGCCGCGCGACGGGCGTCGATCTCGGCGGCCGTGCGCAGGCTCAGCTCGGCGTTCGTGTACAGGAACGCGTGCACCTCGCCGTCGACGGACTCGATGCGGTCGAGGTGGGCCTGGGTGGCCTCCACGCTCGTGACGTCGCCTGCGGCGAGGCGCTCGGCGAGAGCTGCGGCGGAGAGGCGCACGATCTCGTGCTCGTGGTGGGCCATCACTGCTCCTCCCCGAGGATCGCGGTCACGCGGAAGCGCGATCCGTCGTGGTCAGGAGCCCCGGCGAGTGCCTGCTCGGTGGTGAGGGTGTTGCCCGGCACGTCGTCGCGGTAGACGTTCTGCAGCGGGATCGGGTGGCTCGTGGCCGGGACGTCGGCGGTCGCGACCCGAGAGACCTTCGCGACGTTGTCGACGATCGAGCCGAGCTCGGTGGTGAGGCTCGCGATCTCCTCGGGGGTGAGGGCGATCCTGGCGAGGTTCGCGAGATGCGCGACCTGCTCCTGGGTGATTTCGGACATGGTGCTCCGGAGTTCTCTTCGCGGGGTGTGCGTAGATTCTATTCGGTCGGCTCGACGGGGTCTGTGCTGGCTGCAGCGGCGTCGGCCGAGGCAGAGCTCTCGGCAGGGTCAGAGCCCTCAGAGCCCTCGGCGTCGTCGGCGGCGTCGGCCGGCTCGACCGGCGGCAGCGCATCCGGCCCCTGCGTCACGAGCAGGGCGAACTGGGCGGCGTC
Organism: Herbiconiux liukaitaii; assembly: GCF_041927495.1. NCBI lineage: Bacteria > Bacillati > Actinomycetota > Actinomycetes > Micrococcales > Microbacteriaceae > Herbiconiux > Herbiconiux liukaitaii. The sequence goes on along the minus strand of NZ_JBHFHG010000006.1, from coordinate 284,416 downwards.
GATGATGCGGAGGCCGAGCGCCTCGGCCTTGCCGAGCTTCGAGCCCGCGCCCGGGCCCGCGGCCACGAAGTCCGTCTTCTTGCTCACGCTCGAGGCGGCCTTGCCGCCCGCGGCGATGATCGCCTCCTGGGCACCCTCCCGCGAGTAGCCCTCGAGCGATCCCGTGGCCACCACCGTGATGCCCTCGAGCACACCGCCCGCGCCCACGTTGGCTCCCGGGCCCGGGTGACCCGGCGTGCTGAACTGCACACCCGCCGTCGCCCAGCGCTCGATGATCTCGACGTGCCAGTCGACCTCGAACCACGCGATGAGCGCATCCGCGATGATGCCACCCACGCCGTCGACCGCCGCGAGCTCGTCGCGGGTCGCGGCCCGGATGGCCTCGAGGGAGCCGAAGTAGTCGGCGAGCGCCCGCGCGGCGACGGGGCCCACGTGGCGGATGCTCAGCGACACGAGGATGCGCCACAGCGGCTTGGTCTTGGCCTTCTCGATCTCGTCGAGGAGCTTGATGCCGTTGGACGAGGCGATGAAGTCGGCGTCGCCGTCGAAGACCTCGGCCTCCGGGTCGAAGGCCGGATCCGTCTTCTTGCGCTGCCGTCGGAACGGCGCCACGACCTTCGGCGACGACCCGTCCTTGTCGAGCTTCGGCATGCCGGTCTCGGAGTCGCGGACGACGACGCGGATGGGGAACAGGTCGCGCATGGTGAGCGCGAACAGCCCCGCCTCCGTGTCGAGCGGGGGTTCGGACGGCTCGAGCGGCTGCGTGAGCGCGGCGGCGCTGACCTCACCGAGCACCTCGATGTCGAGACCTCCGCGAGATCCCACGTGCTCCACGCGGCCACGCACCTGGGCGGGGCAGCTGCGCGCGTTGGGGCAACGGAGGTCGATGTCGCCCTCCTTGGCCGGGGCGAGCTTCGTGCCGCATTCGGGGCAGTCCTCGGGCATCACGAACGCGCGCTCGGTGCCGTCTCGTAGCTCGACGACCGGGCCGAGCACCTCGGGGATGACATCCCCTGCCTTGCGCAGCACCACGGTGTCGCCGATCAGCACACCCTTGGCCTTCACCACGTCCTGGTTGTGCAGCGTGGCCTGGCGCACCTCGGAGCCGGCCACCTCCACCTTCTCCATCACGGCGAAGGGAGTGGCACGGCCCGTGCGACCCACGCTCACCACGATGTCGAGCAGCTTGGTGTTCACCTCTTCCGGCGGGTACTTGTAGGCCGTCGCCCATCGCGGCGCACGGCTCGTGGCGCCGAGCTCGTCGTGCAGCGCCAGGTCGTCGACCTTCACGACGATGCCGTCGATCTGGTGCTCCACGCTCGAGCGGTGCACGCCGTAGTACCGGATGAACTCGGCCACCTCGGCGATCGTGTCGAACACCCGGAAGTGCGTGGAGGTGGGCAGCCCCCACTCGGCCAGCAGCCCGTAGACCTCCGACTGGGCGGCCACGGGCGGGTTCGCCCACGCGCCCACACCGTGCACGAGCATCTGCAGCCGGTGCAGTCGCGCCTCCACGAGGGCGAGCTGCTTGGCGTTCTTGCCCTCGGTCTTCTGCCGCAGCGAGCCGGCGGCGGCGTTGCGCGGGTTGGCGAAGACCCGCTCGCCCGCGGCCTCCTGGCCGGCGTTCAGTTCGTCGAAGGCAGCCACGGGGAAGAAGATCTCGCCGCGCACCTCCACGAGGGGCGGATGACCGGTGCCGGCGAGGCGCTCGGGGATGGAGGCGATCTGCAGCACGTTCTCGGTGACGTCCTCCCCCACCACCCCGTCTCCGCGGGTGGCAGCTGTGACGAGCACGCCGTTCTCGTAGCGGAGGTTGATGGCGAGGCCGTCGATCTTGAGCTCACTGAGGAAGCGGATGACGCCCGTGCCGGCATCCCGCTGCACCTTGGCGGCCCACTCCTCGAGCTCCTCCTCGCTGAACACGTTGTCGAGGCTGAGCATGCGCTCGGCGTGCGTGACCGGAGTGAACATCGTCGTCTCGGCACGACCACCGACAGTCTGGGTGGGGCTGTCGTGCGACTGGAGCTCGGGGTGGGTGCGCTCGAGCTCATCGAGACGGCGCACCAGACCGTCGTACTCGGCGTCGGAGACCGTGGAGGCGTTCTTCTCGTAGTACTCGTCGCGCAGTTCGAGGATGCGTGTCGTGAGCTGCTCGGCCTCGGCGCGCGCAGCCTCGAGTGAGGCGGGTGTCTCGTCGGGAAGGGGCTCGGCCTCCGCTTCGGCTTCGGTCCGGGCGGTCGTGTCGGACATCAGACTCCTACGGGGACAGCGCTCACGGTGCGGTCGATGGTGCACTGGCCCAGAACGCGGGTGCCGACGTAGACCACGGCGGTCTGGCCGGGGGCGACTCCGTTGAGGGGGTTCTCCGGTGTGATCACGAGCTCCTCCCGATGGGCGGAGTCGGCCCGCACGACCGCCACGGCGTCGACCGGATCGGCGTGCGCCCTGATCTGCACCTGGCACTCGAAGCCGAGCTCCGGATGCTCGGGAGCCATACCGGCCCAGGTGAACTTCGAGCCGGCGATCTCGGCGATGTCGAGCGCCGCCTTCGGGCCGACCACGACGGTGTTCTCCTTCGGGCGCACTTCGAGCACGAAGCGCGGCTTGCCGTCGTCGGCGGGCATGCCGAGCTTGAGGCCGCGGCGCTGACCCACCGTGAACGCGTGCGCGCCCTCGTGCGAGCCCACGACGGCGCCCTCGCGATCCACGATGTCACCCTGCGCCGTGCCGACCTTCTCGGCCAGCCAGCCGCTCGTGTTGCCGTCGGGGATGAAGCAGATGTCGTGGCTGTCGGGCTTGTTCGCCACCGAGAACCCGCGAGCAGCGGCCTCGGCGCGCACCTCCGCCTTCGAGGGGGTGGCGCCCAGCGGGAACAGGCTGTGGTCGATCTGCTCGGCGGTGAGCACGCCCAGCACGTAGGACTGGTCTTTGGCCCACGCGGCGGCGCGGTGCAGTTCGCGGTTGCCCTGCGCATCCGTCTCGATGGTGGCGTAGTGGCCCGTGCAGACGGCGTCGAACCCGAGGTCGAGCGCCTTCTCGAGCAGCGCGGCGAACTTGATGCGCTCGTTGCAGCGCATGCAGGGGTTGGGAGTGCGACCCGCTGTGTACTCGGCGATGAAGTCGTCGACCACGTCGGCCTTGAAGCGCTCCGAGAAGTCCCACACGTAATAGGGGATGCCGATCGTGTCGGCCGCCCGCTGCGCATCCATGGAGTCCTCGATGGTGCAGCAGCCCCGACTGCCTGTGCGCAGGGTGCCCGGCATGCGACTGAGTGCGAGGTGCACACCCACCACCTCGTGGCCGGCCTCGACCGCGCGCGCTGCGGCGACCGCCGAGTCGACGCCGCCGCTCATGGCTGCCAGAACCTTCATGCCTCCAGCATACGGCGGGCCTCCGACACCGGCCCGAGGCCCCGAATTCACATCGCGGATGAGGGCAATGCCCAGTCGTGGCGTGCAGAATGGGCTGGATGTCAGCTCTCCTCCAGGCGCCGGGTGGCGCAGGGCGATCCGCACCGAGGCGGCGACGCCCGCCACGCACGGGGTTCGCCGTCGTCGTCTGCGTGCTCGCGCTCGTGCTGGCCCTCGTGCTGGGGCTGCACGTGCTCGTGCCGGAGCTGTTCGGGCTCGCCCTCGTGGTCGAGTCGATGCTTCCGTGGTTCGGGTTCGCCATCCCCGTGCTGCTCATCGCGGCTCTCATCAGCCGCAGCCGGGGTGCCGTGCTCGCCACGCTCGTGCCGACCGTCGTGTGGGCCGTGATGTTCGTGCCGGCCCTGCTGCCGCTCTCGTGGAGCGCTCCCGCCGTCGCGACCGACACCCTCATGGTGGCGAGCCAGAACGTGGAGGCCGACTCCGGCACCGCGGGCGAGTCCGCTCGCATCCTCGCCGCCACGGGCGCCCAGGTGATCGCCTTGCAGGAGATGGACGACGCGGGGCGCGAGGAGGTCGCGGCCATTCTCGGCGACACGTACCCCTACACCTACGGCATCGGCACCGTCGGGGTGTGGAGTTCGTACCCGATCGAGAACGCGCAGGCCCTCGACCTCGGCCTCGGGTGGCAGCGCGGCATCGCGGCCGACCTCGCGACCCCCACGGGCCTCGTGAGCATCTATGTGGTGCACGCGGCCTCTGCTCGCCCGGGCGAGCACGCGGCGCGCGACGAGATGCTCGCCAACCTCGCCGACTACCCGCCGCGCGACGAGAACGAGCGACTGCTGCTCATGGGCGACTTCAACGCGGCCTCGACCGACCGCTCGATGGCGGGCCTGTTCGACTCCCTCGACGAGGCCAACCAGTCGGCGGGCGGATTGGGCTTCACCTGGCCGGCCGCCTTCCCCGTCACGCGCCTCGACCACGTGCTGCAGCGCGGCATGGAGGTCACCTCCAACACCACCCTCCGCGTGGGCGACTCCGACCACCTCGCGGTCCTCACCACCCTCAACCTCTAGCCGCCGCCCTCCAGCCGGCTGACCTCCTGCCTGCTGACGTCTAGACGACGACGCGGGCGGCGAAGCCGGCCTTGCGGGCTGCGGTGTAGGCCGCCGGGAGTGCGGCTACGAGGGCGTCGACCTCCTCCGCCGTGGTGCCGTGTCCGAGGGTGAAGCGGAGGGCTCCCCTGGCCTCGTCATCCGGCACCCCCATCGCCGTCAGCACGTGCGACACCTCCGGCACACCGGCCTGGCAGGCGGATCCGGTGGAGACCGAGAAGCCCGCCATGTCGAGCAGGAACAGCAGCGAGTCTCCCTCGCAGCCCGGGAACGTGAAGTGCGCGTTGCCCGGCAGCCGGCCCGCCGGGGAGGGATCGCCGCGCAGCACCGCCTCGGGCACCGCCTCGCGCACGCCCGCCGCGAGGCGGTCCCGCAGCCGCGTGATCTCCGCGAGGTACCCGGAGCCCGCGACCGACACCGTGCCTGAGCCCGCGGCCGCGCCCAGGCCCGCGCCCGCCACCGCGCCGGATCCCCCGGTCGAGACAGCGCCTGCGAACTCCGCGGTCACGCGGCGCGCCGCCGCCGCGAAGGCCGCCGCCCCCGCCGCGTCCTGCGTGCCCGAGCGCACGCGCTGCTGACTGCCTCCGTGGATGAGCGGCTCCACCGTGCTCCGCCGCGCCAGCACGAGCGCCCCCACCCCCACCGGCCCGCCGATCTTGTGCGCCGACACACTGAGCGCCGCCGCCCCCACCGCGTGGAAGTCGATCGGCAGGTACCCGTACGCCGCCACGGCATCCACGTGCACGGGCACCTCGAACGCCTCCGCAGCCGCCACGAGCTCGGCGACCGGCTGCACCGTGCCCACTTCGTTGTTCGCCCAGAGAAGGGACACGAGGGCCACGGATGCGCCGTGCTGCGCGAGCGCCGCCGTGAGCACCGCGGGTTCGAGCCTCCCCAGGGCATCGACCGGCAGCTCCACCACCTCGGCGCCCTCGTGCTGAGCCAGCCACTCGACGGCATCGACCGTGGCGTGGTGCTCCCCGCCGGGCACCAGCACGACGGGCCGAGCCACATCCGCCTGCCGCGCCCAGTAGAGCCCCTTCACCCCGAGGTTGATCGACTCGGTGCCACCCGAGGTGAGGATGACCTCGATCGGCTCCGCCCCGAGCGACGCCGCAACGGCCTCCCGCGACTCCTCGAGCAGCCGCCTGGCGCGCTGCCCTTGCGAGTGGATCGACGACGGATTGCCCACGATCGAGAGCGCATCGATGTACGCCGAACGCGCCTCGGGCAGGAGGGGCGTGGTGGCGGCGTGATCGAGGTAGACAGGCATCCGGATCTCGGGATTCCAGCGGATTTCAGGGGGGAGAAGAGCTGCAACTACTCTATGTCTCATGACATCGGCCGACCCCCTCGCTCGGCTCGGCGTTCGCCTCACATCGCACGGCGGCGAGCTCCGCGTGTGGTCGGAGAACGCCACGAGCATCGACCTCTGCCTCTACGACCGCAAAGACCCCAACTGGGTCTACAAGACGGTGCCGATGACGAGGGATGCGCACGGCGTCTGGTCGGCCCGCACGCGCTCCCTGGCCCCCGGGAGGCGCTACACGCTCAAGGTCGACGGCCCCGATGGCCCCCGGGATGCCTTCGACCCCGCACTCAACCTCCTCGACCCCTACGCGAGAGGGCTCGTGCGCTCGGGCCGCGAGCAGTGGCGGAGCGTGGTGGTCGACGAGGAGTTCAACTGGAACGGCGTCGAGAAGCCGCACACCCCCCTCGATCGCACAGTCATCTACGAGGCCCACGTGAAGGGCCTCTCCAAGATCAACAACCGCATCCCCGAGCATCTCCGCGGCACCTACGCTGGCCTCGCCCACGAGACGAGCATCGGCTACCTCAAGAGCCTCGGGGTCACCGCGGTCGAGCTCCTCCCCGTGCACGCGTTCGTCTCCGAGCAGCGGCTGCAGAAGCAGGGCCTCACCAACTACTGGGGCTACAACACGCTCGGCTTCTTCGCCCCGCACAACCTCTACGCCTCGAGGGCCGCGCAGGCCGAGGGGCCGAGCGCCATCCTGCGCGAGTTCAAGGGCATGGTGAAGCTCCTGCACGAGGCCGGCCTCGAGGTCATCCTCGACGTGGTCTACAACCACACCGCCGAAGAGGGGCGGATGGGCCCGACCACGAGCTTCCGCGGCATCGACAACTCCTCCTACTACCGGCAGACCTCGCGCGGCGACTACATCGACGTGACCGGCTGCGGCAACTCCATCGACACCTCCACCCCCGCGGTCTCGCGCCTCATCCTCGACTCGCTCAAGTACTGGGCCAACGACGTGCAGATCGACGGCTTCCGCTTCGATCTCGCCGCCACCCTCGGGCGGAACGCCGACCACTACTACGACCACGAGCATCCGCTCATCAAGGGCATCGTCGACGTCCCCGAGCTGCAGGGCGTGAAGATGATCGCCGAGCCGTGGGACGTGGGCATGGGCGGCTGGCAGACCGGCAACTTCCCCTCGGGCTGGTCGGAGTGGAACGACCGCTTCCGCGACCGGATGCGCAAGTTCTGGCTGCGCGACATCAAGTCGATCCGCGAGAACGGCAACCCGGGCGACGGCGTGGGGATGCTCGCCACCCGCATCGCCGGTTCGTCGAGCACCTTCGCGCAGTCCCGCGGCCCGCTCGCGAGCGTGAACTTCGTGACCGCGCACGACGGCTTCACCCTCGCCGACCTCACGGCCTACAACGTCAAGCACAACGTGGGCAACGGCGAGGCGAACCGCGACGGCACCGACAACAACATGTCGTACAACCACGGCATCGAGGGCCCCACCACGAGCCGCCCGCTCGAGCAGTCGCGGCGCCGCGCCATGCGCAACCTCATGGGCACGCTGCTGCTCTCGGCGGGAGTGCCCATGATCACGGCGGGCGACGAGTTCGGCCGCAGTCAGAAGGGCAACAACAACGCCTACTGCCACGACTCCGAGCTCACCTGGATCAGCTGGGACAGGCGCACGTGGCAGAAGGACCTCTGGCGCACCACGCAGCACCTGCTGCGCGTGCGGCGGGAGAACCCCGCTCTGCGCCCGCTGCGCTTCGGGGTGTTCGGCGAGCGCACGCCAGGCGCCAGCCAGATGGACTGGTACGACGCCCACGGCGAGTCGATGTCGGTGGCCGAGTGGAACTCGCCCGAGAACCGCACCCTGCAGTACGTGGCCGCCTCCACACCCGAGCAGGAGCCGTTCAACCGCATCCTCACCGTCATCCACGGCGTGGAGGAGGCCGTGACCGTCACCCTGCCGCTGCACGACGACGTCACCGCCTACGAGTTGCTGTGGGACTCCGGAGACGACTCCCCGCCCGTGCACCACCACGACGAGCCGCTCCCCCGCTTCGCACCCGGCGCCGAGGTCCAGGTGCAAGCGGCTTCTCTGCAGCTCTACCGAGCTGTCTGAAGCACCGGCTCGGGCGTCGCGGACGGATCGGTGCCCGCTGACGTGAGGGCTCGGCCGGCCGGGAGGGCGAGGGCCACGATGGCCGCCAGCAGCAGCGCCGCGGCGCCCACGGCGATGGCCGGCACGGCGGCGTCGACGTAGCCCGTGGGCGTGAACAAGCCGCCCGCGCCCGTGAACACCGCGGTGAGCACGGCGATGCCGAGGGCCACCCCGATCTCGCGCAGCGTGGAGTTGGTGCCGGAGGCCTTCGCGTTGTCCTCCGGCGCCATGTGGGCGAGCACCGCTGTGGAGGAGGGTGCGAACACGAGCCCCATGCCCACCCCGGCGAACACGAACGCCGGCACCAGCAGCGGGTAGTCGAGCGTGGCCGACATGGTCACGGCGAGCCAGCCGACACCGACCGCCTGCAGCACCAGCCCCACCACGATGAGCAGCCTGGTGCCCACGCGAGGTGCGATGAATCCGGCGAGCGGCGCCACCACCATGGGGGCGAGCGTCCACGGCATCGTCATGATGCCGGCCTCGAGAGGCGTCGCCCCTCCCACGATCTGCAGGTACTGGATGAGGATGAAGATCGATCCGAAGATGCCGAAGCTGAAGGTGAGCCCCACCACGTTGGCGACCGAGAAGCTGCGGTCGCGGAACAGCCTGAGCGGCAGCAGCGGGTTCGCCACCCGCCGCTCCCACAGCACGAACGAGCCGAGCAGCACCGCCCCCACGAGCAGCGCACCCACCACCTCGAGGCTCCCCCACCCCGCGTCGTTGCCGCGCACGATCCCATAGACGAGACCGAGCACGCCGCCGCCCGCGAGCACCACGCCGAGCACGTCGGCCCGCAGCCTCGATCCGAAGGAGTTCGGCAGGGCGAGCAGCACGAGCGGCACGCTCAGGATGCCCACGGGCACGTTGAGCCAGAAGATCGCCTCCCAGGTCCACCCCTCGATCACGGCGCCGCCGATGAGCGGGCCGAGCGCCACACCGAGACCGGAGATGCCGCCCCAGATGCCGATGGCCAGCGGCCTCGCCTTCGCACTCACCGAACCCACGAGGAGGGTCAGCGAGAGCGGCATGAGGGCGGCGGCCCCGAAGCCCTGCACGGCCCTCGCCGCGATGAGCATCCACGGCTCCACGGCCAGGGCGCACAGCGCGGAGGCGGCTGTGAACACAGCGATGCCCGCCAGGAACACGCTGCGCCGTCCCAGCCGGTCGCCGAGCGCCACGGCGAGCAGCATGAAGGTGGCGAAGCTCAGCGTGTAGGCGTTGATGAACCACTGCAGCTGCTCGATGCTCGCGTCGAGCTCCTCACCGAGAACGGGCAGGGCGCTCGTGACCACGAGGTTGTCGAGCGTGGCCATGAACATCGGCACGCTCGCCGCCACGATGGCGAGCCAGACGGGGACCTTGCGCATGCGTTCTCCAGTCGAAAGAGGTAATCGGATGATTACTTAGCCACCATAAGTAATCGGCTGATACCCTGTCAAGCGTGACCGACGACGCGAACGACACCGTGGCCGAGCCCGTGACCGAGCCCGTGACCGAGAAGAAGACGAGGATGTCCTCCGAGGACCGTCGCGCCCTCGTGCTCGACGCGGCCACCACCGTGTTCGGAGACGCCGGCTACAGCGGCACCACGACAGACGCGGTCGCCCGCGCCGCCGGCGTGAGCCAGCCCTACGTGGTGCGCATGTTCGGCACCAAGGAGCAGCTGTTCCTCGACGTGCTCCACCGGGCGCTGCTCAAGCTCATGGAGGCCTTCCGCGAGGCGATCGCCGGAGATCCTGAGGTGCCGATGGCCCGCCGGCTGGGGCTCGCCTACTTCGCCCTCACGGCCGACCGCGGCCTCCTGCTGTGCCTCATGCACGCCTTCGCGCTCGGCTCCGATCCCGTGATCGGCCCCGCCGCGCGCTACGGCTTCCTCGACGTGTACCACCTGCTGCGCGAGGAGGCCGGCATGTCACCCGACGAGGCGTCGGCCTTCCTCGCAGGCGGCATGCTCTCGAACGTCGTGCTCGGGGTGCGCATGCTCGACGACTACGACGACGACCCCGCTGTGCGCGAGCTCATGCAGACCGTCTTCCCCGAGAAACTCGACGTCATCAGGGCCGCCCACCCGCCGAGGGCGGCTCCTAGTGCGCCACGGCGATGAGGCCGAGCTCGGCCGGTGAGGCCAGGTGCGGGTTCTTCGGCACCACCCGCACGGTGTAGCCGAACGATCCCGAGCGCGCGAGCTCCACGGTGCCCGCGTACACGAGGTCGCTCGAACCGTCGGTGGTGGGGCGCGTCGACAGCTCCACCGTCGACGACTCCGAGATGTCGTCGCCGTGCACCGCGTGCCCGTAGACCACCTCGACGGCCACGTCGGAGGGAGCGAGCCCGCCCAGCTGCACGTGGGCGCGCACGTGCAGCACGTCGCCCACCTGGGGCGTGTCGTCGAGCCCGCCGGACTCCACGTGCACCACGGCCACTCCGTGCCAGGACTCCGCCACCCGGTGCTTCCACTCGGAGAGCTCCCGCGCGGCCTCGTGGTCGTCGACCGTCATGGCGCGCTCGGCCTCGGCCGCCGGGATGTAGAGCCGCGAGACGTACTCGCGCACCATCCGCTCGGCGCTGAGCTCGGGCGAGAGCGTGGCGAGGGTGTGCCGGATGGACTGCAGCCAGTGCGTGGGGATGCCGTCGGCGTCGCGATCGTAGAACCGCGGGGCCACCTGGTTCTCGAGCAGGTCGTAGAGCGACTCCGCCTCGAGGGCGTCGCGCTCGTCGGCGTCGCCCGCCGAGTCGGCGGTGGGGATGGCCCAGCCGTTCTCGCCGTCGAAGTACTCGTTCCACCAGCCGTCGAGGATCGAGAGGTTGAGCCCGCCGTTGAGCGCCGCCTTCATGCCGGAGGTGCCGCACGCCTCGAGCGGCCGCAGCGGGTTGTTGAGCCACACGTCGGTGCCCGGGTAGAGCAGCTGCGCCATGCCGATGTCGTAGTTCGGCAGGAACACGATGCGGTGCCGTACCTCGGGGTCGGAGGCGAACTGCACGAACTTCTGGATGAGCCGCTTGCCCTCCTCGTCGGCCGGATGCGACTTGCCGGCCACCACGAACTGGATGGGCCGCTGCGGGTCGAGCAGGATCGACTTGAGCCGCACGGGGTCGTGCAGCATGAGCGTGAGCCGCTTGTAGGTGGGCACGCGCCGCGCGAAGCCGATGGTGAGCACCTGCGGGTCGAGCAGGTTCTGGTACCAGGCCGGCGGGATCGAGTCGGGGTTCTGCTCGCGCCACGCCTCGGTGACCCGGCGCCTGGCGTCGTGCACGAGCTGGCGGCGCATGTCGCCGCGCACGGCCCAGAGGTCGGCGTCGCTCACGGCCTCGGAGCGCCAGTCCGCGGCCGTGGTGTCGCCCGTGCCGAGCTTGGTGCGGGAGAGCTCCTGCAGCAGCGGATCGGTCCAGGTGGGCGCGTGAACACCGTTCGTCACCGAGGTGATCGGCACGTCGGCACGATCGAATCCGGGCCAGAGCCCGGCGAACATGCCCCGGCTCACCTCGCCGTGCAGCACCGAGACACCGTTGGCGCGCTGACCGAGGCGGAGGCCCATGACGGCCATGTTGAACACGTCGGGCGAGCCGCCCTCGTAGTCCTCGGCCCCGAGCGCGAGCACGTTGCCCACCTCGAGCCCCGGCAGCATGTCGGTGGAGAAGTAGCGCTCCACGAGCGAGCGCTCGAACCGGTCGATGCCGGCGGGCACGGGCGTGTGGGTGGTGAAGACGGTGCCTGCGCGCACCACCTCGAGGGCCTGGTCGAACGAGAGCCCGCCGCCGATGAGGTGCGAGATGCGCTCGAGGCCCTGGAACCCGGCGTGCCCCTCGTTGGTGTGGTAGACCTCAGGCATCGGCTGATCCGTGAGCTCCGAGACGACCTCGAGGGCGCGCACACCGCCGATGCCGAGCAGCAGCTCCTGCAGCAGCCGGTGCTCGCCGCCGCCGCCGTAGAGACGGTCGGTCACGCTGCGCAGGTCGTCGTCGTTGTCGGGGATGTCGGTGTCGAGCATGAGCAGACGCACCCGCCCCACCTGGGCCTGCCAGATGCGGGCGTAGAGCGCGCGATCCCCCGGCAGGGCCAGCACGATCTGGGCAGGGGTGCCGTCGGCGAGGCGCAGCACCGAGAGCGGGAGGCCGTCCGGGTCGAGCACGGGGTAGCTCTCCTCCTGCCAGCCGTCGCGCGAGATGGCCTGCGAGAAGTAGCCGGAGCGGTAGAAGAGCCCCACCCCGATGATGGGCACACCGAGGTCGGAGGCGGCCTTGAGGTGGTCGCCGGCGAGGATGCCGAGGCCTCCCGAGTACTGAGGCAGCGCGGCGGCGATGCCGAACTCGGGCGAGAAGTAGCCGATCGAGCGGGGCCGAGGCCCCTCGAGACCCTGGTACCAGCGGGGCTCGCGGAGGTAGGAGTGCAGGTCGTCGCGGAGGCTGTTGGCCCAGGCCACGAAGCCGGGGTCGTCGGCGAGCTGCGACAGCCGCTCGGGGCGCACGGCTCCGAGCAGGGCGACCGGATCGCCGAGCGTCGCGCGCCAGTCGTCGGGAGAGATGTGGGCGAAGATCTGCCGAGTCGGTTCGTGCCACGCCCAGCGCAGGTTGGCGGCGAGTTCTCCGAGAGCCGAGAGCGACTCGGGGAGCACGGAACGGACGGTGAACCTGCGAATCGCCTTCACGCGGGGAACTCTTTCTCGAGCGGGGTCCTGATGACTCGGCCAGCCTAGGGCAGTCGGGTTCCGCGGTCGTGAACACCCGGGTGAACACCCGTTGCAGCCTCACCCTTTGTCGGTAGGGTCTGACGTGTGGCAGCTACGCGCAAACGACCAGCAGCGGCACAGGCGGCTCCGGCCCCCGCGCCCGCATCCGACACTCCGACCGTGAGCTCCGCCGAGCCCACCGCCCCCGCGGCACCCCCAGCACCCCCCGCCTCCGAGGCACCAGCGGCACCTGCGGCCTTCCAACCGCAGATGGGCCGCATCCCCATCGTGGGCGTCTTCCCCCAGGTGGAGGGCGGCCGCTGGCCCGCCAAGGGCTTCGTGGGAGAGGTGCTGCCGTTCGGTGCCACCGTGTTCCGCGAGGGCCACGACGCCGTGGGTGCTCACCTCGAGCTCGAGGGGCCCGACGGCACGGTCGTCGACCGCCCGCTCACCCGCACGGCGAGCTGGGACGACGAGTGGCGCTGCCTCGCCCAGGTCACCTCGGAGGGCTCGTGGCGCTTCCGCATCCGCGCGTACTCCGACGACTACGCCACGTGGGAGCACAATGCGAGCGTCAAGATCGCCGCGGGCATCGACGTGGAGCTCATGTTCGCGCTCGGCGCGCAGCTCTTCACCCGTCTCGCCGGCGAGACGGAGCGGCCAGAGGCCGATCGCGCCCTCTTCGCGGAGGTCGCCGCCACGCTCGGCGAGACCGCCGGCCCGCAGACCGAGCGTCTCGCGAGCGCCTACCAGCAGAGCGTCACGGATGCGCTGCACGTGCGCCCCGCCGAGAGCCTCGTGACGCACTCCGCCTGGCACCCCCTGAAGGTCGAGCGCACCCTCGCGGGCTCCGGCAGCTGGTACGAGTTCTTCCCCCGCTCCATCGGCGCCGAGCAGCTCGAAGACGGCACCTGGAAGAGCGGCACCTTCCGCACGGCCGCCGAGCGACTGCCCGATGTCGCCGACATGGGCTTCGACGTGCTCTACCTGCCGCCGATCCACCCCATCGGCGAGGCCTACCGCAAGGGTCGCAACAACACGCTCGACCCCCAGCCGGGCGACCCCGGCTCGCCGTGGGCCATCGGAGGCGCGGCCGGCGGCCACGACGCCGTGCACCCCGATCTCGGCACGCTCGACGACTTCGACGCCTTCGTGCAGGCCGCGAAGGAGGTCGGCCTCGAGGTCGCGCTCGACTTCGCGCTGCAGGCCTCGCCCGACCACCCGTGGGTCACCGCGCATCCGGAGTGGTTCACCACGCTGCCCGACGGCACCATCGCCTACGCCGAGAACCCGCCGAAGAAGTACCAGGACATCTACCCGATCAACTTCGACAACGACCCCGTGGGCATCCGGGCCGAGGCGCTCAGGCTGCTCGAGTTCTGGATCGCCAGGGGCGTCTCGATCTTCCGGGTCGACAACCCGCACACCAAGCCGCTCGACTTCTGGGAGTGGGTCATCCACGAGGTCAACGCCGCGCACCCCGAGGTCGTGTTCCTCGCCGAGGCCTTCACCCGGCCCGCGGCCATGCAGGGCCTCGCCAAGGTGGGCTTCCAGCAGTCCTACAGCTACTTCACGTGGCGCAACACCAAGACCGAGATCGAGGAGTTCTTCGCCTCCATCTCGCAGGAGACCGACGCGTTCTTCCGCCCCAACCTGTTCGTCAACACGCCCGACATCCTCACCGAGTACCTGCAGTTCGGCGGCATGCCCGCCTACCGCATCCGTGCCGTGCTGGCCGCGACGGGAGCCCCCACGTGGGGTGTCTACTCGGGCTACGAGCTCATCGAGAACGTGGCACGGCCGGGCGCCGAGGAGAACCTCGACAACGAGAAGTACGAGTACAAGCCGCGCGACTTCCTGGCCGCCGAGGCGGCGGGCCGCTCGATCGCGAGCGACATCACGCGCTTGAACGCGATCCGTCGCACCCACCCGGCCCTCGGCCAGCTGCGCAACCTGCGGCTGCACGGCTCGGACGACGACTCCATCGTGGTGTACTCCAAGCACCTCGCGGCGGAGTTCTCGCCCGACGGCGTCGACGACACGATCATCGTGGTCGTGAACGTCGATCCGCACTCGGTGCGCGAGACCACCGTGCACCTCGACCTCACCGAGTTCGGGCTCGAGCCCGACGCGGTGTTCGGGGCGACCGACCTGCTCTCGGGGAACCACTGGGAGTGGTCCGCCCACAACTACGTGCGGCTCGATGCGTTCACGCAGCCCGCCCACATCCTGCACATCTCGGCCCCCGCTGCCGACGTGCTCCCCGAGACAGAAGAAGGCGCATCCTGATGCCAGCCCCCGTCAGCTCCGAGGGCTCCTCCGCCCTCGTCCTCCCCACCCTCTCCACCGAGGTGCTCGACCGCATCGCCACGGGCAGCCACTACGACCCGCACGGCGTGCTCGGTCTGCACCTCGTGGCGGCCGACGGTGTCTCCGATCCGGTCGCCGTCATCCGCACGCTGCGCCCGCTCGCCCTCGAGGTCACGGCGGTGCTCGCCAACGGCGCCCGCGTGGAGCTCGCGCACCTGCACGCCGGCATCTGGCAGGGCTACACGCTCACCGGTGCGAGCGACTACGTGATCGAGGCGCGCTACGACGACGACGGCATCTGGACGGCCGACGACCCGTACCGCTTCTCCCCCACCCTCGGCGAGCTCGACCTGCACCTGATCGGCGAGGGCAGGCACGAGAAGCTGTGGCAGGTGCTCGGTGCTCGTGTGGAGGAGAAGCAGGGCGTCGACGCGATCACCTCGGGCACCGCTTTCGCCGTGTGGGCTCCGCACGCCAAGGCCGTGCGCGTCATCGGCGAGTTCAACGGCTGGGACGGCGTGCGCCACTCCATGCGCAGCCTCGGCGGCACCGGTGTGTGGGAGATCTTCATTCCCGCCCTCGACGCCGGGAGCACCTACAAGTACGAGATCCTCACGCAGTACGACCAGTGGGTCTCCCGCGCCGACCCCATGGCGCGCTCCACGGAGGTGCCTCCCCTCACCGCCTCCCGCATCGAGACCACGTCGTACACGTGGCAGGACGACGAGTGGATGGCCCGTCGCGCGGCCATCGACCCGCACACCCAGCCCATGAGCGTCTACGAGATGCACGTGGGCTCGTGGAAGCTCGGCCTCGACTACCGTTCGCTAGCCGACGAGCTCATCCCGTACCTGCAGAACCTCGGGTTCACGCACGTGGAGTTCATGCCGCTCGCCGAGCACCCGTTCGGCGGCTCGTGGGGCTACCAGGTCACCTCGTACTACGCCCCCTCCTCGCGCTTCGGATCGCCCGACGACCTGCGCTACCTCATCGACCGGCTGCACCAGGCCGGCATCGGTGTGCTCGTGGACTGGGTGCCGGGCCACTTCCCGAAGGACGAGTGGGCACTGGCCCGCTTCGACGGCGAGCCGCTCTACGAGCACTCCGACCCGCGCCGCGGCGAGCAGCCCGACTGGGGCACCCTCGTGTTCGACTTCGGCAACAGCCAGGTGCGCAACTTCCTCGTGGCGAACGCGCTCTACTGGTTCGAGGAGTTCCACATCGACGGTCTCCGGGTGGATGCCGTGGCGAGCATGCTCTACCTCGACTACTCGCGGAAAGACGGCGAGTGGCTGCCCAACCAGTACGGCGGGCGGGAGAACCTCGAGGCCATCAGCATGCTGCAGGAGGTCAACGCGACCGCCTACCGTACGTTCCCCGGCATCGTGATGATCGCCGAGGAGTCCACTTCATGGCCGGGCGTCACGCACGCCACGAACCGCGGTGGGCTCGGGTTCGGCATGAAGTGGAACATGGGCTGGATGCACGACACCCTCGAGTACATCGAGGAGGATCCGATCAACCGCAGCCACCACCACGGCCAGATCACGTTCTCGTTCATCTACGCCTTCAGTGAGAACTTCCTGCTGCCGATCTCGCACGACGAGGTCGTGCACGGCAAGGGATCGCTGCTCAGCAAGATGCCGGGCGACCACTGGCAGAAGCTCGCCAACCTGCGGGCGTACCTCGGCTTCATGTGGGCGCACCCCGGCAAGCAGCTGCTCTTCATGGGCCAGGAGTTCGGGCAGCCCTCCGAGTGGAGCGAGGAGCGCGGTCTCGACTGGTGGATCCTCGACCAGCCCGTGCACCAGCAGCTGCTCGCGCTCGTGGGGCACCTCAACCGCGTCTACACCGAGAACCCCGCGCTGTGGGCCCTCGACAACGAGCCCTCGGGCTTCGAGTGGATCGACGGCGGATCGTCGTCGCAGAACCTCGTGTCGTTCCTCCGCTGGGACGCGGAAGGCAACCCCATCGCGATCCTGATGAACTTCTCCGGCGCCCCGGTGGGCCCGTACCGCGTGGGCCTGCCCTTCGGCGGTCGCTGGGACGAGCTCGTCAACACCGACGCGGTCGAGTACGGCGGTTCGGGCGTGGGCAACTACGGCACGGTCGAGGCGGAGTACGTCCCCTGGTCGGGCCGCCCGGCGTCGGTGGAACTGACGCTCCCGCCGCTGGCAGCCCTCTTCCTCAAGCCCCGCAAGCTCTGATTTCTTTGCTGCGCCGGTCCCTGCCCGGCGCAGGCGACATGCTTCGGTGAGATCGCTGACGCGGCCTCGCCGGCGCATCGGGTCATCCGGGCGCGGCCAGCGGCTTTCGAACCACCGCGGAAGTCACCACGCAATGGGCCGTACCCGACGACCCAAGGTGAGCGCGGTGCCGCGCCAGCGACCGCACGCGAACATGCCGCATGCGCCGGGTAGGGACCGGCGCACCAGCTAATACAGCAGGGCCGCGAGGCGGCGGCGGGCCGCCGTCACTCGCGGGTCGTCTGTGCCCACGACCTCGAAGTGCTCGAGGAGGCGGGTGCGGATGGCGTCCTTGCCCTGCTGGTCCTGGGTGGGGAAGAGGTCGAGCAGGCGCGTGAAGGCGTCGTCGATGTGGCCGCCCGAGAGGTCGAGGTCTGCGACGAGCAGCTGCGCGTCGAGGTCGTCGGGGGCCGCCGCTGCGGCACCGCGGATCTCGTCGAGCGACTTGTCCTGCAGGCGGGCCAGCAGCTGCACCTGGGCGAGGCCGGCCACGGCCAGCGTGTCCCTGGGGTTCTGCGCGATGGCGGTCTGGTACTCGAGGATCGCCCTCGCGTAGTCGCCCTCGGCGATGGCCTCGTAGGCCTCCGCGTGGTGCGGGGGCAGCGGGTCATCCACGGGCTCGGCCTCTGCGCCGACGGCGTCGACGTCGCCGCCCGCCACCGAGACCGTGCCGGTCACGCCGTTCTGAGCGGCGAGCTGCAGCACCTGCTCGAGCACGGCCTTGAGCTCGTCCTCGGGGTAGGTGCCCTGGAACAGCGAGACGGGGCGCCCGCCCACGAGGGCGGCGACCGTGGGCACCGACTGCGCCTGGAAGGCCTGAGCCAGCTGCGGGTTCTCCTGAGCCTCCACACCCACGAGCGCGAGGCGCCCGGCGTAGGCGAGCACGAGCTTGGTGAGCAGCCCCGTGAGCTCCTTGCTGGCCTCGGCCCAGTCGGCCTTGAGGTCCACGATCACGGGCACCGTGTTCGAGAGCTCGATGAAGCCCGTGAAGTTGGCGTCGGTGCCCTCGAGCACGAGCGACGGCAGCGTGCCCGCAGGCGACCCCGCCGGAGCGCCGGCCGCGCCGGGCGCACCCGGGCCCGCCGTCACGCCCGGAGCACCCGAGGCACCGGCGGGTGCGGGCGAGTTGGCCCGGTTCACGAGGGAGGAGAGGTCGACGGCTCCGCGAAGGGCGCCGGCGGGGGGCGGGGGCATGGTCACGGAAGCTCCTTAGCGCTCACGAGGCCCTGGGCGAAGCCGAGCAGCTCGGCCTTCGAGGTGTCACCCGAGGGCGGGATGTAGAACAGCAGCTGGTAATCGTAGACGGCCTCGGTGCCCTTGGCGGTCTCGTCGATGCCGGAGAGGGCCTTCACCGCTCCCTGCGTGCTCACCGTGGCGCCGGACTCGATCGGCTTGACCGTCTCCGACTCCTTGAGCTCGATGGCCACGAGAGCGCCGGAGGCGCTCGTGGCGAGAGCGATGTTCTGCCCGTCCGCCGGCACCTGGGCGAAGTCGATCGAGGCCGTGTCGGAGAACCCGGCCTTCTTGTCGGCCTTGTACTGGGCGCCGACCTGCGTGCGCAGGGTGTCGCCCTCCGCGTCGATCTGGTCGATGTACTGGCTGGCGTCGCCCGCCACGAGGATGTCGGCGTACGCCGTCTTGAGCTCGTCGGGAGTCATCTGCAGCAGCTTGGTGTCGGGAGCGAGCCGGGTGGTCCCCACGCTCGCCGCCGCCACGGGGGGCAGGCTCGTGTCGGGCTCGAGCGTGATCTCGTAGTAGACCTTGTAGTTCGCGCGCGGTGTGTCCTGCACGAGCATGAGGGCGACGGGCGGCACGGCCGTGTCGGTGCCTTGCACGATCGTGAACACGGTCTTGGGCCACACCGAGCTCGCCTGAGGCAGCACCACCTGCAGCGGCCCGGCCGGGATGGCCTGCGGCGCCGGGTACTCGGGGTAGGCCGCGCGGATGCCGTAGGTGGCCGAGCGCAGCTCGAGGGCCGGCCCGGAGAAGCGGGAGGAGAGCAGCTCGGAGTTCGATGCGGCGTCGGCCTCGGCGGTCACCGTGGAGATGGTCGAGACGATCGCCTCGAGCTGGGCCTCGGTCACGGCGGGAGTGGGCGCGTCTTCGTCGACGACCTCGGTGGGCTGCGCATCCGCCCCAGGAGTGGCGGTGGGCTCCGGCGTGGGCGTCGCCGTGGCGGCGGCATCGCTCGAGACGGTCTCGGGGGCGGCCTGCGGCCAGTAGTCGGAGGAGCAGCCGCCGAGCGCGAGCACCGACACGAGAGCCACCGGCGCGGCGATCATCGGCGCGATCGACCGCCGACCGCGCGAGGAGCCCGCCTCGAGGGCCTCGGGGCGCGACCGCCTCGAGCGCTTGCCTCCCAGCTGTGCGGGGGGCTTGCGGCGAGGCCGCTGCGAGCGCCGCATGTCGAGCAGCCCGAGCACGAGCAGCACGAGGCCTGCGAGCAGGAAGACGACGCCGGCCACGAGCAGCGGGCCGACCCACGGCGTGGCGTTGGGGATGGGCCAGGAGAGGCGCACGGTCGTGGGTGCCGGCTGCGTGCCGTCGGAGGCCACGATCACCGAGTAGCCCGCAGGCAGGTTGAGGGTGCGGTACATCGCGTCGTCCGTCTGGTACTGCTCGAGCCAGAGGTCGCTCCCGGCCGGGTCGGCCGATCCGCTCGCCACGTTCTCGGCGCCCTCGGGGTCGGCCTCCACGGTGGCGGAGTCGAGCTCTCCGGTCTCCTCGTCGTAGCCGATGGTGTCGTACTTCGAGCCCTCGAGCCAGGCCTCGACATCCGAGGTGCGCCCGTAGGCGGCGAAGACGGTGTCGCTGCCCGAGAGCACGAGGGTCTGCGTGCCCTCGTGGGTGAGCAGGGTCGACGAGTCGATCATGACGTAGGGCGAACCGCTCTCGAGCTGCACCGAGGAGGTCACAGAGCTCGGAGGGAGGAACACGGTTCGTTGCGCGACACCGGCGCCGATCAGCGCGGTTGCGATGATGAAGGCGAAGATGGCGAAGATGAAGCGCAAAAATACTCCTGACAAAAGACATTAAAAGATAGCCGATGGAGCGGGGCGCCTCACTCAGGGTACGTCCAGGCGTCGTGCACCCCTAGTATTGAGCAACGCCCGCCCGGGAGCCTGTCGAGGGAGCCGCCGTTGAAGATCCAGAACGCCTTCACCCTCGGCCTCGTGGCCACACTCGGAGTCGGCGCAGGCCTACTGATCCTGGGGGCCGTGGCCTCTCTCGCCACCATCCTCACCTACATCGGCGTGGCCATCTTCATCGCCCTGGGGCTCGATCCGATCATCTCCTGGCTCGAGCGCAAGCGCTGGCCGCGGTGGCTCGCGATCGTCACCGTGCTCGTCGCGGTTCTGGGCGTGTTCACAGGCCTGGTCTTCGCTGTGGTGCCGATCATCGTGGAGCAGACCTCCCAGCTGGTCGATCTCTTCCCCACCCTCATCAATCAGCTGCTCGACCGGCAGTGGCGCACGAACCTCACCGAGCAGCTCGGCGGATTCATCGACGTCGAAGAGGTCTACAACGCCGTCATCACCTTCTTCAACGACGCGAGCAACGTCACGGCTCTCGCGGGCGGCGCGCTCCAGGTGGGCATCGGCATCGCGAGCGGCGTCTTCGGCGTCATCATCGTGCTCATCCTCACCCTGTACTTCACGGCCTCCCTGAACGGCATGAAGCGCGCGGTCTACCGTCTGGTGCCCGCCTCCAAGCGCGAGCGCTTCGCCGATCTCAGCGAGCAGGTCACCGGCGCGGTCGGTCGCTACGTGGTGGGGCAGATCACCCTCGCGCTCTGCAACGGCGTGCTGAGCTTCATCTTCCTGAGCATCATCCAGGCGCCGTTCTCGGCGGTGCTCGCCTTCCTCGCCGGCATGCTGTCGCTCATCCCACTCGTGGGCACCATCTCCGGCTCGACGATCATCGTGCTCGTCTGCCTCATCCCGGGTCTCGGCTCGCCCCTCACCGCGCTCGTGGCGGCGATCTACTACATCGTCTACATGCAGGTCGAGGCGTACCTGCTGAGCCCCAAGATCATGAACCGCGCCGTCGCGGTGCCCGGCTCGATCGTGGTGATCGCCGCTCTCGCGGGCGGCACCCTGCTGGGTGTGCTCGGCGCTCTCATCGCCATCCCGATCGCGGCGTCGTTCCTGCTCATCATCAAGCAGGTCGTCATCCCCATCCAGAACGAGCGCTGACGGGCCGCGAGCGCTCGGCCGGCCTGCCGGCCCCTTACGCCTCGTACGTGGTCGGCAGCGGGTAGGCCGGTGCGTTGACGCGCGCCACGATCTCGTCGAGCACCCGCCGCACCTGCTGCTCCCCCACCCAGAGGTGCTTGCCGCCCTCCACGGCCACGAGCTCGATGTCGGGAACCGAGGCGAAGCGCTCGCGGGCCTCCTCGGGTCGCAGGTAGTCGTCGAGCTCCGGCACGATCGCCACGAGGGTCTTGCCGTTGCCCGCCCACGCGGCCACCTCCTCGGCGCTCGCGCGGTGCAGCGGTGGCGAGAGCAGGATCGCGCCCTCGATGGGGTACTCGGCCGCGTACTTGAGCGCGAGCTCGGTGCCGAACGACCAGCCCACGATCCACGGGTTCGGCAGCCCCTGCTCGGCCACGAAGTCCATGGCGGCCTTCACGTCGAATCGCTCGGCCTCTCCCCCGTCGAAGGTGCCCTCGCTCGTGCCGCGGGGCGACTCCACGCCGCGCAGGTTGAACCGCAGCACGGCCAGGTCGGCGAGGGCGGGCAGCCGGGCGGCGGCCTTGCGCAGCACGTGCGAGTCCATGAAGCCGCCGTGGGTGGGCAGCGGATGCAGCGTCACGAGCGTGGCCACCGGGTCGCCGGAGAGCGGTGTGGCGAGCTCACCCACGAGGGTGAGGCCGTCGTCGGTGCGCAGCTCGATGTCCTCGCGCCGCGCGGGCAGCTCGGTGGAGCTGCGGATCTCGTGGGTCGTCATGGTGGTCAGGCTCCGATTCTCCAGCAGTGGGTGTGCCAGTGGCGGCGGGCGGCGAGGTCGCTCGCGTCGCCCATCACGCCGTCGGCGCGCCAGGTCACGAGGTGGGCGGTGCCCGGCGCGATCGGCACGCTGCAGCCGGGGCAGGCGTAGGCCTTCACGGCGCTCGCGGCCGAGACGGGCTGCACGTTCCAGGCACGGCCCTGCCGACTCTCGGTGCGCCGCCAGCCGGCCATGAGGTGCGAGAGGTCGCCCTCGTCGTCGTCGCCCGCGCCGCCGCCTGGGCGTCGGGGGCGGTTGCTGCGGGGCATCCCCTCAGTCTACGAGCGCCCGGGTGACGCCGAGCTGGGTGCTGCTCAGCTGGATGCCGCTCAGCTGGATGCCGCTCAGTGCGGATCGGAGCCGTCGGTCTGCTGCAGCCTCGACTCCTCCTGGTCGAGCATGAGCTGGGCGCGCACGAGGATGCGGGAGGAGTACTCGCCGCGCCCGCGCGCATCCAGCAGTGCCGCGCGCTCGGCCCTCAGCACCTCCAGCCGCAGCACCCGGTACTGGCGGTGCGGCTCGCTCTGGTCGTCGGCCGAGCGGGCGCGCTCCCAGGCCGACTCGCTGCGGAGCACCGCATCCGTGCGCACGCGCTCGACCACGATCTCGTCGACCTCCTCGCCGCCCGGCAGGCTCAGCGAGGGCGACTCGAGCACACGGAGCCCTGCCCCGCGCAGCTCGTCGACGAGGGTGGCGAACTCGGCGTGGTCGGCCGTCTCGTCGATGCCCTTGAGCTTCGTGGCCCTGATGATCCAGGGCAGCGTGCCGCCCTGCAGCACGAGGGTGACGATCGAGACCGTGAAGGCGATGAGGATGAGCTGGTTGCGGTAGGGCGTCGCCTCCGGCAGCGACTGGGCTGCGGCGACCGTGACGACGCCGCGCATGCCGGCCCAGGTGAGCACGAGCCCGCCCCGCCACCCCGTCTCCTCCTCGAGCGCGGCGTCGTCGGCCGCGGTGCGGGGCCCCGTGGCCGCGGCGTCGAGCCTCCTCTTCACCCTGGCGCGCTGGATGGCCAGGAGCGGGCCCACGAACGCGAAGCGGATGACGAACAGCGCCAGCGCGGCGAGCACTCCGAGCGCGATCGCCTCGGGCGCGTTGAGGTTGTCGGCGTCACTGCCGTCGACCGCGAGCAGGAAGATGTCCTTGAGCTCGAGCCCCATGAGCAGGAACACGCCGTTCTCGAGCAGGAACTGGATGGTGCGCCAGTTGAGCCGTTCACTGATGCGGGTCGACGCGGAGAAGTGCCTCGCCCCCATGTGGCCCGTGTAGAGCCCCGCCACCACCACGCTCAGCACGCCGGAGGCGCCGATGGCCTCGGCCGGGATGTAGGCGAGGAACGGGATCACGAACGAGATCGCGGTGGTCAGCACGGAGTCGTGCAGCCTCGCGCGGAAGAAGACCGTCACGAAGCCGATCACGAGACCCACGACGATGGCGAGCACCGAGGAGTAGGCGAAGTCGAGCACCACTCCCCCCACGCCTCCCAGCGCGATGCTGCCGGCGGAGGCGGCGATGGCGGTGCGCAGCAGCACGAGGGCCGAGGCGTCGTTCACGAGGCTCTCGCCCTCGAGCACGGCGATGAGCCGAGGCGGCAGGCCGAGCCGCTTGCCGATCGAGGTGGCGGCCACCGCATCCGTGGGGCTGATCACGGCACCGAGGGCGATGGCGGCCGCCAGGTTGAGGTCGGGCAGGATCGTGTACAGCAGCCAGCCCGTGACGAGGGCGCTCACGATCACGAGCAGCACCGAGAGCACCGAGATGGCGCCGACGTTCTTGCGGAAGTCGACGAGCGGCAGGTTGATGGCCGAGGAGTAGAGCAGCGGCGGCAGCACCCCCGCGAGAATGAGCTCGGACGGCACGTGCACGGGAGGCACACCCGGGATGATCGAGATCCCGATGCCGATGACGACCAGCACGATCGGCGTCGCGAGCCGCAGCTTCGGTGAGAAGGCCGAGACCCCGACGATGATGATCAGACAGATCACGGCGACGATCTCGAGCCTCATGCGCTCAGCCTAGTGAACGAGGTGGTGGCACCCGATCCGCTGGATCAGGTCAGTACCAGCCCTGGTTCTCCGAGGTCGCCCAGGCCTCGCACGGGGAGCTGTAGCGCCCC
Source organism: Herbiconiux liukaitaii (assembly GCF_041927495.1). Classification (NCBI taxonomy): domain Bacteria; kingdom Bacillati; phylum Actinomycetota; class Actinomycetes; order Micrococcales; family Microbacteriaceae; genus Herbiconiux; species Herbiconiux liukaitaii. Next base: position 260,165 of record NZ_JBHFHG010000006.1, on the reverse strand, counting down.
GCGATGTACTGGAGACCCCAGCCGATCTGCACGTGCGGGTCGGACTCCCAGCCCGGGCCCATCTTCTCGCCGGGCAGAGCCTGCGGGATGCCGTGAGCACCCGAGGAGGCGTTGTGCGCCGCGGGGTTCCAGCCGGACTCGCGGTTCCAGAGCGCCAGCAGGTAGTAGTACTCCTGCTCGTTCCAGCCGTAGCCGGCCATGGCCTGGTAGGCGATGTCCTGGATGCTGCCGGGGGCGGGAGGGCCCGGGGTCGGCACCACGTTCGAGGAGCACGAGCCGGAGGCTGCTGCTTCTCCACCGCCGATGCCGGTCGCGATCGGCGCCGCCACGGGCACGGGAGCGGGCGGAGGAGGGGGCGGGGCGGTGATCGTGTACGAGTCTCGCGTGACCGACTGGGAGGTGCCGCCCGCGATGTCGAGGGCCTGCGCCGACTCCGCCGCTGCGGAGATCTCGGGCGCGAACGACTCGGAGGCATTGGCCACGGCGCCGACCTTGGGGTCGACGGCGAAGAGCAGCATGAAGCCCACGGCCACCGAGAACGCGACCACCTGCAGACCGGTGCGCACGACGGGGTTGGTGGAGTTCTTGGTCATCGACATGGGATCAGTACCAGTGGTTCGCGTCGGAGTGGGCGAGAGCGGAGGCCGGGTCACCGTAGCGCCCCTGGATGTAGTTGAGACCCCAGGTGATCTGCGTGGCGGGGTTGGTGAGCCAGTCGGCGCCGGCCGACGACATCTTGTTGCCGGGGAGTGCCTGCGGGATGCCGTAGGCGCAGCTCGAGCTGTTGAGCGCGTTGACGCGCCAGCCGGACTCGCGGCTCCAGAGGGCGATGAGCGCGTCGAACTGCGCTCCCGTCCAGCCGCGCTCGGCGGCGAGGCCCGCGGCCACCGCCTGAGCGCCCGCCGGGTCGGCCACCGAGGCGTTGGGATCGGGGCAGCCCGACTCGGAGTCGCTCGCGGGCGTGGGGGTCTTGGTCTCGACGATCACGGGCTTCGGCGCCTCGGTGATCGAGTACGTGTCGCGGAACACCGTGGCCGCGAGCGAGCCGCTCACGTCGAGCTCCTGCACCGCGAGGTCGCTCTCGGCGAAGTCGCCTTCGAACGAGGCGGAGGCCGGAGCCGCGGCACCCACGTTCGGGGCCACGACCACCACGAAGGCGGAGGCGGCCACAGCGACGAGGCCGACCAGCTGAAGAGCGAGGCGGCCCGGCGTGGGGCGGTTTGCGGGGTGCTTTGACACGATTCCACCGATTTTAGCCCATCCGGCTGTCAACTCCCCAGGCAATCCGCCCGGATGGCCGTCGGGCGGGTGCTCAGCGCACGGCGAGCATGACGTCGACGACCGCATCGAGCACGGCGTCGACCTGCGCCTCGTCGTAGCCGCCGCGGCGCGAGCGGAACACGGCGGTGCGCACGTCGGCGGGCGTCACGTCGGCCCCCGAGCGGAAGTACTCCACGAGCGCCACGCAGAACGCGTCGACGTCCTTCACGTGGTAGCCCACCCGCAGGAAGCCCGCCTTGGTGAACCGCTGGCCGTCGGGGCGTTCGAGCCGCAGCACGATCTCTCCGGCGCGCTTGCGGGCATCCGCGTACCAGGCCTCGTCGCCCGCCTCCTGGTAGGCCCGGTCGCGCTCCCGCAGCGCGAAGGCGTCTTCGAGCCGCTCCAGCGCGGCGTCGACGGCGGGGGCGTAGTAGCCGCCCTTCTGCATCGTGAAGGCCGTGTGCCGCACCAAGTCGCTCGTGAGCACGAAGTTCTCATCCGCGGCGTCGCGCTCGTCGTAGGCCTGCCTCGCCTTGCGGAGGAAGTCGTCGACCTCGTTCACGTCGTAACCGAGAACGGAGCTGCGGGTGCGGGGGAAAGGTACGCTCACGGCTCTATTGTGCCAGCACCCAGAGAATGTACGCGGCGGCGGCCGAGGGGAGCATCGAGTCGAGCCTGTCGAGCAGACCGCCGTGGCCCGGCAGCCACGTGCTCATGTCCTTGACCCCGATGTCGCGCTTGAGGAGCGACTCGGAGAGATCGCCGACCGTGGCGGTGAACACGATGATCGCCGCGAACACGAGGCCGAACCACCAGGGCTGCCCGAGCATGAAGATGGCCAGCAGCACACCGCCGATGAGCGACACGATGGCCGCTCCGGCGAGGCCCTCCCACGTCTTCTTGGGGCTGATCTTGGGGGCCATCGGATGCTTGCCGAAGTTGAGCCCGGAGGCGTAGGCCCCGACATCCGTGAGCACCACGACCACGATGAAGGCGAGAACCCACCACTGCCCGCCGTCTTTCGAGAGCAGCAGCACCGAGGTGGAGGCGAGGAACGAGACGTAGACCTGCACGAACGTGCCGGCCCCGAGGTCGCGCAGCAGGCCGCGGTAGCCGGGGCGCGGTGAGGTCGCCACCCACGTCACGGCCCGCCACAGCGCCACGAAGAGCATGCCGCCGAGGGCGACGAGCCACTGGCCCTCCGCCCCCCAGTAGTAGGCGGCGGGCACCATGGCGACGCCCGCGATCACCGTGGGGATGCGCGGCACCCGGATGTCGGCGTGCTTGAGCGCCGAGGCGAGCTCGAGGGTGGCGAACGCGATCACCACGGCGGCGAGCACCATGAAGATCTCTTTGATCACCACGAGGCTCACCACCATGAGCAGGGCGAGCCCCACACCGATGGCGATGGCCGAGACGAGGTTGCGACCGCTGCGGGCGGTGATCTTCTCGTTGGCCTCGTCGAACTGCGACTTGCGGGCCTTCACCTGCGCCTGGATGTCGGCTCGGGTGAGCGGACGGGGACGCCGCGGAGGCACGCTCCGCGTGGGGTCGGGATCGCTCATGATGAGGCGGTCGAGGTCAGACCTCGAGCAGCTCCGCTTCTTTGCGCTTCAGGGCGTCGTCGATCGCGTCGACGTGGCTCTTGGTGACCTGCTCGAGCTCCTTCTCGCTGCGCGCCACCTCGTCGTCTCCGACCTCGCTCTTGAGCGCGTCGAGGTCGTCCTTGGCCTTGCGGCGGATGTTGCGCACGGCGACCTTGCCGTCTTCGGCCTTGGTGCGCACGAGCTTGACGTACTCCTTGCGGCGCTCCTCGGTGAGGGCGGGCAAGGTCACACGCACGAGGTTGCCGTCGTTCGTGGGGTTGGCGCCGAGGTTGGGCACATCGCGGATGGCCTGCTCGATGTCGCGCAGAGCGCTCTTGTCGTAGGGCGTGACGATGAGCGTGCGCGCCTCCTGGTTCTGCAGCGAGGCGAGCTGCTCCAGCGGTGTCGGGGTGCCGTAGTAGGGCACCATGATCTTCTGGAACATGGCGGGGTTCGCCCGGCCCGTGCGCACGGTGGCGAAGTCGTCTTTCGCGACCTCGACGGCCTTGTTCATGCGCGCGGTGGCGTCGGAGAGTACATCGGCGATCACGGGGAACTCCTTCAGTGGATCGGACGTGTCAAGTGTAGTCAGGCCGCAGCCTCAGTGGCTGTTGGCCACCAGGGTGCCGATGCGCTCGCCCCTGATCGCCTTCGCCACGTTGCCTGCCGGCTCCATGCCGAAGACGTGCATGGGCATGCCGTTGTCCATGCACAGGCTGAACGCGGTGGAGTCGACCACCTTGAGGCCCTGCACGAGCGCGTCGTTGTAGGTGAGGGTGTCGAGCTTCACGGCATCGGGCACCACGCGCGGATCGGCGGAGTACACGCCGTCGACGCCGTTCTTGGCCACGAGCACCTCGTCGGCGTGGATCTCGAGGGCGCGCTGCGCGGAGACCGTGTCGGTCGAGAAGTAGGGAAGGCCCGCTCCCGCACCGAAGATGACCACACGGCCCTTCTCGAGGTGCCTGATGGCGCGGCGCGGGATGTAGGGCTCGGCGACCTGCGTCATCGAGATGGCCGACTGCACGCGGGTCTCGGCGCCCGCCTGCTCGAGGAAGTCCTGAAGGGCGAGGGCGTTCATGACGGTGCCCAGCATGCCCATGTAGTCGGCGCGCCCGCGGTCCATGCCGCGGAGCGACAGCTCGGCGCCGCGGAAGAAGTTGCCGCCGCCCACCACGATCGCGACCTCCACGTCCTGCGCCGCCTCGGCGATCTCACGGGCGAGCCCGGAGACGACGTCGGGGTTGACCCCGAGCGAACCACCGCCGAACGCTTCACCGGAGAGTTTGAGTAGTACCCTGCGCTTCGTTTCCGGCTCTGACATCCGTCACGTGTCCTCTCGTCGATCCCTCGTTCAGGCTACAGAGAAAACGGGCCCGAGTCTGACGACCCGAGCCCGTTTCCGAAGGTGTTCTGGTTACGCGCCGACCTTGAAGCGGGCGAAGCCGGTCACCTGGATGCCGGCATCCGCCAGCACCTTGGCGACGGAGAGCTTGTTGTCCTTCGCGTAGTCCTGCTCGAGCAGGGCGACCTGCTTGAAGAAGGCCGTCACGCGACCCTCGACGATCTTGGGCAGAGCCGCTTCGGGCTTGCCCTCGTTCTTCGAGATCTCGGTGACGATGGCGCGCTCCTTCTCGACGGCGTCGGTGGGGACGTCGTCGCGAGAGAGGTACTGCGGGTCGGCGAACGAGATGTGCTGCGCAATGGAGCGAGCGGTCTCGGCGTCGGAACCGGTGTAGGCCACGACCACGCCGACCTGCGGGGGCAGGTCCTTCGAGGTCTTGTGCAGGTAGACCTCGAACGAGTCGCCGGTGAGGCGGGTGAGACGACGGAGCTCGATCTTCTCGCCCAGGATGGCGGCCTCGTCGTTGATGACGTCGGCGACGGTCTTGCCGCCGGCGGGGGCGGCGAGCGCCTCCTCGACGGTGGTGGCACCCGCGGCGAACGACGCCTCGAGCACGACGTCGGCGAGGGCGATGAACTTGTCGCCCTTGGCCACGAAGTCGGTCTCGCAGGCGAGCTCGATGAGGGTCGCAGCGCCGTCGCCCTGCTTGGCGGCGACGAGGCCCTCGCTCGTGGAGCGGTCGGCACGCTTCGCGTTGCCCTTCGCACCCTTGAGGCGGAGGATCTCGACGGCCTTCTCCATGTCGCCATCGGCCTCGACGAGGGCGTTCTTGGTGTCGACCATTCCGGTGCCGAGCTGCTCGCGCAGCGCCTTCACGTCGGCCAGGCTGATATTTGCCATGTTGCTACAGACTCCTTGAGATTGATTCCTGTGCCCGCTCTGCACCTGCAGAGGGGCGGATCGGGCCGGGCGACTCGCGCCGCCCGGCCGTCTCGACTACTCGGCGGCGGGGGTCTTCTCGGCGTCGGTGGCCTCGGCCTCGATCTTCGCCTCGGTCTCGGCGTCCGACTCGACGTGGTGCTCGACCACGAGCGACTCGTCGGTGATCTCGGCGAGGTCGGCCTGCGCTGCGGCGTCGGCGTCGTTCTCCTCGACGGGGACCTCGGCGGCGACGACCTCGGCAACGGCCTCGGTGTCAGCGGTGCCCGAGACGAGGCCGTCGACGGCCTCGATCTTCTCGTCTTCGGCGGCGGGGGTCTCGGAGGCCTGGAGCAGCTCGCGCTCCCACTCGGCCAGCGGCTCGGCCGGGGCGTCGCCCTCGGTCGGCTTCTGGTGGCGCTGGATGAGGCCCTCGGCGGCGGCGTCGGCCACGATGCGGGTGAGCAGGGCGACGGAGCGGATGGCGTCGTCGTTGCCCGGGATCGGGTAGGTGACCTCGTCGGGGTCGCAGTTGGTGTCGAGGATACCGATCACGGGGATGCCGAGCTTCTTGGCCTCGTCGATCGCGAGGTGCTCCTTCTTGGTGTCCACGACCCACAGCGCGCTGGGCGTCTTGGTGAGGTTGCGGATTCCGCCGAGCGACTTGTGCAGCTTGTCGAGCTCGCGCTTCTTGATAAGGAGCTCCTTCTTCGTGAAGCCGCTCTTCGCGGTGTCCTCGAAGTCGAGCTCTTCCAGCTCCTTCATGCGCGCGAGGCGCTTGGAGACGGTCTGGAAGTTGGTGAGGAGGCCACCGAGCCAGCGCTGGTTGACGTAGGGCTGGCCCACGCGGGTCGCCTGCTCGGCGATGGACTCCTGCGCCTGCTTCTTGGTGCCGACGAAGAGCACGGTGCCGCCGTGGGCGACCGTCTCCTTGACGAAGTCGTAGGCCTTGTCGATGTAGCCGAGCGACTGCTGCAGGTCGATGATGTAGATGCCGGAACGCTCGGTGAAGATGAAGCGCTTCATCTTCGGGTTCCAACGGCGGGTCTGGTGCCCGAAGTGCACGCCGCTGTCGAGCAGCTGGCGGATGGTGACGACGGCCATGGCCGTTCTCCTGTTCTCGGCGCGCGGATGCGCACGCCATTCTCGGTTTCTCTTCGCGACGGTGGCCGCGAATCCTGGTGCCCGGCGCGCATCCGACCCGTTCTTGCGAAGGGACCGATTGAATGCGGACTGCCGATTGGGCACGCGTAGTCACCCCGACATGCGGGGTGCTCCGAGAATCATACCATTCAGCGGCGCGACGACGGGGCTGAGCCGGAGGCGGTGGCCGCAGCCGACTTGTTCCTGCCGCGCTCGACCTTGAGGTCGTCCATGCTCTCGAGCGAGCGGCCCTTGGTCTCGGGCACCGCGAAGAACACGAACACGAAGCTCAGCAGGGCGAAGAACGTGTAGAGGCCGTAGGTGAAGGCGAGCGAGAAGCTCGAGAGCGCCGGGAAGGTCTCGGTGATGGCGAAGTTCGTGAGCCACTGCGCGGCCGCTGCCACACCGAGCGCCTTGCCGCGGATGCGGTTGGGGAAGATCTCACCGAGCAGCACCCAGACGATCGGGCCCCAGGTGGCCCCGAAGAACACCACGAAGAGGTTGGCGCCCACGAGGGCGAGCGGACCCCACGCGCCCGGCAGCTGCGGGGCGCCGTCGACGAGCACCGACTGCGAGAACGCCACGGCCATGAGGCCGAGCGAGACCACCATGCCGGCGGAGCCCGTGAGCAGCAGGGGGCGGCGACCGATCTTGTCGACGAAGAAGATGGCCACGAAGGTCACGGCCACGTTGATGATGCTCGTCACGACGGAGATGGTGAACGACGTGCCGCTGTTGGTGGTGTCGAAGCCCACCGAGCTCCAGAGGCTCGTGGAGTAGTAGAAGATCACGTTGATGCCCACGAGCTGCTGGAACATCGAGAGCAGGATGCCGACCCAGACCACCGGGAGCAGACCGAAGAGCTTGCCGCGCAGGCTCGCGGTGCGGGCGTTCTCCTTGTCCTCGCGGAGCGAGCGCTCGATGTCCTCGAGGGCCGGGTCGACCTCGGCGGCGGGGGTCACGCTCGCGAGCACGGCCCGCGCGTCGTCGCGACGGTTCTTGCCCACGAGGTAGCGCGGGGATTCCGGCAGTCGCCAGGCGAGCAGCCCGTAGATGATGGCGGGGATGGCGCAGACGATGAACATCCAGCGCCAGGCGTCCTGCCCGAACCAGAGCGGCTCGTTGGCGCCGCCGGCCGCCCCCTGCAGGAGGGTGTCGGAGAGCAGGGCGGCGAAGATGCCGAGCGTGATGGCCAGCTGCTGCAGGCTCGCGAGGGCACCGCGCACGGCCTTCGGGGCGATCTCCGCGATGTAGGCGGGGGCGATCACGCTCGCGATGCCGATGCCGAGACCGCCGATGACGCGCCACAGGATCAGGTCCCAGACCGCGAAGGCGAAACCCGATCCGATCGACGAGATGAGGAAGAGGCCCGCACCGATGAGCATCACCGGGATGCGGCCGATGCGGTCGGCGATGCGCCCCGCGAAGTAGGCGCCGATCGCGCAGCCCAAGAGGGCGCAGGCCACCACGAAGCCCGAGAGCAGGGGCAGGTCGCCGAGGGCGAAGTCCTCGTCGATGGCCTTGACCGCGCCGTTGATGACCGAGGAGTCGAAGCCGAAGAGGAAGCCGCCGAGGGCCGCCGCCACCGAGAGGGCGATGACCTTCCGCCGCAGCTTGCCGGTGATCGCGTGGTCTGCTGCTGAGGTGCTGCTCTTCTCGGCCATGTCCGTGCTCCCTAGTGCGGGGCCGGTAGGTTGCTGCCCGGTGGCACCCCGCTAGACCGATCCTGGCACGCCTCTACGCGGGGCGGTAGCCACTCGTCTCGGGTGGCGCGGCGTGACGGATCATGAGGTGCCTCGTGACGGAGTAGTCGAGCAGCGGCTCGATGCTCATGTCCTTGCCGAAGCCCGAGCCCTTCACTCCTCCGTGCGGCGCCTCCGACGCGATCGGCAGGTGGTCGTTGACCCAGGTCACCCCCACGTCGAGCTGGTGGCTGACCCGGATGGCGCGAGCGACGTCGTTGGTCCAGACCGACGACGCGAGACCGTAGGCGCTGTCGTTGGCGAGGCGGATCGCATCCTCCTCGTCGTCGAAGGGCAGTGCCACGAGCACGGGCCCGAAGACCTCGCCCTGCACGATCTCGGAGTGCTGCGGCGCCCCGACCACGAGCGTGGGCGGGTAGTAGGCGCCCTCGCGGTCGAGCGGAGCACCCCCCGCGAGCACCTCGGCGCCCTCGGAGACGGCGCGCGTGACGAAGCCGTGCACGCGGTCGCGGTGCTCGAACGAGATGAGCGGGCCGACATCCGTGGCGGAGTCCATCGGGTCTCCCACCGAGATGCCCTGCAGCGCTTCGCGGAGGGCGGCGACCGCGTCGTCGAAGCGCTCGCGCTGGATGTAGACACGCGTGGCGGCCGTGCAGTCCTGGCCCGTGTTGTACGTGGAGCCGAGGGCGAGCGCACGCGCCATCGGGGCGATGTCGGCGTCGGCGAAGACGAGGGCGGGGGCCTTGCCACCGAGCTCGAGGTGCACGCGCTTGACGCCGTCGACGGCACCGCGCATGACCGCCTTGCCTGTGGTGGTCGATCCGGTGACGCTCACCATGTCGACCCCCACGTGGCCCGCGAGGGCTCCGCCCACGTCGGCCCGGCCCGTCACCACGTTGAGCACACCGGCGGGGAGTCCGCACTCGGCCGCGAGCTCGGCGAGGCGCAGGGTGGTGCCCGGGGTGGGAGGCGCGGGCTTGAGGATGACCGAGTTGCCCGCGGCGAGCGCGGGGCCGGCCTTCCAGACCGCCATGATGAGCGGGAAGTTCCACGGCGTGATGCCGGCGACCACGCCGACCGGCCGGCGTGTGAGCACCGAGGTGAAGCCCTCGCTGAAGACCCCGGCGCCCGTGCCGTCGAGCGAGCGGGCGGCGCCGGCGAAGAAGCGCAGGTTGTCGGCGGCGAAGGGCAGCTCGCCGTCGAGACCGGTGAGGTAGGGCTTGCCGGATTCGCGGGTCTCGATCTCGGCGAGCTCGGGGCCGTGCTCCTCGAGCGCATCCGCGAGCTTGAGCAGCACGCGCGCCCGGGCGCCCGGGGTCTGACCCGCCCAGGCGGAGGCCGCTCCCCTGGCGGCGGCGACCGCGTCGTCGACGTCGCTCACTCCCGACTGGGTGATCTCGCTCGCGGCCCTGCCCGTGGCGGGGTCGGTGAGCACGGCGGTGTCGCCGGTGCCAGGGCGGTACTCGTTCGAGATGAAGGTGCCTGAGGTCATGGTGTGCCTGTCTGTTTCTGTTCTGTGTCAGCGTCTGTGTTCAGGAGTTGAAGCCGAGGCCGAACCTGTCGAGGGTGCGCAGCCACAGGCCCCGCCGCCCGTCGTGATCGTCGGCCGAGATCATGCGCGAGCGCGTGAACTGCACGATGGGGTTGCGGAACGGCTCGGGCGGAATGGGGAAGGGCCGCTTCCGCACGATCTCGTAGCGCGTGCGAGACGTCGCCTCACCCCCGAGCAGGTCGAGGGCCACGTCGGCCGAGAAGCGCGCCGCTCCCACACCGAGCCCCGTGTGACCTGCCGCGTAGGCCAGGGCTCCCCCGAAGGCCGTGCCGTAGGCCGCCGTGAAGCGCGTGGTGGAGTCGATGGGGCCCGCCCAGCGGTGGGTGAACCTCAGGCCCTCGAGCTGCGGGAAGGTCTGGAAGAACTGCGTCGCGAGCAGCCCGTGCGAGGAGTCGTTCTGCTCGAGCGAGGGGCTCACCCGGCCGCCCCGGTAGTAGAGCGCGTCCCAGCCGCCCCAGAGGATGCGGTCGTCGGCCGTCAGACGGAAGTAGTGGAACTGGTTGCCCGCATCCGTGAGCCCCTGCCTCTCGGCCCAGCCGATCGACTGCAGCTGCGCGGCATCGAGCGGCTCGGTCATGAGCACGTGGTCGTAGAGGGGCATGATCCAGGTGCGAAGGCGCTTGAGCGGAGAGGGGTAGGCGGCCGTCGCCACGATCGCCTGGCGGGCGGTCACGGTGTGGCCGTTGACGGTCAGCCGCACGCCGCCGGATGCCCCACTCGCTTTGGCGAGGGAGGAGACCGGGCTCGCCTCGGCGATCCGCACCCCCCGCTCTCTCAGCACTCGCGCCATGCCCCAGGCCAGCCGGGCCGGGTCGACCATCGCCGTGCCACCGTGGGCGCGGAGCCCCGCGAGGAAGGTGGGCGAGTGCACGTCGGCCTGCACGGTCGCGGCATCCTGCAGCTCCACGCTCTCGCCGAACGAACGGGCGAGCTCCGCCGCCTCGCCGAGCGCATCGACCTGCCACGGCTCCACCGCGATCGAGGTCTTGCCGCTCTGCCGCAGATCGCAGTCGATGCCCGCCGCCGTGATCTGGGCCACGAGGTCGGCGAGGTTCTGCTCGCCCTCGGCGTGCAGCGCATCGAGGTCGCGCGGCCACAGGTGGCTGCCGTGGGCGAGACCGTGCGTGAGCGAGGAGGCGATGAACCCACCGTTGCGCCCGCTCGCGCCGAATCCGATGTGCTGGGCCTCGAGCACGAGCACGTCGAGCGACGGATCGCGGTCGAGTGCGCGCCACGCCGACCAGAGGCCCGTGAAGCCTCCGCCCACCACCACGAGGTCAGCGGTGGTGTCGGCCGCGAGGGGCTCGCCGGGCTGGGGGGCGCCGGGTTGATCGGTCCAGAAGACGGTCGGCCTGGCGTCGGCCAGGGAGCGTGCGACGGCGGGCGAGGATCCGGTGAGGGTCATGCCCGCTCCTTCAGGGCGGCGGCCTCGATGAGGTCGGCTGCCTTGCGGAGGCCGTCCCTGGCGCGGATGTCCTCGCCGATCCTGGCGATCTGCGTGCGGAGCGCGGTGTCGGAGAGCAGCTCGTCGAGGGCCGTCGCCAGCTCCTCGTCGGTGAACGAGTAGGTGGGGAGCCGCCGGCCGAGTCCCTTCTCGTGCACACGCTGGGCGTTGTCGTACTGGTCCCAGAAGAGCGGGAGCAGGATCATGGGCTTGCCGAAGTGCAGGGCCTCTGTGACGGTGTTGTTGCCGCCGTGGGTGATCACGAGGTCGACCTCGGGGATGATCGAGGTCTGCGGCAGGAACTCGGCGCCCCACATGTTGTCGGCGAGCTCGATCTCGTCGTGGAGGGGCCCCTTCGAGACGATCACGTCGTAGGGCAGCGTGGCGAGCACCGAGATGACGCGGCGCATGAGCGACACGTCGGCGCTGCCGAGCGAGCCCAGGCTGAAGTAGACGAGCGGGCGGTCGCTCTCGAGGAACGCCTCCGGAATTCCGGCGGGCGCATCCGTCTCACGCACCGAGGAGTCGAGCCGGTGCCAGGTCTCCCCCAGCGGTCGCTCCTCGGTGTAGTCGAGCTCCTGCGGATAGACGTAGAGGTTGAGGTCGCCCTCGGGCAGGAACTCGAGCTCGGGCAGGGGTGCTGCGCCGTTCTGCTGCACGAACTCGTCGAAGGCCTGCCACAGCGCTCGGTGCGTGCGGTCGTACTCGGCGCGGAACCTCTCGTGCCCGTCGTGGTCGAGGGCTGCGAGGCCCGAGAAGGCCGGCGCGACGCCGGGGCCGGGCACCTCGAGAGGGTTGCACGAGACGATGCGCACGAAGGGCACACCGGCGGTGGCGAGCGCGGGGAAGAGCAGCACGTTGTCCTCGATGATCACGTCGGGGCGTGTGCGCTCGATGATCGCCTTGAGAGCGGGTTCGCAGAACTTCGCCCCCTCCACGAGCTCCTCCCAGATGGGGCGGATGACCGTGTCGAGCTGAGCCTCGGTCGACTTGGCGAACTCCGGTGAGATCTCGCGGATGTAGTCCTTCCAGAACGCGCCGGCGTCGGGCTCCTCCACCTCGCTGCCGTCGTCGGGCTCGGCCGCCGGCGCGAGCTCCACGAGGTCCTCCTCGAAGCCCAGCGCCGAGAGCTTGCCCGCCCACGACGCCTCGGCGGCGAAGACCACACGGTGACCGCGGCGCAGCAGCTCGTTGCCGATGCCGATGCAGTTGTTGGTGGGACCGTATGCGCTCTCGGGCATGAAGAGGAAGGTGAACTGCGTGGTGCTCATGATGACGCTCCAGGACGATCGTTGTTTGAGTGGGAATTGAAAGAAAATCGGTGTCTTGCAGCGCGTGTTCCAGGGGTTCTGAGCCGTAGCATTGAACGCGAGGCGAAAGAACCGGCTGAGCCGACGGATGCAGCGTGAGAGGACAGGCCGTGGCACGACCCAAGCGTCAGGAGCAGCGCCGCAGCGAGATCGTGGCGGCGGCGCAGCGCACCATCGCCCAGCACGGTCCGGATGGGGCGCGACTCAACCGCGTGGCCGAGGAGGCCGGCCTCACGAGCGGTGCCGTGCTCTACTACTACCCCGACATCGACGAGCTCGTCATGGAGGCCAACCGGGCCGGCATGGAGCGGTTCTACGAGGATCGTGTGCGCATGCTCGAGAGCCTCGACGACGACCCCGTGCTGCGACTCGTGCAGCTCATCGACTCCGGTCTGCCCTCCGACTCCGCCGACCCCGAGGTGCGTCTGCTGTGCGAGCTCGGCGGATCCGCCGGTCGCAACCCCGTGATGGCCACCCTGCTCACGGCGCTCTACGACCGCCAGGTGGGCATGTACCAGATCGTGCTCGAGCAGGGTTCCGCGCGCGGCATCTTCACCCTCACGGCGTCGTCGCTCGCCATCGCGCGCAACCTCGTGGCGCTCGAGGACGCGTACGGCTACCGCATGGTGGCGCGCCATCCCACGATCGACCACGAGGGAGCCCGCGCGCTCATCGTGGAGTACGCCCGCCAGTCCACCGGTCACGCGCTGGCCTGAACCGCTGCGGGGGCGCCAGTTGCGGAATCTGCGGCCGGCACCCGGTCGTCGATCACCACGACGGAGCGCGAGTGGTCGATCCGGAGGCCCACGATGTCACCGCGCCGGGCGCTGCTCGTGGCGTGCACCGTGCATCCGATCGGCTGCACGCGGCCGGGCACGGCGACCGAGACGGTCGAGCTGCCGCCGAGGAAGTACGTGTCGATGACCGTGCCGTCGAGGTCGGCCGTGCGGGCGGGCACGAGGCTCACGTCCTCCGGTCGCACCACGAGCGTCGCCGCCGTGCCCACCGCGAGGTCGTGCTCGGCCTGCAGCGTGCGAAGGCCGGGCACCTCGACGCCGCCCGCCACGGCGGTGCCGTCGAACAGGTTGGACGAGCCGATGAAATCGGCCACGAAGCGTGTGCGCGGAGCGTTGTAGAGCCCCTCCGGGGTGTCGAGCTGCTCGAGAGCGCCGGCGTTGAGCACGGCGACCCTGTCGGCCATCGACATGGCCTCCTCCTGGTCGTGGGTGACGACCACGAAGGTCATCCCCACCTCGTGCTGTAGCCGCTTGAGCTCGAGCTGCATATCGGCGCGCACCTTGCGGTCGAGCGCCGAGAGCGGCTCGTCGAGCAGCAGCAGGCGCGGCCGCTTCACGATGGCGCGGGCCAGGGCCACACGCTGGCGCTGGCCGCCCGAGAGCTGGGCGGGGCGCCGCTTGGCGAAGGTCGCGAGCCCCACGGTCTCGATCGTCTCGCCCACGCGCGTGCGGATCTCCGCCTTCGGCAGCCCCTCCGACTCGAGGCCGTAGGCCACGTTCTTCTCCACGCTCAGGTGCGGGAAGAGGGCGTACGACTGGAACATCATGTTGACCGGCCGCTTGTGGGCGGGCAGCCGCGTGAGGTCGGCGCCGTCGAGCAGCACCTCACCCTGCTCGGGCTGCTCGAAGCCCGCGATCGAGCGCAGCAGCGTGGTCTTGCCGCAGCCCGACGGGCCGAGCAGGGCGAAGAACTCGTTGTCGGCGATCGTGAGGTCGATGCCGTCGAGGGCCCGGACCGAACCGTAGGAGTGGCTCACACCGCGGATCTGCAGGAGCGGCTCGAGGGCTGTGGTTCCGGCCGTGCCGGTCGTGCCGGTCGCGCCTGGTGTTCCGATGGGGCCGATGGTGTCGGTGGTCATAGTGCATCCGTGACTTTGGTGAGGCGCTGTGCACCGAGGACGGCGACGACGCTGACGAAGAGGAGGACCGTGGCGAGGGCGTTGATCTCGGGGGTGACACCGAAGCGCACCATCGAGTAGATGACGATCGGGAGGGTCGGCGTGGTCGGGGCCGCGGTGAAGAACGCGATCACGAACTCGTCGATCGAGAGGGTGAAGCTCAGCAGGGCGCCTGCCGCGATACCTGGCGAGAGCTGCGGCAGGGTGACCCGCACGAAGGTGCGCACGGGGCCTGCGCCGAGGTCGCGCGAGGCCTCCTCGAGGCTCGGATCGAGGTGGGCGAGACGTGCGAGCACGATCGCCGTCACGAACGCGATGGAGAACGCCGCGTGCGAGAGCAGCACCGAGTGCAGGCCCAGGCTGAAGCCGAGCAGCGAGAACAGGCTCAGGATGCCGATGCCGAGCAGCAGGTCGGGCAGCAGCGCCGGCGTGAGCGCGAACGCGCGGATGAGGCCGCCCCTCGTGTAGCGCTGGATGCCCACCGCCAGGAGCGTGCCGAATACCGTGGCGATGAGGGTCGACCCCGTCGCCACTATGAGGGTGTTGACGAGCCCCTCGGCGATCGCCTGGTCCTGGAACAGCTCGGCGTACCAGTCGAGCGTGAAGCCGCGCCACACGAAGAGGTTCGACGAGTCGTTGAACGAGAGGATGACGACCACGACGATCGGCAGGTAGAGGAACGCGAACGTGAGCCAGAACGGGATGCGGATGAGGCGCGACTTAGGCATCCGCGGCCTCCTTGCGGGCGCGACGGCCCTCGGTGAGGCGCTTCGAGAGGCGGGACTGCAGCAGCAGGAGGATCAGCAGCGAGATCGTGAGCACGAGGGCCAGGGATGCGCCGAACGGCCAGTCGCGCGCCTTGAGGAACTGGTCGCGGATGAGGTTGCCCACGAGCACCGTCTTGCCGCCGCCGATGAGCTCCGGGATGACGAAGTTGCTCATCGCCGGCACGAACACGAAGACGCAGCCGGTGAGGATGCCGGGGATCGAGAGCGGAACGGTGATGGTCCGGAAGACCCTGAACGGGCTGGCCCCCAGGTTCGTGGCCGCCTCGCCGAGCTGGCGATCCTGACTCGATAGGGAGGAGTAGAGGGGCAGGATCATGAGCGGCAGGTACATGTAGAGCAGCCCGACCACCACGGCCTGCGGTGTGTAGAGCATCGAGATGGGCTCATCCGTGATGCCGATGGCCTGCAGCGCCTGGTTGAGCCAGCCGGCGTTGTTGAGCAGCAGGATCCAGGCGTAGGTGCGGATGAGGAAGTTGGTCCAGAACGGCAGCAGCACCGCGATCAGGGCGATCGTGCGCCAGCGCGGGCTCAACCGCGTGATCATGAGCGCCGTGGGGTAGCCGATGGCGAGCGCGAGCACCGTGACGACCGCCGCGATGCCGAGCGAGTTCGCCACCACCGAGAGGTAGAGCGGATCGAAGAGCCGCGCGAAGTTCTCGAAGGTGAGCGTCCACACCACGCCGCCGAAGCGGCCGCGTTCGAAGAACGAGTACGCGGTGATGAGCAGCACGGGCACGAACACCAGGAGCACGATGTAGAGGCTGCCGGGGCCGAGGAAGGGGAGCGCCGCCAGCCGGCTGCCCGGCCCCCTGCGCTTCGCCGCTGGTGGGGCAGCGGCGGGCGCGGGGGGTCGGGCGCCGGTGGCGGCGCGGGAGGGAGCGGTCATGATGGAGTGGCGTGGAGCTCTTCGACTCGGGCGTCAGCCCGCGGCCATGATCTCGGTGGCCAGACGGGTGTACTCGGTGCTGAAGTCGCCGAGGTCGACCACGGTCTCCTGCTTGAGGAGCTCAGCCGGGTCGACGGCGAGGTTGGGGAACTGCTCCACGAGAGCGGGGTCGAGCGACTCGACGGCGGCCTTGTTGGGCACGGCGTAGAGGATGCTCGACGCCACGTAGGACTGCACGTCGGCCTCGAGGATGTAGTTGACGAAGGCCATGGCGGCCTCCTTGTTCTCCGACGACTTGAGCACCGTCATGGTGTCGACCCAGAGGTCGCTGCCCTCTTCGGGCACCACGAACTCGATGGTGGGGTCTTCGGCGATGGCGTAGTTGCACCAGCCGTCCCAGGCCTCGACCATGGCGGCCTCGCCCGAGACGAGCTTGCTGTAGAAGGTGGTGTCGTCGAAGGCGAGGAGCGTGTCCTTCGTCTTGAGCATCTGCTCCTTGACCTGCTCGAGCACGGCGGGGTCTTCGGAGTTGACCGATTCGCCGAGCAGCTTGAGGGCGGGCAGCGCCATCCAGCGCTCGGTCGAGAGCATCGTGGTCTTGCCCTCGAGCTCGGGGACGGGGTTCAGCAGGTCGTCCCACGACGTCGGGGCGAAACCGGTGAGGTCGGGGCGGTAGCAGAGGCCCGTGGTGCCCCAGGCGTAGGGCTCGGAGAAGGTGTTGCCCTCGTCGTAGGCGAGCTCGAGGGCCTCGGGGTAGAGGTTCTCCTCGTTGGGGATGAGGCTCTTGTCGAGCTCCTGCAGCAGGCCGGCCTCGTTGAGCGCCTGGGCGTACTGGCCCGAGACGAAGGCCACGTCGATGCCGGGGTCGGCGCTCGCGGTGAGCTTGGCGACGACCTCCTCGTTGGTGGCGTGGTTGACGATCGTGACGGGCACTCCCGTGGCGGCTTCGAAGTCCTCGGCCAGGGTCTCGGGGTAGTAGTCGGCCCAGATGCTAACCGTGAGGCTCTGCTCGGTGATGTCGGCCTCGGGGTCGATGGTGTCGGACGAAGTGCCGGCGCAGGAGGACAGCGCGAGCGCCGTGGCTGCTGCTCCGGCGAAGATCGCGGCGGATTTCGGGAAACGCACGGATTTCGGGATACGCACTGTGCCTCCAGTGTTTGTGGGCCGGTCGGAATGTGGTTGGCCGATTGTTGCATCAGCCAGCAACGAATCACAATGCCTTTCTTGGCGCTGTGACATGGAATTTACATAGTTGTTCGAATTGGAGTTCAAGGAATTAGTACGGTGGGGGTGTGGCAATCGAGCTGACGACGACGCACGGGGCGGTGCGTCTCGACGAAGGTGGGCGCGTGAGCGTGCTCGCCGCTTCGGGGGCGGCTGCCGTGGCCGGGGACGGGGTGGGGGCCGATCTGGTGCGGGCTGTGCTGGGGGGTTCTGGGGGTGTCTCGGGCGGTGTCTCGGGCGGTGTCGTCTCGGCCGTGGGGCGGTGGGAGGTCGAGCGGTTCGGCCGGGGCTCCGAGGTCTCCGTGCCCGCGGTTGCTGAGGTGCCCGCGATCCCGTCGATCGCCGGGGTCGAGCGGGCGCTCGGGGTGGACATGACCAACTGGGCCGTGGTGGTCGACGAGACGTGGATCGTGAAGGTGGCGCTGTCGTGGGGCGGGATGTCGCGTGCCATCGGGCAGCTGGAGCGGCTCGCGGCGGGCGGCAGCGAGCTGACGCCGCGGCCGGTCGGGCGCATCGAGTGGGAGGTGCCCGGGCTGGGGTGCGCCGCGGTGGCGCTCGTGACCGAGTTGATGCCCGGGGCTGCCGATGGGTGGACGTGGGCCGTGGAGGATGTGCTGGAGTGGCTGGCCGCGGAGGATGCCGCGGGAGTGGCTGCTGACGCCGCCGGCGCTGCAGTCGACGCCGCGGGAGTGGCTGCGGATGCTGCCGTGGCTGCCGCGGCCGGAGCTGGAGCTGGAGCGGGGCGCTCGGTGCCGGTGCCGGTGCCCGAGTGGCCTGAGGTGCTCGGGCGGATGACCGCGGAGCTGCACCTGGTGCTGGCTGCCGGGGCGGCATCCGCTCTTCCCGGGACGGCATCCGCTCTTCCCGGGACGGCATCCGCTCTTCCAGGGGCGGCTGCTCTCGGAGCGGAGATCGGGCTCGAGGCGGCGGCGGGGGGGTTGCGCGAGCGCATCCTGAGTCGGCTCGATCAGGCGCTCGAGGTGCTCGACGGAGAGGCGCTCTCGAGGCTTCGGCGGCGGGAAGGTGCACTGCGGGAGATCGTTGCTGCGGCGCCCGACACGGCGGGGGGCGTACGGTTCCCGGTGCACGGCGACCTGCACGTGGGGCAGTTCCTGCGGAGCACGGTCGGCGGGGTCCACCGGTATGCGATCGTGGACTTCGATGGCGACCCGCAGCATCCGGATGCCTCGACGGCCGCGTCGGCCACGGATGTCGCGGCCGTCGACCTCGCCCACCTGCTCGTGTCGGTGGATCTCGTTGGGTCGGTCGTGCAGAAGCGGCTCGGGCGGCGCGACGAGCGGGTGCTGCGGTGGGCGGAGTCGGCGCGCGCGGCCCTGCAGTCGGCGTACGCGCTGGGGCTCCGCGAGGGGGTCGGCCGCGGGACTGACGGCGGCGCTAGCGGTGACACTGACGGCGGCGGTGCCGGCGAGACTGACGGCGGCGCCGCGGGCGGCTCTGACTGCGGCGGTGCCGGCGAGGCTGACGGCGACGCTGCGGGCGGCTCTGACGGCGACGCAGCCCGCGAGACTGCCGGCCACGCTGCGGGCGGCACTGCTGGGGGCGCTGCCGAACCTGCTTCGGCGGGTGCTGCGGGTCGCGGGGTTCCGGAGGCGATCGTCGCCGAGATGCTCGACCCGCGGGTCATCGCAGCGCTCGAGGTCGAGCAGTTCGCGCGTGAGCTGCTGTATGCGCGACGGTATCTTCCTCGGTGGGAGTACGCGCCCGACGGTGCGTTGAGTGCGCGCTACAGTCCCCCATCCGATGCCGACGACGAGGAGAGCCCGTGGACACCGCCCGGTTCCGTGACGACCTGAACGAGATCCCGGCGGCGCTCGAGCGCCTCGCCGATGCCTTCGAGGTGGGACTCGAGCCGCTCGGCCGTGCGCAGCTGCTGCTCGCGGCGCCGGGCACGCGGGTGCTGGTGCTCGGTATGGGCTCGAGTGCGTACGCGGCCGATGTGGTGGCGCGTCGGGCGCGGGTCGAGGGGCGGATGGTCGTGTCGGAGCTCGCGAGTGCCGTGGCGCTGCCCGCGCCCGCGGAGGATCTGGTGGTCGTGGCGGTCTCGGCCACGGGCGGAAGTGCC
This sequence comes from Herbiconiux liukaitaii, assembly GCF_041927495.1. Taxonomy (NCBI): domain Bacteria; kingdom Bacillati; phylum Actinomycetota; class Actinomycetes; order Micrococcales; family Microbacteriaceae; genus Herbiconiux; species Herbiconiux liukaitaii. The sequence goes on along the minus strand of NZ_JBHFHG010000006.1, from coordinate 241,008 downwards.
GAGGTGCTCGCCGCGGTGGAGCGGTATCGCGGTGCGGGGCGGCTGATCGCGGTCACCAACCGTGCGGAGTCGCGGCTCGCGCAGGTGGCTGATCTCGTGGTGCCGCTCGTGGCGGGCGACGAGGTGAGCGGGGTGTCGTGCCGCACGTTCCGGCACACGTTCCTGGTGCTGGAGGCCCTCCTCGGCCTGGCGGGGGCCTCCCGTGTCAGTGCGCTCGCTCGGGAGTGCGCTCGGTCGGCGGCGGCGCTCCTCGAGGCGGCGCCGTCGTGGATCGACGAGGCCACGCATCACCTGCTCGGCCCGCAGGGCACGTGGGTGCTGGCGGCGGTGGAGCGGCTGTCGTCGGCGCAGCAGTCGTCGCTCATGATGCGCGAGGTGCCGCGCCGGCCGGCCTATGCGAGCGAGACGGGCGACTGGTCGCACGTCGACGTCTACCTCTCCAAGACGCTCGACTACCGGGCGCTGCTCTTCGCGGGTTCCGCGTGGGACGAGCAGGCGGCCGAGTGGATGCGCGGCCGTTCGGCGACGCTCGTCACGGTGGGCCCGACGCCCCTCGAGGCGGAGGCGGCGCTGTCGATCCGCTATCCGGGTGACGATCGCCCCGAGGTCGCACTCATCGTGGAGACGCTCGTGGGTGAGCTCCTCGCGGCGTCCTGGCACGAGGCCGACCCGACCTACGCCTGGAGCCCGAGCCTCACCTGAACCCGGCGCGCGCCGTTGCGCATCGTGCGTGACGCAGATTCGCGCGCCTGTCGGCACAGGTCCTGCACAGAGGCACGGCGAACGACCCGCTCTCCACGATCCGCCCGTGGTCGCGGCGCCGGGCAGAGGGCAGTCGCATCCTGTGAGCATGATGTTCACCGCGTCGCTGTCGGCCCTCGGGTTGGTCCTCGCGCTGGTGGCGGGTGCACCCACACCACTTGGGGAGTCGGCTGCTGGAACCGAGTGGGAATGGCCGATCGAGGGCCGCCGCGAGGTGATCGCGGAGTATCAAGCGCCCGCTACCCGATACGGCGCCGGCCATCGAGGGCTCGACCTGGCCGCTCTTCCAGGGGTGCCGGTCCTGGCGCCGGCCGACGGCGTGGTGGCGTTCGCCGGCACCGTCGTGGACCGCCCGCTGATCTCCATCGACCACACCGACGGCCTGCGGTCGACGCTCGAGCCGGTGCAGCCGCTCGTGGCGGCCGGTGACCTGGTGGCACGCGGTCAGCCCATCGGCACCGTGACGACCGGCGGTCACTGCGCCACCCGCTGCCTCCACCTCGGCGCCCGCCTCCACGCCGACTACATCAACCCCCGCCTCCTCCTGGGCACAGTCCCCCGCGCAGTGCTCCTCCCATCAGCGACCGCCGCCACACCCTTCAACCCCACCCCACGACTCCCCGCCCGGCGCGAACCACGCCCACCACCTCGCTCCCCGCAGGGGCCCCCACCATGCCCATCCAGGCCACCCACCACCTCGCTCCACGCAGGCAGGGGCGCAGACGCGGCCTGGAGGCGGCGAGCGGTCAGGCTCGGGGGTGGGCGGCGCTGTAGGTGGCGCGGAGGCGTTCCGCCGTGACGTGGGTGTAGATCTGGGTGGTGCCGAGGCTCGCATGGCCGAGCAGCTCCTGCACGGCGCGAAGGTCGGCGCCGCCGTCGAGCAGGTGCGTCGCGGCCGTGTGCCGGAGTGCATGCGGGCCCGCGGGCCCTGACCCCGGCACCGATTCGAGCAGGCGGGCCACGAGCTGATACACCGACCGCGTGCCGAGCCGCCCCCCGCGCACCCCCAGCAGCAGAGCCCCGGCCCGAGCGACCCGAGCGACCGCAGGCGCGGCGGCGGTCGCGGCTCGTTCGGCGAGCACTGGGCGGGCGCGGGCCAGGTAGTCGGTGATGGCGAGATGGGCCGGGATCCCGAACGGTACGACCCGCTCCTTCGATCCCTTGCCCACTACGCGCACGGTCTGCCGATCGAGGTCCAGGTCGTCGATGTCGATGCCCACGAGCTCAGACACTCGCAGCGCAGATGCGTAGAGCAGCTCAACCACGGCGCGGTCCCGCAGCGCGATGGGGTCCCCCTCAGCGGCAGCGGTCTCGAGCAGGTCGAGCACCTCGTTCATGGAGTCGTCGGAGAGCACGCGCGGCAGACTGCGATCCGGCTTCGGTGCACGGAGTCGCACAGCGGGATCGATCTCGATCACGCCCGTGCGCCGAAGCCAGGCTGAAAAGGTCTTCGCGCTGGCCGATCGTCGGGCGAGGGTCGACTTCGCGAGCTCCCGCTGAGAGGCGGCCCACAGCCAGTCCCGGTACAGCTCGAGATCGAGCCCGTCGACGTCCTCCACCCCGCGCTCGGCCGCGAAGGCCTCGAGATCGGCGAGATCGGCCCCGTACGACCGAGCGGTGTGCCCGGAGTACCCCCGGTCGAGCCGCAGATACCGGTCGTACTCGTCCCGCGCCTCCGCAATCCTCACCACCCCAGCATGCCCCCTCCCCCGCACCCGGCTCACCTCCCGCGCGGCTCCACCCGCACTCCAAGCACTGGCTGAGCCCCGGGCAGGAGGGCAGGGCCTGGCGGGCGTCAGGACGGGAGGGGTGGGGAGATGGGTGGGACCTGGCGGGAGAAGGCGTCGAGGCGCTCGGCGTCGGGGAGGGCATAGACGCGGTCGACGAAGGTGCTGTCGAACGACGTGACGATGGGGAACTCACCGATCGGGATGATCGAGTGCACGACCCGGTCGTCGTAGACGTCGACGATCGAGAATGACTGACCACCACCGAGCCCCCGGAGCGCACCCTTCGGACCCGCGACATCCATGGTGTAGCAGGTAGCGGCGGCGACCGAGACGGGGATGCCCGCGAAGGTGCTCGTGGTGGAGTAGTGCAGGTGGCCACCGAGGATGGCCCGCACATCGGTGCCGGTGAGCACGGCCTCGAGCTCGTGCTGGCGCTGCAGCTCGAGGATGGGCATGAGCGGGAGCGTGGTCGGCACGGGCGGGTGGTGAAGGGCCACGATGGTGCCCTGCGGGGCGGGCTGCGCGAGTTCGTCGCGCAGCCACTGCAGCTGCTCCGCGGAGAGTTCGCCGTGGTGGTAGCCGGGCACCGTGGTGTCGAGGGCGATGATCCGCAGCCCGCCGAGCATGATGCTCGACACCACCGGGTCGGTGATCGGCTGCTCGTCGAGGAGCTCGGTGCGCAGGCGCGCCCGGTCGTCGTGGTTGCCCATGACCCACAGCACCTCGGCGCCCAGTCGAGCCGCCGCCGGTTCGACGAGAGCCCGGATGCGCCGGTAGGCGTCACCCTCCCCCAGATCGGCGATGTCGCCCGTGAACACGAGCGCCTCCGGCCTGATGCCGGACTCCTCGAGCTGGGCGAGCGCTCGGGTGAGGGTGGCATCGGTGTCGATCGCGCCGTGCAACGGCTTCCTGTCGGCGAGGAAGTGCGTGTCACTGATGTGGACGATCGTGTGCTGAGGCTCGCCGTACTGGGACATGACCCCAGTCTCTCAGAACCCACCGTCGCGGCCGGGTCGCCGCCCTCCGGGCGACCGGCCTCGAGGAGAACGGCCGATGAACGCGGGATGACGGCCTGCGCCTCACGAGCGCAGCCACCCGGACAGCGCCTCCCGCGCGGCGCCCTCGATGGCGAGGGCCCCCAGCACCGCCTGGACCTCCTTGGGCGACAGCCCGGATCGCCGCGCCAGATCGTCGACACTCCTCCCCGCCCGACGGCTGAGCGCATCGAGCACCCGCCCAGCCCGCCCGGAGTCGCGTCCTCGCGCCGCTCCACCTCTGGCTTGGGCATCGGCTCCGGCCGAAGATGCCACGGCTGTATCGGCGATCGGTGCGGAAGTCCGTCCCGAAGCGTCCGCCACCCCGGCTGACTCGACGGCACCGCCATCCACCCCATCGAGCAGCGTCGGCTGAGGGGTCGGCCGGCCCCTCACCAGCTCGGCGACCTCCTCCGCCGACGTCACGCACACGGCGTCGTACTCACGCAGGAGGCGGTGGCATCCGGCCGAGTTGACGCTCGTGACCGGCCCGGGAACCGCACCGAGCGGCCGACCGAGCGCCGCAGCGTGACCAGCGGTGTTGAGCGAGCCGGAGCGATGCCCGGCCTCCACCACCACCGTCGCCCCCGCCGTCGCCGCGATGAGTCTGTTGCGCTGGAGGAAGCGCCACCGGGTCGGCGCCGCTCCGCACGGCAGCTCCGACACGACGGCACCCGAGGCGATGATCCGACGCAGCAGGTCGCTGTGCCCACTCGGGTAGAGGCGGTCGACTCCCCCGGCCAGGTACGCGATGGTGCCGCTGCCCGACGCGAGGGCGGCTCGGTGCGCCATGCCATCGATGCCGTAGGCGGCACCGGAGACGATCGAGAAGCCGCGGTCGCTGAGGCCGGCGGCCAGATCCATGGCCATGTGGTCGCCGTAGCTCGTGGCGTCGCGCGATCCGACGAGGGCGATCGCCCCGGACGGATCGACGAGGTGCGCGAGATCGCCCCTCACCCAGAGGGCCAGCGGCGCGTGAGGCCCGAGGTCGTCGAGCCCCGCCGGCCAGCCGCGATCCCCGGGAACGACCAGGAGGGCGCCGCAGTGGGCCGCAGCGGTCAGCGCGTTCAGCACAATCGTCGACGAGAGGCGAGGCCTCCACCGCTCCAGAGCCGTCGCGATCTCCGCCGTCGACAGCTCGGCCCGGATGTCGGGCGGCAACGCGGCGGACCACGCGTCGGGCGGCATCCGCTCGAGGAGCATCGAGAGCGCCCGATCCGCCCCGAACTCGCCGACGAGCAGCCCGGCGACCACGTCCCCCGGCTCCACGAGACACGACCACGCCGCCCGAGCGAACCGCTCGGCCACCGAGGCGACCCCTGCCAACGCCGAGGCCTCGCCGCCAGCTTGACCGGATGACGTAGCCGCCGCCGCTGATCCGGCGCTCACGGCCGATCCCTCCACCGACGAGACGTCACCGCGACCATCGAACGACGACGGAACCCCCTTCGATCCGGCAGTCGCCGCCGAACCGGCACCCGCGGCCGATCCCTCCACCGAGGAGACGCCTCTTCCACCGTCGAGCGACGATGAAGCCGACCCCGATGGGTCGGCCGCCATCGACTCGTCGGCTGCCGGGACCTCAGGTGCGGTCTCCGCACCGGGATGCGGGACCAGGACGACATCCCCCACGGCGGCGGGCTCAGATCTTTCTGCGGCATCGGCCGGCGCTTCGCGCTCGGACGGGGTGTGCATCTGCAGCTGCGATCGCACGGCCGGATCCGTGACCGCCCGCACGGCCGCCTCGACGCGCGCACGGTCTAAGTTGTGCAGCCTCATGTCGACACCGACTTGCGAAGGAAGAGCGCACGCCCGATGTGATCGGCGGAGGGCGCGGATGCCGTGTCGAGATCGGCCAACGTCCACGCCACACGCAGCACGCGGTCGTAGCCGCGCATCGTGAGCGTGCCGCGTTCGAGAGCACGGTCGATGGGCGCAGTGACCGCCACCGGCAACCGCCGCGCCCCCGACCGGAACCACGACCCCGGCACCTCCGCATTGGTTCGCCACGGCGTGTTCGCGAGCCTCGCCGCCGCCACCTCGCGCGCCCCCTGCACCCGCAGTCGAGCAGAGGCCGTGGTCTCGTGCGAGGGCTCCCCCGCCAGGCGGATCGCAGCCGTCGTGACCCGGTTGACCCGCAGCTGCAGGTCGACCCGGTCGAGCAACGGCCCGGAGAGCCTCGCCAGATACCTCCGCCGCGCGATCGACGTGCACACGCAGGCGATGTCGGAGGTGCCGTGCTGCCCGCACGGACACGGATTGGCCGCGAGCACGAGCTGGAAGCGCCCGGGGAAGTGCGCGACGGCACTCGCGCGGTGGATCGTGATCGTTCCCGACTCGAGCGGCTGCCGGAGGGCGTCGAGCACCGACGCCGCGAACTCGGGCGCCTCGTCGAGGAAGAGCACCCCGTGCGCGGCACGAGCAGCAGCACCCGGACGGATGATCTTCGACCCCCCGCCCACGAGCGCGGCCGCCGACGACGTGTGGTGCGGGCTCTCGAGCGGCGGACGCACCACGAGCCCGTCGAGCGTGCGACCCGCGAGCGAGGTGAGCGACGTCACCACGAGAGACTCCTCCGGCGAGAGATCGGGCAGGAGCGCCGGCAGGCGATGCGCGAGCATGGTCTTGCCCGCGCCGGGCGGCCCCAGGAGGAACAGGTGATGCGCACCGGCCGCGGCCACCACGAGCGCCTCCACCGCATCCGGATTGCCCACGACGTCGGCGAGATCGCCGGCGACCGGCTCGGGAGCGGGAGCGGCCTTGAGTACGAGCGGCTCGAGCTCCTGCGGTTCGAGCGCGGCACCGTGCAGGATGAGCGCATCCCGCAGCGACGCCACGGTGGTGACCTCGACGTCGGGCACGAGCTGCGCTTCGACCTCGTTGCCCCGAGGCACCACGAAGCGCCGGTGCCCGGCGGCACGCGCGGCCACGATGGCGGGCAGCACTCCCTGCATGGGTCGCACCCGCCCATCGAGACTCAGCTCACCGAGGTGCACGACGTCGGCGATGGCCGCATGGTCGATGCACCCGTCGGCCGCGAGCACCGCGACGGCGATCGCCAGGTCGTAGGTGGAGCCGTGCTTGGGCAGCGCCGCGGGCGACAGGTTGACCACGATCTTCTTCGCCGGCAGCGGGCTCCCGCCGTTGGCCGCGGCGGCACGCACCCTGTCCTTCGCGTCGGAGAGCGCCGCATCCGGGAGCCCGATGAGCTGGAAGCCCGGGATCGCATCCGCGATGTGCGCCTCGACCTCCACGACAGCGCCCGACATGCCGAGCAGCGCCACCGAGAGCGTGCGCGCCACCATCACTGCACCTCCCGCAGATGCTCGACGCTCGGCGCCGCACCACCGCGGCTGGGGGCGATGACCCCGAGCACGTCGATGCGCGTGCGCACCGACCGCAGCTCGGGATGCGCCGCGAGATAGGCCGCAGCGAGCAGGTGCAGCCGTTTGAGCTTGGCGGGCGTGATGGCCTCGAACGGATGCCCGTAGGCCACCGACGACCGCGTCTTGACCTCGACCACCACGAGCTCGGGCCCGTCGCGCGCCACGATGTCGATCTCACCGACCGGGCACCGCCAGTTGCGCTCCACGATGTGGAACCCCGCGTTCGCCAGATGCTCCGCCGCGATGCCCTCACCGCGCCGCCCCAGGGCGTCTTTCTCCTTCATAGCTGCCTCCGCGACCAGGATGCGCGCGCGAGAAGCGCAAAGGGCCGCAGGGCGGAGATCTGTGGAGAGAGGAGAAGAGCGCTCCGCCTGTGGAGGAGCCGCAAAGAGGCGCCCTAGCGCCAGAAGCGACGACTACTCGTCGAGCGCGAGCTCCTTGGGCAGCTCGAAGTCCTTGCTCGAGAGCTCCTCGACGTTCACGTCTTTGAAGGTCAGCACCCGCACCGACTTCACGAACCGGTCGGAGCGGTAGACATCCCACACCCACACATCGGTCATGGTCAGCTCGAAGTAGAAGTCGTGCTCGGTGTCGCGACGGGCCAGCTCGACCTCATTGGCGAGGTAGAAGCGGCGCTCGGTCTCGATCACGTACTTGAACTGCGAGACGACGTCGCGGTATTCGCGGTACAGCGCCAGCTCGACCTCGCGGTCGTAGTCTTCGAATTCGTCCTCGTCCATCGTGGCTCCAGTCTAAGCCGCAGACTCGTCGGCTCGGGACGGGTCGGCGAAGAGCTTGGTGAGCCAGGTGTGCCGGTGCAGCTCCGACGCCCCGCGCTCGAGCAGCGCATCGCGGTGCTGCTCGCTCGCATAGCCCTTGTTGCGCACCCAGCCGTAGTGCGGATGCGCCGGGTCGTGCCCGATCATCAGACGGTCCCTAGCCACCTTCGAGATCACGGATGCCGCCGCCACCGACGCGCAGTCGCGGTCGGCCTTGACCTGGGTGCGGATGCTGAGCGGCGTCGTGAGCGCAGGGCTCAGCCAGTCCCAGTGCCCATCGAGGATGATCGTGGCGGCCATCACATCCACACCCGCGGCGTGCAGGTCGGTGAGCGCGCGCTTGCCCGCCAGCCCGAGGCACGCACTGATGCCGAGCCTGTCGATCTCCTCGGCCGAGGCGTAGCCCACGGCGCTCGCGAGGCTCCAGGAGGCGGCGATCGGGGCGAGTTCCTCGCGGCGGGGCTCGGAGAGCATCTTCGAGTCGCGCAGTCCGGCGGGCACCGATCGGGTGCGGCGGACGTCGATGACGCAGAGCCCCACGGCCACCGGGCCGGCGAGCGCCCCGCGGCCCACCTCGTCGCAGCCGATCACGAGCCCGCTGTGGGCGGGCACGGCGCCGTCAAGACCACCAGCCGCGGCATCCGAGCCACCGGGCGCACCCTTCCGCACGATCGCACGCTCGAGCCGCAGAGTGGGGTCGGCGACCGCCACTACTCGCCGCCCGACGTGGTGGGCGCGGGGGCGGGCTCGACCGCGTCGGTCGCATCCGGCACCGACGTGAAGACCGAGCCGAAGTTGTCGAGCCAGGTCCAGTGATCGACAGGCCAGGTCACGAGCACGGCACGCCCCACCACGTTGTCGATGGGCACGAAGCCGCGGCCCGGCTGATCCTGGTTGAAGCGCGAGTCGGCGGAGTTGTAGCGGTTGTCTCCCATCACCCAGAGCGAACCCTCGGGCACGACGACGTCGAACGGGTCCTGCGAGACCGCGGAGACGCCATCGGGGAGCTTCAGGTACGCGGCCTCGTCGAGGGGCACATCGTTCACGGTCATCTGGCCGAGCGCGTTGCAGCACACGACGTGGTCGCCCGGCAGGCCGATGACACGCTTGATGAGGTGGTCGTTGGCGTCGTCGGCGGCCAGACCCACTCCCTCGAGGAACCAGTCGAGGGCGGCTGCGAGCGGAGCCTTCTGCGGCTCGGCGACGGCGGGGAGCCAGCCACCCGGATCCTTGAACACCACGACGTCGCCGCGCTCGAGTGGGATGATGCCGGGCTCGAGCTGGTTCACGAGGATGCGGTCGTTGACCTGCAGCGTGTTCTCCATCGACCCGGAGGGGATGTAGAACGACCGCACGAGGAACGTCTTGATGAGCACCGAGGCGAGCAGGGCCACCACGAAGATGATGAGCAGGTCGCGTGCGAAGAGCCACGCGCTGCGCTGCCGCTTCGAACGCCGCTGTTCGGCGGTCTCTTCGCCCTCGGCGTGATCGTATGAGGGCACCCCGTCATGGGGGGCTGTGATGTCTGTCATTTAACCGCCTGAGCTCCCGAACCACTGTAGTGGCCGGGAGCTCAGGAATGCCCTCACCGCCTGCGCTGCACGCGGTGAATTCGGAGGCTACGCGTCGCGCTTCTCCTTGATCTTGGCCTTCTTGCCGCGGAGGGCGCGGAGGTAGTACAGCTTGGCGCGGCGCACGTCGCCGCGGGTCACGATCTCGATGTGGTCGATGACCGGGGAGTGCACGGGGAACGTGCGCTCGACGCCGACCTGGAAGCTGACCTTGCGGACCGTGAAGGTCTCGCGCACGCCCTCGTTCTTGCGAGCGATGACGACGCCCTGGAAGATCTGGATACGCGAGCGCGTACCTTCGATGATGTTCACGTGCACCTTGACGGTGTCGCCGGCACGGAAGTCGGGGATGTCGCTGCGGAGCGACGCCGCATCGACTGAGTCGAGGATATGCATGGTTGTTCGCAATCTGTACCCGCCACAGGTCGAGCACGGCTTCGTTGTCAAAAGATGATGTGCCCGATGAACGCTGGCTCCCCTGTGGCAGAGCCGGGCCGTGGCACAAGGGGTAATTATGTCACAGATGCGTCCTACCCCGCAAAGGAGCCTCGCGTGCGACGGTCCGCTAGATGCGCGGAGGGGTGCGGGCGTCGCCCGTGGTCTCGATCACGATGTACTCGCCGTCGATCCGCGCCGGCCGCTGAGGGTTCTGGATGCGGGTCGCCTGCTCCTCGAATCCCGCGATCGCCGAGCGCACCCGCTTGCGGGTCTCGACGACCAGCTGCAGCACGCTCGACCAGAACAGCGCGATGAGCGCCACGATCGAGAGCGTGCCGAGGATGGCCGTGGCGGGGGTGAAGAAGCCGACCGCGATCACGAGGCCCTGCAGCACCACGAGCAGTGCGACGTCGAGCCACGAGACGGCTTTCGCGGCCCGCACGTCTTTGCGCGCGAAGATGAGGCCGGCGGTGGCGAGCATGCCGACCGTGAGCATCATGACGCCCACGATCAGGCCGATGATCTGCCACCCGGTCGCCGCGAAGACGCCCCAGCCGACGAGGATCCACGCGGGCAGGATGACCGCGGCAGGAAACTGCCAGTAGAAGAACGCACGACGGATCAGCACCCCTCCAGAGTATTGAGGCTCTCCGCATGTTGCCTGTGACTCGGGTGTATAGGGTCTTCATGGGTGCCGTCACCGTGCGCCCGCCGTGCGTGAAAGGGATTCAGGATGATCGAGCTCAAGACCCCGGCCGAGATCGAGCAGATGCGGCCGGCGGGCGCCTTCGTGGCGTCGGTGCTGACCGAACTGGCCTCACGCGCCGCCGTGGGGGTCAACCTGCTGAAGCTCGACAAGATCGCGCACGACATGATCAAGGCCCGCGGCGCTGAGTCGTGCTACATCGACTACCACCCCTCGTTCGGTGCCTCGCCCTTCGGCAAGGTGCTGTGCACGAGCGTCAACGACGCCGTGCTGCACGGTCTCCCCCACGACTACGCGCTGCGTGACGGCGACGTGCTGAGCCTCGACTTCGCCGCCTCCGTCGACGGCTGGGTCGCGGACTCGGCGCTCACCGTGATCGTGGGCACGCCGCGCTCGGCGGAGGACACCCGCATCATCGAGGTCACGACCGCCGCTCTCGCCGCCGGCATCGCGGCCGCTCAGCCGGGGGGACGCCTCGGCGACATCTCCGCAGCCATCGGGGAGGTCGCCAGCGCGGCCGGCTACGGCATCAACACCGACTTCGGCGGTCACGGCGTGGGCCGCACGATGCACGGCGACCCGCACGTGCCGAACCAGGGTCGCGCCGGGCGCGGACTGCCGCTGCGGGCGGGGCTCGTGATCGCGATCGAGCCGTGGTTCCTCGAGACCACCGACAAGATCTACACCGACAAGGACGGCTGGACGCTGCGATCGGCCGACGGATCGGTGGGCGCGCACATGGAGCACACCGTGGCGATCACGGAGGACGGGCCGCTGATCCTCACCGCCCGGGGCTGACCGCCCGGGGCTGACCGCTCGGGGCTGAGCTACTCCGGCGGCAGCAGGTCGGGCCGCACCCGGCGCGTGCGCTCGAGCTGCTGGTCGCGGCGCCAGGTGTCGATGGCCTTGTGGTTGCCGCTCAGGAGGATCGGCGGCACCTCGAGCTCGCGCCAGACCGCGGGCTTGGTGTAGCTCGGGTACTCGAGCAGGCCGTCCTCGTGCGACTCCTCCACGAGGCTCTCGGGGTTGCCGACGACCCCGGGGATGAGCCGTCCGATCGCCTCGATCATGGCCATCACGGCGACCTCGCCGCCGTTGAGCACGTAGTCGCCGATGCTCACGAGACGCACCTCGGCGCGGGCGGCGGTATGGTCGAACACCCGCTGATCGATGCCCTCGTAGCGGCCGCAGCCGAACACGAGGTGCTCGCGCTGGGCGAGCTCGCGCGCCATCTTCTGCGTGAAGACCGTGCCCGCGGGCGAGGGGAAGATGACGACCGGCGCCTCGGAGCTCGTCCCTGGCGCCTCGAGGATGCTGTCGAGCGCCTCACCCCAGGGCTCCGGCTTCATCACCATGCCGGCGCCGCCTCCGTAGGGGGTGTCGTCGACCGTGCGGTGACGGTCGTGCGTGAACTCCCGGAGGTTGTGCGCCGCCACCTCGAGGATGCCCGTCTGGCGGGCCCTGCCGAGGAGGGAGATGTCGAGCACGTCGAAGAACTCGGGGAAGATCGTGACGACATCGATGCGCATCCTCAGAGCCTAACGGCGAGCCCCTCCTTCACGTGGCGGGCCGACCAGCGGTGCTCCTGCCGGCCGACGAGCGCCCGGATGACCGCGATCACCCGCGGCCACTCCCCCATCACCTGGTCGAAGCTGAGGCGCAGCACGAGGTAACCGGTCTCGACGAGCGCGAGGTCGCGGCCGCGATCACGCGCGTAGGCGGTGGCGCCCGAGTGCCACTCGCGGCCGTCGACCTCGAGCACGAGGCGGTCGCCGATGAGGATGTCGACGCGGCCAGCGCCGGGGATCTGCACCTGGGAGCGGTACGGGATGTTGCAGCTGTGCAGGCCGAGCCGCGCCTTCGTCTCGAGACCGGAGGCGGCATTCGGGTCGGTGAGCTCGAGGTAGGCGCGGAACTTGGCGGGCAGGTACTCGGCGAGGAACTCGAGCTCGACGCGGGTGATGCGGCCGGAGTGGAGCGCGGAGTCGAGGGTGACGATCGCGTCGTCGCGGGGCTGGCACGTGATGGAGTGCAGGAGCGCCCAGGTGAAGGTGTCGACGGGACCGTCGGGCTCGGCGAGGGTGGCGCGGTGCGAACGGTGGAGGGCGATGCCGAAGCGCTCGGGTCGGCCGAGGGGGATGCGGCGGTCGTGCGGCGACGAGAGTTTCTGGGCGTTCGACGGGACGCGGATGTGCAGGCGCGAATCCCGCTGGCACCACACGTTCTCGCGCTTCAGCACGGACAGACAGCTGAGGCGGCCGCCGACTCGGACCGCCTGGACCACGTCGGTCGGGGCGTCGGGAAGGGCGACCCACCCCCGACGCAGGCGGAGGATCGAGCCGCGGCGGACCTCTTCGTCGATGATCGCCGCGGGGAAGCCCGCTAGGGCGAGGCTGGCCGTCGAGGCGACTCCACCGTGGGTGCTCAGGTGGTCACGGACGTGAGACATGCTCGGTATTGTGGCATGCGTCCCGATAAGTACAGAAATGCGAGGGACCGACGCCGTATATGACGTCGGTCCCTCGCATTCTGTTACTTACCGGGAGTTTCGGGCTCCGCGGGCGCGGTCGGCTCGTCCGGGTCGTCGGGGAGCTCCTCGAAGAGGCCCGCCGGGGGCGTGACCGTCACGATGCCCGCCGCGAGGTCGACCGACGGCACGATCTCCTTCACGAAGGGCACCATCACCTCGCCCGCGTCGGTCTTGACGATCAGCAGGTCCTGCGCGGGGAAGTGCTCGACGAGCTTGACCGTTCCGACCTGCACCCCGTCGCGCTCCACACGGAGCCCCACGAGCTGGTGGTCGTACCAGGCGTCCTCCTCATCGGAGGTGTCGTCACCGGCCTCGAGGTCGATCCAGAGGATCGCCTTCACGAGCGCCTCGGCCGCCGAGCGGTCGGAGACACCCGCGAAGAAGCCGACCGGGTGGCTGTTGTACCACCGCAGTTCGGAGAGCTCCAGCGTCTTGCCGTGCCACGGCGAGCTGGTCGGGACCTGGAGGCTGAACACCGCGCCCGGAACGAAGCGTCGTTCCGGGTCGTCGGTGAACAGCTCCAGCTTGATCGCACCCTTGAGGCCGTGGGCCTTCGTGAGGCGACCCACTCGCAACTGGGTCTTCTTGTTCTCAGTAATCGGTGTCCACCACGTCTACACGCACGCGCTTGCCATCGGCCAGCGCGGCCACGAGGGTGCGCAGCGCCTTGGCGGTGCGACCCGAACGACCGATCACGCGACCGAGATCGTCGGGGTTCACACGAACCTCGAGGACCTCGCCGCGCGGGGAGCTCTTCGTCACGACGTGGACGTCGTCAGGATTGTCGACGATGCCCTTGACGAGGTGCTCGAGAGCCGGAGCGAGCAAGGTCAGGCCTTGTCCGCGGCGTCGTCGGCAGCCGGAGCGTCGGTGGCCTCAGCGTCGGCCGAAGCCTCCGCGGGTGCCTCGACGGGAGCGGCCTTCGGCTCTGCCTTGGGCTTGAGCACCGGCTTCTTCTTCTCGTCGGCCACGAAGGCTTCCTTCTCGGCCTTGACGCGCACGGTCGACACGGCGTCCTTGTCGCCCTTGAACTTGCCCCAGTCGCCCGTGAGCTTGAGCAGCGCGGCGACCTGCTCGGTCGGCTGCGCGCCGACGGAGAGCCAGTACTGGGCGCGGTCGGAGTCGACCTTGATGACCGAGGGCTCCTCGGTGGGGTGGTACTGACCGATCTCCTCGATCACGCGACCGTCGCGCTTGGTGCGCGAGTCGGCGACGACGATGCGGTAGTAGGGCGCACGGATCTTGCCGAGGCGCTTCAGACGGATTTTGACAGCCACAATTCTCCTGTGTGATGTATTCGGTGGGCGAACTGACAGCCGTGAGCGTGGGGGCACACTCGGCAAAAGCTCTAGGGGAATCTGCCCGCCAGATTAGAGGGTCGGGCGAGAACAGACTCGACTGGCTATTCTGACAGACAACACGCTCGAAGCGGTAATTCTGGAAGGCAGTGCATGGAGATCAGGTTCACCGACTCGGAGCGCTCCACCCTCGGGATCGAGTGGGAGGTCGCTCTGGTGGAGCAGAGCTCGGGTGATCTGGTGTCGGTGGCGGCCGAGGTGCTCGAGGCTCTCTCGGGGTCCGACGGCTCGCCTCACGCGCAGATCACGGGCGAGCTGCTGCTCAACACCGTCGAGCTCGTGACCCGTGTGCACCACCGCGTGGCCGACGCCGTGGCCGACCTCCAGGGGCAGCTCGCCGAGGTGCGGGCCATCACCGATCCGCTCGACGTGGAGCTCATGTGCGCCGGATCCCACCCCTTCGGCCAGTGGTTCGAGCAGACCGTCACCGACAAGGAGCGCTACCACAAGCTCATCGACCGCACCCAGTGGTGGGGTCGCAACATGATGATCTGGGGCATCCACGTGCACGTCGGCATCGACGACCGCGAGAAGGCACTGCCCATCGTGAACTCGCTGCTCAACTACTACCCGCACCTGCAGGCGCTGAGTGCGTCGAGCCCGTTCTGGGGCGGCGTGAACACGGGATACGCGAGCAACAGGGCGCTCATGTTCCAGCAGCTGCCCACCGCCGGCCTGCCCTACCAGTTCGGCAGCTGGGCGAACTACGAGGAGTACGTCGACGACCTCCTCAAGACCGGCGTGATCAGCGATCACACGGAGGTGCGGTGGGACATCCGCCCGAGCCCCCAGTGGGGCACCGTGGAGATGCGCGCGTGCGACGGCCTGTCGAGCCCCGAGGAGATCGGCGCGGTCGCTGCGCTCATCCAGTGCCTCGTCGACGACATGTCCGAGCGGCTCGACGCCGGCGAGGAGCTGCCCACGATGCAGCCGTGGTTCGTGCGCGAGAACAAGTGGCGGGCGGCGAGGTACGGCATGGAGGCCGAGATCATCCTCAACTCCTCGGGCGACGAGCAGCTCGTGACGGATGCGGTGCGCGGCGAGCTCGAGCGCCTCGCCCCGGTCGCCGAACGGCTCGGTTGCGCCGCAGAGCTCGACCAGGTCAACCTCATCCTCGACAACGGCGCCAGCTACCAGCGCCAGCTGCGTGTGGCCGAGCAGAACGGCGGCAGCCTCCGGGCGGTGGTCGCCTCCCTCACGAAGGAGCTCAGGAACGGTCTGACGGGCTAGCCGCTCACCTCGTCGCGCCAGGCCACCAGGTCCTTCACGCCCTGCAGGTCGATGTCGGGGCCCGTGATGCCGAGAGTGAAGAGCGTCACCCCGTTCTCGAGCTGCTCGTCGAGCTGCTCCTTGGCCTTGCCATCGGCACCGCGCGTGCCGGTGGAGATCTCGATGTCGGAGAAGTCGCGGCCGACCTTGTCGCACCATTCGCGGAGCACGACGAGCTTGCGCTGCAGGGTCTCGACATCCGAGAAGGAGTGCCAGATGTCGGCGTGCTGGGCCACAATGCGCAGGGTCTTCTTCTCGCCACCGCCACCGATGAGCACCGGGATGTCGCGCGTGGGAGCGGGGTTGAGCTTCGCCCAGCGCGCCTCGATGCGGGGCAGGGCCTCGGAGAGCGCATCGAGCCGCTGCCCGGCTGTGCCGAACTCGTAGCCGTACTCGTCGTAGTCGCGCTCGAACCACCCGGAGCCGATGCCGAAGACGAGCCGGCCCTCGTCGCCCAGGTTCTTGGCGCTGATGTGGTCGACGGTGCGGGCCATGTCGGCCAGCAGGTCGGGGTTGCGGTAGCTGTTGCAGGTCACGAGCGGCCCGAACTGGATGCGGGAGGTCTGCTCCGCCCAGGCGGCGAGCATGGTCCAGCCCTCGAAGTGCAGACCGTCGGGCTCGCCCGAGAGCGGGTAGAAGTGGTCCCAGTTGAACGCGATGTCGACGCCGAGGTCTTCGAGGGCGGCGAGGGTGTCGCGGATGGTCCGGTAGTCGGCGTGCTGAGGAGCGATCTGCACGCCGATGCGCACAGGGCGGGAGGGAGTCGTCATGCTGTCAGCATAAGCATGCGAGCTGCCTCTCGCCCTCCTCTCAACGCAGGAAGCGCTGCAGTGCCTCGAGCTCCTCGGGGCTCGGGTTCTGCGTGCCGTCCGCGGCCTTCGAGCCGAGGCCGAAGCCGGCCCCTCCCCCGTTGCCCGCGGCGATCGCCGGCTTCTCGCCCGAGGCGCGCAGGGCGTTCTCCTGCGCACGCTTGGCCGGGTTGCCCGACCGCGATCCGCTCTTCTTCTTGGCCTGCTGCTTGCCGCGGCCGCCGCCGAAGCCTGCACCCGGGATGGGGCCCATGCCTGGCACGTTGGGCATGCCGCCCTTCGCGACCGTCTTCATCATCTTCGAGGCCTGCTCGAAGCGCTGCACGAGGGAGTTGACGTCGGTCACGGTCATGCCGGAACCGCGCGCGATGCGGAGGCGCCGTGATCCGTTGAGGAGCTTGGGGTTGGCGCGCTCGGCCTTGGTCATCGACTGGATGATGGCCTCCGTGCGCACGATCTCCTTCTCGTCGAAGTTCTCGAGCTGCTGCTTGAGGCCGCCGGCGCCCGGGAGCATGCCCATCATCTTCTTGATGGAGCCGACGTTGCGCAGCTGCTGCATCTGCTTGAGGAAGTCGTCGAGGGTGAACGAGTCGGTGGCGAACTTCTCCGCGACCGCACGCGCCTCGTCTTCGTCGAACGCCGACTGGGCCTGCTCGATGAGCGAGAGGATGTCACCCAGGTCGAGGATGCGCGAGGCCATGCGGTCGGGGTGGAAGGG
Organism: Herbiconiux liukaitaii; assembly: GCF_041927495.1. Taxonomy (NCBI): domain Bacteria; kingdom Bacillati; phylum Actinomycetota; class Actinomycetes; order Micrococcales; family Microbacteriaceae; genus Herbiconiux; species Herbiconiux liukaitaii. The sequence continues at coordinate 223,918 of NZ_JBHFHG010000006.1, read as the reverse complement.
CTCGAAATCGTCGAGCGTCTCGCCCGTGGAGGCGAAGATGATGGGGCGGCCCGTGACCGAGGCCACCGAGAGGGCGGCACCACCGCGGGCGTCGCCGTCGAGCTTGGTGAGCACGACTCCCGTGAAGTCGACGCCCTCCTGGAAGGCGCGGGCCGTGGCCACGGCGTCCTGACCTATCATGGCGTCGATGACGAAGAGCACCTCGTCGGGATTGACGGCCTTGCGGATGTCTGCCGCCTGCTTCATCATGTCGGCGTCGACACCGAGACGACCGGCGGTGTCGATGATGACCGTGTCGTACTGCTTGTCGATCGCGAACTTGATGGAGTCCTTGGCCACCTTGACCGGGTTGCCCACGCCGTTGCCCGGCTCGGGCGCGAAGACGGGCACACCCGCCTGGCCGCCCACGACCTGCAGCTGGTTGACGGCGTTGGGGCGCTGGAGGTCGGCGGCCACGAGGATCGGCGTGTGGTTGTCCTTAGCGAGCCACTTCGCGAGCTTGCCCGCGAGGGTCGTCTTGCCGGCACCCTGGAGGCCGGCGAGCATGATGACGGTCGGCGGCCGCTTGGCGAACTCGAGTCGGCGCTGCTGGCCGCCCAGGATCTGCACGAGCTCCTCGTTGACGATCTGCACCACCTGCTGGGCGGGGTTGAGCGCCTTGTTGACCTCGTCGCCGAGCGCGCGATCGCGCACCTTGCCCGTGAACTCCTTCACCACGTCGAGCGCGACGTCGGCGTCGAGCAGGGCGCGGCGGATCTCGCGGACCGTCGAATCGACATCCGCGGGGCTCAGCTTGCCCTTCGTGCGGAGGTTCTTGAAGGTTTCGGCGAGCCTGTCCGAGAGATTTCCAAAAGTAGCCATCGTGCGCACAGTTTAACCGCTCCGGCGATGTGCTCGCTGAAGGGCGTGGGCATCACGGGTCGTGCGATACTAGTTAGCGGATGAGAACTATGACTGCGACCGAGCTGTGAGCGCGATGTTCCGCTCGCTCGCGAGCATCGACTACCGCATCTGGTTCGCGGGCGCTCTGGTGTCGAACATCGGCACATGGATGCAGCGCACGGCCCAGGACTGGATCGTGCTCACCGATCTCACCGATCACGACGCCGTGGCCCTCGGCATCACGACGGCCCTGCAGCTCGGGCCGCAGCTGCTCATGGTGCCGATCTCGGGGCTGATCGCCGACCGCTTCGACCGCCGACGCACGCTCATGGTGACGCAGGCGGCGATGGGTGTGCTCGGGCTCGCCCTCGGCATCATCGTGGTGACCGGGCTCGCGCAGCTGTGGATCGTGTACGCCTTCGCCCTGCTGCTCGGCATCGCCTCGGCGATCGACGCGCCCGTGCGGCAGACGTTCGTCTCCGAGCTCGTGTCGGGCAAGGACGTGGGCAACGCCGTGGCGCTCAACTCGGCCTCGTTCAACGCGGCGCGCACCGTGGGGCCCGCGATCGCGGGAGTGCTCGTGGTGGTGATGGGGGCCGGCTGGGTGTTCGTGGTCAACGGCGCGACCTTCGCGGCCGTGCTCGTCTCGCTGCGCTTCATCCGCCCGTCGCGGCTGCGGCCGGCCGAGCGGGCGCCTCGGGAGAAGGGGCAGCTGCTGGAGGGGTTCCGCTACGTGCGGGGCAGGCCCGACCTGATGATCGTGTTCGTGATCGTCTTCGTGGTGGGCACCTTCGGCTTCAACTACGCGATCTTCACCTCCACCATGGCCACGATCGAGTTCGGGCTCGACTCCGCCGGGTTCGGACTGCTCACGGCCGTCATGGCCGTGGGGTCGGTGGCGGGCGCGCTCGTGTCGGCGAGCCGCGACAAGCCCCGGCTGCGGCTCGTCTTCGTGGCGTGCGCGGCCTTCGGGGTGTGCGCTCTGCTGGCTGCGCTGGCGCCGAGCCTGTGGCTGTTCGCCGGGGCGCTCGTGCTCATCGGGTTCGCCGGGCAGATCCTCATGACCACGGCCAACGGCACCGTGCAGACCACGACGGATCCGCGCATGCGCGGGCGGGTGATGGCGCTCTACATGGCGATCTTCATGGGCGGGACCCCGGTCGGGGCGCCGCTCATCGGGGCCGTGGCGAACACGTTCGGGCCGCGGTGGGCGCTCGGGGTGGCCGCGCTGGCGGGGGTCGTGGCGTTCGGGATCGGGGTGGGGTGGCTCGTGGTCTACCGGGATGCCCGGCTGCGGATCCGGCCACGGCTGCGGCTGGAGTTCGGGCCTGGCGATCGGATGGCCGGGTCGATGACGGCGACCGGGTCGTTCACGGCCGTGGGCGCCAGGGAGAAGCTGGCCGAGGGGCTCGAGCTCGACGAGGCCGAGGCGCGCCGGGCCTGAGCGTCGGTGGGGGCTGGCACACTGGGCGCATGCGACACGGAATCGTCATCCTGCCCCAGGACTCCTGGCCGGCGGCCCGGCAGAAGTGGGTGCGCGCCGAGGAGCTCGGCTTCGACCACGCCTGGACCTACGACCACCTCAGCTGGCGATCGCTCGCCGGTGAACCGTGGGGAGCCACCGTGCCCACCCTCACCGCCGCGGCACTCGTGACCGAGCGCATGCGGCTCGGCACCTTCGTGGCGTCACCCAACTTCCGGCACCCCGTGCCGTTCGCCAAAGAGCTCGCGACGCTCGACGACATCGCGGGAGGGCGCGTGATCGCGGGTCTCGGATCGGGCGGGACGGGGTTCGACGCCTTCGTGCTCGGGCAGGCCGAGCTGAGCCCGCGGGAGCGCCACGACCGCTTCACCGAGTTCGTGGAGGCCCTCGACACGCTGCTCCGGTTCGAGGACGGGACGGAGCTGGACGAACCCGGTGCCGGTGCCGGCGCCGGCGGGTTCTCGTTCGAGGGCTCCTGGTACACGGCCAGGGAGGCCCGCATGGTGGGGACTCCCGCTCAGGCACCGCGGATGCCGTTCGTGCTCGCGGCGAACGGGCCGAAGGGGCTCGCACTCGTGGCGCGGATCGCCGACGGGTGGGTGACCACCGGTGGCGACGGACTCGTGGGCGACGAGTGGTGGCGCAAGGTGGAGCAGCTCTCGGCGCGCCTCGACGAGGCGGTGGCCGCGAGCGGGCGCGATCCGCTGGCCGTCGACCGCTACCTCTCGCTCGACTCGGGTGGGCTGTTCTCGTTCGAGAGCGCCGACGCCTACGAGGATTCGTGCGGGCGGGCCGAGGCGCTCGGCTTCACCGACGTGATCAGCCACTGGCCGCGCGCCGAGGGCATCTACGCAGGCACGGAGGCCGCGTTCGAGGAGGCCGTCGCCCGGGTGGTCACGCGCCCCTGAAGGCGGCGTGGAAGAGTGACCAGGCGCGGCGGGCCACCTCGGCGCGGTCGGCCTGCGGGGTGCGGCCGAGCACACCCGCGAGCATCGAGATGGCGAGCATGACATCGGCGCCCGCGACCTGAGGGCCGATGCGGCCGGCCGCCTTGTCGCGCTCCACGAGGAGGTCGACGACGGCCTGCACACGCGTGCCGAGGTGCGCCACCCGCTCGTCCTCGGGGTCGGCGGTGACGAGCTCGATGAGCGCCTTGGAGACGAGCGCCTGCTCGGTCACCCGGGCGAGCAGGTCGTCGAGCGTCGACTCCGGCGCCTCGGCGACCCGCTCGAGCTGCTCGATGTTCTCGTCGAAGACGGCGACGGCCAGGCTCATGCGATCGGGGAAGTGCCGGTAGAGACTGCCCTGGCCCACGCCCGCTCGTTTGGCGACCGCGCTGAGCGGAGCGTGCAAGCCCGTGTCGGTGAAGATCTCCCGTGCCGCCGCCACGAGCGCGCGCCGATTGGCGGGCCCGGCACTCGGGCCCCGGTTCTCTTTCGGCGCCACGGTCACGGGTGTAGCCTACTTGCGGACAATGTTGTCCGGTAGGCGGCTCGGCGACCGACGGAGCCGCGATCCGACCAGAAAGCGACCCCACCCATGGCCTCCTCCCCCACCCTCCTCAGCGGCGACGACTCCATCGCCACCTGGCTCGACCACCCCGTGGGCGGGCCCGTGCTGCGCGATCTGCTGGCACAGTCCGGGCAGAATGCGGATGCGCTCCGGCCCGTGCGTCGGCTCGCCCTCAAGCGGCTCGTGAAGCTCAGCAAGGGCCAGTTCAGCCAGGAGATCGTGGATGGACTCGTCGCACGAGTGGCCGCGGGCGAGGTGCCGGACGCGGCCGACGCGACCCAGGTGGACGACGTGCCCGACGCGGCCAGCGGGGCCGGCGCGGCCGGCGCGGCCGGCGCGGCCGGCGCGACCGAGGTGGGCGTCGTGCCCGTCGAGAGTCCCGAGTGGGTCGAGCGGATCGACTCCGGCCGATTCGCCGGCAAGACGATCATCGTCACGGGCGCGGGCTCCGGCATCGGCCGCGCCACCGCCTCGCGCCTCGCCCGGGAGGGCGGCAGGGTGATAGCGGTGGACATCTCGGCCGAGCGCCTCGACGAGTTCAAGGCCGAGGTCGTGGCCACGCATCCGGCAGCCGCCATCGAGACCGTCGTCGCCGACATCACCGACGATGCCGCCGTGGCCGGGATCGTCGCCGCAGCGGGCGAGCGGATCGACGGTCTCGCGAACATCGCCGGCATCATGGACGACATGACCCCCGTGGGCGAGGTCACCGACGCCGTCTGGAGCCGCGTCTTCGCCATCAACGTCGACGGCACCATGAAGCTCATGCGTGCGGTGATCCCCGCCATGCTCGCGCAGGGCGCCGGCTCCATCGTGAACACCGCCTCCGAGGCGGCCCTCCGCGGGTCGGCCGCCGGCGTCGCCTACACGGCGTCGAAGCACGCCGTGGCGGGGCTCACGAAGAGCAGCGCGTTCATGTACGGGCCGAGCGGAATCCGCGTGAACGCCGTGGCGCCCGGCCCCACGATCACGAACATCGAGGCCACGTTCGCCTCACCGCTCGGCGCCCAGCGCGTGCGCCAGGCGATGGCGATCCTGCCCGACGCCGTGGAGGCCGATGCCCTGGCCGCCTCGATCACCTTCCTGCTGAGCGACGACGGCGTGAACGTCAACGGCGTCATCCTGCCCTCGGACGGCGGCTGGTCGGTGGCCTGACCTCGCGGCGGCCGGCCGGGCAGCGCGGTGGGGCCGGGCAGCGCGGGGGCCGGGTAGCGTGATGGGAATGGACACCACCACGAACCCGGCCGACGGCGTGACGATCGCCTATCGGGTGACGGCGGCGACGGGCACGGCCGAGGCTGCGCGGTCGAACGAAGGCTCGGAGACAGGCCCGATCCCCGCCCCGGAGGCGACCCCGATCGTGCTCGTGCACGGCACGGCCCTCTCGCAGGCCATCTGGCGCGGCTTCGGCTACCTCAAGGCGCTGAGCCCCGACCGCCCCGTGGTGACCCTCGACCTGCGCGGTCACGGCCGGAGCGGCAAACTCCACGACGAGGCGTCCTACGCCATGGACCGCTTCGTGGGCGACGTGCTCGCCGTACTCGACGCCGCGGGGATCGAGCGGGCGCACTACCTCGGCTACTCGCTCGGCGCGCGTGTGGGCTTCTCGCTCGCCGCATCGCACCCCGAGCGCCTGGCGAGCTTCACGAGCCTGGGGGGAGCGCCAGGCACCGGCCGCGGAGCGTTCGACCGCGTGTTCTTCGAGGGCACGGTGCAGGCGCTCGAGCACGGGGGGATGGCGGGGTTCCTGGCCGGGTGGGAGCGGGCATCCGGCCATCCGCTCGATCCGCTCACCCGCCAGGCCTTCGAGGCCAACGACCCGGCGGCTCTCGCGGCCTACATGCGGGCGAACGACGGCGATCCGAGGGTGCCCGACGCCGACATCGCGGCGTTCTCGATGCCCCTTCTCCTCCTCGCGGGCACGAGGGACACCGAGCGCCTGAGAGCGGCGGAGCACGTGCACTCGCTCCTCCCCCACAGCGAGCTCCACACCCTCGACGCCGCCTCCCACGGCGACACCCCGAGGCACCCCCAGGTCATCCCCCTCCTGAAGACGTTCCTCGAACGAGTGCCGAAGGTTCTCTAGCCGACCAGATTCTGGGCGAACACGTGGGGCGTGAAGCCCGTGAGGTCGTTGATTCCCTCGCCCTGGCCCACGAGCTTGATGGGGATGCCCGTCTTCTCCTGCACCGCCAGCACGAAGCCGGCCTTGGCCGAGCCGTCGAGCTTGGTGATGACGAGGCCGGTGACCCCGGCGTGCTGGATGAACGCATCCGCTTGCGCGAGACCGTTCTGGCCGGTCGTGGCGTCGAGCACGAGCAGCACCTCGGCGACCGGCGCCTGCTTCTCGATGACGCGGCGGATCTTGCCGAGCTCGTCCATGAGCCCGCCCTTGGTCTGCAACCGGCCCGCGGTGTCGATGATGACGATCTCGGTGCCCGTGCGCTTCGCCATCTCGATGGTCTGGAACGCCACGGAGGCGGGATCCTGGCCCTCGTGCTGCGGCCGCACCACGGCGGCACCCGCGCGCTCGGCCCACGTGGCGAGCTGCTCGACGGCGGCGGCGCGGAAGGTGTCGGCCGCGCCGACCACGACCGTGCGGTTGTAGGTCTTGAGGAACCGGGCGAACTTGCCGATCGTCGTGGTCTTGCCCACGCCGTTCACACCCACCACGAGCACCACGGCGGGGCGCTCGGTGAGCTTGAGCGTGGAGTCGTACTTCGACAGCCGTTCCTCGATCGACTCGCGCAGCATGCGCTGCAGGTCGCGAGGGTCGGTCGTGTTGTAGCGCTGCACCTTCGCCCGCAGGTCGTCGACGACCTGCTCGGTGACGGTGGGCCCGAAGTCGGCCTTCAGCAGCGCGTCTTCGAGGTCGTCCCAGGTGTCGGCGTCGATGGTGCGCTTCTGGAACATGCCCCTGAGGGCACCCGAGAGCGACCAGGGGGTGCGGTCGGCCACGGGGTCAGCCGACCCGCTCGGCGACCTCACGAGCGGAGGGGTTCGTGGCGGTCGAGCCGTCGGGGAAGACGACGGTGGGCACGGTCTGGTTGCCGCCGTTGACCGAGGCCACGAGCTCGGCGGTGCCCTCGACCTCCTCGATGTTGACCTCGGTGTAGCCGATGCCCTGCTTGTCGAGCTGCGTCTTGAGCCGGGCGCAGTAGCCGCACCAGGTGGTCGAGAACATGGTGATGGACCCCGCTGCGGGGGTGAAGGTGGCGATGTCGGCCATCAGGCGTCTCCGTCGAACATGGTGGTGACCGAGCCGTCGGAGAAGACCTCGTGGATGGCTCGGGCGATGAGGGGGGCGATGGGGAGGATGGTGAGGCGGTCCCAGTGCTTCTCGGGCGGCAGGGGCAGCGTGTCGGTGACCACGACCTGGTCGATGAACTCCGACTGCAGGATGCTCGTGGCCGGATCCGAGAACACGGCGTGCGTCGCCGCGACCACGACGCCCGTGGCGCCGTTGGCCTTGAGCGCCTCCGCGGCCGCCACGATGGTGCGGCCGGTGTCGATGAGGTCGTCGACGAGAAGGCACACGCGGCCGCTCACGTCGCCGACGATCTCGTGCACCGAGACCTGGTTCGGCACGCGCGGGTCGCGGCGCTTGTGGATGATGGCCAGCGGCACACCGAGCTTGTCGCTCCAGATGTCGGCCACGCGCACGCGACCCATGTCGGGCGACACCACGGTGAGGGTGGCGGAGTCGAGCGACTTGCGCATGTGCTCGAGCAGCACGGGCATGGCGAAGAGGTGGTCGACGGGGCCGTCGAAGAAGCCCTGGATCTGCGCGGCGTGCAGGTCGACCGACATGATGCGGTCGGCCCCCGCCGCCTTGAACAGGTCGGCCACGAGGCGGGCGGAGATGGGCTCGCGACCGCGGCCCTTCTTGTCCTGCCTGGCGTAGGGGTAGAAGGGCGCCACCACCGTGATGCGCTTGGCGGAGGCCCTCTTGAGGGCGTCGACCATGATGAGCTGCTCCATGAGCCACTCGTTGATGGGAGCGGTGTGCGACTGCAGCACGAACACGTCGCTGCCGCGCACGCTCTCGCCGTAGCGGATGTAGAGCTCACCGTTGGCGAACGTGCGCGCTTCGGTCTCGACGAGGTCGGTGCCGAGCTCGGCCGCGATGTCCTGCGCCAGCTTCAGATGTGCTCGCCCCGAGACGAGGACGAGGCTCTTCTCACCGCTGGCCTTGATTCCGGACACCTATTCTCCGCTCTGTTCGGCCGATTCGGCCCTGTCGTGCCCTGATTCGTCGTGCCCTGCGGAACGCGCCGCCGTCGCCGCATCCGACCCCGGCCGGTTCGTCTCGACCCAGCCGGTCATGTTCCTCTGCGGCGCCACGCTGATCGCGAGGGCACCGGCCGGAACGTCTTTGCGGACGACCGTGCCTGCACCCGTGTAAGCGCCGTCACCGATTCTAACCGGGGCGACGAACACGTTGTGCGATCCGGTGCGCACATGCGACCCCACGTGGGTGCGGTGCTTGTTCACGCCGTCGTAGTTGGCCGTGATCGTGCCCGCCCCCACGTTGGAGCCGACCCCCACCTCGGTGTCGCCCACGTAGGAGAGGTGCGGCACCTTGCTGCCCGCGCCGATGTGCGAGTTCTTGGTCTCGACGAAGGTGCCGATCTTGCCGTCCTCGTCGAGCACGGTGTTGGGGCGCAGGAAGGCGAAGGGCCCCACGGTAGCGCGCGGCCCGATGACGGAGAGGGTGGCGTCGGTGCGCTTGACCACTGCGTCTTCGCCGACCTCGCAGTCCACGAGCGTGGTGTCGGGGCCCACGACGGCGCCGCTCGCGATGCTCGTGGCGCCCTTGATCTGGGTGCCGGGGAGCAGCGTGACATCCGCGGCGAGGCTCGCCTTGAGGTCGATCCAGGTGGTCGCCGGATCCTGTACCGTCACGCCCTGCAGCTGCCAGCCCCGCACGATGAGCGCGTTGAGCTTGGCCGCGGCCTCGGAGAGCTGGGCGCGGTCGTTGACGCCCGCGACGAGCCACGACTCGGAGACGGGCACGGCGGCCACCTCGGATCCGGCCCTGCGGAGCAGCCCGATCACGTCGGTGAGGTACTTCTCGCCCTGAGCGTTGGCGGTCGTGACCTGCGCGAGCTGGTCGCGGAGCTCGGCGAGGCCGAACACGTAGACGCCCGCGTTGATCTCGCGGAGGGCGAGCTCGGAATCGGTCGCATCCTTCTGCTCGACGATGCGGTCGAGCATGCCGTCTGCGGTGCGCACGATGCGGCCGTAGCCCGTGGCGTCGTCCGGCTCGGCCGAGAGCAGGGTGGCCTTGGCGCCGCTGGCCCGGTGACCGGCGACGAGCTCGGTGAGGGTGGCGGCATCGAGCAGCGGCACGTCGCCGGAGACCACGAGCACGTCGCCGTCGAAGTCGGCGGGCAGCGCGGTGAGGGCCTGCTCCACGGCGCGGCCGGTGCCGGGCAGCTCGTCCTGGTCGACCACGAGCGAGGAGGGGAAGTGGTCGTGGATGACCTCGACCACGCGGTCGCGCTCGTGCCGCACCACGCTCACGGTGTAGGCGGCATCGAGGCGCCCCGCGGTGGCGAGCACGTGGCCGATGAGCGGCACTCCGGCGATCTCGTGCAGGAGCTTGGGGGTCGCGGACTTCATCCGGGTGCCCTGGCCGGCCGCCAGGACGATGATCGCGAGTCGGGCGTCGGTCATTGCATTCCTCTTCCGTGCTCAGCTGCGGCGAAAGCCGCTCCGCCTCCAGGGTTCGAACCTAGACCTAACAGCTCCAAAGGCTGTCGTGCTGCCATTACACCAAGGCGGATCGCCGCTCTCGCGACGCAATGGTCCAGTCTGCCAGACCCGGGCTGGGGATAATGGGGGGATGAGCAGAGGCGAGCCGCGCGACACGGTCGACGAGATCGTCGACGCGTGGATGCGCGAGCACCCCGATCTGGACTTCTCGCCGCTCAAGGTGCTCTCGCGGGTCTCGCGCCTGGCGAAGCAGCTCGAGAAGACACGACGGGCCTCGTTCGCCACCGCCGACCTCGAGACGTGGGAGTTCGACGTGCTCGCGGCGCTCCGGCGCGCGGGGGGCACGCACGAGCTGAGCCCCAAGGCGCTGCTCGAGCAGACCTACGTGTCGAGCGGCACCATGACCAACCGCATCGACGGCATGGTGCGCCGCGGCCTCGTGGAGCGCCGCACCGATCCCAACGATGGGCGCGGCGTGCTCGTCTCGATGACCGTCGAGGGGCGGGATCGGGTGGATGCGGCGATCTCGCACCTCGTGGCCGCCGAGTCCGAGCTGCTCTCCGGGCTCAACAAGGCCGACCAGGAGCGCCTCGCGGCACTCCTGCGTCGCCTTGCCATTGAAATGGCTTAGTCGAGCAGCTCCGAGAGCTCCAGCCAGCGGGTCTCGTGCTCGGTGATCTGCGCCTGGAGGGTCTGCAGCTCGGCCGTGAGCTCGCCGAGCCCCACGTAGTCGCCCTGATCGAACTCGGCGATGCGGTGGTGCAGCTTGTCGATCTGGCCCGTGAGCTTGTTGATCTTGCGCTCGAGCGAGGAGCGCTCCTTCTCCGCGGTGCGCAGCTCGGCACCCTGGAGGGCAGGAGCCCCGGAGGACGTGGTCGCACCCGCGGCGGCATCCGACCCCGACGCCGAACCGGCCGACGGCAGGCTCGACGAGGTGCCGCCCGGTCCGCGATCGCGCGCTCGCGCATCCGCGGAGCCCGCTCCCTGCTTGCGCAGAGTGAGGTACTGCTCGAGGCCACCGGGCAGGTGCCGGAACTTGTGGTCCAGAACGGCGTACTGCTGATCGGTGACGCGCTCGAGCAGATACCTGTCGTGGCTCACCACGAGGAGCGTGCCCGGGAACGAGTCGAGCAGATCCTCGAGGGCGGCGAGCATGTCGGTGTCGAGGTCGTTCGTGGGCTCGTCGAGGATGAGCACGTTGGGCTCGTCGAGCAGGATGAGCAGCAGCTGCAGGCGGCGCTTCTGGCCACCCGAGAGATCCTTGACCGGGGTCATCAGCTGGGCGCTCGTGAAGCCGAGGCGCTCGAGCAGCTGACCGGGGGTGAGCTCCTTGCCGCCCGCCACGTAGGAGGTGCGGTAGCGGCCGATGACATCGCTCACACGATCGTTCTTGACGTCTTCGAGCTCGGCGAGCTGCTGCGTGAGCGTGGCGATCTTGACGGTCTTGCCGCGCTTGACACGACCGGTCGTGGCCTCGACGGCACCCGTCACGAGCCCCAGCAGTGTGGACTTCCCCGCACCGTTGACACCCAGGATGCCCGTGCGCTCGCCGGGCGCGATGCGCCACTCGACGTCTTCGAGCACGAGCTTGTCGCCGAACGACACCGAGACGTCGAGGATGTCGACCACGTCTTTGCCGAGGCGCGCGGTGGCCATCTGAGTGAGCGAGACGGTGTCGCGCACGGGCGGCTCGTCGGCGATGAGCTCGGCCGCCGCATCCATGCGGAACTTGGGCTTCGAGGTGCGGGCGGGGGCTCCGCGGCGGAGCCACGCGAGCTCCTTCTTCATGAGGTTCTGGCGCTTCGACTCCATCGTGCTCGCCATGCGGTCGCGCTCGACGCGCTGCAGGATGTACGCCGCGTAGCCGCCCTCGAAGGGCTCGATGAGGCGGTCGTGCACCTCCCAGGTGTCGGTGGAGACCTCGTCGAGGAACCACCTGTCGTGCGTGACGACCGCGAGGCCGCCCGAGCCGGCCGGCCAGCGGCGCTTGAGGTGCTGGGCGAGCCAGGCGATCCCCTCGACGTCGAGGTGGTTGGTGGGCTCGTCGAGGAAGACGACGTCCCAATCGCCCACGAGGAGCGCGGCGAGCGCCACCCGGCGGCGCTGGCCACCGGAGAGGGTGCCGATGAGGGCGTTCCAGTCGACGTCGCCGAGGAGGCCGCCGATGACGTCGCGCACCTTGGCATCACCCGCCCACTCGTGCTCGTCGAGGTCGCCCACGACGGCCTGGGCCACGGTCTGCGAGGAGTCGACGGTGTCGGCCTGGTCGAGCATGCCGAGCGTCACGCCGCGGCGGCGCGTGACGCGACCGCCGTCGGGTTCGATGCGGCCGGAGAGCAGCGAGAGCAGGGTCGACTTGCCGTCGCCGTTGCGGCCGACGATGCCGATGCGATCGCCCTCGTTGATGCCGATGGTCACGGAATCGAAGATGACTCTGGTCGGATATTCGAGATGGAGCGCCTCAGCGCCCAGAAGATGAGCCACCCATCGAGGGTACCGTGCCTCGGCTGGGCGGCCGCCCGACCGGGTGTCCCGGCCCGCGTACACTGTGCGGGTGCCCTCGGATCGCCGGTCGTTCTCGCTCAGGATCAATCGCCGCAAGGTGAAGCTCAAGCAGGTGGAGAAGGCGAGCCGCAGCTTCGAGCTCTCGGTGGGCGGAGTGGCGCAGTCGGTCGTGTCGCTCGCGGATCCGCGCCGGCTCGCCTACCCGTACGTGCGGCACATCGCGCGCATGATCGACGCGGCCGCGCCGGCCGGTGAGCCCCTCCGTGCGGTGCATCTCGGTGCGGGCGGGTTGACGCTGCCCCGCTACGTCGCAGCGACCCGGCCGGGCTCGGCGCAGGTCGTGGTGGAGTTCGAGCGCGAGGTGTGCGAGGCCGTGCTCGAGGCCCTGCCGCTGCCTGAGGAGAGCGGCATCCGGTTGCTGTACGGCGACGCGCGGGCTCTTGCGGAGGTGCCGGTGGAGGCATCCGTCGATCCGGACGGCTCCGATCCCGACGGCTCCTGGAGTGATGCGGCGTTCACGGTGGTGGATCTGTGGGACGCGGCCATCATCCGCGCGCACGTGGCCAGCCGCGAGTTCTATGCACTGGTGGCCGCGCGGTCGGCCCCCGATGGTGTGATGGCCGTCAACCTGCTCGACGGGCATCCGTTCGACTACGCGAGGCGGCAGGCCGCCACCCTCGCGAGCCTGTTCGCGCACGTGGCGGTGGTGCTCGACTTCGAGCCCGAGGACGACGAGGGGCCGCTCGGCAACGTCGTGGTGGTGGGGAGCGACGCACCGCTCGCCGTGGCCGCCCGCCCCGAGCTGCTGGGCGAGCCCCGCCCGCACCTGTTGCACGGCGACGAGCTCACCCGCTGGATCGGCGGCGCCACCCCCATGACCGACGCCGACGCGACCGACTCCCCCGACCCCGACGATCCCCGCTGGGCCTGAAGGGCTCGTCGGCTCAAGCGCGGAGGAGGCGCGTGCGGCTGAGCGCCACGACCGCGCACGCCATGATGCCGATGAAGCCGGCGATCGCGATCACGTAGACCGCCACCGCTCCGTAGCCGCCCGGCTGCGCCGGATTCAGGAACGGATACGGGTACCAGCCCACGAGCGGGCCGCGGATCATCGTGTAGACGACCCAGACGAGCGGGAAGACCACGATCGAACCGACGGCCGACCATTTCAGCGGCGACTTGCCCGGCGTGAGGATCCACACCACGACGATGTAGATCGGCGCCACGAGGTGCAGCACCTCGTTCGACCACGGCACCGTGCTGCCCTGGTCGAGCGCGATGCCGCGGAGGAGCAGGTTGTAGACGACACCCGTGGTGGCCATGTAGGTCACGATCGCGGCGAGCGCGAGGTTGTACCAGGCCGGATCGCGTCGCACCGTGAACGAGTAGTAGGCGCCGACCAGCAGCGCGAGGGCGGCGAGGGCGTTGGAGAGGATGGTGAAGTAGCTGAAGAAGTTCACCAGGAAGTGCGGCACATCGGGCACGAGGGCGATGCTGTGCACGAGCTGCGCCACGATGGCGGCGATGATGACGCCGGCCGCCACGATGCGGATGATGCCGAACACTCTGCGCATGGCGCCACTCTAGCGAAGGGGCGGGAAGCTCTCAGCGGTGTGGCGGGGCAGCTTTCGGGTCGACCGCCGCACGCGCCTTCGCCTCGAGCACCGCTCGCTCGCGGTCGTTGCGGGCGAGGGCGGCCGCGGCCTCGAACTCCGCCCTCGCCTCCTCCGCGCGACCCAGGCGCGAGAGCAGCTCGCCGCGCACGCTCGGGAGGAGGTGCGAGCCGGCGAGCGCGCCGCCCCGGCGGAGCTCGTCGACGATCTCGAGGCCCACCGCCGGATGCGTCGCCATCGAGACGGCGACCGCGCGGTTGAGCTCCACGAACGGGTTGGGGGCGAGCCGGCCGAGCGCTTCGTAGAGCAGCACGATGCGCTCCCAGTCGGTGGCCTCGACACTCGGAGCGATCGCGTGGCACTCGGCGATGGCCGCCTGCAGGGAGTAACTGCTCCGCCCGCGGCCCAGACCGTCGGCACGGGCGAGGGCGGCGCGGGCTCTCGCGATGCGCGAGCGGTCCCAGAGCGAGCGGTCCTGCTCGTCGAGGAGCACGGGGGTGCCGTCGGTGCGCACGCGAGCGGCGAAGCGCGAGGCCTGGAACTCCATGAGCGCCACGAGCCCGTGAATCTCGGGCTCCCTGGGCAGCAGCCCCTCGAGCACACGGCCGAGCCGGATGGCCTCGAGGGCGAGCTCGGGGCGCATCCAGCGATCCCCCGCGGTGGCGGCGTAGCCCTCGGTGAAGATCAGGTAGACGACGCCGAGCACGGGGCCGAGGCGAGCGCGCCACTCGCTCGGCTCGGGCACCTCGAAGGGCACGGCGGCCGCCGCGAGCGTCTTCTTGGCGCGCACGATGCGCTGCTGCACCGTGGCCACGGGCAGGAGGAAGAGCCGGGCGATCTCCTCGGTGGTCAGCCCGCCCACGACCTTGAGCGTGAGCGCCACCTGCGCTTCGCGCGAGAGCACGGGGTGGCAGGCGGTGAAGACGAGCCGCAGCACGTCGTCGTCGATGGGGCGCCACTGCTCGTCGGCGCCCGGCCCGCTCACCCCACCCGGCCCGCCCGGCCCGGAACCGTGGGTCAGGTCGTCGGCCAGGTCGTGCGCGAGCTGGCGGTAGCGATCGTCGAGGCGTTCGCGGCGTCGCCAGCCGTCGATCGCCTTGCGCTTGGCCACCGCCGTGAGCCAGGCGGCCGGGTTCTCCGGCACGCCCGACTCCGGCCACTGGCGAAGCGCATCGACCACGGCCTCCTGGGCGAGATCCTCGGCGAGGCCGATGTCGCCCGTGAGGCGCGCGAGTGTGGCGACCACGTGCGATCCGTCGATCCGCCACACCGCGTCGAGCCGACGACGGAGCGCGGCGGCGGGATCGCCCTCCGGGATCACCGGTTCGCCTGCTCCTCGCGCCAGCCCTCCTCCTTCTTCAGGAACTCGTTGTCCTCGAAGCCCTCGAAGTCGCTCATCTCGGTGACGCGGCGCACCTCGAGCTTCGAGCCGGCGCCGAGCGGAGCCCTCGTCGCCCACTCCACCGCCTCCTCCTTCGACGAGACCTCGAGCATCCAGAAGCCGCTGAACAGCTCGTGCGTCTCGCCGTAGGGGCCGTCGGTCACGATGGGCGTCTCGGCCGAGAAGTCGACCACGAAGTTCTTCGACATGTCGTCGGCGAGGCCGTCGCCCGCGAGCAGCACACCCGCCTTCATCATCGCCTCGTTGTAGGCGCCCATCGCGTTGATGATCTGCTCGAAATCGGCGTCCTCGTAGGCGGTCTTGGCGTCTTCGGTCGATCGCATGATCAGCATGTACTTCATGGGGAACTCCTCGTTCGTGGGGCCGCCTTCTGCGTCCTCCTACTATGTCGTCGAACGGCGACGGCGGGAATCGACACGGGCGCCCGAAAAGTTTCGGTGAACACGGGCGAATACGATTGGGCCGTGTCAGAAACCCCGATCTCCGCTCTCATCCGCTCGCGTCTCACCGAGACCCCCGACTTCCCGAGCCCCGGGATCCTGTTCCGCGACCTCTCCGGTCTGTTCGCCGATGGGCCGGCACTCCGCGCCGTGTCGGAGGAGCTGCTCGAGGGCTTCGGCCCGATCGACGCGGTGGTGGGCGTCGAGGCGCGCGGCTTCGTGCTGGGCGCCGCCGCCGCTGTGGCGGCCGGGATCGGGATGCTCGCGGTGCGCAAGGCGGGCAAGCTCCCCGGCGACGTGCTCGCGGAGAGCTACGAACTCGAGTACGGCACCGCCACGCTCGAGGTGCACCCCGACACGCTGCCGCGGGGTGCCCGCGTGGTGATCGTCGACGACGTGCTGGCCACCGGTGGCACGCTCACGGCCACGCTGCGGCTCATGGAGCGCGCCGGCTGGGTGGTGGCGGGAGTCGCCGTGGTCATCGAGCTCGCGGGCGAGTTCGACGGCCGCGGGGTGCTCGCGCAGTCGACGGACGCGCCGGTGAAGTCGCTGCTGACGTTCTAGTCGCCGACGATGCGGGCGCCCGCCACCGGGCCCGTGACGCGCACCACGTGGTAGCGGGCCGCGCTCAGCGCGATCTGCAGTTCGAGCGCCCCGTCGAGATCCGCGGCCAGGAACGCGACCGTGGGGCCGGATCCGGAGACGATGCCGGCCAGCGCACCGTTCGCCTCGCCCAGCTCGAGCACCGAGCCGAGACCCGGGTGGAGGTGCAGCGACGGCGCCTGGAGGTCGTTGTGCAGAGACTCGGCGAGCATGTGCGGATCACCGGCCCTGAGCGCCTGCAGCACATCCGACTCCACCTGCGGCTGGCCCTGGGCGGGGAAGATGTCCTGCGCGTGACGCTCGCGGTGCCTGTCGAGCTCGCGGTAGACCTCGGGGGTCGACAGCCCGTGCTCCTGCAGCACGAGCACCCACTGGAACTGGCCCTTCGCGAGCGCGGGGCTCAGCTGGTCGCCGCGACCGGTGCCGATCGCGGTGCCGCCCGTGAACGCGAACGGCACGTCGGCGCCGAGGCCCGAGGCCAGTGCGAGGAGCTCCTCGCGGCCGATCTCGGTGCCCCACAGCGCGTCGCACGCGAGCAGCGTGGCCGCAGCATCCGCCGATCCGCCGCCCATGCCGCCCGCGATGGGCACGTTCTTCTCGATCCTGAGGTGCACACCGCCGCGGAAGCCCGTGGTGCGGGCCAGCAGCCTCGCGGCGCGGATGGCGAGGTTCGAGCCGTCGGTCTCGAGACCGGAGGTGTCGATGTGCCCACCGAACTCCACCGAGAAGTCGTCGGCGAGCGAGGCGTAGACGTCTTCGTAGAGCGAGACGGCCTGGTAGGCGGTGGCCACGTCGTGGTAGCCGTCGTCCATCACCGCGCCCACCTTGAGGAACACGTTGATCTTGCCGGGGGCCCGCACGTGCACGGTCTTCGTCTGGCCCCTGGTGGTCATGGACCCAACTTATCCCACGCGCCGAGGCGCTCCGTTCAGCGCCCGGAGAGCACCCGCACGAAGTCGGCGAGGAACGCCTCGCGGTCGACGTCGAGCACCACGAGGGTGTCGGGGGCTGCGTCGGTCGGCCAGCTCACGGGCAGTCCCTCCGCGGTCTGCATGAGGTGCGCGCGGGTGGCGAAGCCGTCGGTGGTGATGTTGACGGGGCCGCGCACCGACTTCGTGATCCACTCCGGCTGCACCAGCAGGGCGGCCGCGAGGCCGTCGTGCGCGGGAGAGACCCGACGGCCCCAGGAGACCTGGTAGAAGTCCATGTAGGCCTCGAGCACCTGCGCCGAGAAGGTGCCCCACTCGGTGCCCGCACGGTGCAGCGCCTGCACGGCCTGCTCGTCCACGATGGTGCCGGCCGTCACGTTCACACCCACCATGACGAGTTCGCTGCGGGGCGCGGCGAACACGAGGGCGGCCGCATCGGAGTCGTTGTGGATGTTGGCGTCGACCATCTGCACGGTGCCGAGCGGCGGGAACGGCCCCGATCCGCCCATGATGACCACGGAGCGGTAGAGGGTGAGCAGGTCGGGCTCGATCTGCAGCGCGAGGCCGAGGTTGGTGAGCGGTCCGATCGGCAGCAGGTCGTAGTAGCCGGGGCGCGAGCGGCCGAGCTCCACGAGCAGCTCGGCCGAGCTGAGCGGCGAGAGGTTGTTGGGGGTGAGCCGCTCGGGCCACAGGTCGCCGAGTCCGTCGGCGCCGTGCACGTGCGCCGCGATCCTCGGCTCGCCGTTGAGGGGGCCCGCCGCGCCCTTGGCGACGAGCGTGTCTTCGAGACCGGCGACCTTGAGCACGCGCGCGATGTTCTCGAGCGCCGACTCCACGGGGGTGTTGCCGTAGACGCTCGTGATGGCCGAGATCTCGGCGTCGGGGCGACCGGCCAGGTAGAGCAGCGCGAGGGCGTCGTCGATGCCCGTGTCGGTGTCGAGCACGATGTGGCGGATGCCGTCGTCGGCGGGGGTGGATGCGGCGGGGCCGGTGGCGCGAGTGGCGGCGGCGGGGGTCTGCGGGTCGGTCATGCGGTGACCTTTCTCTGGCTGGCGTAGCGGATGCGCGTGAGGACGAGCACGAGCAGGGTGATGGCGTAGGGCGCGGCGTCGGTGAGCTGCTGCGGGGCACCGATGCCCTGCAGCCGGAAGCCGAGCGCCTCGGCGGCACCGAACCCGAGGCACGCGAGCGGCAGCCACAGCGGGCGGCCCGCCACGAGCATCACGGCGGCTACCGCGATCCAGCCGCGCCCCGCCGTCATGTTCTCGGTGAAGACCGTCACGTTGCCGAGGGCGAGCTGCGCGCCCGCGATGCCGCACAGGGCACCGCCCACGATGGTGGCCCAGGTCTGGTACGAGGCGACGTTCACGCCGAGGCTCGCGGCGGCCTCCGGATGCTCGCCCACACCGCGCAGGCGGAGACCGGCGGGTGTCGACTTGAGCCAGATGCCCACCGCCGCGATCACCACGAAGGCGAGCGGCACGAGCAGCGTCTGACCGGCGAAGATCGGGCCGAGGATCGGCACATCCGCGAGGAACGCCATCTTGGGCAGGCCCTCGAGACCGCGCGGCGAGAACGATCCCGAGACGTCGAACAGCACCCGCAGCAGGAACCCGGTGAGGCCGAGGGCGAGCAGGTTGGTGCCGATCGCGATGATGATCGGATCGGCCTTCCAGCGCGCGGTGCCCACGGCGAGGATGACCGCGAAGAGCGCGGTGCTGAGGAGCGCGACGAGCACGCCTCCCCACGCGCTGCCGGTGTAGTAGCTGCCCGCGACCGCCGCGAAGGCGCCCCACAGCATCTGCCCCTCGAGCGCGATGTTGAACACGCCGACCTGCGCCGAGATCGCTCCCGCGAGGGCGGCGTAGAGGATGGGGGTGGCGGCGAGCAGCACGGCGGCCACGAAGCTCAGCTCGAAGATCTGCATCAGGCGGAGCTCCGTTCGGTGCGGCGCTGGTCGAGCACGGTGCGGAGGGCGAGCACCACGATCACGACGCCCTGCAGCACGTCGGAGAGCTGACGCGGCACGTCGGCCGAGCGCTCCATGGCGGCGCCTCCCACCTGCAGCACCGTGAACAGGATGGCGGTGACCGGGATGAGGGCAGGGCGCCCGCCCGCGAGGAGCGCCGCCGCGAGGCCCGCGAAGGTGTAGCCGGGAGAGATGAGCGCGCCGTCGATGAGGCGGTACGGCGACGACATCACGATGATGGCCCCGATGATGCCGGCTGCGGCGCCCGCGGCGGCCATGGCCCCGAAGGCGAGCCGGCCCACGCGCACCCCTCCGTAGGCTCCGAAGCGGCGGTTGGCGCCCACCACGCGCAGCTCGAAGCCCACGGCCGTGCGGGAGTCGACCACGTAGAAGGCGACCATCATGGCGATGATGATGAGCAGTCCCGCGTTCGAGTACGACAGGTCGCCGAGCGCCCACATGCGCCCCGCCTCGGGCAGTCGCGGGGTCTGTGCCACCGCTGATCCCGCCTCGCCGATCTGGAAGCGCAGCAGGTAGGAGGCGACGGCCACCGCGATGGGCGAGAGCAGCAGCGTGGAGATGATGATGGGGATGCCGAAGCGTGTGGCGAGCGGCGCCGATACCGCACCGAAGGCACCCGCCACGACGGCGGCGGCGATCACGGCGAGAGGCACGAGCAGGATGCCGGGCAGCGGCACGTTGAGCGCGACCCACGCGGCGGTGAGGCCGCCGAGCACGAGCTGGCCGTTGCCGCCGAGGTTGAACTCGCCCATGCGCAGCGGAATGGCCGCCGCGAGCGCCATGCCGCAGATGAAGCCCCAGACCGAGAAGGTGTAGTCGAGCTGACGCGGATCGAGGGCGCCCTCGAGCACGGCGACGTAGGCGGTGAGCGGATCGAGGCCTGCGGCCGCGATGATGACGGCGCCGATGAGGAGGGCGAGCACGACGGCGCCGATCGGAACGACGGCGGGGTGGCGCAGGGCGGCACGGAGGAGGCGCGAGCCGCGACCGGGTGTCTTGGCGGGCTGCGCGGTGCCCGGGGACCCTGCGTTCTGCGACCCGGCGTTCTGCGACCCGGTGTTCTGCGACCCGGTGTTCTGCGACCCGGTGTTCTCGGGTGTCTCGGGGGCGCTCATGAGGTGCGGTCCGTTCCGGGCTCGGACGTCGTGGGGTCGGTGGGGTCGGAGTGCAGCGGGTCGGACACCTGCGGGCCGGCGTTCGGCGAACTGTCCGGCAGCTCCTCGGCCGCACCCGCCATGGCAGCTCCGATGCGGGCGGTGGTGGCCTCGGCGGCGGTGAACTCCGCCACCACACGGCCCGAGTACATCACGAGTACGCGGTCGGCGAGGGCGAGCAGCTCGCTGATCTCGTGCGAGACGAGCAGCACCGCTCCCCCGCCCGCGCGGTAGTCGAGCAGGCGCTGGTGGATGGACTCGATCGCGCCGACGTCGACGCCCTGCGTGGGCTGCTCGGCGATGAGCACGGGAGCGCCGTGCGAGAGCTCGCGCGCGATCACGACCTTCTGCGCGTTGCCTCCGGAGAGCGAGCCGATGGGCTGCTGCTCGCCCGAGGTGCGCACGTCGTAGTCGGCGATGAGCTCGCGGGCGCGGGCGCGTTCCGCCCTGATCGACATCCAGCCGCGGCGGAGGCCCTTCGAGGCGCCGATGGGCGCGCTGCGGTGGTGGCCGAGGGTCACGTTCTCGGCGACCGAGAGGGTCACGGCGGAGCCTTCGCCCCTGCGGTCCTCCGGGATGACGGCGAGGCCCGCGGCACGGCGGTCGCGCACCGAGCGGCGCGTCACCTCCTCGCCGAGCAGGCGCACCTGGCCCGAGGCGGGCTGCACGGTGCCGAGCACCGCGGCCACGAGCTCGTGCTGGCCGTTGCCCGAGACCCCTGCGATGCCCACGATCTCGCCGCGGCGCACCGCGAGCGAGACATCCTCGACCGCCGGATGCTTGGGGTCGCCGACGGTGAGCCCCGCCACCTCGAGCACGACGTCGCCGGGCGTGCCCGTGCCGGGGTTCCGCACCTCGTCGATCTCGCGCCCGGTCATTGCGTGCACGAGCGAGGCGCTCGTGGCCTCGGAGGTCATGAAGCGGCCCGTCACCCTGCCGTCGCGGAGCACGGTGACCTCGTCGCTCACCGAGAGCACCTCGTGGATCTTGTGGGTGACGAGCACGACCGTGGTGCCGGCATCCGCTGCCCGTCTGATGACGGCGAAGAGCGAGGTGACCTCGCTGGGGGTGAGCACGGCCGTGGGTTCGTCGAGGATGAGGATGCGCGCGTCGCGGTGCAGGGCCTTGAGGATCTCGACGCGCTGCCTGGCGCCCGCCGAGAGCGTGGAGACCACGGCGGCGGGATCCGTCTCGAGTCCGTAGCGCTCGCTCAGTTCGCGCACGCGGGCGGCCGCGGCACGGCGGTCGATGCGGCCCGCCTTCGTGGGCTCCGCCCCGTACACGACGTTGTCGGCCACGGTCATCGATTCGAACAGCCGGAAGTGCTGGTGCACCATGCCGAGGCCCGCTGCGATCGCGTCGAGGGGGCCGTCGAAGTGCACGACGGCGCCATCAACACGGATCTCGCCCTCGTCGGGCTTCAGCAGCCCGAACAGCATCGACATGAGGGTCGACTTGCCGGCCCCGTTCTCGCCCATCACGGCGTGCACGGTGCCGCGGCGCAGCACGAGATCGACGCCGTCGTTGGCCACGACGGCGCCGAACCGCTTGCCGATCCCGACGAGCTCGACGGCCGGAGCCGCCGAGCCGTCGGTCACGGCGGTGGGAGCGGGTGAGGTCATCCGGCGGTCAGCGGGTCGGCGACCACGATCTCGCCGGAGATGATCTGGTCGCGGATGGCGGCGACCTGGGTGATGACGTCGGGGTGGTCGGCGATGAGGCACTCGGAGTCCTCCACGCCCTCCTCGAGACCCGTGAGGCCGACGCCGCCCTCGGCGAGGCCGTAGGCGGTGAAGCCGCCCGTCTCGCCGTCGAGGATGTCGCCGACGGAGGTGATGAGTGCGACGTCGACGCGCTTGATCGCGTTGTCGACCACATTGCCGGGCGAGTCCAGGCACTGGTTGGTGTCGACACCGAAGGCCTTGAAGCCCGTCTCGGAGGCGGCCTCGAACACGCCGAGGTTGCCGCCGGAGGCTGCGGCCTGCACGTAGTCGGCTCCGCCGTCGGCGAGGATCTGCGCCTGGGCCTTCGAGCGAGCCTGGTCGCCGAACGGGTTGTCGCCGCCCACGTACTGCACGGCGGTCTTCACGTCGGGCTTCACGCTCTGCGCACCCTCGAAGAACGGGTCGACCCAGCGGTGCAGGAACGGGGTGTCGAGCGAGGCGACCACGCCGACGTTGCCGGTCTGGCTCAGCAGGCCCGCCTCGACGCCGGTGAGGTAGGTGGCCTCGTACTCCTTGAACACCGCGGCGGTGAGGTTGTCGGTGGGCTCCTCGGCCGAGGTGTCGATGAGCAGGAACTGCTGATCGGGGTTGTCGGCGGCGGCAGCGGTGATCTGGTCGAGCACGCTGAAGCTGACACCGATGATGATGCTCGGCTGCTCGCGCACGGCCGCGTCGATGTTCTGCTGGATGCTCGTGGGGTCTTCGCTCTCGTAGACGTCGACCGAGGCGTCGTACTGCTCGCCGGCCTGCACGGCGCCGTCGGCGGCCAGCTGCAGGAAGTTGTTGGAGCCGATGGGCGTGGGCGTGATCAGGATGATCGAGTTCTCGGTGTCGGTCGCGGCGTCGCCGCCCTCGCCGCCCGAGCTCGAGCACGCGGCCACGGATACCAGGAGCCCGGCCGCGAGTGCGGCGGCGCCGGCTCGGCGCGCGATGTTCGACATGGATGTCCCCTTACGGAAGGTCTGCTGTGGAGTCCGGTCGCGAGCGGCGCGTGGGGTGCCACTCGGCCAGACCCTCAATTCTAACGAGACCTGCCGTCCCATCCTGTCCAGGGGGAAGCACCCCGACACACGGCGTCACAACGCCGCACGTCTGGGGTGCTGCCGCGCGCCTAGGAGCGCTGGCGGATGTAAGCCTTCAGCTGCTCGAGCACGCCGTCACTGATGGTGGCGGTGCCGCCGAGCACGACGACCCTCGCGGGACTGAGCCGCCCGAGCTCGGCGGCGATCTCGATCGGGATCTCGTCGCGTCGGACGAGCAGCACCGGCGCATCATCGACGATCGCGGCCGCGGAGCCGGACAAGGCGTCGGAGAACACCTCACCCGACGCGACGTAGACCGCCGATGTCCTGGCCCCGCTGAACGTCGCGGCGACACCGGCGGAGACCGCGTAGCGATCCGCGCCGGCGATGCGGGTCACGACGGCCGACTCGGCGAGCTGATCCTCGACGGCCTTCGAGACCGACTCCTCCCCGCCCAGCAGCACGATGCGCGGCGGTCGCAGCCGCTTGATCTCCGCGAGCACCACGTCGGGGATGCTGTCCTTCGCGGTCAGCAGCACCGGCGCGAGACCGTCGCCTGCAGCCGCCGACCCGGAGAGCGCGTCGGGGAAGACCGCTCCGGAGGCGATGTACACCACGGGCCGACCCGCCCGGAGCACGTCGCTCGAGAGCCCCGCCGAGACCGCGTAGCGATCCTCGCCTCCGACCCGCGCGACATCGCTGGAATAGGCCCCGAGCGCCTCCACGATGGCGGGGCTCACGGTGGCCGGGCCACCCGCGACGACGATGCGCTGCGGAGTCAGGCGGGTGAGTTCGGCCGCGACCTCGGCGGGGATGCCGGACGGCGAGACCAGCAGCACCGGTCCCCCTTGGAGTCCGGCCATGGCCGAGGCGGAGAGCGCATCGGCGAACCCGGTGCCCGACGCGATGTACGCGACGTTCACACCCGGTTCGAAGGTCCGCTCCGATACGAGCGCCGACACCGCGTACCGGTCGGCACCCCCGATCCGCTCAGGCTCGCTCGCCGCCTGAGCGGCACTAGGCGCCAGCAGCAACGACGCGACGACAGCAGCACCGGCAACGGCGGCACCAACCCCCCGCCCCCACGAACGACGAAGCAACACGAAAGACGACGACTGGGACATGGGTGGAGCTCCTTCGGTGGATGGGTGAGTGGGTCTCGGGGCGGAAATGTGTGACGAGCGGCGCATCATCCGCTCCGCGGCGGCGTTCACATCGGCCCCGGCAGGAACGACGTGAGCTCGGTGAGCACCTCGTCGCCGACGGTGGCCGGGCCACCGAGCACCACGATGCGCTGGGGACGCAGACGGGCGAGCTCGTCGGCGACGGAGTCGGGGATGCCGTCCTGCTGCACGAGCAGCACCGGCGCTTTGTCGAGAATGGCTGCGGCCGAGCCCGACAGCGCATCGGCGAAGACCGCGCCGGAGGCCACGTAGACCGTGTCGAGACCGGTCACGAATCCGGCGGCGGCCCGCGCGGAGACCTCGTAGCGGTCGGCCCCCGCCCGACGGGACGTGGGGGCGATCTCGGCGAGGGCCTTGACGACCGTCTCGGAGACGGTGGCTTCGCCTCCCATCACGACGATCCTCTCCGGCTTCAACCGGTTCAGTTCGGTGAGCACCACCGGCGGGATCGAGTCCTTGGTGGTGAGCAGCACGGGGCCACCGAGAGCACCGGCCGCCGCAGAGCCCGACAGCGCGTCGGGGAAGACCGCTCCGGAGGCCACGAAGACCACGGGGCGGGCTGGAGCGAACACACTTCCGGAGATGCGGGCGGAGACCTCGTACCTGTCCGTGCCGGCCACCCGCCCCACGATGGGCGAGAAGGCCTCAAGCGCCTTGAGCGTCTCGGCGCTCACGGTGGCCTCGCCGCCGACCACCACGATGCGGGCGGGCTTCAGTCGCGTGAGCTCGGTGGCGATGGCCGGTGGGATGCCCGTCGCCGACACGAGCAGCACAGGTGCCTGGCGGGAACCGGCGACAGCCGACGCCGAGAGCGCATCGGCGAACACCGCGCCAGAGGCCACGTAGGCGACGGCGACGGCGGAGTCGAAGGTCTCCTGCGAGATGAGCGCGGACACCTCGTAGCGGTCGGCACCCCCGATGCGCTCGGGGGCGTCCGCGGCGAGCACCGATGTGGGCACGGCGAGCACCGATGCCAGGAGCGCGAGTGCGGCCGCCGCAGCAACCGCGGCACCCCGGCCCGGACGAGAACGAAGCAGTGAATGGACCATGAAGCCCCCTCGATAGAAATAGATGATTATTCATCTACTCGCCGATGGGGGCGGGGGTGTTAGGAGTAGTTGCTACTCAGGGGGTTGCGGGGTGGGGGCGGCTTTGGCTATGGCGAGGAAGTCGTGGACTGTGAGGGACTCGCCTCGGGCCGTCGGAGCGACTCCTGCCGCCTCGAGCACCGCGGTGGCGGCGGCGGATGTGCCGAAGAGCTCCGAGAGGGCCTGGCGCAGCATCTTGCGGCGCTGGCCGAACGCGGCGTCGACGATCTCGAAGGTGCGCACACGCAGCTCCTCGGTGTCGAGGCCCGAGCCCACGCGCTCGAAGCCCACGAGCACCGAGTCCACGTTGGGGACCGGCCAGAACACCTGCCTGCTCACGGTGCCCGCCGTGCGCCAGTCGCCGTACCAGGCGGCCTTCACCGACGGCGATCCGTAGACCTTCGAACCCGGATCCGCCGCGAGCCGGTGCCCGACCTCGGCCTGCACCATCACCACCCCCGAGCGGATCGACGGGAAGTGCTCGAGGAGGTGCAGCAGCACGGGCACCGACACGTTGTAGGGCAGGTTGGCGACCAGCCGCGAGGGCTCGTCGGGCAGCGAGCGGATGCGCAGCGCGTCGTCGCGGATGACCGTGAGCTGGGCAGACGGGGCGAGCTGCGACACCGTGACCGGCAGCTGCTCGGCCAGCCGGTGGTCGATCTCCACGGCCACCACGGCGGCCCCCGCCTCGAGCAGCCCGAGTGTGAGCGACCCGAGACCTGGGCCCACCTCGACCACCACGTCGCCCGCCTCGACCTTCGCCACCCGCACGATCTTGCGCACGGTGTTGGCGTCGATCACGAAGTTCTGGCCGAGCTTCTTGGTGGGCGTGAGGTCGAGCAGGCCGGCGAGGTCGCGGATCTCGGCCGGACCGAGCAGCGACACCGACGCATCCGGGGCATCGCTCTCCGACGGATCGGGCACGCCGCTCACCGACGCATCCGGCGCGCCGCCCTCGGAGGAAGAACTCACGTGGCCTGCACCGGCTCGTCGTCCCAGCGCCCGTAGACGAGCTCCGTGTTCGACGAGATCTGCGCCGCGAGCATCGACACATCCGTGCCGAGGTGCGCGGCCATCGCCCGCAAGGTGTGCGGGATCAGGTAGGGCGCGTTGGGCCGACCGCGGTAGGGCATGGGGGTGAGGTAGGGCGCATCCGTCTCGACCAGCAGCAGCGACCGCGGCGCCACCTCGAGCGCCTCGCGCAGGTCGCCGGCGTTCTTGAACGTCACGTTGCCCGCGAACGACATGAACCAGCCGTTCTCGGCGCAGATGGCCGCGAACTCGGCATCGCCCGAGAAGCAGTGGAACACGGTGCGCTCGGGAGCCCCGACACGCTTGAGCGTGGCGATGACCTCGGCGTGCGCATCCCGATCGTGGATCTGCAGCGCGATGCCCTGCTCCTTCGCGATCTCGATGTGCGCCTCGAACGAGCGGTACTGCGCAGCGAGCCCCGCCTCGCCCGTGCGGTAGAAGTCGAGCCCCGTCTCGCCCACGGCACGCACGCGCGGCCAGCTCGCGAGCTCCGCGATCTCGGCGAGCGCGTCGTCGAGCCCGCCCGCGGCGTCGTACTCGGGCGCCTCGTTGGGGTGGATGGCGACAGCCGCGAGCATGCGCGGCTCCCTGGCGGCCTGCTCGGCCGACCAGCGCGACGTCTCGAGATCCGTGCCCACCTGCACGACACCGCGCACGCCCACCGACGACGCCCTGTCGAGCTGTTCGTGATAGTCGATCGGATCGGCGCCGTGCGCGATCTCGAGGTGCGTGTGGTTGTCGTAGACGGGCACCACGAGCGCCTCGGGCAGCGGCGGGTAGGCCTGCTCGGTGCGGTCGGACGGCTCGCGTTCGCGGAGGAACGCCGGCTGACCCTCGGGGAGCATCATGCTGTCGCCTCCACCTCGATGCGCGGGAAGAGCGCATCGAGTGGCTGCACGCGCTCGCCACCCGTCCACTCCCACGCGGTGCGGATGGGCTGGTCGGTCACGGATGCGGTGCCCGAGAGCGCCGTCCAGAGCTTGGCGGACGCCTCGGGCAGCACGGGCGAGAGCAGCACGGCGAGCGTGCCGAGGCCGCGCACGGCCGTGCCGAGCACCACGGCGAGGCGTTCGGCGTTGGCCGGATCCTTCGACAGCGCCCACGGCTCCTGCACGGTGATGTAGCCGTTGAGCTCGTCGACGAGCTCCCAGATGCGGGCGAGGGCCTCGTGCACGGCGACGCGCTCGATGGCCTCGTCGGCGGCCAGGGTGACCCGGCGCTCGGTCTCCTGGATGGAACGTTCTGCATCCGTCACCGCGCTCTCGACGACCGCCGGGATCACACCGTCGAAGTAGCGCGTGATCATGGCGACCACACGCGAGGCGAGGTTGCCGAAGCCGTTGGCGAGCTCGGCCTGGTAGCGGGCCGCGAGATCCTCCCACGAGAACGAGCCGTCCTGGCCGAAGTTGATGGCGCGCATGAAGTAGTAGCGGAACGCATCCGATCCGAAGGTGTCGGTGATCTGCTCGGGCGCGATGCCGGTGAGCTTCGACTTCGACATCTTCTCGCCGCCCACGAGCAGCCAGCCGTGGCCGTAGACCTGCTTGGGCACCTCGAGGCCGGCGGCCATGAGCATGGCGGGCCAGATGACGGCGTGGAAGCGCGCGATGTCCTTGCCCACGATGTGGGTGGCCGGCCACAGCCTGTCGAACTTCTCCTGGTCGGATCCGTAACCCGCTGCGGTCGCGTAGTTGAGCAGGGCGTCGAACCACACGTAGACCACGTGCGACTCGTCCCACGGCACCTTGATGCCCCAGTCGAAGGTCTGCCGCGAGATGGAGAGGTCGGTGAGACCGCGCTGCACGAACGCGACGATCTCGTTGCGCACGCTCGCGGGCTGCACGAACTCGGGGCGCTCCTCGTAGAGGTCGAGCAGCTTCTGCGTGAAGTCGCTCATGCGGAAGAAGTAGTTGCGCTCCTTGAGGAGCTCGACGGGCTTGGAGTGGATGGCGCAGACGAGCTGCCCCTCGTACTGGCCCGTGCCGTCGACGAGGTCGGAGAGCTGCTTGTACTCCTCGCAGCCCACGCAGTAGTAGCCCTCGTACTCGCCCGTGTAGATGTACCCGGCGTCGTACAGGCGCTGCAGGAACAGCTGCACGTTGGTCTCGTGCCGCTCCTCGGTGGTGCGGATGAAGTCGTCGTTCGAGATGTCGATGGTCTCGAGCAGGGGCTGCCACGACTCGGCCACGAGCTTGTCGGCCCACTCCTTCGGGGTCACGCCGTTGGCGGTGGCGGTGCGCAGGATCTTCTGCCCGTGCTCGTCGGTGCCCGTGAGGAACCACGTGTCGTCGCCCGCCTGGCGGTGCCAGCGCGCGAGCACGTCGGCCGCGACCTCGGTGTAGGCGTGCCCGATGTGGGGCACGTCGTTGACATAGAAGATCGGCGTGGTGACGTAGAACGAGGAGCCGGCGGACATGGAGTCCATCCTAAAGGCCGGGCCACTCGCCGCCCGCCGTGTGACGGGGCTCCGGGTGGCGGGGTTCGGGCTGGCGGGTTTCAGGCTGGCGGGCGGCGAGGGCGCCCTCGTACAGGGTGCGCTTCGAGAGCCCCGTGGCGTCGGCGATCGCGGCCGCGGCGTCTTTGAGGCGGTAGCCGTCGGAGACGAGCTCGAGCACCTGCGTGATGCCCGTGGCGTCGTCGACCTCGAGGGCGGGCGCCCCGGCCACCACGATGCAGATCTCGCCGCGCACTCCCCCGGCCGCCCAGGCGGCGAGCTCGGCGGCGGTGCCGCGCTTGGCCTCCTCGTAGAGCTTGGTGAGCTCGCGCACCACCACCACGCGCCGATCGGCCCCGAGCTCGGCGGCGAGGTCGGTGAGCGACTCGGCCAGCCGGTTGGGCGACTCGAAGAACACCATCGTGCGCGGCTCCCTGGCGAGGGCGCGGAACGCCGCCGACCGCTCGCCGTGCTTGCGCGGCAGGAAGCCCTCGAAGGTGAAGCGGTCGGTGGGCAGGCCGGAGAGCGCCAGCGCGGTGACCACGGCGGACGGGCCGGGGATGACGGTGACGTCGACACCCGCCTCGACGGCCGCGACCACGAGCTGGTAGCCGGGATCCGAGACCGTCGGCATGCCCGCATCCGACAGCAGCACCAGGTCGCCCTCCCGCGCGAGCTCCACGAGCGCCGCGGAGCGCTCCCGCTCGTTGTGCTCGTGGAGGGGCAGCAGGCGCGGCCGGTTCTCCACACCGAGGCCGCGCAGCAGCTTCGCCGTCACCCTCGTGTCCTCGGCGGCGACCACCTGAGCGGCCTCGAGCACCTCCACGAGCCGCACCGACGCATCCTTGAGGTTGCCGATGGGCGTGGCCGCGAGGATGAGCATGTGCCCAGTCTCGCACCACACCCGCTGGCCCCGACCGTTAGCATTGCCCGGTGAGCACAGAGGTGACGACCGGACCCGAGACGGCCGCGGTCGACGGCCCCACGGGCTCGCGGCTCGACGACCGGTGGCAGCGCCTCATGAGCACTCCGGCCAGGGTGCGGCTGTGGCGCTGGGGCGGTCCGATCGCTGTCACGCTGCTCGCGGCCGTGCTGCGGCTCGTGAACCTGGCCCACCCCTCCACCCTCGTCTTCGACGAGACCTTCTATGTGAAGGATGCCTGGACCACCTGGAACCTCGGCTACGAGGCCACCTGGCCGGCCGATGCCGACACGCGGTTCGCGGCAGGCGCCACCGACATCTTCCAGACCACCGCGTCGTTCGCCGTGCATCCGCCGCTCGGCAAGTGGATCATCGGTGCCGGGATGGCGCTGTTCGGCGCTGACAACCCGTTCGGCTGGCGCATCGCCGTGGCGGTCTGCGGCATCCTGCTCGTGCTCCTCACGGCGCTCATCGCCACGAGGCTCTTCAAGTCGACGCTGCTCGGCGTGATCGCGGGCTTCCTGCTCGCCATCGACGGTCACGCGATCGTGATGAGCAGGGTCGCCATCCTCGACGGCATCGTGGCGCTCTTCCTGCTGCTCGGCTTCGGGGCGGTGCTGCTGGATCGCGAGTGGCACGCCACCCGGCTCGCCGCGGCCGTCGCGGCCGGTACGCGGCCGGGGGCGTCGCCGGACGACGAGCCCGTGCGGCCCTCCTGGGGCCCCGTGCTGTGGAACCGACCGTGGGTGCTCGCGGCCGCCGTGTCGTTCGGGCTCGCCTCGTCGGTGAAGTGGTCCGGCCTGTACTTCCTCGCCGCGTTCGGGGTGTACCTCGTGGTGGTCGACGCGCTCGCGCGCCGCCGCCTCGGCCTTCCGCTGTGGTTCAGTGCGGCGGTGCTCAAGCAGGCACCGGCCACGTTCCTGCTGCTCGTGCCCGTGGCCGTGATCACCTACCTCACCACCTGGATCGGCTGGTTCGCCACCTCGGGCGGCATGTACCGCACGTGGGCGCAGGACACCGGTGGCCAGTGGTCGGGCGCTCTCTCGTGGGTGCCGCTCGCGGTGCAGAACTTCTGGCACCTCGAAGTGGCCGTGTACAACTACCACGTGGGCGAGAACTCGCCGCATCCCTACTCGTCGAACCCGTTCACGTGGCTGTTCCTCGTGCGCCCGACGCAGATGTACGTCAACGAGGTCGACGCCAGCACGTGCGGGGGCGCCGTCTGCTACGAGAACATCACGTCGATCGCGAACCCCATCATCTGGTGGTGCGCCACGGCGGCGCTGCTCTACCTCGTCTACCGGCTGGTGCGCAAGCGCGAGTGGCAGGTGGGGCTCGTGCTCATGGGCATGGTGGCCGGGTACCTGCCGTGGCTGATGTACCTCAACCGCACGATCTTCCAGTTCTACACGATCGCGTTCGAGCCCTACATGATCCTGGGGCTCACGTTCGTGGTGGGGCTCGCGCTCGGGTCGCGGCATGATCCGCGGTGGGTGCGCACTCGCGCGCTCTGGGTGGTGGGGGCGTTCCTCGTGGTGTGCGTGCTCGTGACGGCGTGGTTCTACCCGGTGTGGACGGGCATGCCCGTGCCCGCGTGGTTCCTGAGCCTGCATTACTGGCTGCCGAGCTGGCGATGAGTTCGACCCCGGCCGGCGGGGGTGCGGCAGCCGGGGGTGGGACTACCGGGGGCGCGCCTGCCGCCGGGAGCGGTCGGAACGCCTCGTGGCTGCCGGGGGTCGCGGTGGCCGCGGGGGCGGCACTGCTCGCGTTCGGTGTGCACGTCGCGCTGCCGGCCGTGCCGCTGCTCACCGCGGCGGTGGCGCTCGGCATCGTGGCGGGTCAGCTGCCGCCCGTGCAGCGGGTGCTCGACGGGCCGCTGGCCCCGGGGCTCGCGGTGGCGGCCAGGCGGCTGCTGCGCGTCGGCATCGTGCTGCTCGGCCTCAAGCTCAGCCTGGTCGACATCGCCGGCCTCGGGTGGGAGGCGATCGCCGTCATCGTGGTGATCGTCTCGCTGACCTTCGTGCTGACCCTGCTGCTCGGCCGGCTGCTGCGGCTGCCGGGTACGCAGCCGATCCTCATCGCCGCCGGGTTCTCCATCTGCGGTGCCTCGGCGGTGGGTGCGATGGCCGCGGTGACGCGGTCGAAGAACGAGGACACCGCCACACCCATCGCCCTCGTGACGCTCTGCGGCACGCTCGCGATCGTGGTGCTGCCCGCCCTCCGGATCCCGCTGGGCCTCGGGCCGGAGGACTTCGGCGTGTGGGTGGGGCTCAGCGTGCACGACGTGGGGCAGGTGGTGGCGACGGCGCAGATCGCGGGGCCCACCGCGCTCGCCGCGGCCGTCGTGGTGAAGCTCACACGTGTGCTCACGCTCGCGCCGATGGTCGCGATCGTGGGGTTCGTGGAGCGGCGCCGCCATCCGTCCGCCGACCTGAAGCGGCCGCCGATCGTGCCGCTGTTCGTCGCAGGGTTCCTCGCCGCCGTGCTCGTGCGCACCCTCCTCGTGACCCCGGGAACCGAGGCCGGCGACCTCGTGCTGACGGTCGCCGACCTCGCCCAGACGGCACTGCTCGCGATGGCGCTGTTCGCGCTGGGCTCGAACATCCGCGTGCGCACGCTGGCCCGCACCGGGTGGCGCGCGCTCATCGTGGGTCTCTGCTCATGGCTGCTCATCGGCGGGCTCTCGCTCGCCGGTGTGCAGCTGCTCGCGCTGTGACCCGGGACTGCAGCCATGCCTTCACCCGCAGCTAGTCGCCCTTCACGTTGACCAGCTGGTGCAGGGTGTGGCGGATGCGCACGAGGCCCTGCGCATCCTCCATGACCCGGTCGATCGGCTTGTAGGCCTGCGGGATCTCGTCGATGAACGCATCCGTGTCACGGAACTCGATGCCCTCCATCGCCGTGCGCAGCTGCTCGTGGGTGAAGGTCTTGCGGGCCTTCGACCTCGAGTACTCGCGCCCGGCGCCGTGCGGCGAGGAGTTGAGCGCCATCGGGTTGCCCGCCCCCTCCACCACGTACGAGGCCGTGCCCATCGACCCCGGGATGAGGCCCGGAGCACCCTCGGTGGCGATGATGGCCCCCTTGCGGGAGACCCACACCTCCTTGCCGAAGTGGCGCTCCTTCTCGGTGAAGTTGTGGTGGCAATTGATCCGCTCGCTCTCGGCGACCGGCTCCCCCATCCACTCCGACATCTGGCGCACCACGCGGTCCATCATCTCCTCGCGGTTGAGCAGGGCGTAGTGCTGGGCCCAGCGCAGCTCGGCGATGTAGCGGTCGAACTCCGGGGTCTCCTCCACGAGGTAGGCGAGATCCGGATCCGGCAGCTCGATCCAGTGCTTCTTGGCATGCGCGCGAGCGATCTGGATGTGGTGCTGCGCGATGCGGTTGCCCACACCGCGGCTGCCCGAGTGCAGGAACAGCCAGATCGCGCCCGTCTCGTCGGCCGAGACCTCGATGAAGTGGTTGCCCGAGCCGAGCGATCCGAGCTGCAGACGCCAGTTCTTGGCGCGCGCGGTCGGATCGAAGCCCGCCACCTCGGCGCGCTCCTCCAGCTCGCGCAGGCGCGGCTCGGCCGTCTCGACGACCTTGCGGTTCGTGCCGCCCGCGGAGAGCGGGATGGCGCGCTCGATCTGCTCACGCAGCTCGGCGAGGCCCCTCGGGTCGTTGCCGGCCCGCTCGGCCACGCCCTCACGCGTGAACTGCGTCTTCACCGCGATCATGCCGCAGCCGATGTCGACCCCCACGGCCGCCGGGATGATGGCGCCCAGCGTGGGGATGACGGAGCCGACGGTCGCGCCGAGGCCGAGGTGCGCATCCGGCATCAAGGCCAGGTGCGGGAACACGAACGGCATAGTGGAGGTGGTGACGGCCTGAGCACGGGCGTTCTCGTCGAGGATGCTCGCCCACGAGTACAGGCGGTCGGTGATCTTCTCCATGATCCTTTCTCTCTTCGTTGCTTGTTCTTCATGGGCCCTCGTCCGGGGCGCCCTGACCCGCACGGGCAGGAGGCGGTGGGCCCGCTGCGGAGTGCAACGGAGAAGCCCCGGACCTCGACGGGTACGGGGCTGGGAGAGCCTGGCCTTGCGGCCGGGCGATCAGGCCGGGTGCACCGCGTCGATGATCGTGTCGCGCTCGTTCGCTTCTGCGAGGGCGCGCTGGAGGTCGAGCGTCAGATCTGTGCGATACATCACGGTCGTCCTCTCTCGTGCGGGGTTCTTGCGGGCTGGGCTCTGCGGGGCGATGCCTCCGCGGCATGTCACGGTAGCCGGGGGCGCGAGCGCTGCACAACCGTGGGCCGGTTAGCGTTACCGATCCGTGACCGTCGTGGGATCAGTGGAGCAGCTTGAGGCCCACGACGCACGCGACGATGCCGAGCACGAGCAGCACCTTCACGATCGAGAACTCCTCGTCGCCGAAGGCCATGTTGTAGCCCACGGTGAGGGCGGCGCCGATGCCGACCCACACGGCGTAGCCCGTGCCGACGGGGATGGTGCGGAGCGCGAACGCGAGCCCGGCCATGCTCGCCACGAGGCCGCCGCCGAAGATGACGGTGGGCCAGAGCTTGGTGAAGCCCTCCGAGCGGCCGAGCGCGGTGGCCCAGACGGCTTCGAGGACGCCGGAGAGGATGAGGATGATCCAGGACATGACTGTCGACCTTTCGTGGTCAGTCTTGTCGCTCTCCGGGTACTGCGCCCTCGTCCGGAGGCCGCCGTGCGGCCTTGGTTCCAGTGTGGCACGGGGGCCTGATCAGGGGCTGTGCACGGTGGCGCCGGGGCCGCCGTCGGGGTCGGAGGCGGCGTGGGGGTGGGGGTGGGGGTGGTCGTGCACGATCGCGCCCGGGTCGGAGGCGGCGCGCGGGGTGGGGGCGAGGTCGCGGGCGGTGGTGGTGGGGAGGCGGCAGACGAAGTCGAGGCAGAGGTAGGCGGTGGGGCGGGATCCCCGGGCGGTGCGCTCGGCGAAGAGCTCGAAGCCGGCGTCTGCGAGCAGGCGGGCCTCGGTCTCGCCGGCTCTCGCCACGAGCGCACCGGTGCGCCGCCGCACAGCCTCCCGCAGCGCCTCGGCCTCGCTGGCCGTATCGCCCTCGCGGGGTACCTCGGCCTCGCTGCGCGCGTGGTCCTCATCGACGGCCGTGTCGCGCGTGGCGGCACCCGCCGGCTCGGGCGACTCGGCCGGGTGGGCGGCGGAGTCGGGACCGGCGAGCTCGGTGGGGTCGGTGGTGGGGTCGGGCTCGATGAGCTCGGCGGGGTCGGTGGTGGGGTCCGGCTCGATGAGGACGAGCTGCTCGGCGGGGCGGGAGAGGGAGGAGAGGAGCTCGAGGGTTCGGCCGAACGAGATGGGCTGCGCGGCGGCCTGGGCGGCGAGGGGCGCGAGCAGGGCGCGGGCCGCCTCGCGGTGGCGGCGCTCGCCCGTGAGTCCGTGCAGCAGCAGGAGCGCACCGGCCGTGGCGCTCGTGCCGGAGGGGTAGGCGCCCTCCGAGGGGTCGAGCTCCACGAGCATGCCCTGGGCGGCGAGCAGCGGATCGCCTCCGCCGGGCGCTCGGAAGCCTGCCGCGGCCAGCGCCTCCACGAGCATCCGCCCGGCCTCGGCGTAACGCAGCGACCCGGTGGTGGAGGCCAGCCGCAGCAGTCCCTCCGCGAGCATGCCGTAGTCCTCCGGCGTCGAGGCCGCACTCGAGAGACGCCCCTCGATGGAGGCCCGCACGAGCCGCACCCCACCCCCACCCGAGCTCCCCGGAGCGTGCGAGTCGGTAGGAGCGGGCGAGCCGGAGCGCGAGACCCCACTCGGCGCACCACCCCCATCCCCACCCCTGGCGCCGGGTGGGGCGGGTGGGGCGGGTGGCTCATTCTCCCCATTCCCATCCCCAGCGGCGGGCGGGGTGGGGAGGGTGTGCTCCCCAGTCCCATCCACGGCGGCGGGAGGGGTGGGGAGGACGTGGACGGCGAGGAGGTGGTCGGCGGCGTGCTGGGCGGCGAGGGTCCAGGTGGGGCGGTCGAAGACGAGGGCGGCGTGGGCGAGGGCTCCGATGGCGAGGCCGTTCCAGCCTGCGAGCACCTTCTCGTCGAGCGCCGGCGGTGTCTGCTCGGCGCGCGCGGCCGCATCCAGGCGGTAGTAGCCGCCCTCCACGCGGCGGCCGTCGACCGTGCTCTCCGAGTCCTGGGCCGAGGCGAAACCGCCCGACGGCAGCTGCAGCACCGTGAGCAGGAAGTGCGCGATCCCCTCCGCGGCCTCGCGCAGCACATCCTGTCCCGTCTGCGCCCAGGCCGTCGTGTACGCATCCAGCAGCAGGGCGTTGTCGTAGAGCATTCGCTCGTAGTGCGGGTCGCTCCAGTCGCGCTGCGTGCTGTACCGGAAGAAACCGCCCTCGACCGGGTCGCGCAGCTCGGACGCCGCCATGGTCGTGAGCGTGCGCTGAGCCAGCTGCACCGCCCGATCCTCACCCGAGCCGAGCAGGAACCCCAGCACCGGCGCCACCGGGAACTTCGGGGCCGAGCCGAACCCGCCGAACTCCGCATCCTCGTAGCCGAGCAGCTCGTCGATGACCGCCGAGAACCCCGCATCCGCTGTCGCGCCCGCCACCCCCGCCGCTCCTGCCTCCGCTGCCGCCCCCGAATCCGCGGGCCCCTGCTCCCGCGTGGCCACCGACGTGCTCGCGGCGATCGCGGCCGCCAGGCGATCCGCGGTGTCGAGCACCTCGTCGTGCCGCTCGGTCCAGGCCTCGTGCACCGCGTCGAGCACGTCGGCGAAGGCGGGGTGGCCGTCGACCGCCACCGGCGGCCAGTACGTGCCCGCGTAGAACGCGCGGCCCTCGGGCGTGACGAAGACGTTGAGCGGCCAGCCCAGGTTGCGCGTGAAGGCGCCGGCGGCCGTGAGGTACACCGAGTCGACCTCGGGGTGCTCCTCGCGGTCGACCTTGATGGCCACGAAGCGCTCATTGAGCTGGGCGGCGAGCAGCGGATCGGCGAAGCTCTCGCGGGCCATGACGTGACACCAGTGGCAGGTGGAGTAGCCGATCGAGACGAGCAGCGGCACCCCGCGCCGCCGTGCCTCGTCGAACGCCGCCTCGCCCCAGGGGAACCAGTCGACCGGGTTGCCCGCGTGCGAGCGCAGGTAGGGGCTCACGGCATCGCCGAGGTGGTTGCGGGGGTTCTCGCTCGTGGTCACCTTCCCGACCCTACGCCGGGCCCGCGAACGGGCTCCTTCTGCGCATCGACCCTCGACGCGGCCCACCGACGGGGCTAGGGTCGGGGCATCCGGAGCCCGCCTGGCCCCGCCGCGGCCGATCGCCGACCGCACGAGACCACGGGAGCGCCCCATGACAGAGCAGTCATCCACAGAGCCGCCCACCACCGCAGCGCCGTCATCCATCGAGCCATCCGCCGCCGGGTCGTCGGGCGTGGAGGTCCGGCCCACCGAGTTCGTCGAGAGTGCTCGCGGGGATCGGGTCGCGTTCGACCGGTACGGGGAGGGGCCCGCCCTGGTGTTCATCGCGGGTGCCGGGCCGTTCCGCGCGGGCGACCCCATCACCACCGCGACCGCCCGCCTGGCGGCACTCGAGGGCATCACCACCCTCGTGTTCGACCGCCTCGGCCGCGGCGAGAGCGAGGCGGAGGGCGTGCTCGACCTCGATCGCGAGCTAGACGCCATCCGCGCCGCCATCGAAGCCGCCACGGGCGACGCCGAGACCCCCGCCGTGCTGTGCGGCCACTCCTCCGGGTGCTCCCTCGCGCTCGCCGCGGCGGCGGCCGGCCTGCCCGTGAGCGGGCTGGCACTGTGGGAGTTCCCGCTCAGCGCCGATGCCGAGGGCACAGCCGAGTGGATCGCCGAGTTCGAGCGCCTGCTCGACGCCGGCGACCTCGACGGCGCCCAGCGGCAGTACATGCGCGACATGCCGCCCGAGTTCCTCGAGGCCGCGAGCTCCTCGCCGGCCTGGCCAGCCATCCTGAAGTCCGCCCGCACGCTGCGGGCCGACGGGCGCTCGCTCGTCTGGGCGTCCGAGGCGCTCGCGAGCGGCGAGCTGGCCGACATCCGCGTGCCCGTGCTCACGATGTACGGCACCGAGACCTTCCCCGAGATGAAAGCGGCCGCCGCCCTCGTGACGGGCGCGATGCCCCAGGCGGTGGAGAAAGAGATCGCAGGCGCCATGCACTCCTGGGATCCCACCCCCATGGCCGCCGAACTGGCCGCCTTCACCCACGCCGCCGCCGCACGCCCCTGAGCCGAGAGGCGGGGCGGGTGACGGGTGGGCGGCTCGGGGACTTACGATGGAGGGCTCATGTCTGAGACCTCCGCCCTCCGCATCGTCTTCCCTCCCGAGCTGCCCGTCAGCCAGCGGAAGGACGACATCGCCGACGCCATCCGCGACAACCAGGTCGTGATCGTGGCGGGCGCCACGGGCTCGGGCAAGACCACGCAGCTGCCGAAGATCTGCCTCGAGCTCGGCCGCGAGAACATCGGTCACACCCAGCCACGGCGGCTCGCGGCGCGCACGATCGCCGAGCGGATCGCGGAGGAGCTCGGCCAGGAGGTCGGCGGCCTCGTGGGCTACCAGGTGCGCTTCACCGACCGCGCCTCCGCGGCCACGCGCATCAAGCTCATGACCGACGGCATCCTGCTCAACGAGATGAACCACGACCGGATGCTGAGCCGGTACGACACGATCATCATCGACGAGGCGCACGAGCGCAGCCTCAACATCGACTTCCTGCTCGGCTACCTCAAGCAGCTGCTGCCGAAGCGCCCCGACCTCAAGCTCATCATCACGAGCGCCACGATCGACCCCGAGAGCTTCGCCCGGCATTTCGCGGCCGCCGACGGCAGCCCCGCGCCGATCGTGGAGGTCTCGGGGCGCACGTTCCCGGTCGAGATCCGCTACCGGCCGCTCGCTCCGGATGCGCCCTCCGATGACCCGGACGACGACGAGGATGAGGGCGGCGACAGCGGCAGCGGCAGCGGCAGCGGCACCAACTCGCGCCCACCCGCCCGGCCCGCTCGCGGCGGCGGCCGCGGATCGGCAGGGCCGAGCGGCGGCCGTGGAGCAGCAGGCGCCGGCGGAGGCAAGGGCGGCCCGGGCGGCGGCGAGCGCGAACCGAAGGACCTCTTCGAGGGCATCGGCGAAGCCCTCGACGAGCTCGAACGCGAAGCTCCGGGTGACGTGCTCGTGTTCCTCTCGGGCGAGAACGAGATCCGCGACGCCGAAGACGCCCTCCGCGGCAAGTACGCGAGCCGCAGCGCGTCGACGGGCAACGGTGTGGAGGTGCTCCCGCTCTACGGCCGCCTGAGCGCCGCCGACCAGCACCGCGTGTTCCAGCGGTCGTCGACACCGGGCATCCGTCGCCGCGTCATCCTCGCCACCAACGTGGCCGAGACGAGCCTCACGGTGCCGGGCATCAAGTACGTGATCGACTCGGGCACCGCACGCATCAGCCGGTACTCGGTGCGCTCCAAGGTGCAGCGACTGCCGATCGAGCCGATCTCGCAGGCGAGCGCCAACCAGCGCTCCGGCCGCTCGGGCCGCACGAGCGACGGCATCGCCATCCGCCTCTACTCGGAGGAGGACTACACCCGCCGCCCCGAGTTCACCGATCCGGAGATCCTGCGCACCAACCTCGCGGCCGTCATCCTGCAGATGATCTCGCTCGGCCTCGGCGACGTGGCCGCCTTCCCGTTCCTGCAGCCGCCGGACTCGCGCGGCATCAAGGACGGCGTCGACCTCCTCACCGAGCTCAACGCCCTGCGCGCGCCCGAGACGAAGGATGCGGTGCCCCGCCTCACCGCCGTGGGTCGCGACCTCGCACGCCTGCCCATCGAGCCGCGCTTCGCGCGCATGGTGGTGGAGTCGAAGCGCACCGGAACGAGCCGCGAGGTGCTCGCCATCGTGGCGGGGCTCACCATCCAGGATCCCCGCGAG
Organism: Herbiconiux liukaitaii; assembly: GCF_041927495.1. NCBI lineage: Bacteria > Bacillati > Actinomycetota > Actinomycetes > Micrococcales > Microbacteriaceae > Herbiconiux > Herbiconiux liukaitaii. The sequence continues at coordinate 184,374 of NZ_JBHFHG010000006.1, read as the reverse complement.
CGACCCCTCGAGAAGCGCGGTCGCGCCGACGAGCTGCACGCGCGGTTCGCCGATCAGACGAGCGACTTCCTCACGCTGCTCAACCTCTGGAACTACCTCGAGGAGAAGCAGCGCGAGCTCTCATCGAGTGCGTTCCGTCGCCTCTGCAAGGCCGAGTTCCTCAACTACCTGCGCATCCGCGAGTGGCAGGACGTCTACCGCCAGCTGCGCCAGCTCGCCAAGCCCCTCGGCCTCACCATCGGCGAGCCGAGTGTGAACCCGGACGGCATCCACAAGTCGATCCTCTCCGGCCTGCTCTCGCAGATCGGACTGCGCGACCAGGCGAAGCGCGACTACCTGGGGGCCAGGCAGACCCGGTTCATGATCTTCCCCGGATCCGCTCTCGCCAAGAAGCAGCCGGCGGCCGTGATGAGCGCCGAGCTCGTGGAGACGAGTCGACTGTTCGCGCGGATGAGCGCGGCCATCGATCCGACCTGGGCCGAGCCGCTCGCCGGGGATCTGCTGAAGCGCAGCTACTCCGAACCGCACTGGGAGAAGAAGCAGGGTGCGGCCGTGGCGTACGAGCGCGTGACGCTCTACGGGGTGCCGATCGTGGCGCGCCGGCGGGTGCAGTTCGCTCGGATCGACCCCGAGTACGCGCGTGAGCTCTTCATCCGGCACGCGCTCGTGGAGGGCGAGTGGGAGTCGCAGCAGGCGTTCGACCGCGCCAACCGGGAGTTCCGGCGCGACCTCGAGCAGCTCGAGGAGCGCTCGCGGCGCCGCGACCTGCTGCTCGACGACGAGGCCGTGTTCGAGTTCTACCAGGCCCGCATCCCGCGCGACGTGGTGTCGCAGCGGAGCTTCGAGGGGTGGTGGAAGACGGCGCGTCACGACGACCCCGCGCTGCTCACCATGACGCTCGAGACCCTGCTGCCCGAGGGGGCGCCCGAGGTCGACGAGACCGAGTTCCCGGCGATGTGGCAGCAGGGCGACCAGCGGCTCGCGCTGCGCTACCGCTTCGAGCCGGGGTCGGACGACGACGGCGTCACAGCCACCGTGCCGCTCGCCCTGCTGCCGCGGCTCGAGGAGCGGGCGTTCGAGTCGCAGGTGCCCGGGTTCAGGCAGGAGCTCGTGACCGCGCTCATCCGCTCGCTGCCGAAGCGGCTGCGGGTGAACTTCGTGCCCGCCACCGACTGGGCCACGCGGCTGCTGGCCGAGCTGGGGCCGGATGCGGGGGACGACTTCCTGGCGAGCCTCGCTGCTCTCATGCAGAAGCTCGTGCACGTGCCGGTGTCGGCGGTGGACTTCGACCGGTCGAAACTGCCGGAGCACCTGCGGGTGACGTTCCGGGTGGTCGACGAGCGCGGGGCGACCGTGGGGGCGGGCAAGGATCTGGCGGCCCTGCAGGCGTCGCTCGCGGATGCGGCCCGCGCCAGCATCGCGCGCGCCTCGGGAGGCACGGCAGCGAAAGCCGATCGTGGGAAGAGCGAGCCCCGTGCGCAGCCCACCGGCGCAGCACCCGGAGTCGCCGCTCGGGCGGCCGCCACCGCAGCTGCCGGCGGGCGCCGCACAGGTGGGTTCGCCGAGCGCGCGGGGCTCACCTCGTGGGATCTCGGCGACCTGCCGCGGTTCGTCGACACCGAGCAGCACGGGGGCGTCATCCGCGCCTACCCCGCTCTCGTCGACGAGAAGAGCACGGTGGCGCTGCGGCTCATGGCCACGGCGGCCGAGCAGGCCGAGACCACTCCCGCCGGAGTGCGCAGGCTGCTGCTGCTCGCGGTGCCGAGCCCCGCGTCGTACGTGCGCGAGCACCTCACGCAGAACGAGAAGCTGCTGCTGGCCACGAGCCCGTACCAGAACGTCAACGCGCTCTTCGACGACGCCATGGCGGCGTGCGCCGACGAGGCCCTCTTCGCTCTGCACCCCGACGGGCTCGTGTGGACCGCCGCCGGGTTCGAGGCCGTGCGCGACCGGCTCTCGAAGGCCGTTCTGCCGCTGCTCGACCGCACGGTCGCGACGGTTCTGCGCATCCTCACGGCCGCGCGGGATGTCGACCGCGCCCTCAAGAAGACCTCCAGCATGGCGCTCCTGCCCGCGGTGAGCGACGCACGAGAGCAGCTCGCCACCCTCGTGCGCCCGGGTTTCATCAGCGAGACGGGCCTCGCGCGCCTGGAGCACCTGCCGCGCTACCTGGCGGGCATCGTCTACCGCCTCGAGAAGCTGCCCGACAACCCGGCCCGCGACCGCGCCTGGATGACCGAGGTGCAGACCGCCACAGCCCGCTACACCGACGCAGGCGGCCGCCTCCCCCTGGCCCCCCACTCCCCCGCCAACCTCGTGCGAGCCCGCTGGCTCCTGGAGGAACTCCGAGTGAGCCTCTTCGCGCAGCCCTTGGGCACGGCAGAGCCCGCCTCCTTGCAACGAATCACGAAGCTCCTGGCTTAGCTGTGTTTTCATTCGGCGCCGCCGCTCCTGCGGCGCCGGGGACATGTGACGCCGCCGTCGCTGCGCGGCGTCGGTGTCACCTCGGGTCGAGTAGGAGCGCCCAGCTGCTTTCGCAAGAGAGCAGAGGCCCGGGGAATGGTGGTTCGCGATCTGCCCGCTGCCGGCGAAGCCAGGCACGAAGCCACCACGCAACGGGCCGTACTCGACGACCCAAGGTGAGGCCGCCGCCGCGAAGCGACGGCAGCCGAACACGCCGCCCTGCGCCGGGCAGGGACCGGCGCAGCCCGGGGACGCCGCGCGAAGCACGGCGCCCCCGGCAACCAACACAGCCGAACTCCCACCCGCCCGCCACCTCACCCGTGCCTCACGCCGCGCACACCCCCTCCGTGCCTCACATCGCCCACACCCCCTCCGTGCCCCACACCGCCCACACCCCATCCGTGCCTCACGCCCCCCACACACCCCATCCGTGCCTCACGCCGCGCACACCCCATCCGTGCCCCACGCCGCCCACACCTCACGCGTGCCACACGTCGCCCACACCCCATCCGTGCCTCACATCGCCCACACCCTCCGTGCCTCACGCCGCCCACACCCCCTCCGTGCCCACACCCCACCCGTGCCACACACCCCACCCCGCTGGCCCACCCACCCCGCCCGCTACAATCTCTTCAGTGAGCAGCTACGCCGATCTTCTCAAGACCCGTGGGGTCGCTCGCATCATCGCCGCTCAGCTCACCGCCCGGTTCCCGTTCGGCATGCTGTCGCTCGCGTTCCTGCTGCACATCGAGCACACCTACGACTCCTACGGGGTGGCCGGCCTCGTGCTCGCCGCGCTCAGCATCGGTCAGGCCATCGCCGGGCCGCTCACGAGCCGACTGATGGGCATCTGGGGCATGCGTCCCGTCATCCTCAGCACCATGATCGTCTGCGCGAGCGCCATCTCGGTGATCGCCCTCGTGCCGCTGGGCATCGCGGCCGACATGGCCGTGGCGTTCGTGGCCGGTCTCACGATGCCGCCCATTCAGCCCGCCGTGCGCACCATCTACCCCAAGATGGTCAACTCCAAGCAGCTCACCCCGCTGTTCTCCCTCGACGCGTCGGCACAGGAGATCATCTGGGTGCTCGGCCCCGTCATGACGACCTTCGTGTCGCTCCAGATCGGCACGGTCTGGGGCATCCTGCTCGCGGTCGCGTTCCTCGTGGGCGGCGGCATCTGGTTCCTCACGAGCCCCGAGCTCGGCCGGGTGCGCATCCCGCGCTCGAAGCGCAAGCTCGGAGCGGTGCTCAAGAAGCCGCCGGTGCTGCTGGCCACCGTGGTGGGCTTCCTGCTCGTCGCCACGTGCGCCGCCATCGAAGCCGGTGTGGTCTCGGCGTTCGGCGAGGGCGGCGCGGAGGCCGGCATCGTGCTCGCGATCTTCGCCGTCGGTTCGCTCGTCGGCGGGCTGTCGCTCGGGCACCGACCCATCGGCCCGTGGGCGCTCGCGAAGCGCATGGCGATCGTGTTCGTGGGCACCGCTGTCGCCGCGGCCTCGCTCAACATCTGGTGGCTCTCGATCGTGCTCTTCATCGCGGGCATCGGCATCGCGCCCGCCCTCGCGGTGATGTTCTCGATCGTCTCGGCGAGCGTGCGCTTCAGCGACACCGCGGAGGCGTACGGCTGGGTGGGCACGGGCCAGCTCATCGGAGCGGCGGTGGGTTCGGCGCTCGCGGGCTTCCTCATCGACGGCGTCGGGCCGACGGGCGCGTTCCTCGTGGCGGCGGGGCTCGCGTTCTTCGGCTTCGTGGTGCCGGTGCTCGGCAAGCGCTTCCACCCCGATCTCCGGGGTCGGGATGCGAGCCCGCTGCCCGACACGGAGCCCACCACCGTCGTCGGCTGAGCCGGGCACGCCTGAGCTGAGCTCTGTCGGGCCGGCCGGCCCTGCGGGGCTGGGATAATGGACGCATGGCCGATCCGCTCTCCCCCCTGCTCGCCCTCAACGACGGTCGCAGCCTGCCGCAGCTCGGTCTCGGCGTGTACAAGACCACGGATGCGGAGTCGGCCGACGCGGTCGCTTTCGCGCTCGAGCACGGCTACCGGCTCATCGACACCGCCGCGATGTACCTCAACGAGCGCGGCGTCGGCGAGGGCCTGCGACGCAGCGGCCTGCCGCGCGACGAGGTGTTCGTGACCACGAAGGTGTGGCACACCGACAACGGCTACGACTCCACGCTGCGCTCGTTCGACGAGAGCCTCGAGCGGCTGGGCACCGACCACGTCGACCTCTACCTCATCCACTGGCCGGCACCCGCCTCGGACAGGTACGTCGACACCTGGCGTGCCCTCATCCGGCTGCGTGAGGAGGGGCGGGCGACGTCGATCGGCGTGGCGAACTTCCACCCGAAGCACATCGAGCGCATCGTGGGCGAGACGGGTGTGGTGCCCGCGGTGAACCAGGTGGAACTGCACCCGTGGCTCCCCCAGGCCGAACTGCGCGCCTTCGACGCCGGGCTCGGGATCGTGACCCAGGCGTGGTCGCCGCTCGCCCGCGGTCAGGTGCTCGATCAGGCGGGCGACGGATCCGTGCTCGCCCAGCTGGCCGGCAAGCACGGGCGCACGCCCGCTCAGATCGTGCTGCGCTGGCACCTGCAGCTCGGCATCGCGATCATCCCGAAGTCGGTCACGCCCTCGCGCATCCTGGAGAACATCGACGTCTTCGACTTCACGCTCGACGCCGACGACCTCGCCGCCCTCGCCACCCTGGAGACGGGCGAGCGCACCGGAGTCGACCCCGACGACCGCAACTGAGGCCGCCGGGCCGGCCCAGCCGGTGCCAAGCGCTACCGGCGGAACCGCCACACCCGCACCCCCGACCGCCAGTCGGGCCGGGCGGTGCTGGCACAACGGCCGGTGCGCTACCAGCGGGGGTGGATGGCGGCGCGGAAGTACTGGTCGTAGAGGGTGTGCACGGCGGCGTCGAGCCCTGCGGGCAGCTCGAGCGAACCGGCGGCCGCGTTGGACTCGGCCTGCGCACGGTTGCGCGCCCCGGGGATGACGGCAGAGACACCCGGCTGAGCGGCCACCCACGCGATCGCGGCCGCAGACGGCGCCACACCCTCGGGCAGCTGCGCCGCGAACTCCTGGGCCGCCTTGACCCCGTCGGCGTAGTCGACTCCCGAGAAGGTCTCCCCCACGTCGAACGCGCTGCCGTCGCGGTTGTACGAGCGGTGGTCGTCGGCCGAGAACGTGGTCGACTCCGTGTAGCGGCCGCTCAGCAGGCCCGAGGCCAGCGGCACCCGCGCGATGATGCCGACTCCGGCTGCGCTCGCGGCGGGCAGCACCTCGTCGAGCGGCTTCAGCCGGAACGCGTTGAGGATGATCTGCACGGTCGCGGTGCCTGGCCGCGCGATGGCGGCGAGGGCCTCGTCGCACGTCTCGACGCTCACGCCGTAGGCCGCGATGGCCCCGTCGTCGACGAGGGTGTCGAGCGCGTCGTAGACGGCGTCGGTGGAGAACACGGGCGTGGGCGGGCAGTGCAGCTGCACGAGGTCGAGGGTGTCGACGCGGAGGTTCTTGCGCGAGCGATCCGTCCAGGCGCGGAAGTTCTCGAGCGTGAACTCCCCCGGCTCCTGCGGGCCGCGGCGGCCCATCTTGGTGGCGACCGTGATGCCCGAACCGGGGTTCTCGGCGAGGAAGCGGCCGACCACCTGCTCGCTGCGACCGTCGCCGTAGACGTCAGCGGTGTCGAAGAAGGTGACCCCGGCCTCGGCGGAGGCGGCGAGCACGTCGAGGGCCGAGTCCTCATCGACGTCACCCCAATCCGCGCCGAGCTGCCAGGTGCCGAGTCCGATGGAGGAGATGGTGCGTCCGGTGCGTCCGAGGGTGCGAGTGTCCATGGTTGCGACTCTATGCGGTCGGCGTGCGGGCCGCTCGGCGCGGGAGCGCGGGTAACGACCGGATAACCATCCGGAGCGACCCAGCCCGGTCCCAGCGTGCCGTCCCTAGTCTGGCGGCATGAAACGACCGATCCTCGCTTCCGCTGCCGTGCTCGCCGTCGTGCTCCTCGCGGGGTGCTCCTCCTCGCAGGGGTCGTCCACGGCGAGCGACCCCTCCGCCATCGACAGATCGGCCCCCGACAGCGGTTCGAGCCAGGAAGGCCCGGCCGAGGTGAGTTCCGGTGAGAGCGGGTTCGCCGACGAGTCGCAGCTGCCCGCCGAGCAGAGCGTCATCACCACGGGCTGGATCAGCATCACGGTCGACGATGCCCAGGTGGCCACCGACGAAGCGGTCGCCCTGGTCGACTCGTTCGACGGGCGCATCGACTCCCGCTCGCAGCAGAGCGGCACCGACGACAGCCGGGCGAGCTCGCAGCTCACCGTGCGCATCCCCTCGGACGACGTGGATGCGGCCATCGAGAGCCTCCGCGACCTCGGAACCGTCGACTCCGTCTCGGTCGATTCGAGCGACGTGACCCTCCAGGTGCGCGATCTCGACGCGCAGATCGAGGCCCTGCAGGCCTCGGTCGACCGGCTGCTCGCCCTCGTCGACAGCGCGGCCACGACGGCCGACCTCGTGGAGCTCGAGACGGCCATCTCCGACAGGCAGGGGCAGCTCGACAGCCTCAAGTCGCAGAAGGAGTACCTGGCCGATCAGATCTCGTACTCCACCCTCACGCTCGACCTGCGCGAGAAGGGCGCACTGCCCTCGAGCGCACCCGGTGACTTCTGGAGCGGACTCGCGGTGGGATGGGCGTCGCTCGTGGCCACGCTCAGCGGGCTCGTCGTGGTGATCGGTGTGCTCCTCCCGTGGCTGCTGCCGCTCGCGGTGATCGCCGGCGTGATCGTGCTCATCGTGGCCCTCAGCCGCCGCGGCTCCCGCCGGGCCACGCAGCCGCACGCACAGCAGCAGTCCGCAGCGCAGCAGCAGTCCGCCGCGCCGGCCCACCAGCCCATGCGCCCGCAGCAGCCCACCCAGCCGGAACAGCAGCCCACCCAGCAGCAGCAGCAGTCCACCCAGGCTCCTCAGCAGGCCGGCCAGACTCAGCAGCCCCCGCAGCCGGATCAGCCCCAGGGGCCACCCGCGGTCTGAGCAGCGGATGGATGCGGCCTGGCGCGGCGCCCACCTAATCCCTGGCGCGCCCGCCCGGCGGCGCTACTCCGCGGGGGCGGGGGTGGGGTTCTGGCGGAGCCAGAGTTCGCGGCGGAGCTCGAGGGTGCGGAGCGCCGCCTCGTCGACGGTGTCCTCCGACAGGGCTCCTGTGCGCACCGCCCACGCCACCGACGTCACGAGCGCGGGAACGTCGACCGTCGTGTTGTAGAGCAGCAGGTCGTTGCCCGCGCCGATCGCCGCGATCGCGTTGGCCGTGCGGTCGGCGTAGGCGGGCACCCCTGAGGCCTCGAGCATGAGCAGGTCGTCGGTGACGGCCACACCGTCGAACCCGAGCTCGTCGCGCAGGATGTCGTGCCACGGCTTCGACAGCGACGCCGGCGCACCATCCACCGACGAGTACACGAGGTGACCGAACATCACGAGCTCGGCGCCCGCGTCGATGCCGGCGGCGAACGGCGGAGCGTCCTCCGCTCGCCACGCGTCGAGCGGCAGATCGGTCGTCGGCACCGAGCTGTGCGAGTCGCCCGACGCCGCACCGTGCCCCGGGAAGTGCTTGAGCGTGCTGAACACCACACCCTCCTCCGCGCCCACGGCGGCCGCCACCCGCTCGCTCGCCCCGCCGGCATCCGTGCCGAGGGCGCGCTCGTAGATGAACGAGGATGGGTCGCTCGTCACATCGGCCACGATGCCGAAGTTCACACTCATGCCGGTCTCGTCGAGCAGCGCTGACCGCTGGCGGAAGGCCTCGGTCGTGGCCTCCACGGGCTGGCTCTTGAGCGTCTCGGCGGAGGCGAAGGTGTCGGCCGAGAGGCGCGCCACGATGCCGCCCTCCTCGTCGATCGCCACGAGGGTGCCGAGCCCCTCGGTGCCGCCGCTGCCTGGGGTTCCCGAGCGGAGCGCGGCCGTGAACGCCGCCGTCTGCGCCGTGCTCCCCGGCACGTTGTCGCCGAGCAGCAGCACGCCGGCGGTATCGTGCGCCGCGAGGTAGGCCCGCACGGGCGCCGGATCGCTGCCCGCGATGTGCACCATGAAGAGCGACGCGATCTTCTGCTCGAGCGTCATGGTGTCGAGCCTCACCTGGGCGTAGAGCCGCACCTGCTGCTGCCGCGTGACCACCGGGAACTCGCCGCGCGCCCGCGCCACCGTACCCCCGCCCGCGCCGGCCCCACCCTCTGCGGTCGCACCCGAAGCGCTGCCACCCGCAGTGGAATCCGCCGTGGATTCCACCGAGCCCGCGTTGCCCGGCGCACCGCCCACGCACCCGCCGAGCCCCGCCGCCACGAGCACGACGAGCCCGGCCGCGATCACCCGCGCCCTGGTCTTCATGAGGCGTTCACTCCGGGATCGGCCCGAGCAGAGCGTTCGCCACGGTGGAGTGCGCCGACTCCCCGTCGGAGGGGTGGAAGATGCCCGCCACCACATCGCGGTACAACCGCCCGAGCTCGCTCGAGTTGGCGATGGAGGAGCCGCCGGAGACACGCAGCGCCTGGTCGACCACGAACCGCGCGTTCTCGGTGGCGCGCACCTTGAGCCCCACGAGCAGCGGGAACCAGGCGGCGCCGTGCTGCACGTGCTCGTCGAGGTCGACGGCGAGCGCCCGGATCTGCGGCGGGATGCCGTCCTGCGCGATCCCCGCCGCCGCTAGCTTCCAGCGGATGTCGGGGTCATGCGCGTACGGCCGCCCCCCGAACTTGAGCGAGGTGCGCCGGTGCGCGGCCTCCACGGCGAGCTCGAGAGCCCGCTGGCCGATGCCCGTGTAGACCGCGGCCACGAGGATCTCGAAGTTCGAGAAGATGGCGAAGACGAGCGGATCGGCACTCGGCCCCACGGGCAGCCGCCTGATCACCCGCGACGCCTCGGCCACGGCGCCGTCGAGCACCGTGGTGCGGCTCTGCGAGGCCCGCATGGCCAGGGTGTCCCAGTCGTCGAGCGTCGTGACACCGGCGGTGCTGCGGTCGAGGAAGGCGTGCACGAGCAGCGGATGCTCGGGGTCGCTGTCATCGCGCCCGAAGACCCCCAGCCTGGTCCAGACGGGAGAGAGCGACGTGAAGATCTTGCGGCCCGTGTAGGCGTACGACCCGTCGGCCGCCGGCACCGCCGCGGTGCGCGAGTCGAAGAGCACGAGGTCGTTGCCGGCCTCGCTGTTGCCGAACGCGAAGACCTCGCCGGCCACCGCATCCTGCAGCACCCAGCGCAGCGAGTCGTCGCCGCGCTCGAGCAGCACTTTGGCCACGCCGGTCCACACTAGGTGCATGTTGAGGGCGAGCGCCGTGGCGGGGGCCGCCGTGGCCAAGCGGGTCTGCTCGCGGGCCACGCGCTCGAGGCCGAAGCCGAGCCCGCCGTCGTCGACGGGGGCGAACATGCGCAGGTAGCCCACCTCGGCGAGCTCGCGCAGGTCGTCGACCGGGAAGGTGTTCTCGCGGTCGTGCACGGAGGCCCGCGACCGGATGCGCTGCAGCAGTTCGTCGCCGATCAACGATTCCGCGGGTGTCATCTCGGCCATGCCGCCACACTACCTACGCCCCCTGACAGTGAGGTCAGCGCATCCGCCCCTACCAGTCACGTCAGCGGAGACGACCCCACCCTCGGGTCAGCGGGCCTCGAGGGCGGCGGCCTCCAGTGCGCGCACGCGCGGGATGACCTCCGCCGCGAAGCGCTGCATCTCGCGCAGGTGCGGCGAGAACTGCAGCAGCAGCAGGTCGACGCCGGCCCGCGAGAACTCCACGATCCGCTCCGCCACCTGATCGGGCGTTCCCACCAGATCCGGCCGCAGCCCCCGGTTCGACACCGAGTAGTCGCGCAGGTCGACGGTGGTCTCGAGCTGCGACTTCGACACGAAGTCCTGGTACGACTCGTAGGCGGCCCCGCCCCGCACATCCGTGATGCGCTCGAGCTCGGCCTGCGCCTCCTCCTCGGTGTCGCGCACGATCGCGTACGCGGCCATGCCGAACGAGGAGAACGGCGTGGCGGAGACGGCGGCTCGCCGCGCGGTGAGGTCGGCGATCTTCGTGCGCAGCTCGGAGGGAGTGCCGCCGTGGGTCACGTAGGCGTCGGCGAAGCGCGAGATGGCGTTCTTGCCGCCCTCGCTCTCGCCGCCGGCGTAGATGACCGGCTGCACCTGCGGCTTGGGCGACAGGTAGGTGTCCGTGAGCTCGTAGTACTCGCCCGAGAAGCTGAACGGCGTCTCCGACCACAGCCCGCGCAGGATCTCGACGAACTCGAGACTGCGCCGATACCTGTCGTCGTGCTCGGAGAAGATGCCGCCGTACTGCCGCGCCTCCTCGGCCCACCACGCCGACACCACGTTGAGCGTGAAGCGACCGCCGCTGATGTCGTCGATCGTGGCCGCCCGCTTCGCCGCCACGGCGGGCAGGTGGTAACCGGGGCGGATGGCGGTGAGGATCTCGAGGCGCGAGGTGACGGCCGCCACGGCGGCGGCGAGCTCCCATGCGTCGAGGCTCGGCGCCTCCTGGCCCTTGATGTCGTTGAGGTTGAGCTCGGCGATGAGCGTCACGTCGAAGCCCGTGGCCTCGGCGGTCTGCGCGATCTCCTTGACGTGGGCGAAGGTCGTGGGCGTCTCCTCGTCGTCGACGTTGCGCAGCCACCCGCCGAAGATCGGGGTCCAGTAGCCGAACCGCATGGGCGTCACAGGCACGGATCCCTCAGATGCGGCCCCCATCAGAGCAGCCCGCCCAAGAAGCGCGCGATCGAGCGCGGGCCCGACACGGGGCTCGCCGCCTCGACATCCGGGTTGTAGTTCGTGTTGGTGTTGATGTCGTAGGTCACCCGGCGCCCATCGGCGGTCTCGATGAACTCGATCCCGGCGATGTCGATGAGGTTCTCGGCGAGGAACGCCTCGTAGCGGGCGATCAGCGGATCCCCTTCCAAGCCCTCCCTCAGGGAGAACAGCGGCGGCGGGGTCACCCCATCCGCACCCGGCACCGCACAGGCATCCGCCGGGCAGAGCTCGAAGCTGCCGGCAGAGGTGTCGACCCGCACGGCGTACACGAACCGCCCGCCCACGAACTCGGCGCGCGTCACGAACGGCTCCGCCGCCACGAGGAACTCCTGCAGCAGCGTGATGCCGTCGACGGGCTCCTCGAACGACGGCCCCGTCACGTAGGCCTCGAACTCCGCGTGGCTGTCGAAGCGCCGCACCCCGAGGCCCTTGCCGCCCTGGTTGTGCTTCGAGATGAAGGGCAGCTCGAAGTCGCGGGCCGCGGCCACGAGCCCTCCGCGCCCGAAGACCGCGACGGTGCGCGGCACGTCGAACCCCGCCCGGCCGAGGCGCAGGTGCTGGTCGACCTTGCTCACCTCGAGGTCGATCACGGATCGCCCGTTCACCACGCGCGCCCCGGAGTTCTCGAGCCAGGAGAGCAGCGCCCGCGTGTAGTCCTTGGAGTGCGGGTTGCCGCGGGTGTGCGCCGAGGCGCTCATCCGCGACCAGTAGACGCCGGGCGCCGGCGCCGCCGAGAGGTCGATGCCCTCGTGCACGGCATCCTCGGTGAGCAGGATCTCGGTGAACGGCACACCCTCCGCCTCGAACGCGGCGGCGAGAGGCGGCAGCCATTCGGGGTTCTCGTGGATGATGTGCACGCGCGGGGTCGAAGCCATCCTCCGAGTCTAGGAGCGGTTCAGGAGGTCGCTTCCCGATGGGCGGCCGAGAGCCGGAGATAAGTCTCCGCGTTACGCCGGATGCCCTCGCGCTCCTCCGGCGCGAGCTCGCGCCGCACCTTCCCGGGCACCCCGGCCACGAGCGAACCGGGCGGCACGATCGTGCCCTCGAGCACCACGGCACCGGCCGCCACGAGCGATCCCGTGCCGATGACGGCTCCGTTCAGCACCGTGGCGTTCATGCCGATGAGGCAGTCGTCCTCCACCGTGCAGCCGTGCAGCACCGCGCTGTGGCCCACGCTCACCCCGCGGCCGATGGTGGTGGGGCTGCCGAGATCGGTGTGCACCACCACGTTGTCCTGCAGGTTCGAGCCCTCCCCCAGCACGATCGGGTCGTTGTCGCCGCGCAGCACCGCGCCGTAGAACACGCTCGCCGTGGCGGCGAGGCGCACCCGCCCGATGACGGTGGTGGTGGGCGCCACCCAGGCGCTCGGGTCGATCTCGGGGGTCTCGCCGTCGTAGGTGATGAGCATCGTCGTCTCCTGTGTCGCGGGGTGGTCGGAGCCCGGTCGGGACCGACCGAGGGAGTGGGTCAGAGCCGGTCGCCGAGTCGCGAGACGATCGCCGCCTCCTGGTAGTCGAGCTTCTCGAGGAAGTCCCTGGCCGCGTCGTCGTCGAGCCTGTCCGCCTCGCGCTCGCGCACGATCGCCAGGCGCTGCGCGGTCAGCACCCGCCGGTAGAGGGCACCGAACTCGGCGCCACGGTCGTCGCCCAGGGTGGCCTCGTCCTGCTCCGCGTCGTCCGACTGCTTCGCCACGCGCTCGGCGATGCGCTCGAGCAGTTCGGGGGCCACTCCGGCGGGCGGCGAGCTCAGGAACCCGTCGAAGACCTCGGCGGAGGCGGCTCGCGCCACCTGCCGCGCGTGCTCGGCCTGCGCCCGGTCGTACTCGTCCTGCCCCGGATCGCTCAGCCCCAGCGAGCGGATGAGCAGCGGCAGCGTGAGCCCCTGCACGAGCAGCGTGCCCACGGCCACGAGGAACGCGATGGCCTGGATCTCCGGCCGCCCGGGGAACGGATCGCCGTTCGCGAGCGCGAGCGGCACACCGGCCGCCGCCGCGAGGGTCACCACACCGCGCATGCCCGTCCACGAGACCACGAGGCTCTCGCGCCAGTTCAGGAAGATGGGGAAGTGCCTGGGCTTCAGGCCCCGCGCCGCCCGCCGCTCGTTGGTCACACGCATGCGCTCCTGCAGCCGCTCGTCGCTCGCGAGCCTGCGCCGCAGGATCTTGTCGGAGAGGAAGTTGCGGCCGAACGAGACGAACACCCACACCGGCCGGATGAAGAGCACCACGAGCAGGATGAGCGCACCGATCGCGAAGATCGACCAGACCGAGTCGCCCGCCTCCTCCACGTCCTGGATGACGAAGCGCAGCTGCAGCCCCATGTAGGCGAACACGAACGCCTCGAGCAGCACGTCGAGCGACGACCAGACCTGCCGCTCCTGCAGCCTCGTCTGGTACCCCGTGCGCACCGACGAGCCGCCCACCGCGAACCCGGCCGCCACCACGGCGAGCACTCCGGAGGCCTCGAGCTGCTCCGCGAGCAGGTAGGCGGCGAACGGCACGATGAGGCCGAGCACCGTCTCGAGCCCCGAGTCCTGCAGCAGGCGACGGATGGCGACCGCCACGAAGGCGAGCGCGAGGCCCACCACGATGCCCACGACCGAGCTGTAGCCGAAGAGCAGCAGCGGGTTCTCGATGAAGGTGTGGGTGCCCGCGACCGCGGCCACCGTGATGCTGAAGAGGGTGAGCGCGGCCGCGTCGTTGACGAGGCTCTCACCCGTGAGGATCGACATGACGCGCTTGGGCAGGCCGAGCTTGCGGCCGATCGACACAGCCGTGACGGCATCCGGGGGCGCCACGATGGCGCCGAGCACGAGAGCGGATCCGAGGGTGAGCGCGGGCACCACCCAGGCGGAGAAGGCACCCACCACGAGGGCCGTGATCACCACGAGCCCCACACCCAGACCGACGATGGGCCGCAGGTTCTTCGCGAAGGAGGCGAACGAGAACTGCAGCGCCGCCGAGTAGAGCAGCGGCGGCAGCACGAGACCGAGGATGATCTCGGAGTCGAGCTCGAGCCGGGTGAAGCCCGGGATGAACGACGCCGCGAAGCCCACGATCGTGATCACGAGGGCCGGCTGCAGCCCCCGCCGCTGGGCGAGCCCGGTCACGGCGATGGCCCCCACGATCACGAGGAGGAGCTGCACGCCGTTCACGGGGCTCAGCCTAGCTAGAGTACTGACCATGCAGGATCCGATCGACGCCGTGATGCTCATCACCGAGCTGTTCGGCTGGATCGGCATCGGCGCGGGGGTGCTGCTGCTCATCGTCGGCTACGTGCGCGGCGCGTTCTTCCGCGGCTGGCGCGAGACGCTCGGCGTGGTGGTGCTCGACGACCGCGGCGAGCGCGCCTACCGCTGGCTGGGCGAGGACAACGTGCTCTACCAGGCACCGGCCCATGAAGACGAGACGCAGGTGCTCGAGCCGGGCGACGAGCTCACCGTCTACGTGAATCCGCGCGATCCCGCCGTGGGCCGCGCCGACGAGCCGAGCCACGAGGGGCGCGCCTTCCGCACCACGGGATGGATCCTCCTCGGAGCGGGGATCTTCGCGATCGTGCTGCAGTTCGTGCTGCTGTTCCTATGATCTGATCATGACCGCGAGCGCGCCCCCGACCCGCCAGCTGCTGCCCTTCGTGCGGATGCGCGGCCGCGACGTCGACGAGCCGGGCCGGGTCTCGAGCCCGCTCGAGCTGCTCTTCGACCTCACCTTCGTGGTGGCGGTCGCCTCCATCGTGACCCAGCTGGCCCACGCCATCGCCGAGGACCACTTCGACACCGCCCTGCCGAACTTCCTCATGGTGTTCTTCGCCATCTGGTGGGCGTGGCTCAACTTCACCTGGTTCGCCTCCGCCTACGACACCGACGACGTGCCCTACCGGCTGCTCACGATGCTGCAGATGGGGGGTGTGCTCGTGCTCGCGGCGGGTGTGCCGAGCGCCTTCGAGACCGGCGACTACCTGCTCATCACCACGGGGTACTTCATCATGCGTCTCGCCCTCGTGGCGCAATGGCTGCGCGCGGCGGCGCAGGATCCAGAGGGCAGGCCCACGGCGCTCCGCTACGCCCTCGGCATCACGGTGGTGCAGGCGCTCTGGATCATCCGGGTGTTCACCACGGGCGAGCTGCCGTTCCCGGCCCAGGTGGCCGTGTTCGCCCTGCTCGCGCTGTGCGAGCTCGCGGTGCCCGTCTGGGCCGAGCGCCCTCGCCGCACCGCGTGGCATCCGCACCACGTGGCCGAGCGCTACGCCCTCTTCACCATCATCCTGCTCGGCGAATCCGTGCTCGCCTCGACGGCCGGCGTGCAGTCGATCATCTCGGCGGGAGCCTCGAGCGGCGAGTTCGTGCTGCTCGCCGCCGCCGGTCTCGCGCTGCTCTTCGGCCTGTGGTGGGTGTACTTCCTCGAACCGGCGCACGAGGGCCTCGAGAGGAACCGCTCGCGGTCGTACTACTGGGGGTACGGGCACTACCTGATCTTCGTGGCGCTCGCCGCGGTGGGCGCGGGCCTCGAGGTGAGCGTGGAGGCCCTCGGGCACCACGTGGAGGCGTCGATGGTGGCCGTCGGCTACTCGATCGCCGTGCCGGTCGCGCTCTGCCTCGTGATGATGTGGGTGCTGTATCGACCGCTGATCGGGCCCACCGTCATCCCGCCCGCGTTCTCGCTCGGTGGGGCGGCCGTCGTGCTCCTGCTGCCGCTCACAGCGGGCGTGGTGCCGCTCGCCGCGGTGGTGCTCGGCATCACGGTGGTGGTGGCCCTCGTGGTGGCGCTCACCCTCCTGGTGCGGCGACCGCGCCGGCAGCGCCGACTGCGCCCGGCCTCAGAGCAGGTCGCGTAGCTCGCGCCGCAGCACCTTGCCCACGTTCGACTTGGGCAGCTCGTCGCGGAACAGGATGCGTGTGGGCCGCTTGTAGCCGGCCAGCTCGGTCTTGAGGTAGGCGCGCAGCTCGTCTTCGGTGAGGGAGTCGTCGGCCGGCACCACGAACAGCACGACGGTCTCGCCCGAGCGGTCGTCGGGCACACCGATCACGCCGGCATCCTTCACCTTGGCGTGGGCCATGGCGACCTCTTCGACCTCGCTCGGGTAGACGTTGAAGCCCGAGACCACCACGAGGTCCTTCTTGCGGTCCACGATCGTGATGTAGCCGTCGTCGGCCATCGAGGCCACGTCGCCAGTGAGCAGCCAGCCGTCCTTGAGCACCTCCGCGGTGTTCTCCGGCTGGTTCCAGTAGCCCGACATCACCTGGGGGCCGCGCACGCACAGCTCGCCCGACTCGCCGAGCGGCACGGGCGCACCCTCCTCGTCGCGCAGCTCGACGTCGGTGGAGGGCAGCGGCAGACCGATCGTGCCGACGCGCGGCGTGGTCCACGTGGGGTTGACCGACACCACGGGCGAGGCCTCGGTGAGACCGTAGCCCTCGAGCACGTCGATGCCCGTGGCCTCCCGCCAGGCCTTGGCCGTCGCGCCGCGCACGGCCATGCCGCCCGCCACCGCGAGCTTGACTCCCGAGAAGTCGAGGGCGCGGAAACCCTCGCTCTCGAGCAGCGACGCCGCGAGGGTGCTCACGAGGATGAGCACACTCGGCTTCGTCTTCTGCAGGGTCTTGACCATGTCGGCGGTCTCGCGCGGATTGGTGATGAGCACGTTGTGCGAGCCGAAGGCGAAGAACGCGAGCGCATTCACCGTGAGACTGAAGATGTGGTAGAGCGGCAGGGCGGCGACCACCGTCTCCTCCCCCTCGTGCAGGCGGAGACGCATGGGGGCGAGCATCTGCGCCTGGTTGGCCACGAGGTTGCCGTGCGTGATGACGGCGGCCTTCGTGCCTCCCGTGGTGCCGCCCGTGTACTGCAGCAGCGCGGTGTCGTCGAGCGAGACGTCGGGGCGGGCGACCCCTGCGTGGCGGGCGCCCGCGGCGAGGGCCTCGCGGAACGAGGTGGTGCCGGTAAGGCCGTGCCGTGGCACGAGCTTCTTGACGCGCTTGACCACGAAGTTGGTGAGGAGGCGCTGCGGCCCGGGCAGCAGGTCGCCCACGTCGGTGAGCACCACGTGCTTGATCGAGGTCTCGGCGATGATGGCCGCGAGCTTGTCGGCGAAGTTCTGCAGCACGAGGATGGCGGTCGCCCCCGAGTCGACGAACACCTTGCGCATCTCGTGCGGCGTGTAGAGCGGATTGGCGTTCACCACGACGAGACCGGCCTTGAGGGCCCCGTAGACGGCCACCGGGTACTGCAGCAGGTTGGGCATCTGCAGCACGATGCGATCGCCCTTCTCGAGCCCCAGCTCACCGAGCAGGAAGCCCGCGAAGCGGTCGGAGAGCTCGTCGATCTCGCGGAACGAGAGCGTGGCGCCCATGTTGGAGTACGCGGTGGAGTCGCCGTGCTTCTCGCACGTCTTCGATACCAGATGGCCCACCGAGCGGAACGAGGGTTCGTCGATCCTCGCGGCGAGATCGACGGAATAGCTCTGCAGCCACGGACGGTTCTCGTAGGGGTTCATAGCTTCTTCGCTGTCTCGCGGGGGTGGGCTCGGCCTACGCTACCGGCTATCGTCGAGCCATGACGAACGACGACGACTACGACGAGAGGCCGAGCGGATTCATGAGCCGGCTGGGGCGGGCGAGGGCGCTCACCTGGATCGTGATCATCGGTCTCATCGCCCTCAGCATCGGGGCGATCTCGGTGGTGATCGTGCTGCAGAACGCCTGATCAGACTCGCTGACCAGGCGGGCTGATCAGACGGTGGCGCCGGTGCTCTCGTCGGGCTCCGCGTCGTCGACGAGCTCCTGATCCCAGTCCTTGACGGCCTGCTCGGCCTCCTCGCGCGTGGGGAACGGGCCGAGGTTCGGGGCGCCGGGGAACTCGTCGGGGTTGAGGTCGGTGGTCACGTAGTAGCTGAGCACGTCGTCCTGCTCGTGCTCGACGATGCGAAGGTCTGTCATGTCGCCGACTCTACCGACCTCGTGCGGGCCGCGGGGTCAGAAGTCGAAGCCGCCACCGAAGTCGCCCCCACCGAAGTCGCCACCGCCACCGCCGAAGTCGCCTCCGTCGGCGCTGTAGTCGGCCGCACCGGCGTCGCCGGCGCCGGCATCCGCTGCACCCGCATCTGCGCTGGAGTCCGCGCCGGAGTCCGCTGATCCGGAGTCCGCACCGCTGTCACCGCCGTCGGCCCCTGCCTCGGTGCCGCCGTCCGCTCCCATCGGGGGCAGGAAGGCGCTCACGAGCGCGGATCCGATGACGTAGCCGGCCACCGTGCCGAGCAGCGACGATGCCATCATGCTGCCGAAGCCCATGCCACCTGCGGCGCCGCCCGCGCCGTTGCCCTGGGCGCCCGCGCCGTTGAACGCGCGCTCCATGGTGCCGGGCTTGCGGATCTCGGAGCGCGTGGCCGACTGGGCGAGCGAGTGCGCGTCGTCACCGCGCGGGGCGTCGCCGGGCGCGGCCTCCTGCGAGAGCTGCGTGAAGAGGATCTTGCGCTGCTCGGGCGTGAGCTTCATGAACGCCTCCTCGTGCACCTGCTCGATGGTCTCGGGAGGAGCGGTGCGCAGCAGGTAGCGGTAGCGCTCGACGGCGATCTGGTCGTCGGTGCGCTCCGGCGCACCCTGAGCGGGCGCACCGTCACGCGGGTCGTGCTGCTGGGGGCTCTGCGGCATGTACGGCTGCTGCTCGTTCCGCTGCGGTTCTTCCCTGCCGAGGAGGCGGTCGAGGAAACCCATGGTGATCGCTCCGATCCCGGCGAACGCCGTCTGCGTCGTCGTCCTCCCAGTCTGGACACGCCTTCTGGAGATCCGCTGGGCGATCGCCGAGGGCGAGGCTAGAGCGAGCGCAGCAGCACGTCGTCGAGCCGTTCGGGGCGCAGCCCGTGCCCGATCACTCGCGGCCCGACGGCTCGAGCGGCCGGCACGATGAGGCCGAGCGCCAGTCGCTGGGCGACGGTCGGCGGGTTCGAGAGCAGCGGCTCGTCGTGCGGTCTCGCGAGGGTGCGGTGCATCCTCGACTGCACCGCCTGCATGGCACGCACGGCGGGGAGGCGTCGCCGCTGGATGGCCGCGAGATCCCTGGGCGTGACCCCGAGGGCGGATCCCGGCCCGCCGATGGCCCGCAGCAGCAGCGGCTCGGCCAGGCGGTTCGCGGTGGCGACCGCATCCTGGATGGCGTACTCGACCCCCACCCCGAACGCCGGCGACATGGCGTGGGCGGCGTCGCCGATGCAGAGCAGCCCCGGCCGGTACCAGGTCTCGAGCCGCGAAAGGCGCACCGAGAGCAGCTTGACCTGCTCCCAGTCCTGCAGGGAGTCGACCACGGGGGCGAGCGGCCTCGCAGCTCTCGCGATCGAGTCGCGGAACGCACGGAGGCCCTGCCGCTTGATCTCGTCGAAGCCGCCCTTCGCGATGAGGGAACCGGACTGCAGGTGGCTGCCGCGGTCGATCGTGAGCACCGAGACGCCGCGGTCGATGTAGGCCAGGGTGGGCCGGAGCGGTGCGGCGGGCTTGGGCAGTTCGAACCACAGCACGTCGACACCCACGCCGAACTCCCGCGGCTCGAGCCCCGTGGCGGAGCGCACGGTCGAGGCGCGGCCGTCGGCGGCCACGGTGAGCCTGGCCACGATCTCGAACTCACCCTCCGCGTCGACGGCGGTGACTCCCGTGACCGCCGAGCCTGCGCGCCGTACACCCGTGGCCGCGGTGCCCATCCGCAACCGGAACGACGGCTCCCGCAGGGCGTGCCCGGCGAGGAAGTCGAGGAAGTCCCACTGCGGCACGAAGGCCAGGAAGTCGTTCGGCGCGGGCAGGTGCGAGAAGTCCATCGCGTGGACCCGGATGCCGTTCACCACCACGTCGAGCGCGCGCACCTCGCTGTGTGGCAGCTTCAGGAACTCCTCGCGGAGCCCCAGGTCGCCCAGCAGCTCGAGGGTGGAGGGGTGCACGGTGTCGCCGCGGAAGTCGCGGAGGAAGTCGTCGTGCTTCTCGAGCACGAGCACGTCGATGCCGATGCGGGCGAGGAGGTAGCCGAGCATGAGGCCGGCGGGGCCGCCGCCCACGATGCAGACCTCGGTGTGGACGGTGCGCGCGGCGGCCATGGCTCCACCCTAGGACGGCAGCAGGAATCCGTCGTCGATGAGCGAGCGGATGCGCGGCACGAGTTCATCGCGCAGCGCCCC
This sequence comes from Herbiconiux liukaitaii, assembly GCF_041927495.1. Taxonomy (NCBI): domain Bacteria; kingdom Bacillati; phylum Actinomycetota; class Actinomycetes; order Micrococcales; family Microbacteriaceae; genus Herbiconiux; species Herbiconiux liukaitaii. The sequence continues at coordinate 163,970 of NZ_JBHFHG010000006.1, read as the reverse complement.
GGCGTCCACACTCAGCACCTGGGCGATCGCGTCGATGATGGGGCCCACCTCGAGGTCGCCGTCGCACGCGCCCACGAAGGCGGCGAGGCCCGTGTCGAGCGGCACCCGGCGGCCGAAACCGCTGCCCTGCAGGAGCGTCATGACCACGGGATCGTCGTGGCCGGGCCAGTAGTGCCGTTCCTCGGTGACGTCGGAGGCGTAGACGAGCGTGGAGCGCAGCAGAGCGTCGAGGTCGCGGTGCACCTGCCAGTCGTGACCGGCGAGGCAGCGCGCGAGGTGGTCGCCGAGGCCGGAGGGATTGTCGCCGAGCCCCGAGTCGAGGCGCTCGTAGCGGCTCAGCGTGGGTGCTGTCTCGCGCGGGCGGCGCAACAGGATGTAGCCGAAGCCCACCGCCTCAACCCCCCGCGCGTCGAAGTCGTCGAGCCAGGCGCTGTAGAGCTCGTCGAAGCGCTCGGTGCCCGGGCGCGTGCCGCCGTCGCGGATCCAGGTCTCGGCATAGAGCGGCGCCGTCTGCTGCTCGCGCTCGATCACCCACGCGTCGAGGCCGGATCCTTCCACCCAGGAGCGCACACGATCGAGCCCGTCCTCCTCGGGCCTGTTCGCTTCGGGCCCGTTCTCTTCGGCGCCGTCGGGGCGAGTACGGTACTCCCAGTTGCCGAGCATCTGCAGCAGGCCGCCCGGCTCGAGGTGCTCGGCGGCAGAGCGCACGACGGTCTCCACGATCGCGTCGCCCTCGAGACCCCCATCCCGGTACTCGTAGAGCGGAACGCCCTGCACGCGCGGGGTGATGACGAACGGAGGGTTCGAGACGATCCGGTCGAACCGCTCCCCAGCGACCGGCTCGAACAGGCTGCCGAGCCGGAACTCGATCGAGTCGATGCCGTTCAGGCGGGCGTTGAGGGCCGCGATCTCGAGGGCCCGCCGGGAGATGTCGGTGGCCACCACCCGGCGCGCGAACCGCGAGGCGTGCAGGGCCTGGATGCCGCATCCGGTGCCGAGATCGAGCACGGAGTCGGCGGGCGTGGGGATCATGAGACCCGTGAGCGTGGTGGTCGCACCGCCGATGCCGAGCACGTGGTCCTCGTCGAGGGCGCGGCCGAGCGCGGCCTCCCCGAGGTCGGAGACGATCCACCAGCTGCCGGCGCCGAGGGAATCGACGAAGCCGTAGGGGCGCAGGTCGAGGCGGGCGGTGAGGAGGCCGGGCGCCGATCCCTCGCCGACGAGCCCGAGGGACGTCGCGCCCTCCGCGCCGAGGCCCGGGAGAGCGGCCTCGAGGGCCTCGCGGGAGACCTCGGTGCCGAGCACGAAGAGGCGGGCGAGGGCCACCACGGCGTCGCCCGGCGCGGTGCCGTCGCGGTCGCGGAGGGCTCGGAGGGCGGGGAGCGTGCGGCCGCGGAAGAGGGCGGCGGAGGCCTCGGGGCCCCAGAGGTCGTCGAGCACCTCCACGCGGTAGCGGGCTCGGGTGAGGTCGTCGCGCAGGAGGTCGATCTGGTCGTGGTCCACGCACCCATTCAATCGCTACAGTGGCGGCATGCCGCGCACTCAAGGTGATCCGCTCGTCGTCGAGACCTCGTCGGGGGCCGTGCGCGGTGCCGTGGAGGCCGTCCCATCCGGGGGTGCGCGCGGCAGCGCCGACGGGGCCGGCAGCGTGCGGCGGTGGCTCGGGATCCCGTACGCGGCGGCGCCCGTGGGGCCGCTGCGGTTCCGGCGACCGCAGCCCGTTGCGGCGTGGGATGGTGTGCGCGAGGCGCTGGCGTTCGGGCCCGCCGCCCCGCAGCACGAGAACAAGGCCGTGCGACTGCCGCCGGGTGTGACGCAGTCGGAGGACTGCCTCACCGTGAACGTCACGGCCCCCGAGACGCCTGGACCGCATCCGGTGATGGTGTGGGTGCACGGCGGCGCCTACGTGGCGGGGTCGAGCGCGCAGCCGCTCTTCGACACCCGGCTGCTGGCCGCCGAGGGCGACGTGGTGGTGGTCACGCTCAACTACCGGCTCGGTGCGCTCGGGTTCCTCGACTTCAGCTCGTTCTCCGGCGACGCCGGCGCCTCGGCGGAGGCGGCGTTCGAGGCCAACCTGGGGCTGCACGACATCATCGCCGCCCTCGCCTGGGTGCAGCGCGAGATCGCGGCGTTCGGGGGCGACCCCTCCAACGTGACTCTCTTCGGCGAGTCGGCCGGGGCGGGCTGCGTCACCACCCTGCTCACCGTGCCCGCCGCGGCAGGTCTCTTCCACCGCGCCATCGCCGAGAGCTCACCCGCCACCTCGGTCTACGACGCCGAGCGCGCCGCCACGGTCGCGGCCCGCTTCCTGCGGCTCGTCGGCCTTGAGCCGGGCCAGGCGGGGCGACTGCGCGAGCTCGCCCCCGAGACGCTCAGCCAGGCGGCGTTCGACCTCGTGGCCGCGGTCTCCGCCGAGGCGCCCGGCACGCTCGCGATCGCACCGGTGGTGGATGGAGAGCTCGTACCCGAGCACCCCATCGATGCCTTCCGCGAGGGCCGCCAGCTGCCCGTGCCGCTCATCATCGGCACGAACCACGACGAGGCGTCGCTGTTCAAGCTCATGAAGTCGCCGCTCATGCCCATCACTCAGACCTCGGTGCACGCCATGTTCGAGGCGCTCCTCGCGGAGCGGCCCGACCTCGCCCAGGAGGCGGCGCAGGCCGAGGCGACGGCTGGGGGCTCGGGATCCGGCGATCCGACCGGGCCGAGCATCGAGGAGCGCATCGAGCGCGCCTATCCGCGGTTCCCCCGGCACGGCACTCCCGCGGAGCTCTCCCGCGACGCCGGGTTCCGCATGCCCTCCATCTGGCTCGCCGCCGCCCACAGCCGCGTGGCCCCCACCCGCATGTACCGGTTCGACCACGCCCCCGCCATGCTGCGCCTGCTCGGCATCGGCGCCACCCACGGCGCCGAGATCGCCTACGTCTTCGGCACGCTCGGCACCGCGAAGAAGGATCCGAGCTTCGACCTCGGCGGGCTCCCGGCGGCGCGGCGGCTCTCCGCCGAGATGCGAGCGCGCTGGGTGGCCTTCGCCCGCGGCGGCGACCCCGACTCCCCCGGTGGCGAGGCCTGGCCGCTCTACGACGAGAGCACGCGCAGCACCCTCGTGTTCGAGGGCCGCGGCACCGTGGTCGATGATCCCGACGCCCAGATCCGCGCGGCCTGGGGAGACACCGTCGTAGCGTTCCGCTAGCCTTCCCTCACGCCAGCGATCCCCACCCCACGGCTGCAGTTCCCCACCCGCTCCCCGAACAGGGGGTAGAGATGTTGATGATTTCTCATCTATTCTTCGGGAGGTAAGGGCGCTCAGCTGAACGCCCGGTTCTTCCGAGAAGAAACGGGGATCATCATGAATGCAGTCACCAAGGGTGCGATCGCGGCGGGAGCCGCCATCGTGCTCCTCACGAGCGGCTTGGGAACGCTCGCCTTCTGGTCGAGCTCGGCCTCGGTGGCCGACGGCACGCTCAGTTCGGGCTACCTCTCGCTCAGCGTGCAGAATCCGCTCTGGTACGACATCTCGGAGGGCGACGCCCAGCCCTTCGACCCGGCGGTCGACACGATCGTGCCGGGCGACGTCATCCTCTACACGGCCGACGCGGTCGTGGCGGGCGAGGGCCGCAACCTCGAGGCGACCCTGCTGGCCGACACCGCCGATCTGGGCGGAGACCTGCTGCCCTACATCGACGTGTCGATGAGCGTCGACGACATCGTGACCTCCGAGCTCAGCTACGACCTCGGGCCGATCGAGGAGGACCGCGCGCTGCCGATCGAGCTCGTCTTCACCTTCGATCCCGACACGCCGTCCGGGGAGGGGATGGACGCCGACCTCAACCTCACCGACTTCGAGCTCACCCTCGTGCAGAACCCCTGACGATGAGCGGGCGGCGGGTGGCGACCACCAAGACGGGCGCGGCCTGGTGGGTGGGGCGCGTCGGCTCGTGGGTGCTGCTGCTCGCCGCCGTGGGGGTGCTGCTCGCCGTGGTGGTCGTGCCGCGGATCATGGGCGCCACGCCCTACACCGTGCTGACGGGCTCGATGCAGCCGTCGCTGCCGCCGGGCGAACTCGTGGTGGTGTCACCGGCCGACCCGGACTCGATACGGGTCGGCCAGGTGGCCACCTACCAGCTCGCCTCGGGGCGGCCGGCGGTGGCGACGCACCGGGTGGTGGGGGTGAGCGTGAGCGGATCCGGCGAGCGCAGCTTCATCTTCCGGGGCGACGCCAACTCCGCCGACGACCCCGAACCGGTGCGCGCCGAACAGCTCAGGGGCGTGCTCCGGTACCACCTGCCCCTCCTCGGGCACGTCAACGTGTGGCTCACCGGTGAGCAGCGGGCCATCGGGATCGGCGTGATCGCGGCGGCCCTCCTCGCCTACGCGGCCGGGATGTGGACGACAGCGGCCCGCCGCCGTCTGCGCTCGAAGCGGGTCGAGGCATGAGACCGACCTGGTACGTCGTCCGGACGATCTCGACCTCGATCGCCGCCCTGGGTCTCGCCCTCTTCGCGGCAGGGGCGGCGGAGACCGCCATCGCAGCGGATGCACCTGTGCTCGAGGTGAGCTCGGATGGGGTCTCCTGGTCCGAGTCCCTCGATCACGCCCTCACCCCCGAGGACTTCGTGTTCGCACCCGGCGCGGAGCTCTCGAGCGTGCTCTTCGTGCGAAGCGACTCCGCGGTGGACGGCGTGCAGATCGAAGTCGCCGACCGCCGGAACGGTGAGCTGTGGCGATCGCTGGAGGTCCATGTGGTGGCCACAGCAGGCCCGACCACCACGGTCCCACCCGCATCCTGGACCGACAGCATCCGGAAGCCCGCCGGGAGCTCCGCACCGCTCCGCACTCCCGGTCTGAGCCTGCCTCCGGGCGGGGTGGCCGAGTTCAGGCTGCGCTTCACTCTGCCCCGCGACGCCGACGACACCACCCAGCGGCTGACAGCGCATCCGCGGATCGTGCTGCACGCCTCCGCAGCTCCCCCGCGCAGCGCATCCTTGGCCGACACCGGCGCATCCGCGAGCGCGATCCCGGCCGCCCTCGCCCTCGCCGCACTGCTCGTGACCCTCGCTGCCGTCTGCATCTGCCACAATCGAGGTTCTGCCCTGCCCTTGAAGGAGGATCCCCTGTGACGAACGTCCGCCTGGTCGCATTCGATCTCGACGACACCCTCGCGCCCTCGAAGGCCCCTCTCGACCCGCGCATGGCCGAGCTCCTCGTGAGGCTGCTCGACACCGTGCAGGTGTGCGTCATCTCCGGCGGGCAGTTCGGGCAGTTCCAGAGCCAGCTCGTGGCGAACCTGCCGCAATCGGCACCCCACCTCGAGCACCTGCACCTCATGCCCACGTGCGGCACGCAGTACTACCGGCACGAGGGCGGCGACTGGGTGCAGGTCTACGCCGAGAACCTCAGCGACGACCAGAAGATGCGTGCGCAGGATGCCCTCGTGGCCGCCGCGAAGGAGCTCGGGCTCTGGGAGACCGAGACCTGGGGCCCCGTGCTCGAGGATCGCGGCTCGCAGATCACCTTCTCCGCCCTCGGCCAGCAGGCCCCCATCGAGGCGAAGTCGGCGTGGGACCCGACGGGCTCCAAGAAGGAGTCGCTGCGCGCCGCCGTGGCCTCGCAGCTGCCCGACCTCGAGGTGCGCTCGGGTGGATCGACCTCGGTCGACATCACGCGCGAGGGCATCGACAAGGCCTACGGCATGAACCGCCTGGCCGAGCTCACGGGCATCCCGCTCGACGACATGCTCTTCGTGGGCGACCGCCTCGACGAGGGCGGCAACGACTATCCCGTGAAGGCCCTCGGCGTGGAGTGCCACGCGGTGGAGGGCTGGCACGAGACGGCTGCGTTCGTGGAGACGTTCCTCAGCGAACGCGCCTGACCGGCACTCGCCTGACCCCGGCTCCGGTCACGCGCTCTCGTCGCGGGCGGAGCGGCCGAGGTTGAGCTCGGTCTCCTCCACGTCGATCTTGGCGAGCACGGCCTTCACCGAGCGCTCCTGGTAGCGACCCTCCGCTCGGGCGACGAGCACGGCCTCGCGCTCGGCCTCGATCATGTCGCGGCGCAACCGGGCGTAGGCGCGCGGCAGAGGTTCGGCGCCCTGCTCCCCCGGGTTCTCCAGGAAGTCGCCCAAGAAGGAGGCGTTCACGCGGAGCCGATCGATGACCCGCTGGTCGGCTTCGGCGTCTTTCAGCTCCTCGTCGAGCCGGGCGAGCCCCGCGGTCTGCGCTTCGGCGAGGAGCATGTGCACCTCGGTCTGCTCCTGCGAGAAGTCGGGCGGCGGCAGCTTGAGGCGGCGGATGACGAAGGGCAGCAGCGCTCCCCCGAGCAGCGTGCCCACCACCACCACGAACGCCAGGAACTGCAGGAAGGCGCGCCCGGGCGTCTCCTCCGGCAGCAGGAAGACCGCCGCCAGCGTCACCACACCGCGGATGCCGGCGACCGACACGGCGATGCCGTTGCGCCAGCTCCATCCGCGCTCCCGCAGCCACTGGGGGCCGAAGCGGTAGGTGGCGGTCGTGAGCATCATCCAGGCGAAGCGGGAGAGGAAGATCGCACCGAGCAGGGCGGCCGAGATGAGCACGGTGGGCCACACGCCAGGTGAGTCGCTCAGCGCATCCTCGAGGATGCCGGAGAGGCTCAGCCCGATGAAGAGGAACACGGCGTTCTCGAGCAGGAACTGGATGGTGCGCCAGTTGAGCGACTCGGCGATGCGCGCCTGCGCGGTCTGGATGACCGGGGCCCTGAAGCCCAGGTAGAGCCCCGCGACCACCACGGCGAGCACTCCCGAACCGTGCAGCAGCTGGGCCGGGATGAACGCCACGAACGGGGTGATGAGCGAGAGGCTCGTGTCGAGCACGGGCGAGCGCAGCTGCTTGCGGATGAACCCCAGCGCGAACGCCACCACGAATCCGACTCCGACCCCCACCACCACCGCGAGGGCGAACTCGAGCACGATGAAGCCGACGGTCGGCGGTTCGGCCGAGGGGTTCGACGCGGCCACGATGGCGGCGATCGCGGCGTTGAGCGCCACGAGGGCGGTGGCGTCGTTGAGCAGGCTCTCGCCCTCGAGCACGGTCACGAGCCGGCGGGGCAGCTTGAGCTTGCCGGCGATCGCGGTGACGGCCACGGCATCGGTGGGCGCCACGACCGCTCCGAACGCCAGCGCGGCGGCGAGCGAGATGGCGGGAACCACGAGCCAGGCGGTCAGGCCCACGGTCACCACCGTGAACGCCACGAGCCCCACGCTGAGCAGCAGGATGCCGTCGCGTCTCGCGCGCACGTCGGCGAACGAGGTGCGGATGGCGGCCGCGAACAGCAGAGGCGGCAGCAGCCCGTAGAGGATGAGGTCGGGCTCGACCGCGATGGCGGGCACCCCGGGGATGAACGACACCACGGCCCCCACGACCACGAGCACGATGGGAGCCGACAGCCCCGCCCGCCCGGCGACTCCCGTCACGGCCACGGTGACCGCGACGAACGACACCACCCACACGATCGTCCCGACGGCTTCGCTCTCCACGACAGTGAGCCTATTGCGGCGCGCGCCCTCGCTGGGATGGGAAAGGAGAGCTCACCCATCGTGAACAACTGGACTGAACAGCAGCCGTCGGAAGTGCCCTTTGACAGCGGTTTCTGACCGTTGTAGTTTAACAAACATTCAGTCACACTGAACACAAGCGCACTGGAGCGCCTAAGAGCACCGATCACAGTTGAACTCAATGAGGAGAATGTCATGCGATCACGCTTCCTACTCGCGGCCGCGGCCGTCGGGGGACTCGCCCTTCTGACCGGCTGCACCACCGGCGCCGATCAGGCCGCCGAACAGCCCGCGGCGGCATCCGCCGAAGAGCTCACCGGCACCGTCACCATGCTGCTGCCCAACACCACGACCACCCGCTTCATCGAGCACGACGCTCCCGCCTTCGTGGAGGCCATGGGTGAGCTCGCACCGGGCGTCACGGTCGACATCGTGAACGCCGAGGGGGATGCTGCCCGCCAGCTCACCCAGGCCGAGACGGCGATCAGCCAGGGCACCAAGGCCATCGTCTTCGTCTCCGCCGACCCGGCCCTCTCCGGCTCGGTTCTGGCCAAGGCCTCGGATGCCCTGATCCCCGTCATCGGCTACGAGCACGAAGCGCTGGACGGCCCGGTCGAGTACCAGGTGATCTTCGACCCGTTCAAGGTGGGCGCCGCCCAGGGCACCTACTTCGGCGGGCACCTGCCGACCACCGCGACACCCGTGAAGGTCGCCCGCGTCTACGGCAACAACGGTGACAACTACACCACCCAGGTGAAGGCCGGTCAGGACGAGACGCTCGATGGGCTGGTCGCCGATGGCAAGGTCGAGGTCGTCTGCGAGGACTACGCCGCCGGCTGGGACCCCGCCAACGCACAGAAGATCGTCGAGCAGTGCCTCACGAAGACCCAGAACCAGATCGATGCCGTGCTGGTGTCGAACGACGGCACCGCCTCCGGCGCGATCGCCGCGCTCGAGGGGCAGAACCTCGGCGGCACCGTTCCGGTCTACGGCGGTCAGGACGCCAACCTCGACGGTCTGAAGTACATCCTCCAGGGCAAGCAGCAGGACACGGTGTTCAAGGACTACGCCATCGAGGGCCAGTCCGCTGCCGAACTGGTTCTCGCCGCCCTCCTCAAGGAGGACCCGCCGAGCGGTCTCGTGAACGACGTCTTCGACAACAACGCCGAAGAGGTGCCTGCCGCCTTCCTCGACGTGGAGAGCATCGACGCCGAGAACATGCAGACCGTCGTGGACGCGGGCCTCTACACCAAGGAGGAGATCTGCGAGGGTCTCACCGGTGTCGCCTTCTGCGACGCCCCGTGACCGGCATCCGCCCACGCAGACTGCCAGGAGGCATCCGATGACCGATTCGGACGAAGGGCGCCCGGCGCTCGAACTGAGGGGTATCTCGAAGCACTTCGGTGGCGTTCAGGCGCTCAGTGACATCGACCTCTCGCTCCACCGCTCCCAGATCACCGCTCTGGTCGGCGACAACGGAGCGGGCAAGTCGACGCTCACGAAGGTGCTCTCGGGCATCTATGCGCCCGATCGGGGCGAGATCCTGCGCAACGGCAAGCCCGTGCGATTCACCGGACCCCAGGATGCCGTGGATGCGGGCATCCAGACCGTCTACCAGGATCTCGCTCTCTGCGACAACCTCAACACCGTGCAGAACCTCTTCCTCGGCAGGGAGCTCGGCGGCAAGGTGACCTCGCTGTTCCAGCTCTCGTGGGAGGAGATGGAATCCCGGGCCCACGAGGTGCTCTCGAACCTGGGTGTCAAGATCAAGGATCTGACCGCACCGATCTCGCAGCTCAGCGGTGGACAGCGGCAGGGCATCGCCATCTGTCGCAGCATCCTCACCACCCCCGACGTGGTGCTGCTCGACGAGCCCACGGCTGCCCTCGGGGTGACCCAGAAGGAGCAGGTGCGCAACCTGCTGGAGCGGCTCCGCGACCAGGGGATCGCCGTCATGGTGATCTCGCACGACATGCAGGATGTGCGACACCTCGCCGACCGCGTCGAGGTCATCCGCCTCGGTCGCAAGACGCGCACGTTCCTGCGCGGCCAGTACTCCGGAAACGACGTCGTCGATGCCATCACCGGCGCGTCCCAGCAGGAAGGCGTGACCGCATGAGCCCCGCCGACGTCAAGAACCCGCCCACGAAGGCTCTGTCGGCCCTCCCGCCGGCCGACTCCCGCCGGGAGCGCTTCAAGTCGACGGCCAGCCGGTTCCGACTGGGGCCCGTGCTCGTGGTGCTGGTGCTGGTGTGGGCGTTCTTCGCCATCCAGAACCCGCTGTTCCTCTCACCGGTCAACATCTCCAACCTCACGCTGCAGACGGCGGTGACCGCCACCATCGCGCTCGGTCTCGTGTTCGTGCTCTTGCTGGGCGAGATCGACCTCTCCGTCGCCGCGCTGAGCGGCGTCTCGGCGGCGATCGCGGGCAACCTGGCGGTCAACTCCGGCTGGAACCCGATCCTCGCCGTCGCCGTCGCTCTCGCCTGCGGTGTCGCGTGGGCCCTCGTGCAGGCGGTCATCGTGCTGTACGGGGCGCCGTCGTTCATCGTGACGCTCGCCGGGTCGTTGGCGCTCGGCGGCATCCTGCTCACGATGCTGCCCGAGACGGGCCAGATCAGCCTCGCGAACGACCCGATCCGACTGATCGCCGGCACCTATCTGTCGGCGCCGCTCGGGTGGCTGCTCGTACTCATCACCGCGGCTCTGTCGGCGGTGTTCTACCTCACCCGCTGGCGGCGTCGACGCGCCCGGCAGCTGCCGGTGTCGTTCGTCCGCGCCGTGGTGCTCCCGGTCGTGGCGATCATCGTGCTCAGCGTCGCCGTGGTGCTCACGATGAACCTGCACCGGGGTGTGCCGCTCATGTTCGCCATCCTGGTGGCGATCGTGGGGCTCTTCGCCTACATCACCACCCAGACGCGATTCGGCGCACGCCTCTACGCCGTGGGCGGCAATCGCGAGGCGGCGAGGCGCGCGGGGATCCCCGTGGGCCGGACCATCCTCGTGGCCTTCGCCTTCGCGGGGCTGTTCTCCGCGCTCGGCGGCGTGTTCGCGGCATCCAGGCTGCTCGGGGTCTCCGTGCAGTCGGGCGGCGGAACCCTGCTGCTCGAGGCGATCGCGGCGGCCGTGATCGGTGGCACGAGCCTCTTCGGCGGCAAGGGCACGGTGTGGTCGGCTCTGCTCGGCGCCCTGCTCATCGGCAGCATCAGCAATGGGATGGATCTGCTCGGGCTCCCCACCGAGGCCAAGCAGATCGTCACCGGCATCATCCTGGCCGCCGCCACGGTGGCCGACGTCGTGCTCAGTCGCGGCACGTTCTCCTGGAGGAAGAGATGAGCTATTCGACCGAGACGGTGTCGTTCGAGCGGGAGCTCGCCGACGTGGTGGGTGCGGACGGCCGCGATCGGCTGCTGACCGAGGGGGTGTTCGAGGTCATCGAGTTCCTGACCGGTGCCGCGCGCACCGCTCCCGAGGGTGCGGCCGTCGTGAGCCTCGTCGTGACGGCCTCCCCCGCCTCGGCGCCCACCACCGAGGCGTACATCGAGGCCGTGCGCGGTCTCGTGCAGTCGTTCACCCTCGAGCGCGACCCGAGCACGCCGGCGGTGAACATCGTCGTCTCCGGCCCCGGCCAGGAGCAGGACAGGGCGGCCACACTCGCCTACCTGTCGAGCGTCGACGGTCGGTTCTCGCGAGGCACCACCTACGACCTGAGGGAGACGGCACGATGAGAGCACTCGTCACGGGCGCCGCCGGCGGCATCGGATCTGCGACCGTCACGGCCCTGCGCTCGGCGGGCCACACCGTGTGGACGCAGGATCTGCGGGCGGGCAGCGCTGGGCACATCGACCTCGAGGGCGACCTCAACGACGCCGCGCACCTCGCCGCGATCGCCGCCTTCGTGCGGGAGAACGGCATCGACACCGTCGTGGCAGCCCACGGGATCGCGGCCGGCCGCGCCCTCGAGGAGGTCGACCGCGCCTATTCCGATCGGGTCATGAACATCAACACCCTGTCGTTCCTCCGGCTCCACGACGCCGTCCGGGAGGACCTCGAGAGCCGATCCGGCAGCTACGTCGCCATCTCGAGCCAGGCCGGCCTCGTGGGCGAGGCCGCGAACGGCGCCTACTGCGCCTCGAAGTTCGCCCTCGTGGGCTGGGCGCGCGGCATGCGGACGGCGGGCACCGGAGTCCGCATCCGCATCCTGTGCCCCGGCGCCACCGAGACACCGCTGCTGCAGCGCGCCTTCGAGGGAATGGCCGAGGGCCGCGGCATCACGGTCGAGGAGCTCCTCGCCGAGCGCTCCGCCCAGATCCCGGCGGGCCGGCTCGGGCGCACCACCGACCTCGGCGCCGCCGCGGCGTGGCTGGCCGCCCTGCCGGCCCCCCGCGTGCTCATCGCCCCGGTCACCGGCGGCGAAGTGCTGGCCTGACCGCCCCCTGCCCACGATCGTCCCGACGGCTTCGTCCGCTCAGGCTCGTTGACCGACCTTGAAGTGAGCGCCGTGGTGCTCGTCCGGCAGACGGTCACCGCGACCATGCAGCTTGTTGCGCAGGGTGCCGGGCGCATAGGACTCGGGGTACGCGCCCCGGCGACGCAGCTCCGGGATCACGAACTCGACGATGTCCTCGAAGGTGCCCGGTGTGATGGCATAGGCGAGGTTGAAGCCATCGACATCCGTCTCGTCCACCCACGCCTGCAGCTCGTCGGCGATCTCGGTGGGCGATCCCACGAGGAACGGGCCGAGCCCGCCGATCTGGCCGAGCTTGGCGATGTCGCGCACCGTCCATTCGCCCCCGTCGTCGTTCGCCGCCTGGAAGTTCGAGACCGCCGACTGGATCGCGTTGCTCTTCACGTTGCCGATCGGCTCGTCGAGGTCGTACTGCGAGAGATCGACGCCCATCCACCCCGACATGAACACCAGGGCGCCTTCTTCGGAGGCGTAGGTGAGGTAGTCGGCGTGCTTCGCGTGCGCCTTCTCGCTCGTGGCGTCGGTGATGATCGTGATGAGCGTGTAGATCTTCGCCGAGTAGCGGTCGCGCCCCGCCGCCTCGAGCGCATCCCGGATCTTCGTCACCACACCCTTGAGCACGGCCTTGGTGGGTGCACCCACGAAGATCGCCTCGGCGTTGCCTGCGGCGAAGGCGATTCCGCGGGGGCTGGCTCCGGCCTGGTAGATCACGGGGGTGCGCTGCGGCGAGGGCTCGGCGAGGTGGATGCCGGGCACCGTGAAGTGCTCGCCGTGGTGGCCGATCTCATGCACCTTCGCCGGGTCGGTGAAGACGCCGCTCTCGCGATCGCGGATGACGGCGTCGTCCTCCCAGGAGCCCTCCCACAGCTTGTAGAGCACCTCGAGGTACTCATCGGCCACGTCGTAGCGCTGGTCGTGCTCGAGCTGATCGTCGTGGCCCATGTTGCGGGCGGCGCTCGGCAGGTAGCCGGTGACGACGTTCCAGCCGATGCGACCACGCGTCAGGTGATCGAGCGTCGACATGCGCCGAGCGAACGGGTAGGGGTGCTCGTAGGCCGTGCCGGCGGTGATGCCGAAACCCAGGTTCTCGGTGACCGCGGCCATCGCCGAGACCAGCAGGATCGGGTCGTTGACGGGCACCTGCGCGCCGTGACGGATGGCGGCCTCGTTGGAGGCCCCGTACACGTCGTAGGTTCCCAGCACGTCGGCGATGAAGATGCCGTCGAAGGAGCCTCTCTCGAGGAGTCTCGCCAGGTCCGTCCAGTACGACAGATCCTTGTACCGCCACGACTGGTCGTCGGGGTGGCGCCACATGCCCGACGACTGATGGGCGACGCAGTTCATGTCGAAGGCGTTGAACCGGATGTGCTGTGTCATGTCGGCCATCCTGCTGCCTCGACAGCGTGGCCGGCCCGGTTGTGACCTTGTGCGACGGAGGGACTACTCGCCGGCCGTGAAACGGGCACGGTAGCGGGAGGGTGATGTGCCGTAGGCGGCCTGGAAGCGCTGCCGGAACGTGACGGCGGTGCCGAAGCCGCAGAGCGATGCGATCTGCTCGATCGAGATCGCCGTCGACTCCAGCACGCGCCGCGCCTCGTCGAGCCGCCTGGCCCGGATCCACGCCGCCGGCGACGTGCCTGTGACGGCCCGGAACTGCCGGATGAAGGTGCGCCTGCTGAGGTGGGATCGGGCGGCCAGCGCATCGATCGTCAGGGGTTCACCGAGGTTCGCCTCGGCCCAGGCGAGGACGCCTCCGATCGACCCCGTCGACGACTCGGCGAAAACAGGATGCTCGATGTACTGCGCCTGGCCGCCCTCCCGGTGCGGCGCCACCACGAGGCTCCGCGCCACCCTGTTCGCGGCGTCGGAGCCGAGCCTCGAGCGCACGATGTGGAGGCAGGCGTCGAGACCGGAGGCAGTGCCCGCCGAGGTGAGCACGTCGCCGTGGTCGATGTAGAGCACCGAATCGTCCAGCAGCAGATCCGGGTGCCTGGCGGCGAGGCGGTCCGACGCCATCCAATGCGTGACGGCGGTGCGACCGGCGAGGAGTCCGGCGTCGGCGAGCGGGATGGCACCGAGGCAGAGACCGGCGATCGCAGCGCGTCGCGCCTGGGCGTCAGCCAGCACCCCAAGCAGTCGTCCCCCTGGGCGTCGCTCGTCGTCGAACCACGACGGGATGACGATCAGGTCGGCGGCGTCGGCTGCCGCGAGGCCGGCGATCCCCTCGATGCGGAAGCCCTCCGCGGTGCGGACCGAACCAGCGCGCTCGGCGAACAGCACGCACCTCCAGTCCGCGAGACCGAGTCGGCGCACCTCGTCGAAGACCATCTGCGGCACCGCCAGGTGGAACATGGTCGCTCCTTCGACCGCGTAGATCGCAATGCGCATCACACCCTCCGATCTGGCCCGATTCCATCGTAAGGCTGCCTGCGTGCCACTCGTGACCGCGAGCATCCTCGGTGATCATGGAGTGCGCCTCCCGCATCCGCCGAGGCGCACTCCCTCACGACAGGAGCCTCCACCATGACGACACCCCGCCGCGTGCTCGTGATCATCGACGTCCAGCAGCAGTACTTCGACGGTCTGCTCGAGATCCAGTACCCGCCGCACAGCGAATCGCTGCCGACGATCGCGCAGGCCGTGGACACCGCCGTGTCGGCAGGCATCCCCATCGTCGCCGTGCAGCACTCGGCCGGCAGCGGGGCGCCGGTCTTCGACCCGGACTCCCGCGAGTTCGAGCTGCACCACGAGATCGAGCGCCGAGCATCCGCCGACTGGAAGCGCATCACGAAGTCGTACGGCTCCGTGTTCGCCGGCACCGACCTCGCGGAGTGGCTGCGCGAACGCGAGATCGACACCGTGACCCTCGTGGGCTACATGACGAACAACTGCGTGCTGGCATCGGCGGTCGAGGCCGAGTACGCGGGCTTCGCGATCGAGGTGCTGTCGGATGCGACCGGAGCGATCCACCTCGCCAACGACGCAGGATCCGCCGACGCCCGAACCGTGCACGAGACGCTGATGGCGCTCCTCCACTCCAACTGGGCCGCCGTCACCGACACCGCAGCCTGGACCTCCGCCGTCGACGCCGGTGCGTCGCTGACGGGGAGTGATCTCGGCAGCTCGGCGGCCGCGGGCGCAGGGCGCAACCGCGCCTCGGCTCACTGAAACCGCGGGCGCGGACGACGAGTCGGCATCCGTCTGAGCGGATCAGTCCTCCTCGTCGGCTGCGGGCACGGTCAGGGCCCAGGCGTTCATGGCCTCCAGCACCGGGCGCAGCTCGAGGCCCAGGGGCGTCAGCTCGTACACCACCCTCGGTGGGATCTCCGGGTAGGCAGTGCGCGTGACGAGGCCGTTCTCCTCGAACCGCCGAAGCCGGCTCGTGAGGGTGTGCGCACTGATGCCCTCGAGGCCGTCCCGCAGCTCTCCGAAGCGCGCGGGCCCGTGCAGGAGGTTGCGGATGATGAGCGTCGCCCAGGGGCCATCGAGCAGGGTCAGGAATCGCGCCACCCCGCACTCCGGCCACGGCTCGTTCGAGAATCCCATGGCTCGAAGCTTATAGTGCATTTGACGTAACTGGTGCATGGTATGCACTAATTGAGCCATGTCACTCATCATCCATGGCGCCACGGGCGCCCAGGGCGCCCCCGTGGTCGCCGCTCTCCTCGCTCAGGGCCTGTCCCCCCGTGCCGCCGTGCGCGACGCATCCGCCTATGCCGGTCCCACGGCCCCGATCGCCGTCGACCTGTCGTCGGTCGACTCCCTCGTGGCGGCCTACACCGGAGCGGACGCCGTCTTCGTGCACCTCCCGATCGGCTCGGCGGAGGCTCAGCAGCGCCACGCGGAGGTGATCGTCGAGGCCGTGCGTCGAGCGCAGCCGTCTCGTGTCATTGCATCGACGAGCGGCTACCCGTTCGGCGTTCCGGGCGCCGAGGGCTCCCCCGTGGACACACTCGTGAACGGGCTCCGCTCCACCGGCGTCTCGCTGGCGATCGTGTCCCCCAAGCTGTACCTCGAGAACCTCCTGCTTCCCGTCGTCACGTCGGGCGTCGATGCGGAGGGCATCCTCCGGTACCCGATCCGCGACGACTACGCCATCTCGTGGAGCTCGCATCTCGACGTCGCTGACGTAGTGGTGCGGCTGATCCAGGATGTCGGCGTGACCGGTGTCGTGGGCGTTGGCGCTCTCCCTGGGCTTCTCGGAAGCGATCTCGCGGCGGGATTCGCCGCCCACTTCGGCGCGGACATCGCCTTCGAGTCCCAGACGCCTGACGACTTCGGCGCCGCCATCATCCCGTTGTTCGGCGAGGCCGGAGCCGCCCCCGTCGTGGACTCATACCGGTGGCGCGCCACCCAGCCGAACGAAGTGATCGAGGAGTCGACGAGCGCCCAGACGCAGCTCGGACTCGCACCGCGCACCGTCGCCGCCTGGCTGGAGGACGTCTCCGTCTGACCGTCCCCGCGCCGGGCCGCCCAGGCGCATCGGCCGAACCGGCCCGGGCCGTCGCACGAACGCGACAGCCCGGGCCGGTGGGTCCTATGCGGCGATAGGGTGGCGTGCCGGCGTCGTGTCCACGAGGTAGTGGGCGTAGGCCGGGATCGTGAGGAAGGTCGGGAAGTCGTCCTCCAGGGCCACCATGCGCAGGATGTTCTCCGCGTCGTCGAAGCGGTCGTCGAGCGAGCGGTCGAGGCCGCGGAGCACGCCGTGCAGCACCGACTCGACGTGGGCGTGGGTGATGCGCGTGCCCTCCGTCGTCACGATGCCCTGGCGCATCCACTGCCAGAGCTGCGAGCGCGAGATCTCGGCGGTCGCCGCATCCTCCATGAGGCCGTCGATCGCCGCGGCACCGGTGCCCCGCAGCCAGCTCTCGATGTAGCGGAGCGCGACCGACACGTTCGACCGCACGCCCGCATCCGTCACGAGGGGCTCGAGACCCGAGAGATCGGTGAGCTGCGCGGCCGTGACCGACACCTCCGGCCGCTGCCGCCCGACCTGGTTGTGCCGGTCGCCGAGCACGGCATCGAACTCGGCGCGCGCGGTGGGGATGAGGTCCGGATGCGCCACCCAGGTGCCGTCGAAGCCGTCGCCGGCCTCGCGCCGCTTGTCGTCCGCGACCTTCGCCAGCGCTCGCGACGTCATCTCAGGATCGCGCCGGTTGGGGATGAACGCACTCATGCCTCCGATGGCATGTGCTCCCCGCTTGTGGCAGGTCTGCACGAGCAGCTCGGTGTAGGCGCGCATGAACGGCACCGTCATGGTGATCTGCGACCGGTCGGGCAGCACGAAGGAACGGCCGCGACCGCGGTAGGTCTTGATGAGGCTGAAGATGTAGTCCCACCGGCCGGCGTTGAGCCCCGCGGCGTGGTCGCGCAGCTCGTAGAGGATCTCGTCCATCTCGAACGCCGCCGAGATCGTCTCGATCAGGATCGTGGCGCGGATGGTGCCGTGCGGGATCTGCAGGGCGTTCTCCGAGAACGTGAAGATGTCGTCCCACAGCCTCGCCTCGAGGTGGTTCTCGAGCTTCGGCAGGTAGAAGTACGGCCCGCGTCCGCCGGCGATGAGCGCCTTCGCGTTGTGGAAGAAGTAGAGCCCGAAGTCCACGAGGCTCGCGGAGGCCGGCCGGGTGTGCCCCGCGCGGTCGATGTAGCTCAGGTGCTTCTCCACGAGGTGCCAGCCGCGCGGCCGCATGATGATGGTCGGCGTCTGCTCGGCCGTGACCGTGTAGGTGCGGCCGGCCTCGCTGGTGAAGTCGATGTCGCCGCGGATGGCGTCGACGAGCGACAGCTGCCCGCCGATGACGTTCGACCACGTGGGGCTCGTGGCGTCCTCCAGGTCGGCTAGCCACGCCTTGGCACCCGAGTTGAGCGCGTTGATGGTCATCTTGCGGTCGGTGGGCCCCGTGATCTCCACGCGGCGGTCCTCGAGGCCGGGGCCGGGGCCCGCGACCCGCCAGGAGGGGTCGTCGCGGATGGGGGATGTCTCGGGCAGGAAGCGCAGGTCGCGGCCGTTCTCGATGGCCTTGCGCTCGCGCATCCGATGTTCGAGGCGCTCCTGGCGGCGACCGGCGAACTGGTCGTGCAGGCGGGCGAGGAACTGCAGGGCGTCTGGTGTGAGGATCTCGTCGAAGCGGTCGTGGAGCTCAGCGGTGACGGTGATCGTGGAGGGGGTGGTGTGAGAAGACATGGTCGATTCCTTTCGGCCTAGTGGAACTGCTCGGACTCGGTCGAACCCACGAGCGCGAGGGTGGCGCTCCCGGGGTTCAGGGCCGTGGCGATCCGGTCGAAGTAGCCGGTGCCCACCTCACGCTGGTGCTTCGTGGCGGTGTAGCCGTCGGCCTCGGAGGCGAATTCGGCCTCCTGCAGCTCGACGTAGGCGCTCATGTGCCGCTCGCCGTAGCCGCGGGCGAGGGTGTACATGGAGTGGTTGAGGGCGTGGAAGCCCGCGAGGGTGATGAACTGGAACGCGTAGCCGAGCTCCGCGAGCTCGCGCTGGAAGCTCGCGATCTGCTCGTCGTTCAGCTTGCTCTTCCAGTTGAAGCTCGGCGAGCAGTTGTAGGCGAGGAGCTTGCCGGGGAACTCCGCGTGGATGACCTCGGCGAAGCGTCGGGCCAGCTCGATGTCGGGCTCCGCCGACTCCACCCACAGCAGGTCGGCGTAGGGCGCGTAGGCGAGGCCGCGGGCGAGCACGGTGTCGATGCCGGGTGTGGTGCCGTAGAAGCCCTCGGGGGTGCGGGTGCCGTCGAGGAACGGGCGGTCGCGCTCGTCGACGTCGCTCGTGATGAGGTTGGCGCCGAGCGAGTCGGTGCGGGCGATGATGACGGTCGGCACCCCGGCAACATCGGCCGCGAGCCGGGCCGCGTTGAGGGTGCGGATGTGCTGGCTCGTGGGGATGAGGACCTTGCCGCCCATGTGGCCGCACTTCTTCTCGCTCGCGAGCTGGTCCTCCCAGTGCACGCCCGCGGCGCCGGCCTGGATCATGGACTTCATGAGCTCGTAGGCGTTGAGCGGGCCTCCGAAGCCGGCCTCGGCGTCGGCGACGATCGGGGCAAGCCAGTCGGTGCCGGTCTCGCCGTCCGCGCCCGTCTCAGCGAACTCGATCTGGTCGGCGCGCAGCAGGGCGTTGTTGATGCGGCGCACGACGGCGGGCACGGAGTTGGCCGGGTACAGGCTCTGGTCGGGGTAGGTCTGGCCGCTCAGGTTGGCGTCGGCGGCCACCTGCCAGCCCGAGAGGTAGATGGCCTTGAGGCCGGCCCGCACCTGCTGCACGGCCTGGTTGCCGGTGAGGGCGCCGAGAGCCGGCACCCACTCCTCGGTGTGCAGGAGCTCCCAGAGCCGCTCGGCCCCGCGCTCGGCCAGGGTGTTGGCCTCGGCGACCCGGCCGCGCAGGGCGATGACGTCGTCGGCGCTGTAGTCGCGCTCGATGCCGTTCCACCTGGCGTCGGTCTTCCATTCCCGCTCGAGGTCGGCGGCGGTCTGGGTCTGGTCCCCGGGACGGGTGGAGGATGAGGTGCTCATCGTCGTGCTCCTTCGCTCGAAATGCTGCTGCTCGAATTGCTGTGGGTTCGACTCTGCGGCCTGCGGAGGGGCCCCTCACCGAGTCGCGCACCAGAAGTTCTCGGGTTGTTCTGGTCTCCAGAAAAAGGGTGCGCAGGCGCATCCGCTCAGAGGCGGGCCAGGGAGCGGATGTCCTCCAGGAAGAACTCGGCGTCGTCGTGCGACACCGTGGCGCGGGTTCCGTTGATCGCCGCGAGGTAGTGGTCGAGCTGCGGGCCCGCGGAGGGCGGGACGGGCTGATCGTCGAAGAGCGCTGTCTCGAGCGCCGCCTCCAGCGCGGTCTGCGACGCCTTGCGGGCCGCGAACTCGATGTCGGCGGGAGAGAAGCCGTCCGACTGCTCCACCAAGCGCGCGACGTCGATGTCGCGCGACGCCTCCGGGAGGTAGCGGGACCAGATGGAGGCGCGCGCCTGCGCATCCGGGAGCCCGATGGGGATGACGTAGTCGAAGCGGCCGTGCCGCAGGAAGGCGGTGTCGAGCGCGCGGATGAAGTTCGTGGCGCACACGAGCAGCCGGTTGGGCTTGTCGCGGAAGGCGGGGATGATCTTGAGCAGCTCGTTCGTGACGCCCTGCAGCGCCGAGGGCGGTTCGCCGCCACGCTGCACGGCGATCTCCTCCACCTCGTCGATGAACACGACGGCGTGCTCGAGCTCGTCGATCTTCACGAACGTCTCGCGCAGCGCACCGGCCAGACCGGCGGGCTCGGCGGCGAGGCGCGAGGGGAACACCTCCACGAACGACCACTCGAGTCGCGACGCGATGGCACGGGCGAACGTGGTCTTGCCGGTGCCTGGCGGCCCGAACAGCACGACCGCGCTCGGCGGCACCACGCCGAACTGCGCCGCGAGATCGGCGTTGGCGAGCGGTGCCACGAGTCGCCTCTCGAGCAGCTCCTTCTCGGCCTGCATGCCCCCGATGCCCTCCCATAGGTCGCGCGGCAGGATGCGACCGCCGAGTTCGGTGAGGGTGTCGAGCTCCTTGCGCTGCATGGGCAGCTGCCGCTCGAAGTACCGCAGGTTCTTCTTGGCCACGAAGCCCTGGTCGCTGAACGCGTCGGTGCGCACGGCGGACTCCGGTAGCAGCACCGAGAGCTTCTGCAGCCCGAGCCCGGCCATGCGGTTCTCGAGGGAGGCGAGCATGCGCTTGCCCACTCCCCTGTCCTGCCAGTCGGCCTGCGTGGCCACGAACACGATCCAGCCCTGGGCGTGGGCGGCGCGGCCCACGGCGACGCCGATCACGCGCTCGTCGTGCACGGCCACGACCGCATGGTCCTCCTGGCACGACGAGATGACCTCGGAGAGGCCGTAGACGGGTTCGTTGTCGGCGCGCGCCTCCTCCCAGAGGCGCAGGATGGCGTCGATGTCCTCGGGGTGGAAATCGCGGACTCGAAACATGGTGGTTCCTGTTCTGGTTCGGTCGAAATGTTGCTGGTGTTCAACACTGGGTCCGTATCCGCGGTTCTTCTGGGGGCCACCGTCCCGAAATATCGGCATTCTTCTGTTTCTCGCAAGATGTCGCGATGAAAGACTGCGTGCATGCCCGAATCGCACGCCGCCCCGCTCGAAGATGAGTTCATGCTCGATTCCCTCACCATCGGCCGCCGCATCCGCCAGCTGCGCTCCGAACGCGGTCTCACCCTCGACGCCCTCGGTGCCGCCATCGGGCGTGCGCCCTCGCAGGTCTCTGTGATCGAGAACGGCAAGCGCGAGCTCAAGATCGGTGAGCTGGAGCGATTCGCGCGAGTGTTCGACGTGTCGATCGAGCAGCTGCTCTCCACCGAGCCGCCCACCCGCCGGGCCGCACTCGAGATCGCTCTCGAGCGGGCGCAGCGCGGTCCGCTGTTCGCCTCTCTCGGTCTGCCGGCGCTGCCCGTGCGCAAGACGCTCAGCGACGAGGCGATCGAGACGATCCTCGGCCTGCACCGCGAGCTCGAGCGTGTGCACAACGAGCGCGCGGCCACGCCCGAGGAGGCACGGCGGGCCAACACCTCCCTGCGGCAGGCGATGCGGCAGCGGGGCAACTACTTCGCCGACCTCGAGCAGACGGCTGCGTCGCTGCACGCGGCGGTCGGCCACACCGGCGGCCCTCTCTCGCAGCGGATCGCCTCCGACCTGGCCTCGCACCTCGGTTTCACGCTGCACTACGTGGGCGACCTCCCCGGGTCCACGCGATCCGTGACCGATCTCCGCAACGGCCGCATCTACGTGCCGCTCGGTCAGTCACCGGATGCGGATCCGCGCTCGGTCGTGCTGCAGGCCCTCTCGTCGCACGTGCTGCAGCTCGGGGAGCCGCACGACTACGCCGAGTTCCTGCAGCAGCGTGTGCAGACGAACTACCTCGCGGCGGCGCTGCTCATCCCCGAGAAGGGTGCGGTCGACATCCTCTCGGCGGCCAAGGATGCGCGCGAGCTCTCGGTCGAGGACCTGCGGGATGCGTTCGGCGTGAGCTACGAGACGGCGGCGCACCGCTTCACGAACCTGGCCACCGAGCACCTGGGCATCCCGGTGCACTTCCTCAAGGTGCACGAGTCGGGCACCATCTCGAAGGCGTACGAGAACGACAGCGTGCAGTTCCCGACGGATGCGCTCGGCGCGGTCGAGGGGCAGACGGTGTGCCGCTTCTGGAGTGCCCGCCGGGTGTTCGACGTGGAGGACCGCTTCAGCCCGTACCACCAGTACACCGACAAGCCCGCGGGCACGTACTGGTGCACCTCGCGCATCCAGCCCTCCGCACGCGGTCAGTCCTCGGTCTCGGTGGGCACGGCGTTCGCGCATGCCAAGTGGTTCCGGGGCCGAGACACCCCGAACCGCTTCCACTCGGGCTGCCCCGACGAGTCGTGCTGCCGCCGCCCACCCGCGGCCCTCGCCACCCGCTGGTCGGGCCACGCCTACCCCTCGGCCCGCCTCAACTCCTCCCTGCACGCGGCCATGCCCACCACCGGCTTCACGGGGGTCGACACCACCGAGGTCTTCGAGTTCCTGGAACGCCACGCCCCGGCACCCCTCTGACACATCGGGCGGTCGCGATCGGCAGCCCGCGCTACGGCGTGGCGTACTCGGCGATCCGCAGGTCCGCCATCCACTCGGTGGTCTCGGCGCGTGCCGCCTGGTCGACGAACTCGCCGTCGGTGATGAGCAGGTAGGCCGACGGGTCGGATCCGTCATTCCAGGTGGGGTCGACCGCCAGCCACTGCCCGTCGATCTGCACCTTGTTCCAGGCGTGCCCACCGCCGTCGAAGACATCGCCGGTCACGACCACGCTCTCGAGGCCCGCCTCGTCGAGCAGGGCCTTGTACGCCGCCGCATAGCTCGCGCAGACTCCGACGTTGCCGTTCTCAGCCAGCAGCACGCCGCTGGGGTCCCAGGCGTGCTCGAAACCGTCGGGGTAGCTCAAGAAGGAGGCCTCGAAGGCCGGGGTGTCGTACTCCGCAGCATTGACGAGCCAGCCGTTGAGGGCCGTCGCCTTCTCGGCGTCGGTCATCCCGTCGGTCACGACGGAGTCCACAGCGGCAGTCGTCGCCTTCTCGACCTCGGCCTGCAGGCGCGTGGTCTCGTCGGGGTCATTGGCGTAGGTGACGTAGACGACCGCGTCGCGGACGGAGTAGCCGCGGTAGCCGAGCACGTAGGGGTTCTGGTAGACCGCCTCACCTATCGCGTCGTCCAGCTCCGGCATGCCAGGGGCGTCCTGGAACTCCGAGATGTCGACGGCGTCCTCGCGGGCGACGAGGTTGGCCGCGAGGTACTCGGTGAACTCGTTGCTGCCGTAGACGGGGTAGTCGACCTCGGGCGCGACCGTCGAGGGCGTGTACTGGTCGAAGTCGGCGTCGACCCCTTCGGCCACGAGCGAGATCTCCGGCAATCCCGTGGTCGGCGCCTCGGCGGCGACGCGCGCATTGTAGGCGGCGATCTGCGCATCCACGCTCGCCTGGTCGGTCGCGTTCAGGCGCACGGGCCAGCTCAGCGCCGTGCCCTTCCCGATCAGGGGCAGGCGCCACGAGGACTCGTCGCTCTGCGTGACCATCGCGGGATCGATGTAGCCGGCGGTCTGCCTCGTCGCGCCGTCGAGCGACGTGAAGAGGAATCGGGTGGGGATCTGGTCGAGCGAGTCGACCCACTGACCGTTCGGGAACTGCTGCTCCTTCGCGTCGAGCGGAATCTCCTTCGGCAGCGACGCGGCGACGGCCTCGGCGTCGGTCGAGATGGTGGAGGAGAACTGCGACCCGTCGGTGGCGACCACGGCGTACTCGTACTCGCTCGTGTCGTTGTCGAGCGGGTTGACCGTTCCGCTTGATCCGGCGTCGGCGAGCTGCGCCGCGCTCCACAGGTTGTAGGTCTCGAGGCCCTCGTTCTGGGAGTTCTCGATCTCGACTTCCTCGCCTGAGAACGGGTCGAGCAGCGGAGGAGACCACGAGGTCTCGGTCGTGGTGCCCACGATCTCGACGTTCCGGCGCTCCCCGTCCCACGACGCCACGGTCACGAGGTACTCGGTCGCACCGTCGATGGGATCCCAGCTCACCTGCAGCGTGCCGTTCTCATCGGCGGTGTAGACCGCTTCGGGCGCCGCGAGCGGGCGTTCGATGGTGAACGGGTGCACGATGGGCTTCTCGAGCGGCTCGCCCGAGCGGTCGAGCTTCTGCACGAGGAAGTACTCCTCATTGAGACCCCAGAACGAGCCGCCCTCCGGGTTGAAGTTGAACTCGCGCTCGAGGCTCTCGTCGTAGCCGAGACCGGTTCCGGTGTAGAAGCGGCCGGTCGACAGCGCGCTCGGCGAGACGTCGATCTCGCCCTTCCACTGGAAGGCCGAGAGATCGGCGTGTTTCGTCAGCGCCGCGTCGGTGAACACCTCGAAGGCGAAGCTGTCGTCGAACTCGTCACCGTTCTCACGCGCCATCGCCTCGAGGTCGTAGTCGGCCGGGAAGGTGAAGGTGTGGTCGGGCTCGACGGCTTCGAGCAGGGGTGCGTACGCGTAGGCCCAGCCCTCCTCGGTGACGAGCTTCGGTCCGGTGAGCGCCGGGACGCCCCACACGAAGAACGCGGTCACGCCCACGGCGAGCGCCGCGCCACCGGCGACCAGGCCCACGACGAGGCCGCGGCGCTTCTTCTTGGGGCGCTGCGGGGCGTGCGACCCACCCGTCGCCGCGGCTGCCTGCTGCGCGTACGGCTGCTGCGTGTGCGGCTGCTGGGCGTGCTGCTGCTGCGGCGCTCCCGCCGGGGCGAGCGGATGCACGTGCTCGGTCCAGCGCGCCCCGTCCCAGTAGCGCTGCTGGTTCGCCACCGCCGGATCCGGGTACCAGCCTGCAGGGATCGTAGGGTCGGCGTGCGTCATCGTCGTCCTGTTTCTCGCGTGATCACACCATCGGTGCGGTGGAACTGACACGTGTCGATCAACGATATCCCGCTTCAGGCCGCCTCGTCGCACGCAGGCCCGCCGCTGCACAGCCCGCCGCTGCACAGCCCGCCGCTGCTAAACCCAGGCTTCACGGGCGTTCACACAGCCGAGGTCTCATGGCGCAGTTCGACGCGACCGCGGCCTTGGCCGATGCGCGACCCGACGCTGACGGATCGGATGTCGCCGAGCGCTAGCGACACCCATCGCCGCCGTGCTTTCGCGCACGCGGCAGCCCGCCCCTATCGCGCCGGGCGGGCCGCGGTGGGGAGGTCGAAGACGGCGTCCACGGCGAACGCGAGCGTGGCGGCCTGTGCGTCCAGGTACGCGTCGCGGTGGGGCAGAGCGCGCTCGATCGAGAGTCCGTCGACCACGGTGAGGAGCAGATGCGTGCGCCGCACCGTGTCACCCGGCTTCAGCGCACCCTCGGCCTCGAGGATCGCGAGCCAGGCTCCGACCCGGCGCTCCGCCTGGGCGACGATCACGGCGTAGCCGGCGCGCGCATCCGGTGTCGTGTCGGCTCCGGGGAAGGCACGGAAGAGGCTCTGCCAGAGCTCGAACGCGTCGGCATCGGTGGTGCCCAGAGGTTCGAACAATCGCCAGAGGCACTCCCGCAGGCGTTCGCGGGGCGGCACCGAGGTGTCGCGGATGCGCTCGTCGGGCATGGCCGCGTCGTAGGTGGCGGTGAGGGCGGCGTTGATGAGGTCGCGCTGGGTGGGGAAGTAGTGGCGCAGGGTGCTCGCCCCGACCCCGGCGTGCGCCGCGACCGCTCGCACGCTCAGCCGATCCGCGCCGTCGCGCATCATCGCCGTCACCGAGGCCAGGATGCGATCGCGTGTGCTCTCCATGGTTGCAACCTCCGGCGTCGAGTCTATTCTGTGGACTCGTGCGATTAGCACACTGTGCTAGTACAGTGTGCTAAAGTCTCCGTATGACCTCAGGAAGCGCATCGCAGACACTCGGCACCGGCACCGGCATCGACCGCTTGATCGCCGAGGACGTGCTCCTCGTGCTGTTCCAGCCCTCGTCGGGCACGATCGCCGGAGAGAACACACTCTTCTACGTGCTCGCGGGCGCCGTGCTGACCGATCTGGCGCAGCAGGAGAGGGTGATCATTCGGGATGCGGGCCTGCGGGGCACGCTGATCAGCGCCGCCGGCAAGCGCCCCGACGATGAACTGCTCCACCCCGCGTGGGACTACGTCGCCGAGAAGCCTCGCGGCGTGCAGGGCGTTCTCGCCTCGAGCGGAACGACCCTTCGAGGCCCCCTGCTCGACCGGTTGGTCGAGCGCGGCGACCTGCACCGCACACAGAAGAAGATGTTCGGGTTCATTCCGACGACCGAGCTCAGCGAGGGCCGCTCCGGCCACCGCGCCGAGCTGATCGACGGCATGCGCGCCGCGCTGGTCGATGGCGAGGCACCCTCCGAGCGGATCGGTGCGATCACCGCGCTCGTCTCGGCGAGCGGCGGCCTGCCCGTTCTGCATCACGAGATCCCCTGGTCAGGCGACACAGCCACCCGGGCGAAGGCCCTGGAGCAGGGCGACTGGGCGGCGGATGCTGCCGCAGCCGCCGTCACCCGCACCATGACCGCCGTGGTCACGAACTCCCTCATCGCGACCCTCGTGATCGCGAACCGCTGATCCCGCTCCACCCCCCTGGCGCTGCGTCACCCCGCAGCGCTCTGCGGCATGCCCGCACACCTCAACACGACTCACTTGGAGACAACATGGACATCGTCGGATTCATTCAGCACCTCATGTCGCAGGTGCCCTTCTTCGTGCAGCCCTTCATCATCGCCGTGGCCGCGATGATCCCGTTCGTCGAAGGCGAGCTCTCATCCGTTCTCGGCGTCTGGGCGGGCCTGAACCCCGTGGTCGCGGCTGTGGCCGCGGCGGCGGGCAACTTCGCTTCGGTCTTCGTGGTGGTCGTCTTCGGCGCCCGCATCCGAGCGGCGATCATGGCGCGGCGGGCCCGTCGCGCAGCGGCCGCTCAGTCCACCCCGGCTAAGCAGCTCGTCGCTGCCGGCGTGAGCGATCCGGGGGACGCGGGCTCGCCCGGCCTGCCAGAACAGCCCGTCGTCGCGCCGAAGAAGCCGGAGTCGAAGGGCGTTCAGCGCTTCAAGCGCTTCCTCGTGCGCTTCGGTGTGCCCGGTGCGAGCATCCTCGGCCCGCTTGCCATCCCCACGCAGTTCACCTCCGCCATCCTGGTGTCGACCGGTGTGCCGAAGGGCTGGGTGCTGCTGTGGCAGGCTGTCGCGATCGCGCTCTGGACCACGTTCACCACCGTGGTCGCCACAGGCGTCCTCGCCCTCATCGCCGGCTGACCTCTCGGTTGGTGCTACCCCCTTGCCGGCCGGTGGATCCTCCACAAGCAGAGGCGAAGTCGGATGCAGTAACCTCAGGGCCTATGGGCACTAAGGCCGACCTGCGTCGCTTGGAGGCGACCCGTGAGGCGCTCTCGCACTTCGCTCGCGGCGGCTACGACGGCACTCCCGTGAGCGTGGTCTCCGATGCCCTCGGGGTCTCGCAGCCCTACCTGTTCAAGCTCTTCGGCAGCAAGCTCGAGCTCTTCATCGCCTGCGTGGAGTACTGCTACGACTCCATCGAGGCGGATGCGCGTGCTCGGCTGGATCAGGCGGCGGCCGAGGGGCGAGCCGGCACCCTCGACGACATCGGGGAGGCCTTCCGCAGCACCATCAGCGAGGCCGACCTGCTGCGCTTCCAGCTCCAGGCCTGGGCCGCGTCGGCCACCCACGAGCGCATCCGCGAGGTCGTCGCCCGCCGCCTGCATCACTCGCTCGAACTGAGCGGCGAGCTGACCGGGGCGAGTGCCGACGACGTGAACGACATGTTCGCGCGCGGCACCCGCCTCGTCGTCACGACGGCGCTGGGCTTCGACCTGCTGCGCTGAGCGGCGGGTTACTGCGTGACCGTGAGGGTGTTCGTCACCGACACCAGGCTCACCGTGGCGGCCATTATGAACCCGCCGAGGTACGGGTTGTTCGTCACGCGGTAGAGCTTGCGCGACACCACGGCGGCCACCGCGAGAATCACGATCACCGGGAACAGCCAGATGCTGTAGATGCCGCCGAACCCGGGCACGAGCTCGCCGCTCGTGAAGAACACCGTGTACTGCACCACCACGAGCACGATGGGTGCGAGCGCGTTGAACAGCGCGAGCACGGCCGTGTTGATCCACTCGCGCCCACCGAGCGTGAAGCGGTTGAAGACGTTCACGGCGATCGAGTTGGCGAAGAAGTAGAGCAGGAAGAGCGGCAGCACGAGCAGGGCCAGCGGGACCTTGTCGGGCGTGAACCACTTGATCGCGATCACCCAGAGGCGGAAGTCGCTCGTGAAGAAGTAGTCGACCGCGGCCACGATGCCGAACGCGGCGACCACGGTGACGAGCCCGAGCAGGATCGCCTGGAAGAACTTCTTCCAGCCCGGCAGCATGCCGCCGGCCCGCAGATCGACCCCGGCCTTCCGGCCGATCACGAAGTACGAGACCAGCATGATCAGCAGGGCGGCGCCACCGTTGATGGCGGCCCAGAGGGCGATGAAGAACACCGCTCCCTGCGGGAACAGCGACGGAACAGAGTTGAACGCGAGGCCGGCGATCGTCTCGTTCTGCGACAGCGCGATGTACGTCGCGCCCGAGACCACGGCGGAGACGGCCATCGTGGCCCAGAACCAGACCAGTCCCTTCCGCGTCTGCGGGCGCGCGGGCTCGATCTCGGTGCGGCGCAGTCCGGCGAAGGCCCGGGTGAAGAGGAGCGCGCGTGCGAAGGCGACGAGGAAGATCCCGAAGCCCACGAGGCCGAGGGCGTTGAAGAACTCCTTCCACTGCCACACCTGGGTGCCCGCGTCGATCGGGTTCGGGGCGCCGAGGGTGTGGTCGAAGTACGCCACCACGTCGCTCACGGTCTGCTTCGAGAAGGGGCCCCACGGGTGCGTCTGGGCGGGGGTGTAGAGGATGCGCTCCGCCTCGGTGCCGTCGATGGTGTCGGTGTAGAACTCCCCGACGCCGCGATCCTCGGTGCCGCCCGCGGTGGGGTCGGCGCCGAAGTTGAGGAAGGACTGCGCGTTCGGGGTGCCCACGAAGTCGCGCGGTGCGGTCACGGCGACGCCGTTGGCGTCGTAGCTGCGGAAGAAGAACTCGTCGTACTGGTCGGCGACGAGCCCCACGTCGCGGCTGCCGTAGATGTTCGTGTACGCGCCGTCGTCGTCCTGGTAGAACGCCTCGTTGTCGACGAGGAGCACGGAGGAGATGAGCGGGGTCTCGGCGGCGTTGTCGGCGACGACGCTGTAGTTGGCCGCGCGTGCGCCGTTGGAGTGGCCGGTGACGCCGATCCGCTCGGTGTCGACGTAGGGCAGGTCGGCGACGAGCTTGACCGCGTCGTACATGCCGGTGCCGTTCACGGGGATGTCGACGTTGGCGAGGGGCTCGGAGTTGCCGTGGCCGTACAGGTCGACCGAGACCACGACGTAGCCGCGGCGGGCGAGCTCGACGTAGTTGGCGTCCTGCATCTCGCGGTTGTTCCACCAGCCGTGGCTCACGACGATGGCGGGCGCCTTGTTCTCGTCGGTCGCGGTGTCGGGCTTGAAGAGCAGTGCGCTCAGGGTCTCGCCGGAGGAGGTCTCCCACCGCATGTCCTTCACGGCCACGTGCCCACCGGCCGTCTGGACGAGAGATGAACCGAGTGCCGACAGCAGGCACAGTGCGAGTGCCACCGCCAACCAGATCGCGTTGCGACGCTGCGTCATGTGCTTCATTGCATTCCTTCGTTAGTGACTGGTCGCTAAATTAGCCGACCGCACGAACGCCGACGTCACCCTGACCCTTTTCTGCACATATGTTCACGGGGTGCCCGGCCGCCAGCCCACCCCATGAGCCCCCGAGGTCACCTGACTCAGGAAGATCCTGGCGGGCGTCAGTTGAGGAAGGTGCGGGCGGCGACCACGAGGGCGTCGATGCCGCGTTGGAGGGTCGGCTCGAGCACCGGTGCGTAGTGGGGAGAGTGGTTGCTGGGGATGTCCTGCAGCACGCGGCCGGCGGCAGCCGCCGTGGCGAAGGCAACGGGATCCGCTCCCCCGGTGAACCAGAACACCAGCGGCACTCCCGCGGCCGTGGACAGCACGCTCACGTCTTCGCTGCCCGAGATCGTGCCGTAGTCGATGACGGCAGCGGGGCCGAACGCGTCGACGAAGCGCCCCCGGAGCAGCTCGGTGGCGTCGACGTCGTTAACCGTCGCCGGAGCGCTCATGAGCAGGGTCACGTCGGGCTCCGTCGTCATTCCGGATGCCGCCGCCTCGGCGCGCACGATGCGTTCGACGGACGCGAGCACCCGTTCGCGGGTCGACGTCTCGACCGTGCGGATGTTGATGCCGAGCGAAGCATCCCCCGGGATGATGTTGCTCTTCGTCCCGGCCTGCAGGCTCCCGACGGTCACGACGGCCAGCTCACCCGGGGTGACCTCGCGGGAGACGATGCCCTGCAGCCGCACCACCGTGGATGCCGCAGCGAGCACCGGATCGATGGTCCTCTCAGGGCTCGACCCATGACCGCCCTGGCCGTGCATCACGACGGCCATGTCATCCGCCGCCGCCATCACCACCCCGGAGGTGAGCGACACGACGCCCGCGGGCAGCGGCCCGACATGCTGCCCGAGCACCACGTCGGGTCGTGGCACTCGGGTCAGGATCCCGTCGTCGACCATGGCCTTCGCGCCGGCGATGGATTCCTCGGCCGGCTGGAAGACCGCCACGACCGTGCCCGACCACCCGTCGCGGTGCGCAGCGAGCTGCTCCATCGCCCCGACCAACCAGGTCACATGCATGTCGTGACCGCACGCGTGCATGACCGGCGTCTCGACACCCTCCGCGTTCGTCGCGACCGCCGTGCTCGCGTACGCCAAACCGGTGAGCTCGCGCACCGGCAGGCCGTCCATGTCGGCGCGCAACCAGACGGTGGGGCCGGCTCCGTTCTCGAGCACGGCCGCGACGCCGGTGCCGCCGATCGCCTCGATGACCTGCAGGCCGAGTGCGCGCATCCGCTGGACCACGATGGCTGCCGTGCGGTGCTCTTGAAACGCCAGCTCAGGATGCGCGTGCAGGTACTGATACAGCTCGCTCAGCGTCGCCCCGGTCAGGTCATGCGGACCCGCGCCAGGCGACCTAAGGGGCACACCAGCATCACTATCGGCCATGGCCCAAACCTACTCGCCACCTTCTAGCCGATGAATCCCACGAAGCCGCCGACCGCCGTCAACCACTCCGCCCGCGAGCGTCGGCTCTCGCGATGACGGATCAGCGCACGGATCGACCCGAACGTAGGGGGAATGGCGAGAACCTCTGCGCCGAACCACAGAAGCAGGAACAGCGGATAAAGGTAGAGCAGACCCGCATAGCCGAAGGCGGGTGGCACCCACATCACGAGGAACAACGCGGCATACGCCAGTAGCACTCGCTTCAGCTCGCGCCGACGCCCCACATAGTCCGGTCGGGCTTCCGCTTGGTCACTCACAGCTGCGAGCCTAGATGCGAGAGCCCCTAGAGGTCTCGGCGGCGCTTCGCCGTCGAGAACCGCTGCTCACCGCGGGCTCCACCCGAGTTGCCTTCATGCAATTCCGGTTGCGCAGGAGCAACTCGAGTTGACCCCCCTGCGGCGCTTCTCGCACTCCCCCGCGCGACGGAGGTGGGTCCATCGGCTGCGGGATGTCCCCCGGGCAGCACCTCCGTAGCGTCGTTGAGGAGGGGATGAAGGCACCCCACGACGCTCAGGAGAGGGAACGATGACCACCAGCTCGATGCCCGCCCGCCCAGGAATGCCGCACCCCACGCCCGCCCGTGCGACCGCCGTCGGGGCGCTTCTCGCCGCGGGCGTGATGCTCGCCGGCTGCGCCACGCCCGCGAGCGAGGCGGAGCCGTCGAGCGCTCCGAGCGCCGCCGCGAGCGAGGTCTCGCCCGAGATCGCCGCCGCCGTCGACGCGGTCATCGACGCGGGCGCAGTGGCCGTGACGGCCGAGATCCGCAACGGCGACGAAGTCGTGTCCATCGCGCAGGGCACCGCCGACCTCGACGACGGCAGGCTGGCCGAGGTCGGCGATCCCGTGCGCATCGCGAGCATCTCGAAGTCCGTGCTCGCCGTTGTGGTGCTCCAGCTCGTGGAGGAGGGCGAGCTCGCCCTCGACACCACGGTGGAGCAGGTGCTGCCGGGCCTGCTCACCTCCGCGCCCGCGGACGTCACGGTCGAGCAGCTCCTCGCGCACACGAGCGGGCTCCCCGACTACATCGAGCAGCTCACGCCCGACGTCGATGCGGCGATCGCTGGCCGCGACCTCGTGTACGAGCCCGAGGAGCTCGTCGCGATCGCCCAGACCCAGCCCTGGGCCGCGGCACCGGGCACCACGTTCACCTACACGAACGCCGGGTACACCGTGCTCGGCCTCATGGCCGAGCAGGTCACCGGCGAGACGGTCGCCGACCTCATGACCGAGCGGGTGTTCGAGCCGGTGGGGATGGACTCCACGTTCGCCCCCTCCGACGCCGCGATGCCCGAGAACGCGCTGCGAGGCTACCTGGCCGTCGACGGCGAACCCGTCGATCTGACCGAGTACGAGCCGTCGTTCTGGTCGTTCGGCGCATCCCTCGTCTCGACCGTGGGCGACGTCGGCGCATTCAACGCTGCGCTGCAGGGCGGTGAGCTGCTCGAGGCCGAGACGCTCGAGCGGATGCGCACCCTCGGTGACTCCGGATACGGGCTCGGTGTGCTCGCCGGCGGAGACGCGTGCGGGGCGAACCCGCCGGAGCTCGTCTACGGTCAGCGCGGCAACGGCTTCGGGTACAACTCGATCACTCTCGCCTCGGCCGATGGCGAGCGCGTCGTGACGGTCGCCTACACGGGCGGATCGTTCGACCCGGCGACCGACCCGATCTTCCCCGTGGTCAACGAGATCCTCGTCGCCGGCCTGGCCTCGAGCTGCCCCTAAGCGGGCGCGCTCACTGGTCGGCGGGCGTCGCGGGCTCGGCGGGCTCCACTGGCCCGCCAGGCTCCGCGGGCTCGGCAGAAGCACGTTTCTCGGCCGTGTACTTCTTTCGAGCGCGGACGAGCTGCACGACGCCGAGAGCGACCCATCCGACAGTGAGCAGCCACCGCCAGGCAGGCACATCCGCTCCCCCGAAGAGGAGCGGAGAAGTCCCCACCGCGATCACGAAGTACGCGACGGCGATTGCGACGGTCGCCTTCCAGCTCGCTCCCCCCTGCTGAACAGCCATCTGATCCCCCAATCACGGCGACACTACGGGGTGGCCGAGGAGTTGTGGAGGGAATCAGCGAAGTTCGCGGAGAAATGCTGTGATGTCGGCCGCCACATGAGCGGCTCGGTCAAGCGACTTCATCTGCCACCGGAGTGTGCCACGGCAGAAAGGATCAGCTGGAAGCGAGATCCAGTTTCATCAAGACGTCGGCCCTCGCGTAGTAATCGTGCAGTCCAAGGCTGTCGATGCTCGTGCGCTCGAAACCGGCGGCCTCATAGAGGCGGATCGCGGGAGCGAGTTTCGAATTGGTACCAAGGAACAGGAGGTGGCCTCCGTGTTCGCGCGTCCACGTGATCGCTGCGTGTATGAGTTGCTTCCCCAGCCCTTGACCTCGGGCGGCCTCGTCGACCGTCATCTTCGCGAGTTCGTAGACGCCCGGAGAGGTGGCGAGTACGGCCACCACAGCCACGACCGTGCCGGCGGCATCGGCAGCGACCAGCACTTGGCCGCCGGGCGCGATGATGGATTCGCGCGGCCGACTGAGGATCCTCTCATCTTCCGGGGTGAGGGTGAAATGCTCGCTGATCCAGCGTCGGTTGAGCCGATCGAACGCTCGCACATCAGACGCATCGCTGAGGGGGCGGATAAGAGTCGGGCCAGTCATGCGGCTACTCTCCCCGACCCAACGCTCTTCAGCCACGGCCACCTGGGGACGCGTGGACCTTGCGCCCATGCACTGCGGAATCCCGATCTGCCGAACTATCCGATCCGAGGAGCGCCAATCGCTCTGCCGATTCTCCGGCGCATCCGAGCCATGTGCTGCGCTGTCACATTCTCCCGGGATGGGTAGGGCAGGCATGAGCGCAGGTGCGGCCACTTACGGAACGAGGACGGCGCGCCCCGGTACGCGGCCGGCCTCGAGGTCGGCGAAGGCCTCCAGTCCGTCTTCGAGCGAGTACGTCTTGGTCTCGACCGCGATCGAGCCCTGGCGGGCGAGGTCGAGCACCTGCCGCTGGTCGCTGCGGGTTCCGCCATAGGAGCGACGCACGTCGACACCCCACGGCAACGTCGACGTCTCGGAGTCGGCCGCATACGTGAAGTGCCCGCCCCCGAGTCCCACGAACCGCAGCGCTCCATCGGGCGCGATGATCTGCGTGGCGAGCGACACGGTCGGCTGCACCCCCACGAAGTCGAACACGGCATCAGCTCCGTAGCCGGCGGTGAGCTCGAGGATGCTCGCGGCAGCCTTGTCATCGCTCGCCACGACCTCATCGGCGCCGTGCTCGCGCGCGATCTCGAGCTTCTGCTCACTGGAGTCCACGGCGATGATGCGCACGCCGGTCGAGGCCTTGAGGATCTGCAGCCCCATGTGCCCGAGCCCGCCCACACCGATCACGACGGCCGTCGACCCCGGGGTGAGGCGGTGGCGCGCGCCGTTGACGGCGTGCATCGGGGTGAGTCCGGCATCCGCCAGCGGAGCCGCCTTCACGGGATCGAGCGCACCGAGCGGCTCGAGGTAGCGGGCCTTGACGGCGATGAACTCGGCCATGCCGCCATCCGGGCCGAGTCCGGGGCAGGGCGGCATGCCCGCGCGGCCGCCGGCGTTCACGCACACGTTGTCGCGCCCCTCGATGCACGGGCGGCACACGCCGCACGCCCAGACGAGGTAGACCAGCACGGCGTCATCCTTGGCGAAGCCCGTCACGTCATTGCCGAGAGCCTCCACCCAGCCCGAGGTCTCGTGCCCGAGGGTCATGTTCGGCACAGGCCACTCGGGGGCGTGCAGCACGTGGATGTCGGAGTGGCAGAGCCCGGCGCCGGCGACGCGCACGAGCACCTCGTCGGGTCCGATCTCGGGGATGGCGACGTCGCGCACCTCGATCGTTCCGGGAGCAGTCAGTTGAAGAGCACGCATGTCTTTTCCTCTCTCGAGCCGAGTCCTCGTCGATCGGCTACTCTCACGCTACCCCTGCTATCTGACATCTGTCAGATAAATGGATGCGGTCCTAGGCTGGTCAGATGGATCCGCGCCAGCTCAAGACCCGCGCCGCGCTAGTCGACGCGATCGTGACGCTGGCCGGCACCACGCCGCTCGACGCCATCACGGTGACGGCCCTCTCGGAAGCGGCGGGCATCACCCGCGACACCTTCTACCGCCACGCCCAGAGCCCCACCGACCTCCTCGCCTCGGTGCTGGCGGCCGACCTCGACGCGATCCTCGCTTCGAACTCCGACCTGCCCGTCGCCTCCCCGAACGGCGACAGCGTCTTTCGCCGGCCCACCGAGCAGGTCGTGGCGCACGTCGCCGCCCGCGCCCCGCTCTACCGCAGGGCGATGCAACCGCGCCTCGACGCCGACATCCGCAACCTCCTCGTGGACTACATGGCTGCAGGGCTGTCGGCACACCTCGAGGCGCACCCCGAGATCGCGCCGCTCATCGGCGGCGCGCCCCCAACGCCGGCCGGGCGACGGATGCTCGTGGCCTACGCCGCCGCCGGCACAGTGGGCGCCCTCGAGGAGTGGCTCGAAACAGGCGACCTCGCCGACCAGCACGCCGCAGTCGAAGGCATCCTGGCAGCCGCCCCGGAGTGGTGGCAGCTCCGCCCCACCGCCCTCGGCTAGTACTGCACCTCGACTAGCGGCGACGTCACCGGCACCGTTCGGATGTCTACTTCGTGGCGTTCGGATGATGCGTGTGCACCTTCTCGAGGTACACAACCTGCCCGGTCACGTAGAACCAGATGCGCGCATCACCCTGCCGCGTGGGCTTGTGCTGCCACCGCACGTGTTCTTCACGATCGCGGGTGACGATCCCCAGCTCGCCCTTCAGCGGGTAGTTCGTCGGCGTCATCTCCAGCGGAGTGCGCGTCAGGAAGTCCCAGAGGTCGACGAGCGCATTGCGATTCGTCGCTCGAAGATCGAGCCAGCCCTTCTCAGACTGGAGCGAGGCGAAGCGGATTTCGTACTCGCTCTTCTTCGTCGGCCGTTCGACCTTCGACTCCTTGCCGGCCATCAGGGGCGGGCGACGGAAATCTCGTCGTCGAGCCAATCGACGGGTGAGTTGCGCATCCCCGCGGCGAGCGCCGACGCGGTCTCGCGCCACGACGTCAACTCCGTCGCGATCAGATGAGCCTGTCCCGTGGCGAAGGATGCCCGTGCCGCATCGACGAGATCCCGAGCGCAGCGCTCGCGATCGTCCTGCCCCAGCGCCAGCATCCATGGATACGCGTTGGCCATACGTTCGGCGAGACTCCCTCGCTCATCGATGGCCACCGCGATCAACTGCGCTGCGAACTGAAGCAACTGCTCGCGCGCGTCGGCGTCGCGCTGAGACATCAGAACAAGATTCTCGCCGTCGCGCCGGGTCACGCCGACTGGACCCTCCTCCGCCGCCGCGAAGACACGAGGGGCATTGCGGCTGAGGTCAGATGACGGGAAAACGAGCATGGCGTCATCATACTTCAGAACACATTCTGAAGTACCGTGCGCAAGCAGCAAGTCCACCACCGCCCTTTCAGTAGTCTAGATTTCCTCAGTTTATAGTAAGCGGGGGCAACCCGGCCCTATGCTGATCGACTGCTCGATCGCGAATTCGGAGGTGGAGTCATGCAGACCATCGTCACCGCGGAATACGGCTCACGCGCCATCGGCGCCGCTACAGAAGACTCCGACCACGACCTCATGAGCGTCTTCGTCGAAGCCCCCGAGTACGTCCTCGGCATCGAGACCATCGACACCACTGCATCCTCTACCGCACCCGCCGGCGGCCGTTCCACCTGCGAAGACACCGACACCACGCGATACCCGCTGCGGAAATGGGCCCAGCTCGCGGCCGTCGGCAACCCCACCGTGCTGTCCCTGCTGTACCTCGAGCCCATTGAGAGCACCGAGCACTGGGAGCTCTTGAGAGGCATTCGGGATGCGTTCATCTCGCGGGAGGCCGGGCGACGATTTCGGGGCTACTCGTTGGGACAGCGGCAGGCGATTGAGGGCGCGCGCAACAAGCGCACCAACAGGCCCGAGCTCATCCACCAGCACGGATACGACACCAAGTTCGCGTATCACATGGTCCGCACCGCGATGCAGGGCATTGAACTCATGACCACCGGCGCACTGCGCCACCCCATGGCGCCCAACGACCTCGAGATCCTCCGCTCCATTCGCACCGGATCCATCACGAAAGACTCCGTTCTCGACCTAGCTTCGGAGCTCGACAACGACCTCGCGCTCGCCATCGAGCGCACCGAGGCCAACGACCAGCCAGACCGGAGACTCATCAATG
Organism: Herbiconiux liukaitaii; assembly: GCF_041927495.1. Taxonomy (NCBI): domain Bacteria; kingdom Bacillati; phylum Actinomycetota; class Actinomycetes; order Micrococcales; family Microbacteriaceae; genus Herbiconiux; species Herbiconiux liukaitaii. The sequence continues at coordinate 126,493 of NZ_JBHFHG010000006.1, read as the reverse complement.
ACACCCTCCACCGCATCTACCTCGACTCGTGGGGCTCCCCATGAACCCCGCGGTCATCGTGGACGTCGACGGCACCCTCGCCGACGTGTCCGGCATCCGCCATTACGTCCTCGACGACCCACACAAGAAGCTGTTCGCCAAGTTCCACGGGGCATCGGCACTCGTGCCCCCGATCGCCGAGGTCGCTGCCGTCACTCGAGCGCTTCACGCGGCCGGCCTCACGATCATCGTCCTCACCTCCCGCCGCGAGCAGTGGCGGCACGTCACCCGTCGCTGGCTCGCGAAGTGGCAGATTCCCTTCCACGCGCTCGGCATGCGCGCCGACCACGACAACCGCCGCGACGACGACGTGAAGCGCGACCTCCTCATCCGAATGCGACACCTGTACGACGTCGACCCCGTCCTCGCGATCGACGACAACCCCACCGTCATCGCCCTCTGGCGCTCCCTCGACATCCCCACCGTGCGCGTCCCCGGCTGGGACGAGCAGCTGCCCACCGCGACTGATTGAAAGATCACCGCTGTGCACCAAAGCCGTGACCATCTCCAGCAGCGCGCGCTCGCGCTACTCCGCGACTGCTTCCACTACCGCCCGAGGTCTCACCGAACCCCATGGTGCGGCCCCTCCGCGAAGGCGTCCATTTCCGCCGATCACGACAAGCCCGGGAAAATCGGCAACTAGCCTCTTGTTTACCTCCGCGGCCGGTGCGGGCATGCGACTCCCTAGAGTCGATCAGCTCGCGTTCGCGACGGAGTAGGCACTGACATCGGCGCTCTCTTCAGCGCCGCGAACCACCCGCGACCTCAGTCGTCGCTGAGGCACGACCCGAGGTCGACGCCAGCCTCTAGAAGCGCTGTGACCTTCTCCTGACGCGTCTCCGGAACGGTCAGGCCGTTCTCTCGGAGACAGGCGTCAAGAAGTGCCCCATCAGCGCGTTCGTCCTGGTGGGCGATCTGCCACGATTCGTCCACTCCTTGAAACTCTGTCTGGTAGCACCGAGCGTCGGTTCCATCGTCACTCGCCTCCGCGAGAACGCGAGTTTCGATGATCGTGCCGTCACCATTCAGCACCTCGACCGTGTAGCCGCTTTCAGCCATGCACGCTTGATATCGGGCGAAGCCTGCTCGGTACTCGGCGCGATCGACAACTCCATCAGCCAGCGCCTCTGTCTGTTCTGAGGATTGGGGGAACACCGGAGCTGACGCCTCTCCTGCGACCGCGATGGAGTTCGCGCATCCGGATAGCCCGGCGGAGACGATACCAAGTGCGCACAATGCGCCGATCAGTCGATTAGTGATTCGCATCTGTTCTTCTCCCTCTTAGGTAGTGAACGGCCAGCCGCCGGAGTAGATGAAGGCCTTGTATCCACAGTCATGGAGAGCTCCGAGGACAGTTCCGCCGGGGTGGCGAGTCACGATTCCTGCTGCCGATTGCCATTCGGACAGGTAGGCCGGGCTTCCCGGGTATGCCTGGTACCTGACCCGAACCTTTGCCGTCCCGCAACCGAGCTTCGGGTTCGAGTTCGTGGGAGCGGCGGTCTGCCCGCCTATCGTTTGGGAACTCTTGCCGACGACACTGAGGCCCTGGGCGCAGTTCTTGTAGCTCGTCCCGGTAGCGGTCGCCGTTGTGCTCCCAACGATCTGAATGCCGACGACCAGCGCGAGAGCGCAACTCAGCGCCGCGAACCGCCGTAAGTGATGGTGTTCCAGCCTGTTCATCGCGCTCCTTTGCTCGACGGCTCTTCCTCACTGCGAGGGTATGGCTGTCAGCTCAGGTCTGTATTGAGTAATTGACACCTAATTCCCGTGGGTGATTCGCGTTCGTGGAAGCGCTTGGCGGCCCGGAGCGACTCTCTTCCTGCGCTCCTCACCAGCACACTGGGGCCGGCCCTCACATCGCTCCTCGACGCGGCTGTCAGCGATCTCAGTCACCGCGCCCCCTCCCCCGGCGGCTCGCCGAACCCGATGGTGCGCCTCCTCCTCCACGGCCTCCGCCTTCGCTGAGTACCGCCGGACACAGCCCCTCAGTGCCAGACTGGCAGACGAATCGGCGGTCTCGTTCGAGGGGGCTCGAACAGCTTCGGCCGACCGACCCGTGGACAACAACGGAGGGGACTCACCGATGAGGATCATCGACCTGTCGATCACGCTCGACAACGACACGATCGCCGATCCGCCCTTCATGCGGCCATCGATCGACTACACCTCGCATGCCGAATCGGAGGAGCAGCTCGAGTCTCTGTTTCCCGGGCTCGCCATCGGCGATCTGCGCGGTGGCACCGGGTGGGCGGTCGAGAAGGTCACGCTGTCGACCCACAACGGCACCCACGTCGACTCCCCGTGGCACTACCACCCCACGATGAATGGCGGAGAACGCGCCTGGGGCATCGACGAGGTGCCGCTGCACTGGTTCTTCCGCCCGGGTGTCAAGCTCGATCTCCGGCACCTTCCCGACGGCTACGTGGTGCAGCCCGCCGACATCGATGCCGAACTCTCGCGCATCGGTCACGTGCTCCAGCCCTACGACATCGTCGTGGCCAACACCTCGGCGGGTTCGCGGCTGGGGTCCGCCGACTACGTCGACGCCGGATGCGGGTTCGGGCGCGCCGCGACCGAGCACCTCATCGCCGCGGGGGTGCGGGTGGTCGGCACCGACGGCTGGAGCTGGGACGCGCCGTTCTCGGCGACCGCCCGCCGATTCGCCGAGTCGGGTGACGCGAGCATCATCTGGGAGGCGCACAAAGCGGGGATGGATGCGGCGTACTGCCAGATCGAGAAGCTCACGGCTCTCGATTCCCTGCCGGCGTTCGGCTTCACCATCGCCTGCTTCCCCGCGAAGGTGAAGGGGGCCTCCGGAGGCTGGACCCGGGCGGTCGCGATTCTGGACGACTGACGCTGCGGCCCGGAGCTTCATTGCGAGCAGAGCCGCCTAGGAGGCCTGCCGGAACGCGAACCGGTCTGCGGGCGAGTGAACGTACAAGTCGTCGCATCGATAGCCGCGCAGCCACTGCTGGCCCTCGACAACCCGCAAGTAGCAGCCCTTCGGATATTCGTCGTCGTCGCTCAGTGGCACTGAGGCAACCACCAGCGCACCCTCCGGGGATTGCCCCGCGGACAACACCGAGTTGGACGAGTGTGCCTGCGCCGCCCACGTCAACCGCAGATACGGGCCGGTATCCGGCGGGCACAGCGAGAGTCCCTGATCCACCGAAGCGGAGAAGATCTCCGGCAATGTCGCGCCGCCTGCGAATCCGAGGTCCGCAACCATCCGCTCAACCACGCGGATCGGCTCTCCGCTTCGCTGGTCAAAGACCGGGTGAGCGAGGAGCGTCTCAGCGTGAGCATTCAGCAACACGCCACGGGACTGCAAGGCCGCGAGCAACTGACGGCGAGACATTCCTCCAACTTCAAGCTCAACCAACTCAAGCCGACGTCCGCCGGCCAGAGATTCGGGCGCATCGGACAGCTCATCACTCACCAACCAAACCTATGTCGCAGTGCTACTCCCCACCTGCGAACTGGGCCAGATCAGAGCGACACCCCGTGGGCCAACTCAGCTTGACTAAGGCACGGTGTAGAGCCACGACCAGTCGTTCACCAGCCGGCGCGTGATAGATCAGCGGAGCCGTGCCCCCGAACAGCGAGTTCGCGACGGCATAGCCGAAGCCGACGCCGAGCGCCCGGATGTGGGCGGGGAACACCTCCGTCTTGGCGATGCCATTCACCGACAGGTAGCACGTCAGAACCGCGAACGCGAGAACGAGGATGCCCAGCACCGCCGGTGGCGACGTCACCTGAGCGGCCACGGTCACCAGCACACCGGCGCCCACGAAGCCCAGTGCCCCGAAGGCGATGAGCAGGGGCTTGCGGCCGATCCGGTCGCTCATTGCTCCGCCGAGCGGCTGCATCAGCATCAGCGCAACAAGTGCGGCGAGCACGAGTCCGGTCGCGGCGAGCTCGCCCGACGTGCCGTCTGCTCCGCGGAACGTCTCGCGAGGAAGGGAACGGTCACCGTCGCGGTGTAGAACGCGGCGCTTCCGCCGGCGGTCAGCAGGATCACCCACACGAGCGGGCGCCAATGGTCGCGAAACAACGCCTTCATCGTCGAAGCCTGGTCTGAGCTCCCTGGCTTCGGCGAGAAGGAGACGGCGGCGGCGCCGGATGACGCGGCGGCAAATGAGGCGGTGCGGGACCCGGATGCGCCGCGCTTGAATCCGCGCGCCCACCACAGCGATGCGAGGCCGGCCACCCCGGCGGTTAGCTTTCACAAACGAAGGACCTAGCCTCCGCGAGTGTTCAGATCATGACACCGGTGCCTCACCGCTTAACGGGGAGCGGATCACGCGAATGTGCAATCCTGAGACGGCGCGATTTCCACGCAAACTGGGGGGACCAGGAAATGACATTCGATTTCACCACAACATCTCTTTGGCAACGCACCCTCGGTGAGCAGACTGGGGACGACCCTGATCGCGAAGCACGAGAGAAGTTACGAGCGTCATATCTTCAGATGCGCGAAGCCGTAGAGCCGTTGGCCAACGAAATCTCGCAATCGATGCCCAGCTTTACAGTTCACTCAATCGACCACTGCGATGCTTTGTGGCAAATGGGATCTCTCCTCATGCCTTCGAGCTTTGACCTGAATCCGGCTGAAGCTTATGTTCTCGGCGCCTCTTTCCTCATCCATGATCTCGGTATGGGTCTTTCTGCGTACGAGCACGGTGAAGTAGAGCTCCGCGAGGATCCGCTATTCAAAGACCTTGTGGCTCAAGCTGTCAACCGACACACTACGCGGGCCGGTTTACCTCCCACGAAGGACGAACTGACCGAACTCGAGACACGCGCCATCGTCACCGTTCTCCGTCGGCGTCACGCGAAGCAGGCAGAGCGCCTTGTCGCGCGCAGCTTCAAGACGACACACAGTGACTCGTTGTACTTGATCGAAAAGACCGACCTTCGCCACGCCTGGGGATCGCTCATCGGGAAGATCGCACACAGCCATTGGATCGATGTGGACGACCTCGCCTCTGAACTCAGCCAGGTAAAGGGTTCTCCCAGCGGGTATCCGGTGGCATGGGAGGTTGACCCTCTGAAGATCGCATGTGCCTTAAGGCTCGCCGATGCGTGTCACGTTGACGGGGATAGGGCTCCCACCTATCTGAGCGCAGTGCGACCCGTCGATGGAGATTCCGCGGACCACTGGTACTTCCAGGAGCGGCTTAATCAACCGCGCCTTGAACAGGGTCGCGTGGTTTACACAGCAAACGTCGACTTCGACGCGGAACATGCGCAACAGTGGTGGTTGGCGTATGAAACGTCAAGGATGATCAGCACTGAACTCCAGCGCGTGGATGCGCTTTGTCAGGACCTCAATCGTCCAAGGTTCGCCGCTCAATCTGTCGCAGGTGCTGACTCGCCCGAACGATTTCGCTCATACGTTGGGGTCGACGGCTGGACACCAGTTGACGCCGGACTGAAAGTATCGTCTGTCGAGGACCTGGCAGCTTCTCTCGGAGGCAAGAACTTGTACGGCGATCAGCCTCGCGTCCCAATCCGCGAGTTGATTGCCAATGCAGCAGATGCTCTGCGAGCGCGAATTGCTCAGTACAGCGTGACATCTGACGCAACTATCTACGTTTCGGTAGATGAACAGAAGGACGGGAGATGGTGGCTGACCGTAGAAGATCACGGAATCGGGATGAGCGCGGACCGAATACTCTCTTCGCTCACTGACTTTGGCCGCTCCGGGTGGACATCCGAAGATGTCCTTGACGACTATCCCGGGTTAGTCTCAAAGGGCTACCAGTCCATTGGGCGCTTCGGAGTCGGTTTCTATTCAGCCTTCATGGTCGCAGATCTTGTGGAAGTTCGAACCCTGAAGTACCGCGGAGCATCACGTGAGACGAGCGTATTAATCTTCCCCGCGGGCCTATCGCGTCGACCTCTCTTACGTGCTGCACATGAACGAGAGGAGATTCACGTCGGAGGCACGGTGGTCCGCCTCCGATTGAAAGAGCAACCGTTGTCACGCAACGGCCTGCTACAAGCTGAAGAGGTCGATGGTTCCATTTCAGAGATGTTCGTGACGGTGCTGAAGTCGATGTGCGCGCTTCTTGAGTTCAGTGTCGAATTTCGAGGCCCCGGTGACACCGATTTCACATCGGTGGTGAGAGGCGGCGACTGGAAAGTCTCTTCTCCGCAAAGCTTGTTCGAGACGGCATACGCCCACGAACTCCGACCTGCTAGCAACTCATCGATAGGTTGGGCGTACCTGTCCACCGTATTCGCGCAGAACGCAAGAGATCTCTCTGACGGCAACGGTGACATCGTGGGTCGGGCTAGTTTGTCATTTTCAGATGACCTCGAACGAGTCCCATGGTGGACTAGTCACTACGCGCGTGTTTACATCGGAGGGCTTGAGGCGGGCCACATATTCGGGGTACTCGGGGTCTTTGTTGGTGAACCACTTCGCGCCGATCGTTTACGGGGTTTTCCATCAGCGAGCCAAGACGAGCTGCGACGATGGGCATCAGAGCAGGCGCAATTCCAGCCAGCGGGCAACGCACACGGAACCCGCGCGCAGCAGGCGTTGAGCCTAGCCCGAGGGCTCGGTGCGACACTCGAGGACCATCCCGTCGCGTACGTCGCGGAGGGCCATCTGACGCCCCGGACATTGGGACAGTGGCTCGAATCTATAGATCGCGTTGTGATCGTGCCCTCCTACGAACTGGATTCGTATGTTTCGGACACCGGCCTTAAACTGCTTGATCGCGAGCATGGGCATGAGGTGAGACTTCCCGAGAACGCGATATATGGCCACATCGTGACCGATTGGATCTTTCCCGAAGAGGTACACGAGTACCCTCGGGATGACCGATTCAAGCCATACGGGGATCTCGAATCCGGGACGTTCAATGCGAGGTACTGGTGGCACACTCGCGCTGCCCTGGGCTTCCCGGCAGCATTACTGGACGGAATTGTCACGTCGTGGGGAATGACCACCGACGAAGTCGCGGACGCAACTTCTGAACATCGGTTGTCGCATAAGGAAGATACTCGACTTGAGCTTCCCACCTCCTCTGATCAATCTGCTCGCGTAGACGCGATTGAAGTGGTGCGCAAGCGGCCATAGTGCCGTGAAGTCGTTACTTGAACATAGAGGTGGCCAGTCTCGGCAGGCCGGAGGTTCTGTCGAGAACATGCAATGCACTACGCCCATGGGAAGCTGCCGAGAAGACGCAGCTATTGCAGGCACAACAGGCTCCGGTGAGCGTCATAAATTAGGGGGCGCTCACTTGTCATAACGGCTGACCCCCAAAACGCGTACTCTCCGCGCGTCAGTGATCCAGAAAGGCACTCTTGCTGCGTATCCAATCTGGTGAAAACGCCCTGATCACCGGACATCTTTCAGTCAGACCACTCGACCCGCCTGGAGTTGCGGCTGGTCAAATTCACCTCACCGAGCGGCCCGGGTGGTGGGTTCGGCGACGCAGCTGCACCTCCGATCAGGCGGAACTCGTGAAGTCACGACTCCTCAGTCCATGCGTCGAGTCAGTCGCATCATCCACGTAGCGAGTAAGCGCGTCACGCACGACGTCACTGACTGTTCGCCCTTCATCTGCGGCCTTTGCCTGGGCGGCTTCGTAGAGGTCAGTTGGAATGCGAAACCCTCGCTTGGGCGTCTTGGGCTGATTCGGCACGACATCAGTCTCTCAGAAGCCGAACGAGCAATCATCATTTCATGCTTGTTTGGTGTGGCCACACCCTCTAGAATCGCAGTATGACAGCCAGCAGAACGGAGCTGATCGTCGGGGTTCCCGACCAGCTCGAACGGACGGCTCGTCTTATTGCCGCGGCACGAGGCGAGGACATCAATGCAGTGGTCTGCGCGGCCCTGTGCGAGTACGTCGGGGCGGTGCCACTGTGAACGTGCACGAGCGGTTCGGCGGCCGACTCCGTCGCTGCCGGCAATGCGGCCTCCGGGTGCCCCGCAGCGAGATGGTCTACGGCCACCGCGCCTGCTCCGAAGACTGCGCCAACAACCTCTGGTTCAAGGAGACGTTCGACGCTTTCGTGGACTAGGCGAAGGATTCGACGGCACCAGCTGGCTCAATAGCATGAGCGCATGATCGCTCCCGCCGCATCAGCACGAGCGCTCAGAGTGCTCCAAGTCCTGTGGGTGCTCGGCTTCCTCGTGGGAACAACCACTCACGCAGCGGATCTGATTGTCGGCGGCTTGAGCGCCTACGATCACCGTGAACGAGCGGGTGCGGCCCGCGGCTAGCTCAGCTGAGCGATGCGCGCTAAGCGGCCTCATCCGGCACAGCAGTTCTCGTGAAGGCACGGATCGACTCGACGATGATGTCAACGTCCGAGTCGCCGAAATAGAAGTCGGGCCCGGTCGGAGCATGATCGGTGTATGGCGACTCGAAGAGACGCCCCGGCTCCATCACGCCGTTCTTCGTCAGCTCGTCGACGACCAGGGTGACGAAGCGGATCTGGTCGGCAGAAAACCGGGTGCCGTCGAGGTACGCCTCGAATGCTTCAGTCGCTGCCGCCCGCTCCAAGCCCACCAGCCTGCGGACGAACACCCCGAGTCCGCCGATCTGCTTTGTCGCAAACGCAATGTCGACGGGTCCTGCGCCGGAAGCGACGAGCATGCTTTCGAGCTCGGTGACATCGGACGTAGTGAGCTGTTTGCTCCGTCGAAGTCGCTGAAGCGCGAGGTTGTCGAGATGCTGGCGCAGGTAGGCCTCCGCCTTCGACTGAAAGCGTTCGTAGTTCGTTCCGGGAGTGACGCCGGGCAACGCGATCTCGGTGATGGAGGAGAGCGAGTCCTCGAAATCCGTATAGATGGGGTTGCGACGCTTGTGCTCGATGAAGCGGGCGAGACCGCGCATGCGGATGCGGACGAGTTCGAGCATCGGCAGGGTGACATCAGCCCACCACTCATCGCTCGCGACCGATTCGAGTAGCACCGCCTGCGCCGCGACCGAAGGGATCGCCGTCTTGCCGAGCAGTGCAGCGGCGATCTGCTGGACCGCTTCGCGTACCCGTTCGCCGAGCGCAATATCCCCGTCGAGCTGCGCGAGTTGCCGGCGCAGGATGAGCAGATCGAACCGTTTGGCGTCTTCATCCTCGTCTCGCAGCGACGACGGAAGGCCGGCCACCTGCATCAGCGCGTCAACCTTCGTGGGGGTGAGGTCATTCCAAGCCACCGGCTCGCTGAACTGCTCGACAGCGCGTCGATGCGGACGCACGACGAAGTTGTCGAGCGTCATGCCCGCGACGATGTCTCGCAGCAGATCCTCCGTCGAATCGCGCAATTCCGGCTCGCGGTCGTCGAGGCCGACGACAAGGCCGATACGCGCCTCGAACAGGCACTGCGACAGGGACTTCTGCGTCTCGCCCTGCGACCCCGGAAGATCCTGGCTGAAGTATTCGAGGTTGCCACAGAAGTCGAACACCAAGAAGTCAGACTTGTCCTCGCCCGGGCCGAACAGGTCCGGACGCAGGCGCGTGCCGCGCCCGATCATCTGCCAGAACTTCGACTTAGAGCGCACCATCTTGAAGAACACGAGGTTCACGACGTCGGGCACATCGATTCCGGTGTCGAGCATGTCGACGCTGATGGCGATGTGCGGCGCCTTGCCAGGAGTGGAGAAGTCGTCGATGAGCGACTGCGCATACGGAGACGCGTGGGTGATCACGCGGGCGAAGCTGCCCGCCAGCTCGGGGTAGGCGTAGTCGAAGCGCTTCTGGATGAACTCGGCATGCTTCTGGTTCTTCGCGAAGACGATGGTCTTGCCGAGCCGGTCGGCGCCGGCCACTTTGTAGCCTCGCACCATGAGGGTCTTGAGCACCTTGTCGACGGTGTCCTCGTTGAATAGGAAGCGGTTGATCTCCTCGGCGCCGACTTCATCGGGCGGACCGCCCTCACCCCAGTCGAGGGCGTCCCACTGATCCTTTTCGTCCTCGGTCAGGTCGTCATAGCGGATGCCAGCGCGCACGAACTGCAGCCCGACGCTGACACCCTTCGGTGGCACCAGGTAGCCTGCCCCCACGGCCTCGTCGAGGCTGTAGCTGTCGGTCGGCACGCCGTCTTCGAGGTGGAACAGACGGTAGGTGTTGTGGTCGACCTCATCCTTCGGCGTCGCCGTGAGTCCGACCAGCAATGCGTCGAAGTAGTCGAAGATCGCACCGTACTTCGCATAGACCGACCGGTGCGCCTCATCGATCACGATCAGATCGAAGTACCCCGGCCCGAACCGGCGAAGACCATTGTCGACCTCGTCGATGAGGTTCATCATCGTTGGGTATGTCGAGACGTAGATCCGGCCTTCCACCGCCTTCTCGGTCACGAGATTGACTGTCGTAGACCCGGGCAGGTGGGCTTTGAACGCGTTCGCGGCCTGGGTGACCAGCGCTGTGCGGTCGGCAAGGAACAACACGCGCTTGGCCCAACTCGCCCGCTGCAGCAGGTCGACGAGCGCGATGACGGTGCGGGTCTTGCCCGAGCCGGTGGCCATGACGAGGAGGGCCTGGCGCTGGCGGCGGTCGAACGCGTCGGCCACGGCCTTGACAGCGCGCACCTGATACGGGCGCCCCGCGATCTGGGTGTCGACGGGGGCAGTAGACAGCGGCAGCTGAGTTCGGCGACGCTGGAGAAGCAGCTCGAGCTCGTCGCGTGTGAAGAAGCCGTCGATCTCTCGCGGCGGGTATCCCCCGGCGTCGTCCCAGATGCGGTGCTCGTAGCCGTTCGTGTAGAAGATCACCGGACGGCGACCGAATTGCGCCTCGAGGCAGTCGGCATAGAGCTTCGCCTGCTGCTGGCCGACCTCCGGCGAGTGAGAGGTCCGCTTGGCTTCGACCACCGCGAGAGGCAGCCCGTCGGCACCCCAGAGCACGTAGTCGACATAACCGCGCCCGTCGGCACTCGGCATGCCAGTGACTTCGTACTCGCGATCCCGTGCCTCATCGAGCCTCCAGCCGGCTTCACGCAGCAGGACGTCGATGAAAAGGTCACGGGCATCGGCCTCGTCGTAGTCGCGGGTGTCCGGCGCGGCGTCGGCCTGCGCCGCAGCGATCTGTGCACGCAGGCGCGCGATCTCGCTCTCGTGGGCGGCGAGGCGCTCGTCGCGGTCGGCCAGCGCACGCGCGTGTGCGGCATCCTGCTCGGCGAACTTCTGAGCCAGGCGCGCGACCTCGTCCCGCGAGAGCGGGGCGGCCTTGGCAGCCAGGGCCGGGTCGAACTGCGCCTGCAACGGAACGACGTCGGGATGCGGTGAGTGGTGGTATGACGCCCAGACGATGACGGCAAAGAGCTCACGTACGAGCTGGCGCGACACGTCGGCGCCGACCTGACGCGGGTCGTGCACGGCCGTGTTCGCCACCCGCCGGATGATGTTCAGCTTCTGGATGATCCCGACGGGCACGCGCGCACCGAATCCTGGATCGCCGATGCGCGCAGCGAGATCATCGCGATAGGGAGCACGAAGGTTGAGCAGGTCATAAAGGTGGAGGACCAGGTTCTCGACCACGCGGCGGCTGTAGAAGCACGCCGTGCGCGGGTCGGATGAAAGATACGACTCCGCCCTTGCGCAGCCGTCGTGCAGGTTTGGCAGCGTCTGCCGCACGAAGTCGAAGTTCCCCATGTCTCCCCCTCAGCCTCGATCGTCGTCGATCCCGAAGTGTTTCGTCAAACGTTCCAGGGTGAACTCCTGACGGAGCTTGCAGGCGCTGTTCTGATTGGCGAACAGGCCCTTCTCCCAATAGGCCTCCGTCGCGGGCACGATCACGAGCCATTCCACAGGCACCGCCCACTCGGCGTCGTCGTCGGACGGATCGTTCTGATGCGGGTAGCTCCCGGCGAACGCCTGCGCGGAGAGCCGCTCCCATCCGTCAGCGACCTTGACCTGGGCCTCTTCGAATCGCGCTGCCGGGGCGAGGATGCGACCCACACCGACGTAGCCGGTGCCGGGAATGTTGACCCAGATGCGGGCACCCAGAGGGAGGCCTCGAAGGGTCTGCGTATAGAACTTGCCGCCGCCCGCGGACACAAATCCGAAGGACATGGCGTCTGCCCACGGGCGGTCGCCTCCGAACGAGACGTACCAATCGACCCCGTTCCATGCGGCACGTTTGCCCTTGGTGGAAGACGGCTTCGACGGGGACGATTCGTCGGACGAGGCGAGCGACGACCGAGCCAGATATCGGCGGTCCTCATCCTGCAGGTAGGAGAAGAAGACGGCGTTAATCGGCACGCCGAAGCCACGCAGATACGTGACGATTCGCTCGGAGCTGGCGTCGAGGGCGGAGGCGACGACAGTCAGGTGGAGCTCACCGTTGAGCTCGTCGGGCGGCGCGGTGCCGAAGACATTCTCGAATTCGACCTCGAACGGCTGGGCGAGATACCGTTCCGCGATGTCGATCACGTCGTCGCGCAACAGCGTCGACACCCACGAGCCGTAGTCGAGCACTTGTGCGACAACCTCGCGCGGCGTCTTGTCACGCTTAAGCTCGAGGATGTGCAGATTACCGTCACTGTCAATGGCGAGCAGATCGAGTCGTTTCCCGTGAGGCGTGAGAACCTCGCTGCCGATCACAAGAAGTGGGATGCCGAGTAGCGAAGGATCGTGCCGCAGGAAGTCGTGCAATTCCTTCTCCGTCGGCATCGCCGCAGCGGCCAGCGGTCGCGGTTGATCCCCATCGATCCGCCACATCCTCATCTCGACCGGCATGTCAGCTCTTTCCTCGAAATGCTCGCGCTTGAATTGATTCGAACAGAGCGTTCGAGGCGGCGAGTGCTTGATGAGCCCGATCCCATTGCAGTTCGATCGCCATCACGCGCGATTCGAACTGCCTGACTAGGTCGGCAGGAGGGTGAGCAATCCTGATTCGTCGCAGTTCCGAGGCGTTGATATTCGCCTGATTCACGGCCGTCTTTGCGAGGCGCCGCCTAGTACGGCGCCCGTGCTCGCTCGCTAGGTAGGCAGACACAAACTCGGCGGTGGACGAGTCATGGAAGCGAACGCGTATAAGGTATCCGGCGTATCCGAACGGCGCGTGTGTACGCACCACGGCCGCCTTGCCAACCTTCTCGGCACTGTTCGTGCGGTTGAAAAGAAGGTCGCCTGCCCGAACCGTGTATTTCGGAATTTCTTCAGGGGTTAGGTTCGCGTACTTGAGGTCGGTCGTGTCGACCCTGCCATGGTCGGTGATGTTTCCCATCCGAAGAATTGGCCACTTGCCGGTAAAGCCGGACCTCGCAGAAGTGCCGTAGCTGACATCGGCTGCGAAGTCACCAATGGTTCCCATGGGCCAGTGTTCTGACCACGTCGTTGGGTCGCCGAATAGATCGAGGAATATCGACTGACTCAGGATGTCTAGATGCGCAAGCACCTGACGCCGCTTGACGCGCAGCATGTCGGCACGATCCATGATCGCGGCGATCCGTCGCTGCTCGGCGCGCGGCGGCAAGGGAATCGACACGCTGCCCAATGCCTCGAGCGAGATCGCCTTCCGCCGGTGGACTCCGCCATTGCCGAGCTGGGAATAGTAAGTTAGCGCTCGGGGACTCTTCAGGAAGCGGATCAAGTATGCAGGCTCGATTAGCGAGTCATCCGCCCGAAAAACTGTGTACATGGGACTTATCAGCCCCCGTCTTGGCGCGATGCCTATGGAGCCCTCGTCAAGGTGAATCGTCGCATACGCGAAATCGCCAGGCTCGACAAGCTTGTAACTCTCGACGTCCCGGCTGAAAACCTGCTTCTTGAAGTATTCCAGGCTTGGGACAAACCCCGAGTGCTTTGTCACGGAATAGACGGACAACCCAGATTGCGAGCCCGCTCGCCTTCCTGCGGGGCGAATGAGATCCCCAAGTCTGGCGTTATTCATGTGAGCAATGCTCTGAGCTCGTTTAGGTCGTTGGCGATCTCAGCGTCGAGCTTTTCGATGTCGGCGATGATGTCGAGAGGCGCACGATGCTCGACCTCGTCGTGTATGACCTCCTTGTAGCGATTGAGCGAAAGATCGTAGCCCTGTGCGACGATGTCGGCCTTCGGCACGCAGAACGACTGATCCGTCCGCGCGCGGTCCAACTCGGCGGAGCGGTTCTGCCAGCGTGCGAGGACATCGGGCAGGTCGGTCGCCTCGACCGGATTGCGCTTGTCGTCGAGCGAGAAGCCGTCGGCTCGTACGTCGTAGAACCACACGTCGTCGGTGCCACCGTCGTTCGTCTTCGTGAAGAAGAGGATTGCCGTTGAAACCCCGGCGTAAGGACGGAAGACTCCCGAGGGAAGTTTGACGACAGCGTCTAGCTTTTGGTCTTCGACGAGCATGGTGCGCAGATTCTTGTGCGCTGCGCTCGACCCGAATAGCACGCCATCGGGCACGATGACCGCCGCGCGGCCTCCGGGCTTCAACAGCTTTAGGAACAGAGCGAGGAAGAGCAGCTCGGTTTTCTTCGTTTTGACCGTGCGCTGAAGGTCTTTCGCCGTCGCCTCGAAATCTAGTGATCCGGCGAAGGGCGGGTTGGCAAGGATCAGCGTGTACTTCTCAGCGTCGCCGGATGCTCCCTCCGACAGTGAGTCGCGGTAGCGAATGTCGGGTGACTCGACGCCGTGCAGCAGCATGTTCATGCTGCCAATTCGCAGCATCGTCGAATCGAAGTCGTACCCGTGGAACATCGAGTGGTGAAACTGCGTGCGCTGCACCTCGTCAATGAGGGAATCCGAGTGATTCGCCCGAACGTACTCGCTGGCGGCCACGAGGAAGCCCGCGGTGCCGCTGGCCGGATCGCAGATTTCGTCGCCGGGCTTCGGCGCCGTCATCGCAACCATCAGCTCGATGATGTGGCGGGGCGTACGGAACTGTCCATTCACGCCGGCCGAAGCAATCTTCGACAGCAGGTACTCGTAGAGATCGCCGTTGGTGTCACGGTCGGCCATCGGGATGCCGTCGAGCATGTCAACGACCTTCGACAACAGCGCCGGCGTCGGGATCGTGAAGCGCGCATCCTTCATGTGCTCGCTGTACGTCGTGCCATCGCCCAGGGAACGCAGGAACGGGAACACCTCGTCGCCGACGGTGCGGTGCATGACCTCGGGCGACTCGTTCTTGAATTCGCTCCAGCGTAGGTGCGCCTGACCGGGCAAGAAGACCTGTTTCTCGCCATCCGCACCCGTCACACGCGCCCGCTTCTCCGCGAGGATCTGAAGGTCGTCCAGCCGGCGCAGGAAGAGCAGGTAGGTGATCTGCTCGATGACCTCGAGCGGATTGCTGATGCCACCCGACCAGAAGGCGTCCCAGATGCGGTCGATCTTGCTCTTGAGCTCCCCGGTGATCACCCGCCCAGCCTAGTTCTCGTTGCCGAAGGCGCGGTACGTGTCTCCATCTGAGACGCTCGCGCACAGAGGTGGTGTGAGCCCCGAGCAACGGATAAGGTCTGCGTAACCATGGGGGGGCCATGCCAAGTCAGCGACTCACAATATTCCTTCTCACGACGGACGTTGAGGCACCTGGGGATGCCCTCGATGCGGGCGGCGAGCAGACCTTCTCGGAGCAGGTTGTCTCAACTTCGGCCGGTTTCGAGGGCATCTTCATTCAAAGTACAATCATCCGCGATTTCCCGAGTGGGCAAAGTATGTTGCCCCCGTTCTTGAAGGTGATCTGGAAGTGAAGACTGCGTCTTCCTCGGGGCTACTCGTCTTGAAGGCCTCCGAGCGCTACTTCGCGCTTAGTTTCGGATTCGGACGGAACCTCCTCGACCCGTCAAAGATCGAGCGGCGATTCGGACTGAAAGTGGCGCTCAACCGCATCGACGCACAACAGATTCGTAGCCTGGACACGAAGACGTTCGAGGACATGGTGGTGTCGAAGACCACTCAAACCAGCAAGAACGCAGAACTGTCCAACTTCGGAGTGGACGCAGTTCGAGACCTTCTGCGGGCGGTCACCGGGAAACCCTCCGACGAGACGTTCGGTCGAACCATCACAGGTTCAGACGCCCTCGTTCTGACGACGAAGCGGTCTCTGGAGGAACTTCCTGAGCTACTCGCCGAGTTGCTGAACGCCTACGATGACGATGCCTATAAGGCGCGCTTTGAGTGGATCGACCATCTCGCAGAGGTGAAGGATCCAGACGACACAGCAGCACTCGACGCGCTTATCATCGCCCAATTACGAGCGGGGGAAACCACGCGAACCCATTTAGCCATGCCGGAGAACTTCGGATGGGATGAGATCTCAGGATTCAAGATCGGCGGCGCTGGTCGGCATGTTTTCGATGATCTGGACCTCGACGAATACCTAGAGGCGTTGGACGATGAACGGGACTCGATCACCCTGGAACAGCTCAAGCAGCGCCGAGTACAGGTGGGCTGGATCAAGTCGGGAACGTTCGATACGCGTTGGAGTGTCTACAATTCGCTTGTCTCGGAGCAGGACCTCAATGGGAAGCTGTTCTCACTGATCGAAGGCCAGTGGTTTGAAGTCGCGCCGACGCTCGTCAATGAAGTCGACAGCTACCTGGCGTCCCTTCCTGCGCCCAGCACGGTGCTCCCGGCCGCATGGAAGAACGAGCACGAAGGTTCATACAACGAGAGGGCTCGAGATCTTTCGGAAGACATACTGCTGCTCGACAAGAAGCTCGTGCGGGCTGAGGGCGCGACGACCTCCGTGGAATTTTGCGACTTACTCTCAAGTGGCGCGGAGTTGATTCATGTAAAGCGCAAGTCACGGTCGGCGACCCTGAGCCACCTATTTGCTCAGGGAAACGTATCGGCGTCCACTCTTATCGGCGACGGGCAATTCCGGGACAGTGTGCGCACGTACCTCGGAGAGATCGCAGGGGATGACGCGCCGCGATGGCTCGACTTGATCCCCGCCGCGGGCGAGCATCTTGAGCGCACCCGCTACTCAGTGCACTTTGCTGTTCTAACCAACTCCAAAGGGTCCGGGACGGGTTGGCTCCCGTTCTTTAGCAAGCTGAACCTGATGCAGACGGCGAAGCAAACACAAAGTCTCGGCCCAACTGTCGTCATTTCACGGGTGCCGGTTGAGGAACAACCGGAGGCGTAGCACCAGCAGTCGGCCAACCCGGAGATGCCAGCCAGGGTTGGGCGACCCCATATGCCAGCCTCCAAGACAGTCCCAGGAGAATCGTCATCGGTTCGGCTTGCTCTCGCTTCCTGGATGGGGGCCCGGGTCGGTTCCGGCCCAGCTCGTCAGCAAGGCGAGCGACTGCTCTGACGCGGAGTCTGGTTCCGTTGTGTAGATGTAAAGCGTCTGGGATGGCTCTCCGGGAAGGGTGAGGGTTTCGAAGTGGATCTCGAGCTCGCCCACCAGGGGATGATTCAAGCGTTTTGGTGCCGCGCGTGCGCTGGTGCACCCGGTGCGCTAACCGCCACTGACGGAACTCATTGCTTGCCACGGACGGCTCGTCTTATTGCCGCGGCACGAGGCGAGGACATCAATGCAGTGGTCTGCGCGGCCCTGCGCGAGTACGTCGGGACGGTGCCACTGTGAGCCCGCTCGAGCGGTTCAGCGGCCGGCTCCGGCGGTGCTGGCAATGCGGCCTCCGGGTGCCCCGCAGCGAGATGGTCTACGACCACCGCGCCTGCTCCGAGGACTGCGCCAACAACCTCTGGTTCAAGGAGACGTTCGACGCTTTCGTGGACTAGACGAAGGACCCGGCGGCACCATCTGGCTCGGTAGCATGAGCGCATGATCGCTCTCGCCGCATCAGCACGAGCGCTCAGAGTGTTCCAAGTCCTGTGGGTGCTCGGCTTCCTCGTGGGAACAACCACTCACACAGCGGATCTGATCGTCGGCGGAGTGAACGCCTACAGCGGCTTCCCTCTCGGCGTCCGGCTGTTCTGGGTGTCACTGACCATCCTGGATCCGGTCACCGCTGCGCTGATCATCTTTCGACGACGCTCCGGCATCGTGCTCGGCATCGCCGTGATCGTCGCCGACATCGCAGTGAACTGGAGCGTCTTCGCTCTGGTCGGCGGCCTGTCGTTGTTCGGCGTCATCAGTCAAAGCCTGTTTGCGGTGCTCATCTTGGTCACGGCTCGACCCCTTTGGATATGGTTCGGGCCGTCTTCTCCACGAGAGCGCGCCGACCTGAACAGAGAGGCCTGACCGCACACGATTGCGAGACGGTCGGCCAGGCTCGGGAGCTAGGAGGGCGGGTTAACGCTGCCGGAGTCAAACAGCCGTGGGCGACATAGTCGAAGAGGTCCAAAAGCGGAGTTACATCAGGGCCACTTCACCTGAGCAGATACCCAGTACGAAGTGGGGATTGTCGCGCCGACCTGACGCGGAACGTGGCGCGCCCAGCTCGTCATCCGGCCGCTCTCGTGAGGGTCGATCCGGTCAGCGGCGCCGGCCACGAGGGTGACGGGGATGGGGCACGGTGACGTGCGAAAGGGCCGAGGAAGCCTCGCCCTACCGAGCATGGTCGATGGTACGACGATCGCGCCCGTGAGGGGGTCCGTTGCGTCGTGCATGAGGCGGAAGGCCATTTGGTCGCCGTTGGGGAAGGCACTCACGTATTGAGGCCTCCCAACACAGCCATCTCTGATGGGTTAGCGGCGTTCCGCCTCCTCGATCGCGTCCGCAATTCCATAGACACCGAGTTCGATCAGACGATCGAGAATGTCGAGCAGTTCCGATATGCGCCTTTTGTCACGTGACTGAGCCAGACCCCGAACGACTAGGTCCGAGATGTAGTGTGCGTCGCCAGCCGCTCCCGTCCGGATATCCGCTATGTCACTGCCGAAGACGTCGAGAAAGCGGTGGGCGGCGAGGTCAATTAGATCGTCGACCATGTCAGGTGCTTCCTGCAAGGTGATCAGCAATTGTGGGGTGGCATGGACGTAGCTCGGCGACATGATGAGGTCAGCGAGAAAGCTGCTGAACGGCCGCAGGCTGTGGCCCCTCAGGTTACTGGCGAGCCGTCCCACTGCCTTGCGAACCTCGTCGTCCTCGTCATGCATGAGCCGGCGCAATGTGGCGAGAACAAGGTCAGAATTCGCGGCGCGATCAATTCTGGCGCTGCAAACTTCAGCCGCGCCACTGCGAAGCTCGATACCGCCAGCAAGGGCTCGCTTCATAAAGTCGGGACGCTCCCATTGAAGCGCGGCGAACGCAGCCATCCATCCGCCGGCGTGCCTTACATTTGCGTCCTCTGATTCGAGCATCCTGTTGATTACTGGATCAATTCGTGCTGGGTCCGCATTCCCGACGTACACCATCAGGCTGCGGACGTGCTCTGAGGCAAGCAAGACATCGTCAGCGTCGATCAAGCGTTCAAATGCTTCGTATGCCTCATGCCGCGCATGCCGAAGGCAGGCCGCGACGGTGTGAGCCACACATGCGCGGACGCTAAGGACTGGGTCGCTGGCTAGCGCACTCAAGTGTGGGCTTACGAGTCCGGATCGCTCGCCCTGCGCGTCGTGTATGAGGAGGTCGCCAAGTTCTTCCGCAAGACTGCCTCTTGCGGTGTTGATGCCGTTCTGAATTAGGTCACGAGGGCTGCGATCGTCTCCCTCACGTGTGAAGATCGGTCTGTTGTCTTCCGGGTCTAGCGCGTATAAGGCGCGATCCCGAACCAGCTCCACAAGATCAATTGGTAGCTCGTCACGGACTCTCCGCACTGACCAACCAAGCCATCGATCACAGCTGGTCAGCCCGAGGCTCATGATGTGTCTGATGGCCTCAAACACCATCGGTTGCGCAACGGGCGGGATCGACGTGTCGCCGAAACCCCACAAAATTGCACTGGGATAAGCAGGGTTTGTGGCCGAAGTCAGTTGCATGGCTAGACCTGCGAACCGCAGCGGGTCCTCAGACGTGCAACTCTTGAGCATATGCGAAAGCTCCCGGGCCCCGCCGACGGAGGGATCCTTGTGGCGCTCGTCTTTGTCGTGCTTGGCCATAGCGCGAAGCCAGTGACTATCGGACATTTTGCCGGTCGCGTCGGCGCTGATCGGGGAGCCGACCGAATAGCTGATTATGCCGGTAGCCGGAGGGGGCACCTCCATGTCGAACTTTCGCTGATACTCAGCGAGGCGCCGCAAGCCGGTCGGGCTAAGCCGGTTTCGATCAAGCGCCGACAAGAACTTGAAGGCGGTGTAACCGAAGGAGCGACCTCGCTCGTAAGGATTGCGGAGGTCGCGCAATTGACCTTCAAGGCGTGAATGGTCATCGTCAGAGATGTGTGGTGCGATTGCCTCAATTACCTCTCGAGAGAGCCCGTAGCTGTCCGAGATGTAGCCGCTGTGCAGTCGAGGTCCGCCTTCGAGCATGAGCTGGGCAGCCCAGTCGGCGAAGTGAGCCGATCCGGCGATGAGAGTTCGGAACAACAGCGCCTGCGCCGCGTCGTGTTCGTCGGCAGCCAAGCTGCGGAGCAGGGGTTCGAGCGACTCCGGCGCTGTCGCTGCCCAACTCGCGAGCGCCTCGACGGAGCCGTTGTAGAGGGCATCATCGACGTCATCTGACGAGGTCGGGGATGGTAGCCGGAAGCTGAAGTGGCGGTCACTAGTTGGCGCATCGGGATGAGAATCGACAGAGGTCGCCTTCATCACAGCCAGAAGGCACGGCACGACGGTTTCAGCAAACACCCGAGGTTCTGACTTGCTTGCCCCCTGAATCAGCTGAGTGAGGCTGTACTCCCGCAGGCCGAGGATCGTGACCTTTTGGTCTTCACCTAGTGCCAGAGCTGACGGATTGTCGATGAAGCAGGCGGCCAGCACTTCAATAGCCCATCGCGGTTCATATTCAGCGAGGCCGTGAAACGAGAACCACAGGTTTCGGTCGAGCAAATCAATTTCACCCGAACGAATAGCTTCAAGCATCAGGTCAAACAAAGGCCGATTTAGATGCAGGTCTGCTCGCCGCGTTACCAACTGGAGCCATTGTCTGTACTCGGGATCGTCCCGTCGTTTGGACAGCAGATGCGCTACCGTCTCGCTGTTGTCAGGTCCAGCGTTCGACAGCCATTCGATTCCCCGTTCCCTCAAGATTGGATCAGCCCCATCAATCCAATCCCCGATGAAGCCGCGGTCACTGACCACGTGGAACCAAGTCGGGCGCGTTATTTGCTGCCATAGACGCCGTGACAGCGTTGGATCTGTCTCGGCAACCCGCAGGGTGAGGTCGAGATCGTCGTCAGTAGGCGTCCTTACGTTTGCGAACACCATCACGGCCGTCTCCTTAAGGTGGAACCGGATGGAAGGCGCGGTCAGGACAGCTTCGACTTCGTTCCGGAAGCGATCCGGATCCCGTTCGCGCAGTAGCTCGAGAATCTGACGCACTTGAGCACGTCGAAACAGCTCTTGCTCTTGTGCACAGAGAAATTCGACAAGGGACTCCTTCCGCGACAGCCATTGCCTCGCGAAGGTGTAGTCGAAGAAGGTTTCGTGAAAAAAGGAGACGCGATCACCATCGATCGCTAACACCTGCTCCGATGCCAGCACCTGGGCATCGCTGATGTAGTCGTCGGGGTCGAGAATCTCGATGGCGACCGAAAGCGCCTGCTGGTCGCTTGCGGCGTTGGCAATGCGCGCAAGCACGTCGTTGAAGCGAACCTCCGGGCGATGGTTGTGGATGGTCTGGCGCTTGCGCTCCCAGAAGGCTTCGAAGAGTGAGCCACGGGAGGTGAAGTTGAGAGCGCCGGGTTGACTTGCGACGCTTTCGAGAAGCACGAGGTTCAGGGGTGACCTCAGCAGTTCTCGTTGTGGCGGGGTAAGTGCTGTCGCGTCGAGGCCCATCGCGTCGACGGCACCAATGACGGCCTCATTGGGCAGCGGCTGGACGGTGACGCGTTGAACGTCTGCTCGCGCATCAAGCTTGCGAATTCGGTGATCGTTCTCGACATCGAAAAGTCGGCAGGCAAGGACGACCCGTACTCCTTCGACTGACAACGCCTCGTGAATCAGGTCGGCAATCACGTCATAGCGCTCGGAGAGACGTCCCGATGCGAGTGAGACCGCGTCGAGCTGGTCAATGATGAGGAAGGCGTCGCGGCCATCTGCGGCCAGCCGCAGGGACGCAACTGGCGAAGAATTCAGGCCTAGCTGGGCGCCCAACTCGACCGTCGAGTTGAAGGCTCCCCGACGGTCGAGACGGAACGCCAAGATCTCGGCCCCATCTGATTCGAAGCTATCCGCCGCCTGATAGAGGACAGAACTCTTGCCTCCACCACCAGCGCCGACAACCAATGCCACGCGCGTACTGTTCATCAGTTTGACGAGGTCTGCGGACTCACTCCTGGGGATGGGCGGGCTGAGCAGCTCTCTTTCCACGGTGCCACGCCAGCCCTTGGTCGTAGCCTGAACCTCTTCATGAGCGGTCCTTGTCGCCGTAGCGTGGCGGGCTGAGATACCGTGACGGGCCAGCCCCTCGAGCAACTCGCGCCTCGTGAGCCTTAGACGGAGATTGTCGAGCAATACTGCACCCACGGCGATCGGTAGGAGCGATTCTGACGCGCCCTCCAACATCGTTTCAGCGAGCATGGCGTTCGTCTTAACTAGCTGTTGCTCATCTCCGAGTTCGAACCACATACCGCGAAGCACCCGCCAAGCGTCTTCCGCGCTGCCGAGGACAGCGGGATCGGCGACTTCATCGAAGACCGGACTTAGTTGCTTGGTGAGTTGGCGCCTCATGAATTGCTGGACACTAGAAGACGCCCGGGCCCATTCGCTAAGTACGCGTAGCGATCCGCATGGCGTCATCGAAGCGAAGTGGTACTCCCGGCCAGCTGCGACGTGCCGCGCTGCTACCTTGAAGATGCCGCGACTGTGCAGGGCTGCGGTCGTCCAACGATCGTTCACGCTGTGCTGGCGCTTCACCTGGGTGATTGCAACTATGCCGTGCTCGTCCACGAGCGTGAACTCCGAGCCATGGGCTAGATCTGGGTCGAGGTCCTCGAGAGTTATGCTTCGACGCTCGTCCTGAATGCACCGCAACGCGTGGTAAACGGCCCATGCCAGCTCGTACTTGTTGCCGAGCTTGTCGGCGACTCCGCCGCCAGCGCTATTCTTCCGAAGCGCTACCGCGGGTACCTGGTCCGCATCCTCCATGATCACCATTCTGGGCGGATTCGCCGATTCTCGGCGTTAGGCGCTTCCGCCGCATCACAATGCACGGAGGCAGATTAGGTAGCTCTCCCCCGCGCTCCGACGGCTGACGGCGCGTCCAAGGCAAGAGCGATCCTTTTGCGGATTGGTCGAGCGGAATCGTCAGCTCCATATTCATCCCTAATCTCCTCAGCAATCGAGTAAGCAGTCGCTTCACTTATTGCGTTTGTCGAGCGACAGTGCATGCGTGTCCATCGCTGCCAACCCGCGCCCGGGCGAAAACCCCGAGCACGTCGCGAAGCGCGCTCTTGATCGCGTTCGCCGTGCGGTAGAAGCTGCGCCTGGGTCGAACGTGTTCGAGCTGACGATTGTGGGCGAGAAGTCACCGGTCGATATCCCGGACGAGATGACCGATGTCATCATCGCCGCTCTCGAGAACCTCGCCGCCGGCCACCACGTGAGCGTGCTGTCGAGAGAAGAGGAGATGACGACGGTGCAGGCAGCGGAGGTGCTCAACGTCTCACGCCCCTACTTGATCAAGCTCCTGGAGAGTAGCGAGATCCTGTACCGGACGGTGGGCACCCATCGCCGAGCGAAAACGGATTCGCTGCTCGCATTCAAGGCTCGTGCTGACGCTCGAGCGCATGATGCCGCTGATGCACTGGTGCAGATGAGCGAGGACATGGGCTTCGACCGGAGACCGTCGACGCCGTTGCTTCGTCGGGTGGAAATGGCTTGGACTTGGCCCGAAACGTCGCAGGAAACCACCCAACCTGATGTTCGATTTTTTCGTTTTGCCCGAGTATGGTGGGCGCCATGAGCACCTCGCCCAACACGCCACGCGGTGCCCGCAAGGCACAGACCTACCTTCCCGAGGCCAACGCCCGCGAGGAGATTCTCGATTTCGCCGAGTTGATGCGCGAGCTTGCGGCCTTCCTCGCGCAGAACTCGTCCAAGGCTGCACTCGTCGACCCCCGGGGCAATGCCCGCCCCATCCCGGATGAGATCTTCCGCATCCTCGACCAGGTGACGAACACCCTCGCCGCGGGTGCGGGCATCACGATCGTGCCTCAGGGCATGTCCATGACGTCGCAACAAGCCGCGGGTTTCCTCGGCATCAGCCGCCCGACGCTGGTCCGTCTCCTGGAGGCCGGCGACATCGCTTACGACAAGCCCGGCCGTCACCGTCGTGTCCAACTAGAGGACCTGGTCGCCTACCAGGCGAACTTTCGTTCTGAGCGCCGTGCTGCGTTGCGCGAGTTGCAGCGCGCCAGTCTCAGGGCGAAGGTTCAGGTCGGTAAGCCGGCTGACGTGAAGCGTCGTGCGGAGCTGGACGCTGAGTGAGCTTCCCAGCCTTCTTCGACACCAACGTTCTCTACGGAGCGCTCCTCAACGACTTCATCCTCGAACTCGCCGACAGTGGACTGTTCCGGCCGCTGTGATCGAAGGATGTGCTGTTCGAGCTGGCGAAGAACCTCGTCAAGAACGGCGAGGATCCGGCGCTCGTCGAGAAGCGCGTCGGCACGATGGAGCGATACTTCGCTGATGCGCTGGTCACCGGCTACGACGACCTGGTACTGCATCATCTCGTAGGGCGCCGGCAACGCCATGAGGCCCCGCGGAGCCATCTACTTGTGGGAAATTCCCCACATTGGATAGTGTGGTGATATTCCCACACGCGCTGTTGTGGGGAAATGCCCACTTGAGAGGCGCGCATGCCATCCCTCACCGCCCGAAAGCACTCCGATGTCGCTGCCGTCATCCGCGCCGCGCGTGAAGATGCGGAGCTGACTCAGGCCGAGTTGGCTGAGCGGCTCTCCTTCCCGCGCGACTACATGGTCGACCTCGAGGCAGCGAAGCCGAACCTCTACATGACGCGGCTGTTCCGCACGCTGCACGAGCTCGGCATCACCATCACCCTCGACTACGGCGACGACGATGCCGACGCTTGAGCTCTTCCTCCACGACGAACCGGTGGGCATCGTCGAGAGGGTGCCCCGCGATCGAACGCGCGTCACGCTGACTGTACATCGCGGGTACCGTCAGGAAGTGCTGCTGAGCGAATCGTTCACGGCTCTGCCCGGACGGCGCCCCGCATCCGATCGCGTCTCCGACTTTCTCGGCGGTTACGTGCCCGAGGGCAACCACCGAGAGCAGATGGCCGCCAAGCGCCGCATCGACAAGGACGATCTGTTCGCGCTTCTGAGTGAGTTCGGCGGATCGATCGCCGGTGCCGTGACGCTGCGTCGAGCAGACGACACCTCGGTGGTCTCGCCGAGCTACGAGGCCCTGACCGACACGCAGCTCGCCGCACGCCTGAAGCAGGCCCTGGAAGACAGCGACCAGGGCATCCCCGACGACAGCCGCTCGACCCTGCCCGGCTATCAGCCCAAGGTGCTTGCTGCGCTGCTGAACGACGAGTGGGCCGTGCCGCACGGGCGCGCACATTCGACGCACATCCTGAAACCCCAGGTTCCCTCGCGCCCCCATCGCATCTTCGACGAGCACTACAGCCACCTGCTCGCCCGAGAGGTCGGCCTCTCGCAGTACGACAGCCGGATTCGCACAGCCGGCCGCACCACCTACCTCGCCATCGAGAGATTCGACCGGGTGCTCGACGGTGACCACGTTCTGCTGCACCACCAGGAGGATCTGGCCCAGGCCTTGGGTCTGGATTGGCGCGACACCGACGTGAAGTTCCAGGAACCGAGCTGGCCGACCGACCCGAAACGGGCCACTGCGCGGCGGATCGGAGAGCTGCTGGGGTCCATTCCCCGCGGGGACGCCGCCGTGGAAGCGTGGGTGCGTCAGCTCACCTTCCACATCGCGATCGGCAACAACGACGCGCATGCCAAGAACGTCGCCCTCATGCATCTGCCGACAGGAACCGAGCTCTCCCAGATGTACGACGCGCTGCCCAACCTCTTCCAGGACGGGCTCATCGACTGGAACCTCGCGCTGTCGGTCGACGGAGTCTTCGACCATCGCAGGATGTCGGCCGAGCGGCTGCTGGCCGAGGTCGCGTCGTGGGGCGTACTGCCGCACTCGCGAGCATCCGCCATCGTGACGGAGACGCTCACGTCGTTGGACGCCGCCCTGGCCTCGATCGGTGTGCCTACCGGGTCGTCTCCGGGAATGGCCGAACGCTTGCGCTGGAACACCAGCCGACTGCTTAGCGGATCAGAGATCAGCTCACCCAAGCGGTGATTACTGCTCCGAGAACGACCCTGAGCGCGAGGGCACCGCACTGGCAGGGCGGTAGAGCAGGGCCACCGCGCCCGAGCTGAACTCTTGGCGTTCCACGAGCCTGAGCTGCAGGCGGTCGCGCAGACCGGCGAACAGAGTCGGCCCGCGACCGGCGATCACCGGGTGCACGACGAACGCGTACTCGTCGATCAGCCCCAGATCGGCCAGCGCCAGCGGCAACGTCACGCCTCCGACCGACAAGCCCTCCCCCGGCTCCTGCTTGAGCCGCCGGACCGTCTGCTCCAGGTCGCCTCGCACGAGTTCGGCATTCCAATCGACCTCACCAAGGGTGCTCGACACGACGTACTTCTTGGTGCTGTCGATGCTCTCGGCGAAGGGGATGTCCCGCTCGCTCATCCAGTCCGGCCACGCCCCCGAGGCCGGTCGTCGCCAAACCGACTGCATCATCTCGTAGGTCACGCGGCCGTACAGCAGGGCGTCGGCTCGGTCGATCTGGGCGGTCCAGAAGCGCATCGACTCCTCGTCGGGGGCGATGCCGGCCTCGTGGTGGACGCAGCCGTCGAGGGTGACGTTGATCCCGTAGCGCAGTGGTCTCATCCGGTGCTCTCCCTCGATGCGTGCGGAGCGTTTCACTGGTGCGTTGCCAGGCTACAGTCGGGGCCCCGGTGGCGGGAAGTCTCCCCCGTCCGAGTACTTTTCCCGCCTGGTATGGCTCGTCATACTCAGTGCATGAAGACTTCCATCTCAGTTCCCGACGGTGACTTCGAGCGGTTCGAGAGGGTCGCGTCACGCCACGGCATGAACCGGTCGGAGTTCTATCGCCTCGCCGCCAGTCGGCTGGCCGATGAGTTGGAGGGCGAACGAGAGCTCACCGCGCTGGCGAACGCGGTGATCAAACGGGCAGGACAACCCTCCGGGGATGGCGTGTTCCTGGGCGAGAATGCTCGCCGACAGCTCGAGTCCACCGGATGGTGATCGAGTACGGCGATGTCGTGTGGGTGGACTTCGGATCACCTCGGGGCTCGGAGCCGGCGAAGATCCGGCCTGCCGTCGTGCTGCAGGAGGATTGGCTGCTCGCGACCGATATCAACACCGTGCTCGTCGTTCCATTGACCTCCAACACGGCGTTGGAAGGATTTCCGGGCAACGTCGCCATTCCGGTAGAGGCGTCCGGCCTCGAGAGGGACTCGGTAGCCGTGGTGTCTCAGCTCGGACCGGTGAGCAGGGAAAATTTCGACCCCCACCCTGCCGGGCGGGTTCCCGCATACCTGTTGGCGAAGATCGGCGCCGGAGTGCGCCTCGTCACGGGCGTGTAGACATTCGCGCATGAGCCGTCGGCGGTCAGAAACCGAGGCCGGCATCCGCAGCCGTCGGGGAGCACTTCGAGTGGCGTCCTCGCAGAACGCAGTCCGGGTCGTGGTCGGTGGAGCCTGAATCGGCCATCGCCGCGGTCAGGTCGAACTGCCTCATGACGAGCGCTACGGTGCTCGCGAAGGCGGCCGCGAGGGCGAGGAGGATCGAGGGGATGAAGGCCGTGGCGGAGGGCACCCATCCCCCGATGACCCACGGGAGTGCGACCAGGACTACGACGGCTGCCGTGCACAACCACTGGTTGACCGCGAGGCCGATCGATTCTCCCGAGGCGCCCCGCATGAGCATCCGCCGGCCTGTGTCCACGGTGCACAGCACCACGATGACACCCAAGGCGATGAACGTCAGCGCGCCCCAGATCGGCTCGAACACCGCGAGAGTCAAGGCCACGAAGAGGGGGAGGGCGTAGACGGCGAACACCCAGCGCACGCCGGAGCGGAGGTAGCGATCGGCGGCGTCCGTGGCCATCGTGATGCGGTGCAGATCCGTGTCGAGGTAGAAGAACACCCCCACGATGAACGTGCCGATGAGGGTTGCGGAGACGCCTGCGACACCCAGGAGGAACTCGCTCGAATCCATCAGCATCGTCGATCCACCTGCTCGCACTAGATGTTCGTGTGCGGACCAGGCTAGCGGCTCCGCCCCTCCTCCTTCACGTCTCGCAATTCGCGCGCTTGTCCGCTTCGAAGTGCACGCTGTCCACTTAGCAGAGGAGCGCTCATGTCATCCGGCAACCCCGTCACCGTGACGCCGATCCGCGTCGCCACCCTGCTCGCCGAGGAGGAGCGGCTGCCCGTGTACGTGCACCTCATCTCGCACCCCCAGGGGCAGGTGCTCGTCGACACCGGCCTGACCGAACTCCATCCCGCCGCCGACATGGACCCCCAGCTCGAACCGCTCTGGTCACAGAGCCTCGACCTGGGTCGCATCACCGCGGTGGTGAACACGCACCTCCACTTCGACCATTGCGGTGGCAACCACCTGTTCGCCGGGACTCCGGTCTACGTGCAGCGCCGGGAGCTCGAGGATGCGCGCACCCAGGACGATTACGCGATCCGCGAGTGGGTGGATGCCCCCGGCGTCGAGTACACCGAGATCGACGGCGAGCACGAACTCCTGCCCGGAGTGCGGCTTCTTCCGGCACCCGGCCACACCCCGGGCTCGCAAATCGTCACCGTGCAGACCGAGGAGGGCCTGGTCGTGATCGCCGGCGACACCGCGGTCTGGTCGGGCGAGCTCGACGAGCCGACCACCGAGGGCCAGCGCCTCATCGTGTCGCTCGACCCGCATCAGGTCTGGCTCTCGCACGAGACCGCCGCCTGGCGCCCTGGCCGAAAGTAGACGGGAGGCCTGGATGCCCACATCGTCCGCGACGACCGAATCGCCAGGGTCGACCGCGGACTAGCGCAGTGGTCTCATCGGAGCTCTCCCTCGATGCGTGCGGAGCGTTTCACTGGTGCATTGTCAGGCTACTGTCGGGCCGCTTCCCTTCAGCTGGCAACAGACTAGGTATTGAATGATTCTCACCATCATGGAATGCTGAGAGGCGAGATCCGCACGAACCGTGGCGGCTCTGTCCGGAGCAAAAGAAGAAGCCCCGGGTCAGTTTCCTGATACCGAGGCTTCCGGGTCCGGGCCCAAGTAACTTACTGCGTCAGCAGCATCGGTCATCAAGGACTCTCGTTGCCCCGATTCTACGCGAACGGATTCCACCGTGTCATCCTCACCCGAACCTTGGGTCACGGAGTCGCTCACCCTCGGGCGCTTCGGCAAGTATTCGAGAGCCGCCGGCGGTGACCACGGGCGGGCGCTCGCGGTGTACGACTGGAATGCGAAGCGGTCGGCGTCACTCCTCCACGACCTCGGGCACCTGGAGGTTGGGCTTCGGAACGCATACGATCGCGCACTGCTGAGTCACCCTCTCGTCTCGGGTAAGGACTGGATCGACCCAGCTGTCGCCGCAGCCCTTCTGCCGCCTCACCTCGCCCCGAACGGCACCGGCGAAGGTCACGACAAGAACGCGATCTCACGCAACTCGATCAAACAGGCTTGCAAGCGCGCACGGTACACCGAGACGAACGGCGTCGATCGGGGGAAGGTGATCGCCGAATTGATGTTCGGCTTCTGGACGTATCTCACCGACAGTCTGCATGAGAAGACTCTGTGGGTGCCGACGCTGCACAAGGCATACCTGCCGGGCGCCGATCGGGGAAAACTGCACCTCGCCCTTCGCGACCTGCGGGACGTGCGGAACCGTCTCGCCCACAACGAATCGGTCTACGACCGACGACCCGAGAACCAGAGGCGCAGCATTGTGTACGTCGCGAAGAACCTCTCAGAGCCACTCCGGCAGCACATCGACAGCCGCAGCTCCGTCAGGAGCGTGCTCGAGGAGCGGCCTTAGCCGGCGGGACGCAGGCACTTGTTCGAGAAATGCCGCCGATCGCGATCACCTGTTCGGGAGATAGATTGCTCGAGGCGGCAAGAAAAGGATCTACGGCCCGACGATCACGCGCGCGGAGGGCAACGCGACGAGTGAGAAAAGCGCGGTGAGAGCTGACGCGCCGAGGACGATCCACGTCACTGCGGATGTGCCAGCGGCACCGACGGCCGCGCCCGCCGCGAGGGTGCCTGCGCCGACTCCGAGGGTCATTGCGCTGACGACCCAGCCGTTCGCCTCAGTGAGAGCGCCGGCGGGGCTGAGTTGCGAGATCCGCTCGAAGACCTGGCCCAGGGTCGGCGGAAGCATCAGGCCGGAGATGCCGGCCGCGATCACGTACGCCCACGTGGGGAGCGCTGTTGCCGCGAGCGGGAGGTAGCCGAGGGCGAGGAGGACGCCGCAGACGGTGAGGAGGCGGGCCGGGGTGGAGCCGAGGGGGCGGATGCCCACGATGGTGGCGCCGACGAGGGCGCCGAGGGCGTTGACGGCGAGGATCCAGCCGGCGAGTCCCTCGCTGGTGCGGGCTGCCTCGGTGGCGGTGGCGACGATGGTCAGTGCGCCGACGGGCACACCGATGCCGAACGTGAAGACGGCGACCCGCGCGACCGCAGGAAGGAGGATGGGTGAACGGACGCCGGGATGGGCCGTGACATCACCGCGCCGCTGGGCCGAGGCGGCGCGGGGCGCGGGATTGATGACGAAAGCGAGCGCACCGACCAGGCCGAGCGCGCCCGCGAACAGCAGGTTGCCGACCGGACCGAAGACCGCGATGCCCGCGACGGTGAGCAGCGGTCCGAGGATGAAGATGATCTCCTGGGCGCCGGCATCCAGGCTGAAGGCCGCCTTCAGCTGCGGGCCGGGGGTCACGAGTCGCGGCCACAGCGCCCGGAGGGCGGGCTCGAGGGGCGGCGTGAACACCCCGGCCGCTGCGGCGAGCGCCACGGCGAGGCCCGGCAGCGGTTCGAGGGTCAGCGCCATGCCGGTGAAGGCGAGGAAGCTCAGGATGCCGCTGATGGTGAGAACGGCCACCTGACCGAAGCGGTCGATGAGTCGGCCGAGAAGCGGCTGCCCCACCGCGCCGGCGACGACGTAGACCGCGGTGATGAGCCCGGCGAAGCCGAAGTCGCCGCTCGTGGAGCGCACGAGCTGCACGAGCGCGAGAGCGGCCATCGCCCCGGGCAGCCGACCGAGCAGCGAGGTGAACAGCAGGTACCCGGTGTGTCTGGTGCGCAAGACCCCGACGACTGGATAAGAGGGGCTGGTCACATCAGCCAGTCTGGCGGAGGTCGGTCGCACCGTCGTGCACGAGGATGATCTGGTGATGGACAGGGACGAGCGCAATTTCGAGGTCGAGGCCCGGTGGAAGGAGGAGGTCTACTACTGGGAGGGTGAGCGCGGGTTCCTGTTCGATGCCGGGTGGGGCGTGGAACCGCCTGTGCTCTACGTGCCGACCGCCGAGGACTGGGAGGCGTGCACTCCGCCGTGGATGCACGGTCGCCGCGACCTCATCCTGTCGCGGCTGGACGGGTTCGCCCGACACCGCCTCCGGGAAGGCCCGTACCCGGCGTCGCAGCGGGGTCTTACCCGCGAACGGTGAGCGCGCCGAGCGCCGCCGGGCTGGTCTCCCCTGAGGCGGCAGCCCTCGCTTGACCCCAGTCCATCAAGCGACCCGGATCTCATACGACACTCACGACCGAATTATGAGTAACCTGGTTAGTCATAATGTAGAGTGATCGACATTATGAGTAGCCTCACGTCAGGGCCCGTGCCGTCGAGCAGATGGCCGCGCCTCGAGTGGGAGCCTCAAGTCTGGCTGCCGACCACGGGATGGTCGATCAATGCGGAGTTCGGGAGCGGCGGCCGACCGTACAAGTCATCGGTGCCGCCTGTCATCGCCCGGCTCGACCCGGAGCCCGACAGGGAAGCCGGCGAGGCCGCGGAGGCCGCGGCGCAGGAGCTGAGCCGGTTCGACGCCGAGCTCGGCACCCGGGTCGCCGGGTTCGCACCGGTGCTCCTGCGTTCCGAAGCAGCGTCCTCGTCTCAGATCGAGAACCTCACCGCGAGCGCCCGCGCGATCTTCAGCGCCGAGCTCGGGGCGAAGGGCAGCCGCAATGCCGAACTGATCGCGGCGAACACTCGAGCCATGCAGGCTGCCATCGACCTCTCGGACTCCCTGTCACCGGCCGCCCTGGCCGAGATGCACCGCGTGCTGATGGGCGACCAGAAGCGTCACACTCCCGGCGAGTGGCGCCGCGAAGCCGTGTGGATCGGCACGAGGTCGAACAGTCCCCTCGGCGCGGAGTTCGTCGCACCGCACTTCGACCGGGTTCCGGCGCTGATCGATGACGTGGTCGAATTCTCGGCGAGGCGTGACATCCCCGCCCTGACCTCGACGGCCATCGCCCACGCCCAGTTCGAGACCATCCACCCGTTCACCGACGGGAACGGGCGAACTGGTCGCGCGTTCGCGCAGGCACTGATGCGGCACCGAGGAGTGACCCGCAACATCGCGATTCCGGTGTCGGCGGGGTTGCTCGCCGACGTCGAGGGATATCACCAAGCCCTCACCGCCTACCGAGAGGGAGATGTGTCGCCGATCGTTCTCGCGTTCGGTGAGGCGTCCCTTCGGGCGGTCGCGAACTCGCGAGAGCTCGTCGCCGAGATCGACGCCATCAAAGAGGGATGGCAGGAACAGCTGACGGCCCGGCGGTCGAGCAATGCCTGGGCGCTGCTCGACGTGGTCGCTCAGCGGCCGGTCATCGATGCGGCGACCGCCGCTGCCGCTCTTGGGGTGAAGCAGCCGAACGTGTACCCGCCGCTGCAGGCACTCACCGATGCGGGCATCCTGAAGTCGAGGGGCGAGCACAGGTCAGGGCCGTTCTGGCGCAGCGACGAGATCCTGGGGGCCATCGACCGTTTCGCGGAGCGCGCTGGGCGACGCGAGCGCAGCTGAGACACCGATCCGGACAAGTAATCCGTCGGGCCGTCCGCTTAAATTGCTTAACCGCTTGATCATCGTCCAGACGTCGCTTATGGTCATGATCAAGCGATTAACCAAAGGACTCGACGACGATGCCCGATCACACATTCTTCCAACCGCGCGGGGCGTGGGTGGGTGACATCATCCCCTTCTCGCACGACGGCGGGTTCAGCCTCTTCTACCTCTACGAGGAGCGGGCCGACCCGAAACCGGGCACACCATGGCACCTCGTCACGACTCGCGATCTCGTGCACTTCGAGGATGAAGGACTGGCCTTCGACCACGGGACGGCCGACGATCCGGATTTCAACGTCTACACGGGAAGCATCGTGCGGGAGGGAAGCACGGTCCACCTGTTCTACACCGGCCAGAATCCCCGCCACCTCGGCGCCGACGGTCTGCCGCTCCAACTGGTCATGCACGCCACGAGCTCCGACGAGATGGCCGGATGGACCAGGCACCCCGAACACACGTTCGGCGCCCCGGCCGGCTACGAATCCGGCGACTGGCGCGATCCCTTCGTGTTCCGGGATGACGATGCCGGCCTGTGGCGCATGCTCATCGCCGCCCGCCACTCCGAGGGCCCCGAACGGCGCCGCGGCGTGATCGCGCAGTGCGTGTCGACCGACCTCGTGACGTGGGAGACGGCCGAACCGTTCTGGGATCCCCGTCGGTACGTCGCGCATGAGTGCCCTGACGTCTTCAAGTGGGGTGACTGGTGGTACCTGGTCTACTCGGAGTTCTCCGAGGGCTTCACCACGCGCTACCGCATGGCCCGATCCCTCGGGGGCCCGTGGGAGGTGCCGGAGCACGACAGCATCGATGGTCGCGCCTACTACGCGTCGAAGTCGGCTGAGCGGAACGGTCGACGGTTCTTCTTCGGCTGGATCGCGAGCAAGGAGGGCTCCCGCGACGACGGGGCCTGGCAGTGGGCAGGCACGATGT
Organism: Herbiconiux liukaitaii; assembly: GCF_041927495.1. NCBI lineage: Bacteria > Bacillati > Actinomycetota > Actinomycetes > Micrococcales > Microbacteriaceae > Herbiconiux > Herbiconiux liukaitaii. The sequence continues at coordinate 92,466 of NZ_JBHFHG010000006.1, read as the reverse complement.
CGGTGCTCGAAGCCCGGCAGAAGGCCGACGGCACTCTCGCCTTCGGCTTCGCCCCCGAGACCAGGGAGGACTTCGATGAAATGGTCCCCCTCACCCTCGCTGGGCTGGAGAAGGGTGAGCGCATCGCGCTCTCAGCGCCCGACGGCTACGAAGCGGTGATCTCCGACGATGACACCCCCGACACGTTCCACGCCTCGATCACCTTCGACATCGAAGCCGGAACCACCGAGTGCGGTCTGCTCCTTCGCGCAAGCGCCGACGGAGACACCTCCTACATCGTGCGACTCGAACCCAAGCGGCAGCGGATGGTGTTCGACCGCTGGCCGCGGCGACGCACGGGCGACGGGCAGTGGGAGATCTCCGGCGACGTGCCGTTCCTGATCGAACTCGAGCGCCCGTGCGATCTCGCTCCGGGGATGCATCGACTCGACGTGATCGTGGAGAACGACCTGTGCGTGATCGACCTCGACGGCACGACCACTCTCAGCACGCGCATCTACGACCTCCCCCACGGGCGCATCGGCGTCTTCGTCGGAGAGGGATCCGTGACCGTGCAGCGCTTCGAGCTGACCGTCCGCTCCGATCACTCCCCCGATCCGCTCGCGGACTCGACCGCCGAACAGACCGAACGCCAGTTCGCCTGACCAGTCTTCCTGACAGCACCCAGAGAACACCCAACCCTTTCGATCAATGGAGATGGAACACATGAAGACCACCCGCACACGACTCGCCGTCGCAGCCTCCGTGGCCGCGTTCGCGCTGCTGCTCAGCGGTTGCGCCGCCGGCGGAGGCTCCGGCAACACCGACCCCACCGCCGTGGACCCCGAGGGCGAGATCGAACCACGTGAGATCTCCTGGCTGCTCTCCCGGCCCGCCGACGGAGGCGTCATCACCGCGATGGAGCAGATCGCCGACGAGTACGCCGAGGACCACCCCGGGTTCGCGCTGAACCTCATCACCACACCCGACCGGCCGTCGTACATCCAGAAGTACGAGACCCTCGCCGCAGCGAACAAGCTGCCGGAGCTGTTCGACACGGATGCGACCCCGTTCGCGCAGAAGCTCGCCTCCCAGGGCAGGATGATGGACGCCGAGGCGCTCCTGAAGGATCTCGGGGTCTACGACGACTACCGTCCGGCGGCCCTGAACTACCAGCGCTTCGACGACGGTTCGCTCTACATGGTGCCGTTCGAGTTCCAGCTGGAGTTCTTCTGGTACAACAAGGCGCTCTTCGAGCAGGCGGGGGTCACCGTGCCGGAGACGCTCGACGACTTCCCCGCGATGTGCACCGCGCTGCGCGCCGCCGGAATCACCCCCATCGCCCTCGACGGCCAGGACCAGTGGCCGCTCGAGCGGTACATGGCCTACTACCCGTTCCGCACCGCAGGCCCCGACTACGTGCAGGAGCTCAAGAAGGGCGAGGCGACGCTCAGCGATGCGACCGGCGAGCAGGCCGTGCAGTGGCTGAGCGACCTCGGTTCGGCGGGATGCTTCCAGGACGGCTTCTCCTCCACGGGCTACTCCGATGCGCAGGCGTCGTTCACCTCGGGCAAGGCCGCCGTGTACAACATCGGCACCTGGGAGCTGAACAGCCTCGCCACCGACGCGCTCGATGAGTCGGTGCGCGACGACATCGACTACTTCACCCTCCCCGTCACCGCGGACTCGGTGACGGCTCCGAACGAGTATGTCTCCCCCTCGGGCATCGGCATGGCCGTGAACACGAGCACCTACGACCCGCTCGTTCGCGACTTCCTGTCGTTCGCGCTCACGCGCTACCCCGAGGTGTATGCAGCCACGGGCGCCCTCTCGCCCACCACGACCGTGGAGACCACGATCCCCGCCAATGCGACGCCGCTCTACCAGCGCGCGGTCGACCAGGCCGATGAGGTCGGCGAGAAGACGGCGATGCCCTGGGACACCCAGCTCGACCCGACCTCCAACACCCGTCTGCAGCAGGAGCTGACCCTGCTGGTGCAGGGAGAGATCGACCCTGACGAGTTCATCAGCACCATGGACGGCGTCATCGCCGAGAACGGGCCGAAGGCCTTCCAGTAACGCCGCCCACCCATTCACGCCTGATGTGGGGCCTTCGGGCCCCACAGGAAGGGGACGCTGATGCTTCCCCAGCGGTCACGCCTCTCGGTGCTGGTCTTCCTGCTGCCGCCGCTCGCCCTGTACGGCATCGCCGTGCTGCTGCCGATCTTCCAGTCGCTGTTCCTCAGCTTCTTCGAGTGGGACGGCATCAGCCCGATGCTCTTCGTTGGTGTCGACAACTACGTGCGCATGCTCACGGGCGACACCGTGTTCTGGATCGCATTCCGCAACACCGTCGGCTACGTCGTGATCTGCCTGATCCTCCAGCTAGGAGGGGCGCTGATCGTCGCGAGCCTGCTCACCCTCCTCCGCAAGGGCCGCGAAGTCGTCAAGACGCTCTACATCCTGCCCGCGGTCATCTCCACCGTGGCCATCGCGTTCCTGTTCCAGCGCATCTACTCCCTCGATCCCGAGGGACTCATCAACCAGGTGCTCGAGTTCGTCGGCCTCGGCGCTCTGCAGAACGCCTGGCTCTCCGATGTCGGCACGGTGCTGGCCGCGGTCTCCGTACCCGAGGGGTGGCGGTTCACCGGGCTCTACATGCTCATCATCTACGCCGCCCTCCTGGCCGTTCCGGCCGAACTCGAGGAGGCGGCGAAGCTCGACGGCGCGTCGTGGTGGCAGACGTTCTGGCGGATCCGGTTCCCCTACATCCGTCCCGTCTGGATCACGACGACCATCATCGCCACCACCAACGCCCTCCGCGGTTTCGACATCCCGTACCTGCTGACCAACGGCGGGCCCGGGCAGTCCTCCGAGCTCCTCACCACGTACATGTACAAGACGGCCTTCACGAGCACGAACTACGGCTATGCGAGCGCGATCTCCGTCTTCGTGGTGGTCGAGTGCCTCGCCGCGGTCGGGCTCATCTTCCTTCTCCTCCGACGTAAGGCCGACGCATGACGCTCACGGCATCCCGCCCCACCCGACCCACCGAGCACACGGCTCCGCCAAGGCCGCGACGCCGGCAGCTGCACCTGCGCCGCAAGATCACCGGCGTCATCGTCGCTCTGATCGTCATCGTGCAGGTGTACCCGCTCGCGTGGCTCTTCATCACGAGCGTGCGCACCGAACAGGACTTCGCCGAAGGCAATCCCTTCGCCCTCCCCACCGAAGTCACCTTCGACAACTACGCGCGAGCCTTCGCCACGGGGAACCTGGGCCTCAACATCCTGAACTCCCTGATCGTCACGGTCGGCGCGATCGTGGTGATCGTGTTCCTCGGGATGATGGGGGCCTACGCCCTGCAGGTGCTCGGCTTCCGCTTCAGCAGGTTCGTGCGGGCACTGTTCCTGATCGGCATCATCGTGCCGGTGCAGGTGGCCCTCGTGCCCCTGTTCGTGGACTACGCCGCGGTGAACCTGCTCGACACCTACCAGTCGATCATCATCCCGCTCGCCGGGTTCGCGCTCCCGACGTCGATCTACCTGTTCTCCTCCTTCTACGAGTACATCCCAGGAGAGATCTACGAGGCGGCGTCGCTCGACGGCGCGGGGCCGTACCGCATCTTCGGCCAGATCACTCTGCCGCTGTCGGTGAACACGATGGTGACCGTCGCGATGGTCAACAGCATCTTCATCTGGAACGACTTCATCTTCGCCAACACGTTCGTGCTGACCGACGACCTGAAGACGATCCCCCTCGGGCTCCAGAACTACATCGGTTCGATGGGCAAGGTCGACTGGACCGCCACGTTCGCCGCGGTGTGCGTGAGCATCACCCCCCTGCTCCTGGTCTTCCTGGTGCTGAACAAAGCCATGACCTACAGCCTCGCCAGCGGCGCCACTAAGGGATGATCGTCTCGTGTCCGAAACGAGTGAACCGATGAGCGTCGACCGGTCGGCGCCTCCGATCACGATGCGCCAAGTGGCCGAGGCGGCCGGGGTGTCGATCGCGACGGTGTCGTACGTGGTCAACGACAAGAAGGGGGCGAGGATCGGTGCCGAGGCGCGCCGGCGAGTGCGGGACGCCGTGAAGGAGCTCGGATTCCGCCCGAACGCCCTGGCGAAGACGCTCTCCAGCGGGAGCTCGAACTTCATCGGCCTCGTGGCCGATGCGATCGCCACCACCCCGTTCGCCGGTCAGATCATCCATGGCGCCCAGGACGAGGCGTGGAAGCACGGCTACGTGCTCCTCGTGGCCAACACCGAGGGTGATCTCGCCGCGGAGGAGGCCGCCATCTCGATGATGCTCGAGCACAAGGTGCGGGGCATCCTCTACTCCACCTGGTACCACCGCGCCGTCACGGCCCCTCCGGCGCTGCACGAGACCGAGTACGTGCTCGTCGACTGCTTCGACACCGGCACGCCCGCCCCCGCCGTGGTGCCCGACGAGCGGGAGGGCGGTCGCACCGCGACACGGATGCTCCTGAGCGCCGGCCACACCCGCATCGCCTTCGTGAACACGACCTCCCCGTCCCCCGCCCGATCGGGCCGCCTCGCGGGCTACCGCGAGGCGCTGCAGGATGCCGGTATCGCCTTCGACCCCACCCTGGTGCTGGATGCTGCGCCCGAGCAGGAGGGCGGATACGGCGCCGCCGGTCGCATACGCGACATGGACGTCACCGGTGTGTTCTGCCACAACGACCGCGTCGCGATGGGTCTCTACGACGGCCTCCGCGAGCTCGGCCTCACCATCCCGAACGACATCGCAGTCGTGGGGTTCGACAATCAGGAGGTCATCGCCGCGCACCTGCGCCCACCGCTGTCGACCGTCGCCCTCCCCCACTACGAGCTCGGCGCCGCGGGCGTGCGGGTGCTCCTCGGCATGCAGCCCGCCCCGAGCGGCGCCCCCCTCTCGATCTCGTGCCCGCCGGTCGCCCGGTCATCCGTCTGAGGCTCACCATGACGACCGATCTCCGACCCCGTGCCCACTTCACTCCGGCCCGCAACTGGATGAACGACCCCAACGGGCTCGTGCACCACGACGGCGTCTACCACCTGTTCTTCCAGCACAACCCGTTCGGGGCGACGTGGGGGAACATGAGCTGGGGCCACGCGACCAGCCGCGATCTCGTGATCTGGGACGAGCTGCCGGTGGCCATTCCGTGCGCCGCCGAGGAGGAGATCTACTCGGGGTCGGTGGTCGTCGACCATCGCAACAGCTCCGGGTTGGGGAGCAGCGACCGGCCACCTCTCGTCGCGATCTACACGGGCGTCTCCACCGACGGCCGCCAGGCGCAGTCCCTCGCCTTCAGCACGGATGGTGGGTACCGGTGGGAGAAGTTCTCGGACAACCCCGTGCTCGACCGCGGTTCCCGGGAGTTCCGCGACCCGAAGGTGTTCGAGTTCACCTCGGCGGCCGGTGGAACCCGCTGGATCATGGTCGCCGTCGAAGCGGTCGACCGGCAGGTGCTCGTCTACAGCTCGACCGACCTCCGCGACTGGAGTTTCGAGTCGGTCATCGGCCCGACCGGGCCCGGCGACGTGGTGTGGGAGTGCCCCGACCTGTTCCCCTTGCCCGTCGACGGTGATCCGGACCGATCGAAGTGGGTGCTGCTCCTCAGCACGAACCGCACCGGTGACATCACCGACTCCTCCATGAGCTACCTGATCGGGTCGTTCGACGGCCACGCCTTCGTGGCCGACGAGGTGAGCGCGTGGCGTGCGCTCGACCACGGCCGCGACTTCTACGCCGCCGTCACGTTCTCCGACGTACCCGACGAGCGCCGTATCGCGATCGGCTGGGCGGGCAACTGGCAGTACGCCGCCGAGACACCCACGCATCCCTGGCGCGGTGCGATGTCGTCGCCCCGCGAGCTGAGCCTGACGGAGCAGGACGGAGTGGTCATGCTGCGACAGGCCCTTCCTCGGGAGTGGGGCATGGAGGGCTCGACAGCCGATGACTCGCAGCCGTGGCGAGAGGTGCAGATCATTCCCGGCGAGAGGATCTCCCTGCCGGCCGGGCGGCACTACATCGCCGACGTCTCGTGGACTCCCTCGCCCGACTCGACGCTCTCGCTCGAGCTCGTGGCCGGGCTGGGAACCGGCGTGCGGCTCGTCTACGACGCGGCGGAGCAGCTCCTGTCGCTGGATCGGCGGAACAGCGGCGGGCCGGAGGTCCACCCGGGTTTCGCGACGAGGACCGAGGCGGTCACCCGGCTCCGAGACGGCGCACTCCTGCTCCGGATCGTCGTCGATGCGAGCATCGTGGAGGTCTTCGCCGACTCCGGCGCCATCACGTTCACCGATCTGGTTTTCCCTCCGGACGATGCCGATGGCCTGGTCCTCGCTGCCGACGGGGGGACGGGAACGGTGACCGTGCGCGCCCTGCCGTCGGCGGCGCGGACGGTCGGGGCATGAGCGCTCCGCAGATCCTGGTCGTCGGCGAGTCGCTCATCGACGTGGTGCATCGCACCGACGGCGGCGTCACGCGGACTCCCGGAGGGTCGTCCTTCACCGTGGCCATCGGGACCGCTCGGCTGGCGCCGGACGCCAGGGTGTCGTTCCTCACCGACCTCGGTGCCGACTCCGACGGGGTGGATCTCGGCGATCGATTGCGGATGGCCGGCGTCACCGTGCTCGCCCGGCCTCGAGGAGCGACCTCGCTGGCGCACGCACATCTCGGCCCGGACGGCTCTGCCGAGTACGACTTCGACCTGCGCTGGGATCCCGACCCGGCATTGGTGCCCGCATCCGCCTGGCGGCTGCTGCACGTGGGCTCGATCGGCGCTTTCCTCGCACCCGGTCGCGATGCCGTCGACGCCCTTCTGCGGGCGACCGACGTAACGGGCGCGATCCGCACCTTCGATCCGAACATCCGACCGTCTCTCCTGGGCGACCACGGAGAGGTGCGGCTGCGCTTCGAGCGCACCGCTGCGGCCTCCGACCTAGTCAAGCTGAGCGATGACGACGCCGCCTGGCTCTACCCGGAACTCGCCGCCGATGAGGTGCTCGACCGCCTGCTCGACGCGGGAACAGCCCTCGCCGTGCTCACCCGCGGCGCTGGCGGCTCGACGCTCCGCACCCGCACGGCGCAGGTCGACGTCCCCGCTCCCCCGGTGCCCGTCGAGGACACCATCGGGGCGGGCGACTCCTATCTGGCGGCGCTGATCGCCGGAATCGCACAGCGCGGAGTCGACCGTGCAGGAATGCCTCGCCTCGACCACTCCGACCTCGCCGCTCTCGGGCGTCGGGCCGCCGAGGTCGCCGCCATCGTGGTCGGTCGCGCGGGCGCCGACATCCCCAGCGCCGCGGAGCTCCGCGACTAGAGGGGGAGGACTAAAGGGCGAGCTTCTCGTTGTCGATGTCGATGGGGGTGCCTGTGACCTTCGACTTCACGAAGCTGAAGACCGTGGTGAGGGTGGAGCCCGGGGTGTCCCAGTACTCGGCCGAGTCGGCGTGCACGATGAGGGCCCGGATGGACGGGTCGGTGCGGCCACCGGGGAACCAGGCCTCCACGCTCGTGTCCCACATCGCGTCGATGAAGCTCTGCTCGGTGGTGAGCTCGGCGTGGCCCGTGACCGAGACCCAGGACGAGTTCGAGCTCAACGCGAGGTTCACGATCGGGTTCTTCTCGAGGCGGGTCGCCGTGGAGGAGTCGGCGGCGAGCAGGAACCACAGGTCGCCATCGAAGCGGTGGTGCTGCTGCTGCATCGCGAACGGCTGCGACACCGGGTGCCCGGCGTCGTCGAGGGTCACGATCATGGTGATGGGGAAGTCGTCGAGCAGTGCGGCCAGGGTCTCGATGTCGTCGGTGCCGGTCATGGGATGCTCCATTCGGTGGTGAGGATCCTCACGCTACGCCGGGCCGGGGGCCTCGCCTAGGGCCGGGTGCGCGGCGAGCACCTCGAGGTAGTGCGGGTTGTACATGACGCCGAGGATGTTGCCGAACGGGTCGACGACGGAGGCCGTGATGAAGCCCTCACTGCGGTCACGCGGCGCCTCGTGGAGCGACGCTCCCCGGGCGAGCAGCCGCTCGAGGGACGCCTCGACGTCGTCGACGTGCCAGTACACGATCTCACCACCGAGACCGTCGGTGCGGGTGGGCGGTGCGTAGCGGGCATCGATGATGCCGAGCTCGTGAGCGAAGTCGCCCACCCGGAACTCGACGTAGCCGGGCACGTGGAAGTACGCCTCGACACCCAGCAGCTCTGAGTACCACGTCTCCGCGGCCTCGAGGTCGGCGGCCCAGAAGCTCACGGTGGAGAGTCCTCGCAGCATGATCGTTCTCCTTCTCGAATCGGATGCTCCGGTGACGGTTCGCGGAAGCAGGATCAGTCTGCGCTCCAGAAGTGCTCATCTTGTGACTACTTTTCTGACGAGAATGGAGTCATGCGCGCCGATCGCCTCATCGCCACGGTCCTCCTGCTCCAGGCCCGGGACCGCATCACGGCCCGCGAGCTCGCCGACGAGCTCGAGATCTCCGTGGCGACCGCCCGCCGCGATCTCCTCGCCCTGTCGAGCGCCGGCATCCCCGTCTACCCCCAGGCGGGTCGCGGCGGCGGATGGGCGCTCCTCGGAGGCGCCCGCACCGATCTGAGCGGGCTCAGCTCGCCCGAAGCGCAAGCGCTCTTCGTGCTGCTCGGCCCGCACACCGCCGGCGATCCGGCCGCACGCTCCGCACTGCGCAAACTGCTGCGGGCCCTGCCGGCCACATTCCGGGACGACGCCGAGGCGGCGGCCGCGACCGTGGTCGCCGACCCTGCTCCCTGGGGCGGATCGGCTCGACCGCGGCCCGCGTTCGTGGAGGAGCTGCAGACGGCCGTCATCCGGCGGCGGCTCGTGCGCATCCGCTATGCGGGTTGGTCTAGCCCTGAGGCCGACTACTTGGTTGCGCCGTGGGGGTTGGTGGAGAAGAACGAGGTCTGGTACCTGCTCGCCGGGGTAGAACCCGGCGAAGGCGATAGCCCAGGTGCTGGCGTTGGCGTCGGCAGGGCCGATGGCGCACTCGCGGAGCGCACGTTCCGCGTCGATCGGATGCGCGCCGTCACGCTCACCGAGGAGCCCGCCGACCGCCCGGCCGACTTCGACCTGGCCGCGGCCTGGGATCGTGTGGTCGCGGGCGTGGAGCGCGAGCGCGCATCCACCTCCGCCGTCGTGATCGTGCCCTCCTCGTTGCTGGGCTACCTGCGGTCCGAGTTCGGCCAGCAGCACGTCGAGGAGCTGGCGGCGCACGACGACGGGCGCACGCGCATCCGGATCTCCGCCCCGACCGAGACGCTGATCGCCCGGCGCCTGGCCGGCTGGGGCGCCTTCGCCGAGGTGCTGGAACCGCCGGCTGTTCGGCTCGAGCTCGCCGCCATCGCGGAACAGCTGCGAGCGCTCTACGCCGCCTCCTGATGGGGAGGGCACACTGACCGGCGGGCCAATCGTCTTTTGCAAAGACGATCTCTGACATATACGATCACACTGTGAGTGATGCAGCATCGACAGACGGACCGGCTTCTTTGCCGGAGATCGACTGGGGCGCCGAAGGCATCGAGACCGAGCTCGGGTGGGCGGTGTCGGGGATGTACCAGGGGTACTCCCGGTCGGCCATCGGTGCCGTCTCCGACGTGCCGGGGGGTCCGCGGGGGTATCAGGTGCTCGTGGCGATCACGACCGAACAGCCTTCCTCGCAGCTGGCGCTCGCCCACCGCCTCGGCATCGACAAGACCCAGATGACCTACGTCATCGACGCCCTCGAGACCGGCGGGTTCGTCGAACGCCGCCCCGATCCGCGCGATCGACGCATCCGCCAGGTCAACCCGACCGAGGCGGGCCGGGCGCTTCTGTCGTCCTCGCGCGTCGCACTCCGGGAGAGGGAGGGTGTGCTCCTGCGGCACCTCAGCCCGGAGGAGCAGACCCAGCTGCGCCGGCTCATGGCACGGGTCGCTCTCGGCGCGGGCGACATCGAATCCTGCATCGCCGACGCGGAGGCAGCCGACGCAGCCCGGGCAGCCCGCGAACAACCGCTCGCCGCCCCGGATCGCTCCCGCCGCTCCGCCCCTTCGACCCCGACAGATTGAGACCACCCCCATGACCCGAACCATCCTCCTCGCCGGCGCCACCGGCGACCTCGGACAGCGCATCGCGCGCGAACTGCTCCTGCACGACGTGCGGCTCCGCGTGCTCACCCGCCCCGGCAGCTCCACCGCCGCCGCACTCTTCGGGGGCGATGCCCGAATCGACGTCGTGACCGCCGCGTACTCCGACCGCGCCGCCTTGACCGCGGCCCTCGCAGGTGCCGACGTCGTGGTCTCGGCCGTGAGCGGCATCCGGCCTGTGATCGTCGACGCCCAGCGCGCGCTCCTCGCGGCCGCTGTGGCGGCGGGAGTGCCCCGGTTCATCCCGTCGGACTACGCCGCCGACTACCGCAGCATCACGCCGGGCAGCAACCGCAACTTCGAGCTCCGACGCGAGTTCGCCGCCGACGTCGACGCGGCGCCCGTGCAGGCGACATCGATCCTCAACGGCATGTTCACCGACCTGCTCACCGACCAGGCGCCCATGATCCTGTTCGGTCGCCGACGCATCATGTTCTGGTCGTCCGCCGACCAGATCCTCGACTTCACCACGAAGGACGACGTGGCCCGCGTCACCGCTCTCGCCGCCCTCGACGACGACGCCCCGCGCGTGATCGAGATCGCCGGAGACCAGGTCTCGGCCCGGGACGTCGCCCGCACCATGACGGAGCTCACGGGAACCCCCTTCAAGACGCAGTGGGCGGGCACCACCGGCACTCTCGCGGCGATGAGCAAGGTCGGCAAGCGCCTCTCCAAGAACCCGGACGAGACCTTCCCGGCCTGGCAGGGCATGCAGTACTTCGTGAGCATGTTCAGCGGGCAGGCGCAGCTGCATCACGTCGACAACGACCGCTACGGGCCGCACGCGTGGACGACTGTGCGGGATGTCCTCGAAGGGCACCTCGCCGGGCAGGTCGCCGGGCAGGTCGCCGGGGCTCGGTAGCAGTCGGTCGCCGGTACCCGTCGGGGCTCGGTAGCCGTCGGGGCCAGTAGCCGCGGTCAGCGGGCGCGGTGCATCCGCCTCGCCGCGGCGAGGAACGCCCCGGCCACGAGGGCCATCGCCCCCGCCGCAAGGGGAACGAGCGGATCGGCGCCCGTCGCGGCCAGGGCCGGGTTGGCGGGCGGCGCCGTCGGCGCGGTGGTGGGTGCGGTCGTCGGCGTGGGCGTCGGCGTCGGGGTGGGCGTCGGCACGACATCCGCGACCGTGATGGTGAGCGGATCCGTCGTCGCGTCGGGTGCCACACCGTTGGCCGCGGTCACCGTGAAGGTCGCGGGCCCGGCGCTCGTCGGCGTGCCCGACAGCACACCCTCGGGGCTGAGCGACAGGCCGTCAGGGAGAGCGCCCGATGAGAGCGTGAAGGTCGGCTGCGGTTCTCCGGTCGCCGTGAAGGTGTACGCGTACTGCTGCCCCACCGTCGCTGCAGCGGGCGGGGTGTCCTCCACGAAGACCGGCTCCGCGGGCAGGTCGACGACCGCGACGGAGTCGCCCATGAGGGAGACGTACGCGAGGCGACCGTCGGGGCTGATCGCGAGCTCCCGAGGGCGCTCTCCCACCGTGACCGTGGCGGTCACCTCCCGGGAGGCGGTGTCGACAGCCGTGACGGTGTCCGCGGCGAAGTTCGTGAAGTAGACGACGGCGCCGTCGGGGCGGAAGGCCACATCCAGGGGTCCGAAGCCGATCGGGATGGTGGCGATCACCTCGTCGGTGGCCGTGTCGATCACCGTCGACGTGTTGTCGAAGGGGTCGGCGGTGAAGAGCGTCGTGCCGTCGGGGCTGAGGGCGAGGGAGGTCGCCCGCGTGCCCATCGGAACGGTGGCCGTGGCAGTGCGCGACGACGTGTCGATCACGGTGATCGCCTCGCCGCCGGTGGCGTAGGCGGTGGTGCCGTCGGCGCTGAACACCGTCGACCTCGGGGACGCCCCGACGGGGATCGTGCCGGTGACGGTCTGGGTCGCCGTGTCGACGACCGCGAGCGAGCCGAGGTTGTTCTGGGCGACGTAGAGCGTCGACCCGTCGGGGCTCACCGCCACACCGATCGGGTAGCCGGCGACGGGGATGCCCGCGGTGCGCTCCCCCAGAGCCGTGTCGACGACCGACACGGAGCCGTCGTACGAGTCGGTCGTGTAGAGCGTCGAACCGTCAGGGCTCATGGCCATCGAGAGCGGCACGTTGCCGACCTGCACGGTGTCGACGACCGCCCGGGTGGTGGCGTCGATCACCGAGATCGAGTGTCCGTTGGCGTTGGCGACGTAGACCGTGCCGCCGTCGGGGCTCACGATCACCGTCTGCGGATTGAGCCCGACGGCGATCACGGTGGGTTCGCCGGCGGCGATCGCCGGCCCCGAGAGCAGCACGACGGCGCCGCCGGTGAGCAGTGCGGTCGCCGCTATCGTCAGGATCCTGCGCCGAAGGGGTGCACCGTGTCGGGTCATGCTGCAGCTCACTTCCGGGGCGGTAGCTGCACGTGGACGAGAGCGGCCCGCAGGGGAGACACCACGACGCAGGCCGAGGACTTCACTCTGGCGGAATCCTCAGGGGCGGACAAGGCCCCACTTCAGGAGTCGACGCGGCACGACCAGGCTCCCGGCTCCGTGTCGCGCAGCTGCAGCGACACCGAGGCGAACGGCACGCCGGCGGCGAGGAGGCGCTCGCGCATGACCGTGCACAGGCCGGCCTGGGCGGCATCCGCGAAACCGACGATCGTGATGCCCTCACCATCGTCGATGAGGGTGAGCTGATCGGCGCCTCCCTCCACCGCGAGGGTCATGGCGTCGGTGAAGAGCTGCTGGCGGCCTTCGATCGGGCCCGCCTCCAAGCGCATGTCCCCGTCCGCGGCGGACCGGCCGGCGAGCGACACGTCCCAGCGCGTCCCGTCGATCCCGGCGGCGTCGATGCGGTAGTCGGTGACGTCGTCGTACGCCGACGCCAGACCCACTGCATCCGTGGCCTCCACCTTGCAGGTGAGAGTGACGATCGCACGCGGGCCCTCACCGACATCCCGTGTGTCGAGGCTCGCGAAGGAGCACGGCGAGTACGACACGGTCTCGAGCATCTCGAGGAGCACCTCGGCACCGGGGTCGTAAGCCGCACCGATTCCCACGATCGTGCCGTCGAGGCGAGCCGTGGTCATGCTGATCTGCGTCACCTCGGGGCGGTCGGCGAGCACGTCGTCGATGCGGCCATCGATCTCGGTGAGCACGTCGAGCTGCTCAGCAGGGCGCGGGGGATCCGTCCAGTAGAGCTGAATCGAGAGCGAGCCCGGATCGCCCGTGATCTCGGAGAACGTGGCGGAGTCGACGAGCCCTTCCGCCCTCACGGCGTCGGCGAGTTCCACGAGCGTCTTCGGCTCGGCCGCCGCGGTGGGCGTCTGCGTCGCCGTGGCGTCGGGGTCGGACGCCGGCGTCGCACCGGTGCACCCCGCGAGCAGCAGGGCGAGGGCGAGGGCGGCTGGCAGGGCGAGGCGGCGGGGTCTCATGTCGCCGAGTCAAGCACACTCGCTCCACGACGCACCGTCTCGCCGACGTCTGCTCGTCGCACGGGGTTCCTCTTGTTGTCGGAGTGTTGTCGACGGGAGGGGGTTCACCGTGTCGGAGGGCGGGCGTAGTGTCGGATCGACGGCAACCACCACCTCGACAGGAGACACCATGGCCATCAACGACGACGACATCACCACCGAGGCCGGGGGCGGCGAAGGCGTGGCAGACGGCGGGGCGAACCCCGGCGGTCACGACGGCGGAGCAGACGGCTCGGCTGCGGCCGGCGAGGGCACCGCAGACGGCGGCGCGAACGCCGACGGCCACGACGGCGGAGCAGACGGCTCGGCCGACGAGGGTGAAGGCCCCGCCGACGGCGGAGCCAACGCCGACGGCCACGACGGCGGGGCAGACGGCTCCGCGTGACACTCGATCCCGCTCCCGCTCACACCGGCGACCGGGCTCACGACGGCGCGGGTCGACCCTCTTCAGGGTCGGCCCCGCGCTCGGCCCTCGCGCGGTGCATCGACGTCTCGCCCGAGGTCTTCGCGAGCGAGTACTGGGGCCGTCAGGCGCTCCTCTCCCCCGCCTCCGGCCTCTACACCGACTTCTCCGACCTGTTCAGCGCGGCTGCTGTCGACGAGCTCGTGAGCGAGCGGGGTCTGCGCACGCCGTTCATCCGCATGGCTCAGGAGGGGTCGGTTCTGCCCTCCTCCTCGTTCACGGCGTCCGGCGGGTTCGGGGCCGAGGTCGGTGATCAGGTGAGCTCTGAGAAGGTGCTCGCCGAGTTCGCCGCCGGGGCCACGATCGTGCTGCAGGGGCTGCACCGGGTGTGGCCGCCGCTCATCGACTTCACGCGCCGGCTCATCGACGACATCGGGCATCCCGCCCAGGTCAACGCCTACGTCACGCCGGCCTCGTCGCGCGGCTTCGACCCGCACTACGACGTGCACGACGTGTTCGTGCTGCAGATCGCGGGCGAGAAGCACTGGCGCATCCACGCTCCCGTGCACGTCGATCCGCTGCGCGATCAGCCGTGGACGGATCACCGCGCCGCTGTGGCCGAGGCCGCGCTGGGCGAGCCCGTCATCGACGCTGTGCTGCGACCGGGCGACGCCCTCTACCTGCCGCGCGGGTGGATCCACTCGGCCACTGCCCTCGGGGGCACCTCGGTGCACCTCACCGTGGGCATGGCAGCGTACACGCGCGCCGACGTGGTGCGCGCGCTCGTGTCGACGCTCGGCGAGCACGAGGCCCTGCGCGGATCGCTGCCGCTCGGCGTCGACTGGTCGTCGCCTGAGGCCATGCGGCCCCTCGTGCAGGAGGTCGCCGCCGAGATGCTCGCGGCCCTCGGCGCGTCCGCTTCGGCGTCTTCCAGCGATCGATCCGGAGCGGACGGGGTCGGGATGGTCTCGCGGGCGCTGGCTCGGCGGTTCGCCGATGCCACGCGGCCGGAGCCCGTCGCTCCGCTCGCGACCGTGGAGGCCGCCGCCGCGCTCGGAGCCGCTTCGGTGGTGCGCTGGCGCGGGTCGCTGACCGCTCGCATAGAGTCGGGCAGCGGGTCGACTGGCGGATCGGGCAGCGGGTCCGGCACCGTGCGCATCGTCACGGCGTCCAAGACCGTGGCGCTGCCGGCCGAGGCGGAGGCTGCCGTGCGGCGTCTGCACGAGGGCGGGCCCGTGGAGCTCTCCGAGCTGCCGGGGCTCGACGTCGACGACGCGATCGTGGTGGTGCGCCGCCTGCTCCGCGAGGCCATCCTGGTCCCCGCCTGATGCGATCGAGTTCGCGGAGCGTCGTCGCGTGAGTGATGGGGGTGGGTGGCGGCCGTGCAGTGATCGGGCTCGGGAGCGCGAGGATCCGCTCACGGCCACCGGGTCGCGTGGGCTGCAGTGGTTCCTGGTCGAGATCTCGGGGGCGTGGGGCACCCGGGCGTTCCTCGATCCGCCGTTCGACCCCGAGCTCGGGCGCGCTCTCGTGACCCGTATCGAGGCGGCCGGGCTGCGCCCGCTCGCCATCCGTCGCACCGGTCGACGTGAGGCCCAGTCGAGCTGGCGGTGGGCGTTCGTCGACTCGCGGCCAGGCCACGAGGAGGTGCGCTGGGGTGAGGTGAGCGACCCCGCCGAGCTGCTGGCGGTGCCGCTCGACGGCTCCACAGGCACCCCCTCCGAGCACCCGGTGTTCTGCGTGTGCGCCCACGCCCGCCACGACCAGTGCTGCGCCGTGCGCGGCCGCCAGGTCGTCGGCACCCTCGCGGCCGAGTTCCCCGAGGAGACGTGGGAATGCTCGCACCTCGGCGGCGACCGCTTCGCCGGCACCATGGTGCTCTTCCCCCACGCCCTCTACTACGGCCGCGTCGACGACACCGACGCGGCGACGGTGGCCCGCGCCTACCTCGACGGCCGGGTGGTCGACGAGTTCTACCGCGGCCGCAGCTCACTCACCCACCCCGTGCAGGCGGCCCAGCACTTCGCCCGCGAGGCCTACGGCGACGATCGCCTCGACGCCTATCCCCCGCTCGAGGAGCTGTGGCACGGCGACGGCGACCCCGTGCTGGGCGCCGCGCACTGGACCGTGCGCCTCGACTCTGAGGCCGGTCCCGTCACGGTCGAGCTGGCCGAGCACCTCTCCGAGCCCCTGCTCAGCACGTGCGCCGCCACTCGCACGGGCCGTGTGCGGCAGTGGCAGCTCGCCTCCATCGCCCGGGCCTGACGGCGGCGGGCACCGACGATAGTTGTTCCGACAATCGATCTAGACTCGGAGCATGGACGGGGTGCGCTGGCTGACGGCCGATCAGCTGAGGGCGTGGATCCGACTCGAGGCCGTGGTGGAACTGCTGCCCGCCGTGCTCGACTCGCAGCTGCAGCGCGACGCCCAGCTCACGCACTTCGAGTACCTCGTGATGGCGACGCTCTCCGAGAGCGACGGTCACCTGCTGCGCATGGGGGCGCTCGCGGCGGGCACCAACTCCTCGCTCCCCCGGCTCTCGCACGTCGTGAGCCGGCTCGAGGGGCGCGGCTACGTGGAGCGCCTGCCCTGCCCCGGCGATCGGCGCGCCACCAACGCGCACCTCACAGAGGCGGGGTGGGCGAAGGTGGTGGAGACGGCGCCCGGTCACGTCGAGAACGTGCGTGAGCACGTGATCGACGCGCTCTCGCCCGAGCAGGTCACCCAGCTCGACGGCATCATGCAGTCGCTCCTCACGCGCCTCGACCCGGACAACGCCCTCGGCCGCTGACGGCTCGCGGCGTTGACAACCGCAAAGCTCCCGGCCTCCGAGCCCTTGTGGGCGCCGGATGCCGGGAGCGTTGCGGTTCGGAACGGTGCCCCGGTCGGTGTCAGGCGGTGCGGCGGCGGAGGATGACCGCGGTGAGGCCGGCGAGGAGCAGGGCGGCCGCGAGTCCGATCGGCAGGAGCGGCTCGGCACCGGTGGAGGCGAGCGAGCCTCCCGCGGAGCCGGCCCCGGAGCCGCCGGGGGCGGCGGCCGCGGCCGAGAGGGCGATGTCGTCCCAGCCGATGAGGCCGCCGCGCACGTCGACGACCGCGATCTTGTGGGCTCCGAGCGGGGCGTTCGCCGGGATGACGACGCTCACCGTGCCCGCCGCCGACACGGTGTGACGACCGAGGTTCACCGGCGTGGAGTGCAGCCACACGTCGACCTGGCTGCCGGCGAGCGCCGGGCTCATCGTCACGACCACCGTCTGCCCGACCCGCGCGGTCGCGGGGGTCGAGACCGAACCGCGGGCCGCATCGGTGAGGGCGCTGTCGTCGACCGGGGCCGGCGACCCGCTGGGGGCTCCCGGATCGGTCGGCGCGGGATCGGTCGGCACCGTCGGGTCCGTGGGGTCCGTGGGATCGGTCGGGTCCGTGGGATCCGTCGGGTCCGTGGGATCCGTCGGGTCCGTGGGATCGGTCGGATCCGTCGGGTCGACCGGCGCCTCGGTGCACGTCACGGTGCCGGCGCGCAGCGAGTGCCCGCCGGTGCCGTTGTCGTCCGACCAGAACGCGGTCTTCAGGCCGTCGGCGCACTGCGACTGCGGTGCGACCGCGAAGCCCTCGTTGTTGAGGTTCGGCATGCCGGTCGGACGCTCGAGCACGGTGGTCACCGCGAAGCGCCCCGCACCGGTCGCGGCGGTCGCGGGAGCTACGTCGAGCAGCGCGCTGCGCCCCTCGCAGGTGTCGTCGCAGACCGCCCAGAGCACGCTGTTCTCGGCATCCCACTCGAGGTCCATGACCCCGGTGAACCCGCTCGAGATGGTGGCCACGCGGTCGTAGCCGCCGGTCACCTGGTCGAGTGCGTAGGCGTACACCGTGCCGTTGGCCTCGAGGCCCACGAAGAACAGGCCGTCACCGTGGTCCGCGTACGTGGCCGGGTCGTAGAGAGCGTTCGTGCTCTCGTCCACGAAGCCCTTCTGCACGAGCACGGCATCCGGAACCCACGCGATGCCCTCGAGGCCCGCGTTCGCGCCCACGACGGGCAGGTCGGCGGCGAGGTTCCACTCCATGGAGGCGGAGAGCCCGGCAGAACCGGGGGTGCCCGTCACGTCGTAGCGCAGCACGGCGGGCCGGCTCACGCCCGACACGGAGTTGTTGCGCTCCGTGGAGACGAACGCGCCGCCCGCGGGGCCTGCAGCGGTGAACGCCACACCCTCGGAGTCGACGTCGCCCGTGCCGTCGGCGTAGTGCAGGGGTGCGCCCGCCGACCAGCCGGCCTCGGTGGAGGGGACCCAGGCGGATCCGTTCCACTCGAGCTGGTAGAGCGTGCCAGGACCGTTCTTCACGGCCCACAGCGTGCCCTCGAGGGTGTCGGCGGGGGCGGTGGTCGAAGCCTCGTAAGCGAGCCCACTCATGTTCGTGCCGAAGTAGCCGGCCTCGTCGATCGTGGAGACCTCGGCACCGCCAGGCCACGGCGCGGTCACGAGGTCGCCCTCGCACGCGTTGGCCGCACCCTTGGTGACCACCCTGGTCACCGCGAACTCGCCGGTGCCGTCGGGGCAGCGCCCGTAGGTGGTCGCGGCGTGACCGGCCCAGGTGTGCGAGTCGACGAGCGTGGTGCCGTCGGCCGCGAAGAGCCGAGCGGAGTCGTTGGCGCCGAGGCCGTAGCCGCTCGTGCCCTCCTCCACGTCGATGGCGAGGTAGCCGCCGGCGGCGATGCTCGTGGCCGCGGGGATGGTGACCGCGTGGGTATCGTCGTTGTCCTTGAGCACGTAGCCCGAGACGTCGACGGCGGAGGCACCGTTGTTCTTCAGCTCGATCCAGTCGCCGGGCACTCCGTTGGACGACTCGATCTCGTTGATGCGCACGGGGGCGCTGCAGTCGTTCGCGGCAGCCTTGGTGGAGGAGGTCGTGACGGCGAACTCGCCCGTGACGTCCGGGCAGCGCCCGTACGTCGTGGTGGCGTGGCCACCGGTCCAGCTGTAGGAGTCGATGAGCGTCACGCCGTCGGGAGCGTAGATGCGCGCCGAATCGGTGGCTCCGAGACCGAAGCCGAAGACCGACTCGTCGATCGCGAAGTAGCCGCCCGCGGCGATCGAGGTGCCGGCGGGCAGCGCGGCGGTGCGGGTGTCGTCGTTGTCCTTCACGATCCAGCCGCTCACGTCGACGGCGTCGGCCGTCGGGTTCACGAGCTCGATCCAGTCGCCGGGGGTGCCGCCGTTGGACTCGACCTCGTTGATGCGCACAGCGTCGCCGGGCACGACCACGGGCGCGCAGTCGTTGGCGGCGGCGCGGGTGGAGGAGACGGTCGTGGCGAACTCGCCCGTGCCGTCGGGGCAGCGCCCGTAGGTGGGGGTGCCGTGCGAGGTCCAGGAGTAGGAGTCGATGAGCGTGGTGCCGTCGGCCGCGAAGAGCCTCGCGGAGTCACCGCCGCCGAGTCCGAAGCCGCCGGTGACGTCGACGTCGATGGCCACGAAGCCGCCTGCGGCGATCGTGGTGCCCTCGGCCACCACGAACGTGTGGGTGTCGTCGCTGTCCTTCAGCACGAGGCCGGAGGCGTCGACGGTCACGGACGCGGTGTTGACGAGCTCGATCCAGTCGCCGGGGGCGCCTCCGGAGGACTCGACCTCGTTGATGCGCACGACGGTGGAGGCATCGAGGGTGCACGCGTTGGCGGCACCGCGCGTCGGGGCGACGGTGACGATGAACTCGCCCGTGCCGTCGGCGCAGCGGCCGTAGCTGGTGGCGGCGGCGTGCTGGGTCCAGGCGTAGGAGTCGACGAGCGTGGTGCCGTCGGCGAGGTAGAGGCGCACGGTGTCGGCCTTGCCGAGTCCGAACGACATCTCGGGCTCGCCGAACGCCAGGAAGCCGCCGGGCTCGATCACGGAGCCGGCCGGCAGAGCATCGGTGCGGTCGTCCTTGTCGTCGCGCACGATCCAGCCGGAGACGTCGACGGCGACGGATCCGATGTTCGTGAACTCCGCCCAGTCGCCCACGGCGTCGCCGTCGGACTCGACCTCGTTGATGCGGATCGACGCCGTGTCGCTCGGGACGACCGGCGCCGCCGAGGCGGCGGGGGCCGCGATCGGCGAGAGTGCCGCGAGGAGCGGCACAGCGAGAGCGGTCGAGATGAGGAGCGCGGCGTTCTTTCGCCAATGAATTCGCATGGGGGCCCTTTCACGCACGCCTGATGGCGTCGACCGAAGTGTGGCGAGCCCTGGGGAACGGCAGGTGAACGCCAGCCCAACGGATGCGCGGGCGCGGGGCTCGCGGATGTCGGCGGCGAGGCGGAGACTGGTGGCATGCCAGAACTGCCCGAGGTCGAAGCGCTCGTGGGTGACCTCGGGCGCCGCCTCGGCGGCCAGGTGGTCGACCGGTTCGAGCTCGTCTCGTTCGCGGCGCTCAAGACCTTCGATCCCCCGGCCTCCGCTCTGGCCGGCGAGACCGTGAGGGGTGTGCGGCGGCACGGCAAGTTCCTCGACCTCGAGATCGGCGAGCTGCATCTCGTGCTGCACCTGGCGAGAGCCGGCTGGATCCGCTGGCGCGACGGCCCGCCTCCCCCGCCCACCGGCAAGCCCGCGCGCGGTGCCCTCGCCGCTCGACTCGTGCTCGCGGGAGGCGACGGCCTGCCCGCCGGCGCGGGGTTCGACGTCACCGAGGCAGGCACCAAGAAGAGCCTCGCGCTGTACGTGGTGCGCAACCCGTCTGAGGTGCCCGGCATCGCGCGGCTCGGCCCCGATCCGCTCGATGCCGCCTTCACCGAGGAGGTCTTCGCGCGCATCCTGGCCGACGCCGGGCGTGCTCAGATCAAGGGGGTGCTGCGCAGCCAATCGCTCATCGCGGGCATCGGCAACGCCTACTCGGACGAGATCCTGCACGCGGCCCGCATGTCGCCCTACAAGCCCGCTTCCATGCCGGCCGCCGACAGGGTGCTGCTCTACGAGGCGCTGCAGCGCACCCTGCGGGAGGCGGTGGCCCGCGCCGACGGCGTCGCGGCGAGCGAGCTCAAGGGCGAGAAGAAGTCGCACCTGCAGGTGCACGGCCGCACCGGAGAGGCCTGCCCGGTCTGCGGCGACACCGTGCGCCAGGTGACCTTCGCCGACTCCTCGCTGCAGTACTGCCCCACCTGCCAGACGGGAGGCAAGCCCCTCGCCGACCGCGTGCTCTCCCGCCTCCTCAAGTAGCGGTGCCGCCTACGGCACGAGGTGGCCGGAGGCGCGGAAGAGCTCGTACCACTCGGCCCGGGTGAGGGGCAGGTCGGAGCCCTGCGCCGCCCCCGCCACGCGCTCGGGGCTCGTGGTGCCGAGCACCACCTGCATCTGCGCGGGGTGGCGTGTGATCCAGGCGGTAGCGATGGCGATGGGCGGCACGTCGTACTGCGCGGCGAGCCTGTCGATCACGGCGTTGAGCTCGGGGTAGTCGGGCGAATCGAGGAAGACGCCGTTGAAGAAGCCGGCCTGGAACGGCGACCAGGCCTGGATGGTGATGTCGTTGAGGCGGCAGTAGTCCACGATGCCACCGCCGTCGCGCGTGACCGACTGGTCCTCGCCGAGCATGTTCGTCGCCACGCCCTGCGCGATGATCGGCGAGTGCGTGATGGAGAGCTGCAGCTGGTTGGCCACGATCGGCTGACGCACGTACTTCTTGAGCAGGTCGATCTGCCTGGGCGTCTGGTTGGAGACACCGAAGGCGCGCACCTTGCCCGAGCTCTCGAGCTCGTCGAACGCCTTCGCGACCTCTTCGGGCTCGACGAGCGCGTCGGGGCGGTGGAGCAGCAGGATGTCGATGCGGTCGGTCTGCAGGGCCTCGAGCGACGCCTCCACCGACGAGACGATGTGCTCGTAGGAGAAGTCGAAGTACGGCCCCTCGCGCACGATGCCGGCCTTGGTCTGGATGGTGATCGCGTCCCGCTCGGCGGGCGAGAGCTGCATGGCCTCGGCGAAGCGCCGCTCGCAGCCGTGCAGGTCGTCGCCGTAGACGTCGGCGTGGTCGACGAAGTCGATGCCGGCGTCGCGGCCGGTGCGGAGGAGCTCACGCACCTCGTCGTCGGTCTTCTCGGTGATGCGCATGAGCCCGAGGACGACGTTCGGAACGGTGATGTCGGTGCCTGGCAGAGTGAATGTCTTCATGAGCCCCACGCTAGTAGGGTTCCCGCATGAGCGAACCGCGGTGGTTGGACGACCAAGAGGCCGATGCCTGGCTGCAGCTCCTGTCGGTCTTCGAGTACCTCCCCGGGGCCATCGAGACGCAGTTGAAGAGGGATTCCGGCCTGGGCCGGTTCGAGTACTCGGTGCTGGCGATGGCCTCCGGATCGCCCGGCCGCTCGATCGCGATGCTGCAGCTGAGCGAGCTGGCGAACGGCTCTCTCTCGCGGCTCTCGCACACGGTCACTCGCCTGGCGGAGCGCGGGCTCGTGACGCGCACCCAGAAGGGCGGCACCCGATATGTCACCCTCACCGAGCTCGGCTGGGAGACCCTGCAGGCCGCCGCTCCCGGGCACGTCGAGGAGGTGCGCCGCCTGGTCTTCGATCACCTCCCGGAGGATTCCGCCGCTCAGCTGGCCCAACTGCTGCGGCCGATCGCCGAGAACCTCCGGAGGTCAGCTCCCCGATCCTGATTTACTTGACGATTCAAGTAGATTGAGCTACTCTACTTGAATCATCAAGTAGATCGCAGTTGTCGCGATCGGCGGAGAGAAGTCGGGAATGCCATCGCAGCCGAGCGGACCGCAGGGTCTGCGCATCGGGATCATCGGAGCCGGCCGGGTGGGCACGGCCATCGCCAGAGCAGCCGTGGCCGCGGGTCACTCCGTGAGCGTCGCCGGATCGGGAACGCCGGACGAACTCGCGCTCGTGGCCCGCTTCACCATGCCGGGCACCCGCATCGGCAGCGCGAGCGATGTCACCGCCCACGCCGATCTCGTGGTCCTCGCGGTTCCGCTCAAGAAGTTCGCCACGCTCGACCCGGCCGTCTTCGCCGGGCGCACCGTGATCGACGTCATGAACTACTGGGAACCGCTCGACGGGCACGTGCCTGGGTTCAGCGACGCCGAGGCCCCCACGAGTGAGCTCGTGCAGCGCGCGCTCCCCCTCGCCGAGGTGGTCAAGACGCTCAACCACATCGGCTACCACGAGCTCGAGGCCGACGCCCGTCCGCCAGGAGCGCCCGACCGAAGGGCCCTCGCGATCTCGTCGGACCACGAGGAGGCGGCGCGACTCGTGGCCGACTTCATCGACTCCCTCGGCTACGACCCGGTCTTCACCGGACCGCTCAGCGGCTCCGCGGTGCTCCAGCCGGGCACCCCCATCTTCGACGACCGGCTCGACGCCGACCGCACACGTGCCGCCCTCGGCACGACCGCATCAACCGCACCGACCGCACGAACCGCACTGCAGGAGGCATGACCATGGAACTCGGGATGATGAGCTTCGGATCGCTCGAGAACGATCCCGCGACCGGAAAGCGCGTCAGCACCGCGCAGGGCATCCGCAATCTCGTGGAGGCCATCAGGGTCGCCGAAGAGGTCGGACTCGACTGGTTCGGTGTGGGCGAGCACCACTCGTTCACGATGCCGTCGTCGAGCCCCGCCACCGTGCTCGCGGCGGCCGCGATGGTCACGAACCGGATCCGCCTCTCGAGCGCCATCTCCGTCATCGGGGCCGACGACCCCGTGCGCGTCTACCAGCAGTTCGCGATCGTCGACGCCGTCTCGAACGGTCGGGCCGAGATCATCGCCGGTCGCGGATCGGCCGCCGATCCGTTCAAGCTCTTCGGCCACTCGCTCGAGGACTACGACGGGCTCTTCGCCGAGAACTACGAGCTGCTGCTCAAGCTCGACGAGTCCGAGCGCATCACCTGGTCGAGCACGTTCCGGGCCCCCCTCGAGAACGCCGAGGTGGTCCCCCGCCCCGAGCAGAGCGAGCTGCCGATCTGGCTCGGCACCAACGGCAACCCCAACTCCGTCATCCGCGCCGCCAACCTGCACTCGCGCATCTTCTTCAGCATCGTCGGCGGAGACCCGATCCGGTTGAAGCCCCTCGTGGAGCTGTACCGCGAGGCCTCGGCGCAGACCGGCACACCCGAGCACAAGCGCACGGTCGGCTTCGGCGCGCTCGGCTTCATCGCCGACGACGGCCCCGCGGCCCGCTCGGGCTTCTACGACCGCATGACTGAGCGCACGAACGACATGGGCGGCACCTCGCGCATCCCCCGCCCCCTCTACGACCGGCAGGTCGCGCCAGGCGGCTCGTTCTTCATCGGCGATCCCGAGGAGATCACCGAGCGCATCCTGACCGTGCACGAGCAGCTGGGCCCCGACCGGTTCGGCTTCGAGAGCGACTGGGGGCGCATGCCCCACCGCGACCTCCTCCACCACATCGAGCTCCTCGGCACCGTGGTGAAGCCCGCCGTCGACCGCGAACTGGGCACCGCGGCGACGAGCTGACCGCAGCGGTCAGCCCGTCCTACTCCGCTGCGCCCTGACGGGCGCCGCTACGCCTCCACGACCGCGACCGCCTCGCTCCGCGACCCCCGGGTGCGGATCTCGTCGCTCCACGCGAGCGCGATGCCCAGACGGTGCGAGAGCAGCGCCTGGTAGTCCTCGCGCAGACCCGTGTCGGCGTGCACGGCCTCCGGGCGCACCCCGACGCCGCTGCAGAAGGTGGCGAGCGCCCCCGCCGCCTCGCCGATCGACCATTCCACCGGGTGCAGCCGGTAGGCGCCGTTGGTGATGTGGGTGCTGCCGATGTTCTTATTGCACGCGAGGAGGTTCGAGACATCCCGCGGAATGAGTGCCCCGAGCGGGATCTGGAACGGGTAGCAGTCGATGTCGACGTAGCTGCGGCCGGCCGTCGACGGGTGCAGATCGATGCGGTAGAAGCCGATTCCGACGCTGTCGTCGAAGACCGCCGATCCGGCCCCGTCTCCGCGCATGTCGCGGCCGATGTGGCCTTCGGTCACGGTGAAGAGGGCCCGGATGCGACGGGATTCGCGGATGTACGCCTCTTTCGCCAGCCCGTCGGCGGTGCCGAGCACGTCGCCGCGTGGTCTCAGCTCGGGGTAGCCCTCCCCGCCGTCGGCCCGCGGAGCCTCCGTCTGCATCCAGTAGATGAACGACCTGGTGAGCTCGCGGGCCCCCTCGAGGGCTGCGGCCTTGGCCGCCGCATCCACGCCCACCAGGGGCGCGTCCCAGTAGTCCACCTGCGGCCAGTTGACGAGGGTGACATCGTGCCCGGCCCACTCCGGCACCATCATGCGGCGCGACAGGATGCGGCGGTAGTGCCACAGGTCGAGGTCGTCGCTCCAGACCGCCGCCTCCGGGGTGCCGAAGAAGATCGGCCGCGAGCGGGCCTCGAGACTGATCGGCTCCACGTCGACCCACGACAGCTGCGGGCCAGGCCAGAAGGCGGGAACGGCCGAACGCCAGTGGTCGTAGTGGCGGGGGCGGTCGATCACGTGCGACTCCCCCGGTCGCAGCTCGAGGGCGGCGCACCAGGTGATGGCCTGCTGGTCGAGGGGGTCCGCGACGTCGGGCGCGTGCAGCTCGCCCGTCTCCGAGGCCGCCTCGGCACCCACCACGTGGTCGACGGCGCCGAGCTCGAGGAGGTCGCCGAGCTCCGTCGCATCCGCCACGATGCCGCCCCGCAGCACCACCTCGTCACCGGTCCGGCGGTCGACGAGTCGCACCGCCTCGATGCGATCGCCGTCCCGCAGCACCTCAACGGGCTCGTGCTCGGTCAGCACCGTGAGCATGCCGGAGGCCTCGAGCGGCGAGATCATCTCGCGGATCGCGAGGTGGGCCACCCGGGGCTCGTGGCACAGTCGCGAGACGAAGCCCGCTCCCGGGTTGAGCTCGACGACCGCTCCGATGCCCTCGGCCAGCGGATACTCGCGGCGGTAGTGGTCCCGGATTCGCTCGCGCAGCTCGGTGTAGCTCGGTGAGATCGCCTGGCGGTCGATCCATTCGTGCTCGTCGGGCGGAACACCCTGGCTCGTGAGCTGGCCGCCGAGCCAGTCGCTCGCCTCGGTGAGCACGACTCGCGTGCCCAGCCGGGCGGCGGTGAGGGCGGCGGCGACGCCGCCGAGTCCCCCGCCGATGACCACGAAGGGTGCCTCGAGATGACGAGTGGGCATGGTGGATCCTTTCTGTGGGCTGGTCAGCCCTTGACGCTGCCGTCGGCGAGGCCGGAGATGAAGCTGCGTTGGTTGAACAGGAAGACGATGAGCACGGGGATGGTGGCGATGACCGTTCCCGCCATGAGGGGCCCGTACTGCACGTTGCCGCTGCCGAGGAAGCGGGCGAGAGCGAGCTGGACGGTCTGCACCTCCTCCGAGCTGGTCACGACGAGGGGCCAGAGGAAGTCGTCCCAGACCCCGGTAAAGGAGAAGATCGCCACCACGGCGACGAGCGGTTTCGCGAGCGGCAGGTACACGCTCCGGAAGATGCGCAGCTCGCTCGCCCCGTCGACCCTCGCCGCCTCGCCGAGCTCGAGAGGTGCCGAGCTGAAGAACTGACGGGCCAGGAAGATGTTCATGGGCATCACGACGTAGGGCAGGATGACGCCGGCGAGCGTGTCGAGCAGACCGCTGCCGCCCTGGCCCAGGATGTCGTTGCCCCCGACCAGCGGGATCCCTCTCGCCATCAGGAACAGCGGGATGAGAGTGACCGAGATGGGGATCGCCGCCGTCGCGATGAGCGTGTAGAACACCGCCCGGCTGCCGGGGAACGGCAGCATCGCGAACGCATAGCCCGCCAGTACCGCGAGGATGCAGTTGCTCGCCACGGTCACGCTCCCCACCACGGCCGAGTTGAACAGCGCTCGCGCGAGGTCGGCGTCGATGAACGCCGTGGCGTAGTTCTCGAGGGTCGGCTCGGCGGGAATGAGCGACACCGAGCCGAACGCGTCGTTCGGCGGCGTGAACGAGAGCGAGATCACCCAGACGAAGGGGGTGAGCACCGCGAGGGTCACGAGCACCAGGATGACGATCGAGCCGATGCGCCCTTCGCCCGGCGCGCCCCGCATGCGGCGGAGGGCGCTGGCTCGTCTCGTGTCGGCGGAGGCGGTCACTTCTGTCTCCCTGTCACTCCGCGCACAGCCAGCACCGAGAAGCCCACGATGAGGGCGAACAGCACGAAGGCCATCGCCGATGCCGAGCCGAGCTGGTTGTACTGGAACGCTTCGTTGTAGATGAGGTAGTTGACGGTGGTGGTGCTCCCGAGCGGTCCGCCCCCGGTGAGCACGTAGATCTCGGCGAAGCCCTGGGCGAGGTAGATGATGTCCATCGCTACGACGTACACGAGCATCGGCCTGAGCCCCGGGAGCGTCACGTAGCGGAACGCGTTCCAGCGCCCGGCGCCGTCCATCCGCGCCGCCTCGTAGAGCTCCTTGGGAATCGACTGCAGGCCGGCGAGGAGCAGGACCATGTTGCTGCCGAGGGCCTTCCAGACGCGCATCGCCGACACGGCGTTGAGGGCGGAGTCGGAATCGAGGAGCCAGCTCTGGCTCGGGAGCCCGATGCCGTTCAGGATCTCGTTGAACAGGCCCGTCTGGGAGTACATCCAGAGCCAGACCATGCTCACCGCCGTGAGCGAGACGATGTGCGGCACGTAGAGGGCTGAACGGAAGATCCCCACCCCGCGGAACGGCCGGTTCACGAGCAGGGCGAGCACGAGAGCGATGATCACCGTGATGGGGAGCACCTGCAGCACGTAGCGACCCGTCACGAGGAGCGCGTTGCCGAACTCCGCGTCGCCCAGCAGGTCGGTGTAGTTGTCGACCCCGGTGAACTCCGGCCCGGAGCGACTGAGCGGGCTGTACGACGTGAACGAGAGCACGAGGCCGTAGATCACGGGCACGAGCTGGAAGATCACGACGTAGAGCGCCGCGGGCAGCACGAACACGAGGCCGACGATCGCCGAGCGGCTCCAGCGCCGCTGCCGGCGGACGGTGGGTGGGGCCGCCCCGGCGGGAGCGGGTGTCGCCGCTCCCGCCGGAGGGAGGATGGTCGCCGTCATGTGCTCGCCTAGCCGTTCGCCGAGAGGATCTTGTCGGCTTCGACGGCCGCGCGGTCGAGCGCGTCCTGCGACGACATCGTCTCGTTCAGCGCCTGCTCGAGCTCCTTGTCGAGGGAGTCCCTCACCTGCGTCCAGCCCACCACGTTGGGGTTGGCGACGAGGAACTCGGTCTGGGAGAGGAACATCGAGATGACCGGGCTGCCGGTGGCGTAGTCGCTCTCGGCGGCCGATGCCCGCACGGGTATCGAGCCCGTTCCCTCGGTGTACTCGGTGCTGACCTCCGGCGAGAGCATGTAGTCGATGAACTGCCAGGCGAGGTCGGGGTTCTCGGTGTCGGAGTTGATCATGAGGCCTGCTCCCGCTCCTCCGAACGCCGCGGGGTCTCCCCCCTCGAAGCCGAGCGCAGGCATCACCCGCAGATCCTTGTCGGGGGCGCTCGCGAGGATCTGCACCATGCCGGGGGCGCTCTGGACGGTCATGGCCGCGGTGCCCTGCACGAGCGGCTGCTGCGCGGGAGGAGCGTTCAGGTAGTCCTCGCCGAGATTCGCCGACACCGCGTCATCGCCCACGTAGAGGTCGGTGAAGAAGTCGAGTGCTGCCGCTCCCTCGGAGGAGGCGAACTCGGCGGCGGTGCCGTCGTCGTTCACGAGGGTTCCTCCCGCTCCGGCCAGCAGGGTGGTGAACGACTGCTGGCGCGCGAGCGCCTGGCTCGGCATGAGGAACCCGGATCGCGTGATGGTGCCGGAGTCGTCGCGTTCGGTCAGCGCCTGGGCGGCCTCCATGAGCTCCTCCCAGGTCGAGGGGGGAGCATCCGGATCCAGCCCGGCAGCGGTGAAGGCCTCGGCGTCGTACATCACGAGGTAGCCCTGGAGCGAGAGCGGCATGAGGTACTGGGTGCCGTCGACGGTTCCGCCCTCGAGAGCGGTGGCCATGTCGTCGCGGTCGGCCTGGTCGAGGGCCTCGACGTAGTCGTCGAGGGCGAGGATGCGGTCGTTCACCACGAAGTCGGCTGCCGCCGCCGGCCCGTGACCGAAGAGGTCGGGCGCCGTGCCCGCCGCGAAAGCCGAGTTGAGCTTGGTGGAGATGTCGGCCCAGTCCACGTAGGTGACCTCGACGGTCGCTCCCGTCTCCTCCTCGAAGGCGGGGACGATCGTGTCGGTCACCAGGTCGATCTCGGTCTGGTTGTTGCCGGGCATCCAGACGGTGAGGGTCTCCGCCTCGGCGCCCGTCTCCGATCCGGCGTCGGCCGAGCATCCGCCGAGAGCGAGCGCGGCGACGGCCACGGCGGCGATGCCGAGGGTCCTGGGGCGCAGGCGAGCTGTGCGAGTAACGTCCATGTTGACTCCTTATTCGTATTAGCAGGGCTTGTAGTGGCGGGGTTCGTATCGGCGAGCGGGTGGTGCGTTCAGGGGCGCGACAGCGGTCAGTCGCGCGGGGTTCTGGCGGGGGCGACCGAGAGCGGGGCAGGCTCGCCGCACGCGATCGGTTCGGTGAGCACGGGGTTCACGTCATCCTCGATCACGCCGAGCAGGAGGCGCACCGCCCGGCGTCCCATCTCGCGGCGAGGCACCTGCACGGTGCTGAAGACCTCGCCACCACGGGGGTCGGAGTCGAGGCTCACGACACTCAGAGCGCCGGGGACGTCGATGTCCGCCTCGACGACCGCTCGCCGCAGCGCGTGCGCGAGATCGTGGGTCTCGACGACGACCGCAGTCGTGCCGTCGTCGACCAGGAGGCGGAGCCAGTCCGCCGTGACGGCCTCGACGGCGAGTTCGTGCACCGTGACGCCGTCGATCCCCGCCTCGTCGGCATGCTGCCGGAAACCCTTCAACCGCTCGGCCTGAGCCGCTGCACGGGTGGTGGTGGCCAGGTAGGCGACATCGCGGTGGCCGGCCGCCGCGAGCATCTCTGCCACCGGCCGCATGGCGTCGGCGTAGGCAGCGGTGACGGCGGGGATCTCGATGCCGGCGACATCGCGGTGGCCGATGAAGACGAAAGGGAACCCCTCGTCGACGAGGCGAGCGAGCTCGTCGTCGTTGGTCTCGAAACCGAGCATGATGGCGCCGTCGGCGAGGCGGAGCCGGTTGCTGCCGTTGCCGTAGATGGTGCGCGTGCCGTCGGGGCGCTGCGTCGAGGCGAACAGCACGAGATCGAGGCCCTCCGCCACGGCCTGCTCCTCGATGCCGTTGAGGAACTCGTGGTAGTAGTCGTCCGGCGAGACCGGGAAGACGCGCTCGAAGGTGTGCACCCCGATGAGCCCGTTGCGCCCTCCCCGAAGCGACTGGGCCGCGATGTTCGGCACGTAGCCGAGCTCGGCCATCGACTCGCGGATGCGGTGCTGCGTGGACTCGGGGATGCGGTTCGACTCCGCACGGCCGTTGAGGACCATCGACACCGTGGCCTGCGACACCCCGGCGAGCCGAGCGATATCGCTCTGGCGGGGGGTTCTGCTTCGGACCACGGGGTAGCCTCCTTCGGCGTCGATAGCAGCGACCGTATCCGCTCATACGTATAAGTGTCAAGCGATCTCCGGATTGTAGTTATACGAATAAGCGGTTATGAAGGGGTCACACCCATTCAAGGAGGAAAGAGTGAGAACACTGACGTTCATCGCCGCCGCCGGCGCCGCCGTGGCGCTCGTGGCGGGCTCCCTGGTCGCGGCCCAGCCGGCGGCCCCGGCCTCGGCGGCCGCCACGACCTATTACATCGACTCCGTGGCCGGAAGCGACGCGAACCCCGGAACGAGTGCCTCGTCGCCGTGGAAGTCGCTCGCCAAGGCGAACGCCCTGACCGCGACCGCGGGCACCAGCATCCTGCTGAAATCCGGATCCGTCTGGAACGGCCAGTACCTCGATCTGAAGGGATCCGGCACCGCGGCGGCACCGGCGGTCGTGGGGCGCTACGGCGGCACAGCCCGCCCCGTGATCGACTTCGACGACACCTCCGTGGGGGGTGAGGGCTTCGGGGTGCGGATCACCAACGGGTCGTACTGGCACGTCGAGAACCTCGAGATCACGAGCGGCGAGTTCCCGACCTCGAAGCGCCGCAACGGCATCCTCGTCCTGGGCACGGGAGCGGGTGGAGGCGCGTTCCGCCACATCCACATCGTCGACAACTACGTGCACGACATCTTCGGCAACGACCGGCGCACGGGCGGGATCAACGTGCACGCGCGCCAGGCGTCGTCGACCTCCCCCGAGAGCACCTGGGACGACGTGCTGATCCAGGGCAACACGGTGCGCAACGTCGCCGACACCGGCATCCAGACGATGACGGATGCCCTGCTGCCGAGCTCGAACTGGACCCACGAGTACGACGCGTTCCAGCACGTGGTGATGCGGCGCAACACCGTCTCGGAGATCCACCGCGACGGGATCCTCGTGCGGGCGGCGGTCTCCCCACTCGTGGAGTACAACACCACCGACCTCATCGGCGAGTCCACCACGGCCGACACCGCGACCGTCGGCTACCTGCCGAACGTGGCCGTCGTCGCGGCGCAGTGGGCCTACTACTCAGACGGCGCCGTCTTCCAGTACAACCAGGCTTCACGAACGCGCCGGCTCGAGGGGGACGGTCAGCCGTGGGACTTCGACATCGGAGTGACCAACAGCGTCTACCAGTACAACTACAGCTTCGCCAACGAGGGCGGAGTGCTGCTCACCATGAACGCGACCTCGGGCAACGTGTTCCGGTACAACATCTCGCAGAACGACCTCGACCTCTCGGTCGGAGCCTTCCACGTGGTCTCGGGCGCGGGGAGCCTCGCCGTGTCCAACAACGTGTTCTACCGGAATCAGGGGCAGACGGGTGCCCTCACGAGCCCCAACCCCACCGGGGTCGTGGCGTACTCGAACAACATCTTCGTCACCACCGGCACCGGCGGCTTCACGGTGAACAGCGGGGCCTCGTACACGAACAACACCTTCGTCGGGGCCAACGCCTCCACGGTGCCGGATCCGCAGCGCATCACGGCCGATCCGCTCTTCGCGGCCCCCGGCGGCGCCACCGGCATCGCGGATGCGGCCGCCGCGTACACGATGGCCGCCTCGTCGGCCTCGCGCGAATCGGGAGCGCAGATCGCAGGCAACGGCGGCCTGGACTTCGCGGGAGGTCCGCTCTACAGCGGCGCACCGGACCGCGGGGCGGTCGAGGGCGGCGCCGCGGTGCTCTCGGTGGCCCTCTTCGGATCGGCGAGCACCGAGGGGTGGGCACCCGTCTCGGGCAGCTGGACCGTCGGAGGCACTCCGGGGGCTCTCACACAGAGCTCCTCGTCGGGCGAGGCCATCGCGAGCGCCGGGTCGACGGCCTGGACCGACTACACGATCGCCGCTCGCGTGGCCGTCACCACCCCCGGCGGCAACGCCGGAGTGCTCCTCCGCTACACCGACGCGTCGAACTTCCTCATGCTCCGGATGGATTCCGGCGCCTCGACCCTCGACCTCTACCGCAAGTCGGCCGGAGTGCTGACCCTCGTCGCATCGCAGCCGTTCGTGAGCCGGCCGGGCGAGTTCGTGAGCCTCCGAGCGGATGCCAGGGGCAGCACGATCACCGGCTGGGCCGACGGCCGCGCTCTCCTCACGTGGACCGCTCCGGCCGGCACCTTCACGGCCGGCAAGGTCGGGGTGCGCACGGCCTCCTCGACGGGCGCGTTCGACGAGGTGATCGTGCGCGGCTGAGCGGCGGAGGCCCCGGTTTCGCGCCGGCGGAGCCCGCGCGGCGTCTACCTCACCGGGGTGTAACGTACGGGCGGAAACGCCCGCGCCACGAGCGCGCGCAGCGATTCCATGCTCGAGTCCACCGCCACGAGACCCTGCGCCCGAGCCTGGATGAGCACGTTGCCGAGCGCGGTGGCCTCCACGGGCCCCGCGAGCACCGGGAGCCCGGTGCGGTCGGCGGTGAGCTGGCAGAGGAGTGCGTTCTGCGAGCCGCCGCCCACCACGTGCACGACCGAGACCGGGTGGCCCGACAGCTCGGCCGCCTGGCGGAGGGAGCGCGCATAGGCCTCGGCCAGGCTCTCCAGAATGCTGCGCGTCACCTCGGCGGGCCCCTCCGGCGCGGGCAGCCCCCTCGACGTGAACCACGCGCCGATGCGCGCGGGCATGTCGCCGGGAGGGATGAACGCGGGGTCGCCGGCATCGAACACACCGACGGGGCCGCGCACCTGCTCCGCCGCCGCCAGCAGCGAGGGAAGGCCGATGGTCTCGCCCGACTCCCGTTCCCAGTGCCGCACCGATTCCGAGAGCAACCACAGGCCGGAGACGTTCTGCAGGAATCGGGTGCGGCCGTCCACTCCCCCTTCATTCGTGAAGTTCGCGGCCCGACTGGCCTCGGTGATCACGGGGTGCTCGAGCTCGACCCCCACGAGTGACCAGGTTCCGCTCGAGATGTAGGCGAACCCAGACTCGGTGGCGGGCACCGCGACGACGGCCGACGCGGTGTCGTGCGAGCCGATCGCGGTGACCGGAAGGGAACCGGCGGCGCCGATCTCGGCCGCGACCCCAGGCAGCAGAGTGCCCACGACCGTGCCGGGTTCGGCGAGCGGAGGCAGAATGCGGGGCGGGATGCCGAGGCGCTCGGCGAGCGCGCGGTCCCACTGCCCGGAGCGGGCATCGAGCAGCCCCGTGGTGGAGGCGTTGGTGCGCTCGGCACGACGCGCTCCGGTGAGCCAGAACGCGAGCAGGTCGGGGATGAGCAGCATGGTGTCGGCGCGGTCGAGCCGGCCGCCGTCTCGTTCGGCGGCGAGCTGGTAGATCGAGTTGATGGGGAGGAACTGCAGGCCGTTCACGGCGTAGAGCTCGTCGAAGCCGGCGAGGGAGTGCACGGCATCGACGCCCCGGGAGGTGCGCTCGTCGCGGTAGTGGAACGGCGTGCCCAGCATCTGGTCGCCCTCGAGCAGGGCGTAGTCGACGGCCCACGAGTCGATGCCGATGCTGCCGACCCCCGGCTCATCGTGCACGGCCTTGCCGAGGCCGGCGAGCACGTTGCGGTACAGCTCGAGGATGTTCCAGTGCAGCCCGTCGATCGTGCGCACCGGCTGGTTGGGGAACCGCGCCACCGGCACGAGCCGCACCTCGTCGCGCCCCACGTACCCGAGCATCACCCTCCCGCTCGTCGCCCCCAGGTCGACGGCGGCCACCGCCCCGTTCATCAGCGGAGGAAGGCGGCGGCCACGCCGGCGTCGACGGGGATGTGCAGACCGGTGGTGTGGGTGAGGTCGGCGCCTGTGAGCACCGCGACCGCATTCGCCACGTGCGAGGGCAGCACCTCGCGCTTGAGCAGGGTGCGCTGGGCGTAGTAGGCGCCGAGCTCCTCCTCAGGCACACCGTAGACCGCGGCGCGCTTGGCGCCCCAGCCGCCCGCGAAGATCCCGGAGCCGCGCACGACGCCATCCGGATTGATGCCGTTCACCTTGATGCCGTGCTCGCCGAGCTCGGCCGCGAGCAGCCTCACCTGGTGCGCCTGGTCGGCCTTCGTGGCCGAGTAGGCGATGTTGTTGGGGCCGGCGAACACGGAGTTCTTCGACGAGATGTAGATGATGTCGCCGCCGAGCTCCTGCTCGATGAGCACCTTCGCGGCGGCCTTCGAGACCAGGAACGAGCCCTTGGCCATGACGTTGTGCTGCAGATCCCAATCGCTCGTGGTCGTCTCGAGCAGCGGCTTCGAGATGGAGAGGCCGGCATTGTTGACCACGAGATCGACGCCGCCGAAGGCGAGCACGGCCGCATCCACCGCGGCCTGCACCTCGGCCTCGATCGTGACATCGGCCTTCACCCCGATGGCGACGTCGGTCGAGCCGAGCTCGGCGGCCGCCTCCCGAGCCTTCGCGAGGTCGAGGTCGGCGATCACCAAGCACGCGCCCTCGGCGGCGAGGCGCGTGGCGATGGCCTTGCCGATACCGGATGCCGCACCGGTCACGAGCGCGATGCGCCCGGCGTGCGACTTGGGCTTCGGCAGTCGCTGCAGCTTGGCCTCCTCGAGGGCCCAGTACTCGATGCGGAACTTCTCGGCCTCGTCGATCGGCGCGTAGGTCGAGAGCGCCTCTGCGCCGCGCATCACGTTGATGGCGTTGATGTAGAACTCGCCCGCCACTCGCGCGGTCTGCTTGTTGGCCCCGTAGCTGAACATCCCCACGCCCGGGATGAGCACGATCGCCGGATCGGCACCCCGGAGCGGCGGCGAGTCCGGCGAGGCGTTGCGGTCGTAGTAGGCCTGGTAGTCCTCACGGTAGGCCGCGTGCAGCTCCTTCAGCCGTGCGATCGACTCCTCGACGGAGGCGTCGGCCGGGAGGTCGAGCACGAGCGGCTTCACCTTGGTGCGCAGGAAGTGGTCGGGGCAGCTCGTGCCGAGAGCTGCGAGCCGCGGATGCTCGGCCGACGCCAGGAAGTCGAGCACGACCGCGGCGTCGGTGAACGATCCGACCTGCGCCTTGTCGGTCGACGCGATGCCGCGGATGGCAGGCGCCAGCGCGGCCGCCTTCGCCCGGCGCTCCGCCTCGTCGAGCGGCCCGTAGCCGTCGAGAGCAGGCCCGAACGGATCGGCCCTGCCGTGCTCGGCGATGTACGCGGCGGCCGTGTCGATGATCCACAGCGAGTTGCGCTCCGCCTCCTCGCTCGTGTCACCCCACGCGGTGATCCCGTGCCCGCCGAGGATGCAGCCGATCGCTGCGGGGTTGTCGCGCTTGATGGCGGCGATGTCGAGCCCCAGCTGGAAGCCGGGTCGGCGCCACGGCACCCACACCACCTTGTCGCCGAAGACGGTCTCGGTGAGCGCCTCTCCATCGACCGCCGTCGCGATGGCGATGCCGGAATCGGGATGCAGGTGATCGACGTGCGCGGCATCGACGAGTCCATGCATGGCCGTGTCGATCGACGGTGCCGCACCTCCCTTGCCGAACAGGGTGTGGTCGAACGCGGCGACCATCTCGTCTTCGCGGTCGATGCCCGGGTACACGTTCTGCAGCGCCCGCAGGCGGTCGACCCGCAGCACGGCGAGGCCTCCCTCGGTGAGGGTGCCGAGGTCGCCTCCCGACCCCTTGACCCACATCAACTCGACAGGCTCACCCGTGACCGGATCGGTCTCGAGACCCTTGGCCGAGGTGTTGCCCCCGGCGTAGTTCGTGTTCTTGGGATCGGAACCCAGTCGGTTCGACCGGGCGATCAGGTCGGCGGCAGCTGCGTTGGTCATGGTGGTCTCCTTCGTCATCGGTTCTCTACGCTCCCCAGCCGGCCTGCACGCCGCCGGCGCGCTCGGCGACGATGCGCTCCTGGTAACCGGAGGCCTTGAACGCGGCAATGGGGTCGGCCGGCAGGCCTCGCGACTCGCGCCACGACGCCAGTGCCGGCCGCACATCGGTGTAGAACGCGTCCATCAGGATCCCGTTCGCGCCGAGCACGTCGTTCTCGTTCTGTGCGGCGAGCAGGGCATGACGGTCGACGAGCAACGCGCGCGCCGTCATCTCCTGCACGTTCAGCACCGAGCGCAGCTGCCCCACGATCTTCTCCTCGACGTTGTGGCACTGGTCGAGCATGAACGCCACCGGCGATCCGACGTCGTAGCCGCCGCCGCGCACCACCTCGAACAGGATCCGGAACAGCTGGAACGGATCCGCCGCCCCCACGATCAGGTCGTCGTCGGCGTAGAAGCGCGAGTTGAAGTCGAACGAACCGAGTTTTCCCAGGCGGAGCAGCTGGGCCACGATGAACTCGATGTTCGTGCCGGGTGCGTGATGCCCGGTGTCGAGACAGGTCAGTGCCTTCGGGCCGAGAGCGCTCACGTGGGCGTAGCTCGTTCCCCAGTCGGGAACGTCGGTGTGGTAGAACGCCGGCTCGAAGAACTTGTACTCGAGCACCAGGCGCTGGTCGTCGCCCAAGCCGTCGTAGATCAGCTGCAGCGACTCGTGCAGCCAGTCCTGACGCGAGCGGATGTCGCCCTGGCCCGGGTAGTTCGTGCCGTCGGCGAGCCAGATCTTGAGATCCTGCGATCCGGTCCGGTGCATGATGTCGATGCACTCGAGGTGATGGTCGACGGCCTTCCGGCGGGTGGCCGCGTCGCTCGAGGTCAGCGACCCGAACTTGTACGCGTCGTCCTGGAACGTGTTCGAGTTCACCGTGCCGAGCTCGACACCGAGATCGTTCGCGTAGGCGCGCAGAGCGGCGAAGTCGTCGACCTCGTCCCAGGGGATGTGGATCGCCACCTTGGGGGCGAGGCCCGAGTAGAGGTTCACTTGCGCCGCATCCGCGATCTTCTCCTCGGGCGTGCGAGGAGTGCCCGGAGTGCCGAACACCTTGAAGCGCGTGCCCGAGTTGCCGAACGCCCAGCTCGGCAGCTCGATGGCCTGACGCTCGAGGTCGGTCGCGATGTCGTTGAACTGCACCATGGTGAGGGGCCTTTCGGTTCAGAGGTCGATGGGTCGGTGTTCGAAGGCGGCCGTGCGCTCGGCGAGCGCACGGAGGAAGACGCGATAGCGGTCGTCGAGGGGTTCGAGCAGAGCGGGGTCGGGGGCGACCGTGCGACGTGGCCCGGCGAAGCGCGCCGCGACGGCCGCGAGCGGCTCGCCGCTGCGTGCAGCGGCGGCGAGTGCCGCTGCACCACGGGCGCTCCCGGTGCCGGGGGTGACGACCACCGGGCGGCCGAGTGCAGAGGCACGGATGCGGTTCCAGACCTCGCTGGCCGCGGCCCCGCCCGCCACATGGTGGCGTCGGCGATCGACACCGAGGGCCTCGAGGCGCTCAAGGCCGAGTCGCTCGACGAACGCGACCCCTTCGTACACCGCCCGGAACCGTGCGTCGGCGTCGTCCGGCGCCGTGTCCCCCGGAACCGATGCACCGTCGAACAGCACGTCGAAGCCCGCGAACGCTGCATCGGCGATCGGGAACCGCTCTCCGCGGCGCGCCAACGGATACGAGACGATCGGCGACGGCCCGCGGCCGGCGACGGCCGCACTGCGCTCGGCGGGATCGATGTCGGCCGTCGCTCCCGAGCGCAGCACTCCGGCCCCGGTGTTCGAGGCCCCGCCGGGCCAGAATAATCCGTCGGGGGCCACGTGGGAGTAGATCCCCGCGGATTCGTCGACGACGTCGTGCGCCGAGACCGCCTTGAGCACGAGTGTGGTTCCGAGCACTCCTACGGTGTCGCCGAGAGCGACGGCCCCGGTGGCGATCTGCCCCGTCGATCCATCCGTCATCCCCGAGACGATCTGCACGCCCGGCGGGAGACCGAGTCGCGAGGCGACCGCTGCCGCCACCTCGCCGATGACCCGCCCTGGCGCCACCAACGCGGGCATCCGCTCGGCCGGCAACCCCACCGTCGCGAGCGCCTGCTCGTCCCACCGCGCGGCGACCGGGTCGATGCCGCTCTTCAGCGCGTGCGAGGTGTCCGAGGGCAGCAGCGTCCCGGCCAGTGCGGCCCCCACCACGTCGGGGGTGAAGACGAAGCGCGCGGGTGATGCCGGGCCGTGGCCGGCCGCGGCGTTCATCCAGGCCGCCCGGGCCAGCGCCCCTCGGGGTCGACGGCCGAGACCGGCTTCGGTGAGCATCCGCAGTTCGTCGCCACCCCGCGGGTCGTCGTAGAGCACGGCGTCGCCCACCGGCGCACCGGCCGCATCGACCGGCACGACCGTGCCCGAGGTGCCGGTGACCGAGAGCGCGCCCACGTCGAGAGATCGCGATCCGAGGGCCGCGACCACGGCCGCGATGAGCTCGATCGCGACGTCGCCATAGGCGGCGCGCTGCGTGCGCGATCGCTCTCGCAGCGGCAGCGGCGCCCGGCGCTCGGCGAGGGCCGCGCCCGTCGACTCGTCGACGGCCAGCACGCGCGCCTCGGCAGTGGCGAGATCGATGCCCAGAACGATGGTCACGCGCGCGCCTCCCCGAGCGAGAGGATGCGCGGGCCGAGTCCGTCGAGCGACGGAACGGCGAGATCCGGTTCGGCGAGCTGCTCCGCTGTCGGCATCGGAGCGGCCTCGCCGCGGAGCACCCAGACCGTGGCGAGCCCGAGGGCGGCCGCCGGCCGAACGTCGGTGTCGAGCCGATTGCCGATGTGCACGGCCTCAGCCGCGCGCACACCCGCCTCCGCGAGGCACCACTCGAAGAGCTCTGGCGAGGGCTTCTCGAAGCCCACGATCGCCGACACCCCCCACACGTCGATGTACGGTGCGACCCCGTCGCGTTCGAGCGCTCGGATGACGCCCTCCTCCTGATTGGCGAGCACCCCGACCCGCACCTGGCCCCCGAGCGAGCGGAGGAACGGCAGAACGTCGGGGTGGAGGGTGCCGGCCGGGTGCACCCAATGCCGCCGGGTGCGCTCGTGCAGCTCACCTCGGCGGGCACGATCGCCGAGGAACTCCTCGGCGAGCACAGCGCGGAGCGATCCCGCCTGAGCCGCGCGCACCTCGTCGTATCGCACACGGAAGACTGCTCGGTCGGCAGGGCCGAGTCCATCGGCGGCACGCACCTCGTCGAGTGCGGAGAGCACCGCCGCGACGTAGTTCTCGTCGTCGTAGATCGGCCCTCCCACGTCGAGGAACACGGCCTTGAGCTCGGCCATCACGCCCCCGAGAGGTTCTTGCGGCGCTCGATGAAGTCGGTGCGCTCGAAGTAGTGCGAAACAGTGTCGTCGCCGAGCCCCTGCACGCCCCCCACCGACAGCGCGTCGAGTCGCACCCGTGCGCCCTTGACCGTCATGAGAGTGATCGCCTCAGCGGCGCGCCAGCTGTCGGCGATCGCGACCATGCCGTGATTGCCGAGGAGAACGCAGGACGGCAGCGAATCGTGCACGTCGACGTACCCGCGGAGGCGCTCGAGGAACAGCCTCCCGAGATCTATGCCGGGGGCGGCATACGGCACGAAGAGAGGGGTGCCGATCACGACCGCCTCGTCGGAGTACACCCACTCGTCGAAGGCGGTCGCCGCGTGCACGCTCGCCAGCAACCCCACCACGGGGGTCGGATGCGTGTGCGCCACGAACGCCGTCGGTCGCACCGACTGCACGGCCGCGTGCACCAGGGTCTCGATCGATCCTCGGCGGCGCACCCCCTCGTGCACACCCGCATCGAGCAGCGAAGTCACATCCTCCTGCGTCGCACGGTCATCCTCCAGCAGCGCGATCAGCGGATCGACCTCGGTCACCACGAAGTCGTCGCGCGTGGTGGCCGCCATGTAGGCCCCCGATGCTTTCACCGCGATGCGGCCGTCACCGAGCCGCTGCGAGGTGTTGCCCTCCGCGAGGATGACGAGGTCCTTGACGGGGTCGCCCAGGGAGCGCGCGAGTGCGACGAGCTCGTCGCTCGTGAGCTCGGGCTGCCAGGTCGTCGTCATCGTGGTCCTCCAGAA
Organism: Herbiconiux liukaitaii; assembly: GCF_041927495.1. NCBI lineage: Bacteria > Bacillati > Actinomycetota > Actinomycetes > Micrococcales > Microbacteriaceae > Herbiconiux > Herbiconiux liukaitaii. Next base: position 52,175 of record NZ_JBHFHG010000006.1, on the reverse strand, counting down.
GTCGGGTCGGAAGTAAGGACGGGGGCGGGTGCGGGTTCAAGCCCGGGCGAAGTGCGCGGCGCCGCCGTGGACGAGCGCACCACGAACTCGGGTTCGAGCAGTTCCCGATGGTGCTCGTGCGCCTCGCCCCTGTCGATCTCGTCGAGCAGCATCCGCACCGCACGGCGCCCCAGTTCGGCCCGCGGCTGCCGCACGGTGGTGAGCGGCACCACCGAGGTCGCCGCCCAGGAGAGGTCGTCGAACCCCACCACCGAGACGTCGTCAGGAACCCGGATGCCGCGCTGAGCGAACTCGATGAGCAGCCCGATGGCCACCAGGTCGTTGGTGCACATCACCGCCGTCGGCAGCTCCGAGAGCGGACGGGCGGCGAGCGCGGCTCCCGCTCGCCGCCCGTCGTCGATCTGCCAGGACTCGGTCGCCAACCGCTCCGTGCTCCCGGCCGCTGCGCCCACCGCGGCGACGAAGCCCTCGAAGCGGTGGTCGACCTGCGCGGTGCCGCCGAGGCTCCCCACGAAGGCCAGACGACGATGTCCGAGGCCCACGAGGTGCTCTCCCGCGAGCCGACCGCCGGCCAGATCGTCGGTCTTCACCCAGCAGCGCGGGGAGTCATCCGACACCCGGTCGATGTAGACGAGGGGTATTCCCCGACCGTCGAGTCGGTCGAGCCTCGGCTCGTCGTCGTGCACGGGGGTGATCATGATGCCGTGCACGCGTTGCTGCACGAGCACGTCGAGATTGTGCTGTTCCCTCGTGGCGTCTTCACCGTTGTGGATGATCACGACGCCCACTCCGAGTGCGTTGGCCTCCGCCTCGGCCCCGAGCGCGACATCCACGAAGAACGGGTTGCCGAGATCCGCGAGAGCGAGACCGAGGGTGCGCCCACGACCGCTCCGGAATCTGCGGGCCTGCTCCGTGGGGGTGAAGCCGAGGTCGGCGATGGCGGTGCGCACACGCTCGCGCGTCTCGGAGGCGACGTAGCCCGGCCGGTTCAGCACGTTGCTCACCGTGCCGGCCGACACGCCGGCGTGGCGTGCGACGTCCTTGATGGTCGCCATCCCTCTCACCTCCTCTGCTCGGCGGTCGGGGGCCGCGCCGCGAACGGCGTCGACCCCCGATGTGGCGTTCTCGATCGGACCGTTCGGGATCAGAACGTGAAGTCGCCGACGTTCTCCTTGTTGAACACGAACATCGGTCCGAGCACGATCTCGCCGCCCTCGCCCACGGTGTACTCGCCGAGCTTCCCGGCCTCGAAGGTGTCTCCTTCTTCACCGGTGATGGTGCCGGTGATCAGCGCGTCAGCAGCGTACGACGCGAGGTAGCCGAGGTCTTCGGGGTTCCACAGACCGAACTCCTCGACGATGCCGCTCTCCACGTACTCCGCCATCTCGCTGGGGAGGCCGAGACCGGTGACCCACACCTTGCCCTGGTACTCGGGGGTGTCGGCGAGGTAGTGCGCCGCTTCCTTCACCGACACGGTGTCGGGGGCGATGATGGCCTTGAGGTCCGGGATGGACTGCATGAGGCCCTGGGCCTCCTGGTAGGCCTTCTCGTCGACGTCGTCACCGTAGGCGACCTTGGCCACGGTGATGTTCGGGTGGTCCTTCTTGATCAGGGCCTGGATGGCGTCGACCCACGCGTTGAGGTTGGCCGCGTTCGCGCCGCCCGAGAGGATGGCGATCGTTCCGCCCTCCTCCCCCAGGTGGTCGGCGGTGAGCTTGACGAGGCCCTCGGCGATGCCGTCGACGGTCGCCTGGTTGACGAAGACATCGCGGCAGTCGGTGTCGGTGTCGTAGGCGACGACCTTCACACCCTGGCTGCGGGCCTGCTCGAGGTCGTTGCAGACCGCGGTGGGGTCGTTCGCAGCGATAGCGATCGCCTTCTGGCCGGTCTGGATGGCGGTCTGGATGAACGGCACCTGGTCGGCGGAGCCGGTGGCCGTGGGGCCCTCCTCCTTGAATGCCATACCGAGTTCCTCGGCACCCTCAGCGGCTCCCTTGTCGGACGCCTCGAAGTACTTGTTGCCGAGGCTCTTCGGAATGAAGGTGACACTGGCATCGCCTCCGCCGCCGGCCGCGGCACCGTCGGTGGAGCCGGGCGTGCCGGTTCCGCCGGCGCAGCCGGTGAGCAGGAGGACCGTAGCGGCCAGGGCGGCCGTGGTGACGGCCAGATTCTTGCGGGAGAGCCCGCGGGGTGTGAACCTCATTGTTCTGCCTTCCGTGCAGTGATTGTGAGCAGGGACTGTTGCTGGAGCGGGTGGTCAGGTGCCGACCGCGACGATCGCGGTGGCCTTCGTCCGTCGCCGGCGGGAGATGAATCCCGCCACACTCGCCACGACGACGGAGAAGATGAGGGCAGCACCGGTGACGATGCTGATGGTGTCGGAGCCGATGCCCGCGAGCTGCAGGGTCTTGTTGAGCGCCGCGATCAGCACACCGCCGGCGAGGGCGCCGAGGATGGTGCCGCGGCCGCCCCAGATGGAGACGCCGCCCAGCACGATCGCGGTCACGACCTGCAGCTCGAAGCCGAGCCCGTTGGTGCCGATCGCGTTGCTGTACTGCAGCGTGAAGTAGACCCCCGTGGCGCCCGCCACGAGACCGCTCAGGATGAACAGCGTCAGCCGGGTGCGGTTGACCCGCACCCCGGAGAAGGCGGCCGTCTCGGGACTCAGCCCGATGGCGAACACACCGCGTCCGAAGGGTGTGAAGTGCAGCAGCACGCCGAAGAGGATCGCCAGGATCAGGATGGCCAGAGTGATCACCGGCACCGGGAGCCCACCGAGCGGTGCGGTCACCGATCGGGTGACGTCGGTGGGGAAGTTGGTGACCGAGGTGGTGCCGAGCAGTCCCACGGCGATCCCGCGGAACAGCGCGAGCGTTCCGATCGTCACCGCCAGGCTCGGCAGCCCCACGATCGTCACCAGCACCCCGTTCAGAACACCGACCAGGCCCCCGGCGACAACGCCGATGACCGCAGCGATGCCGATGGGGATGCCGGCCTGGAACGCCAGTCCGAAGATGGCACTGGAGAAGCCGAGAACGCTGCCCACGGAGAGGTCGATGTCACCCGTGATGATGATGAGCGTCACGGGGAGCAGCATCAGCAGCACGGGAGCCGAGTTGAGGATCATCGTCTGGTAGGTGTACGGCTGGGCGAAGAACGGCACCGTGAAGGTGGCGATCACGAGCAGCAGCACGATGGCGAGCATGATCACCGACTCGGTGCGCATCAGTCCACGGCGCCAGAGCGGCTTGTCGTGACGACGGTACTGGCGTGGTTCGGCCGCGAGCATGGCCTCGCTCATGACGCACTCCCCTTTCGCTTGGCACGCCGGGCTCTGCTCAGGAAGAGCGCGCGGTCGAGCAGGATCGCTCCGACGATGAAGATGCCCACGATGGACTGCTGCCACAGGCTGGGCACCCCGAGCACCGGCAGTGCGCTGCTGATGGTGGCGAGGAAGAAGGCGCCGAGGGCGACCCCCCAGATGGTGCCGGAGCCGCCCACGATGGCCACACCGCCCACCACGGCGGCGGCGATGGCCTCGAGCTCGTAGCCCGTGCCCACCTTGGCGTCTCCGGTGGCGTAGATGGAGAGGTAGACGAGACCGCCGAGACCGGCGAGCGCACCGCTCGTCACGAAGGCGGTCAGCGTCAGCCGGCGGTCGCGGAGACCGAACAGCCTCGCCGCCTCGGCGTTCGAGCCGAGCGCGTAGAGATCGCGACCCGCGCGTCGACTGGTCATGAACCAGCCCACGATCAGCACCACGAGGAGCACGAGGATGAGCAGCACCGGGATCGATGCCCACTGCATCGTGCCGAGGGCCCTGAACTCCGGGGGCAGCCAGCTGGAGCGGATGAAGTGCGGCCCGATCCACAGGATCGCGATGCCACGGTAGGCGTAGAGCGTGCCCAGCGTGATCACGAGAGACGGCACCTTCAAGAACGCGACCAGCAGGCCGTTGATCAAGCCGAGGAAGGCGCCGAGCGCCACACCGATCATGACGACCAGCACGATCGGGATGCCCTCGACGTTCGCGAACAGCCACCCGGCGGTGTAGGTCGACAGGCAGAGGATCGAGCCGATCGACAGGTCGATGTTGCGGGTGATGATGACGATCGCCTCGCCGAGCGCGATCAGGATGAGAATGGTCGGCTGCCGGAGCAGCTCTCGCCAGCCGCCATCGCTGAACACGAAGGTGGGCTGCACCGAGACCGTCGTGGCGATCAGCGCGATGATGAGCACCGCGAGCCCGAACTCGCGGGCCCTGATGAGCTTCTGGAATCCGGTGCGGCCCGCCTCGACGGGGGGAACGGTGTGCGTCACGCTCATGCCGCGGCCTCCGCTTCATGGGTCGCCGCGTACATCACGGTCTCCGGAGTCGCCTCGTCGCGGCTGAGTTCGGCGGTGATCCGCCCCTCCCGCACCACCAGCACGCGGTCGGCCATGCCGAGCACCTCGGGCAGTTCCGACGAGATCATCAGCACGGCCACGCCGGTGCCGGCGAGCTCGGAGAGCAAGCGGTGCACCTCCGACTTCGTGCCCACGTCGATGCCGCGGGTGGGTTCGTCGACGATCAGGATCGAGGGTTTCGTGGCGAGCCACTTGCCGAGCACGACCTTCTGCTGGTTGCCGCCCGAGAGCATCGAGGCCTCGGTGTCGAGCGAATGCGTCTTCACCTGCAGGCGCGAGGCCCAGGTCTCGGCGGCAGGCGCCTCCAGCGAGGAGGTGATGAAACCGAACCGGGCCAACCGCTCCCGGATGGCGAGGGTGATGTTGGTCTGCACGCTCGCATCCATCGCCAGGCCCTGCTTGCGTCGGTCTTCGGGCACGAAGCCCATGCCGAGCCTCATCGCGGCCGCGGGGTTCTTGGGGGGCACGGCCGCACCGCCGATCCGCACCGAGCCCGAGTCGTAGGGATCGACACCGAACACCGCACGGGCGATCTCGCTGCGGCCTGCCCCCACGAGCCCGGCGAAGCAGACGATCTCACCCGAGCGAACGGTGAAGCTCACGTCTGAGAACACCCCGACACTCGTGAGGCCGTTCACCTCGAGCACGGCGTCGCCGATCACCGTCTCCTGCTTGGGGAAGAGGTTCTCGACGCTCCGGCCGACCATCTGCCGGATGATCGCATCCTCACTGGTCTCGGAGGTGATGTTCGTGGCGATGTAGGCGCCATCTCGCATCACGGTGATGGTGTCGCAGAGCGAGAACACCTCGTCGAAGCGGTGCGAGATGAAGATGAGGCCCTTGCCCTCGTCTCGGAGCTGCCGGGCGATGCCCATCAGCCGCTCGACCTCGACACCCGAGAGGGCCGCGGTCGGTTCGTCCATGATGATGACCTTCGCGCCGACCGAGATCGACTTGGCGATCTCGACCACCTGCTGGTCGGCGATCGAGAGGCCGCGGGCCTCCCGGTCGGGGTCGATCGGCACACCCAGGCGCTGGGTGAGCTCGCGGGTCTCGCGCCGCATCTTCGCGCGGTCGAGGGTTCCGAAGCGGGTGTAGGGCTGGCGACCCACGAAGATGTTCTCCGCGACGCTGAAGTCGGGGAAGAGGGTGGGCTCCTGGTAGATCACCGCGATGCCGGCGTCCTTCGCATCCGTCGTGCTGTGGAAGTCGACGCTCCTGCCCTCGAGCCGGTAGTCACCGCCGTCGCGCTGGTAGAGCCCTCCGATGATCTTCACGAGCGTGGACTTGCCCGCACCGTTCTCGCCCACGAGCGCGTGGATGCTGCCGGCATGCAGGGTCAGATCGGCGCGCACCAGGGCGGCGACGGCGCCGAACGACTTGCTCACCCCGGCCAGCTCCAGCAGTGGCGTGTCGGTCATATCTCGTTCACCTCAATCTCAATCGAGTAGCTCCGGCTCTCACCGGGTTCGAGTTGCGGAAGGATGCCGTGCTCGCGTGCGGCGGCGCGGCCGTTGATCTCCGGGGTGTTCGCGGGTTCGAGCCCGAGCACGAAGTGCTTCGTCGCCGTGAGCTTCCACTGGAAGATCGCGGGCAGGGTCTCGGAGTGGCGGAGCGTGAATCGGAGCCCGCGCGACTCGTTGGTGACGTGCGCGACCCGGTCGTCGCCTGCCCGGTGCACGTAGACCTGCTCGCGGAAACCGATGGTGGGTTCGCCGATCGCCGCTCGATCGTCGAAGCCGCCCGCCGCATCCGGATCGCGTGGTTCCACGCTCGCCGCGGGGATGTCGATGACGGCACCGGTGTCGAGCAGCGGCCAGCCGAGGTTCACGTGGTACAGGACCATGTGCGGACTGACGGTCTCGGCCTCGTTCGTGACGGTGTCGTCGATCGTGAACGACGAGGAGCCCACTGTCGAACGGATGGTTCGGCGGAGCACCAGGTTCTCGTGGAACACGGAGGCCTGCCGCACCTCGCCTGTGACCGTGACGAGCTCGGGCGTCGCGCTCACCTCGATCAGGGTGGCGGAGATGTTGCCGATCGGACCGTGCATGCCCACCACGCCGTCGACGTCGTCGGCCGGCGGGCCGAAGCTGTCGAGCCCGCAGGTGGTCACGAGACCGCCCCCGAAGGAGCGCAGCCAGCCGCGGCCGTCGGGCCGGTAGGCGTCGGGGCGCGTGAAGCCGGTCGAGGAGATCCAGGCGAGCGGGAGGCCCTTGAACGACGCGGCGCCGATGTCGAGGCCGCGGTCGGGGTGCACGTCGAACTCGAGGCCACCGCCGTTGACCACCCGCAGTCGCCGAGCGCCGCGGGAGGGTCCGTCGTCGTCGACGAAGCGGTCGACCCGGGCCACCTGACCGAGCGACCCCACACGCAGCAGGGCCTCCTCCACCGCGGCGCCGAACACCTCGCCCTGCCGCTCACTCAACGGAACCGAGCTCCACGTTGCCGGGGCCGAAGTGCTTGAGCACCACCAGGTCGTCGGTGCTGCTGCGGTTGGTGATCGTGACGCCGGCGCGCGCGGCAGGGGCCGAGACGAAGAACTCGTCCTGGCTCAGCTGGCCGAAGCGGATGACGGTGGCGGCCTGGGTGTCGTGACCGCCGAAGGATCCGACACCCTGCACCACGATGGCTCCGTAGGCATCCTGGTCGGTGACGGTCACGGTGCGGCCGGGCCGAACCGTGAGCTCCTTCGCGCTGAAGGCATCGGAGCGGAAGACGATCCAGTTCTCCACGTACTCGGCGCCCCCGTCGGCGGCCGAAGCCTCAGTGGCGTAGGGGCGCATGAATCGGTTGGGCACGAAGTCGACGTCGACGTTCTTCTCCCAGTCGAGCAGGTCGAGCAGGAACTCGAAGTCGCCGTGGTGCTCGTGCGGAACGTCTTTCCAGAGGAGCTCGGCGGGCACCTCGCGGTTGTTGCTCCACGACTCGCACATGCAGAACACGTCGCTCGCTGCTTGCGGCTCGTAGGTGCAGATGCTCGCGGGGGCGTGCAGCACGCCGGCGGGGATGTCCCAGCCCGTGCCGAGCTGGGTGCGGTAACCGAGCGAGAAGTCGGTGATGCGGTTGTCACCGCCCTCGATGAATCTCTCGAGGCGCTCCTTGAGCTGCGCGCGGGTGGTGTTCGGCTGGAGGCCGAGGAAGGAGATCGCCTGGTCGCCGAGGTAGTTGTTCATGTGCGGCGAGTAGTAGTACGCCTCGGGCTTTCCCACCTTCTCGACGAGTGCGGCCTTCTCGTCGGAATGGTGCACGTGGAAGGGCAGGGGCTGCAGGTTGTCGTAGAACTTGGAGTACATGGTCCAGCCGCCGAAGCGGTCCCAGAGGCGGTCGCCGATCACGTCGGCCTTGTGGTGCTCCACGAATTCGTCGAAGGGAAGAAGGCCCCCGGCGGGGTCGACCACGAGGCTCAGCCCTTCGTGTGCGCCCGTGAGCGGGCCGTTGTCGGCACGGATCGTGCTCGCGAGCCAGCGCTCGTCGATTCCGCCTCGGGTCTGCTCGAAGGGGAAGTAGTCATCGGGGTGCAACCGGATGCGGCGGCCGGGAGTGCAGAACGCCCTCGGAACCCACGCAGGAGCGAACCGCACGACGCCGTTCCCGGCATCCAGTGCACGATCGAACGCGCTCGTCTGGGAGACGACGTTCTCGTAAGCCTCGGAGGTCATCTTCGACACCCTTCGTTGTTTCGGGCGTCGCCGCAGAGGCGTGGCAACGCTGCCGGTCATGGGTTCAATGAACCACCCCTGGAATGTAACACCGGGCTTTTGCGTGTGTCAACGAATTGTGAGGAGACATATCCGACCTCAATGATCACGCGGGTAAAACGGCGCATTTGTTACAAGTGGACCTTGATGTAACATCAAAATCACAGCGAGATAACGGAGGCGACAATGGCGATTCCCACCGAATCGGGGCGGCGGCGGGAGCAGCTGCTGGCCATCCTCGAACGAGACAACATCGTGCGGCTGAGCGAGGCCGCGGCAGCTCTCGACGTCTCCGTCATGACGATCCGGCGCGACCTCGCCGATCTCGAGGGCGACGGCCTGCTGCGCCGGGTGCGCGGCGGCGCCATCTCGGTGATCGGACCCCGACCGTTCGACGAACGCCAGTCGGAGCACTCCCGCGCCAAGGAGATCATCGCCGAGAAAGCGCTGGCGCTCGTGCCTCGGTTCGGCTCGATCGCGTTCGACGCCTCCACTACGGTGGGCACTCTGGCCGAGCGCCTCGGCCCGCGGTCGGGCCTCACGGTCACCACGAACTCCTACCCCATCTACGCGGTCGTGAAGAACGCCGAGGGCGTCACACCCATCCTCATCGGAGGTGAGACCGAGGAGACCACCGACACCTTCGTCGGTCCGCTCGCGGTGCAGGCCGCCGAGTCACTGCGCTACCAGCGCTTCTTCGCCTCGGCGAGCGCCATCGACTCCGATTTCGGCACCACCGAGGTGTCGCTCGCCGAGGCCCAGATGAAACGTGCCTTCTTTCGAGTGTCGAAAGAGCTCGTGCTGTGCATCGATTCCTCCAAGCTGCAGCAGCAGTCCACGGCCGCGTCGTTCGAGCTCTCGCGCGCTTCGCTGCTCATCACCGAGCTCTCCCCCGCCGACCCGCGCCTCGACGACTTCCGAGACCTCGTGGAGCTCCTCTGACCCCGCCGTTCCACCCCTCGCCCCGCCCTCCGACGATGGCGACAGGGCGGGGATGACGACAGGGGCGGTGGTGGCCGGGCGGGCGGACCGCCCGGCCATCACTCAGTGCGCTCGCGGGAGGGAGCGCCTGCGGGTGAAGCCCCACACGACCGTACCGGCTCCGGCGACGAGCAGGAGCAGCCCGGCCAGGCCGCCGGTGGTGCCGGCGGCGGATCCGGTGGCTGCGAGGGTCGAGGCCTCACCGCTGCCGGCGGGTGCAGGGGTCGAGGTGGGCGACGGCGTGGGCGTCGGTTCCACCGGCAGCGCGTGCGCCAGCTCGGGCGTGCTCGTCGGCGCGACACGGTGCAGGGTGGCCTGCTCGTAGTCGTACGACATCGCCAGCAGCTCGGCGTCCTGGCTGCGGGGCGCCGCGAGCTCGAGGCCCGCGGCCTCACCCGTGGAGGTGAAGCCGGCCGGCAGCGAGACGGTCGGGATGCCGGTGTTCGCTCCCACATCGCAGAACGTCGTGCCCGCCCAGTCGGGCGTCGCCGACCCGGCGCTCGTCGGCATGGCGAGAGCGTCGAGGTCGCGGTCCACGAAGTACTGGTCCATGGCGGCCTTGCCCGCGTCCTGCTCCGCCACGGCGGCGTCGTAGGTGGGGTTCGGGATGTCCTCGCCGGCCATGAAGTAGTCGATGTCGCCCTGCGTGAGCGAGGATCCGCCATCGGCGATCACGTCTTCGAAGGTCAGCTCATCCGCGGGCTCGGTGAGCGACGCGAGGCCCTCGGGCCAGGTCGCCTCCGTGGTGGCGAAGAAGGTGTTGATGCTCGAGCGCATGTCGGTCCAGCCGCCGCTCTTGAGCGTGCTCGAGACGAACTCGTGCGTGAAGTCGGGCACCGGCACGATCTCGGCCCCCTGGGCCTCGAGGTCGGCGACCGCCTGGTCGAACAGGGCGATCTGCTCGGCGAATCCGGGGCGCGCCTGCTCCTCGGCGGTGTAGTCGTACTGCACGTAGCCGATGCGCTTGCCCTCGAGGGCGGTGTCGCTGAGCCCTTCCACGTACTCGTCGGTCGACTGCTCGTCGGCGATCTCGGTGAGCGGATCGGCGGGGTCGTACCCGGCGAGCACCTCCATGAGGAGGGCGGCATCCGTCACCGTCTTCGTCATGGGCCCGGAGACGTCCTGGCGGATGCTGAGCGGCACGATGCCGGCCACACTCGTGAGTCCCATCGTGGGGCGGTAGCCCACGAGGCTCTCGTGCGCGCTAGGGCCCACGATGGAGCCGCGGGAGTCGGTGCCGAGGCCGGCGGGCCCGAAGCTCGCGGCCACGGCGGCACCGGTTCCGCCGCTCGAGCCGCTCGCGCTGTTCGCCTGGTTGTAGGCGTTGTTCGTGCGGCCGCGCTCGGAGCTCAGCGTGTAGGTGCCGTGCCAGGCGAACTCCGACATGTTCGTCTTCGCCAGGATGATGGCCCCCGCGTCGCGCAGGCGCTGCACGGCGGTCGAGTCGACCTTCGTCTGGTAGGTGCTGAGCGAGGCGCTGCCGGCCGTGGTGGGCATGTCGAAGGTCGCGTAGTTGTCCTTCACGAGGATGGGCACGCCGTGCAGCGGGCCGCGGAGCTCGCCGGCCGCGCGCTCGGCGTCGAGCGTCGCCGCGGTCGCGAGGGCGTCGGGGTTCGCCAGGATGACCGCGGCGAGCCCGGGCTGGTCGCCGTACGGGTCGTCGTAGGCGGCGATGCGGTCGAGGTACTCCTGCGTGAGCGCCACGGAGGTGGACTCACCGGATTCGAGCAGGGCGAGCACGTCGGTGATGCCGAGATCGACCACATCGGGTGCGGCGGTCGAGGCGGTCGGTGCGGCGAACGCGGCGGGAACGAAGGCGCTGGAGGCCACGAGCGCACCGGCGCACAGGGCGGTCGCGGCGGCGGTGCGGGAGAACGAACGGCGGGAGGAGGGTCGAGGGGGCAACGCGGTTCCCTTTCACGGAGAACGGAGGCGGACCGCCGGAACAACGGGCGGATCGCCAGTCTGCTCCCCGTGCGTTTCCTGGGCGTTTCCGCCCCAGGTCGATCTCGTTGCGGTGGCCGACGCGGCACCGTCCGAGGGGTCACTGACCGGTCGAGGAGGAGATGCTCGGCAGGTCGTCCCAGGTGAGTGCGCCGTCGGGATCCACCGCCCAGATCACCTCGGACAGGCTCAGGGGCGCCGTGTTCACCCAGCTGCCTGGGTCCCAGCCTGCGGAGATGGAGCCGAGGAGAACCCAGCCGCTGCCTGCATCGGCGACCACGTTCGCATACCCCTGCTTGGTGGCCGACTTGGCCGGAGACGCCGGATCGGGCGCTCCCGTCGTCAAGGAGGCGACATTCAGCCCGTCGGAGGCCAGGAAGGTCAGGCGCCCATCGAAAGCGCTGAGAGGCATGAAGTCGCCCAGTTGGCTGATGGTGGCAGAATCGATGGAGAGCACGGTGGTCTGCTGCGTCGGGTCGTACACGGAGAGCGTGCCCGTACCCATGGCGTGCAGCCCACTCACGGGATCCCCGATGACAGGCTGCCATGAGTTCGCATCGAGCGTGACGCCGCTCAGGAGATCGATCGTCACATCCGCAGACCCGGCGTACTCGCTGGCGTTCAGCACGCCGGGGGCCGAGGAATCGAACGCGAAGCTCTGGGTGCCGCCGCCGGTCGCCGACCACACGGTCTGGCCGGTCGCGAGGTCGAGACCAAGGATGCCGTTGTAGTCGCAGCCGACAGCCACCCTCCCCGGGCCGGAGTAGAGCGGTGTCGTGCTGGCGTATCCATCTCCGCAGGTCGCACTCCAGAGGAGTTCTCCCGTCTCGACGTTCACCGCGTCCGCGTTGCTGTGCGACCCGATGAGCGCCTCCTGCAGCCCGTTGTCGAGCAAGACGAGCGTGTCGCCGAGGAGGCCCACGTGGTTGAGGGAGTTCTGCGAGAAGTTCGCGCGCACAGGCACGGCGGATTCGGCCAGCGGAGTGCCGTCGATGTCGTAGCTCCTGATCACGAGCTGCTTGCCCCCCGCGTTCAGGCCTTCGTTCGGGGTCTTCTCCAGCGTGACCAGGGCGAGCGCCCGGCTGCCGTCGGGGTCGGACTGAACCGCCGTCCACTGCCCCTCGATCTCCGACTGATCCCATTGACTGGCCAGGTCGATGGTGCCCCCGGTGGTGGTCCCCGGTCCGTAGAGAGAGAAGACGCTCGACCCCGAGGCCAGGTCACTCAGAACGACCACCCGCGGCCCGACCCCCACGAGCGTCGCCGTCGACGAGATGGTCGCACTGCTCGTGGGAGGGGCGTCGGGTGTCGGGGTCGGCGTCGGTGTGTACTCGACCTCGGTCTCCGTCGGCGCTTGGTCCTCTTGCGGTGCAGGTGCCGGTGTCGTGCTGCACCCTGCGAGAGCGAGGACCAGGGCGGTCACGGCGACCGCCATCCCCCGTTCTCCCCCGCCCAGCTGTCCACGCCGTCGACGTGCAAGCCCACCAGATGCCATGACTCTCCTCCGATGTGCGGGTTGCCGGGATGCCCACAGTAGGAGTGCGGATGCGCTCGCGGCAGCCCTTGGATTCGTCGGCACGCGAACAGGGGGCGCGGCCACGCTCCGACTCCTGGGTGCCCTACACTCGGATCACCCAGGGGGGGCGAATTGCTCGAGCAACCACACACAATCCGCATCGGAGTGGTCGACGACCACGAGTCGGTCGTGCTCGGCCTCCGCGAGGCGTTCCGCACAGACGAGACCGTCGACATCGCGGCGTCGGCAGCGACTGTGGACGACCTCCTGGCTCAGGCGATCACCATCGACGTCGTCATTCTCGACCTCCGCCTCGCCGACGGTTCCTCGCCGGTCAGCAACGCGAAGCGGCTCTCAGCGCGCGGCATCAAGGTCATCGCCTACAGCTCAGGCGAGCATGCGCACCTCAACAGGCTCGCTGCCACGAGCGACATCCTCGGACTCGTGCGCAAGTCCGCACCCGTGAGCGCCCTGGTGGAGGCGGTTGCAGCGGTGCGCACGGGGGCCGCGATCATGTCGGCCGACCTCGCCGCGGCGATCCACTCCGACCCACGGGTGCAGGATGCCGGCTTGAGCCCCCAGGAGGCGAAGGTGCTCCAGCTCTTCGCCGACGGCCTGAAGTCGCACACGGTGGCGGGCGAACTGGGCATCGCGACCGCGACCGTCGACGACTACGTGCGGCGCATCCGTGCGAAGTACACGTCGGCCGGGCGACCCGCGCACACGAAGATCGACCTCTACAAGCGGGCCGTCGAAGACGGGTTGCTTCCGGCTCCCCAGGCGTGATGCGCCGCTCTCCGCCATCGCCGGGTGTGACCGAGCAGCGCTTCCGACGGTTCATGGTGCTCTGTCTCGGTGTCGCAGCCTCCGCCTTCACGGGGGTGGTGTGGGGGCCGATCACCTCACAGGCCGACTACGAGAGCCCTCTGTGGGTGGTCGGCGCCGTGGTGATCGTGTTCGGCCTGCCGATCGCGACAGCCGTGGCCGCTCTCATCGGCTCGGAGAAGGCAGTCCGCATCGGGCTGGTGAGTGCGACTGCCGGGTTCCCGGTGGTGATGCTCACCCTGGAACCGTCGCTGCTCAGCGGCTCCCTCCCCGCGGAGGTCGGTGCACCCTGGATCCTCGGGATCACACCGCTGGCCGCGGCGACCGCTGCACTGGTGCTGCCGGGAGCAGCGGCCTGGGCCTATTCGGCCGCGCTCGCGGTTCTGGTCGCCGGAGATCGGATGCTCGCCTTCCCCGGGTCCGTGGTCGACGTGGCTCTGCAGGACGCGCTCGTGGCCCTCCTGCTGCAGTCCGTCTTCGTGGGGCTCACCCTCGCCACTCTGCGAGCGGCACGATCGCTCGTCGCCGCAGCGGCCGCCCTGCGCACCGAGTCCGTCGAATCGGCGCAGGAGCTCGCGCGAGCGCGAGAGCAGAGCCGCGCCGATGCGCTGATCCACGACACGGTGCTCGCGACCCTCCTCCTGGCGGCGCGGGCGACGGGCGGAGATCGCACGCGGGTCGCCGCCCAAGCCCAGCGAGGGCTGGCGCAGATAGACCGCCTCCGAAGCCAGGTGCCCGGAGCGACATCCCCGGCCCTCACGCCGATCGACCTGGTCTGGCGCGTACAGTCCGTCACGACGGAGCTCGATCCCTACGCGGAGTTCACGTCATCGGTCGCGGGCGAGCTGACCGTACCCGCCGCTGTCGCCGACACGATCGTCGATGCGGTGGCAGAAGCGCTCCGCAACTCTGTGACGCACGCCGGTGGATCCGCCTCGCGAATGGTCGTGGTCGATGTCCGCGAGAAGGCCCTCCACATCGGAGTGCTCGACGACGGTGTGGGCTTCGACCCCGACACCCTGTCGAACGATCGCCTCGGCATCCGGCTGAGCGTGCGGCAACGCATGGCAGCCGTTCCCGGCGGGAGTGCGCGGATCTCGTCGCGGCCGGGCGCCGGCGCGAGTGTCGTGCTCGAGTGGAGTGCCGATGCGCCGGGCTAGGTCGATGCGCCGGGCCGAGTCGATGCGCCGAGCCAGCGCGACGAGCCCGACCGGCGTCGCCGCGCTGCTGGGCATCCCCGGGGCCGGTTCGTACACTCTGCTGGGCATCTACCTGGTCACGATCGCCGTTCTCGCAGCCACCGCCGGCGGTGCACCCATGCGCGGATGGACGGGCTGGGTCTCGCTCGCACTGACGGTCGCAGCGGCCTTCACGGTGGTCTCCCGTGGGCCGTCTCCGCTCCCACTCGCCAAGACCATCGCCATCATCGGAGCGACGACCGCGTCGAGCATTCTGCTGCCGCTCGAGCTCGACCCCCGCGTCGGCGCCGGCTACACGACGTGGCACATCCTCGCCGGCACGCTGATCCTGCTGGCCCTCGCCGTGCGGGGACGCATCGGCGGAGCGTGGGCCGGTTTCGGGTTGATGGCCGCGGCCACCGTCGGGTGGAAGCTGCAGGGCGGTGGCGGTCCGATTCCGGGGCTGCTGATGGTATCGCACGAGGCCGTGGCCCTCCTCGCCGGCACCCTGTTCGCCGTCGGCTTGGCGCGGATCACTCGTTCGCTGGCGCTCCTGCACCAGCTGGAGACGTCGCGCGCCGCGGAGGTCGCGGCAGCTCACGCGGCAGCCGCCGAACACGCCGTGCAGATGAGGCGATTCAGCGGGTCGGTCGCCGAGGCCCTCGCTGCGATCGCCTCCGGAGCCCCGCCGACTCCCGAGGCCCAGGCGTCGTATCGCGCCTTGGAGGGCGACCTGCGCGACCGCATCCGGGGCCAACGGCTGCACGTCGAACCCCTCATCTCGAGTGTGCGATCCGCCCGGCTGCGCGGAGTGGAGATGGCCCTGCTGGACGACACCGGGGCATCGGACTCAGAGGCCCCCGATGCCCACGACGCCTCGCTCGCTGAGCTCGGTGATCTCGCGCGACGGATCGCATCCGACGTCGACCGCGTCCACGAAGGCGCCGTGACGATACGACTCACCAGCACCACCACGCATCCCGTCGCCTCGGTGGTCGTGGTCTCGGCAAACGGAACGACACGCCTCCAGCACGTCACCACGGCGTCGTGAACCCGCCGTCGAACCGTCGGGTGAATCGAATCCGATACGAGGTCCGAACGTGACGCCGGATGGTCGTTGACTGCTGGATCGCGCACCTGCTATGGTGATGCTCAAACGTTACAGCAGTCCCCGCAGGGGTGCTCTTCCGAAGGTCAGCGAGATCTGACGGGAGTCTGCTCTAACGTTGCAGCATGAAGAGAAGAACTGTCGAAGGAGACATGGTGGCATCCTCAGCGAGTGCAGTCGGGGTGACGCTTCGTGACATCGCGCGAGAAGCCGGGATCTCCGTCAGCGCCGTTTCGATGGCACTGAGGGACCACCCGCGGATCGGCCCGGAGACGAAGTCGCGAGTGACGACGATCGCCGATCAGCTCGGCTACGTCCCCAACTCCGCGGGGCGAGCGCTTCGTGCACAGAAGGCCGATGCCATCGCGCTCATCGTTCCCAACACCAGCCAGCACGTCTTCGGCCACGCCTACTTCATGCACGTGCTGACAGGAGTCACGGCCGTGGCGAACAACAGCGACGCACAGGTCATGATCTCGACGAACCCGGATGAATCCCACGGGATGGCCGCCTACGAGAGGGTCATGCGCTCCGGGCGGGTCGACGGGGCGATCGTCACCAGCGCCGCCGTGACCGATGACAACATCGAGCGCCTCGTTCTGAGCGGTCTCCCTCTGGTGCTGCTCGGGAACTTCCCGTACCTTCCTGACTCGATCAGCATCGGTGTCGACGATCGGGCTGCTGCGTTCGAAGCGACCTCGCATCTCATCCAGGTTCACGGGCGCCGAGCTCTCGTGCACGTCAGTGGACCTCTCGACCACCAGAGCGCGATCGATCGCCGAGACGGATTCGTCGCCGCAGTCGAAGCGCACGGTGCCACCGGGCAGGTGCTCGACGGTGACTACAGCGAATCGCGCGGCGCGAGCGCGGTCGAGCACGTCGAGGGAATCGACGGAGTGTTCGCCGCCAACGACGAGTCGGCGTTCGGCGCCATGACTCGCCTTCGGGAACGCGGTTTCGGCGTTCCGACAGATATCTCGATCATCGGGTTCGACGACTTCGGCCTCAGCCGCGTCACGACCCCGTCGATCAGCACGATGCACGTGCCGGCGGAACGCATGGCACGTCTTGCGACCGAAAGGTTGTTCGATCTCGTGTCCGGCGAGTCGGTCGGGCAAGGTGACGCTCACGTCACGCTGCCCGTCGAACTCGTGGCGCGCGAGTCGTGCGGCTGCTAGGCGCACCACCGAGAGGGCCGTCTCTCATCCACCTGAACAACACCATCTCATAGAGCCCGAAGGAGAGTTTTCTGATGAGAAGAATCACGTCTGCAGTGGCGGTCGCAGCGGTTGCGGCTGTCGCTCTGGCAGGGTGCAGCGGCGCTGCACCCGAATCGAACGGCCCTGTCGAACTGACGTTCTGGAGCGGGTTCACCGGCGGAGACCGAGGAGCCTACGAGGACCTCGTGGCGTCGTTCAACGACACCCACGAGGACATCCAGGTCACCATGGAGGTGCAGCCCTGGGACACGATCGCCCAGAAGCTGCCCTCAGCCTGGGCGACCGGTCAAGGGCCCGACCTCGCCACGCCGAGCTTCGATCCGAATGTGGTGTCGAAGTATCTCGATACCGGTTCACTGCTGGCGCTCGACGACGTCGGCGACACGAGCCTGCTCGCGCCGGCGGCGGTCGAGGCGTTCACCGTGGATGACGCGCTCTACGCCGTTCCCGCGAACGTCGCCACCCTCCAGCTGTACTACAACAAGTCGCTCTTCTCGGCTGCCGGCATCGAGCAGCCACCGAGCACGGTCGAGGACTTCAAGGAGAACGCTCGAGCGCTGACGAGCGACGGCGCTGTGGGCCTCTCGCTGGCAGACCACGAGACCATTCAGATGTGGCCCATCCTGCAATGGCTCGAGGGCGGCGACATCGTCGACGACGACGGCTGCTCTGTGCTGGACAGCGCCGAGAACGTGGCCGGTCTGCAGAGCTGGGTCGATCTCGTCGAGGCAGGCGCCGCGCCCGTCGGGCTGACAGGGGCGGAGTCGGATTCCCTGTTCAGCGCCGGCAAGGCAGCGATGCAGCTCAATGGTCCGTGGGCGGCAGCGGGGTACGCCGATGCCGGCATCGACTTCGGTGTCGCTCCGGTTCCCGTGGGTGTCGACGGCCCGGTGACGCTGGCATCGACCGTGCCCATGGCCGTGTCCGCGCGCACGGAGCACCCGGCCGAAGCGCAGGAGTTCCTGGAGTGGTGGACGGGCCAGGATGCCCAGCGCCAATTCGCCCTCGCAAGCGGTTTCCCGCCCGTGCGCACGGATCTCGCCGAGGATCCAGAGCTCGCCTCCGATGAGGTCGTGGCGGCTTTCGCGGCCGCCCTGCCTTCGGCTCGGCTGTATCTCGAGGGTGTCGAGGGTGCCACACAGATCGACGCAGAGGCGTATGTGCCGTTCATCGGCGAGATCACGCGGGGTGAGGATGTCGCCGAGGCGGCGGCATCGGCCACGGCGAAGATCGATGCGATCACGGGGTGCTCGGGCTAGTGACGACACGACCCACCCCTCCGGCCACCAGGGCTGCTCGCACTGGTGGCCGGAGGGACTCGATCAAGCCCCGATTCCGAGGGCTTCCCGGATGGCTGTTCGCGGCACCGAGCCTGATCATCCTTCTCGTCTTCATCGTCTACCCGATCACGCAGTCGCTCTGGTACAGCCTGCACAATTGGCGTATCGGTGCCGAGAGCCAGATCTGGCTCGGGCTCGGCAACTATCAGAGGCTCCTCGGCGACGAACTGTTCTGGAACGCGCTGCGGGTGACCCTGGTCTTCTCTCTGGTCAGCGTCGTCCTGCAGATCGCGATCGGCTATTGGGCGGCCAACGCCCTCGTCCGTGAGACCTGGTTCAACCGCGTCGTTCGATCTGTCTTCTTCTTCCCGACGATCGTCGCTCTGGCGACGATCGGACTGGTCTGGCGCTTTCTCCTCGACGCCCGCATCGGATTCGTCGGGGGTGTCATCCAGCTCTTCGGCGGGGATCCGGTCGAGTTCCTGCAGGATCCGTCGTTGGCCTTGCCGACGGTGATCTTCGTCAGCGTCTGGAAGACCGTCGGCTACGCGATGGTCATCCTGCTCGCCGGGATCAAGGGTGTGCCGGATTCCCTCTACGAGGCGGCTCGGCTGGACGGTGCGAACGCACGACAGCTGAACTGGCATGTCACCCTGCCCAGCATCCGTCCGACCCTCCTGTTCGTGACCATGATCCTCACGATCAACTCCCTTCAGGTCTTCGACCTCGTCTACGTCATGACCAACGGCGGGCCGCTGTTCGCGACCGACACGCTCGTGACGATGATGTACCGCGAGGGCTTCACCAACTTCGACCTCGGCTACGCCTCGGCGATCGCCTGGGTGCTGTTCGTCATCATCATGCTCCTGTCGGCGTTCCAGCTCAGATTGTTCAGGTACCAGGATGTCGACTAAGTTCCGACTCTCTCTCAAGTGGGTTCTGCTTGGCATCGGTGTCGTCGCAGCCCTCATCCCGTTCATCTGGATGATCGGCGGCTCGTTCCGCAGCGAGGCCGACCTGTTCGCCGCACCGGAGCGGCTCCTTCCGAGCACCTGGACCCTCGACGGCTACATCAGCATCTGGCAGGAGCTCCCGTTCCTCCGGCTGCTGCTCAACAGCTTCATCTTCGCCGGGGTCACGACGCTGCTGTGTCTGCTGTTCGACTCGATGTGCGCCTACGCGCTGGCACGAATCCAGTTCCGCGGATCGACCGTGCTGTTCTGGCTCGTCATCGCCACCTTGATGGTCCCCTTCCAGGTGACGTTGATTCCGGTGTTCATCGAACTGTTCCACTTCGGATGGCTCGACACCTACCAGGGCCTGATCATTCCGCGTGCGACCAGCGCTTTCGGAATCTTCATGCTGCGGCAGTTCTTCATCTCCATCCCCCGGGAACTCGACGAAGCGGCGCGCATCGACGGGGCAGGTCACCTCCGCATCTACTGGACCATCATCCTGCCGCTGGCCAAGCCCGCGTTGGCGACGCTGGCGGTGCTGCACTTCATGAACCTCTGGAACGACCTGCTCTGGCCCCTGATCGTCACGAGTTCCACCGAGATGCGCACCCTCCCCGCGGGCCTCACCCTCTTCGGCGGGCAGCACGTCACCGATCACGCGGTGCTTCTCGCCGGGGCGACGATCTCCCTTCTTCCCCTCGCGCTGGCCTTCTTCCTCGCGCAGAAGTACTTCGTGGCGGGCATCGCGACGACAGGACTGAAATGAGACCTCCCCACGAGCCGTTCGCCCGCGGCGGCTTCACCTGGCTCCTGGGCATCGAAGACACCTGCGTGTATCCGGTGTCGTCGTCGGAGGAGCCGCTCGACGAACATGCGCTCACCGGACACACCACGGCCTGGCGTGACGACCTGTCGCTCGCTCGCGAGCTGGGTGCGACCGCGATCCGGTACGGGGTGAGCTGGCCGCTCGTGCATGTCGCGCCCGGCGTGTTCGACTGGAGCGAGCTCGACCGGATCATCCCGTTCGCCGTCGATGACCTGGGGCTGACCATCGTCGCCGACCTGGTCCACTACGGCACGCCTCGATGGCTCCCCGGTGCTTTCGCCGATCCGGGTTATCCGGATGCGATCGCGGAGTTCGCAGGTGCGTTCGCTGCGAGGTACCGCTCGCGGGTGTCGCACTTCACCCCGCTGAACGAGCCCGTCACCACCGCATCGTTCTGCGGTCTCCGAGGTGTGTGGCCACCGCGACTGTCGGGGTGGGAGGGCTGGGTCGCCGTCGCCGTGCCCATCGTGATCGGCATGGCGAAGACGACGGCAGCGATCCGCGAGGTGAATCCGGATGCCCTGATCGTGCACGTGGAAGCATCCACCGTCATGCACACCGACGATCCGGAACTCGCTCAGCACGCAGCACTTCTGCGCGATATCGGCTGGTTGCCGACCGATCTCCTGCTCGGTCTGGTCGACGAGCAGCACCCGTCGCGGGCATGGCTGCTGCAGCACGGTGCACGCCGGGAGGACCTGGAATGGTTGCGTGCTCACCCGGCCGCACCGGACTTCGTGGGAGTGAATTACTACCCCGACCTGACGCCCCGCCGCCTCGAGCTCATCGACGGGGAGCACGCACAGATCTCCTACGACAAGTGGACGGATGGACTGAGCGAGGCCCTGGAGGGGTTCGCGGCCCGGTACGGACTCCCGCTGATCATCACGGAGACCAGCATCGAGGGCGACGACGCGGTACGGGTCCGCTGGCTCCAGGATTCCGCCGTGGCCGTGGAGGAGCTGCGCGAACGGTGCGACATCCGCGGGTACACCTGGTGGCCGATGTTCGACTTCGTGGACTGGTCCTGGGCTGCCGGCGGCGCCAACGTCGAGGAGTTCGTGATCGAGTCGGTCGCCGCAGACGGCACCACCACTGTCGGGCCCGCACGATCGCTCGGTGATCCGTCCGAGGGAAAGACACCGTTCCTACGACGGATGGGTGTCGTCAGGCTGGAGGAACGCGCGGATGGCGAGCTCGCTCGCGTACCCACACCGGCCGCCGCACTCTTCCGGGAGCTGTCGTGAGCACCCCCGTCTACGACGAGTACTACGCCGACCCGTACGTGCTGCGGCTCTCCGATGGCTCCTATGTCGCCTACGGCACGGGCCGCCCACCCGCCACGGGAGAGGCCGTCTTCGAAGCACTCACCTCCGACGACCTGCTGCAGTGGCGATCCCGCGGCCCGGTACTTCCTCGCCTGCCCGCCTCATTCGGCGACGAGTACTGGGCGCCCGAAGTGGTGGAGTCGGACGACGCCTGGTGGCTGTACTACTCGGTCGGGCACGGGATCATGGGGCACCATGTGCGTGTCGCGCGCGCCGACGACCCGCTCGGTCCCTTCGTGGATCAGGGCGTCGATCTCACACCGGACGAGCTCTTCGCAATCGACGCCCACCCCTTCCGAGACGACGACGGGTCGTGGTACCTGTTCTTCGCCCGCGATGTCCTGACGCATCCCCGCCCGGGCACGCACCTCGCCGTCGTTCGCCTGGCCACGATGACGGCGACCGCAGGAGTTCCTCTCACTGTGCTCGAACCGAACGCGGACTGGCAGATCTTCGAGCGAGCCCGCGCCCTCTACACCAGCACCTTCGACTGGCACACGCTCGAAGGCCCCACGGTCATCCACCGCGCCGGGCGCTACTGGATGACCTATTCCGGAGGTGCGTGGACCGGCGACGGCTATGCGGTCTCCTGGGCGGTCGCCGACCACCCCACCGGCCCCTGGTCACACGCCCCCCGCTCGACAGTCCCGTTGCTCACGACGAACGATGACGGGCTGATCGGGCCCGGACACAACTCGTTGGCCACCACGCCCGACGGCGACGACGTCATCGTCTTCCACGCCTGGGATGCGCACCACGACGCACGCATGATGCACGTGCACCGCATCTCCTTCAAGCCGGAGGGTCCCTGGGTCGGCGGCCCGGCCCAGGGACCCTCCCTCTGACCGACGGAACAACCGACACAACACAGGGAGAAGTATTCAATGACGAATAGTGGATTCATGTCCGTCCCGAGGGGCTCGACACGTCGCCGCAGAGGCGGCCCCCCAGGCCGTCGCC
The DNA here is from genome assembly GCF_041927495.1 of Herbiconiux liukaitaii. NCBI lineage: Bacteria > Bacillati > Actinomycetota > Actinomycetes > Micrococcales > Microbacteriaceae > Herbiconiux > Herbiconiux liukaitaii. The sequence continues at coordinate 29,945 of NZ_JBHFHG010000006.1, read as the reverse complement.
CGTTCGCAGAGGCCGCGGGAAGGCCCCGCTCGTGGTGGATCGGCGTGCTCACCGTCGCATTCCTGATCGTCGGGGGTGTTCCCGCCACCACCGCGGCGGCAGCGACCGACGTGGTGCCTACCGCGCCCGACATCCAGACGCAGACGCAGACGCAGACGCGTGCTGCAACGATGGAGCAGGCCATCGCCGCATCGCCGGGACTCCCCTGCGATGTCTTCGCGTCCGGGGGAACTCCGTGCGTCGCGGCCTATTCGACGGTTCGGGCGCTGAGAGCGTCCTATACGGGCCCGCTCTACCGCGTGACGCGGGCCTCGGACGGAACGGGTACCGACGTGGGGCTCCTCAGTTCGAAGTACGCCAACGCGGCGTCGCAGGACACGTTCTGTCAGAACACGGTGTGCACGATCGTTCAGGTGTACGACCAGTCCGCACAAGCGAACCACCTGTCGATCGCACCGGTCGGCGAAGCCGGCTCCAGCGCGATCGGTGCCCGAGCTGATGCGCTGCCGATCACGGTCGCCGGAAACGCCGTCTACGGAATCCAGGTCGAACCCCGCGTCGGCTACCGACGCGCGAACGGCGCGGGGCTGGCGGTCAACGGTCAACCCGAGTCGATGTACTGGGTGGCGAGCGGAACGATGGCCACGAATGCGTGCTGCTTCGATTTCGGGAACGTCGAGGCGACATCGACCAACACCGGCGCCGGACACATGGACACGTTGATCATGTCGACGTTCTGCGGCCAGCCGCCGTGCTCGGGAAAAGGCCCGTGGATTCAAGCGGATCTCGAGAACGGCGTCTTCATGAGCAACGGACCGGGCAACCCGTCCAGCGTCAGCCAGACGAGTCCCTTCGTGACCGGGGTGCTGCGCAACGACGGCCAGACGAGCTTCGCTCTCGACGGTGGCAACGCCACCTCAGGGTCGCTGGCGTCGCTGTTCCAAGGACCGTTGCCTGCGGGCTACGCGCCGATGAAACAGGAGGGCGGCATCACCCTCGGTGCGGGTGGAGACAACAGCAACGCCGCGCCCGGCTCCTTCTTCGAGGGGGCCATCACCTCCGGATACGCGTCGAACGCGACCATCTCGACGCTGCAGACCGACATCGCGTCCGTGACCTACTCAGGAACCTCCGGCGGAGGGCCGGGCGTCGGCATCACCGGCCCCGCGGGCAAGTGCATCGACGTCAACGGTGACGACAACGGCGTCGGCGGAGCTGCAGTGCAACTGTGGGACTGCCTCCACGACGCTGTCGATCAGAAGTGGCTGCACATCCGGACGACCCCGACGGTGTATCTCACGTCGGGTGTGAACGAGTATCCGAACACGTTGAAGACGATGGGTCGGTGCTTGGAGATCACCGGCAACACGACGACAGCGGGTTCGCCGATCCAACTGTGGGACTGCAACGGACTCGGCGGCCAGCAGTGGTTGACGCAGAGCGACGGGACCATCAAGAACCCGCAGTCGGGGATGTGTCTGACCAGCCGCAGCGCACAGACCTCGAATGGCACCCGATTGGAGATCCAGCCCTGCACGGGGGCCGCGAGCCAGCGGTTCATCGTCACTCCGGGCCTGCTCTTCGATGAGACGCCCATCAACGCGCCCGGCGGCAACTGCGTCGATGTCACCGGTGCGAACAACGGCGGCAACGGAACTCGCGTGGTCACCTCCGATTGCCTGCGCGAGGCCAACGACCAGAGCTGGTGGTCCACGTCCAACGGATCCCTGACGACGTTGGGCCGCTGCCTCGATGTGGTCGGCAACAGCACCGCCGCGGGCAGCCAGGTTCAGCTGTACGACTGCAACGGCGTGGGCGGGCAGAAGTGGGTGCAGCAGGCGAACGGTTCTCTCAAGAACCCGCAGTCGGGCCTGTGCCTCACCGACCCGACCACTGGGACGAACGGGACCGTGCTCATCATCCAAGCGTGCAGCGGGGCGGCCTCCCAGTCGTTCAAGGTCTCAGGCGGTCGCATGATCTCCGCTCCTGGCGGGAAGTGCATGGACACCGTGGGCGATGACACCTACGGCAACTGGTCAGGGCCCAAGGTCCAGCTCTGGTCGTGCATCAACCACGCCGCCGACCAGCACTGGACTCTGACTCCGACCAACACGCTGGAGACGATGACCCGGTGCCTTGACGTGGCAGGGAACAGCACTGCCCCAGGAGCCACGGTGATCCTGTTCAACTGCAACGGAGTAGGCGGCCAGCAGTGGGTGCCGCAGGCGAACGGGACCATCCTCAACCCGCCGAGCGGACTGTGCCTCACAGCGCCGGGGACGACGTGGGCCAACGGAACACAGCTCACCATCAACACCTGCTCGGGAGGCGCCAACCAGCAGTTCATCTAGCGAACGGTGGACGGGTTGCCGGTTCCCCCACCAGGAGGAACCGGCGACTCCCCCGCACGCGGAGCCCACTCCCGGGGTCAGCGCCGATACGATGACACCAGCCTCCCTGCGAGGCTCATCGGAGGTCGGAGCACTCCGACCTCGATGGTAAATCGGGGGATTCTTGGTCATGCCACATGACGAGCTGGATTCGGCACGAACGGCGGAGGGTACGTCCGAGAGCGGGCGGGACCGAATCACTCCGGCGACCGGGTCCCGGTTGAGCGAGTTGTCGCACGATGTCCTCGCGAGCGCCCTGACCGAGAATTCCGTAGGCGTGATCATCACCGACATCTCCCAGACCATCCTCTTCGCGAACGAAGCCGTACAGGATCTGACCGGCTACACCGAGGTCGAGATGCTGGGGCGCAACTGTCGGTTCCTCCAGGGTCAGGACACCGATCCCGTCACCGTGGCCGAGATCCGAACGGCCCTGGTCGACGGTGCCACGTTCCGTGGCGTGCTCCTGAACTACCGGAAGGATGGAAGCACGTTCTGGAACGACCTGACGGTCACCCCACTCCGTGATGCCGCCGGTGACATCACCCACTTCGTCAGCGTGCAGAGAGACAGTTCCGAGCTGGTCGGCCTGCGCGAGGACTTTCAGGTCCAACTCAGCCGCGTGAAACGCGAAGCGGAGACGTCTGAACTCCTCTTGCAGGTGGCCCATCTGCTCAGCACCTACTCGCGCATGGACGATGTCATCGCGGCCATCGCCGAGGGCATCCTCTTCGTCAGCGCGGCCGAGCGATCTGCGGTCGCCCTGTGGGACCCCTCGGCCGAGTGGATACGAGTGACCGCTCAATCCGGGTGGCCGGCACATCTCGCCGACAAGGTCACCTCGTTCGCCGTGTCGGCGGCCGATCTGCCCGAGATCGGTTTCCTCGCCTCCTCGGGCCAACCTCTGGTCATCGGCAGCAACTCGTCACCTCAGATGCGGGCGCTGCTGGACGAATACGAGGTCGCCGCCTTCGCTGCAGTGCCCGTGTCCTCCCACGGCGAGCTGCGCGGCTTCCTGTTCGCCTACTGGGTCGACAGGGAACCTTCCAGCGAGGAGAATCCGATCGAAGAGCGCCTCGAAGGCCTGAGCAACCTCGCGGGCGTCGCGCTGGAGAACGCAGCGCTCCTGGACAAAGCGATCTGGAACGGTACCCACGACACCCTCACCGAGCTCCCCGATCGGAACATGTTCGAACAGAGCCTCCAGCAGAGCCTCGAGACCGTTGCCGCGACCTCCGAGACCGTTGCGGTCCTCTACCTCGACATCGACCGGTTCAAGCGCACCAACGACACTCTCGGTCATCACGCCGGAGACGAGGTCCTCCGCCATGTCGCCGGCGTTCTGGTGGCGTCGGCCCGGGAGGTGGACTTCGTGGCCCGAGTGGGCGGTGACGAGTTCGTCGTCGTGCTTTCCGATCGCCACGCGGCCGAGCTGGCGGAGGACGTCACCGGTCGGATCCGCAAGCAGCTGGAGAAGCCCCTCACGATCAGCGGGCAGGACGTGTTCGTCTCGGTCTCCGTGGGAATCGCGGTCAGCAGCTCCGTGGATCCCACCCTCGCCATCCGGAGGCAGAGCAAGACGCTGACCGCGACGGCGGACGCTGCGATGTACCGGGACAAGGCCCAGCGAACGGGCACTCCCGATCGTGTGCTCCGCCCCACCGAACTGGCCATCGACTCCGCACTGCGAGGAGCCGTTGCCCGCGGGGAGATCACTGCCTCCTTCCAGCCTCTGCTCTCGCTGTCCACCGGCACGATCGATGGCGTCGAAGCGCTCGCCAGGTGGCATCACCCGCCTCTCGGGAATGTCCCCGCAGCCGAGTTCATTCCCATCGCGGAGAAGAACGGGATGGTTCACGAGATCGGTGCCGAGATCCTGCGCCAGGCCCTCGCACTCGGCCGAGCGGCAGCGAACGGTGGAACGCCGGTCGACGTCTCGGTCAACGCCTCCGTCATCCAGCTCATGCAGCGAGACTTCATCGATTCTCTCCTCGCAGCGATGTCCCGGAGCGGTGTTCCCGCCGAACGGATCACCATCGAGATGACGGAGTCGTTGCTGATCACCGATGCCCACCAGATCAACCGGCAATTGCAGGAGATCCGGAACCTGGGGATGAAGGTGTCCCTCGACGATTTCGGTACCGGTAGCACCGCTCTCTTGCAGCTGAGCGACCTTCCGATCACCGAGCTCAAGATCGACCAGGCCTTCGTCTACAACGACAGCCCGGCCGGCGAAGCGGTGCTCCGAGGGATCGTCGAGCTCGCTCATGCGGTCGGACTCGAGGTCGTGGTCGAGGGCATCGAGACGATCCGTCACCTCCAGAACGCCCGCCGCGTCGGGAGCGACCGCGCCCAGGGCTACCACATCGCGAAGCCCATGAGCCACGACGCTCTCCTCGCCTGGCTGAAAGCACCTCCGACAACCACGTAGATTCGCCCAGCCTCCCCACACGTCGGCGCCACGCGGCCCGGAAACCACTGAGGCCCGGTTCAGAAACGAATTCTGACCGGGCCTTTCAGTGTGGAGCTAAGGGGATTCGAACCCCTGACCTTCTCATTGCGAACGAGACGCGCTACCAACTGCGCCATAGCCCCGCTGACGCTTGCGCGACAACCGGATCAGTTTACGACGAAACCGTGGAGGAACGCGAATGCGGCGGCGACCCGATCGCCGTGCGGGTCTTCCACCGCCCCAGCAGCAGGATCGAGATCCCGAGCAGCGCGCTCCCGGCGATCGCGATCGGCAGGTCCATGAAGTACTCCATCACCGCGAACGGCGGCAGGAACGCGAGCACCGTGGCCACCGCCACGACCGCTGGCGGCGGCGTCACCTCGATCTCGCGCGGTGCCTCCCAGCGCCCCACGAGGAACGACAGCCCGAACACCCCGGCCATCACGAGGAGGAACATGATCGGCCGCGTCCACCACCAGCCGAGGCTCGCGGGCTCGGGGCTCGCGTAGGGCACGAGCAGCGCCAGGCCGGAGAGGATGAGGATGACCGGCAGGTGCCACAGGTAGATGGTCATGAGCCTCGTGCCCACGAGGAACACGACCGCCCGCGCGGCGTGCGTGTTCATGAGACGCGCGAGCGCCGGGCGCAGCAGCTTGAGGATGCACGCCTGGGCGATCGCGAGCGCGATGAGCGGCACGGTGGGCGGGTTGAGGTTGGTGAGCATGTCGTCGGAGTACGGTCCCCACACCGTCATGGGCACGAGCGAGGCGTAGGCGAGCACCGCGATGCCCGCGAGCACCCACCAGCGACGGGCCGCGAACCAGCCGTCGGCGTACCAGAAGCCGATCTGCTGCACGAGCAGCCACACGAAGAAGAGGTTGGCGAGCCCGATGGTGTCGATGCCGGTGGAGTAGCGGAGCGCATCCACGAGCACAGCCCCCGCCAGCAGCACCAGGAGGGTGGCTTTCGGCGCACGCCGGTGCCACGAGACCATGAGCGGCACGAGCGCCTGGCACAGCGTGTAGGCCGCGAGGAACCACAGCGGCGAGGCCGCGCCCTCCACGGCGAGATCCACGAGCTGCGGCTCGATGCCGAAGAGTCGAGCGCCGCCGATCACGACGACGTAGAAGAGGAACAGCGGCAGCGCCGGCTGGGCGAGACGCAGCACGCGGTTGCGCACGTAGTCGGAGGCCGTTCCACCGCGCCTGGTGAGGCTCCTCCACGCCGTGATGGAGGCGAAGCCGCCCACCACGAAGAACAGCGGCATGATCTGGCCCGCCCAGGTCACAGGCGCGAACCACCACTGGCTCTCGAGCGGGCGCGAGACCTCCACCTGGCCGTCGGCGCCGAAGCCGACTCCCACCATGAGCAGGTGGATGACCACGACGAGCAGCACGCAGAACACGCGGGCGAGGTCGAGCGTGAGGTCGCGCTTCGAGATGTCGATCGACGACGAACCGCGCGCTCCCCCGGGCTCGGTGCGGGACGTCGATCGGGTGGCGGCAGCGCCCGGTGTGGGGCGGGGGGTGACTCCGGCGTCGCTCATGCTGTCATCCTAGGTCGAAGGCCCATCGCCGCTCCGGCATGCATCGTCGGCCGAGTGGTCACGGTCGAGCGGAGACGGTCGAGGTGACAGTCATGGTCACGCGGGCACGGATGCGGGCGGGCGGTCTCAGCCGGCGCGACGGCGGGCGAGGATCGAGTCGAGGTCGAGGTGCGCGTCGGTGTCGCCCTCCACGATTCCCATGCGCGCGAATCGCGACGGCGGGCCCGCAGGCGCAGCGACCGGAACGGACGCGGGGGCGGGGGCGGGGGCGGCGATCGTCGGCAGCTCGGCCGCCGCCGCGCGCTCGGCGTCGAGCCGCTCACGCAGCGTGGCCTCCGCCTCGGCCGCAGCTACCCGCAACGACTCGGCGTGCGAGACGGCCACCTCGTCGTCGAGCCCGAGTGGCGCGGCCGCCCGAGCGAGGTACAGCGGGCGCGGCACGAGCACGGGCACCCAGCCGTCGGATGCCGCCGACTCGACGTCGACCGAATCGGTCTCGTCGTCGACGACCTCGAGCTGCGCGTGCGCAGCGGAAGACGTGTCCTCGAACGACCCCACCGAGTGGTCCACGAACGCCGGAGCGGCAGGTGCCACCGGGCGCGGCAGCTTGAGCCGGCGCCCCGCCTTCGCCAACTGCACGAGCACGGCGACGCTCACGACCGAGGCGATCACACCACCGATGAGGATGATCCAGGCACCCGTGTAGACGGCCTGCATGCCGCCCAGCACGGCCACGGCCACCGAGAGCAGCAGCACCACCGAGGTTCCGGCGCGCGAACGGCGGAGCCGGTCGGCGGTGCGCACCGCGGCGGGCACGACTCTGGTCTCGCGCTCGGCGGCGCGGTGCTTGAGGATGCGCTCCTGCTCGGCGATGGCACGGGCGTTGGCCTCGATGCGCACCTCCTGCGGCAGCTCGGCCGTCTCGGCGAGGATGCGCAGCGTCTGCTGCAGGCGCACGGCATTGCGCTCCGTGGCGAGGTACTGCCGGCTGCGGAACCACGAGGGGAGGAGGTACACGAGCCACAGGACCGCCGCGAGGGCGATGATGAAGCCACCGCTCAGCCAGTCCGTTGTCATGGCTCTACGGTAGGGGCGCTCGAGCACGCCGCCCCCGCATGAGGGGCGCGTGTCGGATGCATTCCCGACAGCCCCTCAGCGAGCGCCCAGCGGGGCGCGGTTCAGCGCGGCTGGACCGGCAGCGGTCGACCCGCGGCGAGGCGTTCGCTCTCGGGCACCGCGCCGTCGCCGACCGGCACCCCGCCCTCCTGCCAGCGCCGCAGCACACCCACCGGCAGCTCCTCGCGCACGAGTCCGAAGCAGAAGTGGTCGCGCCAGTCGCCGTTGATGTGGATGTACCGCCGGCGCAGCCCCTCGTAGCGGAAGCCGAGCTTCTCGACCACCCGCAGGCTCGGCGCGTTCTCGGGCCGGATGCAGATCTCGATGCGGTGGAGGCCCACCGAGTAGAAGCAGTAGTCGGAGGCGAGCGCCACACCGGTGGGCGTGATGTTCTTGCCCGCGAAGCGCTCCGAGACCCAGTAGCCGATCGAGGCGGAGGCCACGGATCCGTAGCTGATCGACGAGACGTTGAGCTGACCGGCGAGCTCGCCGTCGTACTCGAGCACGAACGGCAGCCCGAAGCCGGCGCGCGCGTTCGCCTGCAGCGACCGGATGCTCGCGCGGGTGTCGAACGACATCGGACCTTGCGGGTTGGTCGCCTCCCACTTGCGGAGCCACAACCGGTTCTCGATGAGCTCGCGCTCGAGCGGCTTGGCATCGCGCACGCGGATGGGCCGGGCCGTCACCGGCCCCTCGACGAGAGTGGGCACGAACATGGGTGAGGAGCCTAGAGGCCCTTGACGAACTCCTGCAGCCACGGGCGGAGGTCGGGCCCGAGGTCCTGACGGTCGCTCGCCAGCTGCACGATGGCCTTGATGTAGTCGAGCTTGTCGCCGGTGTCGTAGCGGCGGCCGCCGAAGACCACGCCGTAGACGCCGCCCGCGATCGAATCGTCGCCCGCGAGGGTGAGCAGCGCATCCGTCAGCTGGATCTCGTTGCCCTTGCCTGGGGGCGTGTTCTCGAGCACGTCGAACACCTCGGGCATGAGCACGTAGCGGCCGATCACGGCCAGGTTGGAGGGGGCGGTGCCGGTGTCGGGCTTCTCGATGAGGCCCGTGACCTTCACCACGTCGGCCTCGTCGGTGGCCTCCACCGAGGCGACACCGTAGAGGTGGGTCATGGAGGGGTCGACCTCCATGAGGGCGATGACCGTGGCGGTGCGGGACTGCTGCACCTCGAGCATGCGCTTGAGCAGTGGGTCGCGGGCATCGATGATGTCGTCGCCGAGAAGGACGGCGAAGGGCTCGTGGCCCACGTGCATGCGGGCGCGCAGCACGGCGTGGCCGAGGCCGAGCGGATCGCCCTGACGCACGTAGTGCATCTCGGCGAGGGCCGTCGACTCGTTGACGACACGCAGCATGTCGCCCTTGCCCTTCTGCTGCAGGGTCGACTCGAGCTCGTACACGCGGTCGAAGTGGTTCTCGATGGCGGCCTTGTTGCGGCCGGTCACCACGAGAACGTCGTTGAGACCCGCGTCGACGGCCTCCTCCACCACGTACTGGATGGCCGGCTTGTCGACGACCGGCAGCATCTCCTTCGGCATCGCCTTCGTCGCTGGAAGGAAGCGCGTGCCGAGTCCGGCAGCAGGAATAACGGCTTTGGTAAGTTGAGTCCCCATGATGAACCCAGCGTATCCTGCTGGCATGGCTACCGATGAGTCGAACGACAAGCGTGCCCTGCGCGCCGAACTGCGCGAGCGTCGGCGCACCCGGCCCGCCCACGTGGTCGACACGGCCAACGCCGGATTCGCCGCCAACCTCATCGCGCTCGCGACCGAGACGAACGCCCGCACCATCTCGGCCTACCTCTCCACCTCGTTCGAGCCCGACACCCGGGCGTTCCTCAACTGGGCCCTCGCCGACGGTCGACGCGTGCTGCTGCCGATCGCACGCCAGGACGGCCTGCTCGACTGGGCGGAGGGCGACGGCGAGACCGAGACGGAGGGCCTCTACGGTCTGCCCGAGCCGGTGGGCGGCATCCTCGGCCCCATCGCCATCAACGACGCCGACCTCATCGTCATCCCCGCGTCGGCGGTCGACAGGCGCGGAACGCGCATGGGCTGGGGGCGCGGCTACTTCGATCGCACGCTCGGCTCCATGGAGAACTGCCCTCCCGTGTTCGCGGTGGTGTTCGATGATGAGATCCTTGACCAGGTGCCGCGCGAAGTGCACGACGCCCCGGTCGACGGGGCCGTGACGCCCACGCAGATCATCCGGTTCTCCTGAGCCGCGCACCGCTCCACCTCTAGTCCCCGGAGACCCACGTGCCCACCTACTCCTACCGCTGCACCGAGTGCGACAACGCCTTCGACATCCAGCAGGCCTTCACCGACGACACGCTCACCGAGTGCCCCGTGTGCGGCGGCAAGCTGCGCAAGGTCTTCAGCCCCGTGGGCGTGACCTTCAACGGATCGGGGTTCTACCGCAACGACTCCCGGCCGAAGCAGTCGGACTCGTCGTCCTCCTCCTCGTCCTCGTCGTCTTCCTCATCGGCGTCGTCGGACTCCGGATCGTCGTCGAGCTCCCCCGCCACGCCCTCGGCCCCGGCTGCGCCCGCCGCGAAGCCGACCACCTAGGCTTGTCGGCATGATCCAAGGATTCAAGGAGTTCATCCTCCGCGGCAACGTCATCGACCTGGCCGTCGCGGTCGTCATCGGAGCGGCCTTCACGGGCGTCGTGAACGCCATCGTGAACAACATCTTCAATCCGCTGATCGCCTCGATCTTCAAGGCCAGCGACCTCGAGAACGTGGCGGTCTGGACCCTGAACGGCTCCGACATCCGCTTCGGGTCTGTGCTCGGCGCGCTGATCCAGTTCCTGCTCGTGGCCATCGTGGTCTACTTCGTGTTCGTGCTGCCCATCAACCACCTCAAGAAGGCCGCGTTCGCGCTCAAGAAGACGCCGGCCGAGTCGCTGCAGGAGCAGAACGAAGAGCTGCCGCCCACCGAGACGGAGCTGCTCATCCAGATCCGCGACCTGCTCGCCCAGGAGCGCGCCACCGCAGCGGGCGAGCCCCCCTCGACGGGCCACATCCCCAAGCACTAGCTCACCAGTGGGGCGGCACGTCTCGTTTGAGGCGGTCGTCGTTGGGGCCCGCGGCCGAGGGCGGCGGGCGGTCTCCCCACGACTCGTCGGTGTCCTCCGTGGCACGCACGGGCGCACCGTCGGGCACGGCCTGAGGGGTGGGGTCGCTTCCGGGCGCGGGATCGGTCGAGACCCGGCGCCGTCCGGTCTTCTTGACGGTCACGCGGGAGATCCTAGAACGAGATCGGCTGCGTCTCGACGAGCGCGAGCTCCCGCACGCCGAGCACGTTCGCGATGCGCGCGGCCACGGCCTCCGGGTTCGTGAAGAGCTCGAAGGAGTGCACCCGCAGGTAGTGCCAGCCGAGGCGGCGCAGCATGTCGGGGCGCAGGCGCAGCGACTCGCGGAGCGACGTGGAGTGCACCACGGCATCCGTCTCGATGGCGATCGCACGACCGTCGTGCGAGGCCACGAGCGTGAGCTTGCCGCGGTGCTCGAACGCCACGTCGAGCCCGCGGGCGCCGAGGCGGCGGGCGAGGTCGATGAGCAGGGCGTCGCCGGGCGACGAGAAGGTGTCGGGCGTGGGGCCGGACTCGGCCTCCTGCAGGATCTGCTGCAGCGCGACGACCCCGAAGTTCATGCGGTCCTCGTCGATGTCGGCGGGCGTGAAGCAGCTCACGATGTCCATCGAGCGACGCGCCCTCGTCATACCGACGGCGAGCAGTCGCTCACCACCGGGGCGAGCGAGCCCGCCGAAGTTCGTGAGCACCCGGCCGTGCGCGGTCTTGCCGTAGCCCACCGAGAAGATCACGCGGTCACGGCTCTGCGCCACCGACTGCTCGAGCGTGGCCACCATGAACGGCTCGGCGCGCTCCTTGAGCACGAAGTCGGCGAGGTCGCTGCGCTTCGCGAAGGCCGCGAGCACGGCCTGCTGCACCCGCACGGCGTGCTTGGGCGAGGCCGTGATGACCATGAGCGATTCGCGCGGGTAGTTGATGGCGTGGTCGAGCACGAGCGAGACGACCTCGTCGACCTCGGCGTCGACCGACTCGACAGCGCCCGTCTCGGAGTCGGGCATGCCGCCTCGACCCTCCACGTAGTGCAGCGCGAGGCTGCCGTGGCCGAGGAAGGTGCCCGCCCAGGGCAGCGAGTCGATCTTGCCGCCGTAGAAGCGGTGGTTGACGAGCTCGGCGAGGTCTTCGCCGCCGGCCCGGTAGCTGCGTGTGAGCGAGAGCGTGGGCACGAGGTCGGCGAGGCGCGCGAGAGCGGAGTCGGTGTGCAGCTCGTCGACGAGGGCGGCGTCCTCCCGCGAGCGGGCACGCTGGTCGTCGACGGGGCGGATGGCGACCTCGAAGTGCGAGGGCGTCTGCGTCACGGGGTCGCCGAACGCCACCACCTGGCGGGCCCTGCGGATAGCGCCCACGTTCTCGGCGAGGGTCGTGGCCCCGGCGTCGACGAGGATGACGGTGTCGAACGTGATCGCATCCGTGATCTGCGGCACCTCGTAGGGAGAGGCGAGCCAGACCGGTGCGAGCACCTTGCCGAGGTGGGGGGCCGCCTGGTGCAGCGAGAACGACGAGATGCCGTCGCCGCGCAGCAGCTGCTTGAGCTCGGTGGCCTCCATGGGGTGGTCGAGGATGCCGACGCTCCACGTCTCGGCGAGCTGCCACGCGAGCAGCTGACCGTTCATGGAGGCGTGCGCCTCGTCCACGAGCCGGAAGTCGCCCTCGAGGCGGTCGAGCACTCCCGTGTTGGCACCGAGCAGGGCGCGGTCGTTGGCGAGCATGAGCTCGAGCACCGACTGCCACCACGCGAGCTCAAGCTCGTCGGGCACGGCGGACTCGGGCACGTGCCGGTTCGAGAGGTCCACGAGCAGCGGATCGAGCGCGTGCTCGCGCAGCGAGTCGAGAAGCTCGGTGCGCTCCTGCAGGTTGGCCAGCACCTCGGACTCGGCGGCGAGGCCCTCGATCATGCCGATGAGCTGATCGATCGGCAGCGAGCCGAGCTGCTTGGAGGTGCCCACGGTGCCGAGCGGCAGGTCGAGCTGAGCGAGATCCTCTGTGACGCGCTGGAACGCCATCTGCACCTCGTTGATGCCCACGGGGATCTCCGGCGGGATGCCGGCGGCGGCGAAGCGGTACCAGAGGGTGCGCTGCTGCTGGATGCGGCGGAGCGACTCGTTGATGTCGCCGATGTGCACACCGGGTCGCACGTACTCCTTGGCCAGCGACTTGAGCCGACGACGGGAGGTCGACGACATCTGCGGGGCGTCGCGGCGGGGCGAGGTGGCGGCGATCAGGTCGGTGAGCGAGCGGTCGAAGACCACGGGCAGGAACTTGTCGAGCGTCTCGCGCAGGTCGGCGAGCAGGCGCAGGTAGGTGCCGAGCTCGGTGAGCGAGGTGAACGGCCGCATGCGGGTCTGCCCGATGAGGTCGTAGGCGCCCGTGAGCAGCTTCGGCAGGTCGGAGTTGTTGAGCCGCTTCGCGAGCGAGTGGGCGCGGTGGGCGTCGTCGCCCGAGGAGAACTGGGCGCCGTACCAGGGTGAGTCGTCGGGCCCGTACCGGAACTGGCCGAGCTCGGCGGCGCGGCTGAGCGTCTTGGCGGCCTTCATGCGGCCGGAGGAGAGCGACTCGAGGGCCGAGCGGTCGAGCCTCGCGGTCGTGGCCGGCGGGTGCGGCAGCAGGGCGAGGCGCGCGAGCTCGCGCAGGGCGTCGAGCACGGAGACCTTGAGCAGCGGATCGACGCGCGACATCGAGGTGCGGTAGTCGAGCAGCACGTTGCGCAGTCGCACGAGTGCCTCGTCGACATCGGCCACGCGCGGCTGGGCCGCCTTCTCGTTGCGGCCGATGGACTGGATGAGGTCTCGACGCAGGGTGCGCGGTGAGACGGCCACGCCGGGCAGCCCCACATCCGCGAGCCGACGGCTGATGCCGCCGAGGCTCAGGCGACGGGGGCTCACCACGAGCACACGCTTGTTCTGGGCCACGAGGGCGCCGATGGCGTTGACGATGGTCTGGGTGCCGCCCGTGCCGGGGAGGGTCTTGACCACGAGGGAGTTGCCGCCCGCGATCTGCGCGATCACGTTCTCCTGCTCGCCGTCGGCGTCGAGCAGGAGCGTGTCGGTGGAGGGGGCGCGATGGTCCTGCGGCGAGGGCTCCACGGGGTGGTAGCCGTCCTGCACGCCGCGGCGCGAGGTGAGGTTGCCTGCGAGGGCGTCGAGCACCGGATGCGTGAGGTCGCCGCTGTCGGCGATCATGTCGCTCGCCACGTCGGCGAACGAGGAGACCACGAGTCGTGGGTGCACCTGGAACCAGGCGAGGTGCGAGGTGAGGCTGCGCAGCCTGTCGATCACGGGCTGCGGCTTGAAGACACCGTTCGAGACGGCGAGGGCGATGAGCGATTCGCTGTCGAGGGTGATCTGGAACTGCTGCTGCAGCAAGCGGGCGAGGACCGGGTTCACGAAGGGCGCGCCGCGCAGCTTGAGCTCGAAGTCGCGGCCGTAGCGGCGCACCGAGATGGGGCGGAGGAGCACGGGAGCGCGGAACGTCTGCTCCACGCCATCGGGGCCGGCCGCTCCGCGCCACTCGGCGAGGCCGATGGCGAGGTGCACGGAGTCGATGCCGCGCACGGAGCGCAGCTCCACACCCTTGTCGGTGATGGCGCCCGCGGCGATGCGGGCGTTGCGCAGGGCGAGCTCGTCGCGGATGAGGCTCGAGAGCAGGGTGGAGTTGCCGGTGATGAACTGGGCGAGGCCGCCGGGGTGGGTGGTGCTCAGCTCGATGCGCGAGCGGGGCGAATCGTCGAACGAGGCCAGCGGTGAAGGGCCGCCGATCGAGGCGATCTCGGATCGCCACTCGTCGCGGGTGGGTTCGACGAGGCTCTCGGTGCTGTAGACCTGACCGACCTGGCCGCCTCCGGCTGCCTGACCGTTCCGCCCCCAGGCCGACTCCACAGGGTCGACGGCAGACGGGTTCTCGTCTGCTTCTCGTTTCTTATCGGCGCGCCACACACCGCCACAGTACGTGTCGCCCCCCGGAATTCCGGGTAGGAACAGGCGAGTTTCGCGAACCGGCGTGCCGAGACGGTTCCGGATGGAATAATCCGCGCCCCTCTCTCGCTGAGAACGAGGACATGACGAACCTCTCCGTGCTCGACCTCATCCCCGTCCGCTCCCGGCAGAGCTCCGGAGAGGCGGTCGCGGCGAGCCTCGCGCTCGTGCGCGCCGCCGAACGCCTCGGCTTCACGCGCTACTGGCTCGCGGAGCACCACAATATGCCGGCCGTGGCCTCCACGTCGCCCTCCACGCTCATCGCGCACTTCGCGGCGCAGACGTCGCGCATCCGACTCGGATCGGGCGGCGTGATGCTGCCGAACCACGCTCCCCTCTCGATCGCCGAGCAGTTCGCGCTGCTCGAGGCCATGCACCCCGGCCGCATCGACCTGGGGCTCGGCCGCGCACCCGGTTCGGATCCGGTGACCTCGTACATGCTCCGCGGCCCCCGCACCACCACCGATGGCGACCCCAGCGAGACGTTCCCCACCGACGTCGAGACCGTGGCCGCCCTTCTCGGCTCCGACCGTGCGAGCACCTCCGAGCCGTTCGGCGCCGACGACCAGCCCGGAGTGGGCCTCAACATCCGCGGCCGCTCCTACGAGCTCAAGGCCACGCCCACGATCACGACGGCGCCCGAGATGTGGCTGCTCGGATCGAGCGACTTCTCAGCGGCCCTCGCGGCCAAGCTCGGCATGGCCTACGTGTTCGCCAACCACTTCGGCCAGCCCGGCATCGAGCGCGCGCTCGAGCTCTACCGCAGCCGGTTCCAGCCCTCCGAGGCCCTCGCTGCACCCAAGACGCTCGTGACCGCCAACATCTCGGTGGCCGACACCGCGGCCGAGGCCGAGGCGCTCGCCCTGCCGCAGCTCATCCAGATGGCGCGAATCCGCACGGGGGGTGCGCTCACCCCGCAGCTCACCGTCGAGATGGCGGCCGCCACGGAGCTCGGGGCGATGGAGCAGGAGTCGGTGCGCGACCAGGCCCGCCGGTGGCTCATCGGCACGGCAGACGAGGTGGCCGACCGCATCCGCTCGATCACGGCGGAGCACGGTGTCGACGAGGTCATGGTGTCGCCCGTGGGCGGGGCCCGCGAGAACGACGACATGTCGGATGCGCCCGCGCGCATCCGCTCGCTCGAGCTCATCGCGCCGTACTTCACCGGCGACTCCGTGGGTGCGTCAGCAGGCCGTGAGGTTCTGCACGCCTGAGCCGAGCGAGTTCGGTCCACCGAGCAGGGTCACGCGTTCGGCGCGGAAGCGCTGAAGGCTCAGCTTGAAGTCCTGCGAGACGCAGTTCTGCTGCACCACGACGAGCGGGGAGCCCTTCGCTCCGGCGAGCGCCGAGCCCGCGAGGGCGTCGGGGAAGTTGAGTCCCGTCGCCACGAAGACCCGCTCGCGCCGCACGCCGGTGCTGTCGAAGTCGTAGGCGTCGAGGTTGATGGCGAGCGAGGCCGAGAAGCGGTCGGCTCCGGAGAGCCTGCGCACGCTCAGCGCCGAGCCGTTCGTGCGGAGGCCGCTCAGTGACGACTGGAGTGACGGTGTGACCGAGTTGGGGCCACCGGCGATGGTCACCGAGGTCGCCTTGAGGGTCTGCGTGAGCAGGGTGGCCGTGGCCGAGTCCACGGATGTGGCCGCGCCGTTCACGAGCACCACGGGCCGACCGAGGTAGCCGCCGGCGCCTGAAGCGCTGAGTGCGTCGGGGAAATTGGCGCCCGTGGCGACGTACACCCCCTGGGTGCCCGAGCCGAAGGCCCTCGCCGCGACCGTGCGCGAGACGGCGTAGCGGTCGGCCCCGCCCCAGCGCTCGACCGTGGCGGCGGGCCGGTAGAACCGCAGCTCGGCGAGCACGCCCTCCGAGACGGAGTTGGGCCCGCCCACCACCACGATGCGCGTGATGTTCGTCATGTCGGAGAGCACGCCGCGGGCGGCCTCGGGGAGGGTGGTCGGAGTCGTGAGCAGCAGCGGTGCGCCGAGCTTGACCGCGGCGGGGCCGGCCGAGAGCGCATCGGCGTACCCCACACCGGTGGCCACGAAGAGAGTGGAGGTTCCGCCAGGGTAGGCCTCGCGGGCGATGGAGGCCGCCACCTCGTAGCGGTCGGCGCCCTGGATGCGGTCGACGTCGATGTGCGGGTACCCGAACCAGTCGGTGTAGATGACCCAGAAGTTCAGGTTGCCGAACGAGGAGCAGCCGTCATCCCCGCCGTCGAGGGCCGCTCGGTTGGGCTGGTACGGCGTGTACTTGTACAGGGCGGCCGTGGCCTTCGTCCTGATGGTGAGCGGGGCGGATCCGCACGAGGTGTCGGGATTGTAGAGCACCGGGGTGGGTGAGCCGATGGGCAGCCGCGGGTTCAGGTAGTCGCTCTTGAGCTGGCGCGCCGCGTTGTAGACCTGGTTGAAGAAACCGCTCGTAGCGGGGTCGCACGGAGTGCCGTCGTCGCGGCAGTCGTAGCCCGTGGCGGCGGCCAGCCGGCCCGCGGTGGGCGCGCTCGACGTCACGAGGTTCGACTCCTTCTCGATGAGGGTGAGGAGCGCCTTCTGGCTGACGCCGCACGCGATCCCGACCCGGGAGATGATCGAGGCGGCCGATTCGGATCGGCCGGAGTACGAGGAGCAGAACGAATCCGCGCCGAGGGTCGGGGTCGACACCCGGTAGGCGCGCAGGCAGTTGGCGTTGCCGCAGCCGGGCACCTCTGCTTCGAGGAAGCTCTGCACGGCTTCGGTGTTCATGGCGCCGCCGTTGTACATGTTGGCGTCGCTGATGATGTCGTCTGCGCGGAAGCTGTAGTAGCTGGCGGCCGCGAGCGGATACGCCTCGTCGACCAACGGCGCATCCTGGGCCGGCGAGGGCGAGGGCGAGGCCGTGGGCGTTGGCGGGGGCGGGGGCGTCTCGGCGGCCGCGGCGACGCCCGCACCGGTTCCCGTGAGGAGGCCGGCGGCGAGGGCCAGTCCGGCGATCAGGGACAGGGACCTCTGGGCGTTGCGCGCTCTGCTCACGGGGCGACCCTATCTTCTTCGACACCTGTTTGATAGTCCGAGCAGCTAAAGGAGAACGACTGTTCCATTAAGCTGAGCCGATGACCACGAGCGGCGAGAGGCGAGCGCAGGGCGTGCGCCCCTCCGCGGCCCGAGAGCGTCTGCTCGAGACGGCCGCGGAGCTGTTCTACCACGAGGGCATCACGCGAGTGGGCCTCGATCGTGTGCTCACCGAGGCCGGAGTGCCCCGCGCCACGATGTACCGCCACTTCGCGGGCAAGGAGGCGCTCGTGGCCGCGTGCCTCGAGCTCGAGGACACTCGCATCCGCCTCGCCGTCGAGTCCGCCACAGCGTCCGCCCCCGGGGCCGCCCCCGCGAGCGGCGGCGATCCGCTCGACGACCTGGTCGTGCTCATCGCCGACGACCTCGCCTCCCGGCACACGCGCGGCTGCCCGTTCATCAATGCCGCCGTCGAGTATCCGGATGCCTCGAGCGAGGTGCGGCGGATCGTGGACCGCCACCGCTCGTGGTTCCGCTCCGTTCTGCAGGAGGCGCTGCTCGCCCGGCGGCCCGAGCTCACCGACGCGCAGGCGGCCGAGATCGCGAAAGGGCTGTACCTGCTGCGGGACGGCGCCCTCATCGGCGGCTACCTCGACGGCCCGGCGTCGGTGCGCGACGCCTTCCTCCGCTCGGCGCGCGCCATCGCGGACGGCCCAGCCCCCTGAGGGCGGGCCTGCGATCAGAAGTGCGTGATGCCGTAGACCGGGCGCACCGGCGCGAGGAGCGCACCGAGCCGCGAGGCCGCCCCGTCGCTGCGCTCCCGGAGCTGGCCGGCCGCCGCGAGCACGGTGGGCTGCACCGCTCCGAGGTAGACGGAGCCGAGAGCCCACGCCTCGAGCTCGAGGTCGGCAGGCGCATCGCCCGCGGGAGTGACCGTCGCCCCACCATCCGACACCTGCAGCCGGTAGCGGCCGGCCGCGTGGCCGAGCTCGTCCGCGACCTCGAGCACGATCTCGCCTGAGGCCTCCTGGCGATAGCCGCGCGCTTCGAAGGCGCGGGGCACGTCGAGGATGCGGATCCACAGCTGGTCGCTCTGCGCGGTCGTGCGGAGTGCTCGCCAGTCGGCGAGCGCCCAGCGCAGGGGGTCGTCTGCCGGGGCCGAGTGGAACCGCACGCTGTCGACGAGGTCCATGGATCCGAGCAGCTCCCACAGCCCGAGGTAGGCGTCGTCGCCCGCCGCCACGAGGTCGATCAGCTCGAGCTCGGTGGAGGTCTTCCCCTCGTGCACGCGGTACGAGACGTAGCCGTCGACCGCACCGCCTTCGTCGAGGTGCACCGCGGCGCGCACCGTGGCGTCGTCTCCCCCTGTCGGCCCCGAGAGACCGGCGCTGCGGTTCACGTACTGCTGCTGGCGGTCGACCGACCCCGGCGTGCGGGCGTGGAAGGCGGCGAACACGCCAGGTGCGAGGTGCACGAGCTCCGCCGCCTCGATGAGCTCGCCTCGCCCGGCCGGTCGCACGGTGAGCTGGAACCGCGGCCCCGTCGTCACCGAGACCTCGTGCACCCAGTACGCGGCACCGAACCCGAAGCGGCGGTAGATGGTGGCCTCGGAGACCGTGAGAGCGGCGATCGCGAGACCGGCGTCACGAGCGGCCTGCAGGTCTGCGGTCATCATGCGGCGCAGGAGGCCCCGGCGGCGGTGGGTCGGGCGCACGGTCACGCCCGCGATGAGATGCGCGGGCAGCGGTTCCGCTCCCCCGACGTTGAGGGTCTTCTCGTAGGCCGCGAAGGTGGCGACGGGCAGCTCGTCGGCGGCCCCTCGAGGGTAGGCACCCGTGAGCCTGCGCCCATCCGCGGCGATCTCGGCGGCGGCCCTGTCCACGAGCTCGGCGGTCATCCGCGGCTCGTGGAACCCGCGCGACTCCGCCTGGAGCCACTCGCGCGTGGCCGCATCCGCGCTCCCCTCGGCGAGAGCGGCGGGGAAGGTGCGGAGGTCGTACTCGGGTGCGGAGCTCATGGCTCAACGCTATCCGGCGAACCCGCCCGTTAAAAAGTGGTGGAGAGGGCCGAAGCCCTCCCCACGCAGAAGCATAGCCGTCGCACTGCGACCGCCGCCACTCAGCGCGAGAGCAGCCCGGAGCGCTCGGGATGCTCGTCGAACCACTTGCCGACGTACCAGCACATCGGCACCACACGGTAGGGCGTGTTGGCCTCCACGTCGTCGACCGCGAACTGCACGATCTCGCCGGCGAGGCCCTTGCCCCGCTGCTTCGGATCGGTGAACGTGTGCGTGAACGAGATGTGGTTCTCGTTCACCACGTAGCCCACCGCGCTCGCGAGCGCACCGTCGATGCGCAGCGAGTAGCGGTGCTGGCCTTCGTCGTGACTGAATTCCTGTGCCATGCCGTCAGCCTACGCTCGCCGGGAGGGAGCGGGTCAGACGATCGCGGCGCGCAGCTCGGCGGCGGCGGCTCCGACATCGGGAGCGCTGTAGATGGCGCTGCCGGCCACGGCGACCTGGGCGCCGGCCTGCTGCACCGAGGCGATCGTGGAGGCGTTGATGCCGCCCGCCACGGAGAACGGCACGCCGGAGGCCTTGCCGTCGTCGAGCAGGGTGGAGAAGGTGAAGCCGTCCTCGGCCTGCTCGTCGAGACCGGCGTGCATCTCCACGAACTCCGCGCCGAGGGCCACGACCTCCTTGGCCCGTGCGGCCTTGTCTGCCACGCCGATGAGGTCGACCACCACACCCTTGCCGTGCTTCTTCGCGGCCTTGACGGCGCCCACGATGGTGCTGTCGCCGGCCGAACCGAGCACGGTCACGAGGTCGGCACCGGCGGCGAAGGTCATGTCGGCCTCGAGCTCACCTGCATCCATCGTCTTGAGGTCGGCGAAGACGATCTTGTCGGGGTGGGCCTCCTTGATGGCCGTCACGGCCGAGAGGCCTGCGCTCTTGATGAGCGGGGTGCCGAGCTCGAGGATGTCGACGTGCGGAGCCGCGGCGGCGGCCAGCTCGAGGGCGGCTTCGGTGGTGAGGGTGTCCATGGCGAACTGCAGCTTCATGAGGGATTCCTTACTGGGGTGGTGGGGATGGTGTGGAGCGGGTCGGGGAGGGTCATTCGAGATTCGCGTGGTGGGGCCAGAGCTCGTCGGCGGTCTGGCCGGAGCGCTGCCACAGGGCGTGGAAGATCGCGTCGCCGAGCACCACCACGAGCTGTTCGAAGAGACTGCCCGCGTACTGGTCGGAGGCGGTGCCCGAGCGATCGAGCTTGTCGGCGGCGGGCACCACCACGAGCGCGGTGGCGAGCTCGGCGAGCGGCGACCCCTGCGCGGTGGTGAAGGCCGCGATGCCGGCACCGGCCTTCGCGGCGGTCTCGGCGGCGCGCACGATGCCGGCCGTGGTGCCCGATCCGCTCGCCGTGAGCAGCACGTCGCCCTGGCGGATGGCCGGCGCGGTCACCTCGCCCACCACGTGCACGTCGAGCCCGAGGTGCATGAGGCGCATCGCGGTCATGCCGAGGGCGAGGCCCGAGCGGCCCGCGCCGAGCACGAACACGCGGTCGGCTCCGGCGATGAGCTCGGTGACGGCCTCGAGGGCACCTCGCTGCTCGCCTGCCGGATCGAGGTCGGCGGCGAGCACCCCATCGATGAGCTCGTCGAGTTCGCGGCGCACCAGCACGAGGGCGTGCCCAGGGCTCATGTGAGCAGGGCTCATGCGGTCGGTGGTCGTGGATTCGTCGGTCATGTCCCCAGCCTGCGCGCGGTCGCCGCCTCGTGCCGCCCTCCCTTCGGGGCGTTGCACCTACTCGAAAGGATGGGCTGGGTGGGGCGTATAGTGTCCTCATGCCCTCTCCCGTCGCGTCCACGCCCGCTGCGGCGGCCCTGGCCGAGCTGCCCTCCCCCGCCTCCCGGCGGCTCGCGGCGCAGGCCGCCGCGGTGCTGGCGGAGCAGACGGATCGGCACGCCGTGACCCTCGAGTCCGTGCTCGCCGTGCTGCGGTCGAAGCGCATCGACGACAAGGCCGCCCGCACGATGGCCATCGACATCGCGGCGAGCGCCCTCGTGGGGCTGCGGATGGCGAGCGACGAGCAGCGGGCCAGCATGCTCGAGCCCGTCGTGGGTGCGTTCGCGCGGCTGCGCACCGACTTGAGGCCGCTCGTGCGGCACGGCGACCTCGACGTGCAGTTCGTGGAGCCCCCCACCACGGGCCGTGCGCTGCCCGGCGACGTCGCGCACGCGGCGCGCGCCATCGTGCGGAGCGCCGTGCTGGCGTTCGTGGATCACGGCGACACCAGCAGGGTGCGCATCCAGTGGGACTGCGACGGCCTCAACCTGCTCATCGACATCCGCGACGACGGCAAGGGTGAGCTCACGGCGCACGACGACTCGCTGCGGCCGATCGCCGAGCGGGTCGCCGCTCTCGACGGCGAGCTCAGGGTCTCCTCGACCGTCGGCTGGGGAACGGATCTCGCCATCCGCCTGCCGCTCGATCCTCCCGCCGCCCCCGAGCTGCTCGAGGACAGCGTGCCGCTGAGTGCCCGCGAACGCGACGTGCTGCGGCTCGTGGCCACCGGCGCCCGCAACCGGGCGATCGCCGAGCAGCTCGCCATCAGCGAGAACACGGTCAAGTTCCACGTCTCCAACCTGCTGCGCAAGGCGGGCGCAGCGTCACGCTCCGAACTCGCGTCGCTCGCGAAGAGCGCGAACTGAACCGCCCCTGACCCCTCAGTCTTCTCCCCTCCCCATCCACCGCATCCAGCTGAAGGAGCTCCCCATGCGCGCACTCATCCACTCCACCTTCGGCGAGGCCACCGACGTGCTCGAGCTCGTCGATCGCCCGCTGCCCGAGCCCGGCGTCGGCGAGGTGCGTCTCCGCGTGACCCTCGCCACGATCCACAACCACGACCTGTGGACCATCCGCGGCACCTACGGCTTCAAGCCCGAGCTGCCGGCCGCCACGGGCACCGAGGCCGTGGGTGTCGTCGACGCGCTCGGCGAGGGTGTGGAGGTGCTGCAGCTCGGCCAGCGGGTCACGACGGGCGGCACATTCGGCGCGTGGAGCGAGTTCGTGGTGGCCAAGGCCGCCGGGCTCGTGCCGGTGCCCGATGGCGTGAGCGACGAGACCGCGGCCCAGCTCATCTCGATGCCGTTCAGCGCCCTGAGCCTGCTCGACTACCTCGACGTGCAGTCGGGCGACTGGATCGTGCAGAACACCGCGAACGGAGCGGTCGGCCGGCTCGTGGCGCAGTTCGCGGCCACCCGAGGGGTGCGTGTGCTCGGTCTCGTGCGGCGCGACGCCGCCGTGCAGGAGCTCTCGGCGCAGGGCATCGGCGACGTGGTGTCGACCGAGAGCCCGGAGTGGCGCGAGCAGGCGGCGACCGTGCTGGCCGGGGCGAGCCCGAAGGCCGCGGTGGACTCGGTGGGCGGATCGGCCGCGGGCGATCTGCTCTCGCTGCTCGGTGAGGGTGGAACGCTCGTGTCGTTCGGGGCGATGGGGTCGGGCGGCCTCGAGCTCTCGTCGGGCGACCTGATCTTCAAGCAGGCCACCGTGAAGGGCTTCTGGGGCAGCCGCGTGAGCCGGGACATGGAGCCGGAGAAGCGCCGCGCCCTGTTCGGCGAGCTCCTGCAGCGCATCGGCTCCGGTGAGGTCGCGCTGCCCGTGGAGGCGATCTTCGACGCCGAGAACGCCCGCGAGGCGGCGGCCGCGAGCGCCGAGCCCGGCCGCGCAGGCAAGATCCTCCTCCGCTTCTGACGCCGAGCCTCAGCGGTGGTGGTCGAGCGCTGCGAGCACGGTCGGCCACGCGCGGCTGGTGGGGTCTATGACCTCGTAGTGCCCGGCATCCGCGATCTCGGCTAGTCGGATGCGCTCATCGCGCGCCGCGTAGGCGCGGCTGTACGACACGGGCACCTCGTCGTCGAGGGCGCCATGCACGAGCGTGATCGCGGGCCCCTCGGGCACAGGTAGCCGCATCGTATCCACCGCCTCGAGCGACGCGGCGAACCCGGCCGCCCCCGCCCCGCCTGACGACTCCGCATCACGGTCCGACGCCGATCCGCCGGGCGCCCCCGCCCCGCCGAGCAGCTCCGCCACGGCGCCGTCGCTCAGGCGGGCGCGGTGGGCGGCGTCGAGGTCGAGCACTCCCGCGAGCGAGACCACCCCGTGCACCGTCGCCTCCTGCGTCTGGCTCCACAGCGCGAGGTGCCCGCCCGCGGAGTGCCCGACGAGCACGATCCGCTCGGCCACCGCCGCACCCCAGCGAGCCCGCACGAGCGGCGGCACGGCCTCGAGCAGCCGCAGCACATCGTCACCGGTACCGGGCCACCCGCCACCGGGATCCCCCACACGCCGGTACTCGGGCAGGGCCACCGTCCACCCCTCAGCGGCGAGCGCCGCCGCCATCGGGTACAGATGCGTGCGATCCCACCGCCGCCGCCAGAACCCCCCATGCAGCAGGATGACGAGCCCGCGCCCGGCCTCACCGCCGTCCGCTCCACCAGTCGCCGCACCGCCCCGGGCCGCTCCATCGCGATCATCGTCTCCGCGAGCGGCGAAGAGGTCGACCAGGTGGAGGGCGTCGGGTCCGTACCGCTCCGTGTGGTCGGGTGACGGCCCGCCGGCTGCGGAGGGACCCGTCTCAGTCGCCGTCACGCTCGAGGATCCCGCGGACGGCCTCGATCACGACCTCCACCTCCGCGAAGCTCGTCGAGAGCGGCGAGAGCCCCAGCCGGATGCCCGACGGCGCCCGGAAGTCGGGCAGCACGCCGTTCGCCCACAGCTCATCCATGATCCCCGCGAAACGAGGATGGTCGAGCGTGACGTGACTGCCCCGCACCTCCCGCCGTCGCGGCGACGACAGCGTGACCCCGAGAGGCGCGAGCCGCTCGTCGTGCAGCGCGATCGCGAAGTCGGTGAGCGCGAGCGACTTCTCCCGGATGGCCTCGATGCCCACCTCGGCGATGAGGTCGAGCATCTCCTGCATCGCGATCATGCCCATGATCGGAGGTGTGCCGCTCATGAACCGGCGGATGCCTGTGGCGGGCCGATACCCCCCCGCCATGGCGAAGGGGTCGTGGTCCCCCATCCAGCCCCAGATCGGCTGCCGAGCATCCTCGAGCAGCGCCGCGTTTGCGTACACGAACGCGGGAGACCCCGGGCCGCCGTTGAGGTACTTGTAGGTGCACCCGGTCGCGAGGTCGACCCCCCACGCGTCGAGCTCGATGGGCACCGAGCCCACCGAGTGGCAGAGGTCCCACAGCACGAGCGCCCCACGCTCGTGGGCCAGGGCGGTCAGCCCTTCGATGTCGGCGATGTACCCCGACCGGTAGGCGATGTGGCTCAGCACCACCACGGCCGTGTCCTCCCCCACCACGGCGGCCGCATCCTGCACGGTCACTCCCGCGCCAGCATCCGTCTCGATCCAGCGGATGACGGCCCCCGTCTCCTCCGCGATCCCCTCCACCACGAAGCGATCGGTGGGGAAGTTGCCCCGATCGATCACGATCTCGCTGCGCCCCGGCCGGGCGTGCAGCGCCGTGCGGATGAGCTTGTAGAGCGACACGGTCGTGGAGTCGGCGACCACGGTCTGACCGGGGGCGGCCCCGAGGGTCTCGCGGCCGATCCTGTCGCCGAGCTGCAGGGGCAGCTGCAGCCACGTCTCGTCCCAGCCCCGGATGAGACGGGCACCCCACTGCTCCGTCACGAACTCCGTGAACTTCTGCGGCAGGTTCTTGGTGGGGCGGCCGAGCGAGTTGCCGTCGAGGTAGGCCGAGACCGCGGGGTCATCGGCGCCCAGGAAACGATCGCGGTACCCGCGGAGCGGATCGCGCGCGTCGAGCTCCGCGGCGCTGGGCACCGAGGCAGACGGGACGGTGTCGGGAATGGTGGTCATCTCAGCGTCCGATCTCGGTGCGCACGGCGAACAGTTCGGGGAAGAAGGTGAGGTCGAGCGCGCGCCGCAGGAAGTCCACGCCGCTCGACCCGCCGGTGCCGACCTTCATGCCGATGGTGCGCTGCACCGTGCGGAGGTGCCGGAAGCGCCAGAGCTGGAAGTTCTCCTCGAGGTCCACGAACTCCTCGCACGCCTCGTAGACGGCCCAGTGCTCCTGGGCGTTGTCGTAGATCTCGATGAACACGGGCAGCAGCTCGGGGGTCATGGTGTGCGCCACGGTCACGTCGCGCTCGAGCAGCGAGGCGGGCACAGCGAACCCGTGCCTCGCGAGGTAGCGCAGGAACTCGTCGTAGACGCTCGGCGTGTGCAGCAGCTCCTCGAGCAGGGCGCGGGCCTGCGGTTCGCCGTCGAACACCTGCAGCATCTTCGCGTTCTTGTTGCCGAGTGCGAACTCGACCGCGCGGTACTGGTACGACTGGAAGCCCGAGCTGTTCGCGAGCGCGTCGCGGAACTGCGCGTACTCGCTGGGCGTGAGGGTGGCGAGCACCGACCACTGCTCCGTCATGGTCTTCTGGATGTGCTTGACCCTGGCGATCTTCTTGAGCGCCGAGGCCAGGTCGTCCGCCGCGATGAGCCTGCGGGCCGCGCTGAGCTCGTGGAGCACGAGCTTGAGCCAGAGCTCGGTGGTCTGGTGCTGGATGATGAACAGCAGCTCGTCGTGGTGCTCGGGCGTGCTCAGCGGGTTCTGGGCGCTCAGCAGGGTGTCGAGCCCGAGGTACGAGCCGTAGCTCATCTTCTCCCGCAGGTCGGTGACGATGCCGTCTTCGAGGGGGCGGGTGTTGGTCTCCGCTGTCGTGTCGTTGTCCACGCGCCCACCCTATCTCGCGAACGCAACGAGCGTCAGTCTTTCGACATAGATCCCAGGTCTGAGGCTCCCGTGACCTCCCGCACGAATTCCGCGGCCTGGCCGCCGAACCGCGTGCGGATGCGGAGCAGGAGCGCGTTGCTCCGCTCGCCCGGCCAGTCGTCGGGAAGCAGCGACGCGGGCAGGCCGGGATCGATGTACGGGATGATGCGCCACGTGTCCACGCTCCGGATGTACGTCGCGAAGGCCTCGCGCGGCGACACCTCCGCCGTCTCCGGCACCGCTCCGTCGGCGGCGTGCCGGCTGAGGAACTCCTCGTGCTCGGCCCGCAGCGCGTCGAGGTCCCACCACGATGCGACCGCCTCGCGCAGGTCGCCGGCCACCCTCGGTCGTTCCGCGATGAAGACGGTCGAGTGCTCGCGCAGCCCGAGGTCGTCGAGGATTTCCTCGACCTCGCCCTCGAGGTACGCCGGGCAGATCCACAGCGCGGGCGACACCGTGCCGCAGCCGATCCAGTGCAGCCGACGGCGCAGCTGGTGCCTCAGGTGCCGACTCTCCTCGGGGATCGAGAACGAGATGAGGCACCAGCGACTGTCGGGGCCCATGGTGCGCGGGTGCTGGATGCGCCGGTCGCCCCGCTGCAGCATGGCGACCGCCTCGGGCACGAGCGCGTATCCGGCCACCCTGCCCCGGGTCTCGGCCACGAGCAGCGACTTCTTCTTGACCCGGGCGAGTGCCGTGCGGGCACGGGGGGCGGGCACCCCGAGCGCCTCCATGAGCACGAGCAGGTCGGCGACCGCGATCCAGCCGCCGATCTCGCGCAGCGAGACACCCACCACCGTGCGGAGGAGCGACGTGGCGCTCCCCGGCCGGGAGTCCATGTCGTCGAGGATCTCGCTCACCGCGCTCCTCTCCACCGCGGCCCGGCGTCACCCACCGGGCGCCGACCCACGACCCCGACGCCCCCATGGGCGTCGACCACCGACCCTAGCGCCTCGCGGGCCCGGATCGCGGCGGGGTCAGACGAGCACCCTCCGGCGCCGGCGGGCCATCGAGTAGAAGACCGCGGCGGCGAGGATGAGCACGCCCTGGAAGATGTACTGCCACATCTGCGACAGCCCGAGGAACGTGGTGGCGTTGAGCACCTGGATGATGAGCACCGAGCCGAGCAGGCTGCCCACGAAGGTGCCCCGACCGCCGAGCAGCGAGGTGCCGCCGAGCACCACGGCGGTGATGCTCGAGAGCGTGTAGCTCACGCCCTGGGCGGGGTCGCCCACACCGATCTGCGTCATGAGCACGATGGCTCCGCAGAAGGCGAGCGCCGAAGTGGCCATGTAGGCGAACACGACCGTGCGGTCGATGTTCACGCCCACGCGACGCGCCGCCTCCTCGTCTGAGCCCGTGGCCCGCAGGCGCCAGCCCCACTTGCGCTTGCGCAGCAGCAGCTCGAGCAGCACCGTGAACACCACGAGCACCACGAAGATGAGCGGCACCGGCCCCACCCTGGTCGTCACGAGCGCCGTGAACGATCCGGCGATGTAGCCGTCGGGCGAGTCGCGCAGCAGGAAGCTGAGCCCCTGCAGCGCGATGTACAGCGTGAGTGTCGCGGCGATCGCGGTGAACTTGCCGAAGCGGATGAGCGATCCGTTCACGAGCCCCGTGGCTATCGCGGCCGCGAACATCAGCAGGATGCCGAGGCCCATCACCCCGAACGGCTTGTCGTCGTTCACGAAGAACGAGGCGATCACCACCAGGAATCCCGCCAAGGGGCCCACGGAGAGGTCGATCCCTCCGATCAGCAGCGAGATGGTCTGCCCGAGGGCGATGAAGCCGAGCGCGCTCACGAGCATGAGCACGGAGAAGATGTTGAAGTCCGAGAGGTACCGCGCGTTCTGCGCGAAGATGAACGCGCCGAGCAGGGCGATCACAGCGACGAGCAGCACCGAGGGTGCGTAGTCGCCCTGGATGAACCGGCGGAGCGGCGTGGAGCGCACGACCCGGTCGGAGGCGAGCTGCACGTTGGCGGTGTGCGCGGTCGAGGTGACCGCCGACTGCACGATCCTCGTCTCGGTGATGTCCTCGCCCACGAGGGTGCCGACGGCGTTTCCGCGGCTCATCACGACCACCTGGTCGCACAGGCCCTCGAGCTCCTTGGCGTCGGAGGAGGCCACGATCACCGGGATGCCGGCGGCCGAGACATCGCGCAGGATCTTGTAGATCTCGAGCCGGGCGCCCACGTCGACACCCTGCGTGGGCTCATCGGCGATCACGATCGAGGGCTCGGAGAGCAGCGCCCTCGCCATGACGACCTTCTGCTGGTTGCCGCCGGAGAGGGAGGAGACCACGGAGTCGAGCGACGCGGCCTTGACCGCGAGGGAGTCGAGGGTGGTGCCGACGGTGTCGACCTCCTGCTTCGAGCTGAGCAGGAACCCCTTCTTGAAGCGCTTGAGGGCGGAGACGGCCGCGTTCTCGCGCACCGAGAGCGACATCATGAGGCCCTCGGTGTGCCGGTCGGCCGGCATGTAGGCGGCCTTCTCGAGCAGCTGCGACGAGCTCAGGCTGCGGTCGGCCACGACCACCCGGCCGGTGAACGAGTCGAGGCCGGCGATGGCGCGCAGGAGCTCGCTCTGGCCGTTGCCCACGACACCGGCGATGCCGAGGATCTCGCCGCGCTTGACGGCGGCGGAGACATCCACGAAGTCCTCGCCGGAGAGGCCGTCGAGCACGAGGTTGACCTCGTCGGAGTCGCTCGCCACGTGCTTGGGCGGGAAGGTCGACTCCATCTGACGGCCGATGATCATGGTCAGCAGCTCGTCGTCGGTGACCTCGTCGACGCGCGCCACACCGCGGAGGCGGCCGTCGCGCAGCACGGTGACCCGGTCGGCGAGCTGGCGCACCTCGGCCATGCGGTGGGTGATGTACACCACGGCGGTGCCCTGGGCCACGGCCTCGCGCACGCGGGCGAAGAGCAGGTCGACGGAGTCCTGGCCGAGGGGTGCTGTGGGCTCGTCGAGCACGAGCACCTTGGGCTCGAGCGCGAGCGCCTTGGTGATCTCGAGCAGGTGCTTCTGCGCCACGGTGAGCGTCTCGACGCGGTCGCCGACGTGCGCGGTCAGGCCGGACTGGCGGATGAGCGAGGTCGCGTACTCCTCGGTCGATCCCTTGCCCTCGAACACGGAGGCGGGGAGCGCGAGACGCAGGTTCTCGAGGATGGTCATGTCGGGGAGCACCGCCGGGTGCTGGTGCACGATGGCGATGCCGAGGCGGGCCGCGAGCGCGGGGCTCAGCGAGTCGATCGACTCGCCGCCCACCGTGATCGAGCCGCGGTCGGGCTGCACGGTGCCGGTGGCGACGTTCATGAGCGTCGACTTGCCCGCGCCGTTCTCGCCCAGGAGGGCGTGCACCTCGCCGGCGCGCACGTCGAGCGAGACGTCGGCGAGCGCCGCGACGCCGGAGTACGACTTCGAGATGCCGGTCAGCGAGAGCACCGCGACCGAGGTGCTGGTGTCTTCGATGTGTGTGTCCACGGAGTTGACCTCTTCATCAGCTCGACCGGGAGAGGTCGAAGTCCGGGGCGGGGGGGGGAGGAGGGGGGGGGGGGGGGGGGGGGGGGGGGGGGGGTGGTGCCTGGGGGGTTTTTCTT